>NZ_JACXWX010000001.1 GCF_014764505.1 Phormidium tenue FACHB-886
AACATTTCGTTGACCGAGCAAGATTATCAGGCTTTGCTGGCACTTGCCGCAGAGACAGGACGAAAGCCTCACGCGATCGCTCAAGACGCCCTCCGGCAAGCGATCGGGACAACGTCACCTCGATCGGTGCAACAGTCGGATTACTCAGGTTGATTGTAGACGGGTACTACCGGGAGAGAATCGCGTTACTCTTTATTAGTGACAAAAAGAACTTGTTCATGAAACGCCAAAGTCCTTATAGTGTCCGGATTCCAGAGATCACGGTTAAGCGTTTGGAAGAGATCGCTAAGTCCGAGGGGCGATCGCCCCACGCGGTCGTCATTGCTGCGATCGAGCAGTTCGTTGAAAGTAACAAACCCTCAGCAGCCTAGTAACTGTCGAGGGTTGTTAAAGAATTTATCCACCGAAATACTCTCCGACACCACTCCTTGAGTATTTCTTCTACGAGAACCAATCGGAGGCAATTTTGACCGATTTTTTAGTTATTGACACTAGATTTTATTCTAGCCCATCACCACAGCAAGATTCAAGTCTTAGTCTGCCGATCGCCTGCCCCATAACTTCGGAGGGTGGGATCGATGGCTAAGACTAAAGGCAAGGGATTTGGCGATCGCGCACCGAAGTTTCTTGGCAAAGAGGGGCAGCTTACTATATACGATCTCCCCGACTTTACTCGTTTGGAATTTCGAGGCGTTGAGCTTGTTCGACGAAAAAAGCAAACGATTTGCTTTGTCCACTTAGACCAAGGGCGGTTTTTGGCGCTGGAAGCCACATCTCGGAAGCTAGTCGAGCGATATATCACCGAGTTTGCCAATTGGATTGGTTTTGACCTGTCTGATAATCCTGAAAGCATCGAGCAAGAGTTTTACTTCTACAGGCGAACCGCTGAGGACGGCGAGCGGGTTGGATTGCCTGAGGGAGGATCGGCAGATGCGTGAGCCTCTGATATCCTCACCAGCAGTAGAAATCGGAGAACCGATCAGCGCAAGATTCCCACAGATCGAAGGGCATTGTTACTTGACAGGGCGCGATGCGGTGCTGCGGTTCTTTCAAGTAATGGGCTACGAGATTGGGCGGCAAATTCAAATTTCCGTCAACCAGACTATTTACTACCAAGGCTTTGTTGCCACAAACGGACTAAGCCTGCGTGAATATGTTTGCACTGGCAAAGACGCAGACGGCAAGAAGATCTGGGATCCGATCGGCGCAAGTTATAAAGATGGCTTTGCTCACCTGTTGAATCGAGCTAAAACCGGAGACGAGATCTTCTACAAAATAAATTATCTTGTCGGCGGGATTGGCAACAAAGCGTTTGTTAATTCTACTGACGTGTTTGCGGAAGATGACGCGCGAACCGAGATTAGGCAGTGGGAAAATCTTGCTCAATTTGTGCAGTCGAGCAAGATTCAACCCACAGCGATCGTCCATTCTGGTGGTAAGTCTCTGCATCTGCATTATCGCCTTGAAAATCCTGTTGATGCTGAGACGTGGGAGGATTTAGCCAAGCACTGTTGCGCTCAGTTAGACAGCGATCCTGCAGTCACAACACTGCACCGTCACGGTCGGCTTCCTGGCTTCCCCCGTCGCCGGAAAGATGGGACGTGGGGCGAGGTTGCGCTTCTAGTCGCCAATGACACTGGCAGCACCCCCGAAGCATTTAAGCAGGCGCTAGAAGAATCATGGACATACGCGCAGCCGTTCACAATGGAGCGATGGAAGAAATACACTTCCGCAGTAGCAAAAAGCCGCACACAGAAGCCGATCGCTCCTCTTAGCGACCCCTCTGATGCCTTCCAGCTGCCTGATTCTGTGCTGTTTCCATCTGCCACAACTACTACGTATCTGGAGCCGCGATCGACCGATTCCGAGGGATCGCAGAAGGACTCAGAGAATCCTTGGGAAGTATTTCTAAACGACGAGTTGATGCCCGCCTTGGAGCAAATGACGGTCGAGGAAATCTTCAATGAGTACCCTCACGACTTCACTCTGGTTGGCAGCGAACTGGTAGGCAAATCGCCTTGGAGTTTACATAACAGCAGTGGGACTTCGTTCCAAGTCAACACCAAAGGTTATTGGTATTGCTGGGCATCAGAACAATCGTCTCAAAGCCCGCTCCAATACCTTCAACTAGTTTGGTTTGGTCGAGTTGGGCGAGAGCTTCGTGGGCGTGACTTCATCTTATTCTGCAAAAAACTGGCAGCTAAAGTTGGCATTTCAATTCCAGAAACTTTAGAGAACAGCAGGTATGAGCAGAACGGAGCGGCGAGCGCAGGCGATCGCCAAATCACCCGGCAGGAATGGAAGCAGAAACAAGAATTGGAGCGCCCAATGGAAGAGGATTCTATGGTTTTGCCCGATCTCTTGGGCGGGATTCAGTACACACCTGGGATGTATTTGCTCTGCCATTTAGAGCGCATCCTTGGGAATCCAATTGAAGATTGGATTTGCGTCAAGGATTGCCTGTATGTATGGACAGATTGCTCCCCTGGCTGGTTTTTTGACAAGCAGGACGACGAGGAGTTGCTCAGGCGAATTCACAATGAGCTGTACAAATACAGCTACTACAGCAAACAAAAGAAGCTAGACATCTACCCGTTCGCAAAAACGTCGGCAATAAAAGAAGCGCTGCAATCGCTGAAGCAAAAAACCGCTGTGTCCGCCGATTTATGCAACCCGCCTGGTCTGAACTGCACCAAGGGAGTGTTGATCTTTGACTGGGAAAACCCACAGAATGAACCGGCTTTAGTACCGCACTCTAGAGAACTGCGGTATTTGTATCGTCCAAACGTTGAATACAATCCTGAAGCACCTACAGAAGACTGTGACGCGATGCTGTCCGCACTCGATCCGGACTTCAGAGAGGTAATGCTGCGGACGATGGCAAGTGTCTTTAATCTGCCGCTAGTTCGACAGAAATGGGGTCGAGAGGCAACAAGAGCCATCCTTGCTTGCGGGACAGGGTCAAACGGGAAAGACACCTACAGGGCAGCATTATCACTGCTTTTAGGCACTACAGGGATGACGAGTGTGTCTCTTGCCGACTATCGCCAGTATGACGAGGGGCGCAAGTTTGGAGTTATACCGCTGAGAACAAGCCTTGTTAATTGGGCTTCGGAGAACGATCGCAAGATCTCGATTGACTCATTGCAGTCCTTGAAGGCGGCTGTTACAGGCGAATTGCTTACTTATGAGCGCAAGGGGCGAGATGTCGAAGAGTTTATTTGCGGAACAATCCACATTTACAACATGAATGGATTGCCTTCCTTGAAAGCAGCCGAAGACGCTATCAAGACTCGGTTTGCGCCGATTCTGTTC
Source organism: Phormidium tenue FACHB-886 (assembly GCF_014764505.1). Classification (GTDB taxonomy): domain Bacteria; phylum Cyanobacteriota; class Cyanobacteriia; order Elainellales; family Elainellaceae; genus FACHB-886. The sequence continues at coordinate 3,316 of NZ_JACXWX010000001.1, forward strand.
AATAAGGTTTTTCGGTCTAACCCTGACATCAGCAGGGGAGAACTTAAGGCAGATCCTCGTTTTAAGGATGACCCGGAATTTTTGAGGTCGAACGTTCTGCCAGCGTTTCTTAATCGCCTGATTCAAGCATTTAAGGATTTGATGCGCGAGGGCATTGATTACTCCTGCTGCGACGAGGCAATGCTCCAAGTGCAAATTCACAATTCGCATCTGTGTGAGTGGGCGCAATCTACAGGGCTTGAGTTTGACCGAAGCGCCGAACCAATTCTTATAAAAGATTTGTGGGAGAAGCTTGAGTCTTACTACCGTGAAACAGAGGTTTTCACTGAGGTTTACGACATCGCTGGAGGCAAAGCAAAGCGAACCTGGCAGGATGATATCCGACCGGGCGATCCTTACGTCAAAGGCTGCAACCAGCTCCCTAAAAAACTGCTGGAACTTTACCCGCAGTGTGAGATCGTCACACCTCGATCGGGCGAACACAAAAATCTAAAGATGATTAAGGGGCTGAAGTTTGTCGATCGTACTGCCGTACAGGTTCAGCCCGTTGAGCCACCTGAGCCTTTGGAGAATATTCCAGCACAGGAAGTATTAATTGAATCTACGTCGGTGGCATCGACCGCAAAAGTTGAGGTTGCCACACCTGCGGATTCACCTCGCGCAACCCCTCCGCGCCGAAATTGGAGGGAGGGCGACAAGGTTTTGTATAAAGGCAGCAAGATTCCAGCGCTTAATTCAGGGCAAATCCACACCCTACATTCCCGCGAGCATGGAATGTGGAGTGTTGTTATTCAAGGTTCCGGCAGGATTTCCGGTTGGATTCCACCACAGGACCTTGAATTAGTGCCGACCGAGGGATGGAATCTGCAGCCGGAGGAGAAGTCAGCATGACGATCGACACACTTAGATCGACGGTTGAGCGCTTCTCCAATGCGCGTAAAATGGCGCTTCAGCAATGTGGCGCGAAATGCGATCGTCCGTGCGACGAATGCCTTCAGCGATGCCTAGCAGCACTCAAACCTTCAGAAAAATCTGAACATCCCAAAGAGGAGAACGTTGCCTAGCCTTTGGTCTATTGCCAGTCATCGCTATTGGCTGCGACGGCTGCGGCTGTACAATCACCCGATCAATTAACAGACGGTAGATCGAGCGCTTCTCGGAATCTGACAGGCTCTCCCAGTAGCGCTTATCTGCCACAGTCAGCAAGGTTTCAGACAGTTCAGACTGATGCTGGACTTGATCTACTAGCTGTCTTTGCTGCGTCTCTATTTGGTTTTTGATATCCTGTTTTGCCACATCAAGAGCTGGATTAGGTCCAAGTCGTTCAAGTCGTTCCAGCCCTGCTAGCTGCTGCCTTAAGTTTTGGATTTCTGGCGTGTCAGTTGGCAACGCTGGTGGGGTATTGGCAAGTGCAGCGATCGTGTCCTTTCGCTCTAACAGGGCATCAATGACCTTATCCTCCACCAAATCCATACGGATGTAGTTTTTCATGCTGCAAGCGTCAACAGCAGCCGACCGACAGTGAAAATAAGCGTAGCCCTCCCGCGCTTTGGGCTTGCTTTTGCTGCTATAACAAGTTGATCCACACTGCCCGCACCTTACCAGCCCTGACAGGGGATAAACGGGTGCAGCTACGCCATAGCCTTTGCGTTCTCGATTCAAGGCTAGAATCTCTTGAATTTGGGCAAACTCGTCATCAGTGATAAGCCGCTGATCTGGGTGGGTGTCGTAGTGAGTCTCCTGCCTCTCAGGAGTATCAGCAAAATAAGCTAGATGCCCTCTCAATACGGGATTTAGCAGCCATCGCTTTAGCCCGCTAGGGGACTTCTGGAACAGCCCTTTTATCTCAAAGCCAGCGCTAACGGTCGAGCTGTGGTTAAACTGCTGTATTCCATATCTTCTGTTGAAGCGGGCGATCGCCTGACGCAGGCTGCGTCCTTCCAGGAAGAAGTCAACTAAATCTCTAGCGGCTTGCGATCGTGTCACCTCTTGCTGTCTCTCCAGGAGGCAAAGCAGCGGTGTATGGTCTAGCTCGTGGCGCTCGTTTACCTTGCGATATCCAAATGGCGGGTTCATGGCAACCTTCCGCTGTCTTAGGTAGTTCCAGCCATGCCTTGAGCGATCGCTGATCATTTCACTTTCCATTTGAGCCAGCACTGCCATAATTCCGGCTTGAGTCCTACCACCGACCGTGGTGAGGTCAATGGAGCCATCCAGTACCACAAGTTGGACTTGCGCGTCTCCAAAGTCTTTGAACACTTTTGCAAGCGATGGCAGCGATCGCCCAATCCTATCAATGCGGGTGACAATCACCCGATCGACTTGCTTACTCCTTACTAATTCCATTAATCGATTGAATTGGGTGCGATCGTCGCTCCTGCCGCTTTGCACATCCGTAAAGATATCGTCAGCCCCAGCGCCCGTTAGACGGTTTTGCTGTTGCTCAAGTGCGTGAGAGTCCTCCGCTTGCTCTTTTTTGCTGACTCTGGCGTATCCAATTGTTCGATGCATGGCAATTTAGGGCACAGGTAAGGCAGTTGGTAAGGCAAAGTAAGGCAGAAGTAAGCCACTTCGAAAGACTGCCTTACCACCAAAACCTAACAAAGATAATGCTTCCAGGTTTTTGGTAAGGCAGGTAAGGCACTTTAGAGATTTACTCTTTATATATGTATGTGTTTGAGATATTCATTGATCGCATATTGTACTTATATCATTGGATGGAGGGTTGCGATCGGTTGCAGGCGTCTTGGCGATCGCCGCTGCTGCTCACCAGCTACAGATCAAAGGGTTAGTTGTTCCGGCAGACAATGCCCGTGAAGCCGCTGTAGTAGAGGGGCTACCCGTTTATGGCTTTCAGCATCTTTCAGAAGTGGCAGACTTCCTAAACGAGCCTAGCCGCTACCAGCCTACCAAAATCAGCGGCACAGAAGAACTGGCGCAATCGCGCTTTCGGGGCTTAGACCTTAAAGATATTAAAGGACAGTCACATGCCCGCCGCGCCCTAGAGATCGCAGCAGCAGGCGGACACAACCTGATCTTCGTAGGACCACCCGGCAGCGGCAAAACCATGCTGGCGCGGCGGTTGCCAAGCATTCTGCCACCGCTGACATTCAACGAAGCGCTGGAAGTCACGCAAATCCACTCCGTTGCCGGAATGCTCAAGGACAAGGGCTCGTTGGTGGGCGATCGCCCCTTTCGCAGCCCTCACCATTCTGCCTCTGGAGCCTCTTTGGTGGGTGGGGGCAGCTATCCAAGACCGGGTGAAATCTCACTAGCGCACCGGGGCGTGCTGTTTTTGGACGAGTTAACAGAATTTAAGCGGGATGTTCTGGAATTTCTGCGCCAACCGCTCGAAGATGGCAGCGTCACAATTTCCCGCACTCGTCAGTCTGTCTCCTTTCCTGCCAAATTCACCCTAGTTGCCAGCACAAACCCTTGCCCCTGCGGCTACTTTGGCGACACAATCCAACCCTGCACCTGTAGCCCTCGCCAGCGAGAACAGTACTGGGCAAAGCTGTCAGGTCCACTGATGGATCGAATTGATTTGCAGGTGGCAGTGAATCGCCTCAAACCAGAAGAAATTATGCAGCAGACGGTGGGAGAAGCATCGGCAACTGTGCGTCAGCGGGTTGAAGCTGCCCGATCGAGAGCAGGCGATCGCTTTCGATCTGCTGCACTGCACTGTAATGCCGAACTGCAAAGCCATCATGTCCGCCAATGGTGCAAGCTCGATGACACCACTCGCACCTTGCTAGAGAATGCCATCCGGAAGCTCGGGCTCTCTGCGCGAGCAACCGATCGCATCCTCAAAGTTTCCAGGACGATCGCTGATTTAGAGGGCAGTGATACCGTACAGACGCATCATGTAGCTGAGGCAATTCAGTACCGAACGATCGACCGTATGTCATAACTTTAACTATTCTTGCCGCAAGCTCAGAGGAAAGCTTCTTAACAGTTCGAGCGAGCAATACTAGGGTTAAAGCAGTTTAGAGCGAGAGCGATCGGTAAAACTGTCCCAACAGCGTTGCACAGCCAAATAGCTTCATCAGCTCCAGCGTCCAATACTGGAAGTGCAGTTGGTTCATGGCAGTTGGAACAGTGGCAGGCTCAAATAGGTTGAGTTCTAGACCCAGCGAACTCATCGCCGGGGACAACCCGTAGGTGCAGACCAGCACAATGCCCAGCAGCCCGATCGCCAGTGGCGTAGTCCAATGGCTCAGCGATCGGCGTTTTTGCAATACCAACACGCTGGTTAGCGCCAGCGCCATGCAAACTAGCTCAATTCGATTGAAGATGCCAAACAGCGAGTAGCCAGCGAGCGCAAATCCCGGTTCGCTCATCATGCCGGTTATATACATGGTTGGCATGAACACAAAATCTAGAAGCAAACTGCTGCAAAGCCAAAAAGTGAGAGCAACGATTGCAATCGCCTTCCAGTTAACTCGCTGCAGAGTATTAGCCGATGTGATCGATATCATAAGTCCGCATTATCATTTCTCTACCTTCGAGCTTAACCAATCTGCTCCCCAAGCGGGATAAACTATCATTTCAGACAGAAACATTTCGTAAAAATAGAGCCAGCAAGGTTATAAATAGGCTAAGCAAGATTAGGTGGAATTTCGGAGGGCGATCGCTGCTGTTGTGCAATTAGCTCTATCAAATCTTTAAGGTTCTTCCGGGAAATTTCGGTTCCTGCTTGAAGATTGTCTGATGTCTCCAGAAAGATTATGCTATCGATTGGCTTCATTGCTAGCATTTGAAATAAGACATGCGCGGTTGGTATCGGTAACGCGAGCAGGCGCGGGTCTTGCGGAACATGAGGACTACGGGTGACATCCTTTAAGCTGGAAAAGGCATAGACTACATTTTTGGTTACATTTTGGGTGCGGTGCGTCAACGTAGTCATTAACCAGCCCTGTTCTGCAGTTTGAGGAATGAAGTATTCGGGGTGCTGCAATTGTTGAGCAAGGGCTTTTAGAGCAGGGGCGATGAGGTTTACCTGTTGGGGAGATACTCCATACTGTGGAGCCTGATCAATCAACACCTGAATCTGCTGGTCTATGTTCATAAAATCCGTTTCCCATTGTTGAAGACTTCTGCAACGGCTAGAATCCATTACCTTTCGCCATCTGGCGAGAATAAAGCAGCTATCTGCCCTCACAGTTTAGACCAGATAGTTTAGACTGGGCTGGCGGTAGAGCTTCTACAGAGACGGGTATTTTTTAGCAGGGCATTCTACCACCACGCATCTTGGTTGCCTGTTTCTCTGTCTATATAAAAAGAGAGGCAAAGCGATGAAGTGCGGATTACATTGCAGCAAACTACCATCAGGGAGAGGCTGAAGCAGGTGGAGGCAATTTTTAAGCTTTTGTTCAAGGAGCTGAGGCAGTCCACGCGGGCATCGGAACAAGGGTGTCAGGACGTGGCAATGCGGATTACCAACGAGGTGTCCCGTATTTGTTCAGAGAGTAAGCGGATTCAAGCATCGGGTGAAATTGATACTTGGTCAACGGCGCTGGCGCGGCATCGGCTGAAGCAGTGCCTCAAGTATTACCAGCTTGGCTCCCATCGTGGACGAGTAGAACTGCACAGCACGCTCAGCGCGGTTGTATATCGGTACATTACGCCGCCCCAGGTTCAGTCCAGCTACCAAGCACGATTGACGCTGATCGAAGACTTTTTGCAGGGATTTTATATCGAATCGCTCAATGCCTTTCGGCGTGAAAACCAGCTTCCGGCGACCTACCGACCCCGGACGCTGTTAGAGTTAGTCGAATATATGGCGTTCACTGAGCGCTACGGCAAACGGCGAATACCGCTGCCGGGTCGTCGCAGTCAGCAGCTAATTATTCTACGAGCGCAAACATTCTCGCAACAGCAGCCGCCGGAAACAATGGTAGACATTGAACAGGCGGCGGAAGGCTCTTCTGGCGAAGCTGACCAGCGCAGCAATGTCTCGGTGCCGCAAGTGCGCGAGCAAATGATGGCGCAAGAACCAGAGCTGCCGGAAGACGCACTGCGGAACACGGTGATCTCGGAGCTGATGACCTATCTAGAAGAGCGCGACCAGAAGGATTGTGCAAATTATTTTGCACTGCGGCTCCAAGATCTTCCGGCAAACGAGATTGAAGCTATTCTTGGTTTAACGGCGCGGCAGCGGGATTACCTGCAGCAGCGCTTTAAGTATCACTTGATTCGGTTTGCCCTGTCGAACCGTTGGGAGCTGGTGCATCAGTGGCTAGAAGCCGATCTGGAACGCAACTTAGGGCTGACTTCCCAACAGTGGCAGTCGTTTCAGGGAAACCTTAACCCCACTCAACGCGAACTCCTCAAGCTGCGACAGCAGGGGCTAAGCGATCCGGCGATCGCTCAGTCAATTGGCTGTACTCAAACCCAGCTCCAAAAACATTGGACTAAGTTACTTGAACAAGCTTGGGAAATTCGCAACAATTTAGTATCCGGAACAAGTGCATCGACCGATGAATAATGACGCAGAAGCCATTAATCACTTATTGGCTTGGCTGTTGCAAAACCCTAACCCGGAGAAACCACAGCCATCAGGGCAAGCATCCAGTCTAACGACTGGAAACGATGACAACGATATAGATCATCGATCGGATCAAGTTGATCCGATCGACCCGACCGGGACAACGGAATTGCAATCGCTCGATCCTCTCGATTCAGAGGAGGTAGAGGCTTTGTTGCCTGACCTGATTGAATCGGGAGCTTTTCCTTTCGAGGAATTACTATTCAGATCGGGAGAGAGACCTGCTGTGCAAGACCGCTTCTATAACTTAATGAAACATCGGCTCCGTGCCGAAATTGAACAAAATCCGCCCCGCTTTCCTTGGGAAACTGAGCCACTGGACTATGAAGAGCAGGCAGAGGCAGTTGCCCCTACTCCTGTTTGGACTGCCCAACTGCAAACTCTCAGCTTGCCCGTCCCCATGCCCGATGCCGTTCTGACGCAGCTGTTTGATCACTGCCAATCGATCGTGCAGTCGTCGTTGAAGGAGGGCGCAAAGCTGGTGCAAGCCGTTACAAACCTGTTTCCCAACAAGACGGATGCGCTCAACCAACTGGCAGGGTTAGTGCTGACCACTCCTTTCCGGAGTGGCTCCTCGCTGCCCCAGTCAGGAAGTCAGCCGGGTGCTGGGCTTCCGGGTCATTACGACCAAGCTACAGAGCCCCAACAAATGGCGCTGTCGCTGCTTGCCGCCCGCACTATTCTTGATGCCACAACGTTTCGTCTTTCTGCCAGCCAGCCCAAAGTAGAGCGCCAGTGGCAATCTGCCATTGGGCTCCTGACACTGGAGGCGCAGTATGTGCCCCAGGAAAATCGGGTTCGCATCTTTGGGCAGTTGCCGGGACAGGGCAGCATTTACCTCAAGGGCAAAGCAGCAGAAGCGATCGCCCAGTGCGCCTACGCAGGCGAACTTGGCGTTGAGCTATCTCAGCTAGAACCTAACCAAACTTACTCGCTGACTGTGCAGTTAGAAAACACCAATCAACCCCCATTGGTGTTTGCCGTTTGCCCAATGACAGAAGACTAGTTGCTGCTAGTCAACCAGCCCGTTAATTTAGTAGATACCTTTGAAAGTGCTTAGGAGTGTAGGTGGAAGTGCTGCCAAGCTCCTACACCTATTGCGATCGCATTGAAATAAATCTACTGCTCTGTCACACCCCCATCAGAGCCTTCTACCCCCTGAATTAAACCTACATAGATTCAAGAGCCGGGCATGATCTGATTTTTCAGAGTCTTTCGTTAGCATAGGGACGAAACCTATCAGGCTGAGCAAGGCAAGGTACGGAAGGCTGGTTATCCATCCTTCGTCCTTGGTCCTTTCCCACGCCGGTCTCCTACGCCTCTACCCATGACCCGATTTGTTGGGAACCCTTCTACCCGATCGCCAAGATCGTCTCGTTCTACCGCTAAGCCTTCCCCAATGGCTCGGCTGCGGCAGCGCTTAAAATCACCTGTACCGGAACCTGAAGACTCGCTGCCCCTACGAGTCTTGGTGCAGACGCTAGCGGCGGTAGGCATTATTGCTACCGATGTGGCTGCTGCCGACAGCATTGATTTCATGGGAATCAGCCTGTGGGCTGTGCCGCTTAGTTTTGTGGGTGCTGCTTGGAGTTGGTTTCGGCGACGGCAGCGCAACATTCCGGTCAAGTTTTGTATTGCGATCGGCATGTTGCTTGTCCTCGCTTTGTTTTTCGTGCGGCTCTGGACAGAGCGGAATGACACGAGAATTGCGCTTGCCACACTATTAATTCATCTACAAGTTCTGCACAGCTTCGATCTGCCGCGTCGAAAAGACTTGGGCTATTCGGCGGCGATCGGGCTGATCCTATTGGGTGTAGCTGCCACGCTAAGCCAAACGCTAGCGTTTGCACCCCTGCTGCTGCTATTTCTGGCAATCGCACTACCTGTTTTGATGTTGGACTACCGCTCTCGGCTGGGGCTGGGGGCGGTGTCGTTTCGACGAGCTGGGTTAGATCTGGCTCCGAAGCGGCTGGGTGCAGTACTGCTGGTGATCTTGGCGCTAGGGTTGGGCATCTTCTTGCTGCTGCCTCGCATGCCGGGGTATCAGCTGCGATCGTTCCCAGTCAGCAGCCCCATCCCCACCAGCGAACAGTTCAATAGCAGCAATATTGTCAATCCGGGCTATGCGCAAGGCGTCCGGGGAGCCGGAGCCGGAACCGGAGGGCAGGTTGAACGAGGAGCCGGAGCAGTTGACGATGAATATTATTACGGCTTCAACAGCACGGTAAACCAAAACCTGCGGGGCAACATGAAGCCAAAGGTGGTAATGCGGGTGCGATCGCAAGCGCCCGGATTTTGGCGTGTGTTGGCGTTCGATCGATACACAGGGCAGGGCTGGCAGATTTCGCGCAATGACGAAAGCCAAGTGCAGACTCTACAGCGATCATCTTGGTCGTTCCGATTTACGTTGCCGTGGTCGGTCACGCTCAATAAAACACGGGAGGTTGTTCAGTCTTATACGCTAGTTGCTAATCTTCCTAACTTAATTCCAGCCATGTTCGAGGCGAAGGAGCTTTATTTTCCAACGGAACAAGTAGCAATCGATCAAGAAAGTGGGTTGCGATCGCCCGTTGCCTTATCTGAAGGATTAACTTATACAGTAGTTTCAGAAGTACCTCGTCGAGATCGAACAATTCTTCGACGATCTTCTACAGAGTATCCACCTTATATTCGTTCGCATTATTTACAAATTCCTAAAGCGATCGCACCGCGAATCCGAGAAAAAACTGAAGCGCTGTTGGCTAGCTCTACCACCGCTTTGACCACTCCGTCTGAGAAGGCGCTCTATCTGGCGCAGACACTAAAGCAGCGCTACCGGGTTCGTCCGGATTTACCGTTCTTTTCAGATGAAGAGGATCTGGTTGACGCGTTTCTATTTAAATATGAAGGTGGCTACCCCGATCACTTCGCCACAGCTTTAACGGTAATGCTGCGATCGATTGGGATTCCAGCTCGGCTTGTGATGGGATTTGCACCCGGAGAATTTAATCCCTTCACAGGGTACTACGTGGTTAAGAACACCGATGCCTATGCAATGACAGAAGTTTATTTCCACAAATATGGCTGGTTTGCCTTTGACCCAATTCCTGGACACGAATTGGTGCCGCCATCAATTGAAGAAACCGAGACGTTCGGCGTTCTGAAGCAGTTCTGGAGCTGGGTTGCAGGTTGGCTTCCTTCGCCGTTAACAGGGTTCTTCAATCGCCTGTTTGGGACGATCGGAGCGGTACTCGGCTGGCTGTTCTCGCAGTTCACCCAAGGCTGGCAGGGGATCCTAACTGGGCTCGGCGTTCTCATAGGGCTCGGTTTCATGGGCTGGCTAGCTTGGAGCGGCTGGAAAACTTGGCGCTATCGCCGCTGGCTAGCAAAGCTGCCGTTGATGGAGTCGATCTATCAGCAGATGCTGCGCTGGCTGGCAGACCACGGTTCTCGCAAACCCGCCTACCTGACACCTCTGGAGTATGCGCGGGACTGCCGCACTCGCTATTCACCCGAAATTGCTGAAGCGATCGACCAAATTTCAGAAGCCTATGTGCGTTGGCGCTATGGCGGGGAAAATGGGGAAGGAGAAAGCATGCGACAAGTGCTAAAAACACTAACGAGCAAGTGGCAGAGGCGGTAGACTTGCTTTAAATCGCGCTGGCAATATACTAAGCATTAATTAAGCAGCAATCATAGCGAAAGAGTTCCTGCCTAACTCGACAGGAACTCTTTCGCTATGATTGCCATGGCTATGGTTGGTATCTGTTACATTCACAGTTTCAACCGCAAATGATTTTTATCGCAGTTTCTACAGAGCGCTACGACGAGTCACTGCATAGTAGATCCACAGAGCAACGATTGCGCCAATAACAGCAACTACAATACCACCAATACTTAGACCCGATGCGGCTAACGAAATCGTGCCTGTAGTGAGCAGGTTGTAAATGCTACCTCCCACGAAAGCACCAATCACACCTAGAATCAAAGTACCCAGGATGCCGCCGCCTTGACGCCCCGGATAGACCGCTTTTGCAATGGCTCCAGCAATCAGACCTAACACAATCCAAGCCAGAATATTCATTGTTGCTTCTCCATTTTTTGGAACACTATCTGAACTAAGGGCGTTTCCGCTTTGATACATTCCTTATACTTGCTTAAGCTTAACAAGCCGTGAATTACGAATAGACTACCCAAAGAGAGAACTCTGCTACTCCCTGAGAGAGAGCGCTGTAAACGGACTTCTCACACTACCTCCTGCCGCTCACAGCGCCCGCTATTCAAACGCAAATCAACAGGCTGCAATCTAAACACAAAGCGCTGTAAGCTCAAGGTTGCACTCTGCTGATGTAGTCATTCTTTGGAGCCTCCTGTGAAAGCACCTGCCATTATTATCTTGGGTCAGCACAGTGTTTCAACTGCACGGCAAATGATGACAGTTCTGCCAAATGCGGTGCTTTACGGCTTAGCCAACCGCACGGTTGAGACAGAGGTTGATGTAAGTTTTACAGACTTTGGCGAAACGCTGCGATCGCTCTTCAAAGACGGCACGCCGATCATCGGGATCTGCGCCGCCGGAATTCTAATTCGCACCCTTGCACCTCTTCTATCCAATAAACAACAAGAACCACCTGTTCTGGCAGCTGCAGAAGATGGAAGCGCGATCGTGCCGCTGCTAGGTGGCTTGCAGGGAGTAAATGAGCTAGCTCGGCAGCTTGCTGTGGGTTGTGGAGGAGTTGCAGCGATTACCACAGCTGGTGATCTGCGCTTTCGGACTGCGCTGCTGGCTCCACCTGCAGGCTATCATCTGGCAAACCCAGAGGATGCCAAAACGTTTATTGCTGATTTGTTGGCAGGCGCAACGGTGCAACTGGAAGGAGCCGCACCTTGGCTGAGTGAGAGCCAGCTGCCTTTGGCAATCGACGGCTCACTCAAGATCTGTGTCAGTGAGCATTCTGTTGCAGCTAGCCGCAGCTGTTTAGTTTACCATCCCGCCACTTTAGCCATTGGGATCGACGGCAGAATTAGCAGTGTTCCCAGCGAGGCAATCTCCTTCATTCAGGAGCAGCTAACAGCAGCAGATCTTTCTCCTGCTGCGATCGCAGCAGTATTTACGCTAGAAACTTACATGGGCCATCTGGGTATCCAGGCGATCGCCCAGACATTCAACGTACCAGTTCGATTTCTTTCAATTCAAGATATTGAACCGCAGCCTACCGAATTATCTATACAGATTGCCATGAGAGCTGTAGGGTCAGCCGGGCGGCTGGTCGTAGCTGATACGTACTTTGCCATTGCGGCGGCTCCTTTACCGTTAGATGTTAATCAAGTTGGGCGATCGAGAGGGCGGCTGGCAATCGTGGGCACAGGTCCGGGCAGCGCTGAGTGGATGTCGCCTGAAGTAAAAGCAATCTTGCAATCAACAACGGATTGGGTAGGGTATAGCACTTATCTAAATCTGGTTGAACCCTTGCGGCAAGGGCAGCAGCGGCATGAGTCGGATAACCGCGTTGAGCTGGAGCGGGCGCGGCTAGCGTTTGACTTAGCAGCTGAGGGGCGATCGGTTGCTGTGATTTCATCGGGCGATCCTGGAATTTATGCCATGGCATCTGCTGTGTTTGAAGTTTTGGAACAGGATGCAAAACCAGAGTGGCAGTCGATCGAGCTTCAAGTTGCACCGGGTATTTCGGCTTTGCAGGCGGCTGCGGCTCGCATTGGTGCGCCAATCGGTCATGATTTTTGTGCCATTTCTCTGTCGGATATTCTCAAACCCTGGTCAATGATCGAACAGCGGATTAGGGCAGCTGCAGAAGCCGATTTTGTGATTGCTTTCTACAACCCCACCTCAACACAGCGGACGTGGCAAGTGACGGCTGCCCGCGATCTGCTTTTGCACTGGCGATCGCCTAATACACCGATCGTGCTGGCACGCAACGTAGGACGGGCGGGCGAATCGGTGGTGGTGCGATCGCTGGAGCAACTCTCTGCTGATGAGGTTGATATGCGGACGCTGATTCTGGTTGGCTCGAGCAAAACGCGCATGATTGTTCACGCTAATGGCAAATGGGTTTATACGCCGCGTCGATATGATTAGCTTTTCCTGCCATTTTCTTCTGCCCTATAGACCTCAGAGGTCTATAGAATAGACGCCAAACATCAATAGATTCTTGTAGCCGTTGCACAGCAGTGAGAACAGAGACATTTGAGTAGCGTGCGGAGCACGCTACTCAAATGTCCTAAGTGGAATGGCGATAAGTCTGCGATGGCTGGCAAAACATAGAGTGTGGAGCAGTTTTGCCGCTTCATACTCTACATCAGAGATTTAATTAGCAGGGATTTAATCATCAGAGATTTAACCAGCAATGTCGCATAATGAGCTGAAAGAAGTGAGTAGATTCGGACTTAACGTGAAGTATTTTTTTTTATCAGACGGCTGGAGCGTGGGACGTGTGTGGGAGTTCGGCGGTTTGTGGAACGAAGCCTCTTGGCGACGCAAGCCCATAATCGACCAAACTACACTTTGCATTTGGGAGAACAATGAAAAGCTTTGGCTCTACCGAGTTGAGGAAGCCGTCTTGATGGTGGAGGTAAAACCAACCGCTGCAGACGAAAATTCTGCTACGCGGACGATCGGGCAAGTCGTCTTGAAGCGTTTAATGACAGCAGAACAGGCAATCGAACTGATGTGTAAGGCTGAGGTTACACTATCGGAGCCGTGAATGGCCTATCTGCCAGCCTCATGCTCACCGTAGCTCCAACGCTGATTTAGTTAGTCTTTTAGATTAAGCACTGCCAAAATCTGAGCCAAAATCCGATACAGTGAGGGAACTTGTGCGATCGCCTCATCTCTATTTAGCCTCTATTTAGTATTTATTAGTATTTAACCTCTATTTAGATCGCCTCATTCAGGGCTCTTTAGCGCTATGGATACGCAACTCCTTCAGCTTTTGGTTAACGGCATCGCTGTTGGCAGCATCATTGCCCTCGCCGCCGTAGGACTCACTCTCACCTACGGAATTCTGCGGCTTGCCAATTTTGCCCACGGCGATCTAATGACGCTGGGCGCATATCTAACGCTGGTGTTTGACGTGCTTCTGAGCCAATGGGGCATTCCCAACATTTGGCTGTCGATCGCTCTTGGTGCAGTGTTAACTATTGGCGTGGCGCTGATTACCGAAAAGCTACTGTGGTCGCCAATGCGCGATCGCCGTGCCACTTCTACCACGCTGATTATTATCTCGATTGGCTTAGCCCTCTTTTTGCGCAATGGTATCACGATGATTTGGGGAGCAGGCAACCAGAAGTACGATCTACCCGTGGCAAGGGCAATCGATTTATTTGGCATCAAGATTGCCCAAAACCGAATCATTGTCGTAGTTTTAACAGCGCTAGTAATTTTGGCGCTGCACTACATTTTGCAGAATACTAAGGTCGGTAAAGCAATGCGAGCCGTGGCGGATAACGTCGATCTGGCGCGGGTGTCGGGCATCAACGTGGAGCAAGTCGTAATTTGGACGTGGGTCATTGCGGCCGGGCTAACGGCGATCGGCGGCGGTATGTATGGGTTGGTGACAGCCGTGCGTCCTAATATGGGCTGGTTCTTGATTTTGCCAATGTTTGCCTCGGTCATCCTGGGTGGCATCGGCAACCCCTATGGAGCGATCGCCGGAGCGTTTGTAATTGGCATTGCCCAAGAAGTCTCGACTTATTGGCTTCCTGGAGAATACAAGCTAGGGATTGCCTTGATGCTCATGATCCTGGTACTGCTGGTCCGGCCGCAAGGAATTTTCCGGGGAACGATGTAAGCAAGTGGTCATTAATCAGGGCACCAATTTCTAGCGTCGTCGCACCTTACTAACCATCTTGCGCGAGAACCGTAGATTCAAATCTTCCTGCTCTGCCCAGTTTTGCAAAATCTTGAAGAAAGTTTGTCGATCGTCTGCCTGCAGAACTGCTGTTTGGTCTGCCGTTTCGATCACATATGGATAACCATTGCCGATAACGACCTCACCCCGCACCCAGTCCACTACTCGCTCGAGCCAGCCTTCCTCATACATCCACAGCGGCATTTCTAACCGTGCCGGATAGTTGTCACGGGTGGTCTTCAGGTAGGTGAACGCGACCCGATAGCGATGAGCACCGTAGCCGGATAGGATACCCGGTCGTTCACATAAAAACAGAGGCGTGCGATCGCCCCAGTTCATAAACTTATTCAGCAGTTGAGCATCATGGAGGGAAGGAGCATCGGGCAGATGAAACAGCTTTTGCAGCATCCCCTTCAGGTCTTGAGCATAGGAGGTATCGATGTAGGCAATCAACGGCACCCGACACTGTTCGCTGGCAATTAACAGCTCTAGCAGGCACTCCACATAAAACTGGCGGCTTTTGGCTTCGAAGGCTTCGGCAAATGTAGCAACGAGGGAGCCATCTAGAAATATCAGGCAATCTTTGGCATTGGCATGTGCTTCGATATAGTCGATCAGGCGCTGCGTCTCCATCTGAAAGCGGCGCATATTCACCTTCCGATCGACCGGTTCACCGCTGTTGCCTACCTGCAAATCAGCCGGGGTAAGAATATCCAACTCTGTGTCTTTTTCGTAGCCGCCGATCGGCAGGTGGGGGTTCTCAAACCAGCCAATTTGCACCAGCGCCACCGGAATCGACAGATCTTTACCGGGGTAGATTTGCGACCCATCGACCGCAAACGTTTTGATACCCGTAAGCCGATCGCGCACCCAAGCAAGACTTTGCTCCCGATTCTCCCAGACGAGCTGACTGGCAATCACACCCTGTTCCGCTGCGGTCAGCGGCTCTAGCAGCCGCCCTCCCAAATCTGCCGTATGCGCCATAGAACGCTTCTGGATTTCGGGTTCTCCTTGGGCGCTTAACTTTGCTAGATACGATCGATAGGTCTGTAGCTGTTTGAGGGCATCTTGGCTAAACGCTGCAAAATCTTCGCGTTTGGCATTAAGTAAATCTTGAATTTGGGAAGGCTTAAGCGACATAAACAGCAGCGTAACAGCGGTAACAAAAAATTAGAACGATCTGCTTAGAGATATACAGCTAAAGGCTGAATCCGAAAGGGCATCAGCTTCAGTAGATTGGAAGCTTAGCCAAGCTGCTCAAGCAACTGACTCTCTCTATAGCTACATAAGCTACATAGCTACTGCATTATCACCCACATCTGCAGCAGCAGCGATCGCTCATTCAGCAATTTACAACTTAAAATTCCCAGCCTCAATCATATGCAAAAGTTAATGACTGCGATCGACGTTGCCCATCTTGCCCAAGACAAAGGCTGCACCTTTAGAATGCAGACTGCCGAAGGTGCGCCGCTGTATTGGGTAGAAAACAGCTACTTCATCAGCCGTCCCTTCAGCCGCCTCAATGAACTCGCTCAGTTTGTGCAAAAGCTGCCGGTTTTTCTGGGAGATACTGCAGTTCATAGCTAGGGAGTTGTCAAGGAACAGTTGGGGCGCTGTGCCCCCCTTAAACATTCCTCAGGACTTTGGGTTGGTTAACCTGAAAGATTTTCTGTGGAAAAATCTTTTTTATTACATTTTTAGTCGTTAGTATTGCGATCTTGAGCGGTTGTGGTCTTGAGAACGGCAATCTTGCTGATGAGTAGAGCAGCAAAATATTAAGCTCTGTTTCATTTCACTGTTCTCTTCTCTGTCTAAAGGTGAACCGCAAAACGTCCGTGGTAGGATGCGATTCTATAGCCTTGGGAGAATTAGGAGAAAACCTTTGACACTACGGGTTGCAGTTGTTGGATCAGGCCCGGCAGGCTCCTCTGCTGCCGAGACATTAGCAAAAGCTGGAATTGAAACCTATTTATTTGAGCGCAAACTAGACAACGCTAAACCCTGTGGAGGTGCAATTCCCCTCTGCATGGTCAGCGAGTTTGATTTGCCTATGGAAATCATCGATCGCCAAGTGCGAAAGATGAAGATGATCTCACCCTCCAATATTGAAGTCGACATTGGTCATACGCTGAAGGACGACGAGTATATTGGGATGTGCCGCCGCGAAGTGCTAGACGGCTTTTTGCGGAACCGTGCCGCTAAGTTGGGCGCTAAGTTGATCAACGGTACAGTTCATGGCATCGACCTCCCTACAAATAATTCAGATCCCTACACCATCCACTATGCTGACCACTCCAACGGTAGCTTAGAAGGAACCGCCAGCAGCCTACAGGTAGACCTGATCATTGGCGCAGATGGGGCAAACTCTCGCGTTGCCAAAGCGATCGATGCAGGCGACTACAACTATGCGATCGCCTTCCAGGAGCGGATTCGGCTGCCGGAAGACAAGATGGCATACTATCACGATCTGGCAGAAATGTACGTTGGCAACGACGTCTCCACAGACTTCTACGCCTGGGTTTTCCCCAAATACGACCACGTAGCAGTGGGCACAGGCACGATGAAGGTCAACAAATCCACTATTAAGGATTTGCAGGCAGGCATCCGTGCTCGCGCTGCCAAAAAGCTGGAAGGCGGCAAGATCATCAAAGTAGAGGCGCATCCCATCCCCGAACATCCGCGCCCACGTCGAGTTGTGGGTCGGGTAGCACTGGTGGGCGATGCGGCAGGCTATGTCACTAAGTCATCCGGCGAAGGCATTTATTTTGCTGCAAAGTCGGGTCGCATGTGTGCCGAGACGATCGTTGAACTCTCCAACCAAGGGCAGCGCATCCCCACTGAAGCCGACCTCAAAGTGTATTTGAAGCGGTGGGACAAGAAGTACGGCATGACTTACAAAGTGCTGGATTTGCTGCAGACGGTGTTCTACCGCTCTGACGCTACCCGCGAAGCCTTTGTGGAAATGTGTGCCGATGTGGATGTGCAAAAGCTGACGTTTGACAGCTACCTGTACAAAACCGTTGTGCCCGCCAATCCGCTGGTGCAGCTCAAGATCACAGCGAAGACTTTGGCCAGCTTGCTGCGGGGCAATGCCTTGGCTCCTTAATTCAGTCTAAAGCAATCGTCCCTTACCCAAAAGCAGGCGTAGAGATTAGTCTCTGCGCCTGCTTTTTGCGATCTCTCTCGGGTGAGCGATTGGACTCCCATCTGAAGTGGGAGGAGGTACAGCGCAAAGCGTGGCACCTTGGAGAGCAGAGCAAGCGAAAAAGGAGAGCGAACCATGCCAGAGAATTCTCAAGCCCTACAGCCCAAACAGGAGCAGAGCCAGCGTCCCGGTCTAGAATCTGAAATGACTCCGCAGCCGCAGTTCAAAAGTCGGCAGTATCGGGGTAGCGGCAAACTAGAAGGTAAAGTAGCGCTAATTACGGGCGGTGACAGTGGCATTGGTAGAGCAGTGGCCGTAATGTTTGCCAAAGAAGGGGCTGATGTAGCAATCATCTACCTAAATGAGCACCAAGATGCCAAAGATACCCAAAAGCAAGTGGAAGCTGAAGGGCGGCGCTGTTTGCCGATCGCCGGGGATATTGGAGATGAATCGTTCTGTCAAAATGCGGTTCAGCAAGTCATTAATGGGTTTGGCAAGCTCGATATTCTCATTAACAACGCTGCCGAGCAGCACCCGCAAGAAAGCATCGAAAAGATCAGCGCTGAACAGCTAGAGCGCACCTTCCGCACCAACATCTTTTCCATGTTCTACCTGACCAAAGCTGTACTGCCGCATCTGCAAGAAGGCAGCACGATCATCAACACGACCTCGGTAACTGCCTATCAGGGTAATCCCCAGCTGCTAGACTATTCCACCACTAAAGGGGCAATCGTTGCCTTCACCCGATCGCTGTCTCAATCTCTGATCGAGAAGGGAATTCGCGTCAATGGTGTTGCACCCGGTCCCATTTGGACACCGCTGATTCCTTCCACTTTTCCTGCAGAAGAAGTAGAAAAGTTTGGTGCTCAAGTGCCGATGCAGCGCCCTGGGCAACCTGAGGAAGTTGCACCCAGCTATGTTTTCTTAGCATCCGATGACTCCTCCTACATGGCCGGTCAGATCCTCCATCCTAACGGTGGCAAAGTCGTAAATGGATAAATCTGCTAAAGCTATAAATACGATTTGCTGTACTTGGGAGGAATAAGATGGTAACTACGCTAAATGATGCAAAGAGAGCAAACATTGCCTCAAAGCTGGCAAGTATGAAAGCTATTCAAGAGCTGTTGATTAAAAACGATCGACAGCTAGCATCAGACATTCCAGATCAAAAGATCCAGGAACGGTTACACGAAATGTACGATGACGATCGTAAGAATCTGGGTATTCTCGAAACCGTGATTGTGCAGTATGGCATTCCCGCAGAACCTGCCGAGACGGTGGTAGGGCTGGTGAACACAGTGAAAGAGCTAATGACAGGCTCGAAGCTATCGCCATATGAAAAGCTATCACAGCACGAGCTGTTGAAACACAACCAAACGATGACAGGACTGCTGATTCACAAAGCAGCTCAGATCGTTGGAGCAGATGTGGAAGCGGCAATTACCCCGCTCAACACCGTTAATTTTGAGAATCGAGCGCACCAAGAGCAGCTCAAGGGAATGCTGGAACTGCTAGGTGTGCGAGAGCTGACGGGGCAAGAAGCTGACCAAGGGCTGTGGGCAAGAGTTCAAGATGCAGTTGCTGCTCTCTCTGGCGTCGCGGGCAGCGTGCTCACGCAAAATTCCGATCAGTCCGATGTTGATATCCAATCTTTGATCCGGGCAGATCATACGAAAGTGAGCGTCTTGTTCAGCGAGATCGAGAACAGCCGCGATCCAGCAAAGATCCAGGAATATTTTGGGCAGCTTTACAAGGATCTAACCGTTCACGCTGAAGCAGAAGAGCAAGTAGTTTATCCTCAAGTACACTCTGTATACGGGGAGAGCGAAACTGAAGGACGCTACAGCGAACAAGCAGAGATGAAGCGGGAGCTTGATCAGATCAAAGCGATGGATCCGAGTTCGTCTGACTTTAAAACTGCTGTTAAGCTGCTCAAAGAAACAGTGCTGGCACACGTTCGTGAAGAAGAAAATACTATGTTGCCGACGATCGGCAGAAGTTTTTCTGCACAGCAGCGTGAGCAGATGGCAACAGACTTTAAAGCTGCCAAACAGCAGCTGCAGCTGCGTTTAGCTCAATCCCGTTAGTGCCAATTTTGAAAATAAGCTTCAGTGGGAAAGCTCCACGTAGCGGAGCTTTCCCACTGAAGCTTTCACACGGTTTTTACACTAATGGGCTATTTCTAACAAATACAGCACTAACCAATCTGTTCCACTTAATGCCCGCTACTCAAAATCCTCTCTCGACCCGCCGATCGCCCGCCCACTGGGCAGTAGCAGCGCCATTCCCACCATGCCAAGAGCCGCACTAAACGCCAGCACCAACCCCAGAGGCAGCTGCACCGACTGAAAGATTAGAAACTGTAGCGTAACGGGTGTGGCATTCTGCACCGAGATCAGGGCGATCGCGCCTACCCAAACCGCCACAATCAACGAGATCAAAATTTTAGTCATGAGCTGAACCCCAGCAATACAGTCCGGAAGCTCACTCCAAAGCAAGCCTCTACAAATAGTCTCGCAAAAATTCAAACGAATCGTCTTCCCAGCAAGGTTCCGGGCAGCGAATTAGCAGATTATAGGCAATGTCTTCCTCGATCGCCTCAATTCCTTCTTGCATAAACAGCTCTATCAACACCTGTTTGTCCCGCTCGCGCAGCGGCATCAGCGGCGCAGCATAGCTTGGAGTTGCAGCCGTCAAAGAATTTTCAGGAGCTGTCGGATCTTCACGAGAAATAGTGTACATAGATGTCAATGCCCTGACTTCAAAGTAGCGTTTGGTTAAGTCGATCGTCTGTGACAAAACGCTGCAAGAGTTGCCGTCGTAAACAGCGTCATAGACAGAAGCGATGCACAGCTCATCTTCCTAAGCAATTTAGCAACATCTTTAAGATGTTACAACCCTCTTTTAGTAGTTTCACTGAGCCAGATTTTGAATTCTTCGGTTAAAGCTGACCTGCATCTTGAATCTGAAGCTGAAAAACCTCAGCAAAACAAGCTGCAACTTGCTGCCGCACCCGATCGAGATCAACCTTAGGCACAAACTGCGCCAAACTTCCTACTGGACGGTCAGCAATTCCACAGGGCACAATCTCCTGAAAGCCTGACAAGTCCGGACAGACATTGAGCGCAAACCCATGCATCGTAATCCAACGGCTCACTTTAATGCCAATCGCTGCCAGCTTGCGCCCTTCTACCCAAACGCCTGTCAATCCGGAAATGCGTTCGCCTTCTAGCCCATACAGCGCCAGCACTCGAATCAACACTTCCTCAAGCTGCCGCAGATACCAGTGCAAATCTTGCCGATGCCGCCGCAAGTTCAAAATCGGGTAGCCCACTAGCTGCCCCGGACAGTGGTAAGTTACTTCGCCGCCGCGCTCCACCCGGTAGAGCAGATGGGCAGCCGCGCCCGGATCGAAATTTAAGAAATTGACGGTCGCCCCCTGTCCCAGCGTGTAGACGGGAGGATGTTCCAGCAGGATTAAGACATCACTTAATGATGAATTTTCTTTACGGTCTGCCAAGAGCGATCGCTGCCAGTTTAACGCGACTTCGTAGTCAATCAAACCGCATTGATAAAGCTGACACTGCTGCGTTCCTGCCGCTCGTTCTTGCCAAGCTTGAGTTTCAGCCATTCCAGGTTATATCTGATTTAGCGTCTAGTTGCCCCGCTCATCTAGCTGGTAGCATGCAGCGATCTCTCAGGATAACGCAAGAGATCAGATCAAGATCAAGGGGAGATCGACGCAAATTGTTAGAGTTTTACGGATGTTCTAATCAAGAATTATCAACCGATGCAAAAGATTATAAACGCCCCTGTTGTCCCCAATACAAAGTGCTAGGGTGAAACTATGACACCCACCAATTTGTTAGGGGAGGAAGCTCTGATATGAAGCTTGTTATCCAGGGCAAAAATATCGAGATTACAGAGGCGATCCGCGAATATGTTCATCAGAAAATTGAAAAAGCAGTTGCTCATTTTCAAACGCTGACGACTGAAGTTGATGTCCATCTGTCCGTTGCCCGCAACCCTCGGATAAACCCCAGACAGACTGCCGAAGTGACTATCTACGCCAATGGAACTGTTGTTCGCGCCGAAGAAAGCAGCGAAAATCTCTATGCCAGTATTGACCTCGTTGCCAACAAGATTGCACGCCAGCTTCGCAAGTACAAAGAAAAGCGCCACGAGCAAACCCACACTCCTTTGAAGACTTGCGATGCGCTCGAGCAAGAACCTGTATCAGCGCTAATTGACGACAATCGTGCTCCTGCCCTGCCCGAAGATGTGGTACGCACCAAGTATTTTGCAATGCCGCCGATGACGATCCAGGAAGCGCAAGAGCAGCTAGAGCTAGTGGACCACGATTTCTATATGTTCCGCAACATCGAGACAAATGAAATCAACGTGATTTACGAGCGCAACCACGGTGGCTATGGCGTGATCCAGCCCCGGAATGGCAATGGTCACACAAACGGCAAGTTTGCTGAGATCGCTCACCGCAAGCCCGCCGAAGCGCTGAACCGCAAGCAATAATTGCAGCAATATAGCTGCTGGCAGTGAGATCCTAGAAATCCTAATCAACTGTCGGTTCGTCCAGTGTTCTCCGTTCCTGCTTTACTGGGAGGAGAGGCTCTGGACGTTTTTGTTTGGCTGTGTGCGATCGCCATGTACACTTATGCTTTTCTGCCCAACCCCACGCATTCCTTGCGGCTGCCTCGTGGCATCGCAGGAGCTTTGCTATTACTGCGGGTTGGTAAGCTTGCTGCAGTCGTTGAACCAGAAGTTGCGTTTGAGGCATTGCAAGACAGCGATCAGCAGCTGATGCAGGCAGTTTTGGCACACGATCGGGTCATCCGTGAGCTGTTTCAGCAAATTGCGCTATTGCCTTTGCGCTTTGGAACTCGTTTTATCTCGCAGCAAGGGCTGCAAGAACATTTAGAAACGCACCAAGCAGAGTATGTGCAGAAGTTAGCAAGCCTGCAGGGCAAGGCAGAATACTTCCTGAAGCTAGTACCCATCGCCCCAGACCAGCAGGACAAAGACTATCTGTTCAGCAAACGGGCTTTTCAAACGCAAACTGAATATCAGCAAATCTTGAAAGCAATCGCCCGACAGTTCCCAGACTGGGTACAGGGTGAATCCCACAACGGAGCAGAACGGGTTTATGTGTTGGGCGATCGAATTCAAGAGCGGCTACTCTATGAAGCGCTAACAATGTGGCAAATCCAGTTCCCCCACTGGGAAGTTACTGTGGGGGAACCGCTGCCGCCTTATCACTTTGTCTGATCGCTTGTTTGATCACTTTGTTTGATCACTTCGTCGATCTCTTCATCAATCGCTTCGTCTGATGCGAATTAGATCTTGAAATTAGACCACTGTAAAATCTACTGCTGTAATCAGATTAGGTCTAACGTTGGGCAAAAAGGCGATCGGATCTCTGCCTGCCTTAATCTCTGTGCCACCGTTTCTGCCGCGCACAATTCTAAGCTGGCGAAAGCTGAGGTCTCCAGAAAGACCAAACAAATCTTCGCGGTCTCGGAAATCGGTAATGATGTCGCGTCCAGCTCCCCGATTTAGCACACAAGTATCTCTGCCCGCATTGCCCGTTAGCGTGTTAGAGCCGTCGTTGCCATTGAGGAAATCATTGCCCTCGTTGCCGACCAAAATATCGTCACCGTTGCCGCCAATCAGCCGATCGCTACCCGGATTCCCGTCGAGGCGATCGTTACCCTCCTCACCTAGCAGCTCATCATCACCTAGATTGCCGCTGAGTTGATCATTGTCGCCACCGCCTTCTATCGTGTCGTTACCGTCATACCCTTGCAGGCGATCGTTATCCTCTTCACCAAACAGCTCATCATTGCCGCTGCCGCCAATTAGCTCGTCTTTGCCCTCGCCCCCGCTGAGGCTGTCGTCATCGTCGTCGCCAAAGAGTTGATCGTCGCCGTCATTGCCTTCTAAGTTGTCATCGCCGTCACCACCAAACAGCGAATCTCGATCGTCATTTCCTCTTAGATCGTCATCCCCATCTTCGCCAGAAATTTCATCCCGACCGTCATCCCCATCTAGGATGTCGTCGTCATCCCCCCCAAAGATATCGTCATTGCCATCACCAGCCCGAATTGTATCCTCACCGTCATCGCCAAAAAGCCGATCGCTATCGTCAAACCCCAAAATAAAATCGTCGCCACCCCTGCCGCTGATGGTGTCTCGACTGTTAGTGCCCCGAATAGACTCTGAGCGGACTGTTCCACGAAGCGTTCTGCGACTGAATGGATCATCAAAAGGAAAAAGATCGAAAAAGATACCACCAAATCCAGCGCCAAAGCCACTGCTAAAGACGGACATACAACTGCTCCTGAACCTAGTTGATAAACTACTGTATCTAAAGGCAGACTCCCCAAGCAGTGGTGATGCAGACGTAAGATCGGCCCATCAGGTTCCCGCATGTGTTATGGCGCTTTGCCAAGCTGCCTTAACCGCCGTGGTGATGGCATACCTTGATAAAAACTGATGAAAAGCAGCACTGCCATCGAGGTCGTTAGGCAATTGGGTCTCCCGTATGCATAGTGTCGTACGGTTGAAGCAGTTAACTCCTGCAAAGGCACACCTGCAATGAACAAGCGCCAAAAAAGCCGATTCATTTTCTGGGGACGATGATTTCACCGCAGTCACGTTGTCGAAAGTATGGAAGTATTTCAAGACTTGATTGTGATACTGCTGTGCGTGATCTTGTTTAGCATTATGGCAATCCAGCTTTGGGGAATGCTGACCGCTCTTATGCATCCCGTCGACTTTAAGAAAGTGACGGCAGACATTCTGTTTCTGCTGATCTTGGTCGAGCTGTTTCGCCTGCTGGTGATTTATCTAGAAGAACACAGCATTTCAGTGGGCGTGGCGGTAGAAGTGACGATCGTCTCTGTACTACGAGAAGTGATTGTTCATGGAGCGCTAGAAATTGGCTGGGTGCAGCTTTTGTCGATCTGTGGATTGCTGCTGATCTTAGGTGCCTTACTGATGGTCTGTGCCCGCACTCCTCATATGGATCATTTTCCCCATCCACAGCTCCATCCCTTACACCGTGTCCCAGAAGAACAAAAGCGGTCAGACTCTGATGCTAGGCTGGACTGAATCGGCAGAAGGGCAACCTCTGCGCGATAATCGCAAAGGTTCCCCTCGCGCGAGACTGGTTGTGCGGTTTGACATCATCACCCTCTTTCCTGATTTTTTTAGCTCTCCGCTTAGCTCTGGCTTAGTGGGTAAGGCGCTTGCCAAAAAAGTTGCCATGGTTAATCTAGTTAACCCGCGCGACTTTACAACCGATCGACACCACAAGGTGGATGACGAACCCTACGGAGGGGGTGTCGGGATGCTGATTAAACCAGAACCAGTCTTTGCAGCAGTTGAGTCTGTGCAGGCGCTGCCCCGAAAATCGGTGGTGATGATGACTCCCCAAGGAAAGACGATGAACCAGCCGATGTTCCAGGAGTTTGCGGCTAACTACGATCAGCTTGTCATCATCTGTGGGCACTACGAAGGCGTTGATGAACGAGTGCTGACGCTGGTCGATCGAGAAGTCTCACTGGGTGACTTTGTTTTAACCTGCGGCGAAATTCCGGCGCTCACCCTGCTAAACGGCGTGATTCGACTGTTGCCTGGAACCGTTGCCAAAGAGGACTCGCTGAAGCTAGAAAGCTTTGAGGCGGGTTTGTTGGATTACCCGCAATACACCCGCCCTGCCCAGTTCCGGGGCATGAAGGTTCCAGACGTGCTGCTGTCAGGCAACCACCAAGCGATCGCCCAATGGCGCAGACAGCAACAGATCGAGCGCACCCGCGATCGCCGCCCTGACCTTTGGCAAGCTTGGCAGGAGCGAGAGGGCGGGGGTAACGAAGGATGAGAGCCCGACCCCAGATTATCCCTCTCCATACCGTCGGTTTACTTCTTCCCAATTGACCACGTTCCACCAGGCATTGAGGTAGTCAGCGCGGCGGTTCTGATATTTCAGGTAGTAGGCATGTTCCCAAACATCGTTGCCCAAGATTGGTGTTAAGCCAGCAATGATAGGGCTGTCCTGGTTGGCAGTGCTGATGACCTGTAGCTTGCCCTGCTGGTCTTTCACGAGCCATGCCCAACCGCTGCCAAACTGCTTGCTGCCTGCTTCGTTGAACTGCTGCTTAAACTTGTCAAAGCTGCCAAACGTGGTGTCGATCGCTTCAGCGATGGCTCCGCTGGGCGCACCGCCTTGGTCAGGTCCCATGATTTCCCAAAACAGAGTGTGATTGACATGCCCGCCGCCGTTATTGCGAACGGCAGCCTGGATGTCTTCTGGGAGGCTTGCCAGCTCCCGGAGCAAATCTTCAGCACTCTTGCTTTGCAGGTCAGGATACTTCTGGAGGGCAGTATTCAGGTTGTTCACGTAAGCCGCATGGTGCTTTTCATGGTGAAACTGCATCGTTGCTGCGTCAATATGCGGCTCTAAAGCGTCGTAGTCATAAGGAAGGGGCGGCAGGGTAAAGGGCCCAGATGGGGTTTCAGCTGCCATCGCAGCTTCCGTCCAGGTCAAGTTTGCCTGCGATCGAGCCATTCCTATTCCGGCTCCAATAGCGCTGCCGCCCAGCAATACCAAAAAACTCCGACGGTTAAACGACATGAAAAACTCCTCTAAGAATAGTTTTTACCCTCAGTAAGCAGTTTGCTACCATTTGGGCTTTGGCAGAAGACCGCCTCGTGGCTGATGTTGAAGCAGCATGTCCACTAAAAGAAGCCCTTGGCTCCAAGTAGGAGTAAGGGCTGACCTAAGAGGGTTCAGATTTGCAAGTCACGGATGATTGTCGTTGAGAAGGGGCACAATCTTTATCCCTCTTTAGGAGGATTAGACAGGGTAGATAAAGGCAAAACTTGCTAAAACCTAATGCTCTCCATCACGCCTTTGTATACCTCTGTAGCGTTTGCTGCGTTGTTAGAATGTAAAAAACAGGTAACATGAGAGGTGAATTTCCTCTCGCAAGGTGGCGACGTATTGTGTTTGTCCTTCACGGTTACGAGTATTTACTAGGATTCGTGATTGTTTGCAGCCTCACCAGTGCGGCAGCGCTCATACTTTCAGCAGTCTTGTCTCCTCGTCGAAAAGGAGTGGAGCGACGCACAACCTACGAATCGGGTATGGAGCCTATCGGCGCAGCTTGGATTCAGTTCAACATCCGCTACTACATGTTTGCGCTGGTGTTCGTCATCTTTGATGTAGAGACGGTGTTTCTTTACCCTTGGGCGGTTGCATTTAGCCAGTTGGGACTGCTGGCATTCATAGAAGCCCTGATTTTTATTGGCATTCTAGTGGTTGGTTTGGTTTACGCTTGGCGCAAAGGAGCGTTGGAATGGTCATGACCCCCCCTAATGGCAGCGAAGCGCTGCTGAATCCGATTGGTCGTCCGCAGGTCACTCAAGATTTATCTGAGAATGTGATCTTGACGACGCTAGACGACTTGCACAACTGGGCGCGGCTTTCTAGTCTGTGGCCCCTACTGTATGGCACCGCGTGCTGTTTCATCGAGTTTGCTGCGCTAATTGGCTCGCGGTTTGACTTCGATCGCTTCGGTCTGCTGCCTCGTTCTACCCCACGTCAGGCAGATTTGATTATTACCGCAGGCACCATCACGATGAAGATGGCTCCAGCGTTGACTCGCCTATACGAGCAGATGCCCGATCCTAAGTATGTGATCGCCATGGGAGCCTGCACGATCACGGGCGGCATGTTCAGCACAGATTCGCCAACTGCAGTGCGTGGCGTTGATAAGCTGATTCCGGTAGACGTTTATATCCCAGGTTGCCCACCCCGCCCCGAAGCCATCATTGATGCGATCATCAAGCTCCGTAAGAAGATTTCTGAGGAGTCGCTTGCCGAGCGGGGTAGCGTTGCCCAGAGCCATCGCTACTACAGTGCACCGCACAATCTTAAGCCTGTACCAGAAATCTTGACCGGGCAGTATCTTCAAGCTGCTACCCGTCAGGCTCCTCCTAAAGAATTGATAGAGGCAGTCGGGCTACCCATCTCACCAGAACTGCAAGCCGAGGAGGTGATTAACCGTGGCTGAAGAACAGGAAACATCTCCTGCTGAGGCACCAGAGGCGTCTCAAATCGTTGAATCAGGTGCAACTTCGCGCTGGCTGACGGAAAACGGCTTTGAGCATGAGGCACTAGCAGCAGACCATTCTGGCGTTGAAGTGATCAAGGTCGATCGTGATTTTCTGCTGCCCTTCTGCGCTGCGCTGCATGCTTATGGCTTCAACTATCTGCGATGCCAGGCCGCCTATGATCTGGGACCGGGTGAAGATTTAGTTAGCATCTACGATCTAACTAGGCTGAGCGATAATGCCGATCGCCCTGAAGAGCTGCGCCTTAAAGTATTCTTGCCCAGAGAAGACCCACGGGTGCCTTCGGTGTATTGGATCTGGAAGGGAGCTGACTGGCAAGAGCGTGAAAGCTATGACATGTACGGCATCATCTATGAAGGGCATCCAAACCTGAAGCGGCTGCTAATGCCCGAAGATTGGGTGGGCTATCCGCTGCGGAAGGACTACATTTCGCCTGACTTCTATGAGCTGCAAGATGCTTACTAGCAGTTAGCCTACAGGCAAAATCTACAAAAGACCAAATCAAATTAATAGATAGAAAGCGAAGAGAGGCTGCCCAGAAGGGCAACCTCTCTTCGCTTTCTTAACTTCAGTGAGCGCTTCAGTAAGCCCGTAGACTATTTCATCTGCTGCTCTTTAGATTTCTCTTCAGCAAACTCTTTTAAACGAGCGCCTACGTTGTAAGCATCAGGACCATCGGGAGGAGTGTTCGTGGCGCTGCCTTCAACTGAGCCATTGATCTCCTGCCAAGCTACGAGTCCGCCCTTTAGCTCAGCTACATGCTCAAATCCGGCTTGGCGGAGGGAGCTTGCTGCTTGTGCCGCTTCTTCATCAGTTGCACCATAAATGTAAAGATCGCGCTTAGGCGATAGATGCATATCCTGCTCTGCGGTCGGCAGATCCTGCAGGGGTACATTCATTGCGCCCAGAATGCGACACTCTAAATAAGCTTGGCGATCGCGCACATCCAGAATTGTCAACCCAGGTTCGCCCCAGTTCAGGCGCGCTTTAAGTTCGTGGGCAGTGGCTTGATTGTGAAATCCAGGAGGAGTAGGAGTGATATCCGGAAGTTTATCTTTGGCTGTTACAATTGCATCTTCAAGATCTGCCATGAATTTATCCTCTTCGCTACGTCACTGAGAACCTGCTTAAAGAACTTGATTGGGCAATCGCCTTCTACCAAATCCATCAAACTTGTTCTTCCTCTGTAGTGTATTGGAGTTAACTTGCTTATTCCTCTTTCTAGGGAGTGAAAGAAATGCAGGAGTTACAACTCCTTCTTAAGATAGAGCCGCCAGGTGTAAAATCTGTAGTCGGAGCAGGTGATAAAAACAACAGCAGTTGGTTTCCGCCGTTTGTAAGCAAAAAACTTTTTTGAATGGAACAGTTCATTAAGTTGTTATGTTTTCCTGGATACATAGAGTTGATCCACTCTTGGAATGATGGCTAAGCCTAGAAGAATCAGTCAGCCTTATTCAAAGCGGTTAACTTCAAAGTGACCCACAAATTCAGACAAACAAAGCCCAGAACGCCTCACTTTACTGAGAGCTGACAACTGAGAGCTGACAAAACCAAAGTTTCCTTCTAGAAATAAATGTATGAGTAATCAACCGAATCTTGGAGAGCAGGCGCTAGACAAAGCGGCTGAAGTTGCAATTAGAAGTCAGCTAGATCAGGCGGAACAGGTTGATGTAAGTGTTCAAGCCCAGCCGGCAAATATTGTTCAGGGCAAAGTCGATTCTGTCACCGTCAAAGGTGCAGGCGTGGTGATGAAGCGCGATCTGCGAGTAGAAGCTCTTAAGCTCAATACTGATTCTGTCAGCATCAATCCGCTCAAAGCCCTTACTGGAGAAATTGAGTTGACTGAGCCAACCAACGCTCAAGCTCAAATCCTTTTAACGGAAGTAGATCTAAATCGCGCTTTAGCTTCTGACTATCTCCTCGGCAAAATGCAGGGAGTTGAGGTTTCAGTGCAGGGAGAAGCCAAAACGCTCGATGTCCAAAACGCCAAAATCCGTTTGCCAGGAGAACGCAAGCTAGGAATAGCAGCTGACCTGCACGTGCGGGAGACTGGCGATCGCATTCAGTTTACAGCTGTTGCCATTCCTTCCGTTGTAGAAGCCGGTCAAAAGATTCATCTGGATATCGTTTCGGCTGAAGGTAAGGGGCTCTCACTCGAATTTGCAAGTGCTTTATTCGAGAAGATAATCGACCTACTGGATTTACGCAACTTTGAGCTAGATGGATTCACTTTACAGCTGCAAGACTTGATTGTGCAGAAGGGAACTCTGCTGCTGGAAACAACCACCACAATCGAAAAGCTTCCGAAATCATAGCGCTGGAGATAAAAAGAAAAAGGGTAAGCCTTATCTGGTTTGCCTTGATTAAGAGGTTTTACCAAGTTGGTAAAACCTTAGTTTTTGATTGAGCGAATCGCCATGAAAATAATGCAGCCTTTTGCTGTGCAGCACTGAAATCTTCTTTGCGTAAAAGCCCCGCTAACCAGGACTTTTACACAAAAACCTGTCTTGGTGTATGCGCAGAGCGCTATTAAAGCTTAGGACTGAAACTTGAAGAAGAGCTGCTTGAACGGGGCAACTTCAAGATAGCGATCGTCCTTCACTTGCTCATCTAGTCGTGCCCCACTGCTCCAAATTTCTTGGGGCTGGAAGCCATGCCAGTAGAGCTGAACTGCCTCATAGGAAAAGGGATAGTCTCCTTGAGATTCCCAAAGCAGCTCAATTCCGTCTGGATATTGGATTAGCTGTAGCTGATCCAGACGTGATTCAGCATATCCATCCCCGGCATCGCTGTAGAGGTGCGATTGATTCTCGGTCTGTTCAGGTAGGTAGACATGCAGCATCAATCGATTGTTCTCTGTCATGGGTAAGATGCTGCCCGCTTTAACGAAAATGGGCAGTTTTTCCAGCGACACATCGCATTCGATCGTTTGTTCACCGTCAAAAACTCCATCATCCCAGAATGAGTACCATTTACCGGGCGGCAGCAGTATTGAGCACGTCCGCGCTGCTTCCTCAAAAACTGGATAAACCAGCAGGGCATCGCCTAGATAGAAGCAATCATCAATTTCCCAGAGCATCGGCTGGTCGGAGTTGTACCAGAACAAAGGACGAACGATCGGATAGCCCTTCTGTGTAGACTCCCAGGCCAGCGTATACAAATATGGCATCAAACGATAGCGCAGCTTCAAGAAGTCTCGCAGAATGCTGAGATAAGGTTCGCCATACGTCCAGGGAGCACGATATTCTACGTTATTGGAACAATGGGCGCGGTAAAATGGCAAAAACGTTGACATCTGGAACCAGCGCACATAGAGTTCAGCAGAAGGATTGCCCTGAAAGCCGCCAATATCTGGACCGCTGTAGGGAATTCCCGACAAGCCTAAACCCAACACCGTAGCGATCGTTTGCCGCATTGCCGCCCAGGTGCATTCCACATCGCCCGTCCATGTCCAGGAGTAGCGCTGCAAGCTCGCCCAGCCTGCTCTTGATACAATAAACGGACGCTGATTTGAGCGATACTGACAAAGGCTTTCATAGCCTGCTTTTGCCTGTAGCAAGCCATAAATGTTGTGTGCCTCTCGGTGATCGCCGCCTCTGCCCTCCATCCAGTGACGAGTCACCTTAGGCAACGATCGATCGCCCCAGGCAATAAATGCCGCAGGCTCGTTCATATCGTGCCAGAAGCCTGCAACCCCCAGGTCCAGCAAAAACTCATATTGCCGACTCCACCACTGGCGCACCGCCGGATTGGTGAAATCTGGAAATACTGACCAACCGCACCAGACAGGAGCAACGACTAAATCGCCGTTGGGCAGCTTACAGAAGGCATCAAGCATCTGCCCTTCGATAAACAGCTTCGACTTGCGGCTGTCTTTAATACCAGGGTTAAGGATCGTGATGAACTGTACCCCCTGAGCCGCTAGCTCTTGAGTAAATTTGCCCAGCAGCGGGAAGCGATCGGGATCGAGCGTGAACGCCCGAAAGCCAACTTGCACATCAATATCTAGATGGATGGCGCTCAATGGTAAGTCGAGCGATCGGAATGTTTCCACCGTTTCGCGGACAGCCGCCTCGGTGCGGTAGCCCCAGCGCGACTGGTGATATCCCAACGCCCAACGAGGGGGCAAAGGCGCTCGTCCAGTAAGTTCAGTATATTTCTCTGAAAGCTGGGCGGGTGAGCCGATCGTTATGTAGTAGCGTAAGGCTCCCCCTGAAAAGGTTGCCGTTGCCGAATCGGTTAGCGTAACTTCGCCCTCAAACGAGTTCTCGTAAAAGACTAGATAGCTGCCCTGTTCGTGCAACCCTACATAAACCGGGATGCAGATGTACATCGGGTCAGACCCGGTTCCATACATGCCAGCCGCATCATAGTTCCAGAGCTTGTAGGTTTGACGAGATTGGGTTTCTTCGTTAATGGGCGATCGCAAATTCAGGTGAAACGCTCGTTCGCCCAGCCCATAAATCTTTTCCTCGGGTCGCAGCTTCGCTTCATGCTGCCATGCTTCACCGGTTCGCAGGGGTGGCAGCTCTTGCCGGAACAGCCGCCCAGCCGCGTCGTAGTAGCTTAAGCTCCCATCTATGCCCACCAAAATCTTGAGCGCCCCGGTAGACAAAGACCACCCTGCCGGAGTTTGATCGAGCTGAAAGGTAGGCATACCTTGATCGCCAGTTTCAAAGTCCTTGGCGATCGCATACGGAACCGGCAAAACACCAGGCTGCCAGGTGACTCGCGCCAAGTCAGCCGTTAAGAAGCTAACCTCTAGCTTGACCTGCCCAAACTCAAAGATTGCCCCACTGGCGGTTGGCTCAACCCGACCCAGTTCTTCAGGGCGCAACTCAGGGACTGTAACAGTCTGTCCACTAGGTGCTTCCGCAGCCTGCCGCTCGATGCGATCGCGTCGCCAAGAGTAGAGATACGCTTGGGGAGCATAAGTTAGATAGAAGAGTGACCCTAGAAAGAACCTGAATTTGAGTGAGTATTCTCGAATTTGGCGTGTGAGTGGATTAGAAGTCGGCTTTAGCGAGTCTAGAGTCATAGCAGGTAAGAGCGATCTCTGTTGATACCAACTTGTTTTACTAACGCTCCTGCATCAAAAATTCAGAGCGCGGCCAAGCCCACATATAGCAAAGAGGGGTAGAAAAATCTCTCTACCCCAAGAGCTATTTGCCGCTAAGCGATCGCTCAATCCAGTCTCACGAAGCTTATACGCCAGCTCCGTACAGCTCAGTGAACCGCTTAAAGAGCTGCATTGTCTCATGATCAGAAATTTTATTGTGTTTGATCAGCCGCTCTAGATTTCTGCTGGCTAGCTTGCGGATGTAGGGCAGGTCTTCTAGAACTGTGAGACAAGAAGCAAGGTGTAGGCACAGCTTCAGAATTGGCTTGAAATGAACCAAGTTAGTATAGATGTCAATGAACAGCTCATGACCCCTATTCTGCAGCGGAATTACATTAAACAAAACAATAACTTCTTTACCGCGATAGATCGGAATTCTCAGCTCAACCGTATACGGGTCGTGCAAGATCAGATCTACCTCAACGATCGGCTGTCGCCAAAGCCGTAGGATATTCAGCGGCGATCGTAAAATCGTTTGAAACCTAATACTGCCGCCTACTTCAGTAGATTGGAAATCACTAACCTGCAGAATTTCCAAGTTGTTCAAGCTGAAGCCATGAACATTCTCTAAGTGCTTTAGATTAAGCAAATGGTAGATTTGGCAGAGATAAGGAAAAGGGAAGAAATATCTTTGACTAATCATGTGGTGAGCCTGCAACTCAGCCATCCTTGCTTCGATCGCGCGGTGAGCGGTTGTTGCCAATCCCGCTTGAGTCGTTTCCATCGGATTGATCTGAGTCGTTCGCGAAGCATCTAACGTAGGTTGACTGTGTTGCATAGTTTCAGAGATTTGCTAGTGCTGGAAAAAGTGCCCCTCCATGAAGGGGTTTAACAAAGACATCTGTATACCCGGCGCACACGTTCCAATTCCGGCTAACTGCAAAACTTGTGTGGCATTCGCACAAGCCTTGTGCAGAAAGACTAAGAAATATCACCACCCTAACGATCGCTTTGCAATGACTGCACCTCATTTGCATTTGCCTCTGTGCCTGAGTAGCACAACCGTTAGTTAGGTTGCTATTCTTATGTCTCTATTCTATTGAGCAGGTTGGTACAGGTGGTCTGTCTATAGTCTTAGGTTTTATAAGAATTCTAAACAATAAGTTGACAGATGTCCCACTTGTCTATCCATTTGCTACAGATTAGCCGAACGTCGCATCATCTATCGGTATCAGATGTAACTTTAGCTAGAGGAATAATGCGGCTCTGCTGGATACTCTGAGGCTATACGACCGTGAAGAATCATCCAAGGGAGTAATGCATATGAGTAACTTCATCTCTCAAACCTTCTCCAATCTGTTTTCCTTTTTCAAGTCTTTTAAGGTAAAGCACTGCTTGGCGCTGCTGATGACTGGATTCTTAGTGTTTGGATTCGGTATTCAGGCTGCCAATGCTGATGAAACCTTGGGAGAACGGTTCCGCGATAAGCTTGAGCAAACCGATCGCAGCACCGAAAGACCTAAGACAACGGGACAATTCAAGGATGAAGTGAGCGGTGATGTTCCTTTGAGTGAGCGGATCGAAAATACAGTCCGTGATTCGGCTGAAGCCTTTAGCCAGTTCGGCAAAGAATATTCCACCGGCGCGAAAGAGAGCGCTCGTAGTGTTACCGAGAAAGCGGCTGAAGCAGGCAACAAAGTATCTGATACGGTCCGCTAGATCGATCTAATTTTTAATTGATAAGCCCTCCGATGCAAGTGCATCGGAGGGCTTCATTTTTGAGGGTGTTTATCTCCTGTAGTGTTCAAGTTCACGGCGCGGCAGGCTTCCCTATTGCTACGGCGCTACGCACCTAGATTAAATTCTTTTTGTATAAAAGGTTTGTCCTAGCGTATGCACGAGCGCTATCCATACGGCTTTACCAGTGTGAAAGCTGAATCCACAATATCTGTTCCAGTTTCCAGTCTTATAGTGCTTCGTTTAAAGTAGAACCAAATTATTTCTTGACCACCCTGCTCCAGCCAGCTCTCAAGAAATAACTTATAGTCTGTGTAAGCTCACTGTAGCTACAACAAGAGGTTTAATAGCGAAAGCCAAGAAAGTCAATGCGTCGCTGATAAGCAGTTTAGCCGCCGTGTTGATTTCTGCATCTAGCTTCTAGAATTAGATGGCTTGCAAGTACCTCCATTCAATCTGTATACAAAAGGCAATGATCTCTTTAAGCAAGAGGGATGACACCTGCACGTGGTTAGCTTGGTTTAAGAGGGCTGTGCTAGTTACAAAAATTTGCTGCCCCTATTTATTAGAGACAGCAGGAATCACTCAGTCTAGAGTAAATGGCGGATGAAGTTTGCGAATGTTCTAAGAGGGGTTTACCGTGGGTTGGTTAGTGGAGTCAGAATGCGGAGCCAGAGACAGCATTACTCTGGAAACACCGCTCATCAAAACGCTAGCGCCGACCAATGTGCCAATTAGCCAGGGTGCATTAAAGGGATATTGAAACAGAATGATGCCGCCCAACAGAAGCGTAATCAAAGCATTGCCCAAAAGCCAAGCCCAGTTTTGCTGCGGGCGGAGGCGTAGCGCCAAAATTAGTTCAAATACACCTTCTGTTAGCAAGAAGCTGCCCAATAAAAGCGTCAGAGTCAAAACACCACCTAGCGGATTAGCAAATAGCATAATCCCTGTTGCAACATACAGAACCCCCAACAGGAGTTTCCAAACAAAACCGCCTTGCTCACGGGTTTGGAATGCATAAACCAGCTTAGCTCCACCTGCCGAAATTAAGATCAACGAAATCCAAGATTCAACTACGATCGTTGAAGTGATTGGCAGCGCGATCGCTAAGACACCCAACACAGCTAGAATTATGCCTATCCAAATCGAGTTATTGCGACTCGTTCTGATATCTTTCACCTCGGTAGGGGCATTGGTAGTCATCCTAAGTCTCCTTTAGATCAGTAAGCTTCATTACCACGCTAAGAAGTTTTCCAGTCTCTGAGTAGGACCTTAAGATATACTCTTTGCCGAACTGGATATGTATCCTAGCTTCTATTGAAGAAAGACATTTGCAACAAATTTCGCCTTGCGATAGCTTTTACTGCCAGTGCTGGTCGATCTTCACGCTCCGGCTCTCCATGGCTTGTTCAAACAGAGGAGTTGGCAACACTTGTTCAACTGCCCAAACGCCCGGCTGATTCACTTTGCCCAACAGCATCAGTTCAGCTAGGCTGCCTGTGCCATATCCCACTGCCACTGCCGTATTCTCATGAAGAAACGTTGAAACATAGCGTGCAGGTTCTCCTGCCTTTTTGCCTGTCACTTCAGCCCGCATCACCACCCCAATGCCGCTAAAGCGATCGGTCACTGCCGTCATGCCATAGCTTACTCTGGATAGAAACTCAACCACGTTCGGGCTTTGCACAACCTTGGCAGGCATTCTTGCCATCATTGCCGTTAGAACGCTGTAAAAGTCTGGCGCAGAGCCAAACTTCACAATGACAGACTGAGCCGGAAAACTATCTGCTAGCGTGATCGTCTCAGGCATATCAAACCAATAAACGCCTGTACGCCCAAACGGTTTCGGAAAATCAATCGCTTCGCGCCCCGTGTAAGGCTTGATCGTCTGCCAGCGCCCGTCTAGCCACACGTCAAACGGGTTCTGCAATCCCAAAAAGGTGGTTCGCATCACGGTAACACCTGCCCCGCCTGATCCAGCCACCACATAGCTGAGGTGAATCTTCTCTAAGCTATCGCTATCTAGCTGCTCCACAGCCTGACGCACCATGCTGTTGGAAATACCCGGAAAAACGCCAGAGTTGATAATTGCAGTCACACCTGCAGCTTGAGCGGCTTCCCGTAAGGATAAAGCCTTGCGCGTAAAGCTGCGATCGTCGCTGACATCGACATAGTTCACGCCCTGCTCAATGCAAAGCCGGATCACCTGATCATCGCGGTAGCGAAACGGCCCTGCACAGTGAATCACCAAATCCGCCGATGCGATCGCTTCCGCGACACGCTGACGATCGTTTAAATTGAGCGCCAGAAACTCTACACCGTTACCCAACTGAACACGCCAATTCTCTTCTATATCAGCCGTGCGTCCGGTAATCGTAATTTTAGCATCCGTATGCAGCAACAGATCGGCAGCAACACTACTGCCTATCCGCCCTCGACCCCCTAAAATTAGAACTCGTCCTGTCATAAAACACTCTCGAATGAGATATTAAATGTTGAGCTTTGAAGGTCATACCTTCAGGAACAACTTTCGCAGCTCATTGAGATTTGCTGTTTTACAGTGCTTGATTTAGCTAGAACCGCCTGGAAATCATGCCTTAGCACAACCCTCAAACAATCTGTAATCCACACAATCACCCGTTGAGATAACACAATACACTGGATTGCCCAGTTAATGGATTTAGTTAGGATCCCTTAAAAACAGCTCCTACTGTAGACTTCACTGAGTCACGAGCATCCTTAAACACCTGGGCGAATGACTGCTGCGATCGTAAAAAGACGCGAGCACAGTTCCGACCCGGCATTCCAGAAATTGAGCCACCTGGATGTGTCCCGGCTCCTGTTAAATACAGCCCTTCAATTGGTGTTTCGTAGTTGGCTAGCTCCGGCAACGGACGGAAGAGAATCATCTGCTCCAGAGTCATATCAATGTGATAGTAGTTGCCGTTGTATGAGCCTAGCCTTGCTCCTAGCTCAGCAGGGCTTTCGACTCGTCGAGCAATCACTGCATTTTTCACATTGGGCGCATATTCAGCTAGCTTATCCATAACGCGATCGGCAACTTTATTCTTTAGCTCGTCTGTCCAGCCGGTGTCGTTCATGCCAGTTCCTTCTAAACCGGCAATTCTGTAGGGAGCAAAGAACTCGATCCAGAGCGTGTGCTTGCCCTCTGGAGCCATCGAGGGGTCAAGCATCGTCGGCACAACCACATACATCGACGGATCAGCATCAGGGATTTTGCCTATACTAGGGTCGTGATGTGCTATTTCCACTTGTTTAACTGAATCGGCAATCAATACGGAGCCAATCAGATAGTCGTCTTGATGCTGGTGATGTTCAAATCTTGGCGGCTCCGACAGCGCGCAGTCGATCTTCAAGATAGTTTCATTATTGTTCACAATGCGGCGATCGAGCCGTTCGCGCAAGTCTGGGTCGGCTGAGTCCACATCGCCTTGATCTATCAGCTGCAAGAACAACCGCCTAGCATCAATGTTAGAGATGACGCCCCGCTTTGCCCGATATTCTGTGCCGCCTGCAACCCGTACCCCAACCGCTCGACCGTCATCTACCAGCACTTTCTCAACCTGCTGGTCGGTCAACACTTTGCCACCCAAAGACTGCACTAGGTTAACCAATGCCTGCGTCAGCGCTCCTGTGCCACCACGCGGTCTCGCCATACCGGGGTCGTGGCGCATTCCCATCATGATCGCGCCAATCGAAAGGTTTTTCTGGCTAGGCGGCGCGCCCAGTTCAGATGCTAGTCGGGCTAGGGGCGCTTTGAGAAACTCTGAATCAAACTGCTCGTTTAGCATGTCTTCAGCGCTGCTCAACATCGTCCGCAATAGATCCAGCGTCTTATTAGAGAGCCCTACAACGGAAAATAAATCTTTTAGCTTAGGAAGATCGTAGTTCCCAAGGATATCAATCACCGATTTCGGCGGTGCATTAAAGATAGGAATAATGCCGCGCAAGAGACGCTGCCAGTAATCAGTAAACTCTGCGTATTTTTGAGCATCTCGTGGGCTATATCGGGCAATTTCTGCACAGGTTTTTTCCAGGGACTTATGCGCTAGAAAATACTTTCCATCCGGGTGAGGGCAAAATACGACCGGATCGCAGGGAAGATACTCCAGACCATATTTTGTTAGCTCTAGCTCTTCTACTACCGGACCTAAATGAATAAATTCATGATCGATCGCGCAAAGGTTGAACTTAAAGCCAGGAGCCTCTTCCGGCATACTCTCTTCGGTCGTCGCTGCACCACCAGGAACAGGACGCTTTTCTAGTAAGAGAACGCTGTAGCCTTCCTTAAGCAGATATGCTGCACAAACTAATCCGTTGTGCCCTGCTCCAATAATAACAACGTCGTACTCTTGCATTGCACAGCCCTAAAATTCTAGAAATAAAGTCTCCTCCTAAAGTAGAAAACTAGCGCCGACCTAGCCTCTTTCTAAAGGGATGGATCGACCTGTATAAATCTATATAAAAATAGCTGAAAACTGCCTGCACTAATCTTTGTAAAACTAAGCCAGGTTGAAATTTAGAGACATTCCTCCTGGTAGACAACAAACCTTTGATGTGCCTGCTACAGTTTAGTGTCAGTTCTACTGAGCACGAAAAACGAATGAAACCGAGTCAGAGCCAGCCTAGCTTTCTGGGTCGAAACAAGGAGATTTTACGGGGTGTGCTAGCGGTTGCCATCATCATTGTTGGTATTACCCACTTCACCCATCCTGATCAATATGCGCGGATTGTACCGCCACAGCTACCTGCGCCTGTTTCACTCGTCTACATCAGCGGCGTTTTTGAAATTCTAGGGGGAATTGGGCTGGTGATTCCATTCGTCAGCGTTGCTGCTGCTTGGGGGTTGATCGCTCTGTTCATCGCTGTATTTCCCGCTAATATCAATCAGGCGATCAACAGCATTCCGATCGACGGTATCCCC
The DNA here is from genome assembly GCF_014764505.1 of Phormidium tenue FACHB-886. Classification (GTDB taxonomy): domain Bacteria; phylum Cyanobacteriota; class Cyanobacteriia; order Elainellales; family Elainellaceae; genus FACHB-886. The sequence goes on from NZ_JACXWX010000001.1 coordinate 42,745, forward strand.
CACCACCCCCTGCTCTACTGGTTCCGGCTGCCGTTCCAAGCTGTATTGATCGCTTGGGCATGGTGGTATACCAGAAAGCCAGAAGAGCAGCTAGGTGCTGAGCAGGTTGCAGCCGAGCTTGAATCACAGCTCAATCGGTGAATACATTATTCAAAGAATTCTTCTGCTGAGGTGGGATGAATTCCAAGCGTATGATCAATATCTTGTTTGGAAATCCCTTGTTTCAGCGCTAGCACCATTCCCTGGATAATTTCTGCTGATTGTTCTCCTACTAAGTGAATTCCTAAAATCTCACCAGATTGGCGCAGGAAGACGCGCTTAAATAAAGCAGGTTTTGGCGATTCACTCAGTCGGTCATACAGCGAACGAAATTCAATTCGATCGCAGTCGATCGCTTCTGCCCCATAGCGTTCTCGCGCTTGAGCTTCAGTCATTCCCACGGTTGCTGCTTCCGGACGGGCAAAGACTGCAGAAGGAACAGACGCATAATCTAACTTGTACGGCTGATTGCCAAAAACGGTATCGGCAAAGGCACGGCCTTCGGCACGGACAGCCGGCGTTAGTGGCAGCCGATTGGTGCAATCCCCAGCAGCATAAATATTTGCCTGACTGGTGCGGCTGTATTCATCAACGGCGATCGCCTTTCCCTCTAGTTCTACACCCGCCTGCTCCAAGTTCAACGCCTCTAAGTTGGGAGTCCGTCCGGTTGCACAGAGAATTGCATCGACCTCTAGCGTTTCTGAACAGTCTCCTTCTAAAACCATTTGCAATCCGTTGGCAGACTGCCGAATCTCTTTTGCAGTCGTGTTGCAGAGAATGCGGATGCCACGCTGAGTCAGTCCCTGGTACACCGTTTGACTGAGGTCTTGGTCAAACCCGGTCAAAATGCAATCCTCCTGATTCATAAGCGTTACTGTAGCGCCAAGAGCCCGCAGCGTACTGCCAAACTCAACGCCAATATAACCTCCGCCTAGAATACCGAGGCGGGAAGGCAGCGATCGCAGCCCAAACATTTCACGTGAAGTTAGCGCCTGCTCAATCCCAGGAATTTTGGGTTTGATCGGCATACCGCCTACCGCAATCAAAAATTTGTCTGCCGTCACTTTACGGCTGTCTATTTCCACCGCATGAGCCTCTAAGAAACTTGCTTGGCCCATAATCAGGTCAATTCCAGCATCTGTCAGCGCCTGCCGTTGCGACTGATGTATCCGATCGATCTCACGGTTGCGATTCTCCACAAACTGCTGCCAGTTGAACTGCACCGACTCTATAGACCAGCCATAGTGGGGCGCATCTGCAAACGCTTGGGCAAAATCAGCTGCGTACACCATTAGTTTCTTAGGAACACAGCCCCGATTAATGCAAACGCCCCCTAGCTGCTCTCGCTCAACGATCGCCACTTTTGCCCCATAGGCAGCAGCTTGTTTGGCAGCAGCTAGTCCTGCCGAACCTGCACCAATCACCACAAGGTCATAATCGTAAGCCATGCCTATCCCCATTCTCTGTTACCAGGGACACTCTAGGCGCTTAAGATACTTTGTACCCACTATCTGAGGTGAGAAAGTTCGTCTTTTATAGTTGTCATGATCACACTTAGTCCAAATTATCGATTCCCCAACTTCTTAAGTTTTCCTGTTGTACTCTGCAGGGACAACCGCAAAAGCTTTAGCTTGGTCAAGGGCTGAATCGTTGCAGTATATTCAGATTTGTGATCGAAGAAATCATTAACATCTTCAAGAATAGTTTTTAGCTTAGGCACGATCGATTCAGCTCGATATTCTTCAAGAACATGATCAGACAAAGACATTGACGTACTTTGAACTGCTCTCAAAATCCGTCTGATATCGTGCATCTTGGAGTATCCAGCAATTTTTTGGCAGTTGAAGCCGGGATCGAGATAGTCAGAAAGCCCCCCGTTGACGCTAGAGAAGACCTGACAGCCACATGCCAAAGCTTCCATTGGCTGTAGCCCAAAGCCTTCAGTTACCTTTTGCTGTGCCCAATACTCAGCAGAATCATAAAGATAAACTTTGGCCCGATTGAATAATCCTGGCAAGTCCTCCACATAAGAGCGCACGACTTCAACTTGGCACTGAAGCTGTAGGGCTGGAATCAGTTCTTGTAGCAGATAAGTAGAAGATTTACGGGCTTGCACCAGCACATCAATGTCGCGATCGCCCCCTTGATTGTGAAACTCCTTAGAGATCTCGTTCGGTAAATAGTAAATCAGGGAGTGGGGTGCTTGCTGCCCCCAGTAGCCTAATGAATTGCGGCTGACGGTCACAATTGGGATATCGGCAGGCAACGAAAAGCCATATCCTGCGCTATGGGCATGATAGATAATATTGTGCGATCGCAGCTTGGCAACCAGCTTCGGAATATCAAACCCCCAGCTAATCACAAAGATGGCATTCTGCAGGTCAGGCTGTTGCAAAACATCGTCTAAATACGGCTTGTCTTTTTCTCGCTGGCGGTAGGTCACTACTTCAGCATCACAGACTTGTTGAGCCAGCCCAAAGGTTTTAAGTTCTGCCCACAAGCCGCCACAGGCAAACCTGCCGTCTGTTCCAGGAACCAGAAAGTAGAGTTTCCGCATCAATGCTGCTCCAATCGGCAATTCTCAATCATCTTAGAACAGGGCTGTCGCAAACAGGGCCGCCGCAAGTTTTGCGATCGCCCCCCTGCAAACGCCCTTACAGGCAGCGCATCGCAGTCACTACCTGCTGCGACACGAACGGCAACATCGCCTCATTGCGGCTTTGTCCTTCCGTAAACACAACCAGGAGATAAGGGCGGCAACCCGGAATCTCAATATATGCCGCATCATGACGGACTTGGCTCGTTTCTCCTGCTTTGGACCATAGCCGCGCCGTTGGCGGCAGTCCTGCTCCCAAGAAGCCATTCACCTGATTATTCACATCAGCCTGCAGTGCTGCTGGATCGAGGCGCCGCTGCATCAGCGCCATCATCGCCTGCGAGCGCTCTGAGGACACAGTAACGCCTCCCACAACGCTATGCAGCAATTTAGCGGTGGCATTGGTGGTCAGCCTATTACAGTTTTCCAGCCGATCGCCCAAAAAGGCTCGCTCGCGTCCGTAGGCTCCATCACACCAAGTCTTTTGATTGACGTTGATCGGGGCAAACTCTGCCCAGCCCAGTGCTTGAAAATAGCGATTGACAATATTGCGCTGCGTCTTCCAGGTTTCCAACGGGGCGGGCGGCAGGTCTGGTCCGCTAGTGGTGCCAGTCAGCACATCCACTATCAGGCTAGTTGCATCGTTGCTAGAGTTCACAATCATATCCCGGACAGCCCGATCGAGTTCTGCGGAAGGAGTAATCATGGCTTTTTCCAACCACTCCTGCACTGCCACCAAATAAAATAGCTTTACCACGCTGGCAGGATAAATCGGCTGATCGCCGCGATAAGCAAAGCCGCGCATGCCATACTTCCAAAAATCTTCTGCCGTCAGCGCACCGCCTGTATTCACGGGAACAGGCTCATCGTAAACCAGCCAGGTTAAGGCAATTTGGGTCGGCAGCAGCGGAAACTGTGCCCAAGTTGCCTTGAGGATGCGATCGCCCCAGTCGTCGAGCTGTGGATCGGGGTGGAAAAACATAAAAAATCAGACTAATCCAGACCTATTATGGATCTAAGGTGACCCTCTTAAAGCCTTTCCGTACTCTTAGCTTCCTCTTTACTGCCGTGGTTTCCCTCGCTCAGCTACAAACAGCAATCGCTACAGGGCAGTCTTTAGAGTATCAATGTCAGGCAAACCTGAATCTGTATGAATTGCCAACGCTAGAAGGACTGGCAACGCAAGCGGTTGCAGGGCGGCAATTGCGAATTGAAGTGGCAGCGGTGGGAGAAGCACCTAAAGAAGCGCCTACATTAAAGGGACAGGCAGTTTGGGTACGGCTTTGTGAAGATAGCTATCCGGGCTGGCTACCGTTGGAAGATATAGATTTGATCGAAGAAGCAGAGGAAACTTATCAGCCAATCGTTCTGTCTGAGCCGGAGATCTGCGATCGGCTACCGCAGGTGATTGCCTTCACCCAAACAGCTTTGATGCAGCCCAACCGCTATCTTTGGGGCGGTACGGTAGGTCCAAACTATGACTGTTCTGGGCTAATGCAAACTGCTTTTGCCTCAGCAGGAATTTGGATTCCTAGAGATGCCTATCAGCAAGAGGCGTTTATGCAGCCGATCGCGCTGTCAGAGCTGCTGCCTGGAGATCTGATTTTTTTTGGCACACCCGAAAAGGCTACGCATGTAGGGCTGCATTTAGGCGATCGCTACTACATTCACAGTTCCGGCAAAGACCAAGGGCGCAACGGCATAGGCATTGATTTGCTGTCGCAGGAGGGGGATGAGGTGAGCCAAGCATATTTTCGTCAGCTTCGTGGAGCAGGACGGGTCGTTAGGGTTTATCAACCAAACTCATAGCGAGCTATAGGCGCTGTAGCAGTGCAAGTTATGTAGCTTCACAAACACAAGTGGGTATGGAATTCTAGCTTCCATACCCACCTCTCGCCTAATTTTTATTCGTGCAGTTCCATGTGTAGAGCGCTTTGTGCCACAACAGGGCTAAGCTGCCTAAGGTTAAACTGTTTCCTCTAATGCGCTTTTTCTAATGCATCATCAAAAATCTGTTTAAAAGTCAGAAAGGGCATCGACGACTGACCGTGTTTCGTCTCGATGCCCTCGCTGGTTCGCTCCTCACACGTATGTAAATATAGCAGAGGTCAGAGGATTTGTCATCCTTTTGGCGCAAGTATTAAATTGCTGTGACGAATAGTTCGTTAAAAACGGATAAATGAAGGTTATCTATAGCCAGTTCATGAAGCAGGTTAGAAAAGCTTTGTCTTTTCCTGATCTGCCTAGATTGCGCTGTATGAATGGATAAATGGAGTGCAGTCATCCCTATTGAGGGACGATCGCAGCGCAGGAGGATTCTGAATGACTTTAGCAAACCAGGCTGCTCTATCCGTTTGGCAGGGTAACAGATCAAACTCTAGCTTTTGCTTGTCTGAACCGTCGTACCAAGCGCCCCCAATTAGAGATGCCCCCCATCAGCCGCAGGATTCGTCTATGCCAACTGGGTTGATGGCAGGAGTAGCGATCGCACTAGCAGCAGGTGCAGCAGCAGCCACCACTCAGTCTATTCCATCTGCTTTGTTGCAGCCCACACAGCCTCCCCCCCAACCTCAGCACGAAGGCTCTTTCCAAATTCGTCTCGAATCAGCCGTGCCCACATCAATCGCTGCCCCTGAAGTATTTTCTGAAACGCAGCGACGGGTTTTGGAAAGCCCACGCCTACTCGACCCGATCGTGGCAGAGCATACTGGGCTCACCTACGAAACGCTGTCACAGAATCTCGATATCACGCTCAACTTAGAGAACCAGCTAGAGGTGCATTACCGAGACAGCAACGCTGAGCGCACCCAGCAGGTGCTGCAGGATCTATCGCAGGCTTATTTGCGCTACAGCCAAGAGTGCCAAACCTCTTCCTGTCGTGGTGCAGCATTTATTGAAGCCAAGATTCCGGTGGTGGAAAAGGAGATCGCCAGCCTGCAAACTCAGATACAACGGTTTTATGAGCAAAATGGCATAGAAGATTTAGCAACCCAAACGCAGCTATTCGACATGCGAGCGACTGAGCTGACAAACCAGGCGGCTGATATAGAAGTGCAAATCGCCAAGGCTGTAGATCAGTTCAATGCACTGCAGACGCAAATGGGGCTACCTGCTGATGATGCAATTACCGTGACGCTGTTAAAGCAGAATGCTGGCTATCAGGCGCTCCTGCCCCAGCTTCGATCGATCGACCAACAAATTGCCACCGAGCTGAGCCGCTTTGGAGCAAACAGCCCTGATTTGCAAGCACTGTACACGCGGCATCACGACATGCAGCAGCAACTGGCTCAAGCCGCGCAGCAAGCGTTAGAGCAGTCCTTGGCTCAGCCAGATGCCGATCTTAGTTCAGCACTTCAGGAGCCGCCTGCGCTTGGACTACTTCAGCAGTCGATTGGAGTGGCACACTATTTGCAAGTCCTGCAGATTCGTCAGCAAACGATCGCCCAAACCGATAGTTTAGTACAGCAGCAGCGGCATCAGCTAGCGGCTCTGCTGCGCCAAGAGGATGCGCTTCAGCAGCAGCTAAACTTGCAAACTGGAATTTTACAGGGCTATCAGGATGAGCTGGCGATCTTGCAGCCGCCGCTCACCCCTGCCGGATCAGATACTGCTCTGCTGGCTCAGCCCCCAGTCTGGAAGCTAGCCACTCAGCCACACCTGAGTGATATAGCCCCAAGACCATCCACGCCAGAGCTTTCAGCGATTGGACTTCAATCCCATATCCTCATGGGAACTCTACTAGGCGTTGGCATAACTGTAGCGGTGAGTGTAGCAACACAGCAGAGAAAAGACAGTGCCCAGCACGCCTAAGATAGTGCTTCTCCGCTCTGCTTAAGCTGTCTCCAAAGCGCTTGGATCTGCTCAAAAGATTCTTCAGGCGTGAGTTTGCCGCTGGTTTCTAAACCGCAGATGATGCTAACGCGATGGGAGAATTCCTGAAGGTTGGCGTTGAAGATTAGGTTTTCAGGCGTAAAGTCACCGTGGTAGCGGCTGTACGGGTTGATAAAGTTAGAACGATCGCCCATCACTACTCCTCCTGCAAGATAAGTCGGACAGTCAAATTAGAAGAGAAAACAGATTTCTAAAAAGTCTAAGAAGGCAGAAGATGAACATCTTCTGCCTCTGCTTTCTTAGAGATCTCTATTAATATTGTTCCCGCTACTTTCTGTATTAACCTAAACCGCTTGAGAGATTTAACAACTGTTTTGCATTAAGCGAGACAGTGTCTAAAGAACCCTCTAGAAAAACAAAATCCCTTCTTCACTAGTAGAAGAAGGGATTTTGTAGACAGGGTGTAGTGCTTCAGCACGGCACCGCTAGGAGTTTATTCCACCTCGCTGCTAATTCTGCCAAGGACCTGCTGCTTCAATGAGTTGAAATCAGTAGACAACTCACGGCGATTCTCTGCCTTCCAGAGATAGCGGTACACAAACCAGGTTGTGTAGCCAATCCCGATCAGCTCGAATAAGGGAGAGAGCAAAGGAATATCGTTGATTGCGCCTAGGATTGCCAAGAGCAGCTTCACGGCGATCAGAGCGCCGAAGATAAGACCAACTACCACAATCGGGCGTTTATTTTCGCCAAAGAACTCCGTCAGATAGTCGGGTAGATCTGAGAGAAACGCCGAGATTTTATTCCCAATTTGCTTGAGCTGATCGCCAGCAGCGTCAGTTGTTTCAGTAAGAGTATCCTTGTCTTTTGGTTCGATTTCCACAGTAACCTTCTCCGCTGTGTAATCAGGGGCGTCAGTATATTGCTGCATTTCAGACTCCATAATGATACCTTGAAACTCACTAAACGACCTATGTATGACTTCTCTGAGAGGATATTCCAATCTAACTTGGAATTAAAGCCAGATTTATAAATCTATTCTGGGATTTAATTAGATTCCAGATTCTTGCTCTGACCTTCACAAACGGAAGTAATCTTAGCGCGCCATCACCTGATCAGCGGTTGCAATCGATCTAAAATCTTCTGACTTTTAGTTTCGCTGGAAGTAGAGTGTGCCGAATCAACCTGAGGGAGGATCGTTCGAGGAACACAGGGATGACTTGCCGGCGGCACCGGAATGGGGCAAGAGCAGATGAGGCAAGGCAGGACAGGGCCGAATTTTTGGCTCAGCGCGATCGCTGTAGCTGTAAAACCTCCTGCGCTGCCCGGTCGCATACTCCCACTTCACCTAACTGCTGCCGCATTCGAACATACTGCATCAACATGGTTTGATGTCGATCGGGGTTGAGCAGAATCTCTAAGGCAGCCTCAGTAATGCGATCGGGAGTTGCTTCATCTTGCAGTAGCTCCGGGACGATTGGCTCCATCAGCACCAGATTGGGCGGCGAGACAAAGGGAGCCGAAAACTTGAGTAGATGTTTGGCAATCCAGGCGGTCAGCGGACTCAGCCGATAGATTACCACCTGTGGCACATTGAGCAAAGCAATTTCTAGATTTGCCGTGCCAGATTTGGTCAAGGCAAGGTCGGCGGCGGCAATCACCGTTTGCGACTGTCCCGCAATCAGCTTTGCGTTTAGCCCATAGCGCTGAATGGCTTGCTCAATTGCCCCTCGGTAGATCTCCAGCGATAGCGGAACCCAAAACTGCACCTGCGGCAGCTTCGCCTGAATTTGCTGTGCCGCCTCAAACATTGCAGGCAGAAGGTATCGAATCTCTTGCCGCCGCGAGGCAGGAATCAGCGCAATCGCTAGCTGATCGGGCGCAATGCCTAGCTGCTGCCGCGCCTGTTCACGGCTAGGAGCCGTTTGCATCCGATCAACCAGCGGATGACCTACCCAAGCGACATTGCCGCCCCGCTTCTGGTAGTAGGTTGCTTCTGCCGGAAAAATAGCCAGCAGGCGATCGCTGATCTGCAGAATCCGCTCGGTATTACGTGGGCTGAGCGACCAGACCCACTCCTGCGGCGCTATGTAGTAGACAGTGGGTACCGTGGGCAGTTTTTTGCGAACGAAGTTACCGATCGCCAAATTGGGACCAAAATAGTCGATCATCACCACCAAATCGGGGGGGTGCTGCTGCAAATGTGCCTTGATCCGCTGCTGAATTTGGTAGGTTGACCAGACGTAGGGCACAGACTCTAAAATGCCGATCGAGCCGATCGCGCTCGTGTTTGCTAGCAGCGTTGCGCCTGCCTGCTCCATGCGATCCCCCCCCACTGCCAGAATTTCTAGTGAGATATCCTGCAGGGCAGCTTGTCGATAGAGCGCTTCTACGAGCAGCGCTCCCTGCAGATCGCCGGAAACTTCGCCCGTACTGATGAAGATGCGGAACTCATCCTTCATCTTGCTTCCTCATTGCAGTGTGCTGACTGTGGAGTTTCCACAGGTGCTATTCATCCTTGCCGCCGCTTCGCTTGCCGGGAATACAGCCGCGCCGGCCGGTTGCAAAGTGGCTGAGGTAAACGAACTGGTGCAGATGCTGGAGCGGCTCACTGTCCGCGAGAAACTCTAGCTGTTCCAGCGCCTGATTAAGCGACAAATTAGAGCGATAAAGGAGACGGAATGCTTTTTTGAGATCGCGGAGGATTTTGCCATCCTCTGCTTCAGCCAGTCCCGCTCGCTGTAGCCCCACTCGATTGAGTAGCCGCACTCGCGCCGGATTGCCTTCAACCAGCATGAAGGGCGGCACATCCCGCTGGATACGGCTCATGCCGCCCACCATCGCTAGCTGCCCGATATGGACAAACTGATGGACCCCCAGGATGCCGCTAATGGTGGCGCGTGACTCAACCCGCACATGCCCTGCCAATGCTACTCCATTGGAGATATTGACGCGATCTTCTATGACACAGTTGTGCCCCACATGCACATACGCCATCAGCAAATTACCATTGCCGATCACCGTGGCTTCGCCTGCATGCGTGGCCTGGTTAACCGTTACATATTCCCGAAACACGTTGTCATTGCCGATCCGTACCTGATTGCTGCAGCCGTCATATTTCAGGTCTTGCGGCTCCGAGCCAATGACTGCACCAGAAAAAATTTGGTTGCGATCGCCAATCACCGTATCGCCATCTAGCACGACATGTGCCCCAATCACCGTACCTGCTCCTACTTTCACCCGCTCTCCGATCACGGCATAGGCGCCCACCTGTACTGTCGGGTGAAGCTCAGCACGGGCATGAATAACAGCAGTGGGATGAATTAGGGTAGTCAAGGGAGTGGGGTAGATCCTGGATAGTTAGGAATAATAGGGGGTGTAACAGAGATTAGGTGTAGCACAAGATATTAGAGGCTATTAGGGCACATCGACCAATGAAAAAGTCAGCAGACCTTCGGCAGCTAATTGACCCTCTACTTCAGCACGACCTTGCATCTTGCCAAATCGACGACCTTTTACAGACAGGAGTTCCACGCTCATCACCAGTTGGTCACCGGGAACAACCGGACGCCGAAAGCGGACTTTATCAATGCCGGCGAACATAAACAAACCCTTGGGTAAATCTGGCATCTGCGTGACAATAATCCCGCCCACTTGTGCCATCGCCTCTACAATCAAGACACCCGGCATAATAGGGCGATCGGGAAAATGTCCTTGAAAATGAGGTTCGTTAAAGGTGACATTTTTGATGCCCACCGCCAGTTTTCCAGGCACATACCGAATGATCCGATCCACCAGGGCAAACGGGTAGCGATGCGGCAGCAGCCGATGAATCTCTTCGATCGACAGTGACTTGGGCTGTTCGCCCACTTCTGATTCTAGGTGTGTCTGTGCTTCTAGATGCGTTTGGGAAGTAATGGGATCGTCAGTCAGTATAGCCATGAGTAAACTTAAGTAAGACTGGAGGAACTTAGGGACTGGAGAAGCAAACCGTCCTCGCTAGAGGAGAGCCTGCGCTAGACGATGAGCCAGCTGGGTGTGCAGATGATGACTCGCTTTGTAGGCGAGCACATGCATCAGCGGAACCGTTCCCAACAAACTCAAGTCTCCTACTAAGTCTAAAAGTTTATGACGTACTGGTTCATTTGAAAATCTCAACGGCGGATTGAGCCAACCGGTTTGGTCGCAAACCAGCGCATTCTCCAGGCTTCCACCCTTAATCAGGCCCTGCTGCTGCAGCTGCTCAATTTGGTGCGCCAAGCCAAATGTGCGGGCAGGGGCAACTGCATCTGCAAAAGGCTCTTGAGCAGGCGACCAGCTAAACCATTGATTGCCGATCGCCGCTACATCAAAGTCGATGCCGTAGGTAAAGCGCAGCTCTGAGGCAGGCAGGGCTGCCACAAAAGCATCTGCTTGCCGCACCCAAATGGGTTCATTCAGGTGGTACTGCGGACGAGCCGATTGGGGCTGGAGCCCTGCAGCGACGATCGCCTCGACCCATTCACGAGCAGAGCCATCTAGCAACGGCACCTCTGCTCCATCTATTTCAATTCGGGCATTATCCACCCCCATACCTGCTAGAGCTGCCAGCAGATGTTCTACCGTGCGAACACTTGCCGTACCAACTGCCAGCTCCGTTGAGAGCAACGTTTGCCGCACGGCATCATATTGGGCTGGAATCACAGGCGATCCTGGCAAATCCGTACGGACAAAGTAGCGTCCTTGACCCGCCGCAGCGGGCAAGATTTTGACCTGGGTTTGTTCACCCGAATGCAGCCCTACACCCGATCGTTCAATCGGAGCCGTTAGGGTCTGCTGCGGTGGCGGTTCGATCGCCAGCTCCAACGCCTGCGGTTCTGCAACTCGACTCATGTCTCACTCCTCACTCTCACTCCGCCCAAACCGCGTCGCAGATAAAACTCCACGACATCCTTTAAAACCGTTGCCCGATCCCAAAGTGAAACTCGTTGTCCCCCTGGTCGTTGATGGCATAGTCTACACGAATCTGCCCGATCGGCGAATTAATCCGGAGACCCGCGCCATAACCAAATCCGCTACCTGGCTTATCCCGGATACCAGCTGGGTTTCCAGGAACATCGCTGGCTGTGCCCAAATCAGTGCCAGCATCAAAGAACAGTGCGCCACCTAGAATTGAAAACAGCGGGAAGCGATACTCAGCGCTAAATGTCAGGAAGCTGCGACCGCTACCCAAATCTCCAGACTGATAGCCGCGCACCGAGTCTGTACCGCCCAAAGAGAAGGCTTCATACGGAGGTAAATCCCCAATGATCGTGCCGCCCTGGACGTTAAACGCCAGCGTTTCTGGACAGTCTGTGGGAGAGCTATCTTCTTCACGGCAGGCAGGGGCAAACTGGGTGAACTCCACCGGAATAAAGTAGCTGTAGCTGGCTCGGAAGCGGTTGAAGGTGATGCCATCGATCGGGATGGTCTGTTCATCGCTAAGGCGCAACAGCGAGCCAGAGGTGGTGTTTATAGGACTGTTGCGGCGATCCCGCACCACGGCCGCCTGAAGCGACAGAATATTATCTGTCCCGGACTCGTTAAAGCTAAGCAGATTACCCAGCTCATCGCGCGGAGCAATATCTCCGCTAGCATCACGGATGCTGACATTCTGGTACTGCAAGCCCAACGAACCGCGCCAGCCATCGCCCAGCGGACGACCAAAAGTGACGCCGCTACCCAGCCGGTAAACACGCGGGCGATCGCCATCATCGTTGTCATCATCGCCATCTGGCAGTTCTACCTCATTCTCGCCTCCATCAAACACAAGCGAGATCGACTGCCGTCCAAACGCATTGACGGTGTAGGATGTGCGATTGGGATCGGTAGCAATCCAGGGATCGGTAAAGCTGACATCAAACTGCAAGCTCCGCAGACCTGCTTGCACTTCAGCATTGAGCGTTTGGGCATTCCCGCCCAGGTTTTGCTCCTGCAGGCTGACGGCTCCAAATAAGCCATCAGCAGAGCTAAAGCCCACGCTCGCGCCGATCGATCCTGTCCGACGCTCCGTCACATTCACGACTAGGTTGACCCTGCGGGGGTCTTCCTCAGAAGGAACCAGGGCTGGCTGCAAATCCTCGAAGATGCCGAGCGCAAAGGCACGCTGAAAGTCTGCCTGGAGGCGCTGCTGGTTTAGCACATCGCCGGGTTGCGTTTCAAACTCACGGGTAATGATGAAGGGGCGCGTTTTTCCTTCAATGGGGTTGCCTTCGTCATCGGTGGCGTTGCCATCTCGATCGAGGAAGCGAATCTCGATGTTTTCGATCACGCCTTCTGCAACCTCAATAGTGGCAGTTCCATCGGGCGAAACCTGCGGTGCCCCAATCACCTGCGCCAGCACGTAGCCATTCGACTGATAAAGCTCATTGAGTTCTTGAACGCCACGCTGAAAATCATTCAGGTTCAAAATGTTGCCATATTGGTTGCCAAAAATGCTGTCAACGGCTTGCTGAAGTGGCACATCTTGATCCTGATAGCGGATCGTCTCAACTTGGCTACCAGATAGCCGTACAGCTCTTAGCTCTGGGTTGGGCTGCACCTCAAACGTGATTCTTACCCCCAGCGGCGTATCTTGCGGCACTGCTCGTACATTGGCAAAGAAGCCCGTTGCAAAAATAGCATTGATGTCTGCTTGCAGCTGCGATCGTGTAGTAGTTTGGCCAGGCTGGGTGCGAAGTACCCCATACACCTGGTTGAGCAGATCGTCCTCTACGCCTGTGACTGCTACTTCTGCTACCAATACTCGCGCCTCTGGCTGAGAAGATTCTGGCGGTATAGTTTCGGGTGCGCCTGGAACAGTAGACGGCTGAGTGGGTGTGGTGCCATCTGGAGCTGTACCTGGAAGGGCTCCTGGGGCTTCGGGTGTCGTTCCTGGCGTTTCGGGGGTTGGGTTAGATGGTGTATCCGGAGCGGTGTCTGGCGTAGTCGGCAGTGTCACATCTGGAACGATTGGAATGATAGGCGTTTGACCCGGTGGCTCGGTTGGCTCGGTTGGCGCTGCAGGCGTCGTTTCTTGCTCTGGCGTCGCTGCCTGTGCAACATTAACCTCGGTTAGCTCGGTTCCAAGTTGGGAGGTAGCCAGTGCTGGCGGCTCAGCAGTGATGAGGACGGGCTGAGGTTCTGCACTGGGCTGAGACTCTGCACTGGGCTGAGAGCTGGCAAGAAATTCTACAGCTGGGGCGGTTTCAGGTGGGCTGACAGGCTGGCTGACACTCCGTGCCACTCGATCGACCGATGCAGAAGATGCAGGCTGCACCGCAGCCCAAGTTGTCTCAGCCGGGTTGGAGCCAGATAAACCTGACAACCCTGCTGCAAGCTCTGGGCTTCCGTTCGCTGGCTCCACTGACTCAGATGTTTTTGCCTCAGCCGGATGAGCTAAACCAAGGGCTGCGGAAGCTGCAAATACTGCAAATAAAACGGGAGAAAAACGCATACTGTTCAGGTTGTTTGGCACGTCCACACACCATACAGTCTGCCGATGCAGACCCAGAGACGACATTTTGGCGTACTGCTCTAGAGAGAAGCTTCTGAGCGGTATTTGCACTACTTCAGCCAACTCACAGTCTTGGAACAGAAACCAGCCAAAAGAAATGTCGAGACGATTTCAGGCGTGACCCTGAAAATACTCTGTAAACCCAGCAATTTTACAGCATCGTCTGCACTTATTTTTCAATTGGCTGTGCCAGAACTCTTTCTAGCACTTGCCGATAGGCTGATTCTACGTTCCCAAGATCCTGCCGGAAGCGATCTTTGTCCATCACTCGATCAGCTGGATCAGCGCTGGTTTGGTTCCACAGCCGACAGGTGTCAGGGCTGATTTCATCCGCCAGCAGCAGGGTTCCTTGGGCATCCAAGCCAAACTCCAGCTTAAAATCCACCAGAGTGATGCCGCACTTCTCAAAAAATTCAGACAAAAGCTGATTGATCTGCAAAGCAGCGGTGCGGAGTTGGTCGACCTGCGGCGAGCTGGCAAGCTCCAGCAGCAGCAGGCGGTCGAGGGTTAACAGCGGATCGCCTAGCGCGTCGTTCTTGTAGTAGAACTCCACGAGCGGCTGCGGTAGAACTGTCCCTAAAGCAATACCAGTTTGTTGACAGAGACTCCCGGCTGCAATGTTCCTGACTACGACTTCAAGTGGCAAAATTTTGACGGCTTTAACTCGCATCTGGCTGGGACTGGGCGAATCAATCCAGTGTGTGCGAACGCCAGCAGCTTCTAACTGCTGAAATAAGTGAGTCGAGATGGCACAGTTCATTTCGCCTTTGCCTGTAATGCTGCCTCGCTTCTGAGCATTGAAGGCAGTGGCATCATCTTTGAACTGCGTCAGCAAAATTTCTGGATCATCAGTGGCATAGAGAATTTTTGCTTTGCCTTCGTAAAGCTTTTGACCTGTAGCCGTGGAATAAGTAGACATGGTGTTGACCCCGCAAGCACGAATCTGATTATTCTAGGCTCTCAGATTTTGTTAAGGCTAAAGTTTCTTAAATTCAGTGAAACGCTGCCAAGAGCTTAGAAATTAGACTAGGCGATCGACTTCTTGCCGCTGGAATGGAGAAAAGTTAAGAACGCACTTTTGCATAACCTAGCAAATCTGAAGAAATTCTGAAGCTCTTGTTAAAATCAGTTCAATTTTTTCTAAAGATCTCTGTGAAATTACGTAAATCTTCCTTGAAAAATTAGAGGGCAATGTGTACAAATGCTTGCACCTCCATAGATTTTGTGCCAGTGTGTATACAGATTTGGGCGGCCTTTAAAGCACTGTGTCTACTGTTAAAGTCGTCAAATTATCTACCAAAGCTCAGGGTAAAAGATCGGGGTTGACAGCCTAGTTTCCTCATGCTTTCTCCCATTGAGCCAGTGCCAAGCGCCTCCAGTACTTTGACCGAAAGAGCAGATTTGGCTGTTGCATCTCCCAACTGCTTTGCAGCGTATCTACCCCTTAAGCCTCGCTCGCACATGCAGACTATTCTTTGGCATCACATGCCTAGCGAGCGACTGCTTGCAGCACATATCTTTTAGGGTTGTTGCCTTTAGGTGCTAAGAGTCTTCATTTGACCGATTCGTAAAGCTCGGTTATGTGGTGCGGATATTTGTCCTCATGTTGCTCAAATGCTTGATGCTGAAACGCTCACAGCCTAACTATGCCGGATTGATGCTTGCACATCGCTGCTATCTGCCATTACAAATTGTCGCGGTTGAGCGATTTTCGACCCATTTGCTCTTCCATTGCTCTTGGAGTCTGGGAGACCACAAAATTCAGCAATTGTTTAGCGCGTAACCATTCTTCTCCGGATTATTGAGTCTAGCCATGGAATAACCAATATGCAGCGCATCAACGCGCATCTATAGCATCTATATCTGTTGAAAGTGCGACTATAGCTAGATTTTTGTTTCAAGAATCAGAAAGTAGTTCACGCGCTATCTTTACCTGCATCTGCCATAGACTCACGCCAAACTTTTGAATCAGCCCTGTTGATTCCCAGCAATCTTGTGTCAACAAGTGAGCCTGAGTATGGCGATCTGCATCCTCAACGCCGTTTTTTGAAAACCTGCCAAGCAAAGTTCTCAGAAAATAATCCTGATTCTTCGGATCGCAGAGCGCTATAGAGAGTTTAGTTAAGGGCGTGAGTCGTCATGCATCTGCCGGGGTTTTTGCTTCGGCGAGCTCCGAGTTATCCAGTTGTCCTTCGGGAAAGGTAATGCATATGGCAGTCACTCCTCCTATACAATCTGTAATTGGTTCACCTGTAACAGCTTTGTCTTTTGAGTCGCAAGTTAATCTCATGGTAGATTGGGCAACCCACCGCCTTAGCAAGGTGGTCTGCGTTGCCAATGTTCACATGCTGATGGAAGCCAAAGCCCGTGCTGATTTTGCAGATGTGCTTGCCCATGCTGATATTGTGACGCCGGATGGAATGCCCCTCGTATGGCTAATGAATTTGACGAGCGCAGGCAAGCGCCGCCAGGATCGGGTTGCAGGCATGGATATTTTAATGGCGCTCTGCAAGCAGGCAACCACGAAAGGAATTAGCCTCTTCTTTCTTGGCTCTGAGGCAGCCATTTTAGACCGGATGCGCGATCGCCTGCAGCGAGACTTCCCGGGGCTAAAAATTGTTGGGATGGAACCACTGCCATTCCGCCCCCTGACCCCTGAAGAGGACGAGGCGATCGTTCAGAAGATTAATCAAAGCGGTGCGGGGCTAGTTCTAGTTTCGCTGGGCTGCCCAAAGCAGGAATTTTGGACAAGCCAGCATAAAGGCAAGATCCAGGCGGTGATGATCGGCTTGGGGGGTGTCTTTCCGGTTTATGCGGGCATTTATAAGTGGGCACCTTTGTGGGTTCGCAAAATGGGCTTAGAATGGCTCTACCGCTTGATCCAGGAACCCAAAAGGCTTTGGCGGCGATATTTTGCAACAATTCCACCCTTCCTTTACCTGGCGCTTAAACAAATACTGTTTAGCCGTGTTGACACGCCTGAGTTTACAACGAATGAACTAGGAAGGAATTAGAATTTTGATTAAATCAGCGAACTAGTACGATCCGCTTCTCAAAACCAGAAGATCAGCAGAATAGAACCTTTGCATAAAAGAGAGCGAATCTCTTTTATGCAAAGGTTCTATTTTAATCGAGGTGCAGCTGCACTATTGCTGACTTCAGTAGAAACTCAATTTTGTACAGGATTTGGAACGTTAGCGCTTGCAATAGAAGCATTGCAGCTAAGCCTTCAAGTTCTGTTTTACGCCATTTTCAATAGAGCAATTCTTAGTTGCTCAAAACGTAGAACACTACACGCCTAGTGCTGTTGAAGGCTGAGCAGCTAGCCCTAGCTAGAAAAGCAATCTCCATATTTGCTAAGTTTCAGTGAATCTGCGGGGATTGTACACTATTCATCCTGACTTAAGCGGATGGGTTTTGTAAAAAGGAATGGCAATGGACTGATTCATGTAGACCCAGAAGGCAATATAGGCTGCAAAATGAGGATCTACTGTAACCTGCACTCACTTATTTATTCTGGCGTAGTTTAAGAGGAACCATCTCAACACCCATGCAAGAAAATCAGCGACAGGCTACGCAACGCAGGCGTGCAATACCAAACCAATCTTTGCGAAACCCCAATAAAGTAGTACATCGCCCCGAAAGCTTGATGCGCCGACCCATACGGCTCTGGCGAGAAATGATTCGGGATTTGTTTGCATCACGAGAATTGGCCTGGCAGCTAATGAAGCGAGATATCAGCGCCAAATATCGCCAGTCTTTTTTGGGCATTATCTGGGCTTTCATTCCACCCGTGTTGTTGGCAGCTGGCTTCACGCTCGCCAAAAATACCGGCACAGTGAACATTGGCACAACAGATTTGCCCTATCCCGCCTATGTCATGTTTAGCATGAGCCTTTGGCAAACCTTTGTAGAGGCAATTACAGGTCCAGTACAGGCCGTGGGAGCTGCTAAAGGGATGCTGTCGCGCATCAACTTTCCCCGTGAGGCGATCGTATTGGCAAAGCTGGGCGAAGTGATGTTTAACTTTGGCATTAAACTGCTTTTGATTGTGGGCTTGTTTATTTTCTTCAAAATGCCTGTGACTTGGAGTGTAGTGCTTGCGCCTGTGGCGCTGCTGCATTTGATCGCCTTTGGAACTTTTGTGGGGGTGTTGCTCGCACCCATTGCCATCCTCTATCAAGACTTTTCGATGGGGTTAACGCTGTTTACAGGGCTGTGGCTGTTCATCACGCCTGTAGTATATACTGCCCCGACTGAAGGCATCTTTGCCAAGGTCGTTAAGTTTAACCCGGTAACGCCGTTGCTAGTCACTACGCGAGAGTTAGCAACGACAGGTGTACTTTCGAATCCGACGGGCTTTTGGATTGCTAGCGTCGTTGGCATTGTTGGATTGTTGCTCGCTTGGCTCCTGTATCGGCTGGCTATGCCCTTTGTCGTTGAGCGGATGAGTTCTTAATTATGATGAATACTACAGAGCGAGACCTGATGCTGCCGCAAGAGCAGTCTGACGTGATTCTTTCGGTAAATAATGTCTCCAAGCGATTCTGTCGAGATTTGAAGCGATCGCTATTCTACGGGATTCAAGACATTACCTCAGAAGTGTTGGGAGTGCGGAGTGAAGCAACTTCGCTGCGACCCAAAGAGTTTTGGGCACTCAAGGATGTTAACGTTGAGCTGCGTCAAGGGCAGGCGCTGGGATTGATTGGCAAAAACGGCAGCGGCAAATCAACCCTGCTGCGGATCATTTCTGGACTGATTAAACCAGATACAGGTTCGATCGAAGTAACCGGGCTGATTGCTCCGCTGATTGCTTTGGGCGCTGGCTTCAATCCGATCTTGACTGGGCGAGAAAATATCTTCGCCAACATGTCAATTCTGGGGTTGACCAACGAGCAAATCCGCGATCGTTTTAATGATGTGGTAGATTTTGCCGAAATTGGGGAGGCGATCGACGCACCGCTACAAACTTACAGCTCCGGCATGGCAGCCCGCTTAGGATTTTCCTGCGCGATTTATACCGAGCCAGACATCTTGTTAATTGACGAAGTGCTGGCAGTGGGCGATGTCAAGTTTCGAGGCAAGTGCTACCGTCGCCTTGCCAAGCTGCGCGAAAAAGGTATCTCATTCATTCTGGTGTCTCACAGCCCTAACTCAATTTTGTCCTTGTGTGAAACTGCCGTGTATCTATCGAAAGGTCAGATGATTATGGCAGGAGATACGCATGAAGTCATGCGGAAATACGAAAGCGATCTATTTACGCAAGGTACAGCCAAAACATCAGGAACAATTTCTATCCCGCAAAAGGCACCCCAAGACAGCCAAGGTGTAGATATTACGGGTATCTATTTTAGAGATAAAGACGGCAACAGAGTATCTGCTCCTGAAAGCGGTGAACCTGCCTACTTCTGTATTGAGTGCAACGCACAGCAGCCGATGAATGATATCAATATCAACCTAGCGGTTAAAGAGCGGTACGGCGAAGGGGATCACGTTCTGAGTCTGAGTACACGCCACGACGATCGATCGGTTGATCTGGTCAAAGGGAACAATGAAATCCGCATGGAGATGCCGTTTGTCTGCCTGCGTCCCAGCTCATACATCATGAATCTGCATGTCCGCCAAGGTCCCTTCTATATTCTCGATTCATATGAAGGATTTGAGTTTGATGTTGAAGGCGGCGGCGGCATGAGCCAGTGTCAGTTCTACCAGCCGCGACATTGGACAGCGGTGCCGCTCCTTGCCAAAGGCGCTAGCAATTCTTAATTGCTTGAAGCACAGATTGTAGTGCTTTGCGCTAAAGCAAAACCAACGTAATTTTTGAGAGCTGTGCAAAGGGCAGCTCTCAAAAAAGCGTCAAGAAACAATCTATATCAGCAGGCTCAAGCTGACCAGCGATCGCGAAACCACTGCCAAGCCCGCGAAACTTTGATTTCGACCCAAGACATCCCCCGATCGAGCCAGCCCAAAAGCTGTTCTAGGGGGTGTTTTTCGTAGGTCACAAGGCTGACTTCTGCTTCAATCCAAGCCGGATTAGCCGCTAGTTCACTAGAAGAAGGCTGCGTATCGTTTAAAACGGGATTTGTCTGCGACTGCCCCCTAGCGAGTGAAGCTGTTTCAGCGGCAGAGTCAAGCATCTCCGCGGACGGCGGACGAATTAGAAGCGATCGACTCGCTTGCTTGGCTTGGGCACGTTTGGCAATTTCTGCTTGAGTCAAAGCATTTAGGAGTGCGGGGTCTTGCAGCTCCCAGTTAGTCGCTTCTGGAGCAGGCACCAGCGCGGATGACGATTGCTGCAGATTTGAGCTGTTTCGCTGGGACAGGCTTTCTATGAAGCTCTGCGGCTGTTTACCAAACAAATTCCAACTTAACCAATTTTGCTGAGGCTGCTGAGACGGCTGCTGAGGCAGTAGCGGTGGTGGAGTCTGCTGATTAGCAGGCTGGAGGCGGTGCGAGATTTCTGCCACATTGCTCCGCAGCCAGTTTGTTATACCGCCGAGCCATTCCTCTCTGGTTTTCCAGGAGGGCTGTGCCGATCGCAAAGGCAATGCTGCTGCAGGAAGCCGTAGCCCGTCTGGAGGTGCGATTGGCAGTAGATAAGACTCTTGAAAAAGATTTGCTGCGATCGCCACAGAACCAGTTTGCATCCAGGTCATGACCTGCCAAATCGCCCGCAGCGGCGGCAGGGCATTTGGACGTTCTGCAGGTAACGGCAGGAAAGAGTCTACCAGCAGACGAGGCTCTTCTGGCTGAATGCGTCGCTGCTGCCGCCAATAGTTTGCCACCTCACCCACTACTCGCCGCTGCAGCAGTGCTGCTTGCTCTGCCGACAGCACATCCAAAAGCTGATTCTCGGTTGTGACCAGCACCAGCCTCCGAGAAGACAGCAACGATGCCAAGCCCTGCACCGGTTGGATCGATGGCTTCACGGGCTGCACCGCTTCCGGCAACGCATTCGCACCCACAACCTGAAGATGCAACTGCCCCTGCGTTAGCAATTTTGCTTCTGCTGGCAGCTTTGCTTCCGCTGGCAGCAGCGACTGAGCGATCGCGCTTCCCCCAATTACCACCAGCACCCCCGGAGCTGATGGATCTGCAGGGTCAAGCTGCTTCGCCACCCGATCGGCAGGCAGCGACAAGGTTAATTGCTCGATCAGCTGTAGCGATCGCTGGATCGGCGTATCTGCCAATACAATCTCCCGCTGCTCCACGGGCTGCACCACCGCCGCTAGTTTGGGAAATACTTGCTGCGCTGTGTGCCGTAGCTGTTTGGTCGCTAGCCGCGCCGTTTGAAAACCGACATAAAGGGGATACAGCAAGATCTGCAACCCCCAAACTGCCGCCAGCTTCATCTGCCGCCAAGTTTGGTCAGAGCGATCGCGCAGCTTTGTGGACTGGCGCGAGAGGAAGTTGAATAGGTTGCTTTGGTAGCGGGGCATGGGAGGGAGGAGAAGAAAGGAGGATGCGGATTCAGAGAGGAGGAATGAAAGAGGTTGGAAACATTGAGTTGGGATAGCGGAAGTTTGGATTGGGACTGCTGAACAATGAAGACACTCTAATTTCTTATAAACTCATAGCGGCTTCTTCATCCTTTGTCCCACCTCTACATTTAACTAGAATTCTTCTAAAAAATGACTAGCGCTGCCTCTCGTTCTGCTTCCCAACCTATATCTGCTGCCGATCGCTTGACTGAGGCGATCGCCAAGCTGCGCTCACTTACCCAGCTTAGCGTCCAGTCGCGCTGGCGGTTTTATCAGGGCGATTTGCCAATGCGCCAGGCGGCTCAGGCAGCAACCTGGCAAAGTTGGGCAACAGTGTCGCTGAATGCCAGAAGTCATATAGCTTGGCAGAAGGGACGGCGGGTGCTGTGGCTGGGGCAGCGGATTGTTGTGCCACACAATTTGGCTGGCTATCCGCTGCAGGGCTTGACGCTGCGGCTGGCGCTGATGTGGTGGGCAGAGGTGGCGCAAGTTTATGTAAACGGCAACCTGATGCAGGAAGGGGATTTGTTTGATACCCATGCGCGCCTGCTGCTGAGTTCTGCGGTGCAGCCCAATGATAGTTTTGAGGTAGCAATTCGGCTGGAGAGCCCGGGGCACGACCACGGAGCGCTGGTGCGATCGCTCTGCCTCTACGAATTTCCTAATCAAGCGGTTGACCCTTGTCCTGAGCCAGGATTTGTGGCAGATGAGCTGGCGGTCCTGCAAGAGTTTATGACGGCTTTTGCACCAGAACAGCTAGAGTCGATCGTGGTTGCCCTGGGACAAATTCCCTGGTCGGTGCTGTCGGTGGGCGATCGGCAGGCGTTCGATCGAGCGTTGGCACAGATCCGGCAGCAGCTCAAGCCTTGGGGCGATGTAGTGAAGCAACGGCAAATCCGGCTTTTGGGGCATGCCCATCTGGATATGGCGTGGCTGTGGACGGTCGGCGAAACTTGGCGAGCGGCAGAACGAACATTTCGTTCGGTTTTGGCGCTGCAGACTGATTTCCCCGAGCTCACCTTCTGCCACACCACGCCAGCCCTCTATGAATGGATGGAGAAAAATCGCCCAGCCCTGTTTGCCCAAATCCAATCGCAGGTTGCCGCTGGACGTTGGGAAGTCGCCGTTGCACCCCTGTGGGTTGAGCCAGAGCTGATGATCGCAGGAGGAGAGGCGATCGCGCGTCAGCTCCTCTACGGGCAGCGCTATTTGCACAAGACGTTTAACCAACGAGGGACGATCGCCTGGTTGCCCGACACCTTTGGCTTTAGCTGGCAGCTGCCTCAGTTGCTCAAGCAGAGCGGGGTTCGCTACTTTGCCACCCAAAAACTACGCTGGAACGACACGACGCAATTTCCCTACGAAGCGCACTGGTGGCAGGCTCCCGACGGCTCAACCCTCTTTAGCCTGCAGACTGCCCCGATCGGCGAAGGCATTGACCCTGTAAAAATGGCTCAATATGCCTGCACCTGGGAAAGCAAAACCCAGACGCAAACGAGCCTCTGGCTGCTGGGAGTTGGCGACCACGGCGGCGGACCCACCCGCGACATGCTAGAGCTAGCCCGCCGCTGGCAGCAATCGCCCTTCTTCCCAACGCTGTCATTCACGACGGCACAAAAGTTTCTCGATCGGCTGGCGGCGACAGATGCGAATGTCGTTTCCCCCGCTGCCCAGCCTGAACCGACAGCGAATGCACCTGCGACAAAACCCGCTGCCTTCCCCATCTGGAACGATGAACTCTACCTGGAACTGCATCGCGGCTGCTACACCAACCACGCCGACCAAAAGCAATTTAACCGACGCTGTGAAGACACGCTGTATGAAGCAGAGCTGTTTGCCTCGATCCAAACGCTGCTCACCCAAGCAGTCTATCCTAAAGCCGAGCTAGAAGCCGCCTGGAAAAAAGTGCTGTTCAATCAGTTTCACGATATCTTACCAGGTTCTTCGATCGCCCCCGTCTTCACGGAAGCCAATCAGACCTGGCAAGAAGCTTGGGATACTGGGCGAAACATTTGCCAGAATGCCCTGAGAGCGATCGCCGCTCAGATCGGTCTGCCCCAGCCACCCCATCCGCAGGCACGGCAGATCACCCTCTTCAATTCGCTGAACTGGACGCGATCGGAAGTGGTTGCCGTCTCTGTAGAACAATCGCAATCGGAGCAGGCTTGCTTCTGGCAAATCTGCGATATGAACGGCAAGGAGATTCCCAGTCAGCCGCGCTGCCGGCGGGAAGAGGGCAAAACTACCTACCAGATTTTCTTTTGGGCGGAACAGATTCCGGCGATCGGCTACCGCAGCTATTGGCTGGTGCCGCGATCGACTGGCAACCCTATGCCCGCCACTGATGCTTCCATCAATGCGCCTGTCTTTGTGCTGGAAAATGACGAGATTCGGGCAGCGATCAACCCTGCAACGGGCAATCTGTCGGAACTGTTTGACAAGGTTCACGGGCGCAGTTTGCTAAGTCAGGCAGCCAACGAGCTGCAGGCATTTCAAGACAGCGGGCAATATTGGGATGCCTGGGATATTGCCGCCAACTATGCCCAATATCCTTTGCCGCCTGCCCAACGGCTGCAGATTTGCTACGAAGACCGGGGCGCGATCACGACGCGGGTGCGTGTGGTGCGTCAAATTGGACGATCTATCTTCAACCAGGTGTACTGCCTTGATAAAGGCTCCAGAGTGCTGCAGATCCAAACCCAGGTCGATTGGCAAGAGCGACATGTCGTTGTCAAAGCCGCCTTCCCGCTCAACATCGATGCTGCTTATGCCACCTACGAAATTCCCTGTGGCGCAATTCAACGACCCACCCGCCCCCAAACTGCTGCGGAAAAAGCGAAGTGGGAAGCGCCTGCCCTGCGCTGGGCAGACCTGAGCAATACCGACAGTCTCAATTGCTATGGGGTCAGCATCCTCAGCGACTGCAAACATGGCTACGATCCCCAGCCAAACCAACTCCGCCTTACCTTGCTGCGCGGCTCCGAATGGCCCGATCCCACCTCCGATCGCGGCTTCCATCAGTTCACCTATGCCATCTACCCGCACGATCAATCCTGGCAGGCTGCCCAAACGGTGCGGCGCGGCTATGAGCTGAACCAGCCTTTGCAGGTAGTCGTCAGCCTGCCGCCGCAAAATCCACCGGAGAATCCCGCCGTTCCCCTGCCCCCCAGCGGCAAATTTCTCGATCTCCAGTCCAATTCTCTGATTTTGACTGCCTGCAAACCTGCGGAAAATTTGCCAAATCACTGGATTTTACGCTGCTACGAAGCGCACGGCGAAGCTACCCAGCTTAGCTTTACGCCTGCATCAGGGCTGCTGTTCGACTCGGCGCTAGAGGGGCAATCGGCAATCCGTACGAATATCTTGGAAGAGCCAATTGCAGATGGAGTAGAGCCGATCGCCCCTTGGCAGATCGTAACGCTGCGAGTTGCTCAGTCGTAGCCAGCGTTTAGTGGGAGAAGAGATGCCGTAGATAATTCACTGTGAACAGATCTAAGAAATAATTGCTGTATTGCTGACATATTCTCCCGGTGTCACGCCAACGTAGCGTTTGAAATGCCAACCAAAGTGGCTCTGGTCGTAGAACCCTGTCATTGCGGCAACTGATTTAATCAACACCCCCTGCGCCAGTAGCTTTTTTGCTTGAGCAATTCGCAGTTGGGTTTGGTAAGCCCCCGGAGACAGCCCCATCTCTTTGCGGAAGACGCGACAGAAATGAAAGCGGCTCAATCCGGCGATCGCTGCCAGAGCGTCCAGGGAAATATCGCTGGCATAGTAAGCCTGCAGATAATCCCGCGCACACATTACGGCAGCATGGGCGGGCTTGAGCGGAGAGATAGAAGGACGGTTAAGGGCATACCGTCCAATTAGATAAGAGAGAAAACCCGAAAGCGCTATATCTTGCTCTAGTTGGGATTGTCTGCTCGCGGCTTGCAGCGCCAAAAACAAGCGATTTAATACTGAATCTGTGGGAATTGCGGTTGGAAAGACAGGAGAACTCGCCGGTTTTTCAGCCATCTCGGTGGTTAAAGTGCTCAACTTTGTGGGGCTGATGTGCATCATGCAGAAGTGGGCTGGCTCTGGTAGAGAGGTGCGATCGCTGGGTGAATGCACCTCGCCAGAGTGAATAATGCTCAAATTTCCCACAGGAATGCGATGATATGCGCCGCGATAATGGTATTCACCTTGGCAATCAAAACTTAATCCTAGCTGATATTCTTCGTGGCAATGTTTGGGAAGCGGCTCCACTGCGCCTGCGGTGTAGGCGTATTGCTCTAAACAAACACCCTCTGATTTCCACACCTGAACTAGAATTTCCGCCGCGTTGTTCTTCATATTCTGCGAAAATCAATTTATCAAATCATGCACAGTTAAACTATTGTTTGCTCATGCTGGCATTCTCTACTGCTATTTAGCTCGATCGCTCTACCATATTATGGTGATCTGTAGAGCAAACGCTCAGTCGCTTTATCAATAGTGTTCTCACCATTCTACTGACCTTAATTTAGGTAGCTGGGTGGAATTAAACCAGAAATAAGTTTAGGAGCGGAGGAAGCAATGCAGAGCCTTTAATTCTTCCCAAACATCTTCCTACTAGTCAAGTTTATCCAAGTTGTGTTTCTCGATGAAGACAATTGCAGTCATTCATCATCGCATACCGCTCTTTCAGTTTGCATACATACGCGCCAGCGCTACATAATCAACCTCAAGCTTTTGTGAGGTTAGTTACTAATGGTCATGCGCTCTGACGATGAAGCTGCTCTCATCCGATCGATCCTCACCGCTCTCAGAGCGATCAAGGTTCGAGACATTGATAAAGTACTCGTCGCGCTGTCTAAAGGCGATCGAGGAGGTTCCAGGTTAAATTTAGGCTTTACGCAAGTCTGGAGGGGCTTGGCAATGCCAAACCCCTTCACTAGAGCTGTAGCAATCGTCGGTTGAACGAGTGTGATCAGTAGCCGATCGGAGCGTCACAATAGAGAGACAGTCTGTTGTGGCTCATCCGAGGGGAGGAATACCAGCGCTATGACACAACCCACATCCCGTCCTAAAGCTCAGAAGTCGGGCAAGCTGCCTTCAACGTTTGTCATCAAATCCGTTCGGTTTGTTTGGACGGCACTCTGGCACAAGATGATGTCCGGGCTGGCTCCGCGCAGTCAATCGGGAGCCTATGTTCGCCCGGAAAGCCAGTTCCGGCAGACAATGGGTGCAGACACTCCCTATCCGCCCGCTACGGGGCGCTATCGTCTTTATGTGGGATTGGGCTGTCCTTGGGCACACCGAACGCTGGTGGTGCGGGCGCTCAAAGGACTGGAAGACGCGATCGCTGTGACGATCGTCTCCCCTTCGCCCACCGAAGGCGGTTGGGTGCTAAACCAGCCTGAAGCCGAATGCCGCACCTTAGCTGATCTCTATCGCCTCGCGCAACCGGGCTATCAGGGGCGCGCTACGGTTCCGGTCTTGTGGGATACGCAAACAAAAACGATCGTCAATAACGAAAGCTCAGAGATCATTGTGCTCTTGAACTCGCAGTTCAATGCCTTTGCCAAACATCCAGCACTCGATCTCTACCCCGATGAACTCCAATCCGCGATCGACGCGTGGAATGAAAAAATCTATGCGGCTGTCAACAATGGAGTTTATCGCTGTGGCTTTGCTCAAACCCAGGCAGCATACAATGAAGCACATGATCAGCTTTTCACAATGCTCGATCAGCTCGATGCCGTTCTGGAAAACAACCGATATCTGTGTGGCGATCGGGTAACGCTTGCCGATGTGCGGCTGTTCACAACTCTATTCCGTTTTGATGTTGTTTATTACGGGCTGTTCAAGTGCAACCGCCGTCGTATTCAAGACTACAAACATTTGGGCGCTTATCTGCGTGATCTGTATCAGCTTTCTGGTGTTGCAGAAACCTGCGATCTAGACGCAGTCAAGCAAGATTATTATGGCAATCTGTTTCCGCTCAATCCGGGCGGCATTATTCCGGCAGGTCCAGACTTAACTAGCCTGCTGGAGGCACATGGGCGCGATCGCCTCTGTCAGGTGTGAACCAGATTTTGCAATCACAGATGCAAACCCAGTATACGCAAATACAATGTACGCGAATACAGGCAGTATCACTTTGACAGAGTTAGCTGTAAGCTATCCTACATATCCTTTGCATCTGTCTGTTGAACATGAAAAAAAGATATTTTCTAGCGTTCCTGGGTAGCGTTTTTGCTACGCTGCTGCTGGCTTTGGGCCTGCAGGGGACTCTACCAGTGAAAGCACAAACCAGCAGTTCCCTGTTGATTTCTGCGGCTGCCAGCCTGCAGGACGCTTTAGAGGCGATCGATCCTCTGTTTGAGCAAGCCAACCCCAACCGCGTCAGCTATAACTTTGCTGCCTCTGGCGCATTGCAGCAGCAGATCGAACAGGGCGCCCCCGCTGATGTATTCTTCTCCGCGGCAACCCGGCAAATGGATGCGCTACAGCAAAAAGATTTAATCCTGGCTGACACTCGCCGCAACCTGCTGACCAATCGGCTGGTGCTGATCGTCCCTAGCAATTCCAGCCTCAATCTCACCAGTTTTCGCCAGCTCAGCGGCGCAGCCGTCAGCAGAATTGCGGTTGGCGAACCGCGCAGCGTTCCGGTGGGGCAATACACCCAAGAACTCTTTACGAACTTAGGCATTCTCGATCAGGTGCGATCGAAGCTCGTCTACGGCAACAGCGTTCGCAACGTGCTGGCAGCCGTGGAAAGCGGCAACGCCGACGCAGGCATTGTCTACACCACTGATGCTCGCATCTCTACCCAGGTAAAACAGGTCGCCACTGCCCCAGACAATCTGCACTCACCGATCGTCTACCCGATCGCCGTCCTCAAGAGCAGCAAAAACCCGCAAGCCGCCCGCAGCTATCTGCAGTTCTTGACGGGCGACCAGGCAAAAGCTGTGTTTGAGCGCTATGGCTTTGGGATCGCAGGGTAAAAAGACCAAGACAGGATTAATACGCAATGCCGACCGATCTTTCACCGCTTTGGATCTCGCTCAAAACCGCAGGCATTGCCACTGTGATCACGTTTGGGCTGGGATTGGCGATCGCCTATTGGATGTGGGGCTATCAGGGCAGATGGAAATCGCTGCTAGAAGGAATCCTGCTCTCTCCGTTGATTTTGCCGCCCACGGTGGTCGGTTTCTTGCTGCTGCTGCTGTTTGGCAAAAATGGAGCGATCGGTCAACTGCTGTTGCCGCTTAACTTCACGGTGGTCTTCACTTGGTATGCTGCCGTGATCAGCGCAACCGTGGTGGCGTTTCCGCTGATGTACAAAACCGCTCTGGGCGCGTTCGAGCAGATCGACGTCAACCTCCAGCGTGCCGCCAGAACGCTAGGAGCCTCAGAGCTGACCGTCTTTTGGCGGGTAACGCTGCCGCTGGCGCTGCCCGGAATTTTGGCAGGCACCATGCTGGCGTTTGCCCGCGCCTTGGGCGAGTTTGGCGCAACGCTGATGCTGGCAGGCAACATTCCTGGACAAACCCAAACCATCCCAATGGCGATCTATTTTGCCGTGGAAGGCGGGGCGATCCAGGAAGCCTGGTTTTGGTCGCTGATGATTTTGACGATCTCCCTGGCGGCGATCACAGCAGCAAATCTATGGCAAAGTGCTAAACAGCGACAGGGAAGAACAAGACAAACGGCGGTTAGGCAGCTCCATGCCCTAGCGCCTGCCCCAATTCCAAAGCCCGTCACCCCCTATCTCT
The DNA here is from genome assembly GCF_014764505.1 of Phormidium tenue FACHB-886. Lineage (GTDB taxonomy): Bacteria > Cyanobacteriota > Cyanobacteriia > Elainellales > Elainellaceae > FACHB-886. The sequence continues at coordinate 71,947 of NZ_JACXWX010000001.1, forward strand.
CGGTCGATATTCAGAAAAACCTGCCAGACTTTTCCCTGCAGGTCTGCTTCACCACAGACGATCGCACTTTGGGATTGCTGGGCGCTTCTGGAGCAGGCAAAAGTCTAATTTTGCGCTGCATTGCCGGAATAGAAACGCCTGATGCGGGGCAGATTGTGCTGAATGGGCGAGTTTTGTTTGACGCTGCTGCAGGCATCAATCTGCCGAGCCGCGATCGCCACGTGGGCTTCCTGTTTCAGAACTATGCCCTGTTTCCGCATTTAACGGTGGCGCAAAATATTGCCTTTGGGTTGCCCAAAACCACGCCTGCGATCGCCAAGCAGCAGGTTGCCGCCCAGCTCGCGGCGATGCAGCTTGAAGGGCTGAGCGATCGATATCCCCAGCAGCTTTCGGGCGGTCAGCAGCAGCGAGTGGCGCTTGCCAGAGCTTTAGCTAGCCAACCAGCCGCTTTGCTGCTGGATGAGCCTTTTTCAGCGCTAGATACCCATTTGCGATACCAGATCGAACAGCTCGTGCTGGCTACCCTCAAAACCTATGCGGGTATCAGCTTATTTGTTAGCCACAATCTGGAGGAAGCCTACCGGATTTGCAACGATTTGCTGGTGCTGGATCGCGGCAGGGCGATCGCCTTTGACAGCAAACAAACGATCTTCGAGCATCCCCAAACCGTTGACGTCGCTCAGCTTACGGGCTGCAAAAACTTTTCGCGGGCCGTGGCAGCAGGCGCTAACCAGATAGAGGCGATCGACTGGGGCTGCGCCCTTACCTGTATTGAGCCGCTGCCAGACTCGCTTACCCAAGTGGGTATCCGTGCCCATCAAATCAAGTTTCTGACTGGAGACAGCTCAGCCAATTCAGAAAATACGTTTCCCTGCTGGCTGGCTGCAACCAGCGAAACCCCCCACCGCATCACGCTTTACTTGACGCTCAACCATCCACCCACTCAGCCGAGTGATTATCATTTGCAGGCAGAAGTATTTAAGGAAAGATGGGCAACTCTTAAGGATCAGCCGTTTCCCTGGCAGGTGCAGCTAGAGCCGCTGCGGTTGATTCTGTTAGTCTAGCGGCTTGCAAACACTCTCTCCAGCGATCGCTGTAGCCCATCTCTCCGCTCAAAAACTCGATAGAATCCATAGGCACAAAGCATCGACAGCGGCGTGACGATCGTTAGCAGGGCCAGCAGCGTCTTGCTGTCAGACAGATTCAAAAAACTCAGGGCTAGCTGAGCTACGCCCAGCACAGGCATGTGCACCAGATAGAGACTATACGAAAACATCCCCAGAGCCACTGCCCAGCGCGACTGAAGTAGCTGCAAAATTGCAGAAGGTTTAGTCTGGCTGCCTGTCAGTTGGTGCGTCCAGGCAACCAGCAAACAAGCGATCCCTCCTCCCACCACAAAATCTTCAACGATCCGCCCTTCCCAAACCGGCAAGCCATTCCACAAGCGAATGGCGATCGCTATAACCAACAGCCCAATCCCCAGCTTGCCCCATGGCATATTTTTAACCAAGGCGGGCTGAACCGAAAAACTAGCGACTGCGGCGGCCATCCCAAATGCAAAAAGCCCCAGATACCAAAAACAAGCTTCTAGCAGAAATTCGGGCAGCAAAAAATAGGGAAGTAACCCCACCCCAATTGCTATGGCAACCGTCAGCGTTAGTCCGAGAAATCGCCAGAGCGGTAACAGCACAAGGGCAAACAGAAAGTAAATTTGCCACTCTGTTGCAACGCTCCACATGGGACCGTTAATCTTAAAAATCCAGTCGGGATGAAGATTATGTACTAGCGCCGCATGAGAAAGTAAATTGCCCACTGTAAAGACAGGATACGCAAATTCCCAGTGCATTCCCATTCGGGGGTACAGGCTCTCTGGAATAAAAATAAACAGCAGCAGCGATAGAACTAGTGCTGCATAGTAAGGCGGCAAAATTCGCTGGGATCGCCGCTTCAGGTAATTCCAGAATCCTCCCCGCAGCTGCCCATCTGCCGATCGCATCACCGGCAACATCAGACAGTATCCTGAAAGCACAATAAAGACCGCAACGCTAAAGCGACCGTGGGTGAGCCAGCGAGTTGCAAACTGGATGGCGATCGAGAACTCGTTGCCGTCTAGCTCTGGATCTGCCTCTTGGTAAGCATGAAACAGAACAACATAGAGTGCTGCGAGTCCACGCAGCCCATCTAGGTAACGCAACCGAACGGCAGATTGATCTGGCTTTGATGGAGCAATTGAAGGAAGATTCTGCATTTAACTTGAAATAAAACCTCAGTTTTGCTTTAAGGAGAGCATCTCCCTTGGAGCAAAAACTAGCCAAAGCAACCCCTAGCAAGTCGGTTCTTGTACAAGTCCAACACAAGTCCAGATGGGCATTGTAATCGGATTATTGAAAATTTCTTTGTCTCTTTAGGTTGATTTCAAACAGCAGTCCTTTACGCATCCCTTTAGACTGCATTGCGACACATTACAGCATTTATGAATTTGTTGCAAAAATACCTGAAAGCAGACAACCTAGACTCGACCCACTAGCGCTACTTTAAGATTATTGTCAAAGCCACTAAACAAGAGGATGTGCTAAATCTTTCACACCCAGGAGATGAGGAGTGTTGGACCTGAAGCGGATGCGAGTAGAAGACAGCCCTGTACACAGCCTTGTGCTTAGTCAGCCGCCTCTGGTGCATTGTAATAACGACGAGGGCTAACACGTGGCAAAATTGCGGTTTCTCTTGCTCGAAGATAGCAATCTGGATGCTGGACTGATCCAAGTTGCCCTAGAAAAGGCTGACATTCAGTGTGAGCTGGTGCAGGTGCAAACCCAGGCTAAATTTTTGGCTGCTTTGCAGTCACTGCAGCTTGACCTGATTTTGTCAGATTATCGGCTGTCAGGGTTTGATGGCATTGCTGCCCTCGATCTTGCCCGCACCCACTGCCCCACTACCCCGTTTATCTTTGTTTCTGCCAGCCTTGGCGAAGAAATGGCGATCGACCTCCTCAAGCGTGGTGCCACTGACTACGTGCTGAAAGAGCGGTTGGTGCGGTTACCTGCCGCTGTGCAGCGTGCCCTCCGTGAAGCACAAGACCAACGCGATCGACAAGCTGCCCTAGCTGCACAGCAGCAGGCAGAACTTGCCCTGCAGCAAAACCAAGCGCGGCTGCTGCTGTGCGTTGAGGCTGCCAATCTGGGGCTTTGGGACTATAACCCCAATACCGATACGGGCTACCTGTCTGATCGCTGCAAAACAATGTTTGACTTGCCATTTGATGCCACCCTCACCTACACGCAATTTCTAGAGCGGCTGCATCCAGACGATCGCCAGCATGTTTACGAAGCTGTCAAGCGGGCAATTTTGCACCAAGACCCCTACGATATTGAGTTTCGCATCTGCTGGGGCAATGGGACAATCCGTTGGATTCACGCCAAAGGGCAAACTCACCACAACGCCGAAGGCAAACCGATCTGGATGGGTGGGGTTGGCATCGATATCACTGAGCGCAAACAGAGTGAAGAACGACTGCGTCAGAGCGATCTCCGCTTTCGGCGGCTGGTCATGTCAAACGTGATCGGCTGTATGTTTTGGGATACAGAAGGGCGAATTCTAGATGCCAACGATGCTTTCCTCCAGACGGTTGGCTACAGTCGGGCTGAGCTAGAAGCAGGGCAGCTCAATTGGCAGGCAATGACTCCCTCGGAACAGCTCAGCGACAGTCATGACTCCATTGCCACAATGCAGAACATTGGTACGGCTCCACCCCTGGAAAAAGAATACATTCGCAAAGATGGATCGCGCGTTCCTGTGCTGCTGGGCGGCGTCATGTTTGAGGACGTTCAGGATCGGGGGGTCAGCTTTGTGCTGGATCTGAGCGATCGCAAACAGGCAGAAAGTGCTCTCCGCCAGAGCGAAGAACGCTTCCGCACCCTCACAAATGCTATGCCCCAGCTCGTTTGGGTCAATGATGCAGCTGGCAACACGACCTATCTTAACGATCCCTGGGAGGATTACTTGGGCTTGCCCATAGAAACAATTGTCAGCACTAGCCGGAGCGAGTTCACCCATCCTGATGATTTTCCAAACATGGTGGAAACTCGTAACAGTGGCATTGCAGCCGGAGCTGCCTACAAACTAGAGGCACGGCTGCGTCGGGTCGATGGACAGTATCGCTGGCATTTGATCCGGGTCGTGCCGCTCAAAGATGCACAAGGACAAATCACGTCTTGGTACGGCACAGCAACAGACATCGACGACGTGAAGCAAGTTGAAGCCGGACAGCGCTTCTTAGCTCAGGTCAGTGGTATCTTGGCACAATCACTAGACTACCCCATCACCCTCAGCCGCATTGCTCAGCTAGCAGTGCCATTTCTAGCAGACTATTGTTTCTTTGATATCCTTGCTGCCGATCAGCAGCTACAGCGCGTTGCTTGGTATCACATTGCCCCCCAGAAGCACGATCAAATTAGTGACACCCTAGCCTTTGTGCCGCCGCTGACGTTTACCCAGCACCCAATCTGCAAGGCAGTTCTGCGTAGTGAAATTAGTTTTGTTCCAGAAGTGACGGACGAGTGGCTGGAGACAATCGCCCTGAACCCAGCGCATCTGGCATTTTTACGTAGTCTGCAGCTGCGATCGTGCATCACAGTCCCACTTAGCGCTCACGGTCGCAAATTGGGGGCGCTAATGCTCTGCTTTACGGCAGAGTCAGAGCGACGGCACACCGAAGCCAATCTCCAGCTTGCGCAGGAACTGGCGCACCGGGCTGCAACAGCGCTGGATAATGCACAGCTTTATCAACAGGCACAAGAAGCGAACCGTATCAAAGATGAGTTTTTGGCAGTGCTTTCGCATGAGCTGCGAACGCCGCTAAATCCGATTTTGGGATGGGCAAAGCTGCTGCGGTCGAATCTGTCTGATCCAATTGCAGTGACTAAAGGGCTGGAGGCGATCGAACGTAATGCCAAAATTCAGACGCAGCTGATCGAAGACCTGCTGGATATTTCACAGATCCTGCGGGGAAAACTCAGTCTCAGCACTACGCCTATTTACCTCTCAACAATTATTGAAGCGGCAAGCGAAACTGTACAGCTTGCCGCCGAAGCAAAATCGCTTCAAATTGACAGGCAAATTGAGCGGGTGGGGCAGGTTGTTGGCGATCCGGGACGGCTGCAGCAAGTCGTCTGGAATTTGCTTTCTAATGCAGTTAAGTTCACGCCTGCAGGCGGGCGGGTAACGATTTCCCTCAGGCAAGTGGGCTCACAGGCACAAATCCAAGTTACCGATACAGGCAAAGGCATCACGCCAGAATTTCTGCCCCACGTCTTCGAGCGCTTTCGCCAAGAAGATGGCACAACAACTCGTAAATTCGGCGGGCTGGGACTGGGGCTGGCGATCGTGCGCTATCTGGTTGAAATGCACGGCGGCACGGTGCAGGCGGAGAGCGGGGGCGAAGGACAGGGAGCTACTTTTACCGTACAGTTGCCACTCCAATCTGCTGTCAGCTTGGCAAGCCCACAGGACGACCGTCAAGCTGACAGCGTTAATCTCAGCAATCTTTCGATTCTAGTGGTGGAAGACGATCTAGATACCCTAGAATTTCTAAAATTTTTGCTGGAGCAGCAAGGAGCAGCAATCATCACGGCGATTACTGCTGCCGAAGCGCTGCAGGTTTTGGCTCACTCGCAGCCAGACCTCTTAGTCACCGATATCGGAATGCCTGAAATGGACGGCTACATGCTGCTGCAGCGCATCCGGGCTAGCAATCAAAATCAGCATATTCCTGCAATTGCCCTGACTGCTTATGCCAGCGAGCTAGATCAGCAGCGTGCTCTCCGCATGGGTTTTCAGCGCCATCTCACAAAGCCGATCGATCCGCTCTCGCTAATCACAACGATCGCCGAGCTTGTAGGAATTGCTGCCCCCTGAACCTGTGCTGCTTAAAAGTCAGCGCTGAGAGGAGTACGCGGGAAGGGAATGACATCTCTGACGTTGCCCATCCCCGTCATAAACTGCACCAACCGCTCAAATCCTAAGCCAAATCCGGCATGTGGAACAGTTCCAAACCGGCGCAAATCTAAGTACCACCAAAGTTCTTCTTCCGGTATTCCCATCTGACGAATTCGGTTCTGCAACACTTCCAATCGCTCTTCCCGCTGAGAACCACCCACAATTTCACCAATCTTGGGTGCAAGAATATCCATTGCTCTCACTGTCTTGCCGTCATCATTCAAACGCATGTAAAAAGCTTTGATCTGAGCAGGATAATCCATGACGATTGTAGGCTTCTTAAAATAGTCCTCCGCCAGGTAACGTTCATGTTCTGATTGCAGGTCTACACCCCAGGACACAGGATATTCAAACTGCTTATCGGCTTTCTCCAATAGAGCGATCGCCTCTGTATAGGTGAGGCGAGCAAACTCGCTGTTGATGATATTCTCTGCCGTTGCCAGCACCGTATCATCAATTCGCTGATTGAAAAACTCCATATCTTCCGGGCAATGCTCCAGGACGTAGCTAAAAATGTGTTTCAGCAACGCCTCGGCAATCTCCATATTGCCTTCTAAATCGCAAAATGCCATCTCTGGCTCGATCATCCAAAACTCCGCCAAGTGGCGCGATGTATTGGAATTTTCCGCCCGAAACGTGGGACCAAACGTATAAACGTTGGTAAACGCCATCGCCATAATTTCCGCTTCTAGCTGCCCGCTCACCGTCAGATAAGCCCGTTTGCCAAAAAAGTCTTGACTAAAATCAATTTGCTGTTCTTTTGTCAGCGGCGGCTGCTTTAGATCCAGCGTTGTCACCGTGAACAGCTCGCCCGCACCTTCCGCATCGCTGGCAGTAATCAACGGCGTATGCGCCCACAAAAAGCCGCGCTCCTGAAAAAACGTGTGGATGGCTGTCGCGCAAGCATTCCGTACTCTAAACACCGCGCCGATCGTATTTGTCCGCGCTCTGAGATGGGCGATCGATCGCAAAAACTCAAAGGAGTGCCGCTTCTTCTGCAGCGGATAGGTTTCAGAATCGGCTTCCCCATACACCGTCACCGCTTCCGCCCGTAGCTCAATCCGCTGTCCCTTCCCGGGTGAAGGCGCAAGGATACCCGATGCCTCAACTGCCGCACCAGTATTCAGCTTCTTGATTACATCCCCATAGTCGGGCAAATCCTGATTGAGAATCACCTGCAGCCCCGCCATTGAGGAGCCATCATTCACTTCAACGAAGGTAAATTCTTTCTGCTCGCGCTTAGTGCGAACCCAGCCTTGGATTGTCACAGCATCATCGGGCTGTCCGGTTCTTAGAAGATCAAGAATGCGGCGGGTGGTCATGCGTACTTCAGGTATAGACTCAACTTTCTCAACTTTAACCGAAGTGCTGAGAGACAAGAGCGCTAAGAGACAAGTCTGCCTGAAATCCCATCGTTTACTAATTTGATCCGTGAGAGCCCACCTGTAGTTTCTCCTCCGACAGGGTTGGAGCAATCAGCACAGCTTCTGCCTCGATCGTCTCTCCAAATTCGATCGCAATCTCAGCATCGTTCACCACTGCCCCTAAAAACTGGACGTCTTCTGACTCCATAAACTGCTGTGCTGCCTCGTTCAGCAAGCCTTCTTCGGTGCAGCCCGGACGAGTCACCAGCAGCAGCCCGTCTGTGTAAGGCTCCAGCAGCATCGCATCGTTGTAGCGGCTCAGCGGCGGCGAATCGAGAATCACCCAGTCAAACCGCCCTTTGGCATCCTCCAGGAGTCGGCGCATTTCGCTCGATTCCAAAACAGCCGCTGCTTGATGTTGAAGCCCAACGCTAGGCACAAGGTAGAGATTTTCGATTCCCGGAACCAGTCGGATGCATTCGGTCAGGTTGCCATAGTAGCGCAGCGGCTCAGCCGCACTACTCGGATCTACGGCAATTTTCAGGGCAGGCGCGTGCGAGGGCGATCGCAATGCCTCTATTAGCAGCGTGCGTTTTCCAGCCCTGGCAGAAGCGATCGCCAAATTATAGGCAGTCACCGTTTTGCCTTCTTCGCTTAGCGTACTGGCAACCAAAATCATCTGCAGTGGTTTTGCCCCGCCCAACCGTCGCAGATTGCTCCGCAACCGTTCATACGAATCGAGGTAAGGTGAGTGCATCGTTGTAACTAACGGCAATCCCTCAATGTCCATTTCTAGTGGAAAAGAGGGTAGCAAACCGTGGAGCGGCACATCTTGCGCTCGTAGTGCTGCCTGCAATTCTTCCAGCGTATGCAGGGTGGGATCGATGGCATCGAGCAGTAGTACCAAACCCGCCCCAACTACTAGCCCCATAAATCCACCAACTAGCAGCACCACCAGGCTGCTTGCAGTCTTTGCTGGCTGTACCTCAACCTGCGGTGGCTGAGCGACCACCAGACTGCCAACCGTTTCCTGCTGTGCCAATTTAACGTCTGCCAGCCGCGCCTGAATCTGGTCATAAAAGGTTTGCTTCAGCATCACCTGCTGTTGGAGGCGCTGCTGCTCAAGTTGCTTGTTAGGAATGCCTTCGTACTCGCGGCGCAGCTCCCGCTCTGCTTGCGCTAGCGCCACAAGCTGCTGCTGCAAAGTTTCTCGCTGCGTTTGCAAACTGACCAATGTTGTTGCAAGCTGCTGTCGAGCCGGGTCAAGATTTATGGACTGGCGAATTTGAGCGCCAGCCAAAGCGCCGCTCTGTGCCCCCAGCACCTCCCCCACGCGAGCTTGCATCTGCTGTGTATAGGTGTTGAGCTGGTTTTGCAGCTCTATCATCGCCGGATGCTCCGATCGCAGATCTCTAACAAGCAGATCGCGCTGCGACTCAACCGCATAAATTTTGGCTCTTAGGTCAGCAATGATTGGGTCAGCGCTGAGGGCAGACGAGGCATAGGCTTGGTCAGGGGTTAGCCCCAACCGGGCTTGCAGACTGTTGAGCTGGGCATCAATTCCTGACAAACCCAGACGAATCTGCCGCTGCTGTCCCTGGTTGCCCGTAATATTGCTCAAAAGTGCTCCGCTTTCGGCGGCTTGTAAGGCGGTTCCTTCGCGCCGTACATACACCTCCAGGTTTTGTTCTGCCTGCCGCAGTTCTTGCGTCACCTTGGGCAAGATTTTATTAAGATTGTCGTTAATTCGATCGAGCTGCTGAGTATTAAACTGGCGGCTTTGCTCCACCATCCCAGCCATCAATGCTTTAGCAACTGCATCTGCCCGTTCCTCTTGACCATCTTGATAAGTGACCGTTACGTTCAGAGGTAGAGTTGCCCCACTTCCAGGGGTAGGAGTTGCCTGTCCCTCGATCGTCACCTTGGCATTATCTAAAATTTCACGTGTCGTCAAATCAATATTCTGTGCTTCAAGCAGCTGCACTGTATACTCCACCACCGGCTTCGACAGCAGCATTTCTTCTGTTACAGCTTGCCCTTGCTGCTGCAGCGATGCTCCTGTCGCTGAAAATATCTCAGGGGGCTTGCTGTAAGTTAGCAGCCCCTGTGCCAGATAAGTTGCAGAGGGGGGTGGCTGCAATGTAGCGACTGCACCTGAAAGACCTGCAACGGTTAAAAATCCCGCTAGGCTAGCCCACTTGTGGCGATCGAGGGCAAGGAGGTAGCGTTTGACGAGGGGAGGGGTCATGAGGGGTGAGGAGTGGGGGATTTAAGAGCATCGAAAAAGCTTGAAGTAGTTAGAGGGCAAAATTTAAAAGACTGAGCTACTTTTTCAGCCCTCATCCCTGCTTCTACCGTCCGTTCCCATTGGGTTTGAACAAGTTGTCGGCGCTATCGGCAAGAGAGTCGAAGAAGAGAAGGAAGCCCAGAACATCGCGGAAGGGCTGAGTGAAGGTGTTGAGGGCATGGGTGATACGGGCAATGAAGTTACGACCGATCACGATGACATCGTTCTGTTCCAGGATAGGGTTTTGGGATTGGTCGCCCATTAAGGCATGTTTACCGTCCAGCTCTTGGGAAACGGCTTTGCCCTGCTGCACGTCATAGCGGATGAGCGCAATGTTATGAATATCGGCGCTACCCAAATCTGGAGAGACCGCCGCTAGGGCATCAGTGAAGCTGCTGCCGTTGGGCAATTGCAGGCTGCCCACCGTGCCGCCTCTGCCGCCGGTCGCGTAGTTCAAAACTTTAATCGTGATCTGCGACTGAGCCAGTGTGGAGCGAGCAATCAGGTTGCGATCGTACTCCTGGATTGCTTCTGCAGTTAGGGTTGGCACGATGATCGTGTCACCATCATCTAACCGAACATCTGGCACTGCCTGAGAATCTCGCAGCGGCGTAAATAGATCGACATCCCGCTCTAAAACAGAGCCATCGTCCAGCGTTCGACGGATTCGCACAGTACGCAGATCGGCTAAGCGAGTTGCGCCACCTGCCGAGACGAGCGCCACGGAAAGCTGGGGAGCTGGCAAGGGATAGAGTCCGGGTCGAACGATCTCGCCCAGAATGGTCACCTGCACAGATCGCTGAGCGACCAGAATCACATCAACCTGCGGATTCACAACGTAGCGATTGAATGCCGCCTGAATTTCGCCTTTTGCCTGATTGGGCGTTAGTCCCCGCAGGTTGAGTGCACCTGCCAGCGGCAGCAGCAGATTCCCTTCTAGATCCAGCGTTCCTTGAAATGAAAGATCGGGAAAGCGCAAGACATTCACAAAAAGGGTATCGCCCGCATCCAAGCGATAGCTATCGAAGTCTTCTTCGCTGTTTGAAGCTTGAGCGGGTGCATCCGGCGAGGCATCAGGGTTAACCAGCTCGCCTCGATCAATCAGGCGCTGGCGGGCATCTTCCAGAAGCTGGCGGGTGGGCACAACAGGCGCATTAGGCTCAGCTAGCACTTGACTGAAGGCGATCGCCGGGAACGCAGTCATCTCTGCACCGTACAGAAATAAGGCAGCGGGCACAAGCCGAAGAATAAGGTGACGACGCAGAATCATTAGATTTTTGCAGGATATAGCTGTGACAAGTAAACTGTTGAGCGGCAATAACCCTGATTTTTTGTGGATGACCAATTTCACTGACGCACCTTGCAGCTTGCCTCTAGCTGAGGAAGCTGTTGGCTAAACTAGACTGAACCAGCCTTCCCAGCGCTTCAATCTGAGGCTGCACGGACTCGATCTCATCCAGCGGCTGTATCGGCAGCAATAGACTCACCCCTACCCAGCTCAAGTGCTGTCGATCGCGCAATTGCGATCGCTGCTCTGCCCAAAACCAATCGCCCGGAACTGCACTGCCGCCGTCTTTCCAGGCATACCACTGCAGCACAGCGTAGGCTTGTTCGTTCGTCCAGCCGCGCAAAAATCGGGCGTTAACCTGCACTGGCTCTTTTGCATCGGTGACGATCGAAAGCTGAAGTGGACGACTGTCATCTTCTGTCCAGCTCTGCGCCCCGCTAAGATCCATCCAATCGACCTGTGGCAAGTCTCGATGCCAGGTTTGGGGACGCAGCATCAACAAAGCAGTGAGTTTGGGAGCTGCGGGTTTGGGAACTGCGGCAGTGGACGCAGCACTAGGTGCAATAGATTGCACCGACCATTTATGTCCACCGATCTCTACCGTTTCTTGCTCCAATGTTTCCCATCCAGGTAGCGTTAAGCCTGTTCTTTGCAGCGAGCGCAACGCTTGAATATTGCCTAATTCTGGTACTTTATTTAGTGTCCAGTTGCCCGCCATGTAGAGAGGCACAGCGCTGGCAGTGGCAATCGTCAGCAGTACCAGGACAATCAACAGCTTGTACCGGGGAAGTCGAGCGTTGGGGAAACAAAAGAGAGGTAAATTGCTCATAAAGCTTGGCTGAATAAATTTTGCTTTAGTCGTGTTGTGGCTCAATCTCATCAAATCCTTCATCGATGGGTAACTCAAACCATCGCTCGATCCCCTGAAGCAGAAGGACCAGTACACCCAACATGCAGGTTGAGTAGAGATCGCCGCCCCAGCCATCATGCAGCCAATGAAATGCCTGATCCTGCTGTGTACTGTGAAAATAGGTGAGCAAGGTGTTGCGAAGGACGTTGGCAGCCACACTAATCGCCACAATACCGAGATAAAACACAACCACCTTCGAGCGCGAACGCCATGCTCCTGTCCAGTACAGCATGATTAAGCCTAGATAAAGGCTGGTAAACAGCATTTTTAATCCAGCACAGTAAGGTGCAACCTCCACTATGCGATCGTTCACAAACAGGTAAATTTGATCGACCCGCACGTCTAAACCCATCTGTACCAAAATAAATCCTGCTGTTCCCGCAATGAAGTGCTGAAGCGGTAAGGTGTGGGGAGTCAGCAAGTATGGAATTTCGTTGGGTGTGGCAAGCAGCAAGAGCAGCAGGGGAAACGCTTGCAGCCGCAGCCCCGGAAACCCTTTAAACCAAATGCAGAGTCCCGTTAACAGAACGGGCAGTGAGAGATTGAGCAGGTCGGTCGTGTTGCTGAGATAACAACAGACCCCCAGGATTAGCAGCGAAAGCCCCAGCGTTTGACGAGCAGGATTAGCTTCGGAAGGAAGCCGCTGCCAGCGATCGCGCTTACTCCAGCAGAGGTAGGCAGCAAATGGCAAGCCCAACAAGCCGTGGCTGAAATATTCATGTTCAATGCTGATGCTTTTGTAAAGCCAGCCAACTACCCAGTGCAGCAGCAGTGGTACATACAGCAGGAGCATTAAACCACAGATACCAATTTCCGGAAGTTGGCGGACGAAGGGCAGCCTACGGCTCAGTTGTCCAGTCATGGCTCTCAGGACGCGGTGAATTTGCAATCCTAAGGTTCCCGAAAAGTATAGCGATAGCTCTGCTCTTTAATAGAATTAATTTTTCCTTGAAAGTCTCATTCTGCCTATCTAAACAATTCGCGCAGTATCACAAGTTCAGTCAGTATAGCGCTACGCGCATACCTTAGGACAATTTTTAGTGTAAAAGCCCCGCGTGGCGGGGCTTTTACACTAAAAAATTTTAATCTAGGCGTGTAGCGCTATAAAACTACGCTTGCAAAAGGCTGCAGAAACTGAAGCTGCTGAACTAGTTCACCGTCAGCGGTACTTCCACGGGTTGCGGCTGCGTAATAGCTGCTTCCTGCGGACAGCCCACCAGCGTTTTTAGCGCCGAAACCACCTGCCGTACATTGCTATGACTCAAGCCAGGATATAGGGGTAGCGACAGAATTTCCTGGCTCAGCCGCTCTGCATGGGGAACTGCCCCGGAGGAATAGCCTAACTGTTGAAAGGCAGGCTGCAAATGGCAAGGAATTGGATAGTGAATTCCAGTTTGGATGCCCAAATTCGCTAATTCAGCTTGGAGATCAGTCCGATCGAGCGGGCAAGTCCCCGTAATGCGAACAACATAAAGGTGGTAGACGTGTCCTTCGTTGCTGTGATTTTCGATCGGCAAGATGCCATAGTCTGCCAGCGGCTTCAGCAGTTCATCATACTGACGGGCGATCTGGTTGCGATTGGCATTCCACTGCGGCAAGTGAGGTAGCTTTGTTTTCAGTACGGCGGCTTGCAGTGTATCCAAGCGGCTGTTTGTGCCGTAGTCGGTGTGGAAATATTTGCGGATTGCCCCATAGTTGCGGAGCGAGCGCATTGTCTGCGCCACAATTTCTTCTTTGGTCACCAGCATCCCACCGTCGCCAAATGCGCCCAAGTTTTTGCTGGGGTAGAAGCTGAATGCTGCTGCTATCCCTACGGAACCCGCTCGATAGCCTTCACGCTCTGCCAAATGCGCCTGTGCGGCATCTTCAAAGATCAACAAATCATAGGTGCTAGCCAGATCAAGCAACTGGTATGGCGACACCATCTGCCCATAGAGATGCACTGGAATCAGAGCACGGGTGCGGGAAGTAATTGCTTTTTCGGCAGCTACCAAATCGATTAGGGCTGTTTTGGGATCGCAATCGACCAGCACTGGAGCCGCCCCCGTTCGCAGTACACCAATTAGTGTTGCCACAAAGGTATTGGCAGGCAGAATTACCTCATCGCCAGTGCCAACGCCACAGGCTTGCAGCCCTAGAGCGATCGCATCTGTTCCAGAAGCAACCCCGATGCCATAGTTTGTGCCACAAGCTTGAGCAAATGCCTGTTCAAACTCCTGAAGCGCCTGTCCCAAGACATAATCGCCCTGCTGAATCACATCTTGCATTGCTTGTTCTAGCTGAGCCTGAATTGGCTGGTGCTGAAGCGCTAGGTCAACGAACGGAATCATTGATTTTTGGTTACTCATAACTGAAAAAGGCTGATGAAGAGGCGAGCAATAGCAAAAGCGATGGGTAATTAAATTGGTATTAAACAGAAGCAATCTTGGAGCAAGGTTAGTAGCGGCTACTCTTCTAGTTATGACCAATTCTCTGTAGTTTTTTACACTACTTTCCAGTGAAGACTACGTAAAGCAATTTTTTAGGGCTAGGGTCTTAGATCCAGGGAGCTTCCTGCCTTTTATAGTTTCAAACGGCTAGTGCGATCCTTTAATCCCCAATCGCCACTCTACTGCCGCCCACTTGATCCCCTCAACGCAGAAATTACGGATTCACAATTATCCAAACAAATAACCGAATCTAACTGCTACAGGCATAAAAAGAACGCTGTAAACTAGTGAAATTGGCTGGTACGTATCGTCCTGCCCTTTGCTTGCTGTACCGTCATAGGGAATTTGCTGTTGGCTATGGTGACGTTTTTACTGGAAGTTGGAACCGAAGAGCTGCCCGCCAGCTTTGTGGAGGGGGCGCTAGAGCAGTGGCGATCGAGCATCCCCACTAGCCTAAAAGCAAGTTTTCTATCCCCTGAATCTGTAGAAGTGTATGGCACACCCAGACGGCTGGCTGTTTTGCTCAAAGGTTTACCTGCTCAGCAACCCGATCGCGAAGAAGAGGTGAAAGGTCCGTCTGTGCAGTCTGCCTTCAAAGACGGCAAGCCGACCAAAGCTGCCGAAGGATTTGCTCGATCGCGAGGAGTTGACCTGAGCGCCTTAGAAGTGCGCTCGACCGACAAAGGCGAATTTGTCTTTGTTCAGCAGAAAATTCCGGGTCGTTCAACTGCTGATATTCTCACTGAACTTGTACCCCAGTGGATTACAGGACTGGAAGGCAAGCGGTTTATGCGCTGGGGCGATGGTGATCTGCGCTTTCCACGCCCAATTCGCTGGTTGGTTGCGCTATTGGATGAGGCAGTGCTGCCGCTCACGCTAATAAATGGCTCCGAAAGCTGTACGAGCGATCGTTTCACTCAGGGACACCGCATCCTACACCCAGAACCGATCGCCATTCCTGCTGCCGCTGAATATTTGGCTTGCGTGAAAGCAGCAGCGGTTGAGGCTGACCCGGCAATTCGGCAAGCGCAGATTGAGCAGCAGGCACAGGCTGCCGCTCAAAGCGTTGGCGGGGTTGCTGTAGTTGCGCCGGATTTGCTGCGGGAAGTTCGAGATTTGGTAGAGTTTCCCTCTGCCGTGGTTGGCAAGTTTGATCCGGCATTTCTGGAACTGCCTGCTGAGGTAATTGTGATGGAAATGGAAAGCCATCAGCGCTATTTCCCAATTGTCAAATCTCCAGGCTCCACTGAGCTATTGCCTTACTTTGTCACGATCTCCAACGGCGATCCTGTCAAGGCAAACATCATTGCAGCAGGCAATGCGCGAGTGATTCGGGCGCGGCTCTCTGACGGCAGGTACTTCTTCGAGGTGGATCGCAAGCAGCCGCTTGAAAGCTATTTGCCTCAGCTAGAAAAGGTAACGTTCCAGGAAGACCTTGGTTCAGTGCGAGCAAAGGTGGATCGAATTGTTAAGATCGCCGATCGAATTGCCGATCAGCTTCAACTCAGCACAGCAGACCGCCACATTATTCAACGGGCAGCGCTGCTTTGCAAAGCAGATTTGGTAACGCAAATGGTCGGTGAGTTTCCAGAATTGCAAGGCACCATGGGACAGAAATATGCCCTCAGCAGCGGCGAGTCTGCAGCCGTTGCCACTGCAATCGTGGAGCATTATCTGCCGCGCGGTGCAGGCGACCAGCTACCCCAAACGCTAGCAGGGCAGGTTGTTGGGCTTGCCGATCGCCTGGATACGCTGGTCAGCATTTTTAGCCTGGAAATGCTGCCGAGCGGATCTTCTGATCCGTTTGCATTGCGCCGAGCGGCAAATGCCGTCTTGAATATCGCGTGGTCTGCTAATTTAGCGCTCAATCTAAATCAGCTGCTAGAACAAATTATTAATGACTTTGTGGCAACTTATCCTAATGCTGCTGCCAAAGTGACAACGCTCACCGAGCAACTGCGCGACTTTTTCCTGCAGCGAATTAGGACGCTGCTGCAAGAAGACCGAGAGATCGATTATGACTTGGTAAATGCAGTGTTGGGCGAAAACGACCCAGAGTATGCCGATCGCGCTCTAGAAAGCCTGTTAGACGTGCGTGAGCGTGCCCAATTTCTACAGGCTCTGCGGCAAAGCGGCAAACTAGACACTATCTATCCCACCGTTAACCGGGCTTCTCGGCTTGCTGCCCAAGGCGATCTAGATACCCTTCAGCTCGATCCGGTGGCGCTGGTTCGTCCTGCCCTATTTCAGCAACCCTCAGAACCAGCCTTTTATGAGGCATTAGTGCAGTTGGTTCCAGAAACGCAGTCTGCCCAAACGAATCGTGATTATCAAAAGCTAGTCAATGCGCTGGCAAACATCGCACCCACCGTTAGTAGCTTCTTCGACGGAGAGCAGAGCGTCTTGGTGATGGACAAAGACCCTGAGATTCGCCGCAATCGCTTAAATTTATTAGGACTGCTGCGCAATCATGCTCGGGTCTTAGCTGACTTTGGGGCAATCGTGAAGGAGTAGCGGCAAAACAAAACAGGGGCGATCTTTACCCCTGTTTTGTTGGTTTTAGGTGTAATAGGTACAGCCAAACAGCCAAACTTTAAGACTGTGGTACAGAATCATCTATCAAGGTCATCCCACCTACAAACTCCTCGCCATAACCTTCCTCACCATGCTCACTGACATCCAAGCCCTGATCTTCCACTGTGGGCTTTACGCGCATTTCCATGAACAGGCTTAAGACCTTAATAATCACAAACGTACCAACTGCCGCAAAGATATAGGTGACAAGTACACCCAAAAATTGCTCCCAAACTTGACCAGGATTACCATACAGCAAGCCATCGTCGCCAAACTCATTGACAGCTTTCGAACAGAATATACCCGTCAAAAGCGCACCAATGGTACCGCCTGTGCCGTGGATTGGAAAGGTATCGAGTGAATCATCAAACTGAAGCTTGGCCCGCAGGCTCACCGCAAAGAAGCAGGCCACTGACGTAATAGAGCCAATCAGGATTGCAGCGATCGGTGTTACAAAGCCAGCGGCGGGCGTAATGCCGACCAGACCCGCTAGAAAACCACTGGCGATCCCGATCGCAGTTGGCTTACCGCGCAGCACCCACTCTAGGACTAACCAGGTTAAACCAGCCGCCGCAGGGGCGACCGTTGTTGCCACAAACGCCACCGTTGCCAGCGAACCACTCGACGCCAAAGCACTTCCAGCATTGAAGCCAAACCATCCAAACCAGAGGATGCCAATGCCGAGCAGAACAAAGGGAACATTGTGAGGAATAGTCGGACGAGCCGGGTAAGACTTGCGAGCGCCTAGCATCCAAGCTGCCACAACCGCAGAAACACCAGAGCTAATGTGCACTACCGTTCCACCGGCAAAATCCAGTGAGCCAATGCCAATGCCGATAAACCCTTTACCCCAGACCCAGTGAGCTAGCGGTGCATAGATCAGCGTAGACCAAAGCAGGACAAACCAAAAATATGCTTTGAAGCTCATCCTCTCGACGATCGCACCAGAAATCAGCGCGGGTGTGATGATGGCAAACATCATCTGGTAGACCATAAAAACCTGGTGCGGAATCGTTGGAGCATAACCTACCGGGTCAGGCGCTCCTGCTTCAACGCCATTCAAAAATAGCCAGCTTAAACTTCCGATGAATGGGTTAGCCGTAAAAGCGGGATCGCCACCTGGAGTAACTGACGTAGGTGCGAATGCAAGGCTGTAACCCCATAGCACCCAAGTTACACCCACAATCCCCATCAACACCAAACTCATCATCATAGTGTTGAGGACGTTGCGCGATTTCACCAAACCGCCATAGAAAAATGCCAGCCCTGGTGTCATTAGCAAAACCAAAGCTGAGCAAATCAGCATATACCCGGTGTCACCGCCATCCAACGGGCTGGCATTTGCGTCTTGTGCCCAAGCTGCACTCGCTAAAGGACCGCCAAATATAAACAAAGCAAGCAGTAAAGTTAGGAGAACTTTTTTCAACACGTTCGTGATTCCAGTAAGATTTAAGGCTGGTAGTTATGTGCTAAATAATACCGCAATCTAAGTAATTTCTCTAGGAAGATGTAGCAATTGCTAGAGGAGTGTTAACTCAGCGCAAAGTCGCAGTATTACGGTTGTAGGCTTTACCAAGCTCCACTACAGCTAGAAGTTGATGGGGTCAAGTCCACAAAATCTATTGCTTGATTGATTCCACCAATTTTGGGGAAATAATTTTGTGCTTTATGATACAAAGTTTTCAAAGAACTTACTTCTTTACAGAAGTAAACTTTCAGTCCTGTGTAGACGCAATGCAACGATTAATGTTTTTCGAGTGCGATAAGATGAATCTGCTTTAGGGAGACAGTCAGCCGGACAGCTGAACGGTGAGTGATGCGAAAAGTTTATGTAATTGGATTAGGGCGATCGGGCATAGCAGCTGCCCAATTGCTGCATCAACAGGGTTGCCAGGTCACTGCGACTGATTCTGGAACCTCTGAAATGCTCCAGCAGCTCAAACAACAGCTCGAAGCCGATCGCCTCTCGGTGCAGCTAGGCTACCGGCTTCAGCCAGATCCCACCCAGATGGATCTAATCATTGTTAGTCCTGGCGTTCCTTGGGATTTGCCGGCTTTAGTAGAAGCTAGAGCGCTGGGCATTGAGACGATCGGTGAAATGGAGTTAGCTTGGCGATCGCTCCAGTCCTATCCCTGGGTGGGCATCACCGGAACCAACGGTAAAACTACCACCACCGCCCTAACTGCTGCCATCTTCCAGGCTGCTGGGCTACATGCCCCCGCTTGTGGCAACATTGGCTATGCTGCCTGCGAACTTGCCCTCAATACGCTCTATTCCTCCTCTCCGCTCAACTGGGTTATCGCCGAGCTCAGCAGCTACCAAATTGAGGCATCTGCTTCGATCGCTCCTCAAATCGGCATCTGGACAACCTTCACCCCCGATCACCTCAGCCGTCACAAAACCCTAGAAAATTACTGCAACATTAAGGCGCATCTGCTGAAGCAGTCAGAATTTCAAATTTTGAACGGAGATGACCCCTATCTGTGCAGCGTTGCCGACCAGTGGCAGAACGCGTATTGGACAAGCGTGACTGGCAAAGCAGCTCTACGCAGCAAGCCAGATCGCGGTGCTTACATTGAAGAGGGTTGGGTAATCGCCTTAGGTCAGCCAATCACGTCTGCTTCAGCCCTGCGGATGGTGGGGGCACACAATCAACAAAATTTGCTGATGGCAGTTTTGGCAGCGCGGCTCGCTGGCATTGAAGAAGAAGCGATCGCCCAGGCTATTGCTACGTTTCCGGGCGTGCCTCACCGCCTCGAACATATTTGCACTTGGCGCGGCATCCAATTCATCAATGACAGCAAAGCCACCAACTATGATGCAGCACAGGTCGGTTTAGCTTCGGTTGAGTCCCCAGTCGTTCTAATTGCAGGCGGCGAAGCCAAAGCTGGAGATGATACGGGTTGGCTGCAAACCATTCAAGTCAAAGCCGCCAGCGTGTTGCTGATTGGCGCTGCGGCTCCCCTCTTTGCTCAACGTTTGGCAGAAATAAGCTACCCAGCAGTTGAGGCAGTTGAAACGATGGAACGAGCCGTAGTGAGAGGGGCAGAACTGGCAGAACAGCTTGCAGCAAAGGTAGTATTACTCTCGCCAGCTTGCGCCAGCTTCGACCAGTACCAAAACTTTGAGCAACGGGGTGACCATTTTCGGGAGCTATGTCAAAACTTGTGCCAGACGCAATTGGGGGAGTAGATAGCGGGTCATTGCACTACCGCCCAGTCAGTTGGATTTGGATAGGGTTCAGAGGATTCCTTTAAATGTTGCTGCACAACATGCAAAACCTGAGCAGGCTCTAACGGCTTAACCAGAAATTCTGATGCGCCCGCTAACTTTGCCCGGATGCGATCAACCTTGCTGTCCTGTCGAGTCAGTATCACAATCGGCGTATTGTGAAACTCGGGCGATTTTCGGAGCAGCGCACAGTATTCATAGCCATTGGTGTCAGGCATAATTGGGTCGAGCAAAATCAGATCGGGCTTTTGCGCTAGCAGTGTAGCAAGCCCCTCCAGTGGATCAAAAATTCCCAAAACTTCATAGCCATGGGGTCGCAAGAGATGATTGATTGCGCTAATTGTCAGCGGATTGTCATCAACGCAGCCAATTAGCGCCTTCCTGGGAATCAAGGGAGTTGCTGCGATCGGTGGATAAGGCGAAGGCAGATCGGCAATCTCACGTAGTTCTACAATCCCTTGACGAATCAGCGGAGCCAGTGATTGCAGGATATGTGGCAGCGATTGCTGTAATTCCATCGCAATATCCCAGAACGTAAGCTGCCCTCGCATTAGCTGAAGCAAGCTCTTAGTTGAGTCTGGAACAGAATTCGAGTAGGGGCGACGCAGGACTGGAGCCAAGTCTGGCGAAAACTGATAAAGAAACTCTTGTAGAAATCCTAACCCCAAGTTGCGCCATTGTTCACGCAGATGATGCGCCTCTCGCAAGGTTTGCGAAATAGCAAGCAGGACAGTTTGCTGAGGGATTCGTTTTCCTGCATTCCATTGAAAGTGGACAAACTTTTGCCCCACTACAGCAAACATGGTTTCGTACACAATTGCTTGAACGATTGCCTTAAATTGAGCTGTGCTAATTTCGTCTTGTTCAAGCGCTTGATTCAGCAAATCTACTTCCCAAAGCTCGGCTGCAGCCTGTGCTCTAATTAGCCAGTCGATCGAAAATTGCTCAGCAGCATGATATTTGAACGCGCGATACCACCGTCGCACCGGATGAACTCCACCGGTAGCATAAACCAACCGCCCCCAGGAGAAAAACAGCCGCCACTGTAGAGAAGCATGCCTGCCATGGGTGATGACAAGTTCGCCAGTTGCCTGTTGCTCATGCAATGACAGCAAATAGCGGGTCATTTTAGGAGGTGTGACCACTTCGGTTGACATAGTAGGTGCAGCCTCTCTACTGCTGTAATACTAGTTTGGTTTTAGATGCGATAAATGCATGTGGGTGAACCACAGTTCACGGTGCAGTTCCGCTCTGTAGCGATCAAATTTTCACTTGGTACAACTCGAACTGATTCCCATCATTACTGGCTTCTACGCAAATAAGTATCCTTGAATACACTAGATCGGGAGTAGCTATTAATGGTAGACGTCAATGCTCTATCCGTACTTTTTCGTACTGTGCAATGCTGTTTGAGTGTAATGCTGTTTGGTTGTTAGCGCTGTTTCCAATAGAAATTTTTCATTAACGATCCTTAGTGCATTTCTCGGAGCCGCCGAGGACAGCAAGGATTACCCCAACATACATGTTGATTCGGCATGTCTCTGAACACCGCACTGCAAGCACCTATCACTGCATTCGCTCCAATCTGCGTTCCGGGCGCAATGAAGCAGTTGCTTGCCACCCACGCCCCATTGCCGATCACAACTGCAGCCGTCTTTAGTCCGAAGGCTGGATCATGAATGCTGTGGCTACCCGTACAAACATAGCTCTTCTGAGAAATGACGCAATGATCACCAATAGTAATGCGATCGAGACTATACATCACGACATCATCACCGATCCAGCTGTAATCACCGATTGTCACTTTCCAGGGGTAGGTAAAACGAGCTGTAGGACGGATAACCACGCCTCTACCAATTCGAGCACCAAACAATCGCAGTAACGCTGCTCTTACGGCATTCATAAAATGAGGCGTGAGCGGAAAGACGATCGCCTGTACCAGCCACCAGAGCAAGATAACACTTGTAGAACGACCGCGATCAAATTTTGATTGATTATAGCAGCGTAAATCAACTAAAGAATCAGCTTGTGGATTAACCGAAAAGCTATTTTGATCAATAGAGATGCCTTCATTAGATACTGAGCAATGCGTAAATGAGACCATGAAGATTACTAACTTTCTAGCTGTTGAATAGACTGAATTGAAACAACGGGTTCCGATTTAGTTACCTGATTAAGCCGCCCGCCATACCGAAGTTCGTATAGCTTGATGCCGATCTGATATTCATACTGGCTCAACAGACGAGCATAAATATAGCCTGCTTTACCATCTAGGAAACCTAGCCGCAAAATGTATGACAGGAAAAACCGCAAGAATGGCTTAAACGGAAGATGCACCCAAATTCTCTTTAGAAATCGCTTGCGCTGCACAGAATCACCAAACAGGCTCGCACCGATCGTTCCATCCTCCCCCATCCCTGTAAGCAAGTTGTAGTAGACTCGCGCTTCCCAGTTAGAGTAACGATTGTGGCGCTCTAGCCAATGGAACATATCCCGAAAATCAATATGTTCCATATCATGTTTGAGGTAACCTACTTCTCCCTTCAGTACGACATGTTCATGCACTTCATTGTCACCTGTATTAGGAATTTCTTCAGTACTGAGGTTTTCGTAGCGTCCCTTAGTATGACGGAACAGACGCAGATTCCAGTCCGGATACTTGCCACCGTAGCGAATCCATTGTCCTAAGAAAAACACACGTCGATTAAGATAGTAGCCATCATAGGCAGGATTTTGAATAGCAATCGCAATCTCATTCCAAAGTTCTGATGTAATTCGTTCATCGCAATCAACAATCAAGACCCATTCATTTTGAAACGGCAAATTCTCCAATGACCAGTTCTTCTTTTTGGGCCAACGTCCGTTGAACTGAAACTGTACCACCTTCGCCCCAAAGGCTTCTGCAATTTCCACAGAGCGATCGCTGCTCTGCGAATCCACCACAAAAATTTCATCAGCGTTAGCCACGCTTGCAAGACAAGCAGGCAGATTCTCCTGCTCGTTTTTAGCAGGAATGAGAACGGAGATAGGAAGTTTATTCATAGAAATGGAGAAGATAAAGCAGGTTATGAGATAGATGGAGAGTTTGGGATAAAACTTGAAAACCGAAATTTTGAGCGACGCAAATGAAAACTGACATTTTCACCGCTCGTCCCTTATCTTTCCCGTCACTATTCCCCACACAGCAGCTTTCAAATATCCGACTTGCCCATAGGCATAAGCAAAGCTATCAAAGCGTTGAGCAGGATCATGGAAAAACTTGAGCGATCGCCAGAGTCCACGCAGCAGACGCTCACTGCCGCGCGCGAGTTGTTTGAGTCCAGCGCGTCCGGCTAGCTGTTCGCGGTAGCATTCGCTGATTCCTTGCCACCAACCCCGCTCGAGAAACCAGCTTGGGTTTATACGTTCAGGGGCAACAGTATGGGCAACTAGGGCATCAGGGAGATACGCAACTTGCCAGCCGTTTGCTAGGGCGAGTTCCGTCATGTGCAGTTCTTCGTTTGACAGAAGTGTTTTTCCAACACGCCCAAGGTGACGATCGAAACCGCCTACTTGCTCTAAAAATTCTCGACGAATGGAGTAGTTTAAACCCCTAGGCGTGAGTCCGGGCTGAGTAATGGAAACTACTTGTGTTCCCAAATCATATGCGCCCAAGTTACCTGACAGCCCAGCGGACAACCAGCGCGGCGGCTGTAAACCGTCGAGCCACAGTAGTGTTACTTTGCCACCTGCAATCGCTAACTTTGCGTTCTGTTGGTAGGCATGATATAGCACCTGCAACCATTCGGAGCTGGCGATTGCGTCGTCATCAAGATAAGCCAGGACAGCACCATGTGCGACGTTTGCACCCGTATTGCGAGCAATAGACAGCCCGACTGTGGGTTCATAGACATAGCGCAAACGAGGATTGGACAAGCGATCTTTAACAATTTGAGGAGTCTGATCACTCGATGCATTATCGATCACAATCACTTCAAATTCGTCCGCAAATTCCTGAGCAAGCAGACTGTCGATCGCCGCACCCAAGTATTTTTCTCGGTTGTGCGTGCAGATGATGGCAGAAATCAGTGGGTTGGGCATATGAGCAGCCTTACGGACGAACCAGTTCGGCCAACCATAGCTGGCAAGCCTTCCTCGATAGAGTGCCCAACCCCTACCTTGGACTAACGAAGCGTTACATCGCTGTTCTCATACGCTTACAGCCTTAGACAGCCTTAAAGCATCTCTGTTCTAACGCTGTGGCGACGGTTATAGCTTGCAAGCTTCGTGCAGCTTCTAAGCGGATAGGCAGCAGCAACCGGAGATCGCTACAGGTTTAAGATAGCCCCAGCGAATTCGCCCAGATAAATAGGCTTACTCTAAAAATTGCTGCGCTCAGCAGGATACAAACTGGCAGTGTTAGTAGCCAAGCTGTCAGCAGATTACGTAAAGTATTGAGCTGCAGCCCAGAATGATTTGCTGCCATTGTGCCTGCTACACCCGAAGACAGAACATGGGTTGTGCTAACGGGCAAACCAAAAACATCAGCAGCCAGAATCGTTCCCATTGCGACTACTTCCGCCGATGCCCCTTGAGCATAGCTGAGCGGATCTTTACCAATCTTTTCGCCAACCGTTGTTACAATGCGCTTCCAGCCAATTGTTGTTCCAAGACCCAGGGCAACAGCAACGGCAACTTTCACCCAAAGCGGAATGAACTGGGTAAGGCGATCGAGCTGGGTACGAAATTTAAGCAACTGATTCTCAGCTTCGCCTGCAAAAATATTAACCTCATCAAGTTTTCCGATCGTCGCTGCCGCAAGATAGATTTCGTTGCGGAGCGCCATTTTTTCAGCTTTAGAGAGCGTCTTGAGATCAGCGGTGCTTGCTAGCCGATCGCGAATCATCAAGTTCATGCCTGCTAATGCTGGGAGCGTGTGATCGCTTAGAGTTCCATTGGGTTTGAGGTAGGCAGAAAGCTCTTCAGCGGCGGCTTGTCCTGACAAAGGAGGGTCAGCATTCTGCTGCTCAAGAACGATCGCTGCCCTTTGCGAAGAAGCAAGGATTTGCTCGATTGTAGCGGTATCTGCATTGAGGTTAACCGCAAACAGACCGGGCAGGATGCCAATTAGGATCAACAGAATTAACCCCATGCCCTTCTGCCCATCGTTGGAACCGTGAGCAAAGCTAACGCCTGTACAAGTAAGAATCAGCAGCACCCGAATCCACCATGGTGGAGGCTGTTCGTCTTCAGGAGCGCTGTATAGCTCCGGTTTAGGCAAAACTCCCTTGAGCAGCAGCAGCAGCAGCGCCGCACCACAGAAGCCGATCGCTGGGGATGCCAGCAGCGAAACAAACACATCTTCGGCTTTCGCCCAATTTACCCCTGCACCAAATTCTTGCCCACTAGTTAGCAGAGAGTTTGCTAATCCAACACCCAAGATGGAGCCTATTAATGTATGCGAACTGGAAGCAGGCAACCCTAAATACCAGGTTCCCAAATTCCAAAGAATCGCTGAAACCAACAGCGAAAACACCATTGCGAACCCAGCTCCAGAGCTAACATTAAGCACCAGTTCCGCAGGCAGTAAGGCAAGGACGCTGAAGGCAACCGCGCCACTTGATGTCAGCACCCCAACCAAGTTCCAAATGCCTGACCAGATGACCGCAATGGTGGGCTGTAGCGTCTGTGTATATATAACCGTGGCAACAGCATTTGCAGTATCGTGAAAGCCATTGACAAATTCGAAGGTAAGCGCCAGACCTAATGCCAACAAGAGAAACAGCAGCGTCATTGTTGACAGCGATTCTCCAAATAAATCCATGCGGCGCGTCCTCAGAGAGCTTCTTGATGATAAGGGTTACTGGCTGGATGCTGGATACTCCACTGGAAAGATTGTCGTCGTAACTATTGGACTATTGTTTCTGACCTATTGCTTCAGCTCGCTGTCGCTGTGCTTCGTAGAGAATTAACGCTGCAGCGATTGCCACATTCAAAGATTCGACCCCCGCCGCCAAAGGAATCTTGACTGCCAAGTCCGCCAGTTCTGCCAGTTCTGCCGACAGCCCCGCTCCCTCGTTGCCTAACAAAATCAGCGTGGGCTGGGTGAGGTCGGCTTGCCAATAGGTCTGGGTGGCACTGAGCAAGGTTGCCACTACCTGAACCCCCTGCTGGCGAAACTGCTGCACCTGCGATCGCAAATCAGTGCTGACACCCATTGGCAGGCGGAACCATTGTCCAGCGGAAGCCCGCAGCACTTTGGGATGATCTAGGTCTACGCTATCGGCACTCAGCCACAGCCCATCAGCTCCAGCCGCTGCTGCAGTCCGAATTACCGTGCCCAAATTGCCAGGATCTTGCAGAGTCTCTAAGGCAAGCCCCAGACGGAGCTGCTCGGTAGGGGGGTTAACGCTAACACGCTGGGCAGTTGCCACAACTCCATCAGGCTGGACGGTAGTGGTGATCGCCTCTAGCACTTCGGGGCTCACCAACTCGGCGCGCTGCGCTCTTTGCCTGATCTGCTCCCATAAAGCAGCATGTTGGGTTTGCCAAGCAGATGTGCAACAAACTGTCACAAGGGGTAGATTGACGGCGTAAGCTTCCTCCAACAAATGGGTCCCTTCTAGCAAAAAAAGCTGCTGCTCTCGTCGCTCTTTGGCACGTTGCAGCTTTCGCATTTGCTTCACGAGAGGATTTTGTACACTAGTCAACATCGTTCACTAGGGGATAGCTGAGGTGGAACGAGGTCGGCATTCTGGGCTGGCGGTTATTAAGATCATCAACGGGTTAAATTGCAATTCTTCAAACAATGATTAAGTTTTTGTTGCAATAAACAATAAATCTATTAGGGATTTCAAAGGATTAATCTAGATTTTTTAATTTATCAAAAATCTGTAGATAACTGCTAGCGAAAGGTTAAGGGATTGAGCGGTAGCGCCCAATCCCCTACTCCTAAACAAGCTACTTAAGTAGCTCTGGCTGATGCGGAACCCGGGACTTGAACCCGGAAGTCTTTGCAGACACTAGAACCTGAATCTAGCGCGTCTACCAATTCCGCCAGTTCCGCTTAATTGCGCCGCCTTTACTGCACAAATGCATTATCTAGCCGCGATTTCCTATCATCTATGATGTAGTGCTATTCGTCAACTAGTTTTTGAAAAAATGTTTTAAATAGGCAATAGCAAATTGTTTTCAGGAGTGACTGTATGCAATACAATTGCGACGGCGATCGTTCTAGACAATCTAAAAGTTTTCGGTAGAATCAATACCAACTTTGGTAAATTACTTCTTTGAGTAGACGCATTTTGCCAGCGAAGTAATTTGACTAGGGCATTCGTTAACAACGGTTTTTTTCCTGGAGGATACAGCCATTACTGCCTCTCTCAGCACATCAAGCCCTCTTTCCCTACCCCAATCTGAGTCGTCTGTGCTTCAGGTGTGGGGTCGGCATTCCCTCAGTGGACAGGTCAAGATCAGTGGTGCCAAAAACTCGGCTTTGGTGATCATGGCTGGGACGCTGCTTTGTGATGGAGACTGTCGCCTGCACAACGTGCCCTCAATGGTAGACGTTGAGCGGATGTCAGAGCTTCTAGCAGCACTCGGCATTAGGCTAACTCGCCAAGGTGATACGTTGGATGTAAATGCTAGGGATGTCGAGCAATCGAAAGCACCCTACGAACTAGTCAGTCAAATGCGCGCTAGCTTTTTTGTGATTGGACCGCTGCTAGCAAGACTCGGAGAAGCACGAGTTCCCTTACCAGGGGGTTGTGCAATCGGCGCTAGACCTGTGGATCTACATGTACGTGGACTCCAGGCAATGGGTGCGGAAGTGCAGTTTGAGCATGGCACGGTCTACGCCTATGTGAAAGACAGCAAAAAGCGTCTTCAGGGAGCCAAAATTTATCTCGACGTACCCAGCGTTGGCGCGACAGAAACGCTGATGATGGCGGCAACCCTAGCCGAAGGTGAGACGATTATTGAAAACGCTGCACAGGAACCAGAAGTTGCAGATTTGGCCAACTTCTGTCGAGCGATGGGGGCACAAATCCGGGGAGCAGGAACAAACCGCATCGTAATTTCTGGTGTGCCTAGCCTGCACTCCACTGAATACAGCATTATTCCCGACCGGATTGAAGCTGGAACGTTTTTGGTGGCAGGTGCAATTACTCATTCAGAAATTAGCCTTGCGCCCGTCGTGCCGGAGCATCTAACCCCCG
The DNA here is from genome assembly GCF_014764505.1 of Phormidium tenue FACHB-886. Lineage (GTDB taxonomy): Bacteria > Cyanobacteriota > Cyanobacteriia > Elainellales > Elainellaceae > FACHB-886. Next base: position 100,220 of record NZ_JACXWX010000001.1, read on the forward strand.
TAATAGCCAAGCTCAAGAACATTGGTGCAGAAGTGGTGATTGATGCACCCGATTGTGTCCGCATTCTGCCGCCACAGAGCCTAAAGGCAACTGACATTAAAACGCTACCCTTTCCTGGCTTCCCGACAGACATGCAGGCACAGTTTATGGCACTGCTAACACTGTGCGAGGGCAGCAGCGTTGTGACCGAAACGCTATTTGAAAACCGTCTGCGACACGTGGCAGAGCTAAACCGCATGGGAGCAGATATTCGCGTCAAAGGGAATATTGCGATCGTTCAGGGGGTATCAATGCTCTCTGGGGCACCAGTGGTGGCGACTGATTTACGCGCCTCGGCAGCGCTGGTTGTGGCAGCGCTGGCAGCCAATGGAATGACTACGATTCAAGGGCTGCATCATCTCGATCGCGGCTATGACAACCTAGAAGGCAAGCTGCAACAGCTTGGGGCCAATGTCCGCCGTATTAGAGAAGATGGGGCAACCGGAGCAGAACCTAGCCTAACGCCATTAGGGTCTACGTAAACTTCAGGGCTGCGAAGTACAGATCGCTACAAAATCCACTGCCTACGGTTTTGTAGCGATTTCACTAGGAGCACATTTAACCTCCCTTGAGCCGGAGATAAGCATCAGCCAAGGCATGGCGATCGCCTACATTACCTGGAAACAAAACCACAGGCATCCTCGGAAACTGTAAATGGTCATCGGGCGTGCGAATCACAGAAACCCCAGGCAAAATTTGGCCCAGCAGGCGGGCAGAAGTCAGCGACAGCCCAACACTTAGCGTGTCATTGGAAGTGATGCCGCCTTTGCTGATCAAAAAACCAATATCAGACGGTAAGCCGCGCTCAACGTCCATTAGTAGGCGAGAAACGGCTGCACCGAAAGCTTGGCGAGTTTGGACATCTGGGAAGGATAGCTCTTGACGACTAGTGTAGAGGGCAGGTGTTTTACCTGCTGCATGCCCCGATCGCACTTGGTCTAACGTGTGCTGAAGCAGCGTTGCTCGCTGCGCCTCAGAGTCTTGCAGCAGGTGAGAGACATCAATTTCAATTCCCACAATGTCCGGCAGTTTCAGCAGTTCTTCAAGCTGTTCACTTGTCTTTTGTACATGCGAACCCACGACGATCGCACCAGCCTTGCCGTTGCGGGTATAGGCTGCCATATCTGCGGCAGCAATCGGCTGGGGCGGCAGGGATGCCAACGCCGTCAGCAAACTAGCAGCACTGCGAAACAAAAATCGCTTGCCCTGTGCTGCCACAGCCAAAACATCTGAGGCAAACCGATTCAGATCGTCCTGAGTTTCAGCATCCACCACAACGCACTGATTGCTGTGAAGCTGTAGCAGGCGATCGCGCACCCCCGAACGTACGTCTGTCAGCAGAAACCGTTCCACCTGTGAGGCTTTGGTTCGTCCCTGCGTTTTCTCTTCCACATAGTCCGGCAAATAGCTGTAGTGGTAGGCAAAGACAGAATCTTTGGCAAACTCTGTTTCATGCACCGGCGTGGGAGTGCCATCCACAATCAGATAATGCACACTGTCTTTAGTGAAGCGTCCGCCTTCAAAGAAGGCAGGGGTCAGAAAATGTGCGTCAAACGAGCCAAGTTCTTGGGCGATCGCATCTGTCTCTATGGGATAGTGACCGCGCAGGGTTGAGTCCGATCGGCTAACAATGAGGAAATCCTGAATTTGCTCCAGTTCGATCGCCTGCTTCAAGTTCTGGCAGACCTCACGGGTGGTTTCTAGCGCCTGTTCTGGCGTTAGCGCTCTTGTATTGGTCAGGATAAAAAAGATGGGTGACTCGTCGCGCAACCCTAGCCGCAATGTTTCTATATCCCAGCGCATCAGCAGCAGACAGCTATGCACGGTCTGCGATCCGGTGGGGTCGTCGTCAAGCACGATGATTTTAGGAGTCATAGAACGGTCTACCGTTTAAAGTCGGCAAAGCGCAAATTATTGCAATGAAATAAATAATTTGACACGTAGCCACAACACAGGAGCCAAAAATGAGCATTTGCAGGTGATGAAGCGCAAATGATTTCAGTTGAGTAGTTCATTTCACACGCACACTAAAACAATTCTCCTTCAAAAGACATTCAAACCATTAAAAAAGGGGCAACACTGCCCCTTTCTCCCTAGCCTTCTTTGACGGTCATATCTGCTGCCGGAACCGCATGACCCGATCGCACCCGCCACCAGGCCAACAGCGTACTCGCAATAAAGATGCTGGAGTAAGCTCCCGCCACAAAGCCAACAATCAGAGCAAGCGCAAAATTTTTGAGGGTTTCGCCGCCCAGGAAAAAGATTGCCACCAAGGGAAGGAGCGTCGTCATTGTGGTATTAATCGATCGTCCCAAGGTTTGGTTAACGGCATCATCCACAATATCGTTGATAGAGCGATCGCCATCCATTTGAATGGTTTCACGAATGCGGTCGTAAATGACCACCGTATCGTTGACAGAGAAACCTACGATCGTTAACAGCGACACGATGAACAAGCTATCGACCTCGATTCCTAACGCCAAACCCAGCATGGCAAAGACCCCAACTGTAATTAGCACATCATGCAGCAAAGCAATAACGGCAAACACAGCATAATCCAGCTGAAAGCGGAAGCTGAGATAGATCATGATGCCTGCAAAGGAAACCAGCAGCGCCACCAATCCCCCTGTGAATAGCTGTCGTCCCAAAGTTGGACCTACGGTGTCAATCTGAGTTTTCTCTGAGTTAAACACTCCAATTTTTTCGGTTAATGAAGACAGCAGCTTGGTGCGCTCATCCACGCTCAGCGCCGAAGTGCGAATGGAAAGGGCATTTTGTTCTTTCCCCAAAACCTGAATGCTGCTACCTTCTAGTCCCACATCCGAGAGGACTTGCCGCACCTGAGCCGGGTCGATCGGCTCATCGCAATTACCTGCTTGGGAGCAGTCTAGCTCAAGCTGGAGGCGCGTTCCACCCACAAAGTCAAGGCTGGGCTTGAGCGGTGCATGAATTGGACTCTGCACTGCAGAGACAATCATTGCTGCAATGCCTGCCAAAATTAGGGCAACAGAAATTGCCCACCAGCGCGATCGCTGTCGAATGACCTGTAGTTTCATGATGTCTTCTCCGCCGGGAGTTTAGAGGGCACATTTGGGCTAAACCAGCTTGGCTTTCGTAAACCAGGGAAACTGAGCGTTAGCAACAGCAAGGTGCGGCTGCAGGTCAAAGCAGTAAACATACTGACCACGATGCCCAGCGCCAGCGTTAGCGCAAATCCTTTCACCAAGCCTGTACCCAGCCAAAATAGCGCACCACAGGAGATCAGCGTTGTCACGTTGCTGTCTAGGATGCTGGAGAAGGCACGATAAAAGCCAGATTCGACGGAACGATACAAGGTTTTGCCAGCCTGCAATTCTTCGCGGGTACGCTCGAAAATCAGCACGTTGGCATCCACCGCCATACCGATACTTAAGATAAATCCGGCAATGCCAGGCAGGGTGAGCGTTACACCCAGCACGTTGAAAATTGCCAGTGTAAACAGAGCATAGAGAATCAGCGAGATATCGGCGATCGCTCCAGGCAAGCGGTAGTAAACCACCATGAAGATCAACACCAGCACTAGCCCCAGAATCCCTGCATAAATGCTGCTTTGAATGCTGTCTTGTCCTAGCGTTGCGCCCACCGTGCGGTTCTCCACAATCTCCACGGGCACAGGCAATGCGCCACCGCGCAGCTGCACCGAGAGATCAGAAGCTTCTTGGCTAGTGAAACCGCCTGTAATACTGGCACGCCCTCCCGTAATGCCAGTTTCGGCATACTGAGCGCTCACCGTTGGAGCACTTAACAGTCGGTTGTCCAGAAAAATTCCCAGGCTGCGCCCGGTTCCAGCAACGCTCTTAGTCAGCTGACCAAACTGCTCACCGCCTTGATCGCTAAAGATCAGCACAACCTCCCATGCAGTGCCGCCAAGCGGTTGGGCGTAAGCGTTCTTCAGTCCGTCACCGGTTAAATTCGATTTATCAAAAAGCTCAGCGATCGCTTTGCTGCTTGCATCCAGCTCGGCTTGCTTCTTGTCAATTTCGGCTGAGTCTGCCTGACGTTGTTTCAGAGCTTCTAGCTCAGCTTCCTTCTGGCGCTGCACTTCAAATTCGATCGGCAATTGCGTTTCGGCTCCCGCTTTCTGAGTGCGGAAGTCAAGCTGTGCTGTGCCGCCCAGCACTCGTTCTGCCTGCGCCGGATCGCTAACGCCCGGTAGCTGCACCACAAGCTGGCTCTCTCCTACCGTTTGCACCACAGATTCAGAAACGCCTAAGCCGTTAATCCGGTTTTCCACAACGCGCTTCACAGCCTCTAGCTTTTCCGGGGTGATTTCCCTAACCGTTTCAGTAGTTTTCACCTGAAGCGTGAGCTGAGAGCCGCCCTGTAAATCCAAACCAAGGCTGACTGGAACCTCTATTAAAACGCCGATCGCCACGATCGCCAGAACCAGGATCAGCGCCAAAATTGACCGTTGTTTGCCCATAGCTGTAGCCAAGATAACGATCGCTATGATAGCTGGATTTATCGAGGCAGTGTTTCCTTAAATTGACGGTAACCATCATGAGCTTAGATGAAGCGCTCACGCCCGATTAACCGCCACACGTAAGCAGCCCGACATCTGGATTAAAGCTTTTTGGTATAAAATACCGATAGTGTTGTCTTAGCTAACTCGAACTCAGACTTGTGTGTAGCTGAGACCGTCTGAGTCGCTTGTTTTATCGAGCGTTCAGTCATTCCCTCAGCCTTGCCCAAGTAGGGGCATCATTTAGACCCGAACAAGAGAGGAACGAAACACAATGGCATTTGAACAAGCCCCACTGCCTTATGATCCCGGTGCACTAGAGCCACATGGCATGTCTGCTGAAACTTTTTCCTATCACTATGGCAAGCACCATGCCGCCTACGTCACCAACCTCAATAACCTGGTCAAAGACACTGAACTGGCAGACAAACCTTTGGAAGAAGTGATTCAAATTTCCTTCAAAGACCCCGCCAAAACAGGCATCTTCAACAATGCGGCGCAGACTTGGAACCACACCTTCTTCTGGAACAGCCTCAGCCCCGATGGAGGTGGTACGCCCACTGGCGATCTCGCTGCCAAGATCGATAGCGACTTGGGCGGATATGACAAGCTAAAAGAAGCCTTCAAAACTGCGGCTGCAACTCAGTTTGGCAGCGGTTGGGCTTGGCTAGTACTGGACAACGGGACTCTACAAGTAACTAAAACTCTCAACGCCGAGAACCCGCTCGTGCATGGTCAGGTGCCTTTACTGACGCTAGATGTTTGGGAACACGCCTATTACATCGATTACCAAAACAAGCGACCAGACTTCATCCAGAACTACCTCGATCGCTTGGTCAACTGGGATTTTGCAGCTAAAAATTTGGCAGCAGCCTAGCGCTTTGTAAGCTAAAAAGCTGCAGCAGCATATTTATCTCATTCCAGCAAGACAAGTAGTTAACAGTATCTAAACCTTTTCTGGTGCGAAACTAACAGACGGCTACATATTTTGTAGCCGTCTGTCTCCTTTTCATCCTCCTTCGGAGCGGTTGCTGCTATACGAGTGTGTGCCAGAATACGGATCACTGCTTCTTTAGCAGTGCAAAATAGGTAAAATCACTCCTGCATTAGAAGTTTTCTGCAGCCAAGATGATGGATAGTCAGGATTTAGCCAAATATATTGAAAGCACAAACGGACTCTCTAAGCCTTGGCTGCTGGCACAACTGCGCCTCAAAAAACTAATGGAGCGTCGTGACACCCTCCCACCAGATGTCTACGCGCGCGAGCTGGCAGATATTCATCAGGATTTAATGAACCTGGGCGAGTGGTGGGTGGGAATTGAAGATGAAGTTTTTTGAGGGTGCAGTCGCCTATCTTTGTTCGTTATGCCTAAGCCCAAGAAAGTTGTTCCGGAATCTATCCAGGAACTAAACCTTAATTTGCCGCAGTACTACTTCAACCAGGAACTGAGCTGGCTGGAGTTCAATCGACGTGTTTTGCGGGCAGCAATTGATTCCCGGACCCGCCTGCTAGAGCGGCTGCGCCTAATGGGAATTTTTAGCAGCAACCTAGATGAATTTTTTATGGTGCGGGTGGCAGGGCTAAAGCGACAAGTGCTTGCCCAAGTTAACCAACCCAGCCCAGATGGACGATTACCCCAAGATCAGCTTACGGTGATCTCCCAAACGCTGCGTCCGATGCTGGCAGAGCTGCACCAACAGTTCCAGCAAGAGGTGCGTCCGCAGCTAGCCGCTAAAGGCATTTATCTGCTGGACTATGCTGACCTGACGGCCGAACAGCGTATTTATCTACAGCAGTACTTTGACGAGAAAATTTACCCAGTCCTGACCCCGATGGCAGTCGATCAAAGCCATCCGTTTCCCCATATTGCCAACCTCAGCCTCAATCTGGCGGTAACGCTAGAAAATACCGCAACTGGCAAGACTCAGTTCGCTGGTTTACGTTTGCCGCAGGGTTCACCGCGCTTTGTGCAGTTTCCCAAAGAGCTGTGGGTGCAGCAGTCTGGACGCACAACTAATTGGGTAGGGCTGCCCTTAGAGCAAGCCATCGCCCAAAACCTGGATGCCCTCTTTCCCGGCATGATCATCCTCAACTGTTCGCTGTTCCGGGTGACGCGCAATAGCGATCTGGAGCTAGAAGAAGAAGATGCCGACGACCTGCTGCTGGCAATCGAGCAAGAGCTGCGTAAGCGGCAGCGAGGTGGCGTAGCAGTGCGGCTAGAGGTTCAAGCCGATATGCCGTTGCATACCCAGAATGCTCTCATGCGAGAGCTAGAGCTGACCGAAGCCGATGTTTACTCGATCGACGGGCTGATGAGCCTAAATGACCTCAGTGCGCTTGCCTCACTGCCGCTGGCCCACCTCAAGGATGAACCGTGGGTTGCCGCTACTCCACCAGCGCTGCGGCAGGTGAAAGGGCTACATTCCAGCTTAAGCGCTGTGAATGGCGCAAAAGCGATTGGCTCAGAAGATATTTTTGCAGCAATCCGCCGTCAAGATTTACTGGTACATCATCCCTACCAGTCCTTCAGCAGCTCAGTGCATTTGTTCATCACCCAAGCTGCCAACGATCCAGACGTGCTAGCGATCAAAATGACGCTATATCGCACTGCAGGCAATTCGCCTATCGTTCAGGCGCTGGTTGCTGCTGCTGAGAACGGTAAACAGGTTGCTGTATTGATTGAGCTAAAAGCTTTGTTCGATGAAGAAACAAATATTCACTGGGCACGAAAGCTAGAAAGCGCTGGAGTGCATGTGGTGTACGGTTTGATGGGGCTAAAAACTCACACTAAAGTTACGCTAGTTGTGCGGCGTGAGGGCACGACCCCACAAGACAGCCATATTCGGCGATATGTCCACATCAGCACGGGCAACTACAACCATCGCACTGCCCGCACCTACACCGATCTAAGCCTATTTAGCGGTCGGGAAGAGCTGGGTGTTGACTTGAGCAATCTTTTCAACTCGCTGACGGGCTACTCTCGTCAGCAGGCTTATCACAAACTGCTGGTTGCCCCGGTCAACTTGCGTAAGCGCCTTCTCGACTTAATCCAGCGAGAAATCCACCACTGCCGAAAAAAACGGCACGGGCGAATTGTCCTGAAAATGAATGCGCTCGTTGATCCAGCCATGATTCGGGCACTCTATGAGGCCTCTCAGGCAGGCGTGAAGATCGACCTGATTGTGCGTGGCATTTGCTGTCTGCGTCCGGGATTGGTAGGCATCAGCGACAATATCCGGGTTATCAGTGTTATGGGTCGGTTTCTAGAACACTCCCGCATCTTCTACTTTCATAACAACGGCGACAGCGAAATTTTCATTGGCAGCGCTGATTGGATGCCGCGCAACCTCGATCGCCGAGTGGAAGTCGTTGTGCCGATTGAGGATCCAGTTTTGGCAAAAGAGCTGGAAGCAGTGTTGAGCATTTTGCTCACCGACAATCGGCATACTTGGGAGCTACAACCTGACGGGCAGTACGTTCAGCGACGCTGTCACTCTGCTGCAGATGAGCAAGATGCTCAGGCAGTTTTTATGAAGATGGCAAGCCAGGAGATGGGAGTGGGTGGTCTCAAAACCTAGTGCCAGTTAAAGCAGTGAACAGATTTTGGTTACAACTGTACACTGCATATTCCTGTCAAGCCCCCAAACCCAAATAGGCTTTCGCTTCTTGAGCCACAGGTGGCATCTCATCCTGCGTCAGCGTTTCTAATGCCGTCCGCACTTCTGGCGTTGAAAAATGGCTCAGCGCTTGGGCAACGCGATAGCGAATCTGCCAGTCGCTATGGTTGACAAAGGGCAGCAGTAGCGGAACTGCTCTCTCGTCTTTCAATTCGCCCAAAGAGCCGATCGCTGCTGTTTGTACCAGTTCCACATCAGATTGGAGCGCGTCTTCTAACAGCTCAAAAGAACGACGATCGCCCAATTCTCCTAGCGCTGCCACAATACTAAACTTCACTAGCCACTCTGGAGTTTGGTGATAAAGCCGCTGCAAATCTTCAAACGCTTCAGTCAGCTTTAGCGCCCCGATTGAATCTGCTGCTGCCGCCTGCACGTCTGTCTCGGGGTCTTCTAGCAGGCAACGCCGCAGCATCTCTAAGGACAGCGGCAAATTCTGTACCCCCAGCGTCGAAAGCTGGCTAACTGCCGCATAGCGCACCCGTACATTGGGATCGCCCACTATTGGCTGGATCATCTGAAACGCGATCGCCGGATTAAGCTGCCGCAGCTGATTCACGCCGCTGAGACGATCGCCAAAATCTTCCGAGTTCAGCAAGTCTTGAACAGATTCAGGGGTAGTGCTCATTTTGTTAAAAAGTTAAAGCTAAGGGTTGGCACAGGGGCAGGCCGCAGCCCACCGCAGCCGCATTGGTTTTAATGCGATGAGAGTTTAAAGGGGGTGTTATTCCCCTTGGTGGGCTGCCATGTAGCGAATAATGTCGCCACGCGTCAGAATGCCAATCACCTGATCGGCGTCATCCACAACCGGCAGACGGTGAACGTTGCGATCATGCATCAGCTGGGCAGCACCGCGCAAAGTTTTACTTGGCTTAACGGTTACAAGGTTTTTTTTGGTCATTACCTCACCCACGGTTTGACCTAACGCCTTGTGTAACTCCTGCTCATATTTGGCAGGGTTCTCCAGGAAGATCACACTATCCAAGATTGTGATGAATGCAGGAGATTTAACGCCCGTTTCCTGCCACATCAGGTCAGTCTCAGAAATAACGCCGATGAGTTTGCCTGCTGAATCCACCACTGGCAAACCACTAATACGACGTTCTGCCAGAATTTTGATCGCTTCTGCTAGCGGTGTTTCGGGCTGCACCACAAGCGGATTGAGAGTCATGACATCGGCAACAGTTGCGGACATGGGATGAGAAAAAGGATGAGGGATAAAAAATTGAGGGATGAAAGAATCGTCCCCTATCGATCATTGTAGGGAATCTGGGGATCGATGCTGACGGTTGAAGATTTCTTACAAAATTTCGCCTTCGCAGTAAGCATGGAGCAAATCAATGCAGTGGGAGATCGCACCTAAATGGGCAATTTCATAGCCGTGGGTATTGTGGGTAGGAAAGCTGAGGCAGGCTGCCCGAGGGACATGACCAAACTTCATGGCGATCGAGCCATCGCTGCCAAAGCCGCTAATTGTCGCTAGCTGCAAGGGAATGAATTTCTGAGCGGCAACCTGCCGAATTTTAAAGTTCAGATCTTCGTCGTATAATCCATAGCCATCTTGCGAGAGCAAGACAGGGGTAACGCCCGGTTCAATTGGGTATTCCTGAGCGAGAGGGCAGATTTCCAGAGCAATCAGCGCCTCTAAATGCTGACGCTGGGTAAAGTACATTGCGCCGATCGCCCCGATTTCTTCTTTGGCAGATGCCACCAGATAAACATCCACGCTAGGCTGCTTCAGCGTTTCAGCAAGCGCCAGCAGAATGGCGATTGAGGCTTTGTTGTCTAGCGTGTAGCTGGCAATGTAGTCCTTCATCCGAAACGGATGTTTGCGGTGCTTGCCCACCACCATCCGCGTTCCTGGTCGCACTCCGGCAGCTTCTAGCTCCTCCTCCGTTTGTTTCGTTTCAATCCAAGCAGTTTCCCAGCGCACCGGCGTATCTTCCTGCTGTACCTTCTGGGGAGATTCATGCGAAACATGACGCGATCCAAAGCTGAGAATGCCGCTAATCGTTTGGCGATCGCCCAACAGATCCACTACGCCCTCGCCATATACCCACGGAAACGCACCCCCCAGCTTCCGCACCTCCACCCGCCCGTCTTCCCTGACATGCTTCACAATTCCGCCAATCTCGTCTTTGTGGGCAGTAATGGCGATCGCCCGACTGCTGTCTTCTCCCGGAATTTTGGCGATCGCATTCCCTGCTGCATCCAGCCACGCCTCAAGACCCAACGCCTGAAACTGATCCAGAATAAACCGATCAACTTCAGCTTCTACGCCGCTGGGCGAATGACATAAGACTAGGTCGGCAATGGTTTGGAAGAGGCGATCGTAATTGTGGAGCATGGGGAAGATTGAGGGATAAAGGAGTTCCTTTCATCACTATCTCTTATTCGATCGCTTCCGAACGCCCTCTTTCACTTGCTAACCCTCATTTTTCGCCTCTCTCCTGTTGCTCTTTTTCTGTTGCTCTGCATCTATTAAGAGTTCGGTTCCAGGCAATTTTTTCTACCCTTCAAAAATATTAATTCTTCCTAATAGAATTATCGAGGGCTGGAGGATGTTCGGTAGAGTTTTGAGATTGGACTGATTGCAAAAGGTTACGGAGGTACTGATGAGCCAGCTATTACGGAATGTTCTGATTGGCGCTGGAATTGCCACTGTGGGTGCGATCGGCACAAAAGCAGCCGTCGATTATTTCAAGAATCGCGGCGAAGAAAAGACTGTAGATGATAATGAAGGCGATCAAGCTCCTACCTCAGCGGCTGAAGTCAGCTATGCCAAGGTGGAAGATGCCTCGCTGCAAAAGTTCTTGGATGTTAGCTTTGGCGATCCGGGTCGCTATGTTCCGTCTCGTCCGCCCAAGGTGTTTGACTACCAGAGTAAGCAATATATGGTAGTTTGGGCGCGAGATACTGAGAAGAATAAAAACCAAATGCTAGCGTTTATTTATACCCCAGAGGGTCGTAAGATGATCGCCAGCGTGGGCTACACCAACCAAACCACAGACTACAACATCAACTTAGGCAGTACACCCTTTGCCGTAGAAGTGGAAGGGCAAAAGCTAACCGGCGGCAAAGGCGAAACTAAAGGAGCAGATGAGGTCGATTTCGTTTTAGCGTAGCCCTAGTTTTGATGCATTGAGCGTATACATTGAGCATATACAGGATATACGCTCAACTATTTTTCAGGTTAGTTCTTGATTGCAGTAATTGTTCTGTGAACTCACAGAATCCTTCAGCTTCCGATCGCTTCACAACATATCTAGGTAAGCACTGCATTTGATCTACATAGTGTTTAATGTTCGCAACTCCCACTGATAACGGAAAGCGATCGCTTTGAAATAAGCTTTCGTCATTAGGGCTGTCACCTACAGTCACAATTTGATCTGGTTTATACGCTGAAAAATATTGCTGAAGTATCTGAGATAAGCCGATTGCTTTATCTTGCTGCATCAGTTTCAAGTGACACTGCACCGTGCTATAGGTGAAACCCCAGCCTTCCGCGAGACAGCGATCGCGCATTCTGTGAATTTCTGCCAAACTCAGTCCCGCTACCTCATACGTCCAATCTGTGAGGCGAAACTGGTTGTCGGCAGACTCCTGGATTTGTGGAAACTCGGCTTTGAGCTGGTGAAATAGGGCAGCTAAACGCTGCCGATGGGCAGACAGGTTGGCGATCGGCACTAGGAACTCTGGAACCGCCCCATTCTTAGCATCCGATCGAAAAAATACACCGCCATTCTCGGCAATTGCCCCCATTACAGGCAAATAGCTAGCAATGCCACTCATCCAGCCTGCCGATCGTCCAGTAATAATTAGAACTTGAATTTCAGCCTTTGCTAGAGCGTCTAGCGATCGCAGCAGGGCAGGCGTAAATTTACCCTGCTGGGTGAGTGTGCCATCCATATCAGAGGCAACCAAGCGGACAGATTGAAGCACATCAGAGGTCAGAGGTTGCATAAGCGGATAGTATTAGAGTTTGGGCAGGGCAAGTAATATTCACTGCCAAAATCATGAAAGGTTTTTCCACATTTGTTCAAAGGCTGTTTCCATCTGCTGCGTAAAGACTTTGGCATTCCACAGCGGTGAAGTATGGCGCGATCGCCTCAGCCGATAGCCAATTTCTTCCCGCAGCGTTGCATCCTGACCTAGCCGCACCCCCCACTCCACGTACTCTTCATCCGTCCAAGCGATGCCCTCAGAGAGACCCACATTCTGCATCATGGTATAGCTGTTGCGAGCGGCAAACTGTTCGCCGACGCGAGTGACGATCGGCAGCCCCATCCAGAGGGCTTCCAAAGTTGTGGTAGCGCCGTTGTAAGGATAGGTGTCCAGCACCACATCTGCCAGACCTAAATTAGCGCGGTGGGTAAACTCAGAAGCCACACCGGGCAAAAAACACAGCCGATCGCGACTCACGCCTTCAGCATCGGCAAGCTGACCAAAGAATGACTCTAATCGCTCTAGCGAAGCCCGCCAGCTTTTGATCAGAAAGTAGCTGTGGGGCACTTCTTTCAGTATCCGCAGCTGTAGGCGAACGTTGTCTGGGTTGCGCTTTAGCCCACTCTGGGAGCTGAGATAGGCGATCGCATCTGCTGGAATGCCTAGCTGATCGCGCCGCAAGCTGGGCGTGTGTGCCTCAAAACCTTCTACGGCAATATAAGTCTGCGGTAGCCGCCAAATTTTCTCTTGATAATAGGACTGCGCTGCTTCTGGCAGCACATAAGGATCGGCGATGAAATAATCCACGCCTGGAATTCCTGAGGCATCATAGCCCAGCCAATTGACCTGGATGGGTGCAGGCTTAAGGGCAACTGCGCCACAGCCACTCAAACTGGTAAGGCTGTCTAGCTCCACCAAAATGTCAATTTTATCTTGATAGATTCGATCGGCAATCTCCACAGCAGTGGGCGGCAACGTTTGGAATCGATCGCCATACGCCGCCCTAAAACTATTTTGGAGCCAATCTTCAGCAGGCATTAAGGAATAGAGATGTACATCAAAGCGATGACGATCGTGATACTTCAACAACCAGCGAATTAACCAGCCGATCGAATGCTGGCGTAAACACTCAGAGAGATAGCCAATTTTGAGTGGACGATTAACCGAGCCACCGAGCGGTGCATAGGTTTGATGATAGCGCTGCCCCCGCTGAGTAGCGACTTGCTGCTGCAATTCGGCTTGGCAAACGGCAGCAAACTGGCTGCGAATCGGTCGATTAATTTTAGGATTGTCCTCAAAGTACAGTAGAAACGCGCCCATACCCAGCAGATTGGGCAACCGGTTGCGGTCAGCCACTTCAGCTCCTGCGCCCAAGCTAGCGAGGAGCTGCTTATGAATTTGGTAGCTTTTCCAAGAGTGCTGCCACTCCCCGCAGGTAGACATCAGTGCCGACAAACTCAAATGGGTAAACAGCACCTGATCAATCAGGCTAGACGATCGCGCTAAGCCCGTTTCTGCTAACGCAATGCTCTCTAGCAGCCAGCTTGGGTCATCTGTATGCTGCATCCAGTTGGCAGCAGGCAGCAGCACGTTTGGATCGTCCGGAGCCAGCTCTATGCAGATTAGCCCAAGCTGCACAGCCTCCTCATAGTATCCGGCGTGGTTGAGGGCTTGCGCCTGTTCCAGCAGAAATTTCAGCAAATGCGATCGCGCCGTCTCCTCGCTCGTTGCTTCTAGCAAAGGAGTCATCCAGGCTAGCTGAGCATCTGCCTGTTCCCCCTGCAAAAACAGCGATAGCCCCAGCCACCAGTAGGAAGATTCTTCCGGCTCAAGGGCGATCGCCTCTTCATAAGCCGCAGCAGCCTCGGCGTACTGTCCTTGAGCAAAACAGCCATCAGCATACGATCGAAGTTCGGCGGCAGAAGACGTCATAGGGGCAAGTCAGTACAAGTCAGTAACAAGATTAAGCCAGTAGAACCAGCGCGGAGCAGGGCGGCTCCCATACGCTGCTAGTTAGTTTACCTACACAAGGATGCCCACAATCCCAGCGACCAGATCCTAAGATCAATAACACGCTGCCAACTCTACCCCCACCCTCCCGTGTTTCGCACTCGTCGTTCCAAATCTCCTTTCTGCTGGCTGCTGTCGCTGCTGGTGAACTTGACGATCGCCGCGATGGTCCTCTCGGTGCTGCTGGTGCTACCGTGGCGCTGGCTGCCTCCACCCACGTCTAGCTTCATGCTGCAATCGCTAGCTGCAGACGGGCAGATTGGCCTATACGACTACCGCTGGGTAGACTACGCCAATATTTCGCCCGATATAGCGCTGGCAGCGATCGCCGCCGAAGATCAGCGCTTTCCTACGCATCATGGGTTCGATCTTGAGGCGTTAAATCAAGCGATCGAAGACCATGAGCAAGGCGGCGACCTGCGGGGAGCCAGCACAATTAGCCAACAGGTGGCAAAAAATTTGTATCTTTGGTCAGGACGGAGCTGGCTGCGGAAGGGGCTAGAAGCTTGGTTTACCATACTGATAGAGCTGCTGTGGTCAAAGCAGCGCATTCTGGAAATTTATTTAAACATTGCTCAATTTGGCAGCCGTCTCTATGGAGCAGAAGCTGCCAGCCAACGCTTTTTTGACCAACCCGCTAGCCAGCTCACGCCTGATCAGGCTGCGCTGCTGGCTGCTGTTTTGCCTGCGCCAGAGCTTTATCAAGTCGAGCAGCCCTCGCCGGAAGTGTGGCAGCGGCAGGCGTGGATTTTGCAGCAGATGACCCAGTTGGGCGGCGTGGAATATCTGCAAACGCTGAAGTGATTTCCCAGAATCACCAGAGATGCCGCATAATTCCCTTGTCTCTCTTTAGGAACCGATCGCCACTAGCCAAATGGACTCATTCAATCCAGACCCCAAGGGAATGCTTGTCATCATTGGCGGCGCCGAAGACCGCGATGGTGACTGTCACATCTTACGAGAATTTATCCGGTTGGCAGGGGGCAGACGCGCCCGGATTGTAGTGCTGACGGCAGCCACCAGCGAACCTGAAGAAGCGGGCTACACCTATATCGATCTATTCGAGGAGTTAGGCGCTGCGGATGTGCGGGTGGCAGATACCCGCGATCGCAGAGACGCAAACCGAATCGATGCAATTCGGGCGATCGGACGGGCAACTGGCATTTTTTTTACGGGCGGTGACCAGACGCGCATTGTTGAGTCAATCAAAGGCACAATTTTGGAAGACGCGATCGAAAAACGCTATGCCGAGGGCATTGTGATTGGTGGCACGAGCGCGGGCGCGGCGATAATGTCTGAGAGCATGATTGCACGTGGAAATTCAAATACCAGTCCACATAGCAACACCGTAACGCTGGAACGCGGCATGGGCTTTTTGCGCGGTGTTGTGCTAGACCAACACTTTGCCGAACGCGGACGGCTAGGACGGCTGATGGCGGCGCTGCTGCTTGATCAAGCAGTGCTGGGGATCGGCATTGATGAAAATACGGCGATCGTTGTGCAGGACGGAGAATTTCGGGTGCTAGGTGAGGGGGCAGTGACGGTAATCGATCGTTCAGCTTCGACTCACAACAACCTCGGACAGCTCCAGCGTAACCAACCAATGACTGTGTTCGGCGTGAAGCTGCATATTCTTGCAGAAGGCTATCGGTTTGATTTGCGATCATATCAGCCGATCACGGTGCAGGCGGTTTAGTTAAAGATGGAGCAGACAGTTCCGCTGCCCCAGAAGCTAGGGGTTGAGGGGCTGTTTCTAGCCACTGTCGAGCGTATTTTCTTAAGAAATATGCCAGTCCTGACCCTATGGCTGTAGAAGACTAAAAATTTACACTCTTGTTAAGTAATGTCGAAAAGTAGAGCCTGAATATTGAATTTTACTGAAGCCTGCTAATAATCAGAAGTTAGCTAGCATTGACCAACATTGACATTGAGAAGAATCAATATGGGACTTAGCGATAAGATCAGCGATGAAACGATACAAGCCAATCTCGTAGCAGATTGCACCAGGTTAATGGATGAGCAAGTTGCTGCAAAAAACGGGATTTCTGGATTTGCACTGAAAGCCGCATACGGTGTTGTGAAGGGAGTTGAGCCGAGCTACATTTCAGGCGCGATCCAACGGCTTCTGCCAGATGCCCTTGCTGCCCTTGACCCAATGTGGGATGAAGGGGTGCAGTCAGGCGATCCAGTCCAACACCTGATCCAAAATCGCTCCCGGACAGCCGATACGTTGCTCAGCATCACAGATGCCAAGATCGAAAAAGCGAAAAATGGGGTTGTACGTTCCTCTTATAGCAAGCTTCGCAAATCGGTGAAGAATGATGTAGAAGAAGCCGTTCCAAGTTTAGCCAAAATCCTGAGCACCCATGTTCAAGGTTGAACCACGCTCAATCACACTATCTACTGCTAATTTAGTAAATTTCTAGCGTAAAGGGCGGTGCGGCAATGCCGTACCGCCCTTTACGCTCTCCTGCCTTTTAATATATAAGCGTCATCGCAGCCACACTCGTAAACAAACTCGTATGGCTTGCCTTTGCTAGATTCAAGCTAAATTCCATCAATCGCTCAGATCGATCATCTTCCGATTCAGAAATCGCCATATACTGCATAGACATATTGCCGATTTGCCGAGAGGAAAATCCGATGAGCTACCGCATGGATCGCCGCGCCTACGCCGATACCTTTGGTCCCACTGTAGGCGATCGGCTCCGTCTTGCCGACACCAATCTGATTATTGAAGTGGAGCAAGACTACACCACCTACGGCGATGAAGTGAAATTTGGCGGCGGCAAAGTCATCCGCGACGGCATGGGGCAATCGCCAATTACGAATGCGGCAGGTGCAGTCGATGTGGTGATCACCAACGCCTTGATTCTTGATTGGTGGGGTATCGTCAAAGCAGACGTGGGCATCAAAGACGGCAAAATTCACGCGATTGGCAAAGCTGGAAATCCTTATATTCAAGACAACGTCAATATCGTGATTGGTCCCGGCACTGAAGCGATCGCTGCAGAAGGGATGATCCTGACTGCAGGCGGCATTGACTCCCACATTCATTTTATTTGCCCCCAGCAGATTGAGGTGGCGATCGCGGCTGGAATTACAACTATGATTGGGGGCGGTACGGGACCTGCTGCAGGCACGGCTGCCACAACCTGCACGCCCGGACCTTGGAACATCTATCGCATGCTGCAGGCAGCCGATGCCTTTCCGATGAACATTGGCTTGCTGGGCAAAGGCAATAGCGCCAAACCAGAAGGACTCGCCGAGCAGGTAGAAGCAGGCGTCATGGGGCTAAAGCTGCACGAAGACTGGGGCACAACGCCCGCCACAATTGACACCTGCCTCAGCGTTGCCGATGAATATGACATCCAGGTAGCAATTCACACCGATACGCTTAACGAAGCGGGATTTGTGGAAGATACGATCGCTGCATTCAAAAATCGCGTCATTCACACCTACCACACGGAAGGGGCAGGCGGCGGACATGCGCCAGACATCATTAAAGTTTGCGGCGAGGCAAACGTGTTGCCTTCTTCAACAAATCCCACCCGCCCCTACACGGTGAATACCCTGGAAGAACATCTGGATATGCTGATGGTTTGCCATCACCTCGATCGTGGCATTCCTGAAGATGTTGCCTTCGCTGAATCTCGGATTAGACGAGAGACAATTGCTGCAGAAGATATCCTGCATGATTTGGGCGCGTTTAGTATGCTGTCGTCGGATTCGCAGGCGATGGGGCGAATTGGGGAAGTGATTATTCGCACCTGGCAGACGGCGCACAAGATGAAAGACCAGCGGGGCATCTTATCAGAAGATAGCGATCGCAATGACAACACCCGCGCCAAGCGCTACGTTGCCAAATACACCATTAATCCTGCGATCACCCACGGCATTGCTGGTCATGTCGGTTCGATCGAGGTGGGCAAGCTAGCGGATCTTTGCCTTTGGCACCCAGCAATGTTTGGCGTGAAGCCACAGATGGTACTAAAAGGCGGCATGATTGCTTGGGCGCAAATGGGTGATGCCAACGCCAGCATTCCCACTCCGCAACCCATTCATATGCGTCCGATGTTTGCCAGCTTTGGCAGCGCGACCTATAGTACCTCACTAACTTTTTTGTCGCAGGCGGCGATCGACAAAGGCATTCCCGGTCGGCTGAATCTGCAAAAGACAACAGCTGCTGTTTCTGACATCCGCCAACTCAGCAAGCGCGATATGAAGCTGAATGACGCAATGCCCCACATGGAAGTCGATCCAGAAACCTATGAAGTACGAGCGGATGGGGAGCTGCTCACCTGCGAGCCGGCAACAGTGCTGCCAATGGCACAACGATACTTTTTGTTCTAATCTTTCAAGCTGTCTCCGTTTCTATCGCTGCTCCTTGTGAATCAAGCCGCAAAACCTGCGCTCGAACGCTCACCCCTGCTGCCGTCCAAGCTTCTGCCATTGCTGTCTTTACCTTTACCGCCTCTTGTTCTGTAGCGATCGCCAACAGCGTTGGTCCGGCACCGCTAATCACCAGCCCATAGGCACCCGCTGCCAGTGCTGCTCTCTGGACAGACTCATAGCCCTGGATCAGCGCCTGGCGATAGGGCTGATGGATGCGATCGTCTAGAGCAGTTCTGAGCCAATCAGGATTTCCGGTCTCCAAGCCGCGCAGCAGCAAACCGAGATGCGCCACATTAAATACGGCATCGGCACGGCTGTAGGTAGTCGGCAAGACGCGGCGGGCTTCGGCAGTAGACAGCTTAAAGTCTGGAATGGCGATCACAGGGACAAGGGCTTCATGCCAAAGCACATCGCAAATCGTCCAAGTGCCGCTGGGATTGGTCGCCGCCAGTCGACAGCCACCAATCAAGGCCGGAACTACGTTATCGGGATGCCCTTCTATCGCCACGGCAAGCTGCATCACCTCCGCACGGGAAAGCGGCGAGTTTGCCAACGCATTGGCTCCAACCAACCCTCCCACAATTGCCGTTGCCGAACTGCCTAGACCCCGTGCGAGAGGAACTTCCAACGAAATTTCTAGCTGCACAGGCGGCGGCGGCTGGTCGATCTGCCGATACAGCTTGAGGAAGGCTTGGTAGGCTAGATTGCTCTCATCTGTAGTAACTTGCTCTGCTTCCAGTCCAGTTGCCCTGATTACGAAAGGGCGATCGGCTGCTGCGGGCGATCGTGAGAACTGAAATCGGTTGTATAAACCCAACGCTGCGCCAATGCAGTCAAAGCCTGCCCCTAAATTGGCAGTCGTTGCAGGAACCGTTACAGTGACACGCGAAGGCAGCATAAGTCTGAGTTAAGGCAGTATTAAGGGCAGTGGGAGTATGGGCGAATCGACTCGAATTTGTATCTTACTACCCTTTTTAAAGACCAAAACAAAGGATGAAAAACCGACCGATAGGCTAGTTGACGGTCAAGAAGAACTCCAGCTAAACTTAAGCCCATCTGTTCTAGCGAAGTAGTACAAACTGTCTGTTCTCCACGTTCAGTCTTTACTGAATTTCTCAAAAAACTACTAGCTGTCTCTACTAAAACTGAATATTGTGGTGTAAACTGCAGGCATTGCATTAGAATTTCTTGACTTTCACGATTGGTAGATTAGATGGTCTAATGTCTCTCTGTTGCTTTCGAGTTTGGTTATCCTGACTTCGTTTAAGTTCAATCTGCTTAGGGCTTGCTAAACATTTAAATCTACTTCCTGCGTTACGGATGGGAAGGGTTGAGGATCGCTCGTCGGATATTAATTGACGGCACCCAAACTGGATGCCATGTGGGTGCTTAGAGCAACTCTTATAGAACAGTTCTCTTTTGCAATCCTGCTGCGCTATAGGACGATTGAATCGTCGTTAGCCAATTTTTCATGTCTCAAAATAATTGTTCAATATCTGAAGTCAGCTACCAAACTCTTTATATAGTCTCTCTGTATATAGTCTATCTGTTCACACGGTTTCGCTCCGGATGACCTTGCGTAGTAGTGGTAATGGCAAGATTTAATTTTTCTCTCTCTAGTCGTCTTTTGAGTGCGACTTTGCTTCTTTCGGTGTTGGTTGGAAGCTGTAGTACTAGTGAGCCAACAAGCCAAGCTCCGCCACCTACCCCTGTTCAGCTGCAGGAGGTAAAAACTAGCACGGTGCAGGAGTCTTCTGAGTTCGTAGGAGCACTAGAGGCGCAGAATCGAGTAACATTGCAGCCCGAAGTCGAAGGGCGGATTGTCCGAATATTTGTGTCCTCGGGGCAAGCCGTTACCGCTGGAGAATCAATCGCTGAACTCAAAGCCGATCGCAATGTTGCTGAAGTTGGTGGGGCAGCGGCAGATGTGGAGGAAGCCATCGCCGCCCGTACTACCGCCGCTGCACAGCTGCAAGCAGCCCGTGCCGAGCGCGACCAAGCCGCCGCTAATGCAGAGCTGCAAACGACCGAGTATCGCCGCGCGGAAGCCTTAGTGGCAGAAGGAGCAGAATCCCAACAAACCTTAGACCAAGCAGCTAACCAACGCGATACAGCCCTTGCTGCCCTCCGTGCAGCTCAAGATCAAGTCGGTGCTGCTCAAGCTTCCCTCTCTCAAGCCGATGCGAGAGTCTCACGTGCCCAGGCTGACCAAGCTGCTGCTAATGTTGACCTTCAGGACAATCTTGTCAGAGCGCCGATCGCCGGAATTGTGGGCAACGTCCCCGTCAAGGTAGGCGCCTATGTTACCACCAGCACTGAGATTACCAGCATCATTCAGAATGGCGCGCTAGATCTCAGTTTGTCTGTGCCAATCGAGCGTGGTTCTCAGCTTCGGGTTGGCTTGCCAGTTGAGCTGCTAGATGCAGACGGGAAAGCCCTTGTAACGGGGCGTGTTAGCTTTGTCTCTCCCCAAGTCAACACAACTGAGCAAGCGACTCTTGCCAAAGCTAGCTTTCCCAACAACGGCAGGCTGAAAGATGGTCAACTAGTTCGTGCTCGTCTGATCTGGGAAACCAGTCCTGGAATTTTAATACCTACAAATGCTATTACCCGAGTTGCAGGACAAACCTTTGTGTATGTTGCGACAACTGGACAAGCAGCAGGTGAGCAGGCAGGGCAAGCTCAGCCTCAGCAGGCACAAAACGGACAAGCCGAACCCCAGCAAGTTGCTCAACAGCGCCTCGTCCAGCTTGGCGAAATTCAAGGCAACAGCTATCAGGTTATAGAAGGGCTTAAACCTGGAGAACAAGTTGTTGTATCAGGCATCTTAAACCTGCAAGACGGTTCGCCAATTACTATTGCCCAAGCGGCTCCTGGTGGACAACCCCCGGCCCAGTAAACTCCTGTTCAGCGATTTGTGCTTGATGCAAATCGCGTCCCTACCCCTTCTTCTCTATGTTTGCAGACTTTTTTATTAAGCGACCTGTCTTTACGACCGTCTGCTCTATCATTATTTTACTGGTAGGAACGATCGCCGGACTAACGCTGCCAATCGCTCAATTTCCTGAGATTGCACCCAAAACGGTGGTTGTATCTGCCACCTACCCTGGAGCCGATGCGGAGACGGTGGAAAGCGGCGTCACAACCCTACTGGAGCAAGAAATCAACGGGGTTGAAGGATTGCGTTACATCAGTTCTGCCTCTGGCAGCGATGGCTCAAGCCAAATCACCGTTACCTTTGATGCGGCCCAAGATGCCAACATTGCAACGGTAAACGTGCAAAACCGCGTGTCGCGGGTAGAATCTCGGCTACCGGGACAGGTGACACAAACGGGTGTTACGGTCAACCAGCAGTCGAGCAACTTCTTGATGGCGCTGGCGTTATATACCGACAATGGTGAGTACGACAACCTGTTTCTCAGCAACTACGCTGACCTGTACATGCTTAATTCCATTAGGCGAATTAGGGGAATTGGCGAAGTGCAGGTGTTTGGGGAGCGCAAATATGCCATGCGGCTCTGGCTCGACCCAAACCGGCTTGCCAGTCGCGGCTTGACGGCGCAGGACGTAGCAGATGCAATTCAGGAACAAAACATTCAGGTAGGAGCTGGGCAAATTGGACAATCTCCTGCTCCGGATGACCAGGAGTACCAATTTAACTTAAGAGCAATTAGCCGCCTTAAGGATGCCTCAGAATTTGAGAACATTGTACTGAAGACAGGTGCAAACGGTGCGCTTGTCCGGTTGAGAGATGTGGGACGGGCTGAACTGGGAGCCGAGAACTATGGCACAGATGTGACCTATAACGGCAAGGAGGCTGTGGGGCTAGCCATTACTCAGCGTCCGGGCACTAATGCAGTAGAAGCTGCTCGCTTGATTCGATCTGAGATGGCACGGCTTGAGGAGTCTTTCCCGCCCGGCATGAAGTATGCAATCGCCTTCGATACCACTATGTTTGTGGAGGTGTCGCTGGAAGAGGTGCTAAAAACACTGGTTGAAGCGGTAACGCTAGTGGTGTTGGTGATCTTCATCTTCTTACAGGATTGGCGAGTAACGTTAATCCCAACTGCTACTATTCCCGTCTCGCTGATCGGTACATTTATCTTCACTAGAGCACTCGGCTTCTCAATCAATACACTAACGTTGTTTGGCTTGACACTGGCGTCGGGACTTGTTGTAGATGACGCAGTGGTAGTGGTAGAAGCGGTGGCTGCCAAAGTACAAGATCAGGGAATGCATCCGCTCCGCGCTGCGATCGAGGCCATGCGAGAGCTGACAGGTGCTTTGATTGCAACCTCTCTGGTGCTAATGGCAGTGTTTGTACCAGTTGCTTTCTTTCCAGGTACTACGGGAGCAATCTATCAGCAGTTTGCCTTAACAATTGCCTTCTCGGTTGCTGTCTCTACTTTCAATGCGCTAACGTTATCCCCTGCACTTGCAGCGCTTCTGATTCGACCACGCAGCGAGGGGGGAGGCATTCTCAGTCGATTTTTCAACGCCTTTAATCGAGGATTTGATGCCACACGACGGCGTTATCGTCAGTCCATTGCATTCCTTGGACGAGCGAAATATGTCATCTTGATTTTGTTTGTTGCATCCTTAGGCTTTACCGCTTGGATTTATACCTCCGTGCCTTCTGCTTTCTTGCCAAATGAAGACCAGGGCTATTTCATCACCTTGGTACAGGCTCCAGAAGGAGTTTCACTTAACTACACCAAAAAGATTCTTGATCAGGCTTCTGAAACGGTGCGATCGAGCGAAGATGTTGAATCCAATTTTGCTGTTACAGGCTTCAGCTTTAGCGGCACTGCCCCCAACCAAGGCATTATGTTTACGCTGTTGAAGCCTTGGGAGGAGCGGAAAAAATCTGAACAGCAAGTAGAAGCGCTCATTCAGCAGGCGCAGATGAAATATTTTGGCGACACTAGAGCCCGCATTTTTGCCCTCAACCCGCCGCCAATTCAAGGCTTGGGCAACTTTGGCGGCTTTCAGATGGAAATGCAGGATCGACGCGGCAACCTCCCCCTCAGTGATTTTGTCGGCAGCTACTATCAATTAGCAGGTGCTGCTAACCAAAAAACGGATGCGCTGCAAGGGGTGTTTAGCACCTATTCTGCTAGTACACCACAGCTGCTAGTGGAGGTTAACCGTAATCGCGCTAAGTCCCTGAATGTAGATATTGATGAAGTATTCAACACGCTGCAAACTTTCTTAGGATCACAATACGTCAACGATTTCACATTGGATCAACGTAACTACCGCGTCTATGTACAGGCGGATCAGCAGTTTCGATCGAGACCAGAGGATATCCAGCAGCTCTATGTTCGCTCGAATCCACCAGCAGGTAGTGATGCTCAGTCCCAGATGATCCCACTTAGCAACTTGGTAACGATTCGTCCTACTACGAGCGCCCAGACTATCAACCACTACAACCTATATCGCTCGATTTCGATACAAGGCAATGCTGCTCCAGGCAGCAGTTCAGGTCAGGCATTGCGGGCAATGGAGGAAACAGCTCAGGAGATCTTTCCGCCGGGTTTGGGCTTTGAATGGACAGGGACAGCACTTGAAGAAGTAGAATCGGGTGGTCAAGCACCGCTCATCTTTGGGCTGGGCTTGGTGCTCGTCTTCCTGGTGCTGGCAGCCCAGTATGAGAGCTATATTGACCCCTTGATCATTATGCTAACGGTGCCGCTGGCGGTGCTGGGCGCTATGTTGGCACAAAAGTTCCGAGGACTTCCAAACGACGTTTACTGCCAAATTGGTTTGGTAATGTTGATTGGTTTGGCGAGTCGAAACGCCATTCTAATCGTAGAATACGCAAACCAGCTACGTGAAAAAGGGTTATCGATCACGCAAGCGGCGATCGAAGCCTCCCAAGAGCGCTTACGACCGATTTTGATGACAGCTCTTGCAGGAATTGTTGGCTTTTTGCCGTTGGCTCTAGCTACTGGAGCGGGAGCCGCCAGTCGCGTTTCGTTAGGAACTGCACTATTTGGGGGCTATCTTTTCGCAACGCTGCTCAGTCTGTTTGTGGTACCAGTCCTCTACATCATCATCAAGCAGCTAGAAGATCGCTTATTCCCACCTAATAAAGAGCGTCAAGAGCAAGAGCGGAAGATTGTGGAGGAGTCAAAGCAGACGATATAGGTAAAATCTGAAAAGTCAGCGCTCAATTGCTACCTCATTCGGTAGCAATTGGGCGTTTTTGCTGTCTTTGCTGTTTTGCTGTCTTTACTATAGTGCGCCAGTGTGCGAAGTGTTTGTGAGCTAGGAACCCTGCAAATGGCTTTCTAAGTCTTCTGTAGAGGATTTACGCATCTTAAAAGACTTGCAGAAGTCCTAATAGATTTAGGCAGTTAAAAATCGCCAAAAATTTTGCTGTAGTTGCGCTAGATCACACTTTCTATGGGCAAAATATCGTAGTTTCATTCTACGTAAAACCAGTGCTACCTCCTTCAGAAATGTTCAGGGCTACTCCTGTAGACATAGGTACACTGTAGACAAAGCACATTATCCATCCCCCTTAGGCAGTCTTCCATGAGCAAAAATTCAGAAAAGCGACTTTGGACGGCGATCGCTATCTGCGGCGCACTCGGCATTATCTTCGGTTGTGCAACCGGACAGGCAGCAGTCAACCAATGCCAAACCACAGACCCCGCTAATCATTGCCTATCACAAGACCCCTGGCAAACCCGTCTAGAGAACATTAGCTTTGGTCTATTTGCCGGAATCGGCGGTGCTGTAGGAGCAACCTGGCAAGCCTGGAAGAAAAATATCTAATGGCTTTGTAGCAGCCTCAAACGTTCACAATTCAAACAAATAAGCAAGCGGCACATCCTCTAGATGTGTCGCCTGTTCTAGTTTTTGCTCCTGACTATTGCTTCTGCACAGCTTTTCTGCAACTCTGCTGAAGTATGACAAGCTCTTCTTCATCCCAACCCCCATCCCTAACCTGGCAACGCTTAACCCCTTACCTGTTTCTGCTGCCTGCGCTGCTAATGCTGACGTTAACGGTCTTCTACCCGGCACTGCAGGCGTTTTACCTCAGCTTCACTCAATACGGCTTTGACATCACTCAGCCGCCGCAGTGGATTGGGCTGGAGAATTTTCAACGGCTGGCAGGCGATCGTATCTTTTGGCGAACGCTCCGCAATACCTTGGTTTACCTGATCGGGGTTGTGCCGATCTTAGTATTTGTGCCGTTAGGGTTGGCAATTTTAGTCAATCAAGCTCTACCGGGAATTCGCTGGTTTCGGGCTGCCTACTATACGCCTGTCGTTATTTCAATGGTGGTGGCAGGCATCGCTTGGCGCTGGCTCTATTCTGAGACAGGACTGTTCAACCAGTTCTTGCGCTGGTCGAGGCTCTTACAAGAAGGAATTCCTTGGCTAACCAGCCCGCAATTTGCTTTATTTAGCGTTATGGCGGTGACAGTTTGGAAAGGCTTGGGCTACTACATGGTGATTTACCTAGCCGGTCTACAGTCAATTCCTGCAGATCTCTACGAAGCAGGAGCGATTGACGGCTCCGATGGCTGGCGTAAGCATTTGGATATCACGATTCCTTTAATGCGTCCCTATCTATTTCTGGTGGCAGTTATTTCTGCGATTTCTGCAACGAAAGTTTTTGAAGAAATCTATATCATGACTCAAGGCGGACCTCGGAGCAGTTCCAAAACCTTGGTCTACTATGTTTATGAAAGTGCCTTCACTGATCTAGAAGTCAGCTACGCCTGCACAATTGGACTAATAATGTTTCTTATAATTTTGGGGCTTTCGCTGCTGCGCCTAGCTATTAATCGTCAGCCTACTGACCTACAGTTTTAGCCCAGTACCTCACTAGGTCATCCTGTAGCCCGATCGCCGATTGCCTGCTCTCGAGCAATAATCTTCTTTAGGGCTGGGGAACACCCCACCCCCAACAACACCTGGATCAGGGAGGAGAACACAATGAATCCAGCAGAAGTAAATTGTGCAACGGCTTGCGTTAATGGCTGTGTGTTAGGAGATCAGTGTCCCAAGCAAGAATATCGAGAGCAGGCATCTCAGTTTATTCAAGAGACCTCGCTCGATCAGATGTTAGCGATCGCTGAGCAGGCGCTCCGCAAAAAAGCAACGACTCCACCGCAGTGGGTCTTTCCAGAAGAGGGAACGCCTAAAACCGAATAGATTATTTGGGGCAGGCAAAGCCTGCCCCTACTCTACCTTCGTTGAGTCACTTAGACAGCGGCTTATCGCTCCGTCCTCCTTTTCGGTTGCCTTATGGGCATGGAAGCGAATGCCCAGGAAGATGTCGTAGATAAAGCTCCAAAAGTCTTTGTCCTGAAAGATGCCTAGTGACTGATGGCAGCCCTTAGCATCCAGCAGGGGACGAGTTGCCTGATACGCTGCCTGATATTTGTACCATGGGATAGACGGCCATAGATGGTGGATCAGGTGATAATTCTGACCCATAATCAGCAGATTTAGGATAGGGCTGGGATACACTCTAGCGTTCCTCCAGCGATCGCGTTCCTTAAAAGGGCGATGGGGAAAGTAGTCAAAAAACAAGCCAAGCGCCAACCCCACCACTAGCGCCGGAGAGAACCAGTAGTCAAAGAGGTAACCTACAAAGCCGTAGCGAATCGACAGAAAAACGATCGTTGCAAAAATCAGTCTTGCTAAAAACCACTCTAAAAGCTCAAACTTGCGCCAAAGCTGCCGCTTGAAAAAGAAAACCTCGTGATAAAAGAAGCGGGGGGCGATCAACCAAAGCGGACCACATGTTGAGACAAAGTGATCCGGATCGTTTTCTGGATCATTAACATTGGCATGATGCTGCATATGCACTCGCGTAAACACGGGAAACGAAAAGCCCAGCATCAAGGCGCTACCATGACCCAAAACTGCATTCACTATTCGATTGCGATGTGCCACGTTGTGCGAGGCATCGTGGATGACCGTTCCAACCAAATGCAGGGCAAGTGTGTTGCTGATGAAACAGCACCAGTTCGGTACATCCCATACCCAATATCCAAGGGTTGATCCAATTGCGATTGCTACAGCTGCCAAAAACATGAGCAGCGTTGGATTTAGCGTACCTGGCGGACCCAAAAATTCTTTTGGCACAGTCAGGGGCTTCACTGCCTCCGACACCATGATGTTTCCACTCCTTAACAGTCACCCTTGCGTAGTATAGGCTACGAAGCAGCACAGAATAAAGTTTTGTGAAATCAGGGGATTTAATCAGACCTGTGGTCGACCTCTCATGATTGCTAATACTTTAGCAGGACAGGGGGCAGAAGAGAGGAAAGATGTAAGGGCAGTGAAGATGAACAATCTGCTTCCAAAAAGTTCATCTTTGCTTAATGGAGAATTCCCCGTTCTAACTGTGAAAATTCACGAAATTCACAGGGCTTTTCCGCAATACTACTGAAGCAGGGTGAGGTTGTTATTGTTGCTAAGAAAAGTCCGCAATGTCTCTCACCTTCTGCCTCCTGGCTGCTAGGTATTCTCAGAAACAAGCGAAAGTCTATCGCAGGAAACAGGATGCATTTCCGTACTTTCAACCTAACGTTTCTGGTTCAGACAGCCTATTAAGTGACATATAGCAAGATACAGCGTCATATAAAATACCTGACACTAAAAGTTAGGGCAGCCCATTCATCAGCCCCCTTCGGGGTGTAGATACTGTGAGGACGGTATGAACACTCGCTCTTTTGCCGGTCGCAACAAGAAATCGAATAATCCGCAACATTCCACTGGTACAGGCATCTCGTTCCGTGCTTTTCATGCTCAGAAGCGCTGGCAGCCCAAACAGGACACCAAGAACGTTAAGTCAGATGTAGCTGCAAGTGCTGCATCCTCTGGCAAAGCCCCTTCTTCAGAGAGCTGCGTTCCGCCGACCCTTAGTCTAGCGGAACAAGAAACATTGCTCCGGCAGCAGGCACTCGCTTTTGCTCATCAGGGCGATCGTTCAGCCGCTCTTAGCTTATTTAACGCGCTGCTAGCACGAAACCCACAGAGCGCGATTGACTATAGCAACAGAGGACTCGTGTACTTCCAGAATGGACAGGCTGACCAAGCGCTAGCGGACTACGACAAGGCAATTGAACTCAATCCACGCCTCGATAGCGCCTACAACAACCGCGCCAACTACTACGCCGCCCAAGGTCAGTACCTAGAAGCCATTCTGGATTACGACATCGCGCTAGACCTGAACCCAGCTAACGTTCGCGCTTGGATTAATCAAGGGATTACCTTCCGCGAGTTGGAAATGTACGATCGGGCCCTAGAAAGCTTTGACCTAGCTCTTTGCTTGAATCGGCTGGAGGGTCATATCTATGCCGAGCGGGGGCGAACCGAGCATCTCCGAGGAGATTGGAACTGTGCAATTGCAGACTACAAACGCGCCTTAGAAAAGCTACCTCAGTTTACAGAATCTACTGCTGATTCTGCAGTGCGGTTGCGGGTGCAGGTAGAGGGCTGGAAAAATGAGCTATTTAATGTAGCGCTTGAAGGCGATGCAGGATGGAAGCTCTAAAAGCATTACCAGGAACTATTGAAATGTAGCGCTACAGGACTAAATTGATATCTTTAAATTTTTTGTCCTACACTATACGATTACGATATAGCAACAGCAAAAGCGGTGACGATTCCTTTGAATCGTCACCGCTTTTGCTAGCCACGTTCAATGACAGACACCCCTAATAATCTCTGAGCCTTCCAGTCCCTAAGCGTTCAGAGATGTAATTACTCAATTGAGATGGACTGCGGACCGCTACTTCTACCATTGCTGCTGGTTGTAGCAGGCGACCCAGTTTGTTTATCTAGCCAGCTTTTGACGGGTTCTTCGGTCAGGTTCAGGCGCAGCAGCCCCGAAGCAAATCCACCCAGGAAGGCGATCGGGTATCCAGCCAGCTCTCTGAGAACTGGGGTTAGCTCATCCAAAAACATAGGAGATTTTCTACATGCTACGGTTACACTCCTGATCCTAGCGTGAGAACAGCCGATCGCGGTTTGTTGGGTCGATTTGAGCAAACTAGGCGCTGTTTCGAGAGCTGTCATGCAGTTATTAGAAACGAACACATCATGGACAAAGTTTAATACTTAAACAACTACTTGACTTTAGCGAATTGATCCTGTCATGCTGTGAAGATATGATCTGGCGCTTCATGTCCAGTCTATTGATTTGTGAAAGAGTCTAAACAACAATCGGCACTGCTTGCCCTGCTAGTTCTTTCTGCTATCTGGGGCTATGCTTGGGTCGTTATGAAGATTGGGGTGCAATACGCCCCTCCTTTTGCCTTTGCTGCCATTCGGGCAGCTTTTGGGGCAGGCAGCTTGTTTTTAGTGATGCTTTGCCTCCGAAAGCCACTGGTGCCCCAGCAGGTTGGCAAACTCATTCTATTGGGATTGCTGCAGACAGGCGGCATGATTGGGCTACCGATGTGGGCGTTAGTTAGCGGTGGGGCAGGCAAAACATCGGTGCTATGTTATACCATGCCTTTCTGGGTGCTGCTGTTTGCCTGGGTCTTTCTGGGAGAACGCCTGAAACGAGAGCAGTGGGTTTATGTAGGTTTGGCGGTTGCAGGATTGGTTTGTGTCTTAATGCCGCTAGACTTCACAGAGCAGTCTTTCAGCAAAGTAGTCGCCATTTTGGCTGGGCTCTGCTGGGGACTGAGCGCAATTATCGTCAAAAAAATCAATCAAGCTGGAAGCATTGATCTCTTGTCACTTACGGCATGGCAAATGCTATTCGGCAGCGTTCCGCTTGTACTTGCGGCGCTCTTGGTTCCCGCTCCACCGATTCAATGGACGGGTACTTTGATTGCCGCTTTGGGCTATGTTATTGTTCCAGCAACGGCGATCGCCTATATTCTTTGGCTGTATGCGCTGACACACCTATCGGCTGGGACGGCAGGGCTAGGCACACTGGCAAACCCAGTTGTGGGCGTGCTGATGGCTTGGCTTGTGTTGGGCGAAGTGCCTAATGGAGCAGAGGCGATCGGCATGGTGCTGATTGGGACTGCACTTGCGCTAAACACGCTACAAGCTTTGAAGCTACGATCGACTGCGGCAGGGGTTAAGTGACTACTGCACAGGTACGATATGCTTTAGGCGACACTACGCAGCTATTCTTTAGATCAAAGTAGATCAAAGTGATATGAGTGTTCAAGCTGCATACGATGATTGGTCTAGAACATACGACGTAGACAAGAACCTGACACGAGATCTGGATCAAGCAGTAACCAGAGAAACCTTGATGGGTTTGAAGTGTAGATTAGCTATTGAACTTGGCTGTGGTAC
Source organism: Phormidium tenue FACHB-886 (assembly GCF_014764505.1). Taxonomy (GTDB): domain Bacteria; phylum Cyanobacteriota; class Cyanobacteriia; order Elainellales; family Elainellaceae; genus FACHB-886. The sequence continues at coordinate 131,075 of NZ_JACXWX010000001.1, forward strand.
CGGCAAAAATACTCTTTTGCTTTCACAGATCGCCCACGAAGTGCATGCGATCGATTTCTCAGAGCACATGATTGAGAAGGCAAGAGAGAAAATACATTCAGACAACGTGATTTTCTCCATAGCAGATGTAACAAAGCCATGGGCAGATCCGTCAGGAGCTGCTGACCTAATCACTTGCAATCTTATTTTGGAACACATCAAGGATCTCTCGTTTATATTTGCCGAAGCTTCTCGTGTACTAGTTGAAGAAGGATACTTTTTTATTTCCGAGCTGCATCCATTCAAACAATATGGCGGCACAAAAGCTAACTTCCAGAGGAATCAGGAGATCGTTCAGATTGAAGCATTCGTCCACCACATATCGGATTTTTTGAGCACAGCGAAAGCGCATAGTTTTATACTTGAAGATTTGCAAGAGTGGTGGCACGAACAAGACCAAGGCAAACCGCCAAGGATCGTATCGATCCTGTTCAAGAAGCGCCACTGACAAGCAAACCTATTTGAAATGCAACTCGCCTAGAAGATGCGGATATTTAAGAAATCTTCCAGCTGCTCACTAATTCTCAAAATTTGCTCATAGGCTTCTCCTAGCCGATTGCCATCTACCTGAACTTCCTGAGTTGGGTAGTTCTGCATCAGCTCCAGCAGCGTGATTTCGTTGTCTTCCCTTGCCGACAGCACCATCGCTGCTCGCATCGCCTTCTCGTCTTCTTCGCCTGATCGCGTATACACGTATTGGCTTAGCTGCGACAACACCGCCTCTCCCGCAAAGCTATTTAGCACCCGATCGAGCATCACTGCATCGATCGACACAGGTTTGGTCAAGCTCTCGCGAATTGCTTGAGGGTCTTCACCGGACATACGGAGATAGGTGCGCAGGGGTCTAGAGGTTTCTCCTGTTTCGGCAAATTTTGCCAAATCTTCGACCGCTACCGATCGCTGAATCACGTTGTATTTCAGCACGACCCGCTCAGCAGCGGCTGTCGGGGAGGAACTAAACATCACTGCACCCAACGTCACTGCACCCAACGCTGCCAGCTTACGCCAGCCGATCGATTGTCCTGCAGCGCGGTAGTTAGCAGTGTGATTCATAGTTCCTCCTGGTTAGCCTAGTTAACTTGCTTGTATTACAGGGCTGAAAGAGCGAGGTAGCAACCAGCACTCTTTCAGCAGCAGCCCTAGCGCGATTGTGCCCTTAGAATAAGCTGCGTTTGGGGGCTGGTTTGGTTGCCCTCAGTTGCAGTTGCCTGAATGCGATAGCGCAATCCCGGCACATCCACCGGCAATTCTGGCACTTCCACTTCAAAGCGCCCGTTGCGATCGGCAGTCACTTCTTCGTCAACAAGCGTTTGTCCGCCAACGGTAACGCCTAAGATCGACGCGCCTGCTACAACCCTAATTTGCACATCAGCATTTGGGCGGGTTTGCCCAACCAGCGTGAAACCATCCCGACTGACGCGTTCACCTTCTGAGTGGCTAGTGAAACGAGGCTGGAGCTGCGTGGAGGGCGTAGTTGTGCCGCCGCCCGTGTTGCCCCCAGTATTTCCGCCAGTGTTGCCTCCAGTGTTTCCGCCAGTGTTGCCTCCAGTGTTTCCGCCAGTAGTCACATTAAACGCTACAGGCCGAGGAGCAGCTGCATAGGTGTTTTGGGTACCCCGCCGCAGGCGACCGATTACGATCCCCTCATTGACGCGATCTCCCCGTTGCAGCGTGATGCTTGCAGCATAAACACCCGACGAGGTTTCCCGTGCTGGCACCTCTCGCACGGTGCGGTTGTCCTGCACCAGCAGAAAAACGCCTTGTGCTCCGGCAGTGCCGTTCATCGTCATTGTCAGCGTTTGTCCGGTATTGAGGACGACACCAACGCCATCATGCGTGACGGAGGTAATTTGAGCAGCGGGTTGAGCTTGCTGCACGTTGAACGTCCAGTTGGCAGAACGAGGATTACCGTTGACGTTGCGAAACTCAACACGCACCTGTACCTGACCAGCGGGTAGCGGCTGTGTCGGACGATAGGTGAAAAAGTTGTTGGTGATCGTGCTTTGGCTGGTTACATCTCGCCCATTGACAAAGACTTTGACCGTATTGAGATCGACCGCAACCCCTGTAGTGGTGTCAAATTGCCCTGAGATTGAGGTGTTGGGCGAAACGTTAGTTGCATTTGCAGTCGGCTCAAAATTGGAAACGCGCTGAGCGATCGCGGCGGGCATTCCTGCCAAAGGAGCCAGCATAAAGCCTGTAGCAGCAAGTAGTGTAATGAGCCTTTGCGGTTTTCGAGGTGACATCATAGATATTTTTTCAATAGTAAATCAAGGCTTTTTTTGGTTTCGGGTGGAACCTTATCCAGTGGAGTAATAATGGCGTATTTCAGTGCAGAATGAGCATCAGAGACAGGTGGATTGGCGCTGAGACGGCGCACCGTTTCCTGGATCACCCGCTGAGCGTTGATGGCATTCTTTTGCAGATTGCCGATTACCATCTCTACTGTGACGCTGTCATGATCGGGATGCCAGCAGTCGTAGTCGGTTGCGAGTGCTAGGGTGGCATAGGCAATCTCTGCTTCTCGGGCCAGCTTCGCTTCTGGTAAGTTGGTCATGCCAATAATTTTGGCTCCCCAACTTCGATACAGGTTTGATTCAGCTTTGGTGGAAAAAGCAGGTCCTTCCATGCAGACATAAGTGCCACCCCGATGTAGCGTTACGTCTGCTAGATCCAGCGAAGCGATCGCCTCGGTCAAGACTTCTGCTAGCTTCAGGCAAATTGGGTCACCGAAGGCAATGTGTCCCACAATGCCGTTGCCGAAAAAAGTTGAGATCCGATTTTTAGTGCGATCGATAAACTGGTCAGGAACCACCATGTCTAGAGGCTTCACTTCTGCCTGCAGCGAACCTACTGCTGAAGCAGAGATCAAATACTCCACGCCCAAGCTTTTCATGGCGTAGATATTTGCCTGAAACGGTAGCTCAGACGGCATCAGCGTATGATTTCGCCCATGCCGTGCCAAAAACGCGACTCGGGTTCCTTCTAGTGTTCCCACAATGAGCGCATCTGATGGGTCGCCAAAGGGAGTTTCCACTTTGACTTCTGCCACATCTTTGAGCGCCTCCATTTTATAGAGTCCGCTGCCGCCAATAATGCCAATTTTGACCTGTTCCATAGCCTGCCGCCTTTTATCCCGCAAAGTGATAACGACAAGTCATTCTATCGGGAAACGGGGTCGGGCACTTAACCTAAGCAGTTCAATAGGAGGAGAGATAATGAGTGCAGCCGATCGCGTCTCTACCTCATCCGCCGATCGACTCCACCTAAAAGGTTCTAGTGGTATAGATGACTCAAGCAGTCAAACAAAAGTTCCTAAGATTGCTGCCTGAGGATTGTAAGGCTGTAGCCGTAGACATAGAGCTAAATGAATAATGCTTTGCATGGATGAAGCCATACTCAACGCACTATGCAGACATTTAGACTGTATAGTTTCTAACCTAGTTGAGGGTATGCCCAACCTACTTAAAGATTAAAAAAAAGGGACTGACTCCTCAGCCCCCATTGCATCCCGCTACTTCAAGGGTACTAGATTAGCTTCAGATCAGGATAGCCTACCAACACATCCTCTGAAGAGAGCGTATCGCCTTCAGCTTGCGGTGTCCAAAGGACTTCCATCGCTAACAAATTGTCTGGCGAGACTGACCCAATCTGACCGAGTGCCTGCCTCAGATCTTGAGAAGAACTAACTGCTGGCAGCTGCAGCTTGCCTTGAGTTGCTACTAGCAACGTTACCACAATAAATTCACCTGGCTTATCAAACTGAGTCTCAGCAAGGGCGCCGCCTGCATCAGGCAGAGCTGCTTTCGCTTGATCAGCTTGCCTTAGCATGTTACCCACGTTAGAGAGGGTTTCGGCTGTGAGCTTGCTGCGCTCTGCTAGCGCCAAGCGGTTAAACTGGTTCTCTGCTGCTTCCAAACTGGCTTGCTTCACTTCACTGCCCGCATACATCCAGTATTCAGGGTGACGCATCAGTGCCAAAGTTGACTCTTGCAGTACCTGCGCTAGCCCTTGCGAAGAGTCAGTGTCAGCTTTGAGAGCAATTTGGTTGAGAGAAGACTGCAGCTCGCGTGCCTCAGATAGTAAACCAACCTGCAGCTTTGCCACGGATACTGCGGGAGAAGCGCTATAGCCACCCCCTTCACCCTGAGACGATCGCAGCGCCCGAAGTAGGAAGCTGGCAACCGCAAAGAGAATTAGCAGACTGAACAAACCGCCGCCACCCACTAGGAAGGGAAAGGGCATCACAAACGGGAAGCCAAAACCACCACCAGGATAGTATCCACCCCCATATCCCCCTCCATATCCGTATCCGCCAGGAGAAGGCGTGTAGGTGCGGCTGGGTGCAGGGCTGTAGGTGCGACTGGGCGCTCTAAAGCCACCGCCCCCAATCCGACCACCGCTTCTAGCTGCCAGTGCTGGGCTTACCTGGCTAAACACCAGCGTAAACACCAAGCTGGCAATCAGCAGCGGTTTAATAAAAGACTTGATTCGCGCAAATAGTTTTTTTTGCATGTGCCGTACCGTCCAGATTAACGAGAGAGGATGTCGGCTGCGGCTGAAGCAATGTTCAGCCTGCTAAGAATCACACTCTGGGTTAATAAAATTAACAAACTGTAAACTCTTTATGCCTTTAGTCTATCGCTCTTGCCGGGCACACACTAGTCAGCTTAAGGAGGATTTCAGGATGCTATGAGGGAGGAAAACCGAACGGAAAAAAGAGCACAGATATAGATAAGGAGCTAGCCTCCCCCAACAATCGTCACGATCTCCAGCCGATCGCCCTCCTGCATCTCGGTGCTATCCCAAAACTGACGATGGAGGATTTCGCCGTTATACTCTACGGCAACCAAGCGAGGATTCATGCCTAGCTGTTCGAGAAACTGTGGCAGTTTGGTTTGGGCAGGGCATTGGCGACGATCGCCATTCACCTGTAAAGTTACAGATTCATTCATTACTACGGTTTAGCACTAAGCTTCGTTTTTGATTTTGACAGAGAACCAGAGTCTCACTTCCCCACCATTCCTCTTTCCCTAGCCGTCTTCAGACCTCATCCACCTTTTCGTTTCAGTCGCTCTACCCGGTTCATTTGCGATACAAAAAACTGGCTGCTTAGGGTGGGCTGGTTAGCTTGCATAATGGCACGGACGACTGCCACTCGATCGGCTCCGGCTGTGATGACTTCATGTAAATTGTCGGTGTTGATGCCACCGATCGCGAACCACGGCAGGGTGGCATGTTGGGCAGCATATTGCACGTAGTCTAGCCCAGCGGCAGCTCTACCCACTTTGGTGGGAGTTTCGTAGACAGGTCCGACACCCACATAATCTGCTCCTTCTTGAATGGCGCGGTGCAGATCGTCGGGCTTGTGGGTAGAGCGACCAATTAGGCGATGTTCTCCCAAGATTCGACGGGCTAAGGCAATTGGGATATCCTCTTGCCCTAAATGAACTCCATCAGCATCCACCGCAATCGCCAAATCCACGCGATCGTTAACGATGAACAAGGCATCATACTGCGAGCAAAGCGATCGCAGCTTTTCAGCAGTGTGAAGACGAGTTAGATCGTCTGAGGTTTTGTCGCGGTATTGCACCAGGGTTAAGCCACCTTGCAGGGCTGATTCCACAATGGGCAGCAGATTAGGCATTGGTGATGTGACCAGATAGACAAACGATTGTTTTAGGGTTTGTAAGCGTTGCTGTCCGGTTAACTTGCTCTCTAGCGTGTAGACGGCGTAGCGCATCTGCTTGCAGGCAGCACCTAGCTGGGGAGAGTATAGCTTTCCATATTCTTCGAGTACCCGTAGCGCTTCTTGCGTGCGGCAAAAGTTGACCCGCAGCACTTGCGCTAGGCTCGATCGCTGTTCTTCTTGGGGGTGAGTTAGCTCGGTTCCCTGATCGTTGGGAGTGTCTCGCATGGCGCGAATTTCATCGGTGTGCCAGCGTCCTATTTCCTGCCGGAGCTGCTTACAGGTTTCAGTTAGCGGTTGGCTATTCAGCCCAAACCGGCACCATTCTTCAATGATACGAAGCCCTTCACGGGCGCGGTCTAGGTTGGCATCTAAGATGCGGTAAAGGGTTGAGTTTGAGTAGATTGGCTGCTGTGGTTCGCCCATTTGGTTCCTGCCGGTTGTTTCATTCGTCTTCGATCGTATCAATCCTGACTGGCTAATTTAGATTGAGCACAAGTCTGTATGGCGCTATGCACCTAAATCGCGATCGTTTCTGGGGCGGCGCGGAGCTTTTCACAAAAGATTTGCCCTAAAGAAAAGATTTGCCCTAATGGGTGCGCATAGCTAGGTCAGCGGTGAGAGCTGTGAGAGAAACTTTCGCTCGTCGAAATACGCCTACGAAGCATCGCCGCATTTTCATTGTTGTCCTATATGTTGGGGCAAAGATTTTTGTTGAAGCGGGTTCAGCCAGAATTATTTAAGTAATATAGTCAGAATTACTCTGTATGTAGCGTGATAACTCGCTTGGTTTCGGGTGTTAAACGCTACATCTACTGAAAAGCCTATCCTCGGTTCTGGTAATGTTCGGTGTCTGGAGACTGCATTATGCCGCTGATTCCTCCCCACAGTTTGCTTCAGTTTTTGCCTGCCGTTCAGTCTTGGTCTATTGCAGTAGGCTTTGGGCTGCTGACAACGGTGCTGCCAACAGGAGGGGCGATCGCCCAATCTCGAATTCCTGCCCAAGCTGATGAGTTTGTGGGGCAGGCGCAAGCACAGCAAATGATATTAGTGAACCCGGCTACAGGCAACGATGCAGCCGCAACTGGCACTCAATCCGCTCCATTCCGGACAATTACCCGTGCTCTGCAGGTTGCTCAGCCCAACACAACCCTGCTGCTTGCACCCGGAACCTACAGTGCAGAGAGCGGTGAAGTCTTTCCCTTACGGCTTAAGGCAGGAGTTACAATTCAAGGCGATCCCACAACAGCAGGACGCGGCTTCCTGATTCGCGGTGGCGGCGATTTTATTAGTCCCACTTCTACCAGACAAAACATAGCGGTTTTGGGAGCAGATCAAGCAATGCTAATTGGGGTGACGGTGACAAATTCCAATCCACGCGGCTATGGCGTATGGATTGAATCGAGCAGCCCGACCATTCTCAGCAACACGTTGACGGGCAACGGACACGACGGCATTTCTACAGTAGGCGACAGCGCCCCTTTAATTCAGGGAAATATTTTTAACCACAACGGGGCAAATGGCATCACAATTTTTGGAGCGTCTCATCCAGAAGTACGGCAAAACGTGTTTGAGCAGACTGGGTTTGGGGTTAACATCGCCGATACTGCCACACCACTTATCTTAGACAACCGAATTAGCCAGAACCGAGTTGCCATTGTCATCCAGGAAAGATCTCGTCCTGTGATTCGTGGCAATTTGATCGAAGGGAGTCAGGAAGATGGAGTCGCTACCCTTGCCCAAGCCCTACCGGATCTCGGTACAGCCGCAGAACCAGGTAACAATGTGTTTCTAAATAATCGTCGCTACGATATCAATGCAACGACTGCAAAGCAGGTAATTCCGGCGGCAGGCAACCAGTTGACCCCCGATCGCACCGCTGGCAATCTCGATTTGGCAGCCATTTCTGCTCCAGATGGCGTGATCGTCGCTTCTACTGCCAATCAGCTGCCGATCGCTGCAGCTGCACCAATTCTGATTAATCAACTCCCGCCCACTGCTTCCCCCGCTCCTGAAGGAGCCAGTCAAGTTGTCTCCAATCTGGTTCGCTCCTCTACTCAGTCCTTGATGCGTCCAGATACCTCTTCTATTTCAGCCTCTTCAGCCCCAGCGATCGCCATCCCCGTCCCTCCTGCCGCACGCCCAAATACCTTAAGCCGGACTTCGCAACCCATCAGCAGCGCAATTGCTGCACCCTCCAGAAGCTCAACGGCTGTCCGCGTCCTAACTCCAAACACCCCAACTCCGAGCCTCCCAACTCCGAGCACTCCAACTAGCCCACGCACAGCCGCCATTAACATCCCCGTACCGCCACCAGACTCTCGATCGCTGCCTGCCCTATCTGCCAACGCCACCCTACCCAAGCCACCTAACGCAACAGAACCCACCCTACAGGCAAACACGCTACAGGCAGATCTGCTGCCCGTCCCGGATGGCAATGCGCCCGTTGGCAATATTGGTGATTTACCCACGGTGGCAGTTCCTGGGGTCTCAGGCAGCACGGCTTTTCGAGGAGTTCCGGCTGTGCCGCTGCAGTTCCGCGTTCTAGTTGAGGCAACCAGCGATCGCGCCCAGTCCTTAGTTAAGTCACTAGTGCCCAATGCCTTCTTGGTGCAGGCCCATGGACGATCGCTAATGCAGGCGGGCGCTTTTAGTAGCCGCGAGAATGCTGAAGAAATTATGCAAACACTCAATCGCAACGGGCTACGAGCAACGATTGAACGAATAGATGAATAGCGCCCCCAAAAATGTCTCTGTTCTGGCTGTGACGATTGCTATAGCTCTCCGATCGCCGCAGGCTGCATTCTACAGCGTTTATTCAAGCAGGTCTGCATCAGTCATCTCCTGCAACGACTGCCAACCCGCCTGCCACATCTGCCGATCTTTTAGCTGCTGAGCGTTCAGCCAGAACCGCACTTCAGGATCGCAAGCTGCCACCATCTCGGCAAAGACCCAGCGTCCTTGGTTCTTGCGGTTAACCACCTGAAAATGTCGCCAACCCCAAGTAGTTTGCTGAGCTGTCCATTTGGAGCCAACTAGGTAGGGAAATTTTTGTTTCTTCGGCATGCGTAGAGAGGAGCGATCGGCGGCGAGACAATAGAGCGTAGCGCTACTTAACAATATAGAAGGAACAATGTAGAAGGTGTTTTCAACCTTTTTTTCCACAGATCCAATACTCTCCGATCGGCGTACCTGCCCCTTCTCGTTTCGACAAAATCCAACGGCTCCCTCTAGTCCTTAAAAGCTTACTCTCCACCTTTTCAAACCCTATTTCTTGCAGCAGGGTTAGAATGAGCTGCCCGGTTGGAATATGAACACCATAGAGATAAGCATCTCCCACAATCACATGTATACCAGCGTTGGGTTTGAGTAGCCTAAAGCATTCGCAAAAGATTTCCCGCATGCTGGCAAAATAAGGAAAAATGAGCGAATAATACTCTTTTTTGCCGGCTTTTTGAGTCCTCCGAATTTTCAACTCATCAACTAGCGGCTTTAGCGCCTCTATGAGCTTAGCGCTGAGCTGGTTGGCATAGAGCTCGTGGTTTCTTTTTATCTCTGCTGAAATGGTTGTAGTGTTCGGGACAAGTATGCTCCGCACTGTATGGGTAATCTCACCCCATGAGGCAGCATAGCCCCAAAAGTACAACTCCATCCGGCTCATTTCTGCATAGTCAAAATTGTTTAAATACGGTGGGGAGGTAATGCATAACGAAGCGATGGAGGCAGGCTTCGCAGATAAAAGGCTAGCGCTTCCCTTAATCAGCTCAAAACTGAGATCTTGCTTCCTACTCATCAAGTAGAAATCTTCCATGATCTGCGCCTGAATCTTTAGCAACGCCGCTGGAAATGAATTTGACTTCTTGTGAGTTGTAGGCGCTTTGTAGATGCCATCAGTCTGTGAGTTGCTGGTCAGCTCAAGAATTGTAGAGACGACCAATCTGTAAAATAGCCCGTTGTTGGGAGCGATCTCTGGCTCTCTCAGCTTTGCAGCGACGAGCATTCTCAACTCGGCTTCTGGGATCAGTTTCCGGAGATACTTTAATGCATCTGTAGAATAAACATCTGCTAAATCTCCTGAATAGGCAGTCAGCTGGTGTAGCGTAGAAAACACTTCATCAGGATCGATTAGCCCAAGTGCGGCTTGGCATTTGGCTGTTGCCAAGTCAGCAAAGAAAGGATTGGCTTCACAGGCAATTCCACTAAACCCATCGAGCAAGCTCTGAACTGGCGTGGTTCCTAACCCACCGAAAGGGTCTAGAACTATATCTCCTGTAGACAAACGAGCGGCTTGAATACAGGTAGAAACAAAATCAGGTGAATAGCCAGCTATAAAGTTTGCCCATCGATGAATAGGATGCCGCGAACTTGTAAGATTTGTTGCTGAAACCGGATGGATAGGGTTAGGAAAAGAAGACTCTATCACGCTGCACTACTAGGCTCAGGGTTTGGAATTAAAAGCAGTGCTTTGAGGCAGAACCTTAACAGCACAGGATGTTACGCCGATGATTTTGAAGTTAGTTTCCCTCTCGTTTTGCATCTTCCAAACTAACCAATTGCTCTGTGCTAGCACAAAAACACATATTTTTCAGCCCTAGGCAATCTGCCTTTGGTTGTGTTGAACTAAATGAACAGCTAATGTGAGTATCGAAGGTTAATTCCATCCCCTAACCCTCCACGCAAAACTGCTCTAAAACGAACTTGTATTGAGTTGATCTAGGTCGCCATTGTTAAAAGTGTGCCTACCCTAGAGCAGCTTGGTCACAAAACAATAAATTTTCGCGATTTCTCGTTAATCTCAAAGTTTGTATCACATTTTTGTGACAGATTTGGTGAAAAAAACGTGCAAGTTTTGTGAGAAAAGTTACAATCGGAGAGGTCTCAGCAAATCCACCAAAGGTAAGAATTTCCAACTTGGTGCTTCTACCCAGCACTCCTGTGACTGTGGAGGGGCGATAGTGCCTCAAGGTGGCTATGGGCGTTGAGTCTGTGGGTTATTAACCTGAAGATTTTGGGAGTTTGACCGTTCACTCACTAGCATGAGGAAGCGTCTTGATTATATTCCCTGTATTGATTGACCTGTATTTATCTGACACAAGGAGCATGAGGAGCGCGGCATGACCCAGGCAAATGACGTACTCGAACTAGAACTGGATCAACCTGAAGCTGAGGATTTTAGTGCTTTCATGGCTGATGAAGGCGATGATCGAGACGATTTTGATGCCCAGCCGGACGAGGAGGATGGCAAACCTGCCAAAGGCGGCGCTCGCCGTCGGACGCAGGTAAAGAAAAAGCATTACACCGAAGATTCCATTCGCCTCTATCTACAAGAGATTGGTCGGATTCGCCTGCTGAGAGCCGATGAGGAGATCGAGCTGGCGCGGAAGATTGCTGACCTATTGGAGCTAGAACGGGTACGCGATCGCCTTTCCGAGAAGCTAGATCGCCCCATCCTAGACTTTGAACGCAACATGGAGCTGTGGGCAAATGAGGTGAACCAGCCTCTTCCCAAGTTCCGCAGGCGGCTTCATGAAGGTCGCAGGGCAAAGGAAAAGATGGTGCAATCAAACCTGCGTTTGGTAGTGTCGATCGCCAAGAAGTACATGAACCGGGGCTTGTCATTCCAAGACCTGATTCAAGAAGGCAGCTTGGGTCTGATTCGGGCAGCTGAAAAGTTTGACCACGAAAAAGGCTACAAGTTCTCGACCTATGCTACCTGGTGGATTCGTCAGGCAATCACGCGGGCGATCGCTGATCAGTCCCGCACGATTCGGCTGCCCGTTCACCTCTATGAGACAATTTCGCGGATCAAGAAAACCACGAAGCTGCTGTCTCAGGAAATGGGGCGGAAGCCAACTGAGGAAGAGATCGCGACTCGCATGGAGATGACGATCGAGAAGCTGCGATTTATCGCTAAGTCGGCTCAGCTGCCGATCTCGTTGGAAACACCCATCGGCAAAGAAGAAGACTCTCGTTTGGGTGACTTCATTGAGTCGGATGGCGAAACGCCCGAAGATCAGGTATCGAAGAACCTGCTGCGCGAAGACCTGGAAAGCGTGCTGGGAACCCTTAGCCCCCGCGAACGCGATGTCTTGCGTTTGCGCTACGGCTTGGACGATGGACGGATGAAGACGCTGGAGGAAATCGGGCAGATCTTCAACGTCACCCGCGAGCGGATTCGACAAATTGAGGCGAAGGCGTTGCGGAAGCTGCGTCATCCGAATCGAAATAGTGTGCTGAAGGAGTACATCCGCTAATAGCTACACGATCGCTTCCGTGGATTACGGAAAGAGAATAGATTTTTTTGAAAAAAGCCTGCTGGTGTTCTACCAGCAGGCTCTTTGTTTGTATCCAAACTGGGCAAGCTAAGGGTAGTATGCTTGCGGGGTAGTGTGGCGGGGTAGTGTGCTTTGGTGCAAAGACACGCTTCACGCTTTCTAATTCCTCCCTACTCTGCTAGCTAGTGCAACAGACAAGGCGATGCGGTGGTGAACAGAGAAGTGGACAATATCCTGGCGAAGCTGCCGCCAGAAGCGCGGACATGGGTAGAAAGCTTAGCGTGGCATGAGCGCCGCTACATGCTATCGTTGTGCCATTTTATGTGTGCTGCTACATCAGAAGCTCAGGCTGAGTTTTTGGATGACTACACGGCGGATGGGCTAGTTTCGCGCAAGCTGGAAGACCAGGAAACCAAACAGCGCGTCCGGCAATATCTCAAAGATTTTCACATCCAGACGGAACTAACGGCGATAGTGCTTCGGAGATATATCAAACAGTTTTATATTCACTCTGCACAAGACACGCGCCGCCAGCCAGATCAGTATCTCCGGTCTGCACTCAAGTTGATGTCTAGCTCAGAAGAGCGAAATAACGTCTTCAATTACATCTTGGGCTTTGAGCTGCTGAAGATGATGTTTCAGATGAGCTGGCTGCAGCAGGAGCGGCTTTATCGACTCCAGCGCAATCAGGAGGAGTTTATTACTACCTACATCAAGCCAATTCGAGTCGCGCATCGGCTGAATGGAATTGTTGTGCCTAAGGATGAGGGCGTTTTTTTTGCAAAACGCCATTATTTTGTGCAGGAGCCAGAGATCGCTCCTAAAAAGCTAGTTGAGCTAGTAATTGCCACCTTCACGACCGAAGTCACCTCTAACTTTGGGTTTACTATTATTCGCCATCCCAACTCGCTCAATTTCGATTATGACTTCATCTTTCAGCCGGAAACAGAAACAATTTTCGTACCCTAGAAGCTTTGTTGCAGGCAACTAGATTACTTTGTCGCAGGCGACTAGATTAAGAGCCTTTTCGTGTAAAAGCCCTGCTGGGTAGCAGGGCTTTTACACAAAGATTATTTCTAACGTTTGCGCGTAGCGCTATGTTTATGGACTGCTAAGATTTTGCTGAATTGCAGCAGCAGGATCGCTCACCGAAATCACGGGAGACAAGGCGACTTTGACAGCAACTAGCATACTCAGGGCAGCGACAAGAATGTAGAGGGTAGCAGGTCGCATTGGGACAGGCTCCGATCGAGATGCATTGATAGATTTGACGGAGCCGATGCGGTCGGAGTTCCTCTAGAGCAATGCAGCCACCATGCGGTTTGCCTGTGACTCGTATCCACCGCCGAATAGATTGAAGTGATTGAGGATGTGATAGAGGTTGTAGAGTGTTTTGCGGCGCTCGTAGCCTGGGTCAAGCGGAAAGATTTGGCGGTAGGCGCTGTAAAAGTTTGCCGGAAAGCTGCCGAAAAGCTCCGTCATCGCCAGATCGACCTCCCGATCACCGTAGTATGCAGCCGGATCGAGAATTACAGGTTCACCCTCTCGCGTCACGGCTGCGTTACCCGACCACAGATCGCCATGCACCAGCGAGGGCTGCGGATTGTGACCCGCTAGAATTTCTGAAACCATCGCTAGAAGCCGATCCTGCTGAGGGAAGCGCCCGCCACGCCGATTCGCCAGCCGAAACTGATAGCCCAACCGATGCTCTACGAAGAACTCCACCCAGCTTGCAGTCCAGGGGTTCTTTTGGGGCGTGGAGCCGATCGTGTTGTCTCGATCCCAGCCAAAGCCTTTATCGCTAACTACGCGATGTAGGGCTGCCAAGTTGCGCCCCATCAGCTCCCAGGCTTGCGAGTTGCCATAGCCCAAATCGAGCCACTCTAGCACAATGTAAGCCGAATTATCTACAACGCCATAGCAGATCGGCAGCGGCACTCGGATCGTCTGAGAATTTGCCATTTGCTGCAGTCCCAAAGCTTCAGCCTCAAACATCTCCAGGCGTGTTGCCTGGTTCAGCTTAACGAAATAAGGCGTGTTGCTATCGGATAGACAATAGGCTTGGTTGATACTGCCGCCGCCGATCGACCGGGGCTGGGTGGCCGTGAAGGGCTGCTGAGTGACTTGGCTGATATGTTCAGCGATCGAGTTCCACATAACCGGTACTGATGGAGCATGACCATTAGGAGTGCTGACAACAATCTTGCTTCGGCTGTGGCGGCACATCCAATGCAGGATTTGCAGTGAAGAAACCGAGAGGTTTTAGCATGAAGCCGCTGTAGGCAGTTGGCATAACGGGGTGATCTTCCGGGCGAGGAATGTGGTGGTGTCCGAAGACATACCAGACCACTACATCAGTGTTTTCGAGGTTGCGATCGCTCTGCGTCCACTTCGGCAAGCCTTCGCCGCCCGGATGTTGATTGGGGTAATCGCCAGCGGCATAGCGCTCGCTGGGATCGTAAGGCGTGACCCAGAGATGTTGGGTCATGAAGCCTGCCCGCTTGAGGATGGGTGAATCAGGGTGGGCAAACGGCAGGACGTTTTCGCCGGGGATGAGCTTAAAGCCAACGGGCTGATCAAGCCGATTGTGAACGGTAGGATTCACCACTTTCCAGCAGCGCGCCGAGAGCGGATTGACGATGCGCTGAGCTGCCTGCTCGGTTTCTAGCAGCGTTGCTTTGGCGTAGAAAGCGTTGCCGTAGGGATTGGCTTCGCCCATGGGCTCAGCTTCAGTGTTGACTTCGTAGACGGAATTGTGGGTGCCATCCAAATCAAAGTCGAGCCGCATGGCAAAGAAGTGTTGGTGATTGATTGCGTTGAGTTCAGGCGCGATAACAGTGCCGTACTTGGGAAAATCTGCCAGCGCGCCACACAGCAGAATGCCCGTCAGCTTGACCTCATACTGAATCGTGCCGTCCTGATAGAAGTACCAGAAGAAGCCATATTCATAGTTGTCTACTGTGGCAATGAAAGACAGCACCAGACGGCGTGATCGGCGTACTTCCACTTCATCGAGCCGCCAATCGGTGTGCTTCCAGAGAATGCCATAGTCTTCTTCGTGCAAGCACACAGCGTTTTGGGTCACTGAGACTTCACCTCGACTGTTGGTCAGCACCCCATCGAAGTAGTAAATCTCGCCCAGGCAATCACAGCCCAGCGTCAGCGAGTTTGCCAGCATTCCCACGCCATGTTCGCCCAGGTCAAACGCATTCTTGCGGAAGTGCTGGACGCGCGGATCGCCATACGGCACTACCATTTCACACATAGAGGCCCGATAGAGAATAGGGCGCAGCTTGCCTTCATCCTCATAACCCACTTGATACAGCACCAACCCTTCGCGCGGCGTAAAGCCTATCCGCAGATCCCACTTCTGCCAGCGGATGTGATGTCCTTCGACCTGGAAGCTGGTTCCCTCCGGCTGAGTAATCTGGAGGGGTTTGATATCTTGCCTTTGGGTGGGCTGAAAGCGTCCAGCGTATTCGCTTGGCTCTGGCGGCACGGGCACAGCGCCGGAATCTTCAATGCGAACGACCTGCATCTTGTTCAGGTCTACGACAGGCACCAGCCCATCGATCGGTCGGGCATAGAAATTGCCGTCTGGTGTGGCTCTCAGGTAGCAAAGACAGCGCGACAGCCGGAAGCCTTTTTCGTCCTCAAAGCCAAAATTGCCGATCGCCCACGGATCCACCACAACCAGATCCAGCTCTGTAATGCCCCGTTTCGCCAAAGCTGCCGCAAACTCTGGGTGGGCTTTAACGGTCGCCTCGCATTCTGCCAGCTCATCTGCCATGATGTTGGGCTGCACGTCGGGGATGTGCGTCCAGCTAATCACCCGATTCTGCGTCAGTGAAACGATCGACTCGTAAGTTTTTCCGGTTTCGTTGTCCAATAGGATCAAAAATGCCTGCCGATCGACTGCATCCCCCGGTTTGAAGCCAAGCACCACCGCTTTAGGTGGCTCATGTAGCGTCACACAGGGAAAGCGAAATGCTGCACCAACATTTTGCTCTCGCCGCACGATCGCTACCGCCAGCGCCACTTCTGTAGCAGTCAGCGGCTCTAAGGGATGGAGGTGGCGATCGGCTTCTGGGTAGAGTTTGGGCAATTCGGTAGTGGTCATAGGAGATGCATTGCGTTCGAGTGTCTTACTCTATCATGGTCCCCAATCTGGACGGACAAAAAGAACAGCAGACCGAAGCAGCCTGCTGATTTGCAATGGGATATGAAAGCTTGATGCTAATTTTTTAGGACTTTTTGCGGCGGCGCTCTCGTTTCTCTTGGTCTTCTCGCCGCCGATCGCGCCACTCAATTGTGGTCAGATAGACAACGCCACCCGTCACCACGACCAGCAGCCCCAGCGCTAGCGTTGCCAGAACGGTTAGTGTAATACTTTCAGCGCTCATCAGTAAATTTACCGCCTAACCTTAACCAAGTTAAAAACCGTTGCGTCCCCAAACCACGAGGGCAACTGAAAAGGTAAATACCGTCAGCAGTCCAACCCAACCCAAAGACAAGATATCCATAGCTGAATCTAAAACCCGCAATGCTTCAACTTGTTACAAATTTGATCATAATCTAAAGCGGTACAGCGTGGGACAGCGGTTTAAATAGATGCCCATAAATCACCACATTATTTAAATCACTATATTTGAGCGCAGGCTGATCTCTTAACCATCTTTCAAAGCGGTTGTTAATTTTTTGAAAAAGCGCCTTGTCCTTCGACCCCTATAATTGTGTTGACGCAAAGGTGGTATGACAATGCCAAAGTCACTGCAGAGTTTGCCTGAAACCACGAATGTATTGGGCTTACCGATTCATTTAACCAAATACCTAGATTGGCTCACAGCTCAACTCAAGCAACAGCGAGGTGTTCATGTAGTGACCCTTAATGCTGAAATGGCGATCGCTGCCGAAGCCAATCCAGCGCTTGCAGCCGTGATTCGCCAAGCGGAGTTAGTCATTCCTGATGGCTCAGGCGTAGTGCTTTACCTGAAGCTACGAGGCTATCCCGTCAAGCGCTGTCCTGGCATTGAGCTATCTGAACTGCTGCTGCAGCAGGCAGCCCAGCAAACCTCACCCTGTCCGGTTTTCTTTTATGGGGGTGAACCGGGCATCAGCCAAACGGCAGCAGAAAATCTGAAGCGCCGCATGCCGGGGCTAGCGATCGCTGCCACTGAGCATGGCTACCTGACGGCTGCCGAACAAGACCAGCTCTTACAGACGCTTGAGCAACTCCAGCCATGCATTGTTCTAGTCGGGCTGGGCGTGCCTCGTCAGGAATTCTGGATCGCTGAGCATCGCCATCTTTGCCCCAATGCCATTTGGGTTGGGGTTGGCGGCAGTTTCGATATTTGGGCGGGTGTAAAAGTTCGTGCCCCTGCCCTACTGCGAGACAACCATCTGGAATGGGTTTATCGGCTGTATCAGGAGCCGTGGCGCTGGAAGCGGATGCTGGCGCTGCCAAAGTTTGCTTGGCGGGCGATCGTCCACCGCTAGGGCTTCATGCTTCACTCACTCTGCGAAACCGCCAGCCGCAGCCCCAGCCCTACCAAAATCACTCCCATCGCTCGATCGACCCAGTGCGAAACTGCCAAAAATCGAGTTTTGATGAACGGCTGATTAGTGGCGATCGCCACCAGCGAAAACCAGCCAAACTCGATTGCGGCGATTGTTAGTCCGTAGACTGTTCGGAGCGCTATCGGCGTGTCCGGACGGATAATTTGGGTGAACAACGCCAGCACAAACAGCGTGACTTTGGGATTGAGCAAGCTTGTTAAGAATCCCATCCGGAAAGCTGCCCGGCTACTGAGGAGGTTGGCGCGCTGCATCTCCACAGTCAGGACCGTTTTCTGTTTCGCCTGCAAAGATCTGATGCCAATGTAAATCAGGTAGAGCGCGCCCAACCACTTCAGCGCGTTAAACAGCAGAATCGATCGAGAAATCACGACACCAATTCCCACCAAGCAATAGGCGACATGTACCAAATCTCCTGCAGCTAAGCCCATCGCCGTATAGATACCAGCTCTGCGGGAATGCAGCAGACTGTTACGGAGTGTCATCGCAAAATTGGCACCCGGACTAATGATGACAAAGAACCCGATGAGGGCGATCGTGATCCAATCGGCTAAGAACTGCATGAAGAACTCCAAATAAATCACACAATTTACTAAAGGTAATCTCGCCGCCAAACTACCATTCTTAGATTTATATAATGCTACGTATCTAGAGCGAGATTCTTGCGGCGAAAAGCTCCACTACGCCCGACTTTTACACCACAAGAGTTATCCTTGCATAGGCATGTAGTGCTGTATCTCTCCGCTTCTCGAGAAGAAAGTTCTTTGATTTTCTTGTTGCTGGCTAGAAGCTGGCAGTGCAGTTCTGAAGACTCTGCCTCCTTTAACTCTTCGCAGGGAGAGCCTCTGCAGCGACAGTTCCAAGCAAATGGAAGGCGATCGCACCTTCTTTAAGCCTTGATGGATTCTGTAGAGAAGCAAGACCTGCATTGCTCAATCTCTTTATGATGGGGTAAAACCATTAAGCTATCCGCACTGTCCTCATGTTAAGCCGCATCAAAGATATTACTGCTACCCTTGCCCCTCGTTTGATTGAAATTCGCCGTCATCTACACAGCCATCCCGAGCTGAGCGGGCAAGAATACCAGACGGCTGCCTATGTTGCAGGGGTGCTGTCATCTTGCGGGGTGCAGGTGCAGGAATTGGTCGGCAAGACGGGTGTGGTCGGAGAGCTACCGGGCAATAGCAGCGACAAACGGCTGCTGGCAATTCGCACCGATATGGATGCCCTGCCTATTCAAGAAAAGACGGGGCTACCTTTCGCTTCACACCAGCCCGGTATCATGCATGCCTGCGGACACGATGTCCACACGACTGTGGGGCTGGGAGCAGCAATGGTTCTTTCGCAGCTAGTAGAACTACTGCCCGGAAAGATTCGCTTTTTGTTTCAGCCTGCTGAAGAAACAGCCCAAGGCGCAAGCTGGATGATCAAAGACGGCGTAATGAACGGAGTCGATGCCATTTTGGGAATTCACGTCTTTCCCACGATTTCCGCTGGTTCAGTCGGCATTCGCTATGGTGCGCTGACGGCCGCAGCAGACGATCTAGAGCTGATTATTACCGGCGAATCGGGGCATGGCGCTCGTCCCCATGAGGCGATCGATGCAATCTGGGTTGCCTCTCAGGTAATCACCACGCTGCAGCAAGCAATTAGCCGTACGCAAAACCCACTACGCCCGGTGGTGCTGTCGATCGGGCAGATTCATGGCGGACGCGCCCCCAATGTAATTGCTGATCATGTACGGCTCTTGGGAACGGTGCGATCGCTTCATCCGGAAACTAGCGCCTCCCTGCCCACTTGGATCGAAACGATCGTTGGCAACCTCTGCCAAACCTACGGAGCAAAGTACGAGCTGAACTATCGGCGGGGTGTCCCTTCAGTGATGAACAATTCTGCCCTGACGCAAATCACCGAATTAGCTGCGCAAGAAGCCTGGGGTAACGATCGCGTTCAGATTCTCTCAGAACCTTCGCTGGGGGCGGAAGATTTTTCGCTCTACCTGAATCATGCACCTGGAACAATGTTTCGCTTGGGCGTTGGCTCTCTCGATAAGCCCAACTACCCCCTACACCACCCGCAGTTTCATGTGGACGAGGCGGCGATTGTCACAGGCGTAGTAACAATGGCATATTCGGCGTACAAATACTGGCAGCGAGACTAGCTCTCCCGCCAGAGAGATGTGATTCAGCCTTGTGCCTGACTACAGTACAGGCATCGTATTTTACTGGGGAAAATTCGCCCATGTCTGCATCGAAACCGCTTAAGGGTTTAGAACTGGTTGACTGTGCCAAAGCCAACGCCAAGCAGGGGATTACAGTGGCGGCTGATTTATGTGGCTATGGCACAGACCTAAATCGCTTTCAGCAGGAGCTTGAAAAAGCCTGTAGCGATATGGGTGTGAAAATCTCCGAACTCAGCGATCTAATTACCGACCAGCAGACTGTAATCCACCAAGGCGGCATTGAAGTTGCGCCTGACACTCCCGCCGAGCTATAAAGCCCTTGGCGCATCGGTGCAGGCTCTAAGGCAGACTTGGAGCTGAACCTGTATTGCCTCTTGGAGCAGAAGAGGGGGCAGTGGAGCTACCAGATGGAGCAGGCGCTAGCCCTGCGGGTTGATTTAGAGGACTGGTGGAGCTGCCAGGAGATAAACCCGGCAAGGTGCTAGGCAAGGGCGCAGGTGGATTTGTTCCGCCCAGCCCAGAGCTAGGATCGGGTAGAAATTCGCTGTTGCCTAAACCGGGAACCGTTTCACCTGGGGCAGTCGTGGGTACAGTGGTGCCGGGTAGTGTTGCCAATGCCACCCGATCGCCCCCTACTGCCCGAATCTGATCCAGGACATAAACCACGTCGTTGTAGCTAGCAGCGCGCGAGGCATACAACACGATCGTTCCTTCTGGGCTTGCCTGCCGGAAGTTACCCACCGCCTGAAAGAGCTGCTCTGGCGAAACGGGCTGCTTCTCAACGTAGATCTGCCCAATGGGGTCAACAGTGATGATCAGCAGCTTTCGCATCTGCGCTGCGGCTGAGGCTGCCTTGGGCAGATCCACATTAATTGCAGTCTGACGAGTCAGCGTTACCGCTGCCAATATGAAGAAGGTCAGGATGCAAAAGATGACATCGATCAGCGGCACAATGTCGATTCGGACTTCGGGTTCAGGAGAGTCGAAGTTAAGTTTCATGAGGAGCGGTGGAAGGCGGAGGGTTTAGTTTTCTTCGGCTTAGTTTTCTTCAGCGATGATCGGGCTACCAGGGCTAAGCTGCCGGTCACGTTGCCATGTGCGTCCTTTGCGGTAGAGCAACTCGATCTCATTGCCCGATTGCCGAAAAATCTTAGCCTGCCCAGAGACAAAACTTTGAAACAGGCGATAGAAGGCGAGAGCAGTAATAGCGATAATCAAGCCTGCAGCAGTAGTGATCAGCGCTTCGGCAATACCAAGCGTTGCACCCGCAGTTGAGTCAGTACCAAGGTCTCCCAGGCGAATAGAGCTGAGGGAGCCAATCAAGCCTAGCACGGTGCCTAGCAATCCCAGCAGGGGAGCAATGGCGATCGTCGCTTCCAGCACTTTTTCGCCGCGCCGCATAGTGGCAAGCTCTTCGTCGGCTGTGGCTTGCAGCGCCAGTTGGAACACTTCTGGATCGGGGTTGTCCAGCTCTAGCGCTGAATAGAGAAACCTCCCAATCGGCTGATTGCTGGACTTTCGAGCAATTTCGGTGGCAGCATCCCAATCGCGCCGTGCTGCCTCCAAAACCCGACCCGCAATCTCGCGATCGTGGGTGAGAATTTTTGACCAAAACCAGGCACGCTCAATAATGGTACTAAGCGCCAAAAACGATAAGAGCAGCAGGGGCCACATGGCGATGCCGCCCCTAGCAAACAGGTCAGAAATATTCACCGCTGCGTTTTACCTCCTTCAACAAACTGCGCCAGCCTAATAGCATGGCGTTGCGCCAAAGCAATCCTGCTTCAAACACTTCAACTAAAGCACTTTTTATTCTATGAATTTTCAGTTGCCTTGGTTTGCCTTGCCACATCAACCAATCAATATAAATCTAATTGACCAAGATTCTTGCAAAAGGTTCGCGGAAGACGGCAGAAGACGAAAGCTAGGGTTATGAGAAATGACCTGGCAGAAATTCTCAGAGCCAAAACCTTATTAGCAAACATCCCCCGCTTTACTAATCTGTAAAACAGGGGATGAACCGGTGGGGTTAGATTCATGTTTAGAGCGGAGCTTCAGGTCAGCCCAACAGACGCAAGACTGATCGACAACTGCCGCTTAGTCGTCATTGATTAGCCAGAAGTGCGGCGGACGTGGTCCATAATTTGCCGTTTCCGATCGTCTGTCAATCTTGTACTCGGCTTGACAAACTCATTAGTGGTGCGAGCCAAATGCTCCATAATTCGCTTTTTGCGATCGTCGGAAGTTGCCATAGGGACAATGAAGGGAAAACCAGTAGAACTCTTCTATTGTAAAGAGGTGTAAACCGAATTCCAACACTTCTTACCCTTCTTAGCAAGGGACTCCGCTTGCCGCTCCTCTGTTGCCTGCCTCACGCTATCCTGGTACGCATGAACCCTACCTCCCAGTCGCAGCTCCGCCGTTTTCTCACCCTCTTTCAATACTCTCCCCGTGCTCTGCAGCTTGTTTGGACAACCGATCGCCGTATCACCGTTGCTTTGGCAATTTTGACAGTTGTGGCAGGTCTGCTGCCGGGTGTAGTGGCTTATCTCGGCAAGCTGATTGTGGATGCGGTTGTGCAGGCAGCACAGACAGGACTAGAGCCCGATCGTTGGCAGGCGCTGGAGTATCTGGGGTTTGAGGCAGTTGCTGTGGCGCTGCAGTCAGGCTGCCAACAGGGCATTGCGCTCTGTACTTGGCTGCTGCGGGTGCGACTAGGGCATACAGTGAATCTGCTGATTTTGCAGAAGGCGTTGACGTTGGATATGGCGCATTTTGAGGACTCAGAGTTTTACGACAAAATGAGCCGCGCCAGACGAGAAGCCTCCACGCGTCCGCTGAGTTTAGTCACGCGCACCTTTGGAATCATCAAAGATTCTCTATCGATCGTTGCCTTTGGCAGTTTGCTGCTGCAGTTTTCGTTTTGGGCGGTGCTGCTGCTGCTGTTGGCAGCGATTCCAGCCTTCATCTCAGAAACACGGTTTGCTCAGGAAGCCTTTCGCCTGTTTCGCTGGCGCACACCCGAAGCAAGAGAGCAGCAATACCTGGAGGTACTGCTCACCAATGACACTTACGCGATGGAGGTGAAGCTGTTTCAGCTTGGAGAGACCCTATTGAACCGCTACCGCGCGATCTTCGACCGCCTCTATGAGGAAGACCGCGATCTAACAGTGCGGCGCAGCATTTGGAGCTATTTGCTCAGCTTGATTAGCACTGCAGCTTTCTATGCCACCTATGTCTGGATTGTGTTGGAGGCAATCGTCGGACGGATTTCGCTAGGAGATTTGACGATGTATTTGGTGGTGTTTCGGCAAGGGCAATCCACCTTTGCTTCCATCCTGACGGCAGTAGGCGGCATGTACGAAGATTCGCTGTACCTGGCAACCCTATACGAATTTTTGGAAGAACCTGTTCCAGAGCCGTCAGGCTATGCCACCTACGGTAGCCAGCCAGATGCCGGGCTGCGATTTGAGAATGTCTCGTTTACCTATCCTGGCAATACTGAGCCTGCTTTGCAAAATGTCTCTTTCCATTTACAGCCTGGAGAGAAATTAGCGATCGTTGGCAAAAATGGCTCTGGCAAAACAACGCTGATCAAGCTGCTAACACGGCTTTATACACCAGATAGCGGGCGGATTCTGCTGGACGGGCGTAACTTAGAGGACTGGGACATTGATGTTCTGCAGCGGCGGATTGGCGTGATCTTTCAGAATTTTGTGCGCTACCAGTTCAAAGTTGGTGAAAATGTTGGCGTGGGCGACGTCCAGCATCTAGAGGAGCAGCCACGCTGGGAAGATGCCACTATAAAAGGGACAGCGCGATCGTTTATTGATGATTTACCGCAAGGCTTTCAGACGCAGCTCGGCAAGTGGTTCAAAGCTGGACGCGAGCTGTCGGGGGGGCAGTGGCAAAAGATTGCGCTATCACGGGCATTTATGCGATCGGCTGCCGATATCCTGGTGCTAGACGAACCTACCTCTGCAGTGGATGCTGAAGCTGAAGTGGAAATCTTCAACCAGCTCCGCGCCGTGACGCAGCACCAGATGGCAATTCTGATCTCGCACCGCTTTTCAACCGTGCGAATGGCAGATCAGATCGTGGTTATGGAGAATGGAAAAATTCAGGAACGCGGTACCCATGAAGAGCTACTTAAAGCTGGCGGGCAGTATGCCCGCTTATTCGCGCTTCAGGCGGCAGGATATCGTTAAGGCTGGCTATAGGTAGATTATTAGGTGAAGGGCTTTCGCAGATCGTAGTAAAATCAGATGCTTTTTTGAAAGCTTTACAATGTAAAGCTTTCAAAAAAGCATCTGATTTTTAGGCAGTTGAGAGTTGCTTCGTTTAGCTGCCTATAGCCTCTACTGAGGCAGGTAGGCGATTGGGTTGACTGCGCCTTGTCCCGCAGGATGCACTTCAAAGTGGAGGTGAGGTCCAGTGCTGTAGCCCGTACTGCCCATCTCGGCAATTTGCTCACCCTGGCGCACTCGTTGCCCTGCCTGAACTAAGCTACGGTTCAGGTGAGCGTAGCGCGTCAGGCTACCGTCGGCATGGCGGACTTCTACCAGATTGCCATAGCCACCAGAGTTCCAGTCTGAGAACTCCACAACCCCATCGGCAGCTGCATAGATGGGAGTTCCCACATCCGCGGCAATATCAATGCCCTGGTGCATTCTGCCCCAGCGCCAACCGTAGCCAGAACTCAGCATACCCTTGGCAGGCCAAATCATTCCCTGAGAGCGGGAGGTTTCCGGTAGATAAGCTTCTGCACCTGGCAAAGGCGGCAGATCTGGAGAAACCGTCCGACCTGTCAAAGGCTGACGCAACGGCGCATAGCTCTCTGAACCCAATGGCGCTGTGGCCACCAAGTCAGGCTGGCTATCGCGCTGGTTAGCAGGAGCCTGCGTGATGGGATTAGTACGATTCACTGTGGCTAGCTGCTCAGCTCGGGCTGGTGTCTCCTGTTGCGCTACTGACGGCTGAGGGGCAGCACCGCCTGCTCCCAAATTGCCCTGATGCTTCTCCCGTAGCGCCCGCACTTCTGCCAGCAGATTTTCGACATAGCTGGCGTTGTTGGTGGTAGGCTGAGCTGCTGGAGCAGAGGGCATTTCTAACTGCTCTGCTGCAGGCTGCACCGGATTAACCTGACGCTCGACAGGGGCGATCGTCTCTGGGGCTACTGCAACAGGCTGCACAACAGGCACAACCGGAACCGTTGGACGTACAGAAGGAACGCGCAACGTCTGACCCACAAAAATGACGTTCGGATCGCTAATCCGGTTTGCATTGAGCAGGGTTGTCTGAGGGATATTGTGGGCACGAGCAATCTTGGCTAACGTGTCGCCCGGACCAACCTGATACTCTTCCATACCGGCAGCAACAGCAACCTCAGCAGGGACGGCTGGCTGAGCACTGGGCTGTACAGCAGGCGCTGCCTGCGCAATCTGGAATTGCTGGGCTGGGGATTGAGCAGTTTGCGCCTCTACAACCTGAGCATCTACAGGTTGCTGCTGAGATGCTTGCACCGCTGCCTTAGGTGCAGCTTGGGGGCTAGGAATGTTCAACGACTGGCTAACGCGAATCCAGTCTGGGTCAGGTAAATGGTTCGTTGCCAAAAGCTGTTGTTCAGATACCCCATGCGTCCGAGCGATCGCCGTTAGTGTATCTCCAGGCTGGACTCTGTAAGAAACCGCTTCGGACTTTTGAGGAAGCTGGCTGGCTGCAATTGTCTGTGACGGGTCTACCCGGGGGGGTGTAGTAATCAGCGAGCTAATAGTGCTGGGGGCAACCGGAGCAGCTGTGCTAGCTGGTGCAGCTACCTCAGGCATTGCTGCCTTAGACGTCTCTGCTGAACGATTGATCTCCTCAAACCGCAACTCTGCCAAACTTTCTCTTAATTTCTCACGCTGTTGGCGTAGGCGGCTCAGCGCAGCCTCTCGCTCAGCGGTTGCCGAACCTGTGTCCTGAGCCACCGGCTGCATCGACACTTGGTTTAACTCTGCTGATGCAACGAGTCCCGCAGCGTCCGCTTTTCCTGTTGTAAGGTTGGCGACCGGGATTTGAAGGACTTGACCCGGCTTCAGGGCGGCATCCGCCGTTATCTGGCTAGCTCTGGTGATAGCACCGATGCTAACTCGGTAGCTACGGGCAATTTGTGCGAGCGTTTGTCCTTCACGCACAACATGTTCCACAACGGTAATCTTAGCTACCTCAGCCGTCCCTGCCGATTGCGGGAGGGCAGCAACCTGCGAAACAGAGGCTGCACTTGTTTCAGCACCACTCGCCTCTGCTGCACTTGCACCATCTTCATGATGGGGCAGCACAAGGCTGGTTGCCCCCACTGACAGCGCTAAACCAAACATTGCGACTGCCTTACGGTGAACTCCGCTCGGAGCCTGTTCGGGTTGTCCTGCTGATTCGCGGGGGGAGCAGGAAACAGGCTTAACTTTCCGCAGAAATGCTCGCTTCAAGAATGACCTCCTAATGAGCAGCGTTTAACTCTCAAATACCTTTCCTAGCAGTCGGTGACTGAGATCACATAGAGCAGCGATCGAGATCACAGACGGAGCCGTATGACTAGGTAACATTACCCTGCTTTTTTGACTTAGACAAGCTTACACCAGTTAACAAAATTTTCAAGAGAGGGTGATTGGAGAAAATTGAATCTTTGAAGGAAAGATTTCTAAATAGCACCCCATCAGATGACCTCTGCCGATCGAGGTATCTTCAACGCCATAGTGTACATCACAGAATCTATAAATGGCATCTGATGATACCAGCTAATAAAACTCTTTAATTTTGTGTCGAGGAATACGATTGGGTGACTTGCGTTATGGGGTGAAAGCATTGACTAGCCTTGATTCTAAGCACTGAAACAGGCTTGAGTTCTAGGTTTTAATTTGTCGACAACTTATTTCAATGCAATTTGAGTTTTCCTATCGGTTCCTGAGAGTCTATTCAAAATAAACCTCAAATTTGCGGTTGACAACGTCTTTTGATACTTCGTTTTTACCTTGAAAATACGGAGATTCCCCAATAGGCAGAATGCCAAAATTACCATGCAATGCCAAGACACATAGACATTTGCAGCAGGAAGCGTTTACCTCCCTCTGCTTATAGAAATTTCTTATAGGGCACAATTGAATTTGGTAGTGCAGGTAACTGAAGCAATCCCGCACTACTGAATTTTTTTACTGCAGCTGCGAAATTTCTGGCGTCTAGGTGAGAGGCATATGCAGAAAATTCGCCCCGTCTTCCAGATACATTCGCAGATGCATATATATAGATGCAGTACTCAACCTTGCTGATCGCTTGCTGATCGGCAGCTGTGGCGCTGTGAGTTCCTGCACGATTAGAGGGGGATACACTGCCGCATTTAGCAATTCCGGAAACGCAGCAAACTTTTTTCAGAAATTTCTGGCAACGAATTGATTTCAGCCCTTCTTTAGTCCAACCCTAGCTGCCGCCGCGCCTCAAATAGCCCGACTGCAACGCTCACAGATAGGTTGAGACTGCGTACGCCTGGTTGCACCATGGGAATTCGGAGGACAGTATCGCATTCCGCAAGCACTTCCGAGGACAACCCTGTTGTTTCAGATCCAAACAAGAGCCAGTCGGTTTCTAAGAACTCAAATCTTGTATAGCTGCATAATCCTGAAGTGCTAAAGCCAATCCAGCGTCCGTTCCGCTGCTGTTGCCGAAAGTCATTTAGGGAGGGGTAATAGTGCAAATCCACGAATTCCCAGTAGTCCAGTCCTGCCCGCTTTAAGTAACGATCGCTTATCTCGAATCCCAACGGTCCTACTAAATGCAGCGGAGTTCCTGTAGCAGCGCAGGTTCGAGCAATATTGCCTGTGTTAGGAGGAATCAATGGATTAACTAAAACAACTTGGGGCATATCGACATTTTTCGAGCAAATAGAGCAAGTATCGTAGATCAATGGCTAGTTAGAAAAAATATCAAGTCTCAGAAGTAGAAAATCCGGAGAAATAGACTTGAGAAAATCTGATATCTCTCTCCTCAAACTTTAAATATGTAGCTGAGAAGGAAATTGTGTGAACTTTCTATGAAGCTAATACCTGTTACAGAAAATGTGCAGCCTTAAAACCAGCGTTGCCCATTAGAACTGTCTTTGATTGAGCCGCTAGTGCTATAGAACTAATGTTATATAAAGCGTAAACGCAACTGTACCCCCTTCATCACAAAGGGATGAAGGGGGGAATTCCCCAATTTATTTCTAGCCGTAAGGGCAGAAGCTATTGAAATGCAGTAATCGTTTTGAAACTGTGGCTATTTTATAGGCTGTCGCTGTACTCAGCGCTATTTACTACGCTTGTCGAACTTTAAAGGGGGCGCTGCGCTTTAACAGGGGGACCCGAACAAATTGGATTAGCAAACTCAGTTAAATGGAAAGCAATTTTCTAATAGATGACAGCAGCGCACCACCAAAGGCATTGAGGCAGAGTGGAAGAAACACAGCAAAAATGCTATTCCACAACAGCTAAAGATTCAGGCGAACCAGTTGGTATAGCCTCAATCCCCAGCCCAGTTTCCAGCTCAGACTCTATCCGCAGGCGATCGCAAGGAATAGTATCTGCCAAAATGGCGCTTGCCATCATGCCGCAATGAATTTCGAGCTGAGCATAAGGAAATGCCTCAAAAACGAGACGCTGCCCTGGAAATACGACCCGCTCAAAATACCAATTTGGAACATTGCTAATTCGGGCAATTTGAATTTTGCTGGTGGCATTAACGTAGCAACACAGAATCGGATCGATCGAGTCAGTCGGTATTGGATCAAATAGTTGAGACATAGGTTGCAGAGCCTCATTAGATGCGCTTATTCTGCTTAGACCCTACCATTCCCTGATCCCCGTTCGTTGTAAACGCGACTACCAATGCAGACGCGAACAAAGACAAGAACCGGCTAGCGGTCGAAAGGCAGGCAGTATCCAGGCTTCAACTGCTAGCAGCAGCCCACAGGGTTAAAAGAGAACGCATCTTTCTGCCCCAGCGTAAAGCTGCCATGCACTTCCTATGAGTCAGTGGTATCGTGAAGTTATATGAACTTAAATATGAGAATTTAGAACTGCCATTTAGCAGCGCCGCTCGACTTGAGACCTTTTTCAACATTCGCAATTTGCAACTCCCCAAATTCACGTTATGACAGCGCAACCGAAACAAATTCAAGGCGAACGCATCCTTTATGTCCGTCTCCCTTGCAATCCCATCTTTCCGATCGGCGTTGTATATCTGGCAGACCATGTCCACAAGCTTTTTCCAGACCTAGAACAGCGAATCTTTGACTTGGGCACTGTGCCACCGCTGGATTTTAGAACTGCCCTCGATCGCTGCATTGATGAGTTTCAGCCGACGCTGATAGTATTCTCTTGGCGCGACATCCAGATCTATGCACCTGTAGGCGGGCGAGGTGGCAACCCGCTGCAAAATGCTTTTGAGTATCAGTATGCCCGTAATCCATTTATGAAGCTGCGGGGCGCGCTGGGGGGACTGCGGATGGTCACCTCTTATTTAAAAGAGCTGCGTCTAAATACAGGTTTGATTAAACGAGGGCTAAAGCGAGCGAAGCGGCATCATCCAGATGTGAAACTAGTGGTAGGCGGCGGTGCTGTTAGTGTTTTCTACGAACAAATGAGTAGGATTTTGCCGCAGGGGTCGATTGTCTCGGTGGGCGAGGGCGAAACCCTGCTGGAGAAACTGCTGCGCGGTGAGGAGATTACCGGAGAGCGCTGCTATACAGTGGGCGAGACGACACCGCGCGATCGGCTGATCCATGAACAGCCAACCCCCATTGAGAAAACCGCCTGCAACTACAATTACATCGCCACTATTTGGTCAGACTTTCAGTATTATCTGCAAGACGGTGACTTTTATGTAGGAGTGCAAACGAAGCGCGGTTGCCCCCACAACTGCTGCTACTGCATCTATACCGTGGTTGAAGGAAAGCAGGTGCGGATCAACCCGGCAGATGAAGTCGTGAAAGAGATGCAGCAGCTATACGAGCGCGGTGTCCGCAACTTTTGGTTTACCGATGCCCAGTTTATTCCAGCACGGCGGTTCATGGATGATGCGATCGAACTGCTGCAAAAGATTCTGGACGCAGGCATGACAGACATCCACTGGGCGGCTTATATCCGAGCCGACAACCTGACCCCAGAGCTATGCGATCTGATGGTAAAAACGGGCATGAACTACTTCGAGATCGGCATCACTAGCGGTTCTCAGGAGCTAGTCCGCAAAATGCGAATGGGCTATAACCTGAAAACGGTATTGCAAAACTGCCGAGATTTGAAGGCAGCCGGTTTCAATGATCTGGTGTCGGTTAACTACTCATTTAATGTGATCGACGAAACAGAAGACACTATTCGCCAGACGATCGCCTATCACCGAGAGCTAGAACGCATCTTCGGTGCGGATAAAGTAGAACCTGCGATCTTCTTCATTGGGCTGCAGCCGCACACCCATCTGGAGGACTACGCTTTCAAGGAAGGTATTTTGAAGCGGGGCTACGATCCCTTGGCAATTCACTTGCCGTGGGTAGCGAAAAAACTGCTGTGGAATCCAGAACCACTCGGCTCGTTCTTTGGTGAGATTTGCATCGAGGCGTGGCGGCGCAATCCCAACGATTTTGGGCGCGAAGTCATGAACATTTTGGAGGAGCGGTTGGGGGTAGCACCGCTAGAAGCTGCGCTGAGTGCGCCGATCGCCCTGAAAGAAAAGGAGTTGATAGGGGTTTAGCACATTAATTGATTCGTAGAGCGCCTAGCGAGAAGCTGGGCGTTTCATTTATGGCGCTACACCTGTTCAATAGGACCCTAAACTAAATAGCCCCCTAAACAAACCGCAGATTCTTTGAGAATCCTGTCCGTAGGGCGTCAAAAACAGCCATCTTCAATCAAGCACAAAGCGATGACTGGAACTGCGGTCGCATCTTGTTTTAGGGATACTAGAAAAGTGCAGCACAGGACTACAGATTGCAATGAGGTAATTGCAATGAGGTAACGCATGAAGCGGATGGGGCATCTGCCCCTTTGCTACGGTATGTGTTGCATGCGGTATGTGTTGCGTGTGTTACAGAATCTGTTGCCTCGAGCGCAGCATCGGCTTTTACACAAAAATCTACAGCCTGAACTCTACCTTCCGGCAAGGCTACAAACTTCATAGAACGTAATACAATTCGATCGGTACTGACTGAACTTAATGAAATTTATGAAGCCTCCCTCACGCTGCTCAGTTCAGAACATTCGTCACTGGTCTAGGTTAATCGTCGCTCCAATCGCTTTTGCGGGGGTACTTCTCACGCTTAGCAGCTGTTCACTATTGCCGGAAGAAGAAGCTCAAGCCCAAGAGCAACCTGGCGGACAAAGGCAACAAGCTCCTGCTGTGGAAACAGCGATCGCTGAGACGGGGTCACTCGAAGCAGCCCGCGAGTACACGGGCACAACTGAGCCGATCCGCGAGATCTCGTTGCGGGCACAGGCAGAGGGGCGCTTGCTTGATTTAAGTGTAGATGTGGGTGATCAAGTGGAGCAGGGGCAGGTGTTGGGGCAATTGGACGATCGAATTTTGGCGATCGCTTCAAGCCAAGCGCAGGCAGAGCTAGCAGCGCTGCAATCAGAAGTTGCCCAAGCCCAAGCAGAAGTTAACAACGCCCGGACGCAAGTGGCTCAAGCCGAAGCAGAATATCGGCAGGCGGTGGTCGATGCCGAGCGGCTGCAGTCGCTAGCTGCCCAAGGCGTAACTACGCAGCAAGATGCCGAACTAGCAGCGACTGCAGCGCTCACCGCAGAGCAGGCAGTGCGATCGGCGCAAGAGCAGGTGCGAACCCAACAGCAGGCAGTGGTGGCTGCCCAAGGGCGAGTGGCCGCACAGCGGGCAGCAGTCGCAGAATCGCAGGAGCGACGGGGATATACCTCGCTGACTGCTCCGATTACAGGCGCAGTGGTGGAACGGGCAGTGCAGCCCGGAGATTTAGTGCAGCCGGGCGGCGAAGTGCTAAAGCTGGGAGATTTCAGCGCGGTTAAAGTGGTCGTACCGCTGTCTGAGCTGGAGCTAGGCGGGGTACGAGTGGGACAACCCGTTCAAGTGAAATTAGATGCTTTTGCCGATCGTCAGCTGCAAGGTGAAGTGATCCGCATTTCTCCTGCCGCAGACCCCACAGCCCGTCTGATTCCGGTTGAAATCCAGATTCCTAACAACGGCAGAATTGGTAGTGGCTTGTTGGCACGGGTGCAGTTTCAGTCTGGTGCTGCTCCCCGCATTGTCGTTCCAGAGACGGCGCTGCAGGCTGGCGGCAAAGACAATCAATCGACGATTTTTTTGGTGCAAGGAGAAGGTGAAGCGGCTAAGGCGATCGCCCGTCCAGTGCAGATAGGTGAACGAGCAAATGGACGGGTCGAAATTCGCTCTGGCTTGCGGCAAGGCGAAGCTTTCATCGTTCGGAGTGCTACCCCGCTTAAGAATAATCAATCCGTTCGGTTGAGCATTTTATCGGAACAGTAGTGGTTTGCTTACCAGAACCGCTGTTATCTCCAGCATCTAGCGCTGGAGAACGTAAACTCACATCCATCCTCAATCCTCTTTCCCCATGACCTCTGAAAGCTCTTCTAAACTGAGCCTCACCACTCTCTCTATTCGACAGCACATCGGCACCTTGGTGCTAGCACTTACTGTGATTGTGATGGGCGTGTTCTATACCGCTCGTCTTCCAGTTGATCTCTTGCCTTCTATTACCTATCCCCGGATTGGGGTGCGGGTAGAAGCTCCTGGCATCTCTCCGGAAGTCGCGATCGACTCCATTACTCGTCCCCTTGAGGAAGCGCTGGCAACCACAGACGGAGTCGAGCAGATCTATTCCCAAACGCGCGAAGGCCAGGTCAGCGTTGACCTCTATTTCAGCCCGGGCGGCAACATTGACCAAGCCCTCAATGACGCAACGGCATCCGTGAACCGAGCAAGAGGCGATCTTCCAGACACCGTTGAACAGCCTGAACTGTTTAAGGTCGATCCGTCCCAGCAGCCGGTTTATGAATTCGCCCTCACCTCTCCCTCGTTGGAAGGAGTAGATTTACGAATTTTTGCCGAAGAGGAGTTAGCGCGAGAGCTGGCGGTTGTGCCTGGAGTCGCTAGCGTGGATGTGTCGGGAGCCGCTGAGGAAGAGGTGCAGGTGAATGTAGACCTGAACCGCTTGCAAGCGCTCAATGTTGGGCTGACAGACGTTTTGGATGGCATCACTGACCGCAACCAGGACGTTTCGGGTGGACGAATTGAAGGCGGACAGGAAGAATCTCTGACCCGGACGATCGGACGTTTCCGTGAAGCAGAAGAAATTCAGAGTTTGTCCTTTGAGGTTGGCAACAATGCTGCCGGCGATGATTTGGCTGGTAATGATACAGCTGCCGAAACTCCAGCCACGACCGCAGCCCCAGCCAGACGCGTCTATCTACGCGATTTTGCCGAAGTTAATGACGGGACAGAAGACCAGCGGGTGTTTGTCTTCCTCAACGGTACGCCTGCCGTTAAGGTCAGCATTCAAAAGCAGCCGGATGCAAACACGGTGACTGTGGTAGAGGGGGTAAAGGCAAGGATCGAATCACTGCAATCGACAGGCACGTTTCCAGAGGGTCTAGAGATCGTGGCAACACTGGATGAATCTCGGTTTATTCAATCCTCGATTGCCAATGTGATTAGCTCTGGATTAACAGGGGCAGGGCTAGCAACGATCGCCGTCTTGCTTTTCTTAGGTTCCCTCCGCCAAACCCTGATCATTATCCTGGCGATTCCGCTGACCACAATGGTTGCGCTGATCTTAATGGGGCTGTTTGGCTTATCGATCAACGTGTTCAGTTTGGGCGGTTTAGCCCTGAGCGTAGGAAGCGCCGTGGACTGCTCGATCGTGATCATGGAAAACGTAGCGAAGCGGGTGGGTGCAGACTTTGGCAATGAAAGTAACCAAAGCAACGGCAACGGCAAGCCCCGCTCGAAGCGCGAGTTTCTGCGGCTGGCCGAAGAGGGAAGCCAAGAGCTAGAGTCGGCACTCACTGCCTCTACGCTCACCAACGTCGTCTCTGTCGTGCCTTTTCTGCTGGTAGGTGGCTTCCTATCCCTGCTGTTCAATGAGCTAATTTTGACTGTTATTTTCTCAGCCTCAGCAGCACTGCTGGTCTCACTGACGATCGTGCCCATGCTGACCTCGCGGCTATTGGCAGTCCGTTGGTCTAGCGGGGTCAGAAATCTGCCGCCCCTACGCTGGTTTCGTCAGCGGCTAGCGGCAATGACTGTGGGATATCGTGGGCTTTTGGGCTGGGTGGTGCATCGCCGAATTATCATAATTGCGCTGGCGTTTCTGTTAATGGGAGGAGGTAGCCTGCTGATGGCTAGCCGCATCCCCCAGGAAGTTCTGCCCCGGATTAACACCGGGCAAGCGCGGCTGTTTGCTCAGTTTCCACCGGGAACTCCGCTAGAAGACAACCGCAAGGTGATGGAAGCTATCGAAGATACCCTACGACAGCAGCCCGAAGTACAGTATGTGTTTACAACGGCGGGGGGCTTCTTGTTTGGCACTAGCACCAGCGAAAACCCATTGCGAGGCTCCAGCACAATCACGATGAAGTCTGGAACTGATTTGGAAGCCTTTGTCGATCGCATGAACCGTGAGTTCAACAAGCTCAACCTGGTAGGAACACGGATTCGAGTTTCGGCTGAGTCGGTGCGCGGCTTGGTTCTAAACAATTCTCCAATTCGGGGTGGCGATATTGATGTGGGGCTGCAAGGGCAGGATACTGAAACTCTCAAGCAAGCCGGACAGCAAGTTTTAGCAGCGCTGGATCAGCAGGCACAGCTGGCGCAATATCGCCCTGATGCCGACCCCGACCAGCCAGAAGTGCAGATCCGTCCAGACTGGGAACGGGCTGACTCGCTGGGCTTAACTGCCCAAGACATTGGTGACACCGTGCAAACGGCGATCGAAGGCACCGTTCCCACCCAGCTACAGCGGGGCGAACGCTTGGTGGATATTCGAGTTCAGCTCAAGGATGGGGCAATCCAGCAATCCTCCCAACTGCAACAGCTACCGCTGTTTACTGATAATAATCGCCTGGTTCGTTTGGGGGATGTGGCACAGGTTGAGCTAGGACAAGCCCCCGGGCAAATCCAGCGGTTAAATCAGCGGGAAATCTTTTTGGGGGTTGGCAACCTGACGGAAGGAGTCAGCTTGGGCGATGCGCTTGAAGAGCTAAACAACATTGTCAGCGGCGTTGAGCTGCCTCAGGGTGTGACGGTGCTGCCCAGCTTTAGCGCTCAATCAACCCAAGAAGTCCAGTCAGCGCTGGTGGTGCTAGGAGGACTAGCATCCTTCTTGGTGTTCGTCGTGATGGCGGTGCAGTACAACTCGTTGATCGATCCACTGGTGATCATGCTGACGATTCCGCTGGCGCTAGCGGGTGGAATTTTTGGCTTGTTTATTACGCAAACGGCGGTCGGCATCACGGTAATCATTGGTGCGGTACTGCTGGTTGGGATCGTCGTCAACAACGCCATCATCATGGTGGAGTTGGCGAACCAAATTCGGGAAGAAGAGAATATCAGCCACCAGGCAGCCATTTTGCGCGCCGCACCTGAACGGCTTCAGCCGATCCTGATGACAACTATTACCACAGTGCTAGGCGCATTTCCGCTGGCATTGGGCGGCGGCGAAGGCTCCGAATTTTTGCAGCCGCTTGGCGTAGTGGTCTTCTCTGGGCTTTCGATCGCTACCCTGCTAACGCTGTTTATCATCCCCTGCTTTTACACGCTGTTCCACAGCCCACCGTGGAAGCCCCGCGCTCCCAAAGCTCTAGATAAGGGCACCAAAACTCGCCCTGCTCAAAAAGAAGGGGCAACGGCAGCACCCCGGCTTGTTGATGAAGGCGATGCACCTCTCTTAGGCTAATCCTCGGGCTAATTCCTCGGGCAATTCCCGAGTTTGCTCCTCCATCCCTCATCCCTACAACGTGGCACAATAATCCAATTGTCTCTTTGTCAGACTTGAGGATACTTATGACGATTCATCCCTCGCTCCAGACTGCATTTCAGCGTAAAGCCGCCCTAAAAATTATTAGCGGTTTGACCAACTTCGACCGCGATCGAGTGGCAGCAGTGGTGAAGGCTGCCGATCGGGGCGGCGCTACTTTTGTGGATATTGCAGCTGATGCAGAGCTGGTTCGGATGGCAAAACAGCTCACAGAGCTACCTGTTTGTGTGTCTGCCGTGGAGCCAGAGCAATTTGTGGCAGCTGTTGCCGCTGGTGCTGACCTGATTGAAATCGGTAACTTTGATGCCTTCTACGCGCAAGGCGTTCGTTTTGAAGCAGCCGAAGTGCTGGCGCTGACGCAGCAAACCCGATCGCTGCTGCCCAGCATTACGCTGTCTGTGACGGTGCCGCACATTCTGACGCTCGATCAGCAGGTACAGCTTGCTGAAGTCCTAGTCAGCGCTGGAGCCGACATCATTCAAACCGAAGGAGGCACAAGCAGCCAGCCCCACCATGCCGGTACGCTTGGCTTGGTGGAAAAAGCTGCACCTACTATCGCGGCTACTTACGAAATCTCGCGGGCAGTTGCGGTACCTGTGCTGTGTGCTTCTGGCTTGTCTAGCGTGACAGCTCCCCTGGCAATCGCAGCGGGTGCTGCCGGAATTGGCGTCGGCTCTGCGGTGAATCAGCTCAACAGCGAGATTGCCATGGTGGCTGTAGTACGAAGTTTGGCTGAAGCTTTGGGCGATCGCGCCAATGTCAAAGCTTAGATCTATGTCAAAGCTTAGGTCTACAGAGTGCGCTTAGATAAAGTTTGCGCTCAGATGAGATAAGCGCATCAGCGAATTCTATTTTTCTAAAAAGGGTATGGGGCTTTGCCTCACACCCTTTTACCTTGTTTGAGTGGAAACGGCTGTATAACCTGCAAATTTCCAGATAAGACCGGGCAAATTGTCCTGGATCAACTTCCGACGGTTGACAGAACCCGTTTAGTAAAACGGCTGGGACAGCTCCAGCCTGCCGAACAGAAAGCGATTTTGGCAGTGCTGTCCGAGCTATTTGCCGAGTGAAGGTTCCACAGCGGTCTGGAGCTGTTTGACCAGTTCATTGAACGGCTGCCAGTTGTCTTCGTTGGTGATTGCTTCCCAAACTGCCTCAATCTCTGGACGAATCAACGCTTTGGTCGGGTTGTGCTGGCGCAAACGCTGGGCGATCGCTGGCAGTTCTTCAGCAGGCAGGCTGTTCAACACCTGATGATAAAACTGCCGCCATTGCTCGAAACTATTGGCAGCATCTTCAGAATTAACCGCAGGATCGATCGACCCCTGGAAGATTGTCTCTGCCGATTGCCGCCACTCTGCAGAAAACTGCTGGCGCAACGCCAAGAAGAAATCGTGATAGCCCACTTTTGTATTCCAGAGCATCTGGAGCGATCGCCGCAGCAGTTCATCAGCAACTTCAATCGAAACCCCGTCTAAAGCAATTTCAAAACCCAACTTTCGCAGCATTCGCTGCCGATAAACTGCCAGATACTGCGGCTCAAAGCCAGCCAGCGCCGTTTCCATTTCAAACGGCTCGATCAAGCCTTTCAGCGGCACCTGCAGCATTTGCAGATTCCACGCGCAGGCAGTCGGCTGGTTGCCATAGCAATAGCGACCAAAGTAGTCGAAATAGGCGGCAGTAAACTGTGGATCGTAATGAGTAATGAAGGCGTAAGGTCCGTAGTCAAAGCTTTCGCCAGCGATCGACATGTTGTCCGTGTTCAAAACGGCATGACAGAAGCCCACCGACATCCACTGAGCAGTTAGCTCCGCTACCCGCTGCACTAGCTCTGTATAAAACCGCAGATAGCGATCGGCTGCGCCTAGCAAATGCGGGTAATAAATCTCAATCACATGATCCAGCAATTTCTGAATTAAGTCCTGTCGCCCCACGTAGTGCAGCCGCTCAAAGGTACCGAAGCGAATATGCGTTTGGGCGAGCCGCACCATCACAGACGATCGGGTAGGCGAAGGCTCATCGCCGCGCCACAAAGGTTCACCCGTCTCCACTAAGCTGAGGCAGCGTGAAGTGCGGACTCCCAAATGGTGTAGTGCCTCCGCTGCCAATACCTCCCGAACGCCGCCTTTTAACGTCAGACGACCGTCACCACCTCTGGAATAGGGCGTTGTTCCCGATCCTTTTGTGCCCAAGTCATAAAGGTCGCCATCGCTGCCCCGCACCTGCCCATACAAAAAGCCGCGCCCGTCTCCTAATCGAGGGTTATAATCACCGAACTGGTAGCCGTGATAGCGCATCGCCAGCAGCGGTTGGCGGCTGCGAAACTCCCCAAATGCCTCCACAAAATCGTCATCGCTGACCTGAGTTGGCTCCTGCCCCAACAGCGGCAGGAGAGCATCGTTGCGAAAGCGCAAGATGTGGCTGGGAAACTCAGCCGCCACAACAGGATCGGCATAGTCTTCCCCCAATCCTTCAAAGGCAGGCTGAAAAGGCAATGCCAATAATGGATTTGCGGCAGACCGATTTGAAACTATCATGAACCTTAAACTTGCAATGAATAAACTTCTGCTTACGGCGTTTGCACCCTGGAGGGCGCAGCAGTCCGCCAATTCTTCTGATACGCTTTTGCAATTGATCCAAAAGACTCTGCCTTCACTTTATTTTGTGCGCGGTCTGCCCGTAAATCTACCTGTAGCGCGAACTATGACGATCGCTAAATTGCAGCAGGTGCAACCCCAAGTGCTGGTATTGTGCGGTATGGCAGAGACTCGCTCCAAGCTCAGTGTAGAGGTCAGCGCAGTGGTGGGCGATCGACGGCTTTCTACGTCGATCGATTTAGAAACACTGGTTGCAGGCTTAGCTGCTACAGAAATTAGCCAAGATGCCGGACGGTTTGTGTGCAACAGCCTTTACTATGCGATGTTGAGCTATATCCAAACGCAGTCTCTCGCCTGTCGCTGTTTATTTGTGCATGTCCCGATTTTGGCAGAGCAAAATCGAGACCTGATCCTCGCTGACTTCCAACGCCTATTGCAGCGGTTGTCTAGTCCTGTTGCTGAGCCAATGGGTTAAGCACTTTCACAAAGATGCGATCTTCGTCACAAAAATTCGCTATTGTTAAATCGCTGTTTTGATAAGTTAGTCAAAAATTAGACACGCTATCATGAATCGCTTGCATTTAAGACACAAATATCTTGCAGACAAGCCCATATGATAAAGTGTGCGTCGTATAGCGATTCGATCGAGCATTTGCATCTCCCGTAAGGTCATTGGTGCAATGGGCACACTGCCTTTTGCCAGCAGGTTAAAGAACCTCTGCTAATCCTTTGTTAGTTAGATCCTGAGCTTCTGAGGTTGATGATGGCGTTTTGGGAATTTCTGATTCAGAAAGAGGGTGATCGCTCCTGGCTGCCTCTAGATTCTACTGTGGAGATTCTGGAAGGACGATATCGCATTGTGGCTCGCTCCAGCCGCCTCAACACCAGCGTCGAGATTCGGGTGATCCACAGCGCCATCGCCGAAACGCCCCCAGTTCGCCGTATCCAGAAGCGAGTTAGCCAAACAAACGCAGACGGCTTGGTGGTCATCATCCCCTACACACGCCTGCTGCCTGGAAGTTGGGAATTGCGCTGTGCAAGCGATCTGATGGCAGATATGATGGGCAACGGCTGGTTGCACTCCGTCCGCCTAGAGGTGCAGCCGATCGAAGTAGACCACCACGACTGGGAAGCAGATTGGCAAGAAACGGAAGACCAGCTACACGAAAATAGACCCACCGATACGGATCAGCCTGGCTCGGAGGCCATTAGCTTAGATCGTCCTGTGGCAGTTGGGGCTGGGGAAGCGATCGCACAGAACCCCTCGTCGGTTGCTGCAGCAGTAGACGATCCTGAGCTGCGTCCGCTCGAGTTCGGCAAACTGTCCGAAAGCAGCATCCATTCGCTTTGCTTCCAGTTGGACAAAGAGAACTATGTTGTCCAGCGGGGACAGCCGCTCATCTTGAATGGAAGCGTTGTCAGTGGAAGCAATGACTCAGCCGAACAAGCTCAACCCACAACAGTGACCGGAAAGCTGCGGGTGCGTTTGTTTGACCCTCAAACCGCCGAGATGCTAGTAGACGAAACGCAACCGCTGCTGCATCAGCTGCCGCCCTTTCCGGTTGCGCTGGCGGTTGCGCTTCCGGCAAATTGCGAGACTCATGTGATTTTGGGAGAGCTAGCCCTATATGGGCAGTCGGGCGAGGGCAGTCTGCCGCCCGTTTTGGCAACCCAGCGGTTCAGTGTCACTACCGATTTGCTGGAACTACTGGATGCGATCGCCAACGACTTTACCGAACCAGTTACTCCACCAACCCCGCCTACCCCGCCTACCCCAGCCGACAACAGTGCTTTTCTAAATCTACGTCCGTCTATAGTTCCGGCAATTCAATTTCGTCCGGCAATTCAGCAGCCCTTGCCGCCCCAGCTCCGCCCCGCTGATTCAAACAAAGCTGCTCGTCCGCTCGATCTGCCAGCCTTTAGCAAGGCGGAGTTGGAGGGACGCCAGCCAACCGAGCCGAGTACAGGCAACACAGAGAATATTCCTGACGCAGCAGCTTCTACAGATTCAACTTCTACAAACCCAGCTCCTCCAGACCCAGCTCCTCCAGACCCAGCTTCTATAGAGGAATTGCCTGC
This sequence comes from Phormidium tenue FACHB-886, assembly GCF_014764505.1. Classification (GTDB taxonomy): domain Bacteria; phylum Cyanobacteriota; class Cyanobacteriia; order Elainellales; family Elainellaceae; genus FACHB-886. Next base: position 171,537 of record NZ_JACXWX010000001.1, read on the forward strand.
CACAGACCCAGCCAGCCCCGCAGAGGCAACTCCCGTCACACAGGCTGAAGTCAATGTGGTAGCACCAACAGCACCAGCGGCTCCTTCAGCCGAATTGCCATCGCCCGAACTTCCATCTGAGATCGCAGATCTGCCCCCCGCCCTGCGGCCGCAGCTAGAACTGGTGAATGATACTGCCGATCCTGCAAACGATTGGCAGAGCGCAGGCGATTACCTGCCTTATTGGCAGCAAAAACCTGACCCAGACGCCCCATCTTCCAATAAAGCCGAAGATGTTGCATTTCGATCGCTCAACCTACAGGAGCGATTTTGGTCGAAGCTGCAGTCGCTGGTAGGCGATACAGAGCTAGCCGGGTGGCTGAACGACGAGGGCGAGTCGGCTACTGCTAAACATCAATCAACCAGTCTGGATGCTGAGCTAGCTGCTCACGAAATTGTCGTAGAAGACCCACCTAAAGACGCTCCTGAAGATAAAAGTAACGGCAAAACCGCTGCAACCGTGAGCCGCCTCCAAACGCTTGCTACCCTTACAACGGAACCTATTGCCGTTCCAGAGCTAGAAGTGCCCATGGGCGAACTCACCTGCGGGCAAACCATCCCCATCACCATTCGGCTCTCTGGCGATCATGCTCGCGTTTACGCCAAGCTATGGATGCATGATCGCCAATCTCGTACTTTGCTGGATGGTCCCCACTGGCTAATGGACTTTACCCCTGACGGTTTTGGCAATCTGGTGGTCAAGTCGCAAGTCATGGTGCCGTTTGGCTGCGTGGAAGTGCAGTTTGAGGCGATCGCTATTGACATGACCACCCAGCGCGAAAGCGCAAAGGTTTCAATTGTGCGGACGACTATCCCACCTAGCCTGACAACGCTGTCTATTGAAGAACTGGAAGGATAAGACACCCTCTCGTGATTCTCTCCGAGTTATCCATAGCTTAGATAAATGACTGTTTACTCCTCACAGCCTCTCTAACTTCAGAATCACGATCGATGTCCCTAATCAAGATAAAATCACAAAAAGTCTTGATCCCCGTCGAGCGAAAGTGGCGGTGTCGGGCTGAAAAAACAAGCATATTCACGAGCGGTTGCGCGTTCTCATGAGGTTGTATGAAAACATTTTTGTCTCGTTTTATTGCCCTAGCGCTAGTGCTAGTCATCGGCTTGATGGGCTGTTCTGCGGCTCCGGCTGGATTAAGCGGCAACTATCGTCAAGATACACTCGCTCTGATTAGCACCCTCAGAACCGCCCTAGATGCGCCAACTGACTCCCCCACAAGTCCGGCGCTCCAGTCTGAAGCGAGGACAATGCTGAATAACTTCTTTTCTCGCTACCGTCGGGATGGTTCTTTAGCAAAACTAAATTCCTTTACCACCATGCGAACAGCGCTCAACTCGTTGGCAGGGCACTATAGCTCCTACCCCAACCGTCCCGTTCCTGCAAAGCTCAAGAAGCGTCTGACCCAAGAGTTTAATCAGGTTGAGATGGCGCTGAAGCGAGAGCCATAGATCGACAATCTTTAGTTCAACAAAAGCCAAAGATCGTAGCTCGTGTGATGTACGGGCTACGATCTTTGGTTTTTAAGCCGCACGACACACCGCTAAAATGGCGTTATTAAGTTCAGGTTAATCTAGGAGATCTTCTATCGGTACTTTGTCTCGTTGGCGCGATCGCTCTTTTGATTTTGATCAAGCTTGGGTTTGCGGCTTAACATTCACAGCGGTCGTGCTTTTTACCTGGAATTTGGGCGGCTTGCCCCTGCGCGACTGGGACGAAGGCTTAGTGGCACAAGTAGCACGGGAAATTAGCCAAACGGGGCAATGGCTCTACCCCACGATGTGGGGCGAACCCTATCTGAACAAACCCCCGTTGGTGCATGGGCTAGTCGCGATCTCCTATAGGCTGGGTGGCATCAACGAATGGACTGCCCGCCTACCGGGAGCCATTTTGAGCGCACTGTCTGTGCCGCTGCTGTACGGCATTGGGCGAGAAATATTCCATCGACGGTCGGCAGCGGTCTGTGCCTCGCTGGTGTATCTCACCACATTGCCTGTAGTGCGTAATGGGCGACTTGCCATGCTGGATGGAACGCTGGTCTGCTTCCTGCTGCTGCTGGTTTGGTGTGCATTACGATCGCGACGGAATCGGCAATATGCCTTGGGAATGGGCATTGCGCTGGGGCTGGTTTGCCTGACCAAAGGCGTGATGATAGGGGTGCTGCTGGGAGGGATCACCATCGTTTTCTTGGCGTGGGATACGCCACGGTTGCTTCGGTCAGGCTATCTGTGGCTGGGGGCACTATTAGGCAGCATGCCGGTTGTAGGCTGGTATGGAGCACAATGGTTGCACTATGGGCAGCTCTTTTGGGGCAATAACTTAGTGAACCAATCTTTCTTGCGCATTTTGACAGATGTAGAGAGTAACGGTGGTCCACCCTGGTTCTATCTGCTAGAGCTGCTAAAGCACAATATTCCGTGGCTGGTGTTTCTGCCGCTGGGCTGCAAGCTAGCCTGGGAGAACCGCAGCCTCAGCTGGGCAAAGCTAGCGATCGTCTGGAGCAGCCTCTACTTGGTTGCCATTTCTCTGATGGCGACCAAACTGCCCTGGTATATCCTGCCGCTCTATCCGGCTTTGGCGCTGCTAGAAGGAGCTGCCTTGGTAGAGCTTTGGCAACAGGGAAAGCACATTGGCACTCCGCAATTCCCAGCGCCACTATACGATCGCGTTTGGATGGGGCTTTTTGCCCTACTGGCGGTAGCAGGCTGGGTGGGCTTTGGCTATTTCGGCTGGTGGAGCGAGCCGCCCCAGCCCGATTTGCAACTACTGTTTGCTGCAGTGGCTTTAACGATGAGTACCGTTTCTATCCTGCTGGCGCAGCAAGACGCCCAGTTTCTGCCCGTGCTGATCTGGGGCACGTTTCTGTCGCTGCTGCTGTTTGTCTCGTCAGATCACTGGGTCTGGGAGCTTGCGGAGGCTTATCCAGTTAAACCCGTGGCAGCAATCCTGCAGCAGGTTCCGGCGAAGCAAAAAATCTACACGTCTTACCCTTACAACCGTCCCTCACTCAACTTCTACAGCGAGCACCTCGTTTTGCCTGCCGATGCCAAACAGCTCAAACAGCAATGGCGGCGAGAAACCCAGCCTTATCTGCTGCTGGATCAGGCAGCAATCGACAGCCTCAAGCTCAAATCGGCTAAGCCACTGGGAACTGCGGCAGGCTGGACGCTGGTAGGAAAACAGTAGGGTAAAAGCTCAAGGTTAATCAGAGTTTGAACTGCCGCAGGATATCGCGCAATACGGTAGGATCGGGTACGATTTCTCAAACCGATCGCCCTGCCCATGACCCTGACTCGCCCCCGCCTGCGATTCTCTGACTACCCCCGTCTGTCGATTCGGATGATGGCAGTCGGCACTATTATTATGCTGCTGTTTGTGCTGGTGGCGCTCTTCGCTCCTCTGCTACAAGCTGGCGGGCTGCTGCAAGATCCCACCCAAGGTCTAGCAAACCCCATCCACGAGCCGCCTTCTGCTGCCCATTGGTTTGGCACAAGCCGACAGGGATACGATGTCTTTTCGCGAACGCTGTATGGCAGTCAAGCGGCTTTGCAGGTGGTGATTTTGGCAACGGTGATCAGCCTGTTGATCGGCGTGCCGCTGGGTATGGTTAGCGGCTATTTGGGTGGACGGCTTGATCGCGCCTTGCTGTTTCTGATGGATACAATCTACACATTACCCGGTCTACTGCTCTCAGTGACGCTGGCATTTGTCGTAGGGCGGGGCGTTTGGAATGCAGCGATCGCCCTCAGTATCGCTTATGTACCGCAATATTATCGGGTGGTGCGAAACCACACGGTTAGCATCAAAACAGAGCTGTTCATTGAGGCAGCTCGATCGATGGGGGCTTCCACCTGGCGGGTTTTGTCTCGCTATTTATTTTTTAACGTGATCCAGAGCGTCCCCGTTCTGTTTACGCTTAATGCTGCTGATGCGGTGTTGATTCTGGGTGGCTTAGGTTTTTTGGGCTTGGGCTTACCAGAACAGACGCCTGAGTGGGGAACCGATCTGCGGCAAGCGTTAGATGCCTTACCTACCGGCGTTTGGTGGACGGCGCTATTTCCCGGCTTAGCGCTAACGCTGTTGGTTGTGGGGCTGTCGCTGGTGGGCGAAGGATTGAATGAATTAATTAATCCCCTGTCGCGGCAGGAGTAACGCTCCGGGGTTTTCTTGGAAGCTGCAGAAGGTCTTTCTCAGAAGAAGGTTTTTCTCAAAGAATTAACTCGACTGCGGCAGGAGAAGATGGCAAGTTTAGCAAGACTGGGGGAAAGAATGGGCGAAGAAAAGGGGGAAGTCATTGGCGTTGACTTAGGCGGCAGCGCCATTAAGCTCGGACGATTTGACTGGGACGGTAGGTGTTTGCAGTCGCTCACGGTTGCCACCCCCCAGCCTGCCTCTCCCAAAGCCGTACTGCAGACGATCGTTGAAGCGATTGCCGAACTCGACCCCGCCCAAAAAACCCTGGCGATCGGCGTGGGCACACCCGGACCTGCTGATGCAGCGGGACGCATTGCCAGAGTCGCGATTAATCTAGAAGGCTGGTACAACATCCCGCTTGCAGATTGGCTAGAAGCCGAAACAGGCAAACCCACCGTGCTAGCCAACGATGCAAACTGCGCCGGCTTAGGCGAATACTGGTTGGGCGCAGGCAACCGCTTCCAAGATGTGATTGTGCTAACGCTGGGTACGGGCGTGGGCGGTGCCATCATCCTGGATGGCAGGCTGTTTGTGGGTAGAGATGGCTGTGCCGGAGAGCTAGGATTAATTACGCTCAATCCCGATGGACCGGACTGCAACAGCGGCAACAAAGGCTCTTTAGAACAGTACACCTCTATTCGGGCGATTCGCCGCCGCACAGGGCTGGAACCCCACGAGCTGGGCGAACGGGCTAAGTCAGGAGATCGAGAGGCGATCTCCTTTTGGCAGGCATACGGGCGCGACTTGGGAGCCGGTCTCGCTTCGCTAATTTATGTGTTAACTCCAGAAGCCGTGATCATTGGGGGCGGCATCAGCGCCAGCGCCGAATTTTTCTTTCCCACCGTGCAAGCCGAGATTGAGCGCAGAGTTCTCTCTAGCTCCCGCTCCGGGCTGCATCTCCTCAAAGCCGAACTGGGCAACCAAGCAGGAATCGCGGGGGCAGCAAAGCTGGCATGGCAGGCATGGCAACCTTCTGCATAGTTTCCTTGATGCCTTGATGAAACAACGTGCGAGATGAAACAATGTGCGATGCTCGCGTCAGGGTTCAAGCTGTAGTTACACGCTATCTGGGTCTTCCCCTAGCGATCGCAGCCGTTCCGCCAGCCGTTCTGCTCTCAGTCGCTCTTGTTCTGCCCTTTGGCGCTCTTGTTCTGCCCTTTGGCGCTCCTGCTCAGCCCTCAGCCGCTCCTGTCCCAGCAATGCTTCTGCCTGCTGCCGAGCGATCGTCTCCTGCCGCAGCGCCTCAACTAGCTCATTCGATGCCAGCAGTTTTTCTCCGGTATCTTCTCGGTGGAATGCAATCAAGGAGCCATCAACCCGCAACTGCAGGCGCAGCGGCTGACTGCGACCATCAGCGATCGGCACGTAGGCTTCCCCCTGTAGCCGATAGCCCCGCAGCTTCTCGGGAATCCACTCGCCTTTAGGGTCAAACTGCCAGTATTCGTTGACCTCTAGGCTTTCGTACAGGTTCTTTTTCACCGTCTCGTCCTGATCTCTCGTCCCCGCAGAGGTAATTTCAAAGATTACTGCCGGGACCTGTCCTTCTTCCCAGGTTTTGTAGTTGTCACGGGCACCAGACGGCACATCAAAGACCACCATAATGTCTGGTGCAACTCTAAGCTTCGGGAAGCCTTGGGCATAATACAAAAATTGATCGGCGAGGACGATCGCCTGCTGATTTTCCAGGTAGTTCCGCAAAACAACCACCGCATTGATGATGGCATCAACGTGAACCGAAGTTTCTGCCAAAGGTTCACCGTCCGAGCTAGGGTAAACAACTCCGGGCTTGTGCGAAGGCAGGAGCGAAGCCATAGGTTCAGATGAAGTAGCTGGCTTAATCTTAGCGGAAGGGCGTCAGCAAGCAATATATTCTAATTTCTACAGTCCAGCTTTTACAGCGACTCTGGTTCCTGCCCAGACACCACTGGCGCAACGGAGCGCAGCTGCAACTCTGGGTGTTCTCCTTCCACCTGCTGACAGTTCCACTCATTACGGAACAGCAGCACCGGACGACCCCAGCTGTCTTTGACGGTGACGGTATTGAACAAACGACCGACTTTTTCGATCGCCTCCCAGCCCCCTTCTACCCAGCGCGCCACGCTGTAAGGCAACTGTTCAAGCAAGGTTTCAACGCCATACTCGTTCTGCAGGCGGAACTGCACTACTTCAAACTGAAGTTGCCCAACGGCAGCCAAGATCGGATCGCGCTTGGCCTCATCGACCGAGTACATGATTTGCACCGCTCCTTCTTCGCGCAGTTCACTAACCCCTTTGCGGAACTGCTTGAACTTGGAAGGGTTGGGATTTCTGAGATAGGCAAACAGCTCTGGCGAGAACATGGGAATGCCTTCGTATTCCAAGCGTTTGCCGTTGTAGATTGTGTCGCCGATCGCAAACACGCCCGGATTATTTAAGCCAATCACATCGCCCGGAAAAGCCTCTGTCAGCGATTCCCGGTCTTGCCCAAACAGCTTTTGCGGATGCGACAGCCGCACCGTTTTGCCCGATCGAGCGTGGTTAACCACCATGTCTTTCTCAAATTTGCCGGAGCAAACACGAATAAAGGCGATTCGATCGCGGTGCTTCGGGTCCATGTTGGCTTGCAGCTTGAAGACAAAGCCGGAAAACTCAGGATAGGACGGCTCAATTTCTCCTACGGTGCTGCGTCGAGAACCGGGCTTGAGGGCAAAGTCCAAGAAAGAGTTTAAAAACAGCTCAACCCCAAAGTTGGTCATAGCGCTGCCAAAGAACACAGGGGTCAGCTTGCCCTCATGCACCAAGTCCAGATCAAACTCTGTGCCTGCAATATCCAGCAGCTCAAGGTCCTCTTTCAGCTTGTAGTAAAGGTCTTGCTCTAGCAAGTCCTCAATACGCGGATCGCCCAAATCAATGACCGTATCGACGGCTTCCTTACTGCCGTGCGCCGATCGCTCAAACAGGTGAATCTGCCGAGTGCGCCGATCATACACGCCTTTGAAGCGATCGCCCATGCCAATGGGCCAATTCACCGCGTAAGTCTGCAAGCCTAACTCTCGCTCAATTTCATCCATCAGCTCAAACGGATCACGCCCAGGGCGATCGAGCTTGTTGAAGAAAGTGAAGATCGGAATGCCACGCATCCGACAAACTTCAAACAGCTTGCGGGTCTGTGGCTCCAAACCTTTAGCGGCATCTTCCAGCATCACCGCATTATCAGCAGCAGCGAGGGTGCGGTAAGTGTCTTCACTAAAGTCTTGGTGTCCTGGCGTGTCCAGCAGATTGATCCAGAAATCGCTGTATTGGAACTGCAGCACGGTGGAAGTGATTGAGATACCGCGCTGCTGCTCCATCGCCATCCAGTCAGAGGTGACATGGCGCTGCGCCCGCCGCGCCTTCACCGCTCCTGCTTCATGAATGGCACCTCCGTAGAGCAGCAGCTTTTCGGTTAGCGTCGTTTTTCCAGCATCTGGGTGGGAGATAATCGCGAAGTTGCGTCGTTTTGTAACAGCAATTTGCAGCTCGTCGAGAAGTTCAGTGGACATGCTTTGAGAACAGGAGGACAGACCTTCATTATAGAATTCAAGGCTAACAAAGGGGCGGCAGGCTCCGCTCACCACTCCTCAACGCAGCCCCTATTTCTGATTGCATAAAACGTCAAGCTAGGCTTAGATAACCTTAAAGCTTGGGTGAATTAAGCTTAGGTAAATTGCTGGCTTAATGTCACCGGGTTGTGAACCGTAATTTTTTTCTTGTGAATCGAGATCATCTTGTCCTGGCGCAGATCGCCCAGCAGCCGTGTCACCGTTACACGCGTTGAACCGATGGCTTCTGCGATCGCCTGATGCGAGAGTTTGAGATCAATCGTGATACCATCAGAAGTCGGAATCCCAAAATCGCGGCAGAGAATTAGCAAAAAGCTGACTAGCCGCGACCCCATATCTCGATGTGCCAGAGTCTCAATCATCATTTCTGTCTGCAAGATGCGAGAGGACAGCCCCTGCAGCATAATCATCGACAGGTCTGGATTGTCTTTCAGAGCTTTTTCAACCTGCTCAATGGGGATCGAGAGCAGCTCAGTGGGTGTGAAGGCGACAGCATGATAGAAGCGATCAGCTCTCTGCCCCGTGATCAGCGACAGTACCCCGAAGACACTGTTCTCTCGCAGTAGAGCAACGGTTATCTCTTCGCCAGCTTCGTAGACTCTAGAAAGTTTAACGGCACCCTTCATCAAGAAATAGACGCGCTCTGCAGGGTCGCCTGGGAAGAAAATTGTTTTACCACGTTCATAGGTTTCGACAACGGGTGGGAAGGCACTACCACTAATTTGGCGAAATACATTTGCTAATGGTCGATCCTGTGCCACTACCATACCTCTATTCCCAGCCTGTGCATTCAAGATGTGCAAGAGCGTTCGTCAGATTATGCAAGAGATCTTCCCCACTGATAACGCTAATCAATACTGTCATCGCTGATCTGTGATAAAACTCTGACTTTCAAACACTAAACTTAACTTTGCCACAGTTTTTTGTAGTATGCGCTACACAAAGCTCATCAAACCCTTTAATCCTGTGAATCTTAGCAAAGACTTAAAGTTTTCTGCTCCACCTTAGAAAAATCTCATTCTTACTTCATTACTAAAGTCTTCTGTTCGTCTCTTTTTACCAGCTTCCTCTTCACACTTTGATATCAACTTGATATCATCAGCAACACGGGATAAATTACTTTAGCCCTAATAACGGAGTAGCCTATTAGCTCACTCTAAAGCGCAACCAACTCCCACTTTTCCATACCTCCTCCACCGAAGCGAGCCCGTAGAAGCAAGCGAAATCTTTCTATGCGTCCCCGTTTTTCAGTATTCTCCTAGATGCGCTATCGCTTAAGAGAAGTCTGCCATGTTAAACCTAACCGGAAAGAACGCCTTGGTTACAGGCATTGCCAATAATCGATCGATCGCCTGGGGAATTACCCAGCAGCTTCATGCTGCCGGAGCCAATATCGGGGTTACCTACTTACCAGACGACAAGGGACGGTTTGAGAAGAAAGTAGCAGAATTGGTGGAACCACTACAGCCAACTCTTTTTTTACCCTGTAATGTGCAAGACGATGCCCAAGTAGAGGCAACATTCAACACTGTCCAGGACAAATGGGGCAGATTGGATATCCTGATCCATTGCCTTGCATTTGCTAGTAAAGAAGCGCTAAGCGGTGATTTTAGCAGCGTTTCTCGTCAAGATTTTGCTCAGGCAATCGAGGTCAGTGCTTTTTCACTGCTCAGCCTCAGTCGCGCAGCAAAGCCGCTGATGACTGAAGGTGGCAGCATTTTAACATTAACTTACCTTGGAGGGGTACGGGTCATCCCCAATTACAACACAATGGGGATCGCCAAAGCCGCTTTAGAGATGAACGTTCGCTATCTCGCCTCTGAGATGGGGTCTCAGAAGGTAAGGGTTAACGGCATTTCAGCAGGTCCAATCCGCACATTGGCTTCGTCTGCGGTGGGCGGTATCCTGGACATGATTCACCATGTTGAGAAAGTAGCACCCTTACAGCGCACCGTTACGCAGGAAGAAGTTGGCAATGCCGCCGCTTTCCTCTGTAGCGATCTAGCAAGCGGCATTACCGGACAAATTTTGTATGTCGATGCAGGCTACGAGATCATGGGCATGTAGCGGGGCATGGAGTGAGCACGTAGCGGACACGTAGCGCAGAAGCCTTGAGCGCGTTCAAGGCTGAACGCTCAAGGCTGAATGCTCAGCTCTAAACCAAGTGCCGCCCAAAGAATGCCAAGGTCATTTCCCACGCTTCTTCAGCAGCAGCAGGGTCGTAATTCTCGCGACGATCGCTAAAAAACCCATGCCCTGCGTTGGGAGATAAGTTAATGACGTAGCGTTTTTTCGCACTTGATAGCGCAAGCGCTACCCGTTCGTGTTCATCTGCAGCAATTAGCGAATCCTCCGCTCCATACATCAGCATAATTGGCGCCTGCATTGCTGGAGTTTAGTCCAACAGCTCTTTGAGATCGAGAGGATTTGGGCGGGCTGAAATACCAGCGCCATAGAAAGAAACAGCCGCCTTTAGCTTGTCAGCATGAACAGCGTTAGCAAGATAAACAAGCCGTCCGCCCATGCAAAAACCGATCGTTCAACAATATTGGGTTTGACTTCCTCTTGCTGTGCTAAAAACCCTAGCCCTTTGCCGAACTCTGCCATCACTGTGTCATCGCTGAGGCTCTTGAGCTTGGCAACTGCCCCATTCGTATCTGTGTAGGCAAAAGTCTCACCGTAGAAATAGTCAGGTGCAAGGGCAGCGTAACCTGCTTGGGAAAGGCGATCGCAAATGCTTTTTACATAATTTTCAAGCCAAAAGCTTCCATCTGCACAATGACCGCAGGAACGAAACCTGCCCCAGCCAGACGGCTGTAGTAGCCTTTGAGGTCGCCCGCTAGCGTTACCATCTCCCCAGAAACTTCGCCTGTAGAAGTTGGGGCTGCGGCAAGCGTTGTGCTTGCCTGCATCCATAGAGGTGCCAAGGCAACGCCTGAAGAGGCAAATAATAAATCACGTCTTTTCATGGGTCACCTAATCGCTGTAGCTAGGGTAGAGGAAGATTTTACCCCCTTCAGGTATCGCTTCTCACCACCAAGCCGCTAGGATTGCTACAATCTGCCTAATCCATCTGCTTTAGGTTAGTGTCGCCATCCTATTTGCGACTTTTGTAACGCCATGACAGACCCCATCCTCGATGTTCGCAATCTTCAAGTTCAGTTTCAAACTGACGATCGCATCATTAAAGCCGTAGACGGTGTTTCGTTCCAGGTCGAACGTGGACAAACGCTAGGAATTGTGGGGGAGTCAGGCTCAGGGAAGTCCGTGACATCACTCGCGGTAATGGGGCTAATCCCCAATCCACCGGGGCGCATCACCAGCGGTGAGATTTGGTTTAAAGCAGAAGGAGCAGACCCGCCGCTAGATTTGGTAACCCTGCCGCCTCAGAAAATGCAGCGGTATCGCGGCGGCAAAGTCTCCATGATTTTTCAGGAGCCGCTTAGCTCGCTCAACCCGGTTTACACCTGTGGCTTTCAGCTCACAGAAGCCATTCGTCAGCACGAACCCACGATCGCCCCTGCTGAATCTCGACGGCGAGCGATCAATTTGCTGCAAGAGGTGAAACTGCTGCCCAGCGATGAAGTGCTTCGGAAAAATTACATTGAGCTTTGCCATAAGAAAAGCGCAGCCAAGGCTGCTCCATCAGAGCGCGACATCGCCCAGTGGATTAGTCAGCAGAAACATGCGCTTTTAGAGCGCTATCCACATGAGCTGTCGGGTGGACAGATTCAGCGAGTAATGATTGCAATGGCAATTAGCTGCAATCCGGTTCTGCTGATTGCCGATGAGCCGACAACGGCGTTAGACGTAACCGTGCAAGCAACAATTCTGGATTTGCTGCGAGAGCTGCGCGATCGGCGGGGCATGTCGATTATGTTCATTACGCATGATTTAGGCATCATTGCCGAAATTGCTGACTCGGTGGCAGTGATGTACCAAGGTAGGATCGTAGAGTATGGCTCAGTCTGGCAAATCTTCTCCAACCCCCAGCACCCCTACACCAAAGGCTTGCTGGCTTGCCGACCGCAGCCCGGTCATCGCATGAAGTATTTGCCAACGGTGGCAGACTTTATGGAGGTTGTGGAGTCTCCAACCGATGAACTTGTAATTCGAGAGCGCATTATGACTCCGGAGCAGGTCATGCGTTTCAGCACTGAGCTTAGCTCCTCGGAAATCAATCAGCGCATGGCAAATTTTGAGCAGCAAGCCCCACTGCTATCGGTTGAAAATCTGCAAGTCCGCTACCCAGTGCGCGGCATTTTTGGACAGACGCAAAGCTATGTCATGGCGGTAGACGGGGTCTCGTTTCAGGTTGCTCCGGGTGAAACGCTGGGGCTGGTGGGCGAGTCGGGCTGCGGCAAAACGACGCTGGCGCGCACCCTGCTGCACCTGATCAAGCCGTCTGCTGGCAGAATCATATTTGATGGAGCCGATGTGACGCAGATCTCAGGAAGCCGCCTGCGCCACCTGCGCCGCGACATGCAAATTATTTTCCAGGATCCGTTTAGCTCGCTTGATCCCCGAATCAACATCGGCGAGGCAATTTTAGAGCCGCTGAAAATTCATGGCGTGGGCAATAGCCGCCGCACTCAGCTAGAGCGAGTTTCTTATTTGCTCGATCGCGTTGGGCTAAATCCTTCCTGCCGCAACCGCTATCCTCATGAGTTTTCGGGTGGGCAACGGCAGCGGATTTGCATTGCCCGCTCGCTGGCGCTCAATCCCAAATTCATTATTTGCGATGAGTCGGTTTCGGCATTGGATGTATCAGTGCAGGCGCAGGTCTTAAATCTGCTAAAAGAGCTTCAAGAAGAGTTCAAGCTGACCTACATCTTCATCTCGCACGATCTGAGCGTGGTCAAGTTTATGAGCGATCGCATTATGGTGATGAATTGCGGCAAGATTGAGGAAATTGGCGCTGCCGAGCGGATCTACCGCCAGCCACAGCAGGCATACACACGCCAGCTTATTGATGCCATTCCGGTAGGAAGCTTGGATGTGATCCGCGATCGGCAGACACAGCGAGGATTTGCTATTAACTAGCTAGCTGCACAGCAAATCTCAACAAGCCATCCTCAGTAACGCGCCAACAGAAAAAAGTGCGCCATGGCACTGCCCAACGCACTTCCCAACCGCTTAAAAAAGCAAGACTTTAAAGCCCTGGAATGTTTAGCCCTTCCGTTAGTGCTTCCATCTTGCCTCTCATAGTGGCAGTAGATTTGTTGTAGGCGTCTTTCATGGCAGCCGTCACCAAGTCAGACAAAACTTCTGCACCTTCCCCCAAAACATCCGGCGAGATCTCAACCCGACGAGGCTCTTGGTTGCCGCTCAAAATAACCTTGACCAAGCCACCGCCTGCTTCGCCTTCGATCTCCATGACCTCAAGCTCTTCCTGCAGCTTTTTCGCGCCTTCTTGCACCTGCTGCGCTTTCTTAAAGGCATCGGTCAGCTCTTTCATTTTGCCAAGACCGAACCCAAAGCCTTGTCCTTGTCCTTTTGACATAATTTCCCTGCTATTGTGCGTTGAAACTAGCCTAACAATCTTAGCCCACTCTGCGGAGGGTGATGTTCCAGACGAGTTGCTTCTTTCTAAGAGATATTTCGTTAAAATCTACGGCTTTCTAGCCAGTTCCCGCTTGCCACAGCCCCTTGAGAAGGACTTCTACGCAGGCTGAAACTCACCCAACATTTTGACTTCTGGCTCCAGACACAGTGACCAGTTCTGCTCAACTTTTTGCTGGATATGCTGAATCAGCTGAAAAATATCAGTGGCTGTTGCGCCACCGCAGTTAAGAATAAAATTGGCATGACGCTGAGCAATTTGAGCACCACCAATTTGATAGCCCTTCAGCCCCGTTTGCTCAATCAGCCACCCTGCCTTATAAGGCGTTGGGTTACGAAAAACGCTGCCGCAGCTAGGCAAGTGATAGGGCTGCGTGGTGCGGCGCTGATTCATGTGGATGGTTGTGGATGCTATCAGCGCTTCTGGTTCATTGCCTGGCTGCAGTTGAAACGTTGCCTGCGTCACGAGCCGCACAGCCTGCGGAGCAGAGGTATGGGTATTGGGCTGTAAGTTGGAAGTCCGGTAGCTGAATTCTAGCTGCTGAGGCGTCCAGATTTGGGTTGAGCCATCGCCCATTAGCGTATGGGCATCCACCAGAATGTCAGCCGTGCAGGACTGGTGCGCACCCGCATTCATAACAACGGCTCCCCCAACTGTCCCCGGAATCCCGACTGCCCACTCTAAGCCGCTCCAACCCCGCTCAGCCGCTTGCCATGCTAACCGAGCGATCGGCTCCCCTGCTGCTGCAGTAAGCTGACCAGTTTTTTCATCAAAGTGAGTGTGGCGCAGGTAGCGGGTGCAAATCACCAGTCCAGGAAGCCCTTGATCACTAATCAACAGATTGCTTCCTGCTCCCAAAAGTGTGATTGGCAGACCTTGAGTTTTTGCCCACTCTAGGCTTGCCTGCAAGTCTTCGGTGCGGCGGGGTGCCATGTAAAGCTCTGCAGGCCCACCTACTTTAAATGAAGTGAGGGTAGTCAAGGGCACTTGGGGTTTAATCAAACAGTCTGTTCCAGGAATGCGAATGGGCTGTAGAGTCTTGCCGATCGGGATAGACCGTGACGCGTTCACCAGCGCAGCTTTAGCTCTTCCGGTAGAAGAAGCGTGAGTCGTCAGGGAGTCTTTGGAGAGAGTCATGATCTTACAGGTTCAAAAATGCTTTAATTTATGGCGTGAACTGTAGCGAATCGAAATAGGGGAAATGGAGCATTTAGAAGGGTTCGAGCTGGACTTGCCAATGCAGCCAGTAGCGCACGGCTAAGCCGGGCTGTAGCAAGTTGCCTGTTGTTCTGCCTGCTGGTAAAACGCCAGTAGTTCTGGAATGATTCGGTTTAAATTGCCAGCCCCTAAGAACAGCACTAAATCACCAGGACGAAGCGCCGTTTGAAGATAGGCTTCCACTTCAGCCAAGGTAGACTGGTAAGAAACCTGTGGATGATGAGCGGCGATCGCTGCTGCTAGCTGCTCCCCGGTCACCTGCCCCTGATTAGACTCTCCCGCACTATATATATCTGTTGTCACGACCAGATCTGCATCACCAAACGACTCCGCAAATTCTTTTAGAAAAGTTGAGGTGCGGCTGTAGCGGTGCGGTTGAAAAACTGCCACTACCCGCTGTAAATTGGGCTGAGCGCGTAGCCGAGCCGCTGCCAACGTTGCCTGAATTTCGCTGGGGTGGTGGGCGTAGTCGTCAATGAAAAGAATCTGGTTGTATTCGCCGCGCCGCTCAAACCGCCGTCGCGCGCCCTCAAAGGTGGTAAGGATAGAGGCGATCTGAGCAAATTCTAGACCGACTAACCGCCCCACCGCGATCGCTGCTAACGCGTTGCTCAAGTTATGCTCACCCAGCAGCCGCAGATGTAGTTCACCCAGTAGTGTTCCCCGCTCATACACCTGGGCAATCGTTCCGTCTGCCTGATAAACAACTTGAGCGACTGTGTAATCGGCACCATCTGAGCAGACGCTATAGCTTACAGTGGGCTGTACTTGCTGAACGAGCGGACTATCGAGACAGCCGATTAAAGTTTGACACTGACGAGCAAACGTTTGAAAGGTGGCGATCACTTCATCCAACGAGGCGTAATGGTCTGGGTGATCGAGTTCAATGTTGGTGATAACGCCAATGTCTGCCGCCAGTTTCACCAGAGAACCGTCTGATTCATCTGCTTCTGCAACCAGATAGGCGCTTTCTCCAGAGCGGGCGTTACCTTCCCATGCCTTTACTTCACCCCCAACTACAATTGTCGGGTCGAGCCCCGCTTGGAGCAGTAAGAAGCCGATCATGCTGCTCGTGGTCGTTTTGCCATGCGTTCCAGCAACAGCAATTCCCCTATATTCTCGCATCAGCGCTGCCAGTAGATCAGAGCGATGAAAAATCGGGCAGCCGAGATCAATTGCTGCCCGATATTCTGCATTTGCAGCGCTGATCGCCGTAGAGCAGACAACCTGGGGCAGCAAGGCTATATCTGAGAGAGGAACTTCTGAACGAAATGCTTCTAAATTGGCTGCGTCTTGGCTCCAGAAAATGTGAGCGCCCTGCTCTTGTAGCCGCTGCGTTATATGGTTAAGACTTAGATCTGATCCTGATACAGGTAGCTTGCGCTGGGTCAGAACGTAAGCGAGAGCTGACATCCCAATTCCACCGATTCCGATGAAATGAAATGGTCTCCCGCTGAAATCAACAGAGTTCAGCATTATAGCTCCTTACACACACCACACCACACCAAATATCACGCGATATCATAGCAAGAATTGCTTTTTCTGCGATATGCCTTTGCCGCAGATTTTTTATGAATGGTCTGAATTATCGCTCAACTCTCAGAATTTGACTCCATTAGTATCTCGGATTTAATTCACGTTGTTCGGCATCCTCACCTACAGAAATAGACTGAATTTGCCTTAGAGTTATACCGAAATAGCTACACAAGTGCTTTAAAAGATTCCTGAAAGCACTGAATTAATTTTTGATATTAGCTTTTTATGTCCAAAAAAATAGCAGTCCTAGGAGGCACATTTAATCCAGTTCATATCGGTCATTTGATAATGGCAGAAACTGCCTTAAATCAGTGCGCCCTTGATTGCGTTCTTTGGGTTCCAACACATCGTCCAATTTATAAATCCACCGCTGGGTTAGTTGAGTTTAAACACCGATTAGAGATGTTGAAGCTGGCGATCGCTGCTCACCCCCAGTTTGAAGCGTCTGCGATTGAACAGACTCACTCTATTTCTTATGCGATCGAAACGCTATTAGCTCTGCAGGCGCTTCATCCAGACAACCAATGGTATTGGATTGTAGGGCTAGATGCAGCACAATCACTTCCCCACTGGCATCGGCGGCAGGAGTTAGTACCGCAGTGCATCTGGTTAATTGCCCCTCGACAGTTGCACAGCAGCGCAACAAATCAAGTTAAGCCTTGCCAGCAAGTGGCTGAAAAGCTTCTTTCAGAGGAAATAATGTTTCGGTGGGAGATGCTTGAGATGCCGCTGGTTGAAATTTCTTCTGGATTAATTCGGCATTATTGCACAGAGCAGCGTTCTATCCGCTACCTGCTCCCCGATGCAGTCAAAGCTTACATTCAAACGCTGGGACTTTATCGATCACCAGATTAAAATCGGCTAATTTATCTCTTTAACAAATAACTTGAGTCCCTATCGCCTGTCTGTCCTTGCTTCTCGGGATTGCGCTTAGCCTTAAATTAAAATTGATAAGCAAAAATACTTATTAGCTAAAATTGACTGCTATCAAGGGTTTTAGCGGATCAGCCCTGCCAAATCTACCTAAAAATGCGATCCCCAGCCCTTGAGAAGCTCACTCATAAACATGTATGATTTGAGGCATTACTTAACGATCTTCTTAATTTCTAGCGAGGGCAAGACGCAGTGATTAGAGTAGCGATCAATGGTTTTGGGCGCATCGGGCGCAACTTTTTGCGGTGCTGGCTAGGGCGGGAGAACAGCCAGTTTGAAGTCGTCGCCATCAACGACACCTCTGATCCTAAAACCAACGCTCACCTGTTAAGATACGATTCCATGCTGGGCAAGCTGGATGCTGATATCAGCTCGACTGACAACACTATCACCGCTAACGGTCATGTGATCAAATGCACATCCGATCGCAACCCACTCAACTTACCTTGGGGCGATTGGGAAGTGGACTTGATCATTGAATCAACCGGCGTGTTCACCTCTAGGGATGGTGCATCCAAGCACCTACAGGCAGGCGCCAAAAAAGTGTTGATCACCGCACCCGGTAAGAATGATGATGGCACGTTTGTAGTGGGTGTCAACGATGGTGACTACGACCACAGCAAGCATACTATTATCAGCAACGCGAGCTGCACCACCAACTGCCTTGCCCCGATCGCCAAAGTACTACACGAAAACTTCGGCATCGTCAAAGGCACAATGACCACCACCCACAGTTATACAGGTGACCAACGCCTGCTAGATGCTAGCCACCGCGATGTGCGGCGGGCACGGGCTGCTGCACTTAACATTGTTCCCACCACCACAGGCGCTGCCAAAGCTGTAGCGCTAGTGCTGCCAGCGCTGAAGGGCAAGCTGAACGGAATCGCTTTGCGTGTTCCCACGCCAAACGTGTCGGTTGTAGATTTGGTGGTGCAGGTCGAACGTTCAACGATCGCCGAACAGGTTAACGAAGCCCTCAAGGCAGCCTCAGAAGGACCACTCAAAGGCATTCTGGCGTACAGCGAGCTAGAACTTGTCTCCTCTGACTATCGCGGCACAGATGAGTCATCAATTGTAGATTCTTTCTTAACAATGGTGATGGGCGGCGATATGGTTAAGGTTGTAGCTTGGTATGACAATGAATGGGGCTACAGCCAGCGTGTGGTTGATTTGGCAGAAACAGTTGCTCAAAAGTGGGCAGCTTAGAGGTAAGAACAGTTTGGGTTCACCTTAAACGTGTTTAAGGTGGGATGCGCTCCGCGCATCCCACCTTAGAGTCTTTCATTCGAGCGCAAATCGGTCTAAACAGCGCAGCCACGAATTGCGGCTGCGCTGTTTTATTACACTCATTAATTTTAATTAAAACTTCTTGCCTCTACTAGGTCGCTGCAACTTCCTGATCTTCTGGCGCTTCAAACTTATAACCAACACCCCGTACGGTTTGAATTAGGGCAGGCTGGGAGGTATCGATCTCGATCTTTTTGCGAATTTGCCCGATATGAACGTCTACAACTCGCTGATCGCCAACGTATTCATAATCCCAAACTTTTTGGATGAGTTCAGCCCTGCGCCAAACGCGACCAGGGTGACTTGCTAGGAAATGCAGCAGATCAAACTCCAGCGCAGTCAAAGGCACGATATCACTATTTAACGTCACTTCGCGGCGGACTGGGTCGATCACCAACCCGTTGAAGGCAAGGCACTGTTGCTCAGCCGCCGTTACCGGACGCTGCCGCTTCAGGATTGCTCCAACGCGCCATTCTAATTCGCCCAGGCTGAAAGGCTTCGTTAAATAATCGTCTGCGCCTTGAGCAAAACCACGGATTTTATCTGCTTCATCACTACGACTGGTCAGCATCAGGACGAAAACATTAGTCCGGCTCTGCATCTCTTGGCAAAGCGTATAGCCCGTCGCATCTGGCAAATTCACGTCCAGAATTACCAGATCGGGGTTAAACTGCTCGAACAATGCCAAAGCGCTTTTGCCATCTTCAGCAGATTCTAGCTGATAGTTTTGCTTAGAGAGAAATCGGTGAATCAGAGTCCGGATAGCGGGATCGTCATCAACTACAAGAATTTTGGCTGAAGCCATAGCCATAACCTTAGCGGGAGTGAGTAACGGTAAGCAGAAAATCAGGCAACAAATCTTTAAAGCTTGTAAATCTTTAAAGCTAAGTGAAAAATTAAAAGGGATCGAGCCACACTGCCATGAATTGATCCACAATCAATATATACTCTGCATATTATGCAGCTACAGAAACAATTATCTGTCTAGAGATTTGGCAATGCCAACTCTTCGAGGTTGCCGACCCAAACAGGTTGGACTAAACAAGAACTGACTTTAGACAGAGTACACAGGGTAGAGACACGACAAAGTTTAATCTTTAAGCTAGCTCTATTTGCGGAACGCTGGTAGATGATTACACTGGTGGCTAGCGGGGTTTGCTGGCAGGTGGGTGACACGGAGCTTGGTGGTCTCCCCAATGCGTCTTACGCCAATCATAATCGAATTAGGTTGAGGGAGTCTTCCGGAGGATAGACATGAGCGACAAAAGTTCCTATGAGCGACTTGGGGTTAATGAGGAGGCATCATTTGACGAGATCCAAGAGGCAAAGGCTCGCTTAGTGAAGCAGCATAGCGGCGATCGTAAACAGATAGAGGCGATCGAAGCTGCCTACGATGCCGTTCTGATGGATCGCCTCCGCCTTCGGCAGGAAGGCAAGATCAAAGTGCCGGATCGGATTCGGTTTCCAGAGCGTCTGGTTGATCCCCCTCCTGAATATACTCCAGCCCCAACGAAACAAACTCCGGATTGGCTGCAGCGGCTGATCGACACCCCCAGCCGCAATGATATTCTTCTGCCTGCGGGACTGTTCTTGGCTGCAAGCCTCTTGAGCGTTTCTAGCCCATCGCTGGCGTTAGCTCTGGGTGTAGGCTTTAGCCTCTATTTCCTCAACCGCAAAGAACATAAGTTTGGTCGTGCCTTTTTGCTGACGCTAATTGGGCTTGTGGTTGGGGTAGTGCTGGGGCTCCAGATCAGCACTCTAATTGCGCCCCAGTTGGCAACAGTGCCGCTAGCGCCTGAAAGCTTTGCGGCAGTTGTTACATTTGTGATCCTTTGGGTTGTCAGCAGTTTCCTTCGCTAGCCTATCAAGTCAAATTTGAGAAAGAGAGTCAGGGAGCTATTCGCTTTCTGACTCTTCTTCGATTTTGGGGGAAGTGGTAAACAATCCCGCTTTGATAGCAAAATCAACTTGAGCAAGCGGCATGGCAGAAGAAGTGACCGCCCTGGAAGCTGCTGCCGTTGGCGAGGGAGACAACAACGCCGTTTGATGACAGAGAACCGTCAGAACGCAAGAGCAAAGTGCCAAAACGCAAAAATCAAGATTACTTCCAGACTGGAGCCAGTGAACCAGATAGGGAGATTGAGACGCAGATAGCGGCGCAGCCTCTCGCTTAGAGAATTGCGCTACAGGAACGCCAGGCTTACTAATTGCCAGTTTGCCCGCAGACTGAGCAAACCGAGGTGCCACAGCCAAGCGCTGCCGCTGAGGGGCATAATCGGCAAAGCGATCGCCGTGGGTGGATTGGGGGGACTCCTTGGAAGTGGTCACAGTTATTCAAACCTCAATATCTAGCCATTCACTCTACAGCGATTCCACCTGAGCAGAGCAGTTGGCAATCACTATCGACTCTATTATGTAGACTGCCCAATTAACAAAGCGAAGTTAAAGCACGCAGTTTCAGTCCGTCTATTACTCATAGCGCTAGCCATTCAAATGAACCCAGTTTCTATTAAAGCTGTACTTCTCCAGCTTTAAAGGCTTGTCCTGAGCTTTGGGGCAACTACTAATCACTACATCCTGACGAATTGAATTTCGGGTTTTATTTAGCTCACGCTTCTTAGTTTAATAAACGTAATTTTGAATTGTAGTGTTTCTGTTGAGTGGGGAAGATTCCCGAACTTAATGGGACGGTTAAGAGACTAGGCTGATCTGGGAGCCGCGATCGCCCTTGTAAACCTCGATATGAGTTTGGAAAGCTTCTTTGAAGTGGGGCATGTGCGTCACTGTGAGGATACAGGCGAAGTCAGCCGCGATTGCATTAATAGCAGCAATCAGGCGCTCGCAGCCCGCTTCATCTTGGGTGCCAAAGCCCTCATCGATAATCAGAAGCTGCAAAGCTGCACCCGAGCGTTGAGCTAGCAGCCGTGCCAACGCCAGCCGAATTGCAAAATTTACCCGAAACGCTTCCCCGCCGGAATAAGTTTCGTAAGAACGAGTGCCCCGCATATCGCTAATTAGAATATCTAGCGTATCGATCAGCTTGCTGCTGTCTCGTTGGGCAGATCCTCGTTTAGCGCGCTGCGTCACAAACTGGACATGCAGCTGGTTCACGCTCAGCCGGCCTAGGATGTGATTGGCTTCTGCTTCGAGCTGCGGCAGAATGTTTTCGATCATTAACGCTTGAATGCCATTTTTACCAAATGCCTGCGCTAGCTCTTGATGAACCCGGAGCTGATGGCGTACAGTTTGCAGCTGAGCCTGGATTGCCGTTTGCTGCTGACTTAGCATTGCCAAGTGCTGCTGCTGCTGTTGCAGCCGGCCTAGAGCCGCAATCTGTTCGTCTAGCTGACTACGCTGCCGAGAGAGCTGCTGCTCTAGCGTTTGGATTGCTGCAGATGGATCAGACGGCTGCTGCATCTCTTGTTGCAGCAGCTCCACTTGAGCCGTAATTGCTTGAAGCGCCTGCGAGCGACTCATCCACAGCTCAGTCAGCTCTCCAAGACGCTGCTGCACTAGGGGGTAAGAGTGCTGGGCTTGGGTTAGTTCGCGATAGCGGAGCTGCCACACTTGAGCTTGGCGGAGAGTTTGCCGCAGGGTGGTATGGTGATCCAAGCTGTAGCCCAGTTCCTCTGTTTGCTGAACGATCTGCTGAATCTGCCGTTGCAGCGGCGAAGTTGCAATTTCAGCAAGCTGTCGGTCTAGTTCTGCAATCGTTGCTTCCACTACAGGCAAGCGTTCTGCAACCTGTGCCTGTCGCTGCTGCGCTTGCCGCAGCTCAGCAAACTTGATTTCTGCCCAGCGCCAGCGATCGACCTGACCACGCGCCAGCGCGTGGTCTTTGTCGTCATAGTTCAACTGATGCAGGCTGCGCTCCAGCAAGCGCAGTTCCTCAGACAAATCAGCTGCATAGGCACCCGTTTGGAGCGATCGCTCCACCGCAGTTTGCTCTATGTCAATTTGCTGCAAACGGGTTTGCGTATCAGCAACCCCTTGGAGCTGTTCTTGGAGCTGCCCCCGGCGTTCCAACATCGAGCCGTATTGGGATAGCTCCTTCTCCAGCTCTCGATATTCCTGCCGCAGAATCTTAATTTCCCGGTCGGAGGTCGTCAACTGCTCTCGCAGCACCCAAAGCTGATTCAAAATATCCTGGTGCTCGGCTTGGTGGCGTTGCAGCACCAGCCGCCAGTGATGTTCATCAAGGGGGCGATCGCACAAAGGACAAGGCGGAAAAGAGGCAGGATGTAGCAAAACTGCAGCGGCGTTTTCTGGAAGCACACCTTCCGGACCTCCTTCCAGCACCCCTTCCGGACCACCTTCCGCTCGACTGCCTATCTCTCCCGCTCCCTGTAGCAGATGAATTTTGTGGTCAAGCTCAGCCAATTCGCGTTCGCATTCGCGCTGCTGTTCCTGCAGCCGCTCCAGAAAAGTGCGGCGCTCAATACCTTTTTCACGGACTTGCTGCTGATAAAAGCGGCGTTTCTCTAGATGTTCTATTCTTTCGGCAAGCGTGAGGACAGCCTGTCGAAGAGTGGGCTGTCGCTGCTGCTGGTCTTCGAGCGATCGCCGCATCGATTGCAGCTCCTCAACCCGTGCTACGAGGCGATCGGAAAGGCGATCAAGCTGACTCTGCACCTGCTGGCGGCGTTGCAGCAGAGGAGCTGCTTTCATCTGGAGTTGATCCAGTTCGCTGAGGCGAGCGCGTGCCTGCTGCAGGTGTAATAGGGCAGTGCCAATGTCGTCGGCTTTGGTCAGCGTTTGGGCGATCTCTTGCTGCTGTTGAATTAAGGCTTCCCGTTGAGCTTGGGCTTGTTGGAGCTGCTGGGTGAGCTGGTTGCGCTGGGTTGCCTGCTGTTGCTGCAGTTGCTGCAGCTGTGTCTGAAGCTTTTGGTGCGTTTGAAACTTTGCCGACTGGGTTTCTTCCTCGGCTTGTAGATGTTGTAGGTGGGCATACTTAGCAGCAATCGCCTCTCCCTCGCGCAGCAGCCTTTCTAACTGCTGGAGCTGCTGCTGCGTTGCCGAGCGTTCTTGCTGCAGTCGCTGACAGTCCTGGCTAAGGTGCTGCTGCTGCTGCTGCTGTAAAGTGAGCTGCTGGAGCCAGGTTTGGTGCTGCTGCTGGATGGCTTGTAGCTGACGGAGGTGATGGCGATCGCGCTGCTGCTGCTGCTGTTGCTGTTCGATCTTCGCTTGCAGCTTGGTCGTCTCAATGGCAATGCCTTCAGCTTGCTGGGCTTGAGCCGCGAGCGTTTCTAGGTTGCGCTCAAGCAGGGTGAGTTCGGCTTTGAACTGGCGGGCTTTTTCCTTGGCTTGTTCGGCAAGTTCGTCGTATTGTTCGAGCTTCAGCAGGTCTGCCAGGATTTGCTTTCGATCACTAGGACGCTTCAGCATAAATTCATCTGCACGCCCCTGCCGTAAATAGGCGGAGTTGATGAAGGTATCGTAGTCCAGCTTCAGGTGCTGTAAAATTAGCTGCTGGGTGGCACGGATGCCTTTTTCGGTAAGCGATCGAAACCCTTCCGGAGTCTGTACCTGAAACTCTAGGGAGGTAACCTGCCCGCGATGGCGCGATCGCAGCACTCGATAGATTTGCTGCCGACATTGAAAGGTGAAATCAACTAGCGTTTCTAGTGCACCGATGTGAATAATGTCATCTTCGTTGAGCGCTCGGCTCTCGCCCCAGAGTGACCAGGCGATCGCTTCCAGCAGCGAAGATTTTCCAGCTCCATTTGCACCAGAGATACATGCCACATGCAATCCTCGGAAGTCGAGGGTGGCTTCCTGGTAACTCAAAAAGTTTTTGAGAGTGAGTTGCAGCGGGATCACGATCGGCGCAGACAGAGCGGTTGATACTAACTTAGCAGTACATTAGCTCTTTAATACATCTGCACAGAATAATTCTTCGATCTATTCCAGAAAATAGATTTAACTCAATCTTCACGACTGTGAAAAGCCACTCCAGCACTTCCTTAGCGATTGAAGTCTTGCAAATTTTTGCCCTTGAAACTTTTTCAGCTAGAATTCGTCGATGGAACCTGGTTTGCTACATGTCTTAAACTTTAGTCAAACTGCTGACCGAACTACCCAAGGAAAAACTCCTCCTAACGAAATCAACCGATCGGATGAGGAATCCGAACTTGTCCTTGCCAAAATCCAGCTTATGATAGGTGGGGCACACCCCAGCTTTAAGATAATGCTCCCACTGGCTCTGCCAAATTGCCATGAAATTGTAGTGGGAACCGCCGTCTGTAAAGGACTTAGCAATGACTCAGAACCCCAACCCCCATCGCATCTTTTCTCTCTTCCTTAGTCAGCGGACGCTCTTCATTGCGGGTATTGGCTGGCTAGGCGGCATTAGTTTACTAAGCACAGGGATGGCGACAGCGCAAACTGCTGCTCCAGCGGTAGACAGCGCTGCGGTTCCTAGCGCTCAAGATTTGCTAATGCCAGCAGAACCGCCAGTACAGTTACAGGCAGAGCCTCTTGTTGAAGCTGCGCCAACCGTTGAGCAACTCATTACCCCTACCGCACCAGAGTCGATCGCTCCCGTAACGCCTGTTGCTCCGGCGATCGATTCTCTTGGGAGTGAACCTAGTATTGAGCCTAGTAGCCCAGCTAGTGAAGCACTAGTCTCCCCTCAGCTTGAAGACAATGCCAAAGCAGTCTTTGAAAACGGTATGACGGGTTCCTATATTGACTCAACACCCTACTCCTTGGGTGCAACTAGCCCAGATGTAGTGTTGTCAGAGCGATCAACGGGTTGCCAAGCCGTTTTACAGGCGGGGCAGGCTGTACCTACCAGTATTTGTCCCCCGGCTCCTGCTGTCGCGGCAGGCGGGTATCCTGAAGGCGGATATGCTACCGTCAGCGCTGCTAGCAGTGGTCGCTATGAGGGAGCTGTGCCGCTGCCCTCCGTGCAGGATTTTTATAACCTCACGGTTCGCCCACCAGCGCTGTTGGGCAATGGTAACCTGAAGCTGGTCTTTCCTTTGAGCATCCCGGCAGCCATTACCTCAGCATTTGGCTGGCGGATTCACCCGATCGCTGCAGAGAGCCGCTTCCACTCCGGTACAGATTTGGGTGCGCCGATGGGAACGCCTGTTGTTGCAGCGTTTGATGGCAAGGTACAAATCGCAGATTTGCTGGGTGGCTACGGGTTGGCAGTCGTTCTACGCCACAACAAAGACACCGAAGAAACTTTGTATGGACACCTTTCAGAAATCTTTGTGAAGCCTGGAGAAACAGTCAAGCAAGGCGAGGTGATCGGACGAGTCGGCAGTACAGGCTACTCCACAGGTCCGCACTTGCATTTTGAGTTTCACAAGCTGACTCCTCAAGGCTGGGTAACGCTCGATCCGGGACAAGCGCTAGAATTTTCGCTGACTCAGATGATCGAAGGGCTGAAGCCGGGGGCAGTTCCTAAGCCGCTGCCGTTTGCGATTCGCTGGGAGAGCCTTAAGAAAGCCCTAGAAATGGCAGAAAGACAAAAGCCGCAGCAGGCTGCCACAGCCCAACCCGTTAAGCCTCGCGCTGAGCAGCCCATCAGCACACGCGCAGGCATGTAGATCAGCCTTAAATTAGATTGATTTAGAATCTCCCCAACAGGTCAGCTACCCCGACGAAGGCAGCTGACCTGTTCCGTTTTCTATTGCTCCAGCACTGCCTCACAGTACCGCAACAACATCTCTACTCGGTCGCTGATTTGCTGCTGCCGTTGGCTAGCAGTTGCGGAGAGGCGGGCAGCCTGAAGGAACAGCAGATCAGTCGCTAGCAGACGCATCTGCTTGTTGATTTCCACTTGGATAGAGTGAAGCTTTGGCGAGTCATGTGACTCGATCGGGTCTGTATCCAATGGAATAATTTGCTGTTGAAAAATTTGTTGAGCCGCTCGAAAAGCAGATTGTAAAGCAGCTCGGTCTGCTGGTTCTACAGATTGCTGAAGCGACTGGAGCGATCGCCAAAATGCATTATAAGCTTGCTGGTAAGGTGCGGACGACATAGCTTTAGCAGGAAGTTAACAGCACAGATGTATAATAGAAAACCAAATCCAAAAGGGATTTCAGAAACTATCCAAAGATAGATTGCAAGTTAAGCCATTTGCTTCTACTTGTTGCGCAACAAATCTCTATAATACGGACATAAGCATTTTGAGCGTCTGGAAATTTACTGCCTCCCGATCCTCTACCTGCCTTAAGTAGCAACGATCGGGGCGCTTTTTCATCTAATTACATCTGCTCTTATAGGTTTGGACATTGCTTTGCGACAGTTCTCGATAAAGCGTCTACACCTCCGTAGACGCCATACCGTAGAATCTAGCAAATATCTACCCCTAGCCCTCTTGCATCCATGACAATTGGCACTATTTCTGGGCTTGACAGCATGAACGTAGCAATTCCCTCTCTTCCAACTGACATTGCTCTCCCCAACTGGCTACAGGAGTGCATTATTGATCACCGCTCGCCCTTGGCCTGCGACGAAAACACCCCAACGCCTGCGGACGCTACATTAGTCTGTCAGGCGTTTGAGTTTGCATACTGTTTGCACAAAGGGCAGACCCGCGCTTCTGGAGAACCATACATCGCGCATCCGGTAGCTGTGGCAGGGCTCCTGCGAGACTTGGGCGGCGGGGCAGCCATGATTGCCGCAGGCTTCCTGCATGACATCATCGAAGATACAGATGTGACTGCCGATGAAATCGAGAAGCGCTTTGGCGCGGAAACACGCCACCTGGTAGAGGGTGTCACAAAGCTGTCGAAATTTAATTTTTCCAGTAAAACAGAGCGGCAGGCAGAAAACTTCCGCCGTATGTTTTTGGCGATGGCGCAGGATATTCGGGTGATTGTGGTAAAGCTTGCCGATCGCCTGCACAACATGCGAACTCTGGAGCATCTACCCGATGACAAACGCCGCCGCATTGCCCTGGAAACCCGAGAGATCTTTGCCCCCTTGGCAAACCGTTTGGGGATTGGACGGTTCAAATGGGAGCTAGAAGATCTGGCGTTTAAATATCTAGAGCCAGAGGCGTATCGCCAAATGCAAGAACTGGTGACGGACAAGCGCACCGATCGCGAAGCAAGGCTCGATCGGGTTGCTGCTACACTACGACATCGATTAGAGCAATTGGGTATCAAAGCACACGACATCAATGGTCGCCCCAAGCACCTGTATGGCATCTACCACAAGATGCAGCGACAGCAAAAGCAGTTCCAGGAAATCTTCGACATTGCAGCTGTTCGTGTAATTGTGGAAACTGTAGACGAGTGCTATCGTGCCCTCGCTGTTGTGCATGATGCTTTCCGCCCCATTCCCGGTCGCTTTAAGGATTACATCGGCTTACCCAAACCCAACCGCTATCAATCGCTTCATACAGTAGTGATTGGCACAAAGGGAAGACCGATCGAGGTGCAAATCCGCACGCTTGAAATGCATCATGTTGCCGAATATGGGATTGCTGCCCACTGGAAATACAAAGAGTCCGGCAACTCCAGCAGCCAAATGACCTCTGATGACGAAAAGTTTACCTGGCTGCGGCAGCTTTTAGAGTGGCAAAGCGATCTGAAAGACGCACAAGAGTATCTTGAGAGCGTCAAAGACAATTTGTTCGATGACGATGTTTATGTGTTCACGCCCAGCGGCGATGTGGTAGCGCTGAATCACGGCGCTACACCGGTTGATTTTGCTTACCGCATTCACACTGAAGTCGGCAACCACTGTGCTGGAGCGCGTGTGAACGAGCGTATCGTCACTTTGGATACGCCGCTGAAAAACGGCGACATTGTAGAGATTATTACCCAGAAAAACGCGCATCCTAGTTTAGACTGGCTCAATTTTGCTGTTACCCCTGCTGCCCGCAACCGAATTCGGCAGTGGTATAAGCGATCGAACCGCGACGAAAACTTGCTGCGCGGGCGAGAGCTGCTGGAAAAAGAACTGGGTAAAAGCGGATTGGATGCGCTATTCAAATCTGAGCCAATGCAGATTGTGGCAGAACGATGTAACTATTCCTCTGCCGAAGATCTAATTGCAGCACTTGGCTATGGCGAAATCACACTCAATTTGGTGGTCAACCGCATCCGCGAAGCTGTGAAAGCCAAGCAGCCAATTGCCGCTGCTCAGACCTTAGAGGAAGATGCCGAAGCGCTGCTGTTGCCGTCTCATGCGTCAACCTCTACCCCACCTGCTACACAAAATAAAAACTGCCCGATCGCAGGGGTGGAAGGGTTGCTCTATTCACTAGCGGGCTGTTGTAACCCAGTTCCTGGTGAGTCAATTATTGGTGTTGTCACTTTGGGCAGTCGCGGCATCTCCATACATCGGCAGGGCTGCCACAACACAGATAACATCCCAGGCGATCGGCTAATTCCCGTCAGCTGGAATCACAATGGGCAGAACCGGAGCCGTCCTCAAACCTACCCCGTGCAGATTCAGATTGAAGTTATCGATCGAGTCGGTGTCCTCAAAGATATTCTCTCGCGCCTTAGCGACTACAACATCAACGTCCGCAGCGCCCAAGTGAAAACCTTTCCAGGACAAACGGCAACAATTAGCCTGGGTATTGATATCGTGGATCACGATCAGCTAGAGCGCACCTTCACTCAAATTCGCAAGATGAGTGACATCATCAAGCTGCGACGAGTGAGCCAGGTAGAGCAAGGGGACGAGAAAAACTAAGTGTTTCTAAACCAAATCTCCTAAACTTTAGTGCCTCCTGACTTCCGCCGCTTTTTGGAACGTGTAGCTTTAGGATGGCTCCCACCGGAGCGCACCACGCTTAGCCCTGTGCCGCCAATCACAAAATAGCCGATCGCCAGTAGTGCGCTGCTGGCAGCGGCTAGATTACGAGAGTTTCGCATCTGCGTCTGGGCTTGCTCTAGCTGCTGCTGCTGCTGTTGCTTAATTTTCTCTAAGCCCTGCGTTCGCGCCTTCTCCACTTCCTGATCCAGCAGTTTAGGGTCTGCCTGCACTTTTTCCAAAGTCTCACGAACTTGCTGAACCTGTGCCTGCTGATCAGGCGGCAGTTGAGCGTTGTCTAGCTCCTGCTCAAGCTGAGCAACCTGCTGATCGTTGGATAGCAGCGCAGTCACTCTTGCCCGCTGCTGTGCCAACAGTGCATCTAGCTGCTGTTTCTGAACATCAGCCTGTTGATTGATCTGGCGAGTCTGCTCTGCGCTCGCCAAGCGACTGCTGTTGAATTGAAGCGGCACAAATAGCAGAAATAAGATGCCCAACAGCAATGAAAAAATCAGCGTTGCCAGCAGCAGCCCGCTGCGGGAATTGTTCTCGGTAGTAGTGCGATCGATCCAAACACCGAACACCACAAACGCCACGCCGAGCAGGGAAAGCGTTCCTCGACCAACCCATTCATTGATTACAGTCACCACCCAGCCGCTGTTAAGCAGATTCAGCGGGAGCGCCAGCACAAGATAATCTACCAGAACACCCAAAAGTAGGACGATGCCTGTCACTTTCAAAGACAGAGCAGTTTGACGGCTAGCGAGGAATTGGCTTTCTACTTTCATGGCGAGACGGAGTAGGGGATATGCAAACCTGATTCAATTAGCAAGATCGGGCTTCCGCAATTAGACTTCCCAAACTTCTGGCAACAAACTACCTACGTGAATTGCCTATGGGACGGTGGAAGTAGGGATGGCGATCCAGAACAGAACGATCTAGAACAACACTCACTACTGTAGCCGACAGAATTTACGATCGCGATCGTATTGCGGATCTTGCCAGGAAAAAGCAAAGTGGCTGATTGCAGTAATTTGCGGCGCGGACTGGTGAAGCGCCTGCATTTGCGCTTCTAGAGCAGGGCGATTGTTTAGCACCTGTCCCCAAGTTCCAGCGAATACTGGCTCAATTTGAGTCCCAGCAGGAGCAAGGCTGATAACGCGCTGCACCTGCGACACAATACAATCTGGAGTGCCGCAGGTTCCATAAGCCATAGGATGCCACTCAATTGTGCTGGGAAATCGATCCCACGGCTGCAGGCGTGAATCATAGCCCTGTTCCCCTACAGGTTGATTAGCATCTGGGAAAAACACCGCTCCTGCTGGAATGCCGCGCTGCTGAGCAGGCTGAACTGCTAGCGCTAGGAAATCTAAAACGCCCTGCACGGCATGAGCCACCGTAAGCTGCCAAAGCTCGGTTTGCAGAAAGCTTGCTGATACCGACGAAGCAGAGGGAGCACGCCCCTGCCACAGCGGAGCCGTCTCCTGTGGATAGAGGCTGTTCACATCCGATAGATCGTTTGCCGTAATCTGACCTTTACTGACATAGCGACGAATTAGTTCTAGCCCTTTTTGATTTTGGGCACGTCCATACAGGGCTTGCTGTGCTGCACTGCCGTAGATCCATAAATCTCGCACCTGGCTAGCCACTGAAGCCGCTCCTGTGCCTCTGGGATAGCGCACATAATCAAACAAAATACCGTCAGGCTGCCGCTGCAAAATCGCTTGTTCCAGAGCGAAATAGTCTTGCTGAGCACGGACGTTGTAAGGATCGACAAAGGCTTCGGTAGAGTCAGCTTCGGGCGAGCCAGTGGCAGAGCGAAAGTTGAGGCTGTTATAGCCGTAACCATTGACTGCAAGGGCTTGCTGTGAATCAGGACGCTGACCGTAGGTATAGCCAAAGTTGAGCGTAAACATCCACGCATAAACTTTCAGTCCCCGTTCATGTCCTTTGGCGATCGCCTCTGCAAGCAAGTCTCGGTTTTCGTAGCCAGGTACACGCAATACAGATCCCCAAGCGGTGCGGTTTGTCGCCTGGGGCAGCAAAACCTGCCCGTCTGAAAATACCTCTAGGTAAACCTGGTTATACCCCCGACTGACAATGCGATCGAGAATTTCCTCAATAGCGCCCGGTCTAGCATCGCAGGGATAGAGCCGCAGCCAAATTGCCTGTTCCTTCAGCCAGCTCTGGCTGCGGCAGCGCTGCAGTTGCTCCGCGGTCTGCGAGAGCTGAGTTTTATAGCTGGTTTGGGCACTGCTGTCACCATTCAGCGTGGCTTGTCGTAGCTCTGTGGTTTGGGCGATCGACTCAGCAGACTGCTGGCAGTAGGGAGCCGTTTGTGCCTGCGCTGGGGCAAGTAGACCGATTGAACTGATCAAACTGATGAGAAAAAGGCTGGCTAGCAGCCGAGATCTAGTCCTCTTAACGTTCTGAGTCACTAAGAAATGAGCAAGCCTCATGAGGGACACTGGATGACAATTTCTACACGGATGTTTATCTTACTCAGGTTTGCGATTTTGGGCACGATCGCCAAAAAAGGTTCATAGCTTTACAAAATTCTCCTGATTCAGTTGCAGCAGCACTGGAAATCTATCCATACGCATGGGTTGCTCTACCGCCACAATACAGCCGCTTACGCTTTGGCACAGTAGTTTGAAATATTTTGTGCACCACGCTTTGCTTAAAACCGCTTTAGTTTTGACTGGCGAAATCCCTTTCACTAACTGAATAGAAAGTCCAGACGTTTCTGCCTTTAACAAGTGCCATTGCCCCTTGCAAGCTGCAGCTACCCATGCCTATTGCCCATCCTGCAAACATTGGAACTTTATAAAATGCTCTTCAACTTAAAAGATTAGGCAAAACCACGCAGATTCACTACCGTCTTGCAGAGCACAGCTTCTATAGTTTCAGTATTGATGACTAGCCCCCAATGGTTTACCTGTAAGGAGCACTGCGAACCGTGATTACGACTCCCAACTTCCTCATATCCCCGTCATCGGACTTTTCTATGCTGGTTCGTCCCCAAGCAACATCTACTTCTGTGCAGGTGCATCCTTCCGTCACCAGTAAGGCTAAACGGTTTCTAGACATTGTTGGTGCGCTAGTTGGCTTAGCCATCACCGCCCTTGTCGCAATTCCAGTGGCGATCGCCACCCGCTTTGATGACCCAGGTCCAATTTTCTACAGTCAAATTCGCTGCGGGCTAAATGGCAAAACGTTCCGCATCTGGAAATTCCGCTCCATGGTGAGAGATGCCGATCGACTCAAGCATTTAGTACATAACGAAGCGAAAGGCAATATCTTTAAGAACCGCAATGACCCGCGTATTACTCGCGTTGGGCGGTTCCTCCGGAAGACAAGCCTGGATGAGCTACCGCAGTTTTGGAACGTGCTACGTGGCGAAATGAGCCTAGTAGGGACTCGCCCACCCACGGTTGATGAAGTGATGAAATACGAGCGTCATCATTTCCAGCGCTTATTAGTTAAGCCCGGAATCACGGGAGAATGGCAAGCTAACGGTCGCTCCACGGTAGAAGATTTTGAAGAGATTGTCCAGATGGACATCGCCTACCAGGAGAAGTGGTCAGTTACCTACGACCTGCTGCTCATTCTCAAGACTATCAAAGCAGTATTGGTCAAAGATGGTGCGTACTAAGCATAAAGATTCTAAAGACTGTATTCACAGCACACATTTTTAGTATGCAAAGGCGTGGCTAGGTTGAGTCGTCGATAAACTCTAAGTCCCCGGTTTAAACAAACCGGGGACTTTTTTAACTGCGCTTTTTTAACTGCCCTATGGTACGCAAACGCGATTAGGCTGCCACCGAGGTCTTGATAATCGCTATGCTGCTTCCCAAAGTTCACGGATTCGGTCAGGCAACCAGCCTGCCACCTCTTGAATTCGCTCTTGCGAAAGCTCGTCTTTCGTAGCAGAAAAAACAGCTTTGACTACCTGCTCAGGCTCAACGAAGCGCGGTATGGTCGATTCAGTTTGAAGCCGGGTTAGGAAAAGGGTGGAATCAATGCCTGCAGGGGCAGGAGCTTTCAGAGGTTTGCGGATCCGGCTTAAGAAGCCGACGAGCGGATTAGTATCTCTCCAGAGATCAACGACTTCTTCCTGAAGTGTTTTGTCTTTCGTGTGCAGCATTTCTTCGCCTTTCAGCTCGTCTGCAACGCGATCGGCTGCCTCAGTAGTCATCACGTCGCGCATGATGCGGAACACAACTTCGGTAACATCCCTAGCATCATACGGGTCAGTGATACCGCCCTTTTCCATGACTTTTGTCAAGAATGACATGTCTTGCTCACGAATTGTAGCGCGGCTAGTTTCCCCCACAATCGGCGCATCTGGGTTCGTGCTTTCTGCCATCAAATCTCCTCCTTAAGCTAGGGGTGTCTTCGTATACAGATTCCCATGTCTGTAGGATTGGAGCGTCGATCCCCAGAGAGAGATCAAAACGATCGTAAATCTAACCTCAAGGAGACACGCACAAAATCATTGGCTGACGTGTATAACACTATAGTCTCTATTCAAACGCTCTATTCTTAGATAAGCCAAAGGGCTAAGATCTTCTAGGTGTTAATGTGTCTGAGAGTAAGCTCTGGGTATGAAACGTTTGCGCTCTGTTTTAGTTTTATGTTTAGTGCTAATGACGACGCTGCTCGTTAGCTGCGGTAGCCCAACTGCCGTAAAGCCAACCTATACAGCAACTCAGCTAGAGCAAATTCAAAAAAATGCTGAAGGGGTGCAGGAGTTGCGTGACCGTCTGTTGGAACTACCCCCCTTGATCCAAAAGCAAGAATGGATCGATGTCGCTAATTTTATCCACGGTCCACTGGGTGAGCTGCGGGTGCGTATGAGCCGCCTCTCGCGATCGCTGTTGCCCGATGCCCAGCAGCCTGCGTTGAAAAGTGCCAAGGCTGTGTTTGGGCATATCGACGCGATTGATGAAGCTGCCCAAGCGCGTGATACGAATAAGGCATTGAGAAACTACAACGAAGCACTGAAGGATTTTGATGCCTTCTTTAGCTTGCTGCCGCAAGGCTCGTAGCCAAACTGCAGTCCTAGTCAAAAGTCCTATCAACCTAAGTCAAACTAGAGGAAAGCTTTTGCCGCTGTCTTGATAGCGGCAAGCTTCTTTTAGCGCTTTATTCTCTTCAGGCTTTGCAGCTCGCCTGCTTGTATTTGTATGCAAAAAGTTGCCATTGTTGGCTGTGGCATAGTGGGCGCAATGATCGCCTATGAACTTAGCCAAATTCCGGATCTTTCCATTACCGTATTCGATCGTCAGCCGCCTGCTCAAGCCGCTACTGGAGCCGCGCTGGGTGTTTTGATGGGCATTATTAGCCAAAAGACCAAGGGCAGAGCTTGGGCGATGCGGCAAGCCAGCATTCAGCGCTATGTGACACTGATCCCCGAACTAGAAGCAGCGATCGGACAGTCCATTCCCTACAATTCACAGGGAATCGTGATGCTGCGCTTTCAGGAAGCCCGCCCGCAAACAGCTAAACCTCCCGATTGGCAAACCCTAGCCGAGATTCGCCGCGCTCAGGGTTGGACGCTAGAACTTTGGGAGCGCGATCGCCTCCAGTCCCACTGTCCTCACATTGTTAACCCGCGAATCACAGGAGCCGTTTATTCTCCTCAAGATGCTCAGGTTGATCCAACAGCGCTGACACTGGCGCTAGTTGCTGCCGCTCAACAAAAGGGTGTCACCTTTCGATTAGATGCTGCTGTGAAGGGCTTTGAAACCGCCTGTTCTGGGCTTTTCCCGCGCCTGCAGTTCGAAACAGAAGAGATCGCTGTCGATTGGCTCATCATTGCTGCAGGGCTGGGCTCAACCCTGTTATCACAGCTTTCACCCCAGCCGATTGCGATTCAGCCCGTTTTGGGTCAAGCTCTGCGCGTTCAACTCGCACAGCCGTTAGGCGATCTAGCATTTCAGCCCGTGATCAGTGGCGAAGATATTCACATCGTGCCGCTGGGTAACAATGAGTATTGGATTGGCGCAACGGTTGAGTTTCCGCCTCATTCAATCCCCCCTTCCACAGAAGCAATCATTCCTGATCCCGCTTATCTTGAAACGGTATGGCAAGGGGCGATCGCACTCTGTCCGGCTCTGGCAGATGCCACGATTCTAGAAACCTGGTCAGGCTTGCGTCCCCGTCCTCAGAATCGTCCGGCTCCGATCGTCGAACCCCTAGCGGGCTATCAGCAGGTGCTGCTGGCAACCGGACACTACCGCAACGGCGTTTTGCTAGCTCCGGCGACCGCCCAACAAATCCGAGCGATGATCACAGCAGTTTAAAACCACAGCTTAGAACACAAAAGTCATGAAATTACTCACCGATTGGGGCTTTAGCAGCACCAGCTGGAAAGGGCAACGCGGCGAATATTGGGTGCTGCTGCAGGGGGTGTTGATACTCGGGTTTGTAGTGCTGCCGCTGTACCAGCCGAGCTGGCTAGAGGTACAGCCACCATTGCAATATTGCATTTGGGCGATCGCTACACTCCTCGGCGCGGTTGGTGCAGTGTTCGTGCTCAAAGGGCTGCTCGATCTAGGCAGCAATTTAACGCCCCTTCCTTACCCCAAGCTAGATAGTCAGCTTGTGCAAAGCGGCATTTATGGCATTGTTCGTCATCCCCTCTACAGCGGTCTCATCCTGGCTGCTACAGCCTACGCGCTTCGGCAGCTTAGTTTGTCGCATTTGGTGGGAGCGCTGGTTTGGTTAATTTTCTTTGATTTGAAAGCTCGCCGTGAAGAAGCTTGGCTCACCGAGAAATTTGCCGACTATCCTACCTATCGACAGCATGTCAAAAAGTTGCTTCCCTGGCTGTACTAACCCCAGAAACCGCTACGCTAGAAACTCAAGGTCTTGCCTCTAGGAGCTAACCCATGTCAGCCCAGCCCACTGAACCACATACCCGCACCGAAACCGACAGCATGGGTGCAATCGCTGTGCCTGCCGAGCGCTACTGGGGGGCACAGACGCAGCGATCGCTCAAATATTTTGCGATTGGGGAGGATGTTATGCCGCGATCAATGATTCGGGCAGTTGGCATCCTCAAGCGAGCAGCGGCAACGGTAAATCAGCAGTTGGGCAAGCTGCCTGCCGAAAAAGCCAGGTTGATGGTGCAGGCGGCAGACGAGGTGATATCCGGTGAGCTAGATGTCCATTTTCCGCTGCGGATCTGGCAAACGGGCAGCGGAACGCAAACCAATATGAACGCGAACGAAGTCATTGCCAACCGGGCGATCGCTTTAGCAGGCGGGGAACTGGGCAGCAAAACGCCGATTCATCCCAACGATCATGTCAATTTATCCCAGTCCTCCAACGACACGTTCCCAACAGCAATGCATATTGCTGCCGTTGAAACAATCACCCAGGATCTGCTGCCTAATCTCATCATGCTGCGGGATGCCCTAGCTGACAAAGCAGAGGCTTTCCAAGCCATCATCA
The DNA here is from genome assembly GCF_014764505.1 of Phormidium tenue FACHB-886. GTDB lineage: Bacteria > Cyanobacteriota > Cyanobacteriia > Elainellales > Elainellaceae > FACHB-886. Next base: position 208,090 of record NZ_JACXWX010000001.1, read on the forward strand.
AAATTGGGCGGACACACCTGATGGATGCCGTACCGCTGACACTAGGGCAGGAATTTTCGGGCTATGTCTCACAGCTCGACAAAAATATAGCCCGTCTCAAAGACAGTCTGCCCGATTTGTACGAGCTGGCGATCGGCGGGACAGCCGTAGGCACAGGGCTCAATACCCATCCCGAATTTGCCGATCGCGTTGCCGCAGAGATCGCTCAGCTCACTCATCTGCCCTTCGTCAGCGCTGCCAACAAATTCGCAGCACTGGCAGCCCATGACGCGATCGTGGCAGCAAGCAGCTGCCTGCGAACCCTAGCAGCTTCTCTGATGAAAATTGCCAATGACATTCGCTGGATGGGATCAGGTCCCCGGTGCGGCTTGGGCGAACTGCTGCTGCCAGAAAATGAGCCTGGCTCCTCGATTATGCCGGGTAAGGTCAACCCAACTCAGTGCGAAGCGATGACCATGGTGTGCGTTCAGGTGATGGGCAATGATACAGCGATCGCTATTGCCGGCAGCCAAGGCAACTTTGAGCTAAACGTCTTCAAGCCTGTGATGATCTTCAACCTGCTCAACTCGATACGCCTGCTTGCCGACGCCTGCAATGCCTTCACGCATTATTTAGTCGTAGACCTCCAGCCCAACCCTAGCCAAATTCAGCACTTCCTCAGCAACTCCCTGATGCTGGTTACTGCCCTCAATCCTCACATCGGCTACGATAATGCTGCCAAAGTTGCCAAGAAAGCGCATGCAGAAGGCACAACCCTAAAAGCCGCTTGCATAGAATTGGGCTTCTTGACAGCCGAACAATTTGATCAGCTTGTTCGTCCAGAAGAAATGATAGGCAACTGAGGGGATGGGCGTTTGGTTGAATCAGGGCTGCTACCAAAGTGCCTGAATGGGGCGGGGCGAGGGAGCAGGCGGCGGAGCAGGCGGAATTGGGCTGGCAGCAGGCGGCGAAGCAGGAGCTTGCTGGTCAATTGCATTAGGATCAACTGGTCTAGGATTTGTGCCTGGATTCAAACTTCCTGGACTTGGGTTCACCGGTGGCTGCTGAGCGTAAAGAGAAGAAAAAGCCGGATTCAGATTGCTCGTTGCGCTCTGCCAACCTAGCGCGACTGCCGGAACGCCTGCTAAATCGCTGGAGTTCGTCGTAAACGTTTCGGAAGTTTCGGAAGGACTAGGTGACTGTGCAACCGAATTGGTTGCCTCTACTACCCGGCTCGACCCAAACAGCAGCAGCGCACCTGCGAGTAACGCCCAGCTAACAGGGCGAATAATCCCTTTCAGCGCTGTTCCTACGATCGCTGCTACAGCACTACTTGCCAAAAGCCCCAAAAACGGATCCATCGCTTATTACTCTCGCAAGATCAATCTCTTCACTTCTATTAATACCAATCTTCTACAACGCTGCCCAGGTCCAAAGGTGTATACCTTGTGAATTTGGGCAGCCTTCAATTCTTGTTTTTAACCCTACATGGCGATCCTATTTGAGTTGTGGAATGGTTTGTGAAAGGGGCGGGGTTCGCCCGTCCCTCCTTTCACAAACCATTTAGGATTGCTATAGAGCGACTTAAGATTGTGAAGTCGCTTCAGAAGTTCATTAAATCAATAAAAAAACTATAGGGGTGCTATCGCCGCCCTTGTCTTGCTTCTATTTTGGAGAAATAGTGAGATGGCAGCCCAGTCAGAGGTGATAGAGTTCTGGTTTGGCAATCCTGGATCAGACGATGCTTCTTATAAAAACCGTCGGAAGCTCTGGTTTAGCAAGAATTCAGCGATCGATCAAACAATTCGCGAGCGGTTTCTGTCACTTTATCAACAGGCAGCGGCAAACGAGCTAGACGACTGGCAGCAGAGTCCGCAGGGCTGTCTAGCGCTTTTGGTACTGCTAGACCAGTTCTCTCGTCACCTATTCCGAAACAGCGCTCAAGCTTTTGCGGCAGACCCTAAGGCGCTAGCTATTGCCAAGGGTGCGATTGACTCGGCGTTTGATCAACAGCTAGAACCGATTCAACGAATCTTCTTCTATCTACCGCTGGAACATAGCGAAAACCCAGACGACCAACGCCAATCTGTAGCTTTGTTCAAAGCACTTCGCCAGATCGAGCCACAGCTTACTGATGTGTATGACTATGCCCTACGACATCAGGCAGTGATCGATCGGTTTGGACGATTTCCGCATCGCAACCAGAGTTTAGGACGAGCTAGCACTCCTGAAGAGCTGAAGTTTTTGCAGCAGCCTAGATCGTCGTTTTGAAGCGGCATTTCACGACGCTTCAACAGGGCAAATCGGAATTCGCGTTACACTGAAAATCCAATAGTTCCCCCAGCAGCAATTTAGCTGCATTTTTTTATGGCAACCCTTCGCCAACCTGCAAGCCTACGATCGCGCTCATGGTCCATTGCCCAACTGCCCGGACTTAACGCCGAAGACCAGTCCCAGCTTGCAACTCATGGCATCCAAACCACGCAACAGCTATTGCAGCAAACTAAAACACTCCTGCAGCGGCAAACGCTCGCTGCTAAGCTGCAAATTCACGTTCAGCATGTCAATAAATGGATGGCGCTAGCCGATCTTGCCCGTGTGCCTGCGGTTGGCTGTCAGTATTGTGGGTTACTGCTTCATGCTGGAATTAGCAGCCCTGCCCAGCTTGCCCAAACGCCTTTGCCTCGCCTGCACAAACAAATTCTTAAACTGCACATCGCTATAATGCAACGGCAAGATTTATGCCCAACGCTGGGGGAAGTTTCGCATTGGATTGAGCAAGCGAAGCAGATAGCTCACGGCAGAGTAACTTAATCTAGCAGTTCAAGCGGACTAGCTTGAACTACCATACTGCCGCTTTGTCTAGAACGGACGGAAGATAAACGGATAATGAACTGGTTCATCCGGTGTACCCAAACAGTGAACGATCGCCCACCCTGTGAGTCCCCAATGAACTAACCACCAAATACCACCCGCCAACCCAAAAGTGATGAACGAAAGCGGGACTAGAATAATGCCATACAGCCAAACGTTAAAGTGAAAGTTAATCGCTTCTTTAGCGTTTGCTTTCACGACTGGATCGTCAGACAGAACATAGATGGCGATCGGTACAGCGATCGAGACAAGCAATCCACTTAGAAAAATAGAGGCATGCGATAAGCTAGACAACAGCTTGCGCTTGCCAGAATCGTAGGTGCTTTGCATTACTTTTCCTCTTAAATGAGAAGGAGTTCTTGCTCCTTATCTTTAGCTTCATCATACTAGGAAGCCATTGACCTACGGCAGTGAAGTTTACCGAACGATGCTGGAGAACTAACCGATAGCTAGTTTTCTGCCTAAAGGCAGAGATGCTTTTAGGATATTGGCTTAGCGACCATTGCCTCCTTTATATCCTGTACCAGTTGATCGATCCTTTCTTGTGTTGAATTCCAGGAACACATAAAGCGCACCCCGTCTACACCAATGAAGGTATAAAACATCCAGTTTTTCTGTTGCAAATGTCGAACAACGTGCTCAGGCAAAGTAACAAAAACGGCGTTTGCCTCGCGCGGAACCATCAGATCTACGCCATCAATTTCTAACAGTTTCTTTTCCAAATATTCAGCGCAGCGATTAGCATGACGAGCGTTGCGCAGCCAAGCTCCAGTCTCCAGCAAGCCTAACCAGGGAGCTGCCACAAATCGCATCTTCGAGGCAAGCTGACCAGCCTGCTTACAGCGGTAAGAAAAGTCTTCAGCAAGCTGTTTGTTGAAGAACAAAATTGCTTCACCTAGCGCCATGCCATTCTTCGTTCCGCAAAAGCATAGAACATCCACGCCGCTTTTCCAGGTGATCTCAGCGGGTGTTTTGTTCATAGCGGCAACAGCATTGGCAAAGCGAGCACCATCCATATGGACTCTCAGGTTATATTGCTTTGCCAACTGCTGAATCGCGGTTAGCTCATCGGTGGTGTACAGCGTTCCCAGCTCAGTCGATTGAGTCAGGCTGATAACTTTGGGCTTGGGATAGTGGATATCGCTGCGGCGATTGACGATCGCCGCGATCGACTCTGGCGTCAGTTTGCCGTTTTCTCCTTTGCCCAACAGCAGCTTTGAGCCGTTGGATGCAAACTCAGGCGCACCACATTCGTCTGTTTCCACGTGCGCGGTTTCATGACAGATGACGCTGTGATAGGACTGACACAACGCTGCTAATGCCAATGAATTCGCAGCGGTGCCATTGAATACAAAAAAGACTTCGCAATCAGTTTCAAATAAATCTCTAAAGTAATCGGAAGCACGCTGCGTCCACTCATCGTTTCCATAGGCAGGTGCATCCCCTTCGTTTGCCTGGAGCATATACTCCAGGGCTTCCGGGCAGATTCCAGAATAATTGTCGCTGGCAAACTGTTCTAAAGTATTCGGCATTGTGCAAGATTCAGAAGATTCCCCTGAAATTATGGCAAAAAGGGCAGAGGACCAGTATCCAGCATCACCGATCGCTCCGCTAGCGCACAACTTCTACGGGAGTGCCGAGCCGCACCATCTCAAACAATTTGGTCACATCACGGTCATACATGCGAATGCAACCATGAGAGGCAGGTGTCCCAACGGATTCTTCGTTGGGCGTGCCGTGAAAGCCAATAAAATTTCTGCCATCTGTCCAGAAGCCAATCCAGCGAGTGCCGAGCGGGTTGTCTGCACCGGGAGGAACAACTTCTCCGGTGAACGGATGCTCCCAAGCAGGATTCTTAATTTTTTGCAGGACATGATAGCTGCCGGTGGGGGTTTCCCAGCCTGCCCGCCCGATCGCCACTGGAAAACTAGTCTGCACCTGATCCCGATGATAGACATAGACCCGCCGTTCGCTCAGTCGGATCTGCAGACGGGTGAATGCTAGCGGATCGGGCTTGGGCAGATAGACATCGGCATTGCCGAGGGGCGGCAAGGGGGGAGTGGGAGTTTGTTCTAGCTGCGCGTTGGGCGTTGGGCTAGCTGCGGGCAATGCTTGCGCTGACTGCCCTAGCAGCGGTAACAGGCTGAGCGGCAGCACCACACCATAAATCCAACTTTCCCTAACCCAACGCATCTTTAAAGTTCCCATGCTCCAATAAACAGTTTCGATTATAGGCGCTGCTACTCTACCATGCCCGCCAATCCTCCCAGTCCAGATTGAAGATCGAGGTGTCTGGAAATTCAATTGGGTTATTGTGGGCAACCAGCTGGGCTTGCAGCTTTTCTAACAGCGGTTCGGGGCTGGGCAAGTTGTCTACAAGCTGATAGGGGAAAACTCCTTCAGCCAAGGCAAAGGCAGCAGTCGTGCCAGCAGCAGCCCCAGCAGACCACTCAAAGGAATGAACGCGGTACGCAGCTGCCGCCACCGAGCTAGTGGCAATGCTCTTACCTGCAACCAGCAGATTATCTATTTTTTGAGGAATCATTGCCCGCAGAGGAATTTGGGCAGGGTAGGCAGGACCATGCGCCTGACGAACGCCCGCTCGTTCGGTGTTGCCGGGCGTTTCGGGTGGTGAAAGAGTCATGCAGGGGTGAAAGTCGATCGCATACTGTGCAATGCCGACCGAGTCCGGGTAAATCGTCGATCGCGTCCGGCGGGCGATCTGGTCGGGTGGGGTGTCTTGTCGGATGGCAGAGGCAGTTTCCAGTCCTGCCAAGGCGATCCACATTTGCCGATACATTTCAGGGGATAGTGTTTGCTGATAGAACGGATCGAGATAGTTGACGCGGGAGATATCTAGCTCTGAGATGCTGAAGCCGTCTTTATAGGCATAAGACGGGCGACCAATAATCCGCCGTCCTTCGCGGATGTAAGGGTATTTCGAGAGCCCGTGCGCCGTCCCCATGGGAGCATCCATCCCTGACAAAAAGCGGTGGTTGGGGTTGGGCTGCTTCACCCCTGCGCCAAGCTGCGAATCTGTATCGCCCTCAACTAGCCAGTAATAGTAGCCCAGCGCATTCTCTTCGCCTTTTCGCAGCGTTTCCGTCCGTAAACCACCCATCCAGCTACCGGGAGCTAGTTCACCGCGCTGCTCTAGCTGGTCGCGGCTGTAGATTAAGTTATCAGCCACGGTGCCGGGGCGATAGTCATTACCCCATGTCCAGTTCTGCATCGAGATATCACCGGGTTTAGACAGCGAAACCCCAAAGGCTTTTTCCTTCGATCGAGGCTTTGGGCTCCAGATGCGGCGGTAGGTAAACACGTAGTCAAAATAGTCTTTGTTGGGTCGCTCGCGCTCATAGCTGTAGTAGGGCGCATACTCCGGATAGAACGATGGCATCTCCTGCGGCTGCGGGTCTTCAGTCCGCTCCATCGCAAAGGTGTAGGTGAAGCCTTGGGTACAGTAGGGATCGTTCGTTTCGGTAGGCAGGGATGGGTTCAGGTAAGAGCGCGGATCGAGCCCCAAGCGATAGGGCACATCGGCGATCGCCACCAGTTCTCCTGTTTCGGTCGCATCAATCACAATCCAATCCGGACGTCCTGGCTGTGCGCCTGCTTCTGGCGCTAAAGGCTTGGATACAAAGCGAATCGCCGTTTTGGTGAAGCGATCGGAGTCTTCGTAGCGATAAGCATCTTCGATCGTCTGAGACAGCGGTTCTGCATTCAGCGGGGGCGCATCGGGAGCAGGCTGATGCTGGATGGCGATCGCTTCTTCAATTTGCTGACCATTTCGGCTCAGCCGCAGCTCCTTGATCACGGTAGAAGGAAACCATTTCAAAGTGCCTTTGCCTTCATCTGCGGCATCTTCTAGCTCTTTTTGCAGAATTTCGTTCGCATCACTGGGCAAAAAGCAAGACGCGCTAACCCAGCAGTCACCTGGATTGAGGGCTTTGTAGTGTTTCTCAATGCGCGCTCTCAGAGTTTTGTAGCCACGCGAGTAGAACAACTCTTCGCGCTGTCGTTTTGATTCGTCTAACGCTGAGGTTCCTTGGGCTGAAATCTGTCCGCCGAGCCAGTCGGTAATCTCAGTGAGGCAAACGGTGCGTCCTTCCAGCAGCGCTTCGTAGGCAGCGGCAGTTCCGGCTAATCCTCCCCCGGCAACTAGCAGCTCGCACTCTACTGTTTGATCGGGTGTAACCGGCGATCGAGGGGAAGATTGAGCGAGGCTAGCGGATGACAATAGCGGTAGGGAACCAACGGCGAACGCCGCGCTGAGACACCAGAGAATGAAGCGGCTGTATCGATTACGAAGCATGGTTTAAGCTGTTTGGGAGAAGGAGGGTGCGATCGCCCTATCGGGTTTTCTATAGTAGCCGAAGTCAGTAGATGAAATCTTTGGGCTTCAAGTTCCCTGCGAGCTGTAGGTTTTATGCAGCTTTATGCAGCAAGCTTCCTGTGTATTAGTTCAGCTGCAGCTATGTTTTAGCCGGAGCATTTTGGCTGAAGCAGGTTGAGAAGCATCGCCCAAAGCCAGGATTACCGCTATTATTGGTTGGATCAGTGCTCGCTTTAAAGGGTAGGGCTTATACTGATAGGCTTGACGAATAAAGTTGAATGAATATTGAAGTCTAAGGCGATTTTGAAGCCTAAAGCGATCGTCGTCAATGTGAGTTTAATTGGGCATTAGCGCCTTTTCATGTGGTGGAATGAGGTATGACCGGAAAATATGGAACACCTGACCGCCATCCAGAACGCGATGAAGCGGAGCAGAGTTCGAAAAAGCCGATGAGTCCAGGCATTCCGCCGCTTCGCCCTCGTGCGCCTGAGGATGCCTCCAGAGCAGAGAAGCGACAGCCCTTTGTGATATCTCCGCCGATTGGCACAGCTCCAGTCGAGCAGCATGCTGCCACACGGCAATCTAGTCAAAGACAATCTAGCGTCGCCGCACCTGTACGACCGTCCACCGTTCCCCGATCGTCGCGCCGTTTTCCTCAGCTGGAGCGGCTGCCACGCTGGGTTCCTAGAAGCTGGCAATTTTGGAGCATTACTCTGTTAGCAGGCTTCATTGGGCTGGGTACTTATTCAGCGGCAACGCTGTTCTTTCTGCCCGACGTGCCCAACTGTCCCGCCATCTTCTTGCCTACAGCGTCTGCTTCCATGCGGCTGTACTGCGCCCAGATGCTAGCAGACAAGCGTACCGTCGAAGATTTGCTCAAGGCAATTACTCTGGTTGATGGGCTACCGGCTGATCATCCGCTGCGCCCAGAAATCGATCGGAACATTAACAATTGGTCACAAGAAATTTTGAAGCTGGCAGAGGAGCTGTTTCAAAATGGTGAGCTAGATAAAGCGATTGGCACTGCTAAGCGCATCCCGGCAGCCACAACGGCACATCAGCGAGTGGAGCAGCAAATCAAAACATGGCAAGAGATTTGGGGGAAAGCCGAAAAAATTTATCAGGATGCCGAGGCAGACATGCAGCGCAACGATCTACGTCAAGCTTTTTTGACGGCAACTCGGCTGCTGGCAGTCGGCAACACCTACTGGGAGACTACCAAATACCAGGAGCTAACCAAGCTCATTACTGACACCCGTGTAGACGGCGGCAAGCTTGATAAAGCCAGAGGAATAGCAGATGAGGGTGGTGTGGAGAACGTGCTGGCTGCCCTGAAGCTAATGGAAGAGGTGAAGCCCGAAAGCCACCTGTACAAGGAAGCCACTACTCGAATTGGCGAGCTGGGGCGGCAGCTCCTCGATTTGGCAGATGCTGCTCTCGATCGACAGAACTATACAGAAGCCACCCGCATTGTGGCGGAAATTCCCGATCGCGCCAATCTTAAAAACGAAATTCAAGACTTTAAGACGATCGCCCAAGCTAAAGCCCAATCCTGGGGTGGCACCGTGGATGATCTACAGGCAGCCATTGTGCAAGCCCAGAAGCTGAAGCGCGATCGCCCCCTCTTTGGGGAAGCACAGCAGTTGATCAGCCGCTGGCAGCTAGAAATACAGGATGTGGCTCGCCTAGAGCGTGCTCGCCAGATTGCTGAAGGCGGAACGGTTGGCGATCTTTCGGCTGCCGTTGCTGAGGCGCAGCAGATTCCTGCGGGCAATCCACGGGGGCAAGAGGCACAGGAGGCGATCGACAAATGGACAGACACAATCCAGACAGTTGAAGACCGTCCGTATCTCGATCGAGCCGATCAATATGCTAGCGGCGGTGATATTCCTGCTCTCCAGCGTGCCATTAACGAAGCTAGCCGCATTGGAGCCGGACGCGCCCTCTATGCCGATGCCGACCAGCGCATCCGCAACTGGACAGACCGCATTCAACGCATCCAGGATCAGCCCATTCTAGATCAGGCTCGTGCACTAGCAGCGCAAGGTGATTTGCGATCGGCAATTAACGTAGCAAGACGGATTGGCGAAGGGAGATCACTCTCTGCAGACGCGGCTTCTGATATTAAAGGCTGGACAAACCGCAGCGAACAGCTAGAAGACGGACCTTATCTAGAACGTGCCCGCCTGCTAGCAAACCAGGGAGACTTACCAGCCGCGATCGCTACAGCGGAACAGATCCAGTCAGGGCGTGCCCTCTACGACGAAGCCCAAGCTGATATCCAAACCTGGCGCAGCCAGTCCGATGGGCAAGACCGCCTTCAACAGGCGTATAATGCCGCCAGAATTGGCACCTCTCCAATGCTGGTTTCGGCAATTCAAATCGCTGACGAGATCTCATCGGATAGCCCCCAGCGGGAACAGGCAGATCGGCTGATTGAGCAGTGGAGTTACCAGATTCTACAAATTGCCGAATCGCAGGCGCAGAACAACCCTAGTGAGGCGATCGCCATTGCCGAAGGCATTCCGGAGGGCACAGCAGCATACTCCACAGCTCAACAAGAAATTCAGAGCTGGCGACAGCAACTGCGACGATAGGATATCCTGGAGTTTTCATAGCTTCTAATTTATATAGCTCTATAAACGAAAAAACTTGAAGAAGAGGTGTGGCAGCTCAGCAAACCGCCACACCTCTTCTTCAACATAAGTTTCTTCAACATAAGTTACGTACTTTGTAGAGAATTAATGGGCTTCATTCACTATCTATCTAGGGAATGCGTAAGTCCTATCTTCTTTAAGTTAAGGTTTCTCTTATTTAAGTTTCTCTTCATTTATCTAATATTTGCCTCTTTTGTCGGTACTTATTATCAATCAGGCAATACTTTGAAAGAAGCAAAGCAGATGTATGAATGCTGAGTCATAACAATCGCAGTTGGCAAATGGGGGCAATGACGCAGCTGCGTCTTGCAAAAAATTGGTGGATTCAGCGGCTGCAACAAGCGCCTTTGCGTTTAGCTTTAGTTGTACCTTTTGCTCTGCAAATCTGTCTGGCGGTGTCTCTAGCAGGATACTTTTCCTTCTTGAATGGACAGCAGGCAGTAGGTGAATTAGCCAATCAACTGCTCGAAGAAGTAGGCGATCGCGTTGTGCTCAGGTTGGATTCCTATTTGCAAACGCCCCATCTGCTTAATCAGCTTAATGCAGATGGCGTACAGAGCGGTGAGCTGGACTTAAACGATCTGAATACCTTACAGCGCCGCCTGTTCTTGCAACATCAGCAGTTTAAATCAATTACCTCTCTTGCTATTGCCAATCCACAAGGGGAATTTCGCACTATCCTTCGGGTCGATCCACAAGCGGATCCAGCGCGCTACCGCCTTGGCCCTGTGCAAATTAGTGTTGCTGATGTCACAGATCGCAATCAGGTTCGAGTCTATAAGCCCGATTCACAGGGCAATTCAGTGCAGTTTCTCAAGATACTGCCGAACTTTGATGTTCGCAACCGCCCTTGGTATCGGGATGCAATCAGAACAGGCGAAGCGGGCTGGACTGAGGTCGATCAAATTGGTAGAACTCATTTGCTGGGAATTAGCGCCTACCAGCCCGTCTATAAACCAGATAGCGACGACCTTTTGGGAGTTTTCTCAGCAAATGTTAGCCTCAGCGAGATTGGCAAATTCCTGGCGACGTTAAAGGTAGGAAAATCAGGCGAGGTGTTCATTCTAGAGCGGAACGGTTTACAGCTTGCCAATTCCATTCAGGAGCTTCCCTACAAAGCTTCTACACAGGATCAAAACACGGTGGCATTTCAACGGTTGCCAGTTGAAGAAAGCGATAGCCCGTTGGTCAAAAATGCCAGTCGCTATCTCAAAAAACAGTTTGGCAGCTTTGCTGCTATGCAATCTCAGCAGCGATTGCGCTTTACGATCGACGGCGAAGCCCAGTTTCTCCTTGTCCTCCCCTACAGGGACGAGATGGGCATAGACTGGTTGATTGTCGTTGTGGCGCCAGAGGCAGATTTTCTAGGTCAAATTCAGGAAAACACTCGGACAACAGTTCTCGTTTGCTTGGGAGCAGCGATCGGGGCAATTGCACTAGGAGTTTTCACCAGCCAATGGATAACTCGCCCCATTCTCCGTCTAAGTCTCGCCAGCCAGCGCGTTGCCAATGGAGAACTGAATGCGATCGTTCCTGCTAAAGGCATGCGAGAACTGAACGTCATGGCAAAATCCTTCAACCAAATGCTGAGAGAAATCCGGTACTCCCGCCAACAGCTACAGGACTACTCAAAATTGCTAGAGCAAAGGGTTAGTCAGCGAACGCAGGAGCTGCAGCAGGAAATTGCCGAACGGATATCAACGCAACAAGCGCTGCAGCGAGCTAATCAGGAGCTAGAAAAGCTGGCTTATGTAGATGGACTGACTCAGGTTTCTAACCGCCGCCACTTCGACCAAGTGCTAGAACGGGAGTGGGGTCGGTTGACGCGAGAGCAAGCCTCTCTTTCGCTGATTCTATGCGATGCCGATTTCTTTAAACGCTACAACGATCGCTACGGGCACCAAGCTGGAGACTACTGCCTGCAGCAAATTGCTAAAGCAATTGATAGATCGGTTAAACGTCCAGGAGATATGGTTGCTCGCTATGGCGGAGAGGAATTTGTCGCAATTTTGCCGCTCACCTCAGCTGAAGGAGCAATGAGGGTAGCACAAGAAATTCAGGCGGCGGTGCATCAGCTTCAGCTTTTGCATGAAGACTCAGCAGTCAGCCAGTTTGTCACGGTGAGCCTAGGCGTTGCAACAGTAGTTCCAACGTTGAAACAGTCTCCAGCTGATCTAATCGCTGCTGCCGATCAAGCGCTCTACGAGGCTAAAGCTGCCGGACGCGATCGCATCATCTCAACAAAGCTAGATCCAAGAATGATTGCTGATGATCTAATTGAATCCGCGTAACATTAGCTCAATCTAAGGGATATTTCACGAGGCAACCTATCTGTAACAAGCCCCTGCTTCGTGTTAAGATGTGTGGCAATTATGAAACTCGTGTTGGAGAGGTCTACTGACTCATGGATGCGGTAATGCTGCTTGCAAAACTCCCCGAAGCCTATGCGGTTTTTGATCCCCTAGTGGATGTGCTGCCGGTCATTCCGGTATTTTTCCTGCTGCTAGCGTTTGTCTGGCAAGCCTCAGTTGGTTTTAGATAAATAGCTTAAACAATTGAAGTTTTAGTCGCTCGTAGCAACAGCGCTGCCAGCGTTAGATAAATTTTCGGAACACTTAAAAAAGGCGATCGAATCGATCGCCTTTTTGTCTTTTAAATTTCGTTAGAACTTACGCGTTCACAAGCATGCCATAGGTGGAGCCTTATACCCTACAGGATCAACTCAGCTATTGAATTGCTTGCAATGTTTTAGCTACGCAACATCCATACGATCTGCTGTGCAAATTAGTTTAACGGGCACACATCGGCTGTGCTGGAGATCCGGCAGGCAATTTCAAGGGACAAGCCTTTGCGGTTGAACGCGACACAACCCGGAGTTCGTGCGGATAGCGCGGGCGGGGATCGTCATCCAGTGAGATCGGTGGAACCAGCATCGGGTCATAGCTAGAAATTCTGTGCAAAACGCCGGGTTGAGCATTCAGCTCCACTGTGAATCCGGGCTGATACTCCCAAGCTTCATCCCAGTCGAAATCGCCGTAGGAACTCATGATAAATAAGATAAAAACAGTATATATTGCTACTATTTTAAGCTAAACCCATTAGAAAATTAAAACTTCTGTATTAAGAAATACTATTGCTAACTTTATTGTAGAAACTTCCCAACAATATCTATCGCTGGTTAGTCGTTAATTTGTCTGATTAACCATAGAGCACTTTGCCACCCCCAAAACTGATAAAACCGCTTATGCTGAGAAACGGTATTGCTTGCTCCACACCTCATGCGCCATCGTTTCGCTTCAATTCTCTTTGCTGGTTTATTAGCTCTCATCACCTGGATGCCTGCAGCGAGCGCTATTGCTCGCACTGCAACGCCTGCGTCCAGTATCCAGCCCTATCTCGATCGGGTTGCTAACCGCATCACTGAGTTCACGCTAAACAACGGTATTAAATTTATCGTTCTAGAGCGACATCAAGCGCCGATCGTTTCCTTCATGACGTATGTCAATATCGGCTCAGCCTATGAGGAGACCGGCAAAACCGGAGCGGCGCATTTCTTGGAGCACTTGGCATTCAAAGGAACTACAAGAATCGGCACGACAAGCTATCAAGCAGAAAAGCCGCTGCTCGATCGGCTAGATGTGCTATCTGAACAAATTCAGGCAGCACAGGCAGCAGGTCGAGACGCCAACGCGCTCCAGCAGGAATTTGAGCAAACTAAAGCCCAAGCTGCCAGCTATGTGAACCAAAACGAATTTGGGAAAATTGTGCAGCAGGCAGGCGGGGTTGGGCTTAATGCCACCACTTCGGCAGATGCAACGCGTTACTTTTATAGCTTTCCGTCAAACAAGCTAGAGCTGTGGATGTCCCTGGAGTCTGAGCGATTTTTAGATCCGGTATTCCGCGAGTTTTACGAAGAAAAAGAGGTGATTCTGGAAGAACGGCGAATGCGGACTGACAATTCACCGATCGGCAAGATGATCGAAGAATTTCTAGGGGTGGCGCTGCCCAGTCACCCCTACGGCCGTCCAGTGATTGGCTCTGAGCAAGACATCCAAGCGCTGACCCGTCAGGACATCCAAAAATTCTTCCAGAGATACTACACGCCTAACCACATTGTTATGTCGATCGTCGGCGATGTCGATCCGGCACAGGTGAAAGAGCTGGCGCAGGCCTACTTCGGGCGCTATCAGGCTCGATCGCAAGCCCCCGTCATTACTGCCCCTGCTTCCACCCAAACCGAACCGAAAGAAATTACTCTGACGCTGCCCTCGCAGCCCTGGTATCTAGAAGGCTATCAGCGCCCAGATCTTAATAATCCAGATAATGCCATCTATCAAGTACTGAGCGGCGTTCTTACTGGCGGACGCACGGCACGGCTCTACAGGTCGCTGGTAGAACAACAGCAGCTTGCCCTCAGTGTTAGCGTGGCAGATTCGTTTCCGGGTAACCGCTACTCCAATCTCATGTTGCTGTATGCCTTGACCGCCCCAGGTCACACTCTGGACGAAGTGGCAGCCGCCTTGGATACCGAACTTACTCGCCTCAAAACAGAACCAATTTCCGCCGAAGAGCTCGATCGCCTCAAAACGCAAGCTAAAGCTAGCCTCATCCAAACCCTCTCCTCCAACTCCGGCATGGCAAGTCTCTTGTCGGAATACGAAGCCAAAACTGGCAGTTGGCGCAACGTGTTTGCAGAGCTACAGGCGATCGAAGCGGTGACAGCAGCCGATGTCCAACGAGTCGCGCAAGCTCTCTTCCAACCCCAAAATTTGACGATCGGCAAGCTCTTGTCTAGCCAGTAGAAGCGCGCTGCCTCACTTCTCTCAAATACACACAGTCCTTTCTGGTTTTTCCAGCTTCGTCTATGAGTCGTTATCAAAAGCGGATTAGCTATTTTCTGATCACAGTCACGATCGTCTTCCTGGTTCTGCTCGGCGGACGATCGCCTGCCCTTGCTGTAACACCACACCATTACACCGAGCTACAGCTACCGCCCGCACCTGAAATTGAGCTGCCTGACTACAGCCGCTTTCAGATAGAGAATGGGCTAACAGTCTTTTTGCTGGAAGACCATGAGCTGCCGCTAGTGGGTGGAACTGCAATAATTCGCACAGGCGATCGGCTAGAACCCGCTGCTAAAACTGGCTTAGCAAGTATTTTTGGAACGGTGATGCGGAGCGGTGGCACTCAAACTCATCCGGCAGATATGCTAAACCAACGGTTAGAGCAACGAGCCGCATCCGTAGAAACGGGGGTTGACACAACTATGGGCACAGCTACGTTTAGTGCCCTCAGCGAGGATTTGGAAGAAGTGTTTGGGCTATTTACCGAAGTATTGCGCCAGCCTGCCTTTCCACAAGACAAGCTCGATTTAGCAAAAAACCAGTGGCGCGGTGCCATTGCTCGTCGCAACGATGACCCCAACAGCATTGCGGGGCGAGAGTTTGGCAAGCTGCTGTATGGCACTACCAGCCCCTATGCTCGTACGGTGGAATATAGCACTCTCAACCAGATCGATCGCCCTGCGCTGCTGAGCTTCTATCAGCAATATGTGCAGCCAAGTAACATGCTGCTAGGAATTGTCGGCGATTTTGACAGCGCCAAAATGCGAGCGCTAATTGAAGCAAAGCTAGGCGACTGGCAATCGACTGACGCTACCAGCCCTGCTCTGCCGCCCGTTGAGCAAGCTACCACGGGCGGCGTGTTTCTGGTCGATCAGCCGCAGCTTACTCAAAGCAGCATTCAGATCGGTCACTTAGGCGGCAAATTGGATAACCCAGATAACGCACCGCTATCCGTTCTGAACGAGGTGATGAACGGCTTGGGGGGGCGTCTGGTAAACACGGTACGATCGCGCCAAGGCTTAGCCTACAACGTCTATGCCTACTGGTCACCCCAGTTTGACTATCCAGGAGCTTTTGTCGCAGGCGGGCAGACCCGATCGGAGGCAACAGTGCCGTTTATTCAATCAACGCTGGCAGAGCTCGAAAAAGTTCGGACTAGCCCAATCACAGAAGCAGAGCTGCAAAACGCCAAAGATTCTGTGCTAAATGCCTTTATCTTTCGCTTTGCTACGCCCAGCCAGACGCTAGGACGATTCATGCGCTATGAATACTACGGATATCCCACGGATTTCATCTTTCAGTATCAAAAGCAGGTTGAGGAAACAACGATCGCCCAAGTGCAGCAAGCCGCCCAAACTCATTTGCAACCAGAAAAATTGGTGACGCTGGTAGTAGGGAACAAGGCGGCGATCAATCCACCCTTGACGGCACTCGCAGCAGGCGATGTCACCGAGCTAGATGTGACGATTCCACCACAGGAATAATACAGACAGAACTCGGAAAACTTTATAAAAATTCGTCCTAGCCCGATCGCGCTTAGGCAACTTTGCGGAGCCGTTTGGCAAACTCTGCAAGATCTGCCGCAAAATCAGGGCATTCTAAAGCAGCACATGACTAGAACTGATACAGATCTGTCTTCGTCTTGCACTACCCAGAGATGAGCCGCATGACTTCCCCCACGTCTGAAGAACTCGAAAGGCTGCGCGAACATTTCAACTACGGTCCTTACCCCAGAATTCCGATTGAAGAATCGCCCAAAGAAGCCTATGAAAGGCTCTATTGCCACAATTTTGTAACACCTTACTACCTGCACCATCGCCGTGTGCCCAATCTGCAGGGGAAAATCATTCTAGATGCAGGCTGTGGCAGCGGCTACAAGTCACTAATCCTGGCAGAAGCCAACCCCGGAGCCAAGATCGTCGGCATCGACCTATCAGAAAAATCTGTAGAGCTAGCACAGCAACGGCTCAAATTTCATGGATTCGCCAACACAGAGTTCCATGCGATCGCCATTGAAGAGTTGCCCAAGCTGGGGCTAATGTTCGATTACATCAACTGCGATGAAGTGCTGTATCTACTGCCAGACCCTCTAGCAGGGCTGCAAGCCCTCGCTGCTGTTCTCAAACCTGATGGCTTGCTCCGCACCAACTTGCACAACTTCCATCAGCGCGCCAATTTCTACCGGGCGCAGTCCCTATTTCAGCTTATGGGCGTAGCAGAGGTTGGGCTAGGTGAGTTTGCAGAGCAGGCAGTGGTTGAGACAATGGATTCGCTCCATGAGTTTGTGGCATTGAAAGAGCAAACCTGGCAGGGGCGTTTCCGTGACAGCAACCGACCAGAGCTAATCAGCGAGTTGATCGGCGCAAACCATCTGCTAGTGGGCGACAAAGGCTTCACCATTCCCGATCTATTTGCCTTGTTAGAAGGGGCAAATCTAGAGTTTGTCAGCATGGTGAACTGGCGACATTGGGATCTGACTGATCTATTTAAAGATGCTGAAAATTTGCCTGCGCTCTGGGAAATGGGGTTGGCGACCGCTTCTGTGCAGGATCGATTGTATCTCTACCAGCTGTTGCATCCGGTACATCGTCTGCTCGATTTTTGGTGTGCCCATCCAGGTGAGTCGGGTGCTGCGGTTGAAGAATGGAGCGAAGCCGATTGGCAAACCGCCACAGTGCATCTGCATCCCCAACTAAAAGTCGATCGCCTGAAACAAGACCTGATTGACTGCTTCCGGTCTGGACAGCCGTTTGAGATTAGTAAACTCGTTCCGTTGCCCGCTTTGACTCCGGTCTTTTTGAACGCGAGTACGGCGGCTTGTCTGTTGCCGCTCTGGGAAAGCGCTCAGCCGATCGCTGCCATTGTCGCTCGTTATCAACAAATTCACCCTGTTGATCCGGCAACACTGGAGCCGATCGATGAAGCGCAAGCGTTTGAACAGGTAAAAGATTTGCTGAATCGGCTGGATGCGTTTTTGTATGTGTTGCTGGAGCGAGCATAGGCGATCGGCTGAGCGCAAGATGCTAATTCAGCAATACTCAAAAAATCTGATCGAGCAGTGATATGAACTTTCTTTGGAGTGGGCAAGTTAGGTTTACACAGTCAGAGACCAACTCAGCCGCAACTCAAGGAGACTCGAATCCATGAAAACCGAATTCAAAGCCAAGTTTCTACAGCACATGCTTCAGCGCAAACAGTCTGAGAAGGGCTTCACGCTGATCGAACTTTTGGTCGTTATTATCATCATCGGCATTCTAGCTGCGATTGCGCTGCCTTCCTTCCTCAACCAGGCTGCTAAAGCGAAGCAATCAGAAGCTAAGAGCTACGTTGGTTCGGTCAACCGTGCTCAGCAAGCTTACCGCATTGAGAAGTCCACCTTTGCAACTGATGTTGAAAAGCTGGAAATTGGCATCCCCACAGAAACGACAGATTACAAATACGAAATCAAAGATCCCTCGGCAGCAAACGTCAAGTTTAATGCTATTCCCAAAGTAGACAGCTCTACTCTACGCGCTTATTCTGGCGGCGTGATGGTGGTTTCTTCAACGGGTCAGTCTTCTGCAGTAGCTTGCCAAACAACAGAGCCCAGCGGCGCTGCTCCTACGCTAGCCTTCCCTGCAACTGGTCCTGCCGGTTGTGGAAACGGTGAAGTGATGCGCTAAGATTCGGCTTAGCGATCGCATCCATTTTCATAAACTTCTTTTTCTGTTGACACTAATCAGTTACTTAATCAAAGCTATCGGATATCCGGTAGCTTTTTTAGTGCAATTGTTAATCAGTTTCTTATTCAAAGCAATGAGATATCCAATGTTCTTTTAGAACAATCGTTATGAGGTTCATTGTTATCTCCTCAATTCATCAGAAGTTCATATCCAAGAATGATATAAATGCTTCTCCAGTGGGCAAATTAGAACTAGGAGTTAGTAACTCAAATCCCGCAACTCAAGGAGACTCGAATCCATGAAAACCGAATTCAAAGCCAAGTTTCTACAGCACATGCTTCAGCGCAAACAGTCTGAGAAGGGCTTCACGCTGATCGAACTTTTGGTCGTTATTATCATCATCGGCATTCTAGCTGCGATTGCGCTGCCTTCCTTCCTCAACCAGGCTGCTAAAGCGAAGCAATCAGAAGCTAAGAGCTACGTTGGTTCGGTCAACCGTGCTCAGCAAGCTTACCGCATTGAGAAATCTACTTTTGCGACCGATATTGTGAAGCTGGAGATTGGTATTCCCACCCAAACAACAGATTACACATATGAAATCAAAGATCCCTCGGCAGCAAACGTCAAGTTCACTGCTGTTCCCAAAGTAGACAGCTCTACTCTGCGCGCTTATTCTGGCGGCGTGATGGTGGTTTCTTCAACGGGTCAGTCTTCTGCAGTAGCTTGCCAAACAACAGAGCCCAACGGCACTGCTCCTACGCTAACCTTCACTGCGGCAGGTCCTGCCACTTGTGGAAGCGGTGAAATTATGCGCTAAGATTCGGCTTAGCAAATTATTTCGCTAGCATTAATCACTTAAAGCTGCCGGGTAACATTCCGGTGGCTTTTTCGTGCTTTTAGCAGCGTTTCATTAAATGTAGGATTACCAAGTAGTGTGCTTTCGTTTCACTAGCTGCTCTGGGAATGCTGACCTAAGACTACTGTTTCCTGCTGTTCCCAGGCGTCATGTCTTCCAAATTGTTGCTTGCATCTATGTCCCAATCATCGGATCAACAAGTTCTCCTGCAACTTGCCCAAGCCCAACTCGATCGCGTCCCTGATGATCCTACGTCGTTAGCGTTTCTCGATAGCTGTATGCCGCACCTCCAAGCTACGCCACAGGCAGCAGCTTTGGTAGAGGGTTTGCTAGCAAAAGCAGAAGCACTATCAGAGCAATCACCCCGTAAGGTGACGAAGCAACTGCGCGAGCTGGCGGTCCGGTTTGCTTCAGACGATTTACAAGTGATGTTTCGGATTCTGTATCGGCTGCAGCACGGCAGCAGTGACGAACGCGCAGAAAGCATTGAATGGGCAGAGCGCTGTTTAGCAGAAGCTACAACGCTAACCGACCAAATTGCTGCGACTAATGCCCTGCTATCTAGCTGGATCTCTAGTGGTGGCAGTTGGCAACGAGCAATGGCAATCTACCAAGACTACAAAGCCTTGCTGCAACAATTAGTTGAATCCAAGGATGAAAAGACTCAGACAGAGGCACAAGCCTTAGCCAGCCTAGCGCCGATCGGAATGCTGTTCTTCTATTTTGAAGATGACCCTCGCCTCAATCGTCCTTTGCGAAATCAAATTGCTGCGATCGCTCAAACTCATCTACAAGCTACCCTGCCCGATCGAGTTCAGCGCTACCAATTCCCGCTCCTACGAACCAGAACAGCGCGATCGCCCCGGGTCGGCTATTTTGCGGGAAGTTTGCGACAGCATTCGGTGGGGTGGCTGTGCCGTTGGCTGCTGAAATATCACGACCGCAGTCGCTTTGATATTCATCTCTATTCTTCTCGCCCGTCGGATGATTGGGTGCAGAACGAGCTACGGCGCGAGTATGGCGATCGGTTTCATGATGTCTCTTCTTCGATCCCTGAAATTGCCGATCGAATTTACGATGACGAAATTGATATTTTGGTGGAACTAGACAGCCTCACTAGCTTCGGCGGCTGTGGTGTGGTAGCGCTGAAGCCTGCCCCCATCCAAGTTCACTGGCTCGGCTACGATGCCTCTGGAATACCCGCTGTTGATTACTTCATCGCCGATCCTTATGTACTCCCTGATGATGCACAGGATTACTACCACGAAAAGATCTGGCGCTTGCCGCAGACCTACATTGCCGTTGATGGCTTTGAAGTTCACACACCTTCACTACGGCGCGATCAACTCAACATCCCCAGTGACGCCGTCGTCTTCCTTAGCTCCCAAACCGGCATGAAGCGCAACATCGATAACGCCCGTTTGCAGCTGCAAGTTGTGAAGGCCGTACCCAATAGCTATTTTCTGATCAAGAGCTTTCGGGCAAACCCAGAGCTGACGGAAGCGTTTTTCCGAGATTTAGCAGAGTCAGAAGGCGTGAGCAGCGATCGTCTCCGATTTTTACCTGACGTAGCTTCTGAATTTTTGCATCGCGCCAACCTTGCCCTTGCCGATGTGGTGCTTGACACTTATCCCTATAACGGAGCAACCACTACCCTAGAAGCGCTATGGATGGGGTTACCAATTATCACACGAGTTGGAGAACAGTTTGCTGCCCGCAACAGCTACACCATGATGATGAATACAGGGATTACGGAAGGATTAGCCTGGAGCGATGCAGAATACCTAGAGTGGGGGATTAGATTAGGAACAGACTTAAAGCTAAGACAAGACATCTTTGGACGGTTGAGACGATCGCGCCATACCTCTGCACTATGGAACAGTAGACAGTTTGCTCGAAGCATGGAAGCAGCGTATGACCAAATGTGGAAATTAAAGGCTTAACCCAATATTGCGTTAAACCAAATTTCTCAGCTACCGATTGATAAAATCGCTCCGCACCCAGCCCGTTTCACCAGACTCAAACCGGACGCTGTACCACGTGTAGCCATCCTCACCTTCCACTTTGTCGCCAATTTGAACCCGATCGCCAGCGTAGCCCACCGAGCGCACATCCCCAGTGGTGCTAGCCCGAGCGCGGACGTTAATCGGCGACCCAGGTTCGCTGGCAGACAAGGTGGCGTCTTGTCCAGCAGTAGCTTGTCCAGCAGCAGCTTGCCCAGATGACGCAGAACCTGTTGAGGGAGTCACCGCAGGGCTGGATGTCACTGCAGGAGTATTACCTGCCGCCGCTGATGCAGCTTCTTCACTGACAAAATCGCCGCGCACCCAACCTGTTTCGCCGGATTCCAGGCGAACGCTATACCAGGTGTAGCCATCCTCACCTTGAGTCTTATCCACAATTTGTAGACGATCGCCGCCATAACCCACCGAAGCAATTTGCGAAGAAGTGCTGGCGCTATCGCGAATGTTAATAGGCGATGAGGACTCGCTGGCAGCTAGCACTGCTGTTTTGGTTTCACCTGTTGAAGGGCTGGCGCTAGGCTGCGGACTCGCTTGGCTACTGGCAGTGGGTGAAGGAGAAGCACTACGATCGGCAGATGGTGTCGGAGTAGACTGAGCCGTGGGCACAGATTCCACCTCACCACCCACCGCAGTAGCAAATTGCTGGGCTTTGCCGTAGCTGGTGAAGCTAGCTACCTGAACGCTAGGCGCACCCGTTTTGTCCCGAATGGTACTGACGGCATCCCCGCAATATTTACTGCGGATGCTTTCCAAACTGCCGTTGTCGATGTAGACCGAGTACCAATTTTCGCTGGGTGTAGTCGCTTGATCCCCACAGGTCGGCTGCGGAAAGCTAAACTCGCTTGCGGTCGTTGACGGAAGGTCGTCGGTGCTTGAACTCACGGCTGAGGGGGAAGCGCTAGAGCTAGCGGCATCGGTTCCCGTAGGCAGATCCGTCAGACTGCACCCTGACAGCGCACTCAGCGCAAGTAACGCTGTGACAATCGTTCCTTTGCTGCGACGATCGCCGATAAATCTAAGTTGGGAGGTCATGACTCTTATTTTCATTGCAAAACCTTCACCGACAGAACCAAACAAAAAGCATTCCTCAAAAGACGCTATTCATAGGATGAAACAGGACTAAACTTCCAGTCATCCTCTGCATATAGCGCCATATGCCCTGAACTAATTTCAGGACTCAAGGATAACGCAGTTTTAGAAAATGGATCATCGTCCTGAAGATTTTTTGGCCCGAAATAGCGATAGCCTTCCCATTGTCAAAAGTAGGCACAAAGATGAGAAGGGCGCATCCCATAAGGATGCGCCCTTCTCATCTTTTAGATTTCATCACACCAAGCTACTTAGCTAGCCAAGTAGCCTTTGATATTAGCTCTACGGCGACGCAGATGGTCTAATGCTTGCCGCTCCAGCTGACGCACCCGCTCACGGCTGATGTTCATCCGCTGACCGACTTTGGCGAGGGAAAGCTCGTTGCCATCGGTTAGCCCAAAGCGAAGCACCAATACCTCACGCTGCTGAGGCGTTAGCTCCGCCAGCATTGACTCTAAGTCTTGCCGGAGTGATTCCTGAGTTGCAAACGTTTCAGGAGAAGCATTCTCATCTTCCAGCAGGTCTTGCAGCTCGGTGTCTTGGTTGTCACCAATACGTAGCTCCAAGGAGACAGGTTGACGAGACATCATCAGAAACTCACGAATCTGAGCTGGCTCCAGCTCTAGAACTTCGCCGATCTCTGCAGGGTTAGGGCTGCGACCCAACTGCTGGGTTAGCTCGCGCTGCACTTTCTTGATCTTGTTGAGCTTCTCGGTAATGTGAATTGGTAGACGGATCGTGCGGGCTTGCTGAGCGATCGCCCGCGTAATGGCTTGACGAATCCACCAGTATGCATAGGTTGAGAACTTATAGCCGCGCACGGGATCAAACTTCTCAACGCCGCGCTCCAAACCCAACGTTCCTTCCTGAATTAGATCCAGGAATTCCAGGTTACGCTTCTGGTATTTTTTGGCGATCGCCACAACCAAACGCAGGTTAGCAGCAATCATTTTTTGCTTTGCTCTTTGACCCAGGCGCATTGCTTGATCTATCTCAGCCTCGCTTAGCTTGGCTGCTTCTGCCCATTCGGCTTTAGTAGGGTCACGATCGAGCTTTTCGGACAATGCCTGCTTTGTCTCCAGAAGCGACATCATCTGCTGCACCTGTTTGCCAAAAACAATCTCTTGTTCATGGGTCAACAGCGGCACTCGCCCAATCTCATGTAGATAGGTTCTCACCATATCTGCAGTGAAGGTCGGCTTAGCAGCTTTGCCCTTGGTGGTCTTGACATCGATATTTGCGGTTGGCATAGGGCGACAGTGAACTCCTTTAAGAAGGACTGATAAAAATACGCGAGCTGGGAAACTGCAGTTTCCAAAGGGATAGCTGAGAGTGCGAGCGGTTCGCCGAATGATCTGCTGATGAGATCGGGATCAGTTAGCGATTGAATTGCACAAAAGACTAATTAAGATACTCAACAGAGTAGGCAGGTAATCGGCACAGGTGAATACTTGAAGCCGTCTTTCAATCTTTTGCAGCGTCAGCTAGACAACCTCTTCAAACAATCACCCAAACAGGGTTGACTAGCGTAAAGTTGTGAACCTATAACAGCGTTGGCAAGAACCTAAGTCAGGATTAAACAACCAACCGCCAAGACCTCATGCATCTTACATTCAGCAAATACCGCAACTCTGAAAAAGCAACTAGCCGTCACATATGCGCTACACTGGCTCGCAATGCAGTACTTTGGACGGAGCAGAATTTGCCAGAACGGGGCTTTAATGCAAGTCGTAATCGTTATGAGTTTATTTCTATTAACATAGTAGTACAAGTTTAGGCGCTAGTAAAGAGGACGGACTCGTCCGATCGGGTGAAACTTAGGCAATCTGTTGCAGCCATTGGAGCAGCTTTGACGGATTACTGTGCCCCCTTGTTCCCGCTCGTCCTCACTTTGAGCCGCTAACTTGCGTGGAACTAGACCTGTTCACAAACCAGACCTTCTGAACCTTCTTTATCATCCTGGATTTTCAGCAAACCACGGTAGGGAAAGTTGGGTGAAATAACCGTACCGTTCGGTCGGGTTTAGGACAGACTTTTTTAGAAGCCTAAATCTGCCTTGGCAGCTTCAGCAGCTCTAAACAGCGTCTCAGTGGGCAATTCTTCCCAGGCAGTGTCGCCAATTTCAGCATAGAAAGTCTCATCGTAGGGGCGAGTCCGCACCACAACCGGCATGGGGACTGCATGTCCCAAAATCAACGCCTGCTGCTTTGAATCTAGCTTGGCAAGCACAGAGCGCAAAGCCTGCCCGCCCGAAACACCCGTGAAGATCGCTTCAATATCTTTCTCGTCGTTTAGCAGCGCCGTGATCCGAGTGCCGATCTGCGACATCACCTCGTTGTCGATCCCCGACGGGCGTTGGTCTACCACCAGCAGCGTGACGAAATACTTCCGCATCTCCCGAGCGATTGTCCCAAAAATTGTTTGACGAACTGTACCGGGATCGAGAAAGCGGTGGGCTTCTTCAATCGTGATGACGAGCTGCTGGGGGCGATCGCTGGGGTTTTTGGTTTGCAGAAACCTCTCTGCTTTGTGGACGTAGTTGCCATGAATACGGCGGGCGATCACATTAGTTGCCAGCATATAGGAGAGCATATTGGACTGAGAGCCAAATTCGATCACCACATGCTTTCCGGCTTCTAGCGATTCCAAAATTTGCCCCACATAGTTTTTGGGGCAGGTTTGCCGCAGATACTTCAGGTCATCCAGCCGCGTTAGCTTGCGCTGCAGCGCCATAATCGACGACTTGCTGCCCATTTTCACTTCGCAAAATTCCTGGATCTCTTCGTTGCTCATCGACAGCAGCCGCGAAATCCAAGCTTTGCCAAACTCGTTGCGGAGGATAATCGCGTTCTCCAGGCTAGCTTCTGAGAGGTTGAGTTCGCCCCGCACCAGCGCCAGATCCTCTACATCGATCTGGTCGTAGCTAATGTATAGCTCTTGGGCATCGCGCACTCCACGTCGCTTCGTGGATTCTGGGTCAAGCGTGTAGACTTGGACGCGATCGGGAAAAAGCTGCCGCAGCCCCTTCACCGTGCTGAACTGCTTGCCTTCGCGCGTAGCTTCCCAACCGTATTCCGAGTGCATGTCAAAAATCAGGTTGACTGCTGCCCGCTTACGAATGATCCCCGACAACAGCAGCCGCGTTAAGAACGATTTGCCTGTCCCTGATTTACCAAATACGCCATTGCTGCGCTCAACAAACCGATCGAGATCCAAACAGATGGGAACCTCCATATCGATCGGTTGCCCAATCGCAAAGTTGCGCCGCTGTGGGTCATCTTCCCAGCCAAACACCGCCCGAAAATCCCGCTCAGACGAATCGTAAACCTGACTGAAGTGGCTGGGAATCGTTTTGACAGGAAGAAGCTCAACCGCATTGGTTTGTGCCTCGTAGGAAGAAAGCTTAGACGCTTTGGCTTTTGCCGTTTTTTTGCTGGCTGTCTGAGGTTTAGAGGCTTCGGTGGGCGTAAACATCAGCATTGGCGTTAGATTGATCGTGCCATAGGTGCCGCTGCCAGCCAGCACCTCTTGCAGGAATGTGTTGCCGGGATCAGGTGGGTTAGCCAGAATGCGGGGGCTAGCCGCTCCCAGCGCCACGTCCGTCAGCATGCAGAAGAAGCGCGATCGCGTTCCCTGAACGACCAAAAACTTGCCGACCCGCATGTCTTCCACTGAGACATCTGCATGGAGCCGGACTTCCAAACCTTGGCTGAGAGAACCCTGAATAACAGAGCCGAGGGGTTGCTCTACGTTCATGCCACCAATTCAGCAGCGCAAGTCTACTGGCGAAGCGAACCTTACACGATCAATAGGTTTTTCCTGTTGCTTGAGAATAGCTTTGCTTGAAATGCAAGAGATCTCTATGAGCAAACCGCTGATTCCAAACGAATTAAACGGCAGGCAAAACAAGGATAAACAGATGCGATCGCACTTAATACATCCGTTCTATTATTAATTAATCTTTGGATTCATGCAATTAATACGTTTGTTCTTTATCAAAAAAGTGTGAGTCGTAGCGGTGCAATGCACCACTACGACTCACATAAGAGCTTTCGCTTTTCAGCTTAGCTTTGTCGTATTACTCTTCTTCGGACTGTAGCGATCGAGATACCCGCTTGAATGCTCGCCCCAGGTCATGCATCTTGGTTTTGTAGCCGCGTTCTGCATTGTTGCCATATTCATCGATCTGTTCACCCAGCTGAGAGAACAGTTCTGCCAGGTCTTCTGCTTTAGCTTTGCCGCTAGAGAGCGACTTCTTGAGCTGTTTAAGGCTATTGCCGATCGCCTTTTGTTCAGCGTCTTTAGACTTGCTCAAGATCTCTTGCCATTCTTCGATAATCTCGGTTGCTTCGTCTAGGTCGATCGCCGTGAGATCGCCGTCCTCGAATGCTTCCAACAGTTCATCGAGCTCTTCAACCTGATCTTCGTCTATTTCAGCAGCACTATGAGTCTCGCTGCTTTTGGTCTTTGGCTCAGCTTCATGGCTGGCTTTGCTATTTTTCTTATCGTCTTCGCCCTTTGCTGCAGAGCTCTGCTTGTTTTTAGGGTCTTGTTTCGTTGCCATGGTGCTAATCCTGAGAAATCAGAACGAATGTACAAGCAACAGCGTACAAACAGTCTGAGTCTGATCCCTCTTTCAAAGGGGTCAAGCAGCGATCGCTCTTAGGGCGCTCTAATTTGAAGCAGATTTCTGGCTTTCGATCGATTTTACTTAGGTGAGGTCAAAGCTGCCTTTGCTTGATTTTGCAGCACCAGCCCGTACTCTAACCCTTCGACACTGGCTTGGTAAGAGGCGTCGATGATGTTACTTGATACCCCTACCGTTGTCCAGCGCTGATGCCCATTGCTACTTTCGACCAAAACCCGTGTTTTGGCAGAAGCACCTGCACCACCATCCAGAATTCGGACTTTGTAGTCCGTTAGATGGAAAGTAGAAATTTCGGGATAGAAATTGGTCAAAGCTTTGCGTAACGCTGCATCCAAAGCAGCAACCGGACCATTTCCCTCTGCTGCTTCCAAAATATCCTGTCCATTCACAGCAACTTTCACCGTTGCTCGCGACTGGTTGTGCCCTGAGTCTACACCGCGCAGCATGTCGCAGTGAACCTGGAAATCTTTAATCGTGAAAAACTGCTGCCGCTGTCCCAAAGCTTCTCGCATCAGCAGCTCAAAGCTGGCTTCGGCAGCTTCAAACTGGTAGCCCTGATTTTCTAGTGTTTTGAGGTGCTGCAAAATTTGCCGACAGGCGGGGTCTTGCCTGTCAAGATCGATGCCAAAGCTGCGCGCCTTTGCCAGGATATTGCTCAAGCCTGCTTGGTCAGAGACAACAATTCGCCGCCGGTTGCCAACCAGCTCTGGCGCAATATGTTCGTAGGTCAGCGGATTGCGCTCGACAGCACTGACATGGATCCCGCCCTTATGAGCGAAAGCAGACAGCCCCACAAAGGGGGCATGGTCATCCGGAGCCAAATTCACGACTTCGCTGATCAGGCGGCTCGATTCGCTGAGCTGCGCCAGTTGGTCAGAATGGACACACTGATAGCCCAGCTTTAGCTGCAAATTGGGCAATAGTGTACAAAGATTGGCATTGCCACAGCGCTCACCGTAGCCATTGATCGTCCCTTGCACCATTCTGGCGCCTTCCATCACCGCAGCGATCGCATTTGCCACTGCCGTTCCAGAGTCGTTATGCGTATGGATGCCGAGCTGAGGTGCAGTTGCAGCAGTCACCGGAGCCAGCCTCTCGCCCTCCGAACCCGCCGCAATGGCAGAGCTATCTGACTGAGCCGTTACCCCTACAAAATCTGCTACATCTCGCACGATTGTCGCAATCTCATGCGGCAGCGTGCCACCGTTGGTATCACAGAGAACTAGCCATTCTGCTCCCCCTGCGATCGCCGCTTCCAATGTTTTGAGGGCATAGTCGCGATTTTGCTTGTAGCCGTCAAACCAGTGTTCTGCGTCGTAGATCACCCGCCGATCTTGACTGCGGAAAAATTCGATCGTGTCTTGGATCATCGCCAAGTTTTCTTCCAGGGTGGTTTGCAGCCCTGCGGTCACATGCAGATCCCACGATTTGCCGAATAGCGTTACCCAGCGCGTACCCGCCGCCAAGATCGGCTGCAGCATTGGGTCTTCGGCGGCTTTTTTACCGGGACGACGAGTTGAGCAAAAAGCGACGATTTCTGCCTGCGTCAATGGCTCTTCTTTGAGCTGCCAAAAGAACTGCACATCTTTAGGATTTGCACCCGGCCAGCCGCCTTCAATGAACGGAACCCCTAGACGATCGAGCTGGCGAGCAATCCGCAGTTTGTCATCGATCGACAGCGACAAGCCCTCGCGCTGAGCGCCATCTCGCAGCGTCGTATCGTAAATCCATATCAATTTGGCAGCGGTAGAAGAATCTGAGGTCATAGGAAGACTCGGTTAAACGCAAGGGAGCGGAGCCAGCACAATGCAGTATGGCGATCGCAGTTTTCCTATTCTCTCACGCAAAACCACCGACTGGTTTGGCTAACCTTAGAACCCACTATATTTTGAAAGCCGCGCTCTGGGCACGGCTTTCAAAATCAGCACTATTCAATCTATTCAATACCCTACGGATTGTTAATTTGGACAGGAGCCGCTGCGGGCGCTGCAGGGACGATCGCTCCACTGGGCGCACCCGGTTGCTGCCGCTGCTGCAACAGCTCTAGCTGCCGCTGACGGAAATCTGAGGCAGCAGTGTTGAGGCTTTCTCGCTGAGAGCGGTTGAACTCGTAGGGGTCGCGAACCCCGCCCCGCTGCAGCTGGTGAAACAGATTGAACATGCTATCGAATGAGCCTAAGTCGCCGTTGCGCTGCGAATTGAGATCGCTAGCTCCCACTGGCGTTTGCAAATCTGCACTCACTCCAGTTTGCGCCTGTGCTGACGGAGCTACCGCCAGCAAGATGCCAGCCAATAGGCTGAGCGACAACCCAGCTAGCGGAGCGGCTAATTTAGAAGGATGGCTCTCTTTCAGGAGACGTTCACTCATAGGGCTTCTCGTCATAGGTGTGCAATTTCTACCGATCGTTTTCTTATCGTACTGAAGACGGCAAGATTATCAAGTTTGCTCCCGGCTGAACAGCCATTCAAACAGAGCATTGAAAACCAGAACCTAGAGAAAAGCAGCTCGCCTTTGCTTTGCAGTATTCCTTAAACTCACGACCCTAAGCAAACGATCGCTTCAACAAAGGACGAATTGCCAGCAGTGCCACACCGCTAAACCCAGTCAGCAGCAGCAGCGCCATGCCGATGGTAATTGTACCAAAGGGAGTTTCCATCACCACATTGCCTAGCGTCCAATAGGGGTGGAGATAGACATAGCGGATAGGTTCAATCGCGTAGCTCAAGGGATTCAGACTAGCGACGATTTTTAACCAGCCCGGCATAAACGACAGCGGCGCTAGCGCAGTGCTTGCAAACAGGAGCGGCAAGCTCGTCACAAAAATGACCCCAATCAGCTCAATATGCCCCGGCAGCGCAAAAGCTAGCCCCAGACTCAGCGCCGTCACGCCCAGTACCAGC
This sequence comes from Phormidium tenue FACHB-886, assembly GCF_014764505.1. GTDB lineage: Bacteria > Cyanobacteriota > Cyanobacteriia > Elainellales > Elainellaceae > FACHB-886. Next base: position 237,960 of record NZ_JACXWX010000001.1, read on the forward strand.
ACCAGCACGATCAGCGTCACCAGCCCTAAGCCCAGTGGGGCAGGCAATCCGGCTCCAAGCACCGCACTCATGCCGATGATAACTGCCGTTTGAACCAGACTCAGGGTGGCAATGAAGATGGCAGAGGCAAGCACGATCGAAAAGCGCGATGCCAGTGGCGCGACTAGCAAACGATTTAGAAAGCCAAATTCGCGGTCGAACATCACCGGCAGCCCAGCATTGAGCGCCCCACTAAAGGCAGTGAAGACAATTACACCTGCTGCCAAAAACTGTCCGTAGGTTTGGCTAGTGCCAAACAACCCAGACGGCACGTTCTGAAACAGTGCCCCAAACAGGACCAGCCACATCACCGGCTGAATAATTCCGGCGATCAGCGTGGTGGGGCGGCGCTGCAGCTGAATAAATAAGCGGCGTGTCAGCGCTTGGGTTTCTTGAAGAAAGTCGCCTGCGCCTGTGGAAGGGGCGATCGCTGAATTGGCAGATCCTTTAGAGCCATTTAGCTCGGCGGGAGGGGGAGAAACAGTTTGACTCATGGCAATCTTTCCCTGAACGCTAGATGGAATATCCACCCAATGTTTATGATAAAGGGCTTTTCCTTTAGCCTAACGTAAGTCAATCCACAGGGGAATTTTGCGGTTGCTGTGACCGCAAAATTCCCCTGCTTAAGCTATTGCACTTCCCTCAGCGAACTGTTTGTTCAGCCATTCTCGCCATAACAGCAACTGACCTGCTGCTGTTATGGCGCTACACACATATGTTAGGACAAACCTTTTTGTGTAGAAGCCCTATGTAGCGGGGCTTCTACATAAAAAGAATCTCGATCTAGGCGCGTAGCGCCATAAAACTGCATCATTCAGAGATGAGATCTAGTTTGGTGCGTCAATAGGCTTGTCTTGTGAGCTTTAGCGATCGATCGTTTGGATGAGTTGGCAGGGGCGCTGCCCTTTGGATTACCTTTTCAATGAGCCAGGGCAGCACGCGGCTGCTCCAAACAGCCAGATGACTTTGCCATCCCACTAATATTTCCGGTGATTGTCGCTGGAGTCCTACAACAAGCGCTTGAGCAACTTGCTGCGGAGTCATAGGCAGCACCCAGCGAAACCAGCGAAACTCGCGAACCATATCGGTATCGGTTAAAGACGGCAGCAGCGCCACCACTTGCACATTATGTCCTGCCAGCTCACCGCGCAAGGCTTGCGTAAATCCCAAAATAGCGAACTTGGTTGCAGAATAGGTTGCCAGGGTGGGAGCAGCCAGTTTTCCCATCAGGCTCGATACATTCACAATTTTTCCTTCTCCTTTGGCAGCCATCCGACGCGCCACAAAGCGGGTAATCGTGTACATCCCCATCAGATTCACGGCAATCTCTTCCTGCACATCTGGCAATCTCGACTGCAAGAAAGGCATTTGGTGCGCCACCCCTGCACAGTTGATCAAGAGCTGAATGGGACCATGAGAACGCCAAGCCTGTGCGATCGCCACATTGACTTCCACAACTTGCGTCAGGTCTAAAACCAAGACCACGGCTTCTGCCCCCATCGCTTCCACCTCCGCCGCAACTTCCATCAAGCGTGATCGATCGCGGGCAACCAGCAGCAATCGCTTAGCACCCTGCTTGGCCAGCTCTAGAGCGATCGCCCGCCCAATTCCACGAGATGCACCCGTGACCAAAATAATCTTTCCTTGAACTTGTCTTTGAGTCTTCATCTTCAAAACTCCCTAAGTGCGTTTCTGTTGACATCTGCCCAAATCGACATACAGGCGTTTACAGAAACGCGATCGAAATGCGGTTAGATGAGATCCTGATAATTTTGCAGATAGAAATTGAACAGATTCCAATAATTTGAAACCTGATCCACAGGTGAATTACTAACTGCTTCAAAAGAGGTCTGGGAAGACTCCGTTCACCAACAAGTTGTTCGATCGCCCTAAATCTTCTTTTCAAAGGAGATAGAACTGAGTGATTCCCTCTTTTCAAAGGACATAGGCAAATCGACACTCAAGGCGTAAAAAGCAACTTCTCAGACATCTTCTGAGCTTTTACTAGCGCTTTAGTTCTTGTTGATGCGATTTATTGATTTCAACTCTTGCAATCACCACAGAGAGAGCTGAAATCTATCCAATCTACTGACTGAATCATATCTTGAGAAATTGACCAATGTAGGATTTGTCCGTGAAGTCCTTCATCCTTCATAGAGTTTCCAGCCAGGTTCTGAGCATGTGAAATTTAACGGATGGATGTGTCATTGATCGGTCAATGTTGTGTATACGGAGTGGCAGCCGATCGACAGGGACTAATGGACTCAACAAAGTGATTCGTCTTGCACACCTTAGCAATGGGAGTAATCATTCGCAATGTTTCATAATATTTTTCAATCTTTCTTTATGAAGGGATCGCTTTGATCCCCAAGCCAAGGTGGCTCTTGAAGCCCCTTCGAGAACTTGGCAAGCGATCGCTACTGCCATAGCCGATCGTTATCGATAAAGTCTCCAGCTTGTGAGCTGGGGCACAGTCCTCTTGAAAACAAGATTTGCAATCCCGCCTAGCAGCAAGACTGAGAGCAAAAATAAGGACATTGTGGTGGGCGTGCCCACTACAATGCCTAAGCTAATGCCAACAGCTATAACTTTGGAAAAGATCGAAAGTATCGCAACCCGAAACAGGTCTAGCGCATATTTTGCTTACGCTCAGCTTTAAGATCGCGCTTGGAAGCAGCTGCCATTTCGGCATCCATTAGCGTTTGCCCGGTTGCCGCTAAATAAACATCATCCAGGCTAGGGCGCGATTGAGAAATGCCAAACGTCGGTAATCCGGCTTCTTTGAGGGCTTGCTGAATGGTGATCAAGGCTTCGCTTTGAGGTGTTACAACCAAATTGAGCGAATTGCCCTGCGCTGAGTTGATAATCACATCCTGAACAAAGGGCATCGATCGCAGCATGGATTGAGCCATTTCGGCTTCTTCCAGCGGTGTAAATTCGCGAATCCGCAGGGTGACCCGATCGCCTCCCACCCGGTCCTTCAGCTCTGAGGGAGTTCCAGCCGCAATTACAACACCTTTATCAATAATGGCAACGCGATCAGCAAGGGCATCCACTTCTTCTAGATAGTGGCTAGTGATTAGCACTGTGGTTCCTTCCTGTTGGAGCTGCCGCAAGAAATCCCAGACGATAAAGCGGCTTTCGATATCCAGTCCAACAGTTGGCTCATCTAGCACTAAAACATCAGGCTGGTGCAGCAGCCCAGCGGCCAAATCTAGCCGCTTCTTTAGCCCGCCTGAGTAAGTCCCAGTTTTCTGGTCTGCCCAATCTTGCAACCCCAATAGAGAGAGCATTTTATCAATGCGGGCTTGGGTCGCGGCGCGGGGGAGGTGGTAGATCGCCGCTTGCAGCTGAAGCAGCTCTCGTCCGGTCAACACCTTGTCGAGGGCAACTTCTTGGGCAACGTAGCCCAACTTCTGCCGGGCTAGCTTGGGATTGTCCAGCACCGAAACGTCAGAGACTTCAATTCTGCCTGCATCGGGCGCTGCTAAGGTACAGAGGCAACGGAGGGTTGTAGTTTTTCCAGCTCCGTTGGGTCCTAGCAACCCAAAAATTTCTCCTGGTTCAACCTGTAGCGACACCGATTTAACGGCTTCTACGGAACCATAACGCTTCTGAAGGTTTTCAATTAGAATCGCCGGAGACATAAATTGATATGGAGCTAAGCAACTGCAACAATTCTCAACTGCTATTGTAAAGGGTTTGCGGGGGGAAGGGCGATCTCCTCAAAGACAAGCAAAAGACAAGCAAAAACCCTTGGGGCTGAGCTCAAGGGTTCTGCAGTCTATCTACAATCAGTTTTATAGCGATCGTAATTTGAGTTGTGAAATGGTTTGTGAGAGTTGAGCAACTTTCTACAGGGATCGATCTATAAAGATCGATCGCGGAAGAACTGGCGAATCCGCTGCTCTTGTTCTGCTGTTAAGACGCTCTCGGCTTGCTGACGACTATTGCCAAGAATTTGCCAGCCTTGAGTACGTTGCGATTCTGTCAGGTTGAGCGACTGGATTAAAGTGGGCAGGGCATCTCCTTGGGCTAAAGCCGTTTGCACCTGCGATCGCTGTTCTGGAGTGAGCAGCGCTTCGAGCTGAGTGCGCGCGTCTTGCCGGATCTGCAGAAGCTGAGTTTGCTGGTCTGCGGTCAGGTTTAGCCGTTGGGAGATCTCCTCTGGGATTTGCCCGTCTCCTGTCAGCAGTTGCTGCCATCTGGCACGGCGATTTTGGCGGAGTTCCTGCTGCTGCTCTGGTGTCAGAACAGACTGTCTTTCGGCATGGGCAGCCTGAAGAATTTCCTGTCCTTGAGCGCTCTGCGCTTCCGTTAGGTTCAGCGACTCGATCGCTTCCCACAGTGGTGTACCGTTGGCAAGCGCAGTTTGGAGCTGCTGGTTTTGTTCTGCAGTGAGTAGCGCTTCGAGCTGAGCGCGGGTATCTTGGCGCATCTGCTGCAGCTGGTCTCTCTGCTCTGTCGTTAAATTGATCTGCTGTGAGAGGCGCGCCAATTCGGGGAGAGCACTTTGAGCTTTGACGAGGATGGGAATGAGGGCGATCGCACCTAGAACAGCACCGCTGATCCAGATCGCTTTGAGGTTGAACTTCATTTTAGATATTGAAAATTCACGCGTTGAGTCAGGCTATCGCATTGCAGCCTGACTTCCTTTATAGCGTCTTAAGTGTGAGTCAAACAGAAATTACTTTTTGCAACAAGACGGGAACATAACCAATCAGCGCGGGACAATTTCTAATCCTGCCGATCGAACTAACCGCCGAAAGCGCTCAAGTTCCTCAAAACTACCAAAGGCCCTTTTGGGAAAGACTTGAAAAGGACAGGAACGCGATTCATAAAGCATAAATAAGTTTCGCGTTTCAATCACACAGCTATAGTTCGACCATTCCACAGCGGAGTGAGAATTCTGCCCAGTTAGCGTATACCCAGTTGAACTAAGTTCCAGAGCTTTCTGAGTGTGGCGATTGGAACTTTTCTTCCAGGCTAGCCAAACAGAGAGCTGCCGAAAGATATTAATATCTAATGGCAACAGTAACGCAGCCAAGATAAAATTGTAGATTCCTAAAATGTACGCAGAATGATACACCGTAGAAACCAAACCTCTGAATGTAAAATAAGTGCAGATGCCCCAACAAAAGAAATACCAAAAGCGTTGATGATGGAAAAAGGCACGGTTCGCCTCTTGAAAATCTTTGAAAGTGAGCTGGTAGAACATTTCAGTCTGTATAGATGAAGTAGGAGACATTTTCGATTCGTTCTATTGCAGAAACTCAACTTAGAGCTGTATTTGTCCAATAGAAAAGGGCACGGCAAGGTGCCGCTAAAACAGGTATCACTACAGCTGGTGCAAGATTTAGCCGAGCAAAACCATACCAGGGCTGTTTCTAATGCCCCAGTTGGATTTATTTCGGCTGCTCTATTAATTATGAAATTTGGGGTCAAGTAGGGCTATTCCCCTCATGGGTTATTCCAACTGCCCTAAGATGGACTACAGACTGCCTGCCACAACGATCGACACAATTCCACATCGCCAACCGCTTAAGAACAAGGAAGGTCACCATGAATTCAACTGAACCCACTTCCCCAATTCAGCGAGTGGCGATCGTTGGCGGTACGCATGGCAACGAATTGACGGGTGCTTATCTAATTAAAAAGTTTGAACAATTTCCAGCGTTAGTGCAGCGATCGAGCTTTGAAACCACAACGCTGCTAGCCAATCCCAAAGCTTTTGCCGCAGGGCGGCGATATATCGATCGCGACTTAAACCGCTGCTTTTTGCGTCAAGATTTGGCTAATCCTAGCCTGACTAGCTACGAAGACCAGCAGGCAAAGCAGATTTATCAGCAGCTCAGCATCAGCCCACACTCCAAGGTAGAGGTGCTGATCGATTTGCACAGCAGCACGGCAAACATGGGAATGACCATCATTCCAGCAAACTATCACCCTTTCAATTTACGATTAGCGGCTTATCTCAACAATATTCACCCCAATGTCAAAGTTTATCAGTGGGCTTGGTCTGCTGTGCAATCGCCTGTGCTCCGATCGATCTGTGAGTGGGGCTGTGCAATTGAGGTAGGGGCGATCGCGCAAGGGATACTGGATGCGGTCTTGTTTCAGCAGACAGAGATGCTAATCCAAACGACGCTGGACTACTTAGATGCCTACAGCTTGGGCAAGCCGCTGCCTGCACCAGAGACCGTGACAATCTACCAATGCACCGAACTGCTGGATTATCCACGCAATGCCGCAGGAGAACTGCTGGCAATGGTGCATCCCCAGCTCCAGTTTAGAGATTATCAGCCGCTAACACCCGGAGAACCGCTATTTTTGACGCTAGATGGACAGACGATCGCTTATACAGGCGAATCTACGGTCTACCCCGTGTTCATCAACGAAGCGGCTTACTACGAAAAAGGGATTGCGATGTGTTTGACGCAACCCCAGGAAATTAACATCGCTGAATCAGCCTCAGCTTCTCACCCGCTTTAGCTCATAGAGGTTCCAAAACGTGCCTTTTAGCACAGAGGGACGAACGCCCTGAATATCATCTCGAACGGCTGCCAATGACAAAGAATTCACCAGATTGATGAACGGTAAATTCTCTTGAGCAACAATTTGAGACTGGGCATAAATCTCCTTGCGTTTGGCTTCATCTAGCGTTCTGGCTCCTTCTCGGTAGAGGCGATCCATTTCTTTTTCCCAATCGGCAGCTACCCAGCCTTCGATCGGCTCTTGGTCGGGCGAGGGAGTTTGGTTGAACATGTGCAATCTGCCGTCTAGCTGCCAGACGTTTGCACCCCCGTTGGGGTCAAAGTCGGAGTCGGAAAACGCCATGAAGACGCATTCCCAATCCAAAGAAGAGTCTGTTTTGTTGAGCAAAACGCCAAATTCCACGAACTGTAGATCCATTTGGATGCCAATCTGAGCCAGATCTCTTTGGATCTGTGCTTCTATAGTGCTGCTGCCTATCCCTGCCGCGATCGAGAGCAGCGTGAAGCGGACGTGGTTGCCTTCTGCATCTAGCAGCTGTTTTGCAGCATTATATTTGAAGCCCGCTTCAGTCAAGAGCTGCTTGGCTTTCTGGGGGTCATAGTCGTAGGTTTTTAGCCGCCCAGTTTTGGGCGATAAATAATAGGGGTTAGGAACCGAAATGGTAGAGTTGAGCGGTTCTCCTAAGCCACGATACACATTGTTGATAATGGCTTGGCGATTAATTGCATACGCCACCGCCTGCCGAAACGCCAGGGTATTGAACCAGCGAGATTTAATTGGACTAACTAATGATTTGCCGTTGCGCTTCCCTTGATTGAGATTAAACGCAATGAAAGATGAGCCGGTTGAGGGACCTGAATTAATGATTTTGAATTTCCCCCGCTTTTCCTCTTTGGCAAGCAGCTGGAAGCTGGCAGCTCCAACGCCAACCGCATCCAAATCATTAGAGCGAAACTGCATCAAGCTCGTTTCACCCGACTCTACGATCGACCAAATGAAGCGATCGATATAGGGCAATTGATTGCCTTGAGCATCCTTGCGCCAGTAATAAGGATTGCGCTCAAAGATCACCCGCTCATTTGGGGTGTAGTTCGTCATGATATACGGACCCGTTCCCACAATCTTCCGAGGGTCGGTATCCGTTCCCCACATCGAGAGAAACTTGAGCTGTCCATCTCCGTCTTGCTGCTTTACGCTATCTCCTAGGATATGCTTGGGTAAGATAGCAACACCGCTATCCACACCGCCTGCCAGAGTCCGCAGCAGCGGTGCAAACGGTTCGGGAGTGCTGAACTCAAAGCGGCGATCATCAATTTGGCGAATCTTGGGCAAAACGCCTTTCTCACCAATCCGCAGCCCATCTCGCTTCGGTGTAGGCACCTGCTCATTGAGCACTAGATCGTTAAAGGTGAACATCACATCATCAACGGTGAGCGGTTCCCCATCCGACCATTTCAGTCCTTCCCGCAGAGTGAACGTGATACGCAAGTTGTCCGGCGAGACTTCCCAATCTTCTGCTAGCCCCGCAGACAGCTCACCCGTCACACCGTCTTCAGTCAATAGCCCAGAATAGATGCGGCTGAAGACGTTGGGGGTTTCTTGACTCAAATAATAGTTAAAGGTTTTGGGGTCAATGCCTGCCACAACGATCTGCGATCCCTTAGCAGAACTAACCCGCAGCTGGTCCCCGCTGCAAGCGGCTAGTCCCATTGCTAGCCCAAACGCGATCGTCATTAGCACCACGAGCCAGCGACGACGTCCCCTACGGATGATAGATACCAAAGCCATTGTCGGAAGTCTCAACGAAATGGAACTTCCCTAGGATCATAGTGCAGGCAGCTGGCATTGGGGCATTCAGCCTAGAGCGCCTGATCCTTCAATAGCGAACCACCATTCCTGACTCGACCGGATAGCCCATAGCTCTCCAAGCAGGCAGCCCACCCTGTAGCTCAGACACGTTGCAAAAGCCAACCTGCCGCAGTTGCGCGACCGCAAGCGCTGTATCTTCGTCTGCATCGCTGTAGATGTAGAGATCGCGAGTGAGTTCAAAATTAACCAACGCCCGCTCAACGAGCTGATGCAGCGGTAAATGGACTGCGCCCATAATATGGCAGAGGTTGAAATCCTGGCGATCGCGGATATCAATAATCGTGAGGGCAGGCTCACCCCAGTCGAGGCGAGTCTTGAGGTCATACACGCGAGATTTGGCTTTTAGCGGAGCTGGACTTGGGATGATGCCAAACAGAAGATTCATGGCACAGGCAAGGAACGATATGCCTGCACTGTAACAACTCTTTTCAAGACATGCAAACTTTTATTGAGGAAAGCTTGACGAAAGACCCCTTATATTCAGGCAAAATTAGCTTCTATGCTGTATTAGGCTCCAAATTCGTTGTTGATTTTTTGAAAACGCGCACGAGGTCCGCATTTTCAAAAAATCAACAACCGGTTCACTATTACCCAAACACCTTTAGCGCCACTGAAACCAGGCTAAGAAATGTCATAAAGCCTACCGCATCCAGCGTCGTTGTTAGCAGCGGACCACTAATCAAGGCCGGATCCAGGTTCAGCCGCTTCAATCCCATCGGCAGTAACGTTCCCAAGCTAGCTGCCACAAACACATTAATTGCCATAACGCTACCTGCCACTAGCGCCACCCAGCGTTCGTTGGGTGTTGCCCAAATTAACGATAAAACAGCTAGCCCCAAGCCGAGTGCCAGAGCAGTTCCTATACCCGCCAACAGCTCTTTGCGGAGAATCTTCAATGTATCTGCGACCGTCACCTCACCAATGCCCAGACTGCGAACCGTCACCGACAGTGCTTGGATCGCCACGTTGCCGCTCGTATTCGACAGGATCGGCATCACCACCGCCAGAACGGGTACAAGAGAGATTACCTGCTGGAAGGGCGCGATCGCACTGGCAGCACCTACATATAGCCCAATATTCGCTAGCAACCAGGGTAACCGCTTCCGCAGCGTTACGCCGGGCGGCGACAGGGCAGCTTCATCCCCACCGCTAACGCCTGCCAGCTTCTGGATATCTTCGGTTGCTTCTTCTTCCAAAACATCCAGCACGTCGTCGATCGTCACAATGCCTACTAGTCGATCTTCCCGATCGACTACAGGAGCTGCAATCAAGTCATAGCGCTGCATCAACCGCGCCACTTCTTCTTGCGGCATTTCTGTGTAGGCTTTGATGACGCGATCGCTGGCAATTTCTTTGACCTGTACCGTAGGAATCGAAAAAATCAACTGCCGTAGTGAAACGACGCTCACCAGCTTCCGAGAGTCATCAGTAACATAGGCGTAGTAGATCGTTTCTTTGTCTTGCCCGGTTCGCCGAATTTTTTCTAACGCTTCGCCCACGCTTAAGCCTTCGCGGAGCTGGACGTATTCAGTTGTCATGATCCGCCCCGCCGTACCTTCTGGGTAGCCCAAAATTGTGGCAGTGGCTTCTCGCTCTGTGGAGCTAATTTGCTGCAAGAGGCGGCGGACAATTCGCGCAGGCAGTTCGTCAAACAGCTCAGCCCGATCGTCTGGGCGCATTGAGTCAATTAGCTGCCGAACATCTGCTGCCTGTAGTGAGCTAAGCAGCTCCTCTTGAATATCTGTAGGCAAATACTCGAACACATCGGTTGCATGATCTTTCTGCAGCAGCCGGAAGGTGAGCGCCCGTTGCTCAGGAGACAACTCGGTAATGTAGTCGCCTACATCAATTGCTGGGAGCTGGTTTAGCTCCCACTTCATTTGATTTAAACCAGCCCGATCTAAGCCAGCAGCAAGTTCCGACAGGGAAAACTGTTTTTCCTGGGTGAGCATGACATCCTCCTAAATCCTCCCTCGCGCTGGAAGGTTAGGCTCGCTCAGAGTCTATGCCACCAGGCTAGAGAGGAGGTGTACTGTGGGGTAATGGACTTCGGTCCACCATAAGAACGGTTAATGCAACATCAGTGCCGGTGAGACGCAGCACCGCTAGTAGACATCCTAACGCTAACGGTGTGCAATCGGCAGATCTAAATCGAACTTTCACACTACAGGCAGAAAAATCGTTAAAGAAAGGAATAAAAGTTGCGGATTGTTGAAATGGCTTTGCTCAGTTAAGACTAAGCTCCTCCAAAAATTCTGTGCAGCCTTTAAACCAAAGGGAACGACAGCAGTTTTCACTTGAGTAGACTACAAGTTATTTTTTGAGAATCACATCAAGGTGGCTTTCAAAAAATAATCTGGTTTTGTTTCAGCGCAAGCGCTACATAAGGGGAATGACTTCAAATGGAGTAATTTTGCTCCTGCCGATAGCCTTTGCACCTGAACTCCGGAAATTCGAGCCAAGCAGTGGTTCCTGACTAGCAACATGGCGCTCCGCGCTCAAATGAAGCGTAGTTATTGTTGTGTGCCGCGCTCCCCAGGGCACACAACAAAAAACCAGTACCTTACGCGATTGGGAATCGCTATAGTAATGCCCCGCTACTGGCTTGCACTAACTTGCCAGGGGAGTAAAGCGGGCACCTTGACCCTGCTTCGTCAGAGCGTTACATTCCTTTCATATCTCCTGATTTGATCTCTATTTGAGCCAGGACTTACTCGCTCATGTCTCATTCCGTCAACCCTACACCCCTCCTTCACCCCTGGGATGTCGGACAAGCCGTTGCAGAACTGCAGGAATTGCTCTGCGCTCATGGCTTTAGCCGCGTCCGGGTAGACGGCGACTTTGGCTCGAAGACGGAAACTGCCGTTAAGCTTTTCCAAAAGCAGCACGGCTTGAGAATCGATGGCATTGTGGGGGTTGAGACTTGGGTAGCCCTGAGGGCAACCGTGCAGCCAGGGACCCGGAATCTGCGATTTGGGCGATCGGGTGCAGATGTCATGGAACTGCAAGGGCTGCTCCAGATTAATGGATTTGATGTAAAACGAGATGGATATTTTGGATCGAAAACAAGGGCAGCAGTAATTAGCTTCCAGCAACGGCACCAGCTACAGCCAGATGGCTTGGTTAGCTCTGTGATTTGGACACTGCTACGAGGGCACAGATCCCCCTACGCTCCACCGCTGCGCCCCAAACCTACCAAGAAAAAGTTTAGTTGACTGCTTTAAAGCCTAAAACCTTTGCGTGGGGGTGGCACAGCGCTGCTGCGTCACCCCCACGCAAAGGTTCTGGTTCTCGAACACTCTCATACGGCAGCTTGCAGTTTGAGAAGCCGCTGTGTTCAGCTCATAGCTAGCATCCGTTGAATGGGTTGTAAGGCGGCTTGGCGGGTGTGTTCAGGAAGAGTGATTTCTGGCGATCGCGTTTTCATTGCCTCATACAGCTTCTCTAGCGTGTTCAGCCGCATGTGGGGGCACTCATTGCAGGCGCATTGGTTGAGCGGTGGTGCAGGAATAAAGGTTTTCTGCGGCTGTTGCTTTTGCATCTGGTGAATAATACCAGGCTCGGTAGCAACAATGAACGTGGAACTATCGCTTCTGTGGCAGTAGTCCAACAGCGCAGTTGTGGAGCCGATATAGCGGGCGTGGCGCAGCACAGCCATCTCACATTCAGGATGGGCAATCACTTCGGCTTTGGGATGTTCAATCTGGAACTGCACGATCTTCTTTTCTGAGAAGGTTTCATGCACCATGCAGCTGCCTTGCCACAGCACCAAGTCCCGCCCGGTTTGCTCCATCACGTAGCGACCCAAATTGCGATCGGGCGCAAAGATAATAGGCTGATCGGCAGGAATCTGACGGACGATCTTGACAGCGTTGGAGCTAGTGCAAATGATATCGCTGAGGGCTTTAATTTCTGCTGTGCAGTTGATGTAAGACACAACTAAATGCCCTGGATGAGCTGCTTTGAACTGGGCAAATTCGGCAGGCGGGCAGCTATCAGCAAGCGAGCAGCCTGCATTTAGATCGGGCAGCAGCACTAGCTTGTGGGGGTTGAGAATTTTGGCTGTTTCTGCCATGAAATGAACGCCTGCAAACACAATTACATCGGCATCTGTGGCGGCTGCCTGTTGCGATAGCCCCAAAGAATCGCCGATGTAATCCGCAACATCCTGAATGTCTGGGTCTTGGTAGTAGTGCGCTAGGATCACCGCGTTTAGTTCGCGCTTTAGCGACTGGATCGCCGCAAATAGATCGATCGGCTGTGCAGAATTTTGGTGAGAAAGCGTGGCTGTAAACACGGTTGTTGCTATTTCCTCAGAATTTAGGACGATGATAGGGGGGTTGTAATTTGCAATTATAGTTTGTTTTACCAAAAGCTGGGGATAGCAAAGTGGTAACCGAAAGCATCTCACTCAAAACAGAACTTAACGTAAACAGGGCGGGTAGTACCCGCCCTGTCTTAAAACTGCGGCGGTGCTTCAGATAGCATCCAAGCTAATTCCCAGCCAGCCTTGCAAATTCTGCTGCTGTTCTGCCGAAGGCTGTTCCACGGGTACAAGTTTGTAGGCTGTAGGGCGGGGAGCCGCCAGCGTCACTGAGCGCGTCAGAAGCTCGTCTTGGTGAAATACAGTGAGCTGCACCGTATCACCCGGCTGATGATCCTTCAGCCGATCGCCCAACTGGTCTGCTTTCACCCGGATTCCGTCGAGCGCTAACAGTTCATCGTCTGGATCGATGCCTGCTGCTTGCGCAGGCGAATCCATTTCTACAAATTTGACCAGTTCTCTGCCCGTTTCAAATCTAGCAATCAGCCCTAGGTAAGGCGGTTGTCCTTCTGGATTTTCAGGCTGCACTTTCAGCCCAAAAGCTTGCAGATACTCGTTAAACGGCAGTTCCTCAGTCGTTTCCAGAACGTGATGGAAAAACTCAGACAGGTCTTGTTCTGCGATAGACTCAATCACCTCTTGGAGTTGCGCTGGCGTAAAGCCAACCTCAGACTGACCAAACTGCTGCCAGAGCTGTCGCAGTACGTCATCCAGCGATCGCTGATTTTGATGGCGGGAGCGAATCAGCAGATCCAGCAGCAGCGACACCATTTCGCCTTTCAAATAATAGGAAATTTGATTGTTGTTGCTGTTGGCATCACGACGGTAGAGTTTGATCCACGCGTCGAAGCTGGATTCTGCAAGCGGCTGCACCTTGCGACCGGGAATGGTAAGAAACTGCGAGATTTCTTTGCTCAGCAGCTTCAGAAACATCTTGGCATCATAAATCCCAGCCCGGAAGGGAATCGTCACATCGTAGTAGCTCGTTGTGCCCTCGCTAAACCACAAAGAAGGGGTATAGTTTTCGGCTTCATAGTCGAATACTTCTAGCGCTTTAGGACGAATCCGTTTAACGTTCCATAGGTGAAAGAATTCGTGAGCGACCAGCTGCATAAAGCGGCAATAGCGATCTTCATCACGAAAACCAAAGCGTGAATACAGGAGTGTACAGGAGTTTTTATGTTCTAAACCACCAAAACCCTGTGATGACAGATGCAGCAAGAAAAGGTAGCGATCGTAAGGCAACCCGCCAAACAAATCAGCTTCGACCTGAATCACCTTTTGGGTATCTGTCAGCAGCCGATCGCGCTGAAAGTTTCCCTGCCCCCAAATCGCAAATGCATGCGGCTTGCCTCCTACCTCAAATTCGTACAGCAGGTGTGTCCCAATCTCAAACGGGCTATCAACCAGCGTATCGAAGTCTGCCGCCTCAAAAGTATTGGTTTCACCTGCTACGACAGGCAGAGCCGTGGCAACCTGCCAGTCAGCAGGCGGGACGATCGTGACGCGAATGGGCTGCCGCTCCAGTCCCGGTACAAAGAAAAATAAAGCTGCGCCGTTGAAAAACCCATGCGTTGCATCTAGATGGTTCGTTCGAACGGTTAGCTCATTGGCGAATACACGGTAACGTACCGTCACTTCAGCAGCGTTGGCAGTGTCAATCTGCCAGTGGTTCTTGCTGCATTTACGCCAGCTCAGTGTGCTTTGGCTGGTGCCGTCTTGGCTAGCGCTGAAGTTTTGGACATGTCTGGCATATTCCCGGATCAGGTAGGAGCCAGGAGTCCAGACGGGCATTTTTAGATCGAGCTGGTCTGCTTGCCAGCCACTTACGTGCAGTGTCACCTCAAACAGGTGGGTCTCGGGCTGGGGCATTGCCACCTGATAGCGAAGCTGGGCGTGAGTCTGGAGCGGTTGAGTGGGTCGGAGCGGGGTTGCTTGTGTCATTGAGGCGATCGCTTGTTGAAGCATTAGGACTTGGCGTTTATTGTGCCTCTAGCAGCGCGAAACTGACAACTCCAATAGGACTAAGGTGTGGATGGGTAGGCTTTGCCACCACCCATCCACACCTTGCTTCAGGAACAGAAGACCTGTGTAGCCCGAAGGTATTAGGAACCTGTAAAAAAAGCTTGCTTACTGAATTTTGCCTGCCAGATGCGTTAGCTGACGCATGTTGGTTAAGTAGATCGCCTGGTGCATGGGCGCAATTTTAATCCAGCCTTTGCTATCTAGCTTTTCCATAATTTTGCCAGTTTCATCCAGCGTAATGTCGCTCACATCTGCCAGGTCCTTAAAAGGGATGTTGTAAATTTCTGTGCCGTACTCACTGGGGCTGCCGTAGATTTCGCCCAGTGAGACGAGCGTATTGGCGAGCTTAATGGCGGGTGGCTGATGGCGGAGCTGAAAACGAAAATTGGTTTGGCGCAGACGGCGCACCATCAGCTGCAGCATCCGGTGGTGGAGCTGTGAATCTTTAAATAAGGTTTGAATGAAACGCTGGGCAGAAATGCTGAGCAGCTTAACAGACGATAGCGCGATCACGTCAGTCGATCGGGGTGACTCGTCTAAAATTGCCATTTCGCCAAAAAAATCGCCGCGCCCTAAGATCGCCAGCGTAGCAAAATCCTCACCGACATGGCGACGGACTTTTACCCAGCCCGACTCGACAAAATAGACCGCATTGCCCCAGGCATCTTCCATCAGCACTGCCCGGTCAACAGGGTACTCGTGTTCTACAGTGATAGACAGCAGCCATTCAATTGTTTCAGGGCTGGCGGCATGGAAGAGAGGAAACAGTTCGCTAAAGACAGCAGTCTGCATTGAAATAAATTCAGGTTAAGGTTTTGTCGCTTCCGCCTGCAAAAAATTTTTGAGTTCTCCTGGCTGAAGGCGATATCAAAGGCTTAGCTTCTGCTAAGCGCCTCATATCATGCCGGGGTGCAGCAATACACAGTTGGCAGGGGAAATGCATACTGTCTAGCCTATGTTACCCAATCGCCCTAGAAAACCTGCACAGCGCGGCTTGCGTTTTTGAGCGGCAGCAGGGCTGGCGAGGGTTAGAGGCAACAACAGAGACGAGTTTTGATCGCAGGTGTCGCAGTTCTATTGCTCAGGATAGCATCGATCGCACAGCTCCATATTGCCCAAAATTCAAGGCATTTCCCAGAGAAAAGCTGATTCTTGAGATAGGCTTGCACCCTACTCTAAGCCGCTAGCTCAGCCCATCTTCTTCGGATCGCAAAACTGATCAGCACACCAAGCAAGGCTTTTCAATTGGACTGAGGCAATGCCATGATTAAGAGAAAAATCCGCAAACTTTTCTAAAATAGCCGCTCGAAAGCTATGCTGATGAAATTGCGAACCGTATCTTTGAGTAACAATTTAGCCGCTATACTTTCTCATCCGGGTTGAATTTAGTCTATGGCTCATCGGTTTCGTTTGTTTCGGCTGCAGGCAGGGCAGATGCGCCTGCTTCTGGAAGCCCTTATTGCCCCTACCACCGAGCGCCCCCGCTGGATGACGTTCATCCTGTGGTTGATAATTCCCGCTATGCTGCTGGCTCCGGTGGGGGTTAGCCTCTGGGCAGTTAGCGATCTGTTTGGGCTACCCGCATTACCTCAGTGCCTAACGGCATCCTGGTCGGATGGTAATTCTGCAGCTCGCCTCTACTGCGCCAAGCTCACTGCCGATCGGCGCACTCCCCAGGAGTTACAGGAGGCGATCGAGCTAGTGAGCCGAGTTCCCCGGACTGATCCACTGCGACCTGAAAGCGATCGGCTGATCCAGCAGTGGACAGAGGATGTGCTGAGGCTGGGCGAAGCCAAATTCCAGGACGGCAACTTTGAGGAGGCGCTTGAAATCGCCGATAGGATTCCGCAAACTGTGCAGAGCCGTCGGCTAGCAGACGATCGGATTCAGCAGTGGAAAGATATTTGGGACCAGGCAACAACCTTGTCTGAAGATGCTAAGCAGAAGCTGAGCGACGGAGATTGGTATGGAGCACTGGCAGCCGCACGCCAGCTATTGACTTTGGGCAACCGCTACTGGGCAACAACACAGCATGCAGCCCTAATGCGACAGCTGCATGCCGCAAAAGACCGCGATCAAAACCAGAAAAAAACGGAAGCTGACCGCGCTCAGAAACCCACTTCCAATGGTGGAGTGCAAGATTACTTGTCAAAAATTCAGCAGGAGCAAGCCGCAGATTCCCGCAGCCAGCTCAATAAGGCCAGAAGTTTGGCAAAGGCAGGCACAGCAGAAGGATTGCAAGCCGCCATCAGTGAAGCGCAACAGGTAATTTTTGGCACAGAGGGCTACGAAGAAGCGCAAGCTGCGATCGACGGCTGGCGACAACAGCTCGAACTGTTTGAAGACCGCCCTATTCTCGCTCGTGCCCTTACCCTCGCCAACAAAGGCGATGAAGCCTCGCTGCAGGCTGCCATCAGCGAAGCCAACCAGATCGGCTGGGGGCGTGCTCTCTACAGTGAAGCTAATGGCTATGTGGAGCAGTGGCGCGATCGAGTCTTTCAGCTACAAACCGAAGCCCGCACCCGTCAGCTAGAGGCAATGCAGGGCAGCAGATTTTCTCAACCCACCTATCAACCGCCACCGATTTCGAATATGCCTGAGCGCCTACCTAGCTCGCAGCTAACTGGCGGCAGCAATCAACCTTCTGCGCCCAATCCACCTTCTACAGCGCCGCTCATTACTACGCCTCCCCCAGCTTCTAATCCCTAAACGGAGGACGGTTTCCTCCTGCACTATCTTGCTTGCTACCCGTTCGCCTGCTTACGCGCCTGCTTTACCATCTCGATCAAGGTGTGATGGGCATCTTCGGAGTCTTGAAGTGCGTGATCAAACGTGACTCGCACAGGCAGCGTTTCCTGCTCGGTTTGCACCAGCAGATCCATCCCCTGTGGGTCTATTTTGAGCATTTGGGCAGCTAGGGCATTGGCAGTGCCGCCAAACGCTTTAGCATAGAGGGCTACTGCATCTGCGTGGTCTTCGTTCATGTGTTTACAGATGCGATCGCTCACTTCTGGAGAAAATGCGTCAGCCATGTTTTATAGTCCTGCTTCTCTAGATTGAATTGAACCGACTTATGATCTCGACTTTCAATATGCAAGTTTTGCGGTGCTTTGTGCCGCATACTGCTGCATAGATGCAACCGAGTCTTTACGAGTCTTTAACAGTGTAGTAGGGGCACAGCGCAACTTCTACGCTTACCAAGAACAAGAAACAGAGGTGTTCTTAGGAAAAGGTTCATTTAAGGAGTGCCCTGCACATAAAACATGACCAGCCGAATCAGGCTCGTCGCAATAAACGCGATCAGAATAAAGCTGATAGCAACATTGACAATATCGCGGAGCTTTTGCATGAAACCAAGGCGAACAAATTACAAATTAACGAGACAAATCTACTGTATCAGGCGGCACGAGAGTTATTCTTCCACGATCGCTTCCGGGCTACGGATTGTAAAAGAAATCGATGAAGACGTGGTGCAATCGGCGGCAGAGGATGGAACCACAGGCTGAGCTGAAGCAGCGATTGGCGGGGTAGCTGGCTGAGGCGCAGCGGCGGCAACAGTGGAGGCAGCACGCACTGAACGGAGATTAGAGACGACTGCCAACAATACTCCAGCGGCAATCAGCACTGGCATTGGTAATGATAATCCTTTTGCCCACTGATAAAACTCAGCTATGCCAAAAAACAGAACTAAACAGATGATCCAGACTTGCATGACAACCACCACTTCAGATCTTGAGCGCCTGTATTGAATCAGGGCTTATGAGGCTCCTCTATTTGTAGTGCATTTTGTAGATGAATGGTGGCACAGCCCTCCACCTTCAGCACCTGCTAACCTGAGGCAAAGCCGCAGGCTGCTGCCGTGACCCCCCGGTCGGCAACGCCACAACCTGCTGTGCGATCGCCTCCACTTGTGCAGGTTCTGCCTGCTGCAGCGTTGCCAGCAGCTCTATGCTTTGCACTAAAAGCAGGTCAACATCGATCTCAGCATACTCAGAAGGGTAGCGCCGCAGTCGATTGATTCCTTCACCCAGTAGGATCAAGGCTCCCCGTAGATTGCGGTTGCTCAAATGGTAAAGCGCCACTGCTACCTGCAATATGCCTTGATAAAACGTTCTGTCAGGTTCGATTGCCTCCATCCACAGTGCCTCTAGCGTGTCGTGGCAGGCATAAAACTCACCGTTGTTAAATTGCTCAACGCCTTGCCAAAAAGCAGAGTCAGAGGGTTCAGTCATGGTTTTGCTCCAAGGCAGCGGTAGGGGACAGGGCAGAAGATTGCAGCTGTAGTTGTAAAGGCTGATCGGGCTGTATCGTTCGACCCACAGATTGAGCTGTCTTCTGAGGCGAAGCTCCCGCCAAGGCGCTCGCTGCCGCAGACGAGAACCAAAGCAGCCAGCGGCTCCCGAGCGGCAGAGCCCTAAGGCTACCGGGGCTTTGGCTTAACCAGAGCAGCGGTACGTTTGGTGTGGAGCGATGGGGTTCTCCGGCAATCGTTGCTGCCAGTGCTTCCAAAACTGTTTGATCGCCCTGAATACGATCGGTTGCGGCTGTCCAAAGGCTGACGCGCAGGTGACGCTGACGCGCATAAGAATAAAGGGATGCAGCCGCAACGACTGCTTGCTCAAAGTCTTCCGGCTCCCAAGAGCTGCAGGTGTCCAGCGCAATCACCAGCTCTTGTCCACCGGTATAGGTCTCCAATTCTCGCACCCGCAGATCGCCATAGCGGGCGCTCGTCTTCCAGTGTACTAGGCGAATCGAGTCACCCCAGCGGTAGGGGCGGAGAGTGCGTGTTAGCCCTTCACTAGCGGCTTGTGCTTGAGTTGCGCTCAGTAGCTGTTGGCTGGTATCTTGCCCCATCTCGTCTACTAAAGGACACTGAGTCAGGGATAGGACCATCGGGTAAACAACTGCGATCGCTTTTGCCCGCCGCTGCCGCTGGCACCAAAATAAGCCTAGTGGAGCAGCCGTTCGCAGCCCGATCGTTTGCCAACGATAAACACCACGCCGTTGGTCCGGTAATCCGTAGCGCCAAATATGTATACTGCGCGGTAATATCACCTCGATCGCCTGCTCCATGGGCTTTCCTAGCTGCGTGGGTAGTTCATCTCGCACCTGAAGCAAGGTTTGCGGCTGCGGACTGAGATTTTCAAGGTGGACCTCAACCGTCAAGGCTTCGCCAGCGCTTACAGGAACAATTTCATGGCGACGGACCCGGAGCTGGCGGAGCGATCGGGAGGGCAAAATCGCACCAATTGCTAACAGCGCTAAGATTACACCGCTAATTACGTACAGCCAGCCTGCCATTGTGTTGGTTGCTGCCCCAAAGAAGAAGAGGGCTAGCCCAGCCAGTAGACAACCGCTGTAGGCAGGCGTAACCCAGTGTGTTTCAAGCCAATGGAGGAGATGGCGCATGGAGATGAGAACGTTTTGAGTAGAGCAAATTTGTTACTTTATCCTCTGGTTTACCTCTAATTGGCAATGCTTGCCAGCCAATCGACACGTTATAATTCTTCGCAGGTATACGCAAACTTTCTTTATGAGTAATTCTCTGGTCCATGCGTTTTTCGTGGGGCGGGCGATCGCTGAAGCCCTTGGCGAGCAGCTCGAAAACTCCGTCACAAATGCGCTGAGTGAACTGGGTAAATTTGACGCTGAACAGCGGGAGCGGCTGCGGCAGTTTACTGACGAGGTGTTGGAGCGGGCTAATCGTGCTGAAGAGCTGGCAATGCAGGGGCGATCGACGGCGATCGTACCAGTTGGCAACAAATCTGAAGATCTGCAAGCTATGATCGACGACCTGAGAGCTGAAGTTGCCCACCTCAGAGCCGAACTCCAGCGCTACCGCAATCGCATTTCGCAGTAAGGCGGCATGTCCCTAGTTAAACCTGGGATAGCCTCCAGTCTCACTGCTCCGTCTAACAAGCCACCTCCTTCACCCCTCACCTGCCTAAGTGACTGCTCTGTTTGATGACTCTAACCCGTTGCTCGATCCTGAGGGGGTGCGGTCGTCCTTCGATCGCTTAGATACGCCATCTGGAACTCAGCCGCCCATGCAAGAGGACGATCGTCAAGTTATCCCCACCTACCCCGTCAAACCCTATGGCGGCAAGGCCTACCGTTGGAGCCGCGAGAACTATTCGCGCCGCCGCCGCTACATTGACATTTGGTCATTTGTGCTGAAGCTGCTAGCTGCGCGATGGGCATTCAACAAGTCTTGGTCTTATACGGGTGGTATCACCGAAGAGAAAAAAGCGAAACGACGGCGGGAGCTAGCCATCTGGATTCGAGAAACGCTGCTGGAATTGGGACCCACGTTCATCAAGATAGGTCAGCTCTTCTCAACTCGCGCCGATCTATTTCCGATCGAGTATGTCGAAGAATTGTCTAAGCTGCAAGACAAAGTTCCTGCCTTTAGCTACGAGCAGGTAGAAGCCATCGTTCGGCAAGATTTTGGCAAAACAATTCCTGAGCTATACCGCAATTTTGACCCGATTCCGATCGCGGCTGCTAGTTTGGGTCAGGTTCACCGGGCTCAGCTCTATTCCGGCGAAGAAGTAGTCGTCAAGGTACAGCGACCGGGCTTAAAAAAGCTCTTTACAATCGACCTGGCGATTCTCAAGGGCATTGCGCGCTACTTCCAAAACCATCGGGAGTGGGGGCGTGGGCGAGACTGGATGGGTATTTACGGCGAATGCTGCAAAATCCTTTGGGAAGAGATCGAGTATCTGAATGAGGGGCGCAACGCTGATACTTTCCGGCGCAACTTCCGGGGTGAAGACTGGGTGAAAGTACCGCGTATTTACTGGCGCTACAGCTCCCCACGGGTGCTAACGCTGGAATATATGCCCGGTATCAAAATTAGCCACTACGAAGCGCTAGAGGCTGCCGGGCTCGATCGTAAAGCCTTGGCAAGGCTAGGAGCTAAGTCTTATCTGCATCAGCTTCTGCACAATGGCTTTTTCCATGCTGACCCGCATCCCGGCAATATTGCAGTCAGCCCAGAGGGAGCGCTAATCTTCTATGACTTTGGCATGATGGGGCAGGTGCAGCCGGTGACGCGAGAACGGCTGATGGATACGTTTTTTGGTATTGCCCAGAAGGATGCCGATCGTGTTGTTACTTCGCTGGTGGCGCTGGGGGCATTGGCAGAAGCTGAAGATATGGGTCCGGTGCGGCGATCGGTTCAGTTCATGCTGGATCACTTCATGGATAAGCCATTTGAGCACCAGTCGATTACGGCGATCAGCGACGACCTCTACGAAATTGCTTATGATCAGCCCTTCCGCTTTCCGGCCACGTTTACCTTTGTAATGCGCGCTTTTTCTACGCTGGAGGGCGTTGGCAAGGGGCTAGACCCAGAATTTAACTTTATGGAGGTTGCACAACCGTTTGCAATGCAGCTTATGAGTAATGGAAACGGCTCTCACAACGGAATATCTGAAAGTTTGCTGGGCGAACTGGGACGGCAGGCAGCGCAAGTTAGCAGCACAGCTCTAGGCTTGCCCCGCCGCATCGAAGACACCCTCGACAAGCTAGAACGCGGTGACGTCCGATTGCGGGTACGATCGACTGAATCCGATCGGCTCCTGCGGCGGATCAGTAGCGTCAACATGGGAACTAACTATACTTTACTGGTAGGGGCATTTACGCTATCTGCCACCATCCTCCTGGTAAATCATTACCTTTGGCTGGCTGGACTGGCAGCGGCAATCGCGGCGTTTGCTGCGTTCGCGCTGATCCGGCTGATGATGCGGCTAGATCGATACGATCGGATGTTTTAACCCTTCATCCGGTTGAGACACAGCTTTGCTGAGTTGGCAGGGGCATCGCCTTCAGCAACTAAACTACAAGTAGGACAATGATGCCGATAGCGCAAACATGAAACGTTTCTTCACGGGTCTTACCGATCCGGGGCTTCTGAGAGCAGTCAATCAGGATGACTACTTTATCGATCCAGACGGTCGATTCTTTGTCGTGGCAGATGGCATGGGCGGGCATGCAGGCGGGCAAGAAGCTAGCCGTTTAGCAACGCAGGCTATCCAGAGTTGCCTCAGTGAAGCTTGGGACTCAGAAGAATCTTCGCAGGCGCTGCTGGAAACTGCTTTTTTGAAAGCCAACCAAGCTATTTTACAAGACCAGGCAACGCACCCAGAAAGATCGGATATGGGCACGACAGCCGTTGTGGTGATGCTGCGGCAGGAGCAACCCTGGTGCGCCCACATTGGCGACTCTCGCCTTTACCGACTGCGCGGAGCCAAACTGCAGCAGATTACCGAAGACCACACCTGGGTGGCGCGGGCAATGCGGATGGGCGATATCACCCCCGATCAGGCTCGCATTCACCCCTGGCGACATATCTTGTCTAAGTGCTTAGGGCGGGAAGACCTCCGCCAAATTGATGTTCAGCAGTTTGATCTCCAAGCCAATGATCGCCTCCTCCTCTGTAGCGATGGCTTAACCGAAGAACTTTCTGACCATCTGATCGCCCACCAGCTCAAGACAATTCGATCGTGCGATCGGGCTGCTGTGGCGCTGGTTGATGCTGCGAAGGACAAAGGTGGCCGAGATAACATCACCGTAGTGATTGTAGCTTTTGATGAGAGTGGCTTATCGACTGACGTTTGAGTGACTGGATTGGGGTAACGCAACGCTGCAGAGCCAAAACTTGGTTTGAATTTACGCACAATTTCGGAGGAGTGCTGTAAGCTATTGCTGATGTTGCTGCATCCAGTTCTCGTTGAATTCGTGTTTATGCGATCGACTTCGGTTTCCGCTGCTCACAAGCGCCCCTCTCTGTTGAAACGGTTCATTCGCGTTTGCCGCAAATCCCTCATCGCCTTAGTAGCTTTGATATTGCTGGGCTTAGGGTACAAACAGCTTGAAAGCTTTCTCCATCCGCCCCAAGCAGTTTTAGTGCTGGGCGGTTCTATAGAACGCGAAAAGTTTGCTGCCAGCTTCGCACAAGCGCATCCTGACCTACCCGTGTGGATTTCGTCGGGCAGCAACCCTGAATATGCTGAGTGGGTTTTTCAGGAAGCAGGCATTTCGCCCGAGCGTCTGCATCTGGACTATCGCGCCGTTGATACCGTCACCAACTTCACCACGCTGGTCGATCAGTTCAAGGCGCAGGACATTCACAGCATTTACCTGATCACCTCCGACTACCACATGCGCCGCGCTTCGGTGATTGGCGAAATTGTTTTGGGAAGTCGCGGCATCGATTTTAGAACAGTGGAAGTGCCCTCCCAGCGATCGCCCGAACCTCTCAACAAAGCCATTCGCGACGGAGCCAGAGCCGTTCTCTGGGTTGCAACAGGCAGCACCGGATCAAGTTTTGCCAATGTCCTTAGCCAGAAATAGCGCAGATGCACACCACCTCGCTAGGCAATACGCTAGGACTAGAGGATTTGCATCAGCCCTGCTCTGCTGAGTCTCGTCGCAAAAGGCGCTAAGTCAAGGCATGAGGAGATCCGAAGTGGGCAATCCTCTATATCCCGATCGACAATAGAAGAGTAAGCACTCACGCTCGATCGCTGATTTCATCGTGCCTCACTCCTCCTCTGTCTGGACTATGCCAAATCCTGAGGATGTCCAGCCTCGCTCACCATCTGACGCTCCTGAAACCGCAGAATTGCTTGATGAGTCCAGTTTGAATACGGTACTGGACATTGTAGCGGCGATCGAAACTGCGGAAGAATTGGCGCTGCTCGAAACGCTCACGCTGGCTCAGAAACGCCAAGTTTGGGCTGCTATTTCTGACGAGCAAAAGCTAAGGCTAAAGCAAATTCGCACCGCCTCATCAAACGGTACTCAGGCAGCGGTCGCCCCGAGCGAACCTGCCCCAATGCCAGCGCTGCCGCTGACTCGGCAAACGACCGAAGATCCTGTAGCCGAACCCACAGCCGAGGCAGACGCAACTGCCGCTGAAATGGATTCGCTTGATGTAGAAGAAGAGATGCAGGCAGACCTGCAAAACGATTTAGAAGAAATTGCTCAGTCTACCTTAGACAATCCGATTCCCAGAGTGGGCGATCGCGTTATCCTCCTGCCCAAACCGCAGCTCAATTCAGCAGACTTGATTGCTATCTGGGATGTGATAGATATTCAAGGTGAACATGCCCAGATCAAAGACAAGCGCCTTGGTACGCGCCGCTATCCGCTGAACTGGCTAATGCGCTATCCAGATCCAGACTTTTAGCCCGCTTGAGCCTAGGTTGCTTGAACCTAGCTTGCTTAAACCTATGCGCCCATCCCCGAATACTGTTTCAGCCCCCTTCGCCACAGCCAACGATTCAGCACCCAAAATACAGCAATCCAGCCGAGCATTGCCAGAAAACCTTGACCCAAATTAACCGGCAGCCCCACCAGAATGCTAGCTGGAAAATCGATTAGATAAGGAAAGGGTGTCCAAAGGGCAATTTGCCGAACGAGCGGTGGAAACACTTCCAGCGGTGCAATCAGCCCAGATAGGAATAAGTAGAACAGAAACCAGAAAGACTCGATCGCATTGGCGCGTTCAATCCAGAACGCCATCATGGCAAAGGCATACTGCGACACAAAGCGCAAAATAAACGCCAGCGTCACTGCCAAAATACAGAGCAGAATTTGAGTCAGGCTAGGAGCCCAGGCTGCCTGCGGATAGAGGACAAAGAACAACACCAAAAGGGCAACTGCGAACGGCAACCGAGCCAATCGCTCTGCTAGATGCGAAGCAAAATGATGCCAACCCGGATCCAGCGGCTGCAGCAGCCGAAACGATAGTTTTCCCTCGACGATCTCTCGCTCAAATTCCCAAATCACCCAAACGATGCTGAATTGCCGTACGAAGAAGACTGCAATAAAGTAGCGAACAAAATCTAACGGCGACAGCCCAAACTGCCCCTGCTGCGAAGCCTGCACCCAAACACCCATCAAAATAATCGGCAAGCTACCCGACAGCACCCAAAAGAACAGCTCTGCCCGGTATTCCAGCATGTAGGCATAGTAGACGAAGAGAAGAGTTTTGGCAGTGCGGAACATGAGTGGAGAAGGAATAAAGGCGGATAGAGCAAGAATTGGTGGAAAGAAAAGCGAGCGGGGTTAGCGCTCGATAGCCCAATAGTTTAGAATTTTCGCTGCCTCATCGCCCTGTCCTTCCTGCCGCCGTTGTTCCAGCGGTAAACACCTGCCCGATCACTTCTTCGATCGGCGGCTCTGTGACCTTCAAATCTGCCACTTCCAGATTAGCGAGGACGCGTGAGAGGGTATGCGTCAGCTTTTCCTGCGGAACAATGATCCGAACTACACGACCGTCTACATCGACTTCACCCAGATCGCCATAAGACTGAAGCTCGGCGGGCGATCGTGCCTCAACTAGCTCCACAATGATCTCGCGGCAGGGGGCAAAACGTTCTAGCAGCCCATCTAAGCTGCCGTCGTAGATCAGTTGCCCCGCTCGGATGACCAAAACGCGCTGACAGAGTGCTGTAATGTCTGCCATGTAGTGGCTAGTCAGCAGCACAGTGGCTTGATAGCGCTGGTTGTATTCTCGCAGAAACTCGCGAACGCTGACTTGGGCGTTCACATCTAAGCCCAGCGTTGGCTCATCGAGAAACAGCACTTTGGGGCGGTGAATCAGCGCAGCCAGTAGCTCGGCTTTCATGCGTTCGCCCAGCGATAGCTTGCGGACGGGCTGCGAGAGTTTATCTTCTAGGGCAAGCATGTCGCTCAGTTCGCCCACGCGCTGGCGGAAGTCTCGATCGCTTATGCCATAGACTGCCGCATTAATCCGCAATGAATCTAGAGCCGGTAGATCCCAAATGAGCTGCTGCTTTTGCCCCATCACCAGCGTAATTTTTTGCAGAAAATCTTGCTCGCGCTTGAAGGGTACATGTCCTGCAACGGTGATGCTGCCGCTAGATGGATGAATCAGTCCGGTTAGCATTTTTAGCGTAGTGGTTTTTCCGGCTCCGTTTGCGCCCAAAAACCCAACCACTTCTCCGGGTTCAATTTGGAATGAAACGGATTGTACCGCCGCGATCGATCGATAAGTGCGTTTAAAGAAGTGAACCAGCGTCCCTCGCAGTCCTGGTTCTTTAACGGCTACCGGGTAAACCTTGTTCAGGTTTTGCACAGAAATAATTGACATGGGCGGCAGATGGAGCGAGTAGCGCTTTAAAGGGACTGGGTGGATTGTCTGGTGTTTAGGGGGTTCTGTCTACCTCCTTAGAGGGGAGACAGCCGTTGAACTGTAGCGATCGTTTCCAGTCTTCAGCAACAGGTTTTTAGTAAACAGAGCTAAATGCCTGGATCTAAGCAGCATGAAGCTGTCCGCTGAGGCTACCGGATGAATAGGATAATTGGACTATCCAACCAGCAAATTGCCTCACTTCTGCTCTGGATGGGTTGATTCGGGAGCATCCATGCCCATTTGATTAATCACGTTGATCATCTGATACAAGCGACCCAAATCCCGCTGATTGAAGTGGAAGATCAGGCGCGGCAAATTAGTTGTTTCATCAGCGGCTTCCTGAGGCAGAGCCTGGCTCTGGACGATCTGCCCTTTAACCAGCAGATCGCTAAAGTTTTCATTGAGCGAGTCTACATCTGCCTGGGAAAGCGCAGAGTTAAGCCGCAGCACGAGTTGCTCGCCTACATAACGGCTGGAGTGGAACACTCGATAGAAGCTGGTGATCGTCTCACAGGCTACATCCACCCGATCGGTAATTGTATACAAATTCAGATCTGCCGGACTGATTAACCCTTCTGTCAACAGGCGATCGCGCAGGTAAGCATCCCAGCTCTTCCAGTAATCATCACCGGGTGGATCAAGCAGCACCACAGGCAGCAAGCCAGATTTGCCCGTTTGCATGAGCGTCAAACACTCAAACGTTTCATCCTGAGTGCCAAAGCCGCCCGGTAAGCCGACTACGGCATCTGTTTCCCGCAGGAAAAACAGCTTGCGGGTAAAGAAATACTTGAAATTGATCAGCTTGCTGTCGCCTTCCATCACGGAATTCGACCCTTGCTCAAACGGCAGCTGGATATTGAGCCCAAAGGAATTTTCCACGCCTGCACCTTCATTGCCCGCCTGCATAATGCCAGGCCCGCCGCCCGTCATCACCATGAAGCCCTGCTGAGCAATCACATGGGCAAATTCTTCGGTCATCTTGTAGGCAGGGTGAGTGCGCGGCGTTCGGGCAGAACCAAAAATGGCGATCTTGCGAACATGGCGATAGGGATAGAACACGCGAAACGCCCGTTCCATGTCTTGCAGCGAAGCGTTGAGGATCTTCCAATCGAGGCGATCGGCTTCCACCTCCGCCATCCGGACTAGGGTCGTTAGCGCCTGCTGGATCAGCTCTCCGTGCTTGAGGTGGGGTAACTGTTCCAGCAATTCACCAATCTCAGTCTGAAGCGATTCTAAGGCATTGGTTGAGGACGAAGAACTCATGAATTCTTTAGATTTGGCAGCACCCTATTCTACCGAGATTTCAGGAGCAACGACTGTGTGATTCTTGCGAAGGGCGATCGGGCAATGGTGCTGGGTTACATTTGCTCAGTGCTATTACCTTGTTTGGCTACTCTTAGCGGGTTTGGTTGTCCTTAACCCCGCGAGCCACACCATATTTAGCAACCCAAACATCATAGTTGCCCTGCTGGGATACGCCCGCAAATGCGCCTTGCGTCTGTCCAACAAGATAGATATCACCCGCTGCATCCGCTGCAATGTTGTAAGCTTCGTCGTCTTGGTTTGTGCCAATCTGGGTGCTGCCGGCTAAACGACCGTCACTGTCGAATGCGGCGATCCAGGCATCCCCACCGCCCAACGGAGCATTGTCAAAAATGCCGCCTCTAGTTTCTCCTGTTAAATAGACCATGTTATTGCTGAAGGCAATTCCCTGTCCTTCATCCAGGGCTGCCGTGCCAAACTGCTTGAGCCACTGCTGATTGCCATTAGTGTCATATTTAGCAACAAAGCTGTCTACCCCGCCTGCACTTGCCTGCCCCGGCAGCGTCCCATCTGTTTGCCCCGTGAGGTAAATATTTCCCGCTGCATCAACTGCAATGCCACGGGCGTATTCTGCTCCTGCAGAAGCGATCGTCTTGTCCCACAGTTTTCTGCCAGCATTACTGTATTTGGCAAAGAAGACATCGCCGCCGGTAAACGGATTGTTGGTATCTGTGGTTAAAGTCGCGTTAGTAATTCCAGCAATGTAGACATCGCCGCTGGCATCAATCACCATGCTGGTGGCGCTGCTAGACCGAGCAGGGGTAGATTGATCCGACCAAACCAGCTTACCTGTCGTATCGTACTTCGCAACATAAGCTTGAGCTGCAGAAAATCCAGGGATTCCCTTAGAAAAACCAGCCGCATAGCTATTGCCAGCGGCATCTGTTTTAAGGGCAGCAATCGCCTCAGCGCTGATCGCTCCTTTGAGGTCTTGCTGCCAAGCTTCTGTGCCATCACGATCGTATTTTTTGACATAGCCGCTGGAATCAGGCAAGATTCCCGTTGAAGCATTGACTCCACCCACGAAGTAGTTGCCTGTAGCATCAGTGGCAATTCCTGTGGCAATATCTAGCCCTGCTGCCCCAAACTGCCGTACCCATTGGGCTATTCCATTCGTTTTGTATAAGGCAGCAAAGCTGTCGCGGCTTCCTTTGTTAGCGCCCGCTAAGCTACCTTCGGTAGAACCCGACAGGTAAAGGTTGTCCCCAGCGATCGACACACCATAGGCATAATCGTTGCTGGCTGTTCCAAACTGCTTGATCCAACTCTGGGTCAGCTGAAGCCGCACGGGAGCTGGGAATATTGTCGCTGGGGGTAGAGTGCCACCAGTATTTCCTGAGTTAGCGGACAACGGACTAGCAGAAACGCTGATCCTGTAGGCAGTGCTGCCTTGGCGTGGCAATAGTCGAACGTAGTATCCACCTGCTGACAAAACACGGTTAAGCGAATAGCTGCCCTTGCCAGTAACCGAGCGCGCCACATAGGTAAGCTTGGCAAGGTCTTTTGCCTTAAGTTGGCTCAGGTCAGTCTGACCGAGCGCTTTTACAACTTTCTGGGCTGAACCCTTTAGTTTAAATATTTCAACGCCGACCCCTGCCGCCTTGCCTAGCCCGTCTAAATTCAGCTTGAAGCGACTACGGCTGCCAATCTGAACTCGGTATAGGTCAGACAAATCCGATTTACCGACAAAATCTCGAAACACACTAGGCTTGCTGCCCAAAGTTCCTAAGTTTTTTGCCTGAACAAGCGAGCCTCCCACGCGATCGCGTTCCATAGCTTCGGAGAATTTAAGTGAACGGCAAATCCAGGATGCCTAGTCTCATCTCCCAACTACAAGAAATTCTTGCGGAATTTACGCAGAGTTCACAGAATCATGAAAGCTGAGAAGCCTAAAAATAAGTAATTTCACGGAGATGCCTACGATCACGTGCGCCAGCCGGACTCGCCTATTCCGCTGGCGCAGTAGGCGCAGCATTGGGTGAAGCGGCTGGCGCAGCGCTTTCAGGCGAAGGGCTTTCAGCGGGCGAAACCGTTGCAGAAGGAGCAGGGCTAGGCGGAGCGGCTGCATCAGGAGAAGCAGGGCTGGGAGCATCAGGAGAAGCAGGGCTGGGTGATGCAGCCGTAGCTTTCCAATCTGCTAGAGGGCGGCTGACAGCATTTTCGAAGTTAGGAGACACCAGCAGCACCTTCAAGTCTGCCTGCGAGTCGGCAGGCGGATCAGCCAAGGCATAGAGATTGCTGCGGTTAAAGTCGTAGCCGCCCAAGATCAGTTTATGCGTCTCTTGATTATTGAGCGTCACCTCGATCGTCGCTAGCGGCTGATGGAAGCTGTACTCTTCCCGCTCGCCCCCCTTCACCGTAAAGGATCGCTGGCTCTTGCCGGTCGCAACTTGATTCAGCAGAAAGGCGATCGACGCGTCGCTGGCAGGTACTTTATCTGGCTCCAGCATTTGCCACTTGCCATCTTTATCCCGCTCAAACTTTAGCGATCGTAACTGCGTTTGCAGCGTCAACGTCTTCACCTGGCCCTCTTGAAACGCAAACAAATTCTGCGGCTCCGACTGCTGTGCCTCCTGAGCAGGCGGCGACTGCGACTGCACCACCAGCACCACACCCCCTAGCAGAAGCGCAGCTAAGACAAAAAATAGAGTAGAGGGCTTAAGTTTCATGGCGAGGGATGAAAGATGAAGGAGAGCAATCAGGCTAAAACTTTGTTTACCTTCTCCGCCACCACACAAAGGCAGCAGTACCAAAGCCGATCGCTGGCAGCAGCGCTAAGGCAATCAAAGCGGTAGTTGTCTGTTGTTCCGGCGACAGCAGAATGCGGCGACTGGTAACTTCTTTAGGGCGAATCGAGAGCGCTTCATCATCACGCTGGCTCAGCCAGCTCATCGCGTTTAGGAATAGATCGCCGTTGAGCTGCTGGTCGAATCGTCCATCGGTCGCAAAGCCAGAATTGCCAATGATCACAAGCCGCGCTTGGGCATCAGCATCAGCCGCTGGAGAAGGAGCAGGCGAGGAGGAGGGGGAAGGCGAGGGAGAAGCAGGGCTGGGGCTAGCTGCCTCTGGAGTAGGGGAAGCAGGGCTGGGGCTAGCTTCAGAACTGGGAGCAGGGGAAGCAGTAGGGCTGGGGCTAGCTTCAGGGCTAGGGGCTTCTGGTCTGGTTGCGCGGGTCAGCGCTGTTCCTAGATTGAAGGGTCCTTTGGGATCAGTGGCCGCATCAAACTGGAGTTCGCCATCCTCACCAACTCGCTGGGCAGTAGTGCGATCGCTCGAGTAGATCAGCGGTGTAGCTTGCACTCCTTCAACAGGCGTCACCTCCAGCGGCAGCGCCAGCGGATAAAACGAAAAGCCATTGCCAAAGCCGCGCGTAATCGGGTGTTCGCCGTACTGGTTGACGATCGTCACGCCAGGACCCAAACCCGATGCTTGACCCGCCGGATCGATGACAATCCGATCGCTGACTCGGACTCCCCATTCACTCAGCAGTTTGTCTAGCTGGGGAGTAGTTTGTGGATCGATCAGCAGCATCAGACCGCTCTTGCGACGCGAAAAGGCGCTGAGGGCATCCACCTCTTTAGCAAGCAAAGGGCGCTCCGCTCCCGCCACCACCACAACCGCCGCATCTTCAGGCACAGTTGGATTCTCTGCCAGATTGAGCGGCTGCGGCTCAAAGCTTTCTTCACCAAGGCGTTTGCTCGCCTGAGATAGCCCACCCTCACCTGCGGTCAACGGTTTTTCGCCGTGTCCCTGCAGAAAGTAGACTTTCTGAGCTTGAGCAGTGCTGACTTGCACCAGCGCATTGGTCAATCTGCGTTCAGATAGCCGCTCCTGAGGGGTAATGGACTGGACAAAGCGCCGCTTGCCGCCCGTTTCTAAATACACCTCCCCAACTGACTGAACCCCAAACTCCCGGGCTATCCCTGGTTTTGCCTGGGGGTCAACAGCCTCATAGCTAAACTGATTGCTGCGCCTGCGGTAGTTCTCTAGCAATCCCCGATCGATCGGGTCAAGCGAGGAGCTAAACAACCAGGCTTTGGCAGGCTGCCGGAGGCTCTGCACCACTTGCTGAGACTGCGGTGCGAGGGTATAAATTTGGTTCTCGGTCAAGTCTATCCGGGAGGAGTAGCGTACCCCCAGGAAGTTGACCATGCCAAAGATCGCCAGAATCGCCAGCGTAGACAGCAAGACATTTGCACCTGCCTGGGTCGATCGCCGTCCCCAAAAACTGGGCTGAGCAGCGCTTTCAAGCACAAGCCAAGCTGCAATTACCGCCAGCCCTGCCACTGCTAACCCAGATGGCACCACCCCCCAACTGCCCAACACAGCTGCCGCAGACAGCCCCATGACAATCAGCATAGGGCCGAGCCAGAACAAGTATTTGAAAGTTTTCCAGTTGAGACGGGCTTTTTTCATAGGAGGTAGAGGAGTAGAAGCGAGAGGGCAGCCCACTTAATGCAGAAGGCAGAAAGCAAAAAGTGCAGAAGGCGAACAAGAATCTAGGTTTGGAGTCTGAAGTTTAGCTGTCACGATCTACGATCGTTGGAATCGAAAAG
Source organism: Phormidium tenue FACHB-886 (assembly GCF_014764505.1). Classification (GTDB taxonomy): domain Bacteria; phylum Cyanobacteriota; class Cyanobacteriia; order Elainellales; family Elainellaceae; genus FACHB-886. Next base: position 270,757 of record NZ_JACXWX010000001.1, read on the forward strand.
CTTCGACAGACTGCGCTGTTAGGAATAGCCCAAGGGCAATGTAGCTCAGGAAAACAATGACGCTGCTGCTGTCCAGAATGCCTTGGGTAAAGTTGCCATAGCTTTTGAGCAGCGAGAGGTGGTTGAGCGCTTCACCTACCGGTCCGCTGATGCTGCTGGCAACCAGATCGATCACCCAAAGAAACAACACAAGGGCAAAGGTAAGAATGGCTGCCAGGATGGTGCTGTCTGTGAGCGAAGAGATGAACATTCCCAGCGACAGCACTGCCGCCGCCAGCAACACTAAGCCCAGATGCCCCAGCAGAAACACAGCAGGCTGCACGGGTGGATCAGAGGCTCCTAAAGCAACAGATTCATATACCAGAAGCGGCAGCACCATCGTCAGGAAGAAAGTGACAACGGCAAGCAGCTTACCCAACGCAACCGCCCAATTGGTCACGGGGGATGTGGCAAGCAGCTCCAACGTGCCGCGCTTGCGTTCTTCGGTGTAAAGCCCCATCGACAGCACTGGCAAAATAAACAGCGCGATCGATGCCAGCACTCCCAAAAAAGCGTTGAGAAATTCGTAGGCAACATCGATCGGCGGGTCGGTAATGCCCATTTGATCGCGCATTGCCACTTGAGAAAGCAGACCACCTTGAGCCATCAAAATGGCAACGAAGAAGAAGCCGCTCAAAATCCAAAAAATACCAGCAATCGCATAGGCGAAAGGCGAGGCGAAGTAGCTTTGCAGTTCCCGCCGGTAGATGGCGATGATGTTGGCGAGGATAATTCCCATTAGGCGGCATCTCCTTGGGTGGGGGTAGAAGGGAGGGGAAGCGGAGGGGCAGGGTCGTCTAGCGGTTTTTCTTCGGTGGTTAGCTCTAAGAAGACTTCTTCAAGGCTGATGCGCGATCGCTTCATTTCATAGAGTCCGAAGCCGCTGCCCACTACAGCTGCCGCAATCGCCCGACCCGGATCGCTGTTTGGCTCTAGCGCAATCTTTACCTGATGGCGATCGGTGGAGTTGTCGATTGTCTCGATGTTTACCGACTTGATGCCATCCAGCGGAGCCAGCAGCGAGGGCAGCATCTTGGCGTTGCCTTCCACTTCTAGCTCATAGCCCACGCCGCTATTAAGCTGTGCCACTAGCTGGGCGGGTGTGTTGGTTGCCACCACCTGACCCCGGTTGATGATCGCCACGCGGCTACAGGTCATGCTGACTTCTGGCAAAATGTGCGTCGAGAGAATGATGGTATGCTCTCCTGCCAAACTTTTGATCAGGTTTCGCACATCAATGATCTGGCGCGGATCGAGCCCCACTGTCGGTTCGTCCAAAATAATAGCGGGCGGATCGTGGACGATCGCCTGAGCAATGCCAACTCGCTGGCGAAACCCTTTGGACAGCTTGCGAATCAAAATTTTGCGCTTCTCTAGTAGATTGCAGCGCTTCAACGCCATTTCAACTCGCTTGACGCGATCGCCTGCCGCTACTCCTTTAATGCGCGCCACAAAATGTAGAAATCCTTCAACGGTCATATCCGGATAGAGCGGCGGCGTTTCTGGCAGATAGCCAATCCGCTTGCGGACTGCCATCGAGTCGTCGTGGACATCAAACCCAGCGATTTTTGCAGTGCCGCTGGTAGCAGGCAAATAGCCAGTCAGAATTCGCATCGTTGTGGTTTTGCCTGCACCATTCGGTCCCAAAAAGCCTAGAATCTCGCCTTTTTCTACTTCAAAGGTGACATCTTTGATGGCGGCGGTGCTGCCGTAAAGTTTGTTGAGGTGTTCGACAGAGATCATGAAACCTTAGAGGGGGCAGATTTAAACATCGAGAGACGGCGATCGCCAGCTCCTACCTTGCTGACTTGGTATAGCGCAATTTATCGCCGATCGCTATTGTGATCAATTCGGCTGAATTGTAGCCAAAAGCGGGGGCACTGCGTGTGAAGTAGATATGTCAAAAGTATTAAAAGGCTTCTCACATGCGGCAAAGATGCTTTCTTAAGCTTTGTTGCTAAAGTAGCTATTACAGGGAGCGAGGAAATGGGGCGACTTGGGACAACCCACAAACTATAGCTGTCTCCATACCCTTGTCTCCATTACAGTTAGAGCATTTTTGTAGGCACACTGTTCCCCCAACAACGCCTGCATCTAACTGCTGGGCGGTTGCTAAGAGTTTAAAGTCGAATTATGAAGCTACCAGAGCTAGATAGTGAAACCCTCAATCGGGTAATAGAGATGGCATGGGAAGACCGAACGCCCTTTGAAGCAATCAAAACGCAGTTCGGTTTAAACGAAACGCAGGTGATTGGGCTGATGCGGCGCGAAATGAAGCCGTCTAGCTTTCGGATGTGGCGAGAACGAGTCAGCAATCGCGAAACGAAGCACGGGAAAAAGCGTGGCTTTGTAGAAGGGCGGTTTCGATCGCAAAATCAGAAGGGGTAGCCAAAAACGTCAGGAATATGTAGTAGGTGGGATGGCTAGCAGGTACTTACCTCTCTAGTAGATACTCACCTCTCTAGCTAGTGTGCGATATGCACAAAATGCTAATCTACTCAAATTCCAATTCTTGAGATCGGCAGCGCGATCGCTCTAAGCTTAAAGCAATTTGCACCTTGTCATATTCGGCTTCGATCTGGCAAACGTAGTCGCTTGCAGCGTTAGGGATTTCGTCAGACTGCAGCATAGCTTCTAGCTGTTTGCACAAATGAGCGAGCGACTGTGCTCCCAAAGTAGCACTCCCGGCCTTCAAGGTATGAGCAGTCCGCCGTAGAGTAGTTAAATCTGCCTGCGCTAGAGCTTCCTGAAGAAGATGGAGCAGCTTCGGTGATTCCTCTAGATAACAATCGATAATCTCGATCCAGTCTTTAGGGTTGTCTGCGCCTGCATTCCTTCGCACGTCTTGGAGCGTGTCGAACGTGGAGACTAAAAGTGAGGAGGCTTGAGAAGTTCGGTTTGAGTCGTCGGTCAAGGGTTGAGCTTTTTCTAAAACTTGCACTAGCTCGTTTACGCGAATGGGTTTAGTGATGTAGTCATCCATGCCTGCATCAAGGCAGCGCTGGCGATCGCCCTGCATGGCATTGGCAGTCATTGCCACAATCCGAGGGCGGACTTGCCATTCCTGACAAATGCGCCGCGTGGCGCTCAGCCCATCCATTTCTGGCATCTGGACATCCATCAGCACCAGGTCATAGGGTTGCCGACGCAGCGCCCCTAGCACCTCTATGCCATTACTGGCTACATCAGCCCGGTAGCCTAAACGCTGGAGAATCAGCAGTGCCATTTTCTGGTTGACCAAGTGGTCTTCTGCCAGCAAGATACGGAGGGGATGGCGTGTTCCTAGCGGTTCAGCAGATTGAAGCGGTGTGGCTGGCGTAGCCTGCGTTTGACCATTGAGTACCCGAATGAGAACTTGAGCGAGCTGGTTGTACTTCAGCGGTTTATTCAAATAGGCAGCTACTTTAATGCTCTTAGCACCTAATGTAGATTCCGACTTGCCGATCGGGGTCAGCAGAATCAGCGGAGTTTCCCGGAAGTGAGGATGTTGGCGGATCGCTCCAGCCAGCGTTAGCCCGTCCAGATCGGGCATCTTCGCATCTAAAACTAACAGATCAAACGAGTTCTGCTGAATCACTTCCAATGCGCAGTTTCCAGAGCCAACGGCAGTTGCCTTCATTCCCCAAAACTGTGCCTGCATGGTTAACGCTTTGCGGTAAGTAGCGTTGTCGTCAACAATTAGCAATCGTTTGCCTTGGAGTGCTGTCAAATCAATTTCTGCTGTAGACTTCGATTGTCCTGCAAGGGGAACGACGATCGACACATAAAAGGTAGATCCCACCCCAACTTCGCTGTCTACCCAGATCCGACCGCCCATCAGCTCGCTGAGGCGCTGGCTGATCACTAACCCCAAGCCCGTCCCGCCATAGGTACGGGTAATGGAAGAGTCAATTTGGGTGAACGGACGAAACAACCGATCGAGGCGGTCTGGTGGAATGCCAATGCCAGTATCTTTAACTGCAAAGCGCAAGGCATAGGTTGGCGCTTCCCCATCGTGCAGTTCTCGCGCTGCCACTCCCACGGTAACTTCTCCCGTGTGGGTAAATTTGACTGCATTACTGAGCAGGTTCACCAAAATTTGCCGCAGGCGAGTGGTATCTCCTGTGAAGAGATCAGGCATCTCAGGATCGATTACATAGGCAATCTCTAAGCCTTTCTCGGCGGCTTTGGAGGCAACCAGATCGAGTGATTCTTCAATACAGGTGCGGAGGCTAAACGACTGCTGCTCTAGCTCTAGCTTGCCCGATTCAATTTTAGAGAAATCTAGAATATCGTTGATGATAGTCAACAGTGCATCGCCGCTGGTGCGGATGGTTCTGGCGAAGGATTGTTGTTCTGCGGTCAGGGGCGTATCGAGTAGCAGCCCGGTCATGCCAATCACAGCATTCATCGGCGTGCGAATTTCGTGGCTCATCATTGCCAGAAATTCTCCTTTGGCGGTGTTGGCAGCATCCGCAGCACGGCGTTCTTCTTCCAGGATGAGGTTTTGTTCGGTGAGCAGCTCGCGCTGATGGATTTCCTGCTCTAGAAGCCGCGCTTGCGCCAAGGCAATGCCTACCTGTGCGGCAACAGCTTCCAGTAGCTCGATCTCGTCGGTTGTCCAGTGCCGAAAGCGATCGCATTGGTGCAGCCCTAAAACGCCGTTAGGCTGTTGCTGGTAGGAGGTGCGAATTGCCAGCATCGATTTTATGCCCAGCTTGTGGCAAAGCGGCTGGACATTTATCAATAGTGGGTCAGCATAGACATCAGAAGATGCGATCGCTTGATCTTGTGCCAACACAGCCGCAAGATGAGTATTGCCAACAAGCGGCATTTGCCATTGCAACAGAGTTCTAGCAGAAGGTTGAGAATATTCTGCGACGCAGGGCAACAGCGGCTGAACCACATTGGCAGCGAGGTTCTGCCCGGTGAGGGTTTCAGCATCGGTGGCAGTATAAACATGCAGCAGGCAACGATTGACCCCAAACACCCGACCCACTTGAGTCACCGTAGTTTGAAACACCTTCTGGGCATCAAGGCTTTGGCGAATCTCTTGCGTAATTTGTTTGATCAGCAATGCCTGTTGCACCTGCTGCTGAAGAACTTGCTGTGATTGTGTTAGCTCAGCGGTTCCCTGGAGCAAAACCGCTTCGGCAGCTTTGCGCTGAGAGATGTCCTGGATTTGCAAGATGAAGTACAGCGGTTTTCCTTGAGGGTCACGGGCGATGGAAACATCCAGCAATGTCCAAATTACATGCTTCTGCTGGTGAATCAAGCGCTTCTCAACCCGGTAGGTATGGAGGTTGCCTTCTAGGAGCAGATGCAGAGAGTTTTGATCGATCTCCAGGTCATCCGGGTGTGTAATGTGCTGCAGCGTTTTCTGTAGCAGGTCGGCTTCGGTATAGTGGAGGATACTACAGAGAGCCTGGTTAACCTGAAGCAAGCCTCCATCTGGAGCAACGATCGCCATGGGGATGGCAGCACAGTCAAAAGCACTATGAAACCATTTACTTTGCTGTTGCTCTGCTTTAACATGCATCTGCAGCTGGGTTGCCTGCGTCTGCTGCGTCATTTCCAGCAAAATCACCAAAACCGCAGGCTCAGCCTCCAAATCTGGCAGGACAGACAGATCAAAATGGAAAGCAGTACCATCCTGACTCGATCGCTCGATTGCCTGCATCACCAAGCTCTCCTGTTCCCCAGATGCGATTGTCGCCATTTCTGCCTGTGCCAGCTCAGGCAGCACTAATCGACAATCACCACCTGCGCTCAGAGGTGCAACCATGAAGCGATCAGCTCCAGCAGACCACTGAACGAGCGTCCAGTCTAGCTGAATGACCAAATACTCTATCTGGCGCAGAGAGAGGAAGGTTTTGAGCAACGCTTTCATCAGGATGTAACCAGTAGGCGAAGAAAAAAGAAGCCAACGACTTGGCTTTTATCTGCTAAAGTTCCCAGCTTGACAGATTCAGTTGACATGGCGTTTCTTTCAGCCTGTAAATTAGCAGCAATCCTTTAGAAGAGCCATGGGTACTAGAGGAGCCATGGGTACGCCTGCACTCAACCTGAAACATTGAGGAATTGCCTACCGCACCCAGTAGGCTACAGCCCTTCTCCCGTACTAGAAGCGCTGGTGTCCTACATCTTCATTCATTAGGAGTGAAGCTGAGGGCAGATTCAGCACCTTCATGCTTAAAATTAGCTGCCCCCCTGCTGCAATGAATTCTTGACTCATAACGCTTCACACCCAAGTGAATGGAATTTTTTGTAGTGTGCCGCACTCTGCGTAGCACACCACAGAAGACTGTACCTCACAGGATTGGGAAGCGCTATAACCCGGTTATTTACCATGGTTACTCAGGTGAAAACTAAGTGTCGACTAGTACAGTAACTGCCGCGATCGCCACTAGCATCTCATCATTTTTGTCTTGCAGAACTGGAATAGCGCGTCCTTGCACGACCATACCGCCTGCTGTCACGCTCAAAGTTTTACGTCCGAAGGGCAATACTGCCAGCACTTCGGCTTCTCGGACTTGCGCGGCATAAGGCACAGCAATTTCCACTTCCACAATCATCTCATCTGGGCTGGCTAAGCCTGCCACTTCCCAAATTCCCGGCAGGGCATTATGGGCGATCGCATTACGGACAGCACGGGCAGCAGCCACCGTCGGGTCTTGTCCATGCTGATCAATACCCATTCCCATCTCAATCACTAAGCGCTTGCGAACCACATTGACCTCGGATGTGATAAAGCCTCTAAATTAAGGTGAATAGAAGGTTACTCAGTTGGGGGTTGATCCACAGACTGAGCGGTAGACTGCTCGGTTGGAGGAGTAGATTTGCTGGCTGCAGCAGCTCGGTTTGCCGTCGCAGACTTAAACGGGCTACGCTTTTTCTTTTTACGCTCTTTTGCTCTTTCGCGCTCAAACTCTAGCTCCTTCAGTTTTTTGGTAATGCGCCCAAAATACTCCTGCAGGTAGTTTTCTACGGTAGTCGTCTCTTGGCGATTGATGCCAAACACAGCATAGGTTTCATCCATTGGCGCATCTAGAGTTTGACCAGAGGCAACCACTTCGGCAAAGGCGAGGCGATCGGCAAGGTTCCAGCCCCACTGGAAGAAACGCGCTGTTTTCTGGACGGTACGCAGTAGCCCGATCGGCATCTTGCTGATTTTGGCTTCCCGCCCTGACAGCCGCTCACAGAGGCGGATAATTTCGTAAGCACCCCAAGCTCTAGTTCCCACCACTGGAAAGCTGCGATTGACAGTTTCTGGTACTTTAAGCGCCTGCACCGCAAACCGAGCAATGTCTTGAGTGTCCATGTAAGCAGTGGGTGAGCCATCGCCCATGACCCAGACGGCTTGCTTCTCCAGAACAGGAATAGCGTATTGACCAATTAAGCCCTGCATAAACCCACAGGGACGGAGAATGGTGTAGTTTAAGCCAGATTCTGCCAAAAAAGTCTCTGTACAGCGCTTGATTTCCATCAGCGGCACATACGGATATTTTTCGCAGTCTAGAATGGAGAAGAAGATAAAGCGATCAACGCCTGCTGTTTTTGCTGCCTGAATCAGCGAGACTTGTCCATCCCAATCTACTTTGCGGATACCTTGAGAATCAGTCGGGCGGGCGGTGGCAGCATCGATCACCGCTGTAATACCTTCTAAGGCAGGCGGGAGAGAAGTTGGGTCGCACAGGTCGCCCCCGACTAGCTCTGCACCCCACTCCTTTAGAAAAGCTGCCTTGCGGAAGCTGCGTACCAAGCACCGCACCTGGTATCCCTCATCCAGGGCACGGCGGGCAATTTGCCTTCCCAAAGTACCAGTGGCACCAACAATTAGAATGTTCATGAGGGATTCCGTAAAGAATTATTAATCTTCTTAATAATATCAGGATACCCGAAGGCGGCTCTTCCCTTCTACAGCCCGATCGATTTTCTAAAAATATTTGGGGCATACCCCAGATGCATTGCATCCAGTGACGTCAGGCACTGTTCGCAGTACAGTACTACGAACAGTGTCTTTTGATTCAAACCACTGCTCCAGTCAATCTTCTGGTAAATCTAATACCGCTATACAGGACATTCTATTGCTCTTGCATTAGCCGCAAGTGATTTTGCTGAAGGTTGGTAAAGCTCTCGCCGAGCTTATCAGACATGGTTTTCTCGGCATCAGAGATTTGCTCCCAGAAGGCAGCCGAGCGGCGAGCAGCAATCAGTTCGTTCCAGGTTAGCTCTAGCAGCTCTGCGGCAAGCGGGTGTTCGGCAGCAACCTCAGCCTTTAAAGCAGCAAACCGCTCTTTAGCTTCGGTGTGCTGAGTAATGTCTTGCGTGAGAGCCAGACACTGTTGCAGTTGCGCGATCACCTCGTTGGAAAGCTGTGCCATAACGAAAACCTCGATCGAAAGTGCGTTGAGCTTTTAGAATCAAATGTTACACTTCTTGAAGTGTATTGCGGCAGAGCTGCGCCTAAATTGCCCAAAAGGTAGATTCTGGATAGGGAGCCAAAGACGAGGAGCTTAAGCTTAGGACTACGAGCCTAAGAAGTACCACCTCGATGCAGCTTAAACTGATGCAATTTAACTAGGGTTATGCCATTCGGTTGTTTAGCTTTCGGAAGTAGGCGATCGGCTAGGCGATCGTCGAGTTAAACCAGAGTTGCGAATTCAGGCAAAATGGTGACCGGTGTTCATTACTATTAGTGAAATAACAGTTAGTGACGTATTCAGTTGGGATCAGTCGAACTATGGGTAAGCCGCGGGTTTTCTCTGGAATTCAGCCAACCGGTGATTTACATCTAGGCAATTACTTAGGCGCAATTCGCAACTGGGTGGTCGATCAAAGCTATTACGACAATTTCTTTTGTGTGGTTGATCTGCATGCGATTACAGTGCCACACAACCGCGAGGCACTCGCTGCCGATACCTATGCTGTAGCAGCGCTCTATTTAGCTTGTGGCATTGAGCTAGAGTATTCCAACATTTTTGTGCAGTCTCACGTGTCTGCTCACAGTGAGCTAGCTTGGCTGCTGAACTGCATTACACCGCTGAACTGGCTGCAGGATATGGTGCAGTTCAAAGAGAAGGCAATCAAGCAAGGGGAGAATGTTGGCGCAGGGTTGTTAAATTATCCGGTGCTGATGGCAGCAGATATTTTGCTGTATGACACAGACAAAGTGCCTGTGGGCGAAGATCAGAAGCAGCACCTAGAGCTAACCCGCGACATCGCTGCCCGGCTAAACTATCAGTTTGGTCAAGAAGATCATCCAGTGCTAAAGCTGCCAGAGCCGGTGATCCGGACGGAGGGGGCACGGGTGATGAGCCTGACAGACGGAACCCGTAAGATGTCTAAATCTGATCCGTCTGATTTGAGCCGTATTAACCTGCTGGATACACCAGAGCAAATTCAGCACAAGATTAAGCGCTGTAAGACCGACCCAATTAGAGGTTTGACATTCGATGACCCGAATCGCCCCGAATGCAACAACCTGCTGACGCTCTATATGATTCTGTCAAACCAGACAAAACAGGCAGTTGCTCAAGAGTGTGCTGATATGGGCTGGGGGCAGTTCAAGCCGCTGTTTACAGAGGCGACGATCGCCGCACTGAAGCCAATTCAGGAGCGGTATTACGCGCTGCGGGCAGAGCCTGGGTATTTAGAAGGTGTGTTGGGTCAAGGGCGGGAGAAGGCAGAGGCGATCGCCAAGCAGACCTTGACCAGGGTGAAGACTGCTTTGGGCTATTCTATGCCGCTGTAAAGCTCGGTGAGGCAGATTTTGGCGGCGCGGGAGGATGTTTAAAAAGTCGCTTTTTAGTCCTTGGCGTTGTCAATCCTTCCTACCCTTTTGAGACAGGGGGGAACCTAAGCCTTTAGAGTCCCTACTTTCTAGAGAAGATTTTTTCAAACATCTAAAGGTGGATCTGGCTGAGAATGACTCGCAGACGGTCGAAATCCTCCTTCAACAAGAGGCTGAGCGATCGTCCCACGCTGACCAGCCAAGCACGATCGGCTTGGCGAAGGCGGTAGATTTCGCGGACTGCAGCAGCAGTCAGGGCATCTACAGGGGCGCTGTTGACCTGAAGAAGGGTGCGAAGGAAGTCTAGCTGTTCGCTAAACTGGAGAATTTCAGCCGGGTCGCACTGATAGACGGCTTGATGAATTTGGGGCGGGCGGGGTGGCAAGTGCTGGTAGATTGCACCACCAAATAGCGAAGGGGTGCGATCGCCATTGCCGTTAGTTTGGGAGTCAGGGGTTTGGAAGCCTACGATCGCCGCCCGGAACTCAGTTTTGAGCATGGCAAAAATCTGCGGCTGCTGTTCCCTCAGCTCCTGCAACGACAAACCCAGCGCTCTAGCCCGATGTACAGAGTCGATCGGGCTAGTGGTCGCATGGTAAACCACTGCATAAACCTGGTTACCCGATTCTTCATCTTGCGCTTTCACCCAGCTGCCAAACGGCGGCATCACCGCAAAGCTCAAATCTTCAGGCTCCAAGCACTGCGCCAGAAACTCAGTCGTAGCAGTTTCAATTACCTCTGCAAAATAGTTGGAAGGACGGTTTTGCGTGTTGAACTGGGGCAGGGGCAGGCGCATGAGACGACTGTAAGTAAGATTAGTACAATCTTACTTCTTCGTGCGTCCAGCGGTTGCATCAATTAGTTCTAATTCTGAGATGCGGAAGCTGACGAGCTTATCCCAGTTGCCGCCTTCAAATAGAACGGCAACGTTGCCGCTGCTGACCCGCTGCACGAGTCCCTGATAGCCGTAGTAGATATCGTTAACGTTTTTAACGCGAACGGCTGAACCTGGCAAAATCATCATGGCGTATGTGTAATGGGGTGGGGTAATGGGGTAAAGATTTATCTCCTATCTCTTTATCAGCTTAAAGCATTGCTTACTCGTCCGAACAACGGTTTTCGACTGGATAAGCTTCAGAAGTATCTATTCTCAATCGAGCCCGAAGCACTGTAGGCAAAAGATTTTGGGCTTAAAAGTAGCGTGCCCGCTTTAAACCCCTGCTAAAATTCGAGTTGTTGCCACTTCTCGCAATGTCAGCGCAACCTCTGACGATCGACTTTGCCCAAGAGAAAGAAGCAGGCTACCGGCGCATTTATGCTCGATCGCCTTTATTGACGAGCTTAGCGGCAGGCTGGGATGACATTTATTTTGCCTACAATCATCTTCCGCCGGGGGAAACACCAGAGATTTTTGCAGCCCAGCATGGAGTTGGAATCTTCATCGACCAGCCAATCCCTGCTCAAGCTGAGCGCAAATTAGGCGGGGAGTTTCGGCGAGAACAGGTAGTGCAGGGAAATATTTTGGTGTCTCCAGCACAGATGGGGCACGAGGCCCAATGGGATGCGGCAGGTGGTGTAGTGTTCCTGGGTATTCAACCTGCTTTATTCAGCCGAGTTTCTGAAGCAATGGGCTACGGCGGTGCCGAGTTGATTCCCCACTTTGCCACGCCTGATCCGCTGCTCTGCCAGATGGCTGTGGCGCTCAAAACTGTCTTGGAAACCTATGGCAGCGCCAGTCGCCTTTATGCCGAAACAATGACAACTGCTCTGATAGTGCATCTGCTGCAATACTATTCGGATCGGCAACCCAAACCTTGGAAGCATGCGAATGGCTTACCCGCCCACAAGCTACAGCGGGTGATCGATTACATTCAAGCCTCACTTGAGCGGGATTTAGGTTTGGAAGAACTGGCGGCAATTGCTCAACTGAGCGCTCACTATTTTTGTCAGCTTTTCAAGCAATCAATGCATCTCACCCCACATCAGTATGTGATCCGTTGCCGCATAGAACGCGCTAAAGACTTATTGAGGCTAGGCGATCTATCGATCGCTGAGGTTGCCAGATGCGTTGGCTTTGTCGATCAAAGCCATTTGCATCGCCACTTTAAGCGAATCGTCGGCATGACCCCTAAAGCCTTTCTGCAACACTGCAAAAACTAAAATTGCTCTCGCCAAAGGAATCTACCGTAAGCGAAGCAATTTATAGAACCCCTTAGTGGGAATAGGGAGAACAAAGAAATTTTGGGGCACGTTCCGTGCCCCAAAACTTCTCAAGTCACTTGGTCACAGCTAAAGAATCAGAGAAACCTACAACAATCGGAAAATTCTACAAGACTAACGGTCGCTCGTTTTTTCACACTGCAATTAAGCAATTTGAATTCCTGCAGGGAGCAATCGTCATGAACAGAATTGAGACTAGAACCGAGCCGATGGTGATCAACATGGGGCCGCACCATCCCTCTATGCACGGCTGTTTTCGGATCATTGTGACGCTAGATGGAGAAGACGTTGTAGACTGCGAGCCTGTGATCGGCTACCTGCATCGTGGCATGGAAAAGATTGCCGAGAACCGTACTCCCATCATGTACATTCCCTACACCAGCCGCTGGGATTACTACGGCGGCATGTTCAACGAAGCCGTTACAGTGAATGCGATCGAGAAGCTAGCGGATATTCCTGTACCCAAACGCGCCAGCTATATCCGGGTCATCATGCTGGAGCTAACGCGCATTGTTAATCACTTACTTTGGTTGGGTCCGTTTGTCATGGATCTCGGCTGCCAAACGCCTTTTTTCTATACGCTACGCGATCGGGAATTGATTCTAGATCTGTTTGAGGCAGCAACAGGATACCGGATGGTGAATAACAACTATTTTCGGGTAGGAGGTGTGGCGGTCGATTTGCCTTATGGCTGGACAGAGAAATGTCTGGAGTTTTGCAGCTACATGCTGCCCACATTAGATGAGTATGAAAAATTGATCACCCAGAATCCGATCTTCCGGCGACGGCTGGAAGGGGTAGGCGTTCTGAGCCGGAAGGCAGCAATCGACTGGGGCATTTCTGGACCCATGCTGCGAGCTTCTGGAGTGAAATGGGATCTGCGCAAAGTTGATCACTACGAATGCTACGACGATTTTGATTGGGAGGTGCAGTGGGATACGGCAGGGGATTGTCTGGCTCGCTACCGGGTGCGGCTTGATGAAATGCGGCAGTCCCTCCAAATTATCCGGCAGGCGATCGAAGCTATACCCGGTGGCGCTTACGAAACCCTTGAAGCCCATCGGATGGCAGCAGGTCCTAAGTCAGAGTTGAACCAGCTTGACTATCACTTCATCTCCAAAAAGATTGCTCCTACTTTTAAGATTCCTAAGGATGAACATTACGTGCGTGTGGAATCTGGCAGGGGCGAGCTAGGAATCTATCTAATAGGAGATGGCAGCAGCTTCCCGTGGCGTTGGAAAATTCGTCCTGCAGATTTCAATAACCTGCAAGTTTTACCACAGCTGATCCAGGGGCAAAAGGTGGCAGATATCTTTGCAATTCTGGCGAGCATTGATGTGGTGATGGGGTCAGTTGATCGATAGTCTCAAGAAAAATTACATTTTTTGAGGAAATATTTCAAAATTGACTTTACTAGCAAAACTGTGTATAGAACAAAACATGGGATTTAGTCCAGGCAGTTTTTGACCGCACTACGCCTGCTCGCCTTTCGCAACGCGGTTAAGCAGGTTAAAACTTTACAAAACCACTCATCTGAAAGATAGAGCAAATTCCATTTGGGATCTGCAGAATAGCCCCCAAACGTAAAGTTTTATCTACCTTTCGTCAGCTTGACTCGTTTAGAAAGTTAAGCGACACTAAAACTTAATAACTGGAGCATAGCCTCACTAGTCTGCTAACTTTATTTACGGTTTGACTCGGATTATCCCAAGATTTGCCTTTTAGCGAATTTGCAGGTTCAATCTGAATTAAACCTAACCGAGTCTTTAAGGGCACGTCTCTAAGGCTAGAGGGTGGACTGGGTGCTGATCGCAAGCGATCGGCAAAGGCAAACTGGCAGTAACTTATACCAAGCTAAACGCAGACTTGCTAAATATCGGAGGGCTGGTCAACGAAGATGGAAACGTTGGAATTCATTATCTATCCAGATGGGCGTGTGCAGGAAAAGGTGACAGGCATAGTGGGAGCGTCCTGTGCTGAAGTCACAGCTGCGATCGAGGCTCAACTGGGTGTAGTTATTACTCAAGACACCACCTCTGAATATTTTGCTCAGTCTGTGCAATGCGTATCCACACAGTCTCAAGCCACCTTTAGTGAATGGTAGACATTCAAGTCTAGATAATCTTGTCTGGATGGCTCTTAGTCTAGGTCACTCCTAGTCTGGGTAGCTCTTAGTCTAGGTAACTCTCTAGCAAACCCCTATTTAGCCCTGGTCAGTCTTTAGATAGATCCTAGTTCAAACGTTTGCCTAATTTTGTCCAAATAACTATTTATTGATTATCGCCCATGTCTCACTTTAGCCAGATTAAAACCCAAATTCGTGACCTCTCCTGTCTGCAAGCTGCGCTGACCGATCTAGGAATTAGCTGGAAAGCGGGTCCTCAGCCGGTGCGTGGCTACCGAGGGCAAACCAAAACTGCTGATGTTGTAATCGAGCAAGCCAATGGCTACGATATCGGCTTTAGCCAAAATGAGCAAGCCTACGAGCTCGTCGCCGATTTGCAATATTGGCAGCAGCCGCTCACCGTGCAAGGGTTCCTCAATCGCGTTACCCAGCGCTATGCCTATCATACCGTGATGCAAGAAACTCTGAACCAGGGCTTCCAGCTCACCGAGCAGCAGCAAAATCAGGACGGCTCTATTCGCCTAGTCCTGCAACGCTGGAGCGCTTAAGCAAATAGCCAAATTGCAAGGGGCTGGAGGCTAAGCTATTACTTAGCGTTCAGTCCTTTACTGTATCTAGGTTGATCTAGGTTGAATTAGTGAGAGACTCTATGAGCGATTGGTCTTCTACTCCGCCAGCGGACAATCAGCAGACTGGCTGCGAGCCTGAGCTAGGCGGTATCTTGCGAGATGCACCCGAGCGAACGGGCTTTGAGCCTGAGCTGGGTGGGATTGTACGGCAAAAAGGGGTGTATGTGGATGAAGTGACTTGCATCGGCTGCAAGCATTGTGCCCATGTTGCCCGCAACACGTTTTATATCGAGCCAGACTACGGGCGATCGCGCGTGATTCGCCAGGATGGAGATACAGACGATATCATTCAGGAAGCGATCGACACTTGCCCAGTAGACTGTATCCACTGGGTCGATTACACCGAACTGCGAAAGCTAGAAGACGAGCGAAAATATCAAGTGATTCCGATCGCAGGATTCCCAGTTGATCGAGCGATAATTGCTGCTGCCCAGCGGCGGCGGAAGCGAGAGCAGCAGGGCAGGTAGCGCAGGAACGGTTCACACAGCATTCAAAAACCAGGCAAGGGACAAAAACCAGGTAAGGGCAAGTTCTTTAGGACAAATTCATTGGATCGATGTCAATCGTCAAGCTCACTGCTGACGGGCAGCGTGATCGCAGTTCTGCTAGATCAGGAATAGCTTGATCCAGCGGACGCTTCAGCAGAATTTGCCAGCGGTATCGACGGGCAACTTTGGCAACCGATGCGGGTGCAGGTCCAAGGATCTGAGCTGCCGCTGAGGGAGGCAGCAGACTGCGGAGGTGAGTGGCAATGGCAGCCGCCGCCTCCTGAACAGCAGCAGGATCGATGCTACTGAGCCGCAGCAGCGCTAGCCCTCCGCAGGGTGGGTACTGCAGAGCTTGCCGATACTGTAGTTCTGCCTCAGCGAAGGCAGTATAATCTTGCCGCTGAACAGCTTGAATTACCGGATGCTGCGGCGTGTAGGTTTGCAAAATTACTTGCCCCGGTTCATCCCCACGTCCTGACCGTCCTGCTACTTGAAGTAGCGTTTGGAACGCCCGCTCGCTGGCGCGAAAATCTGCCATGTGCAGCAGCCCATCAGCGGCGATGACGCCAACCAGCGTGACCTGCGGCAAATCAATTCCTTTGGTCAACATCTGCGTACCCACCAGCAGATCGGCTTCCCCCTGAGCAAACTGACTAAGCAGCGCTCGATGCGCTCCTTTGGTGCGAGTCGTATCACTATCAAACCGTAGACAGCGCAAATTGGGAAACTGCTGGGACAGCTCCTGCATGACGCGCTGTGTCCCGCTGCCAAAGTTTTTAAGATAGGGCGAAGCGCAAGCAGGGCAGCTGTCTGGATGAGATTGTCCATAGCCGCAGTAGTGACAGCGCAGCGATCGATAACCCCCTTCGAGCGGTTGATGAAACGTTAGCGCCACATCGCAATGAGGACACTCCATCACATGTCCACAGCTCCGACAAGACACAAAGGTGCTATGCCCGCGCCGATGAATGAACAGCAGCCCTTGCCGTCCGTCTCGCAGCCCCTGTAGCGCTGAATGCAGCGATCGACTAAAAATCGATCGGTTGCCGTGCTGTAGCTCCTGCCGCATGTCTACAACTTGAATTGCCGGCATAGGACGAGCCTGCACTCGCTGCGAAAGAGATAGATAAATAGATCGCCCCTCCTGAGTAGCGTTCACCCAGCTTTCTAGCGAAGGCGTTGCCGATCCCAGCAGCAAGGGGCAGTTTGCTAGTTCTGCCCGCCACACCGCCACAGTACGAGCATGATAACAGGGAGCAGGCTGGTCTTGCTTGAAGCTGCCATCATGTTCTTCGTCAAGAATGATTAATCCTAGATTGGTCAGTGGCGCAAAGATTGCAGAACGCGTCCCGATGATGACCTGAGCTGCACCATGCAGCATCTGCCGCCAAGTGTCATAGCGTTCCCCATCCGAGAGGGCGCTGTGATAAACGTGCACCTGTTTGCCGAATCGAGCACGGAAGCGATCGGTCAACTGCGGCGTTAATCCAATTTCGGGAACCAAAACCAGCGCAGATTTGCCCTGCTGCAGGAGCGGCGCGATCGCCTGCAAATACACCTCTGTTTTTCCTGACCCGGTGACCCCATGCAGCAAAACCTGCGTAAATCCATTTAGCTGCTTTAGGGTAGCAAGGGCGGTGGCTTGTTCTGAAGTCAGCGATTTGGGCTGGTCGAGGGGCGATCGGCTGTCTTCCAAGCGCAGGACTTCACGCGGCTGCAAAACGATACAGCCTTTTTGCGCCAGCCCCTTCACAACAGACGAACTCACCTGGCAGATTTGCAGCAGTTCTTGTAGCCACAGTTCGCCACCGCGCCGCTTCAGCACATCCAGGATTTCTTTTTGGCGTGGCGTTAGTTCCATGCCAGTATCAAGTAAGGTAACCGCCTGCCGCTGCTTAGGACGCATTGCGGTAGGCGGTTCTAAATAGCTCTCAACCCATTGACGCTGCAGCAGCTCGCGCAAGCCACGACTAGCTCCCCGCACCTGCCGCTGCAGGTATTGCCAGGAATAGTCGCCCTGCTTCTGAGCTTGTAGCAACGCCAAAATGCAGGCTGCTGTGGGGTGCAAAAACTGAGCATCTAAATCTGAAGGCACATGAGGCAAAAGCCGAATGCGACGCTGCGATCGCCCCAGCAACCCCGGCGGCAGGGCAACCCGAATCACCGACATCAGCGGTGTTTGGTAATACTGTGCTACGCGCTGCAGCAGCATCCAATACTCTGCTGGGAAAAAGTTCTGGCTAATTCTATCTTCGATCGGGCGGACGCTTGCAGGAGGTAGGGCAGCTGGCAAGCGAGACAGTAGCTGAATGGCGATCGCCCCGACCTGCTGTGCTCCAAACGGAACGCTTAAAATATCACCCGGGCATACTGTTAGATCAGATGGAACTTGGTAAGTATACAACCCTTGTGCCCCCGCACAATCTACCAGCACCTCTACCCACTGGGGCTGCTCCAGCACTGGATATAGAGGTGCAGGTTCAGCAACGATCGGCGGCACGGAACAGGTGAGCGGCTGCATGGTGGGAGGCAAGAAACGAAATTGAGATGCTATCGTAGCACCTGCTGACAGTCTAAACACTTTTAGCCGAAACACTTTAAATTTCGTGCAATCGCCCACTTTGTCCTACAGCCGCCTTTCTGCAATAGGCAGCAATCAGGCAGCAATCATATAGATGTAGCCGCGCTACGACGGTTAGGGCAGAGACAGGTTCGTGGATACACCCACGAACCTGTCCTAAGCCACTTAGCTACAGCTATGTTAAATTACGTAAAACTCTCTAGACGAAACACTAGGGCTAGCGATAGACTCCACTCCTCGAATCATCTTGCATCCAACCTGCATTCGTACTCCCATCTATATAAAGAAGAAACAGGCAGTAGGCGAAAGTCGATTGACCTTAATTCATGGGGCACTGCTGAATGTAGGGATAAAGCCGTAGGGGTCAAACCATGCGTAAGGGTAATCCCTCACGCTATTGAATTATGAATTTTTGTTCGAGGGGTGCTGAGTTCTTTTCAAACAAAAATTCATAGCTGACCTTATCAGCCTTCAAAAACCTATTTCAGTTAATTGAGCAGATAGGGATCTTTCTGCTGCCTGAGCTTATAAAAAGATTACTTTTTTAAAGCTAGAAGAAAGGCTGATTTGCAATTTGGTAGTTCAATTCAGAGCCGCAAGCGCTTGAATATGTCCAACATTCCAAAAAATTTATTCAACCCCGTGACATTTGACGAGAGGCTGCTATAGTATAGGCAACTTCAGCCCGGTTCACTTCTAGTGAATGCTCTGCAACAGCTCAGAGAAATTCATTTGAAGGGTTGATTCTCCTTCGGAGAGCTACGCTAAAGGCGCTAGATTGCATCTACATTCTTAACAATCTTGATTCTTTGAATCAGAAGATTGCATTTCAGGAAAGGATGCTTTACTCTGTAGCTGGATTATTCGGAACTGAAGATTTGAGGCATGACTAGATCACCCGATCAATTGCAGGCTGGATTCAGACAACGCTGATTGGGTCTGCATTTCAGTTGTAGTTGTGGTTAGGAAAATAGAGAGATCTGATGTCCGAGATCAGGTTTGCCATTGGGGTGTTGGAGGTATTCTTAAGCCCTGGCAGCTCTAGCTATCTGTCTGTTGCAGTTGGTGCTGAACGCGTTCCTTGTTGAATTAGCTTCCTAATTAGCTCGTTTATCAACGCTAATGATTGTTTTCTTTAGTTCGGTTTACGAACCAGAGAGCTGCTGGTTATAGCTATCTGTAAACCGCTCAATCTATTCGCTTTGCATGAGCTCTTTTGCAGAATGTTGCTAAAGAAATTTTAGCGCTACCTGATTAATTCTAATCAATAGAAATATTTAGGTTTCTAAACAAATGTTCCGCCAATCGATTGCATGTTCTATTCTCTAGTTTTTCTTCAGTTTCTTAAAAGCGAGGGATCAGATGAATTCAGTTTTGTACCGTTTGCTTGAATTAAAGCGATTTGTTTAGAGCAAACAGAAGCTGAACCTCATGATGAATGACAAGCAACAAGCTTGAGCAATCTTCAACTATCTGCCTGCAACATCTTCCTGTCACGTTTTTGATCAATCAGATTTTATCGATACCATACAGAGCCTGAACCCCATGATGAGCAATTCTCTAATCGATTCCACCGATCCGCTACAGCTAATGTCGTTTTCAGAAGAAGATTATCTTCGCACTGCCGACAGTGAGTTTCAAACTGATGAGCGATCGTCCAATGGCATCTTTGTTGAGTTCGGTTTGGATAGCGAACTAGAGGATTTATTAGCAAGTCGGGCATCTGGCTATCGCAAAACGATTTCTGACGATGCAGTTGGTGCATTCTTCAAAGAAATGGCGCGCTATCCGCTGCTGAAACCAGATGAAGAAGTTGAGCTGGCTCGTCGCGTCAAATTTTTAGCAGAAATTGAGGCGCTGCGCGAACGGCTGCAGAAAGATTTGGAACGTCCTGCTACCAAAGCAGATATCGCCAGCAAGCTAGAACTCACCGAGCGGCAGCTAGAACACCGCCTGTATCTCAGCCGCGTCGCCAAACGCAAGATGATTCGATCCAATTTGCGGCTGGTGGTGTCGATCGCCAAGCGCTATCTAAACCGGGGTGTCCCGTTTCTAGATTTGATTCAGGAAGGGGCACTCGGCTTGAACCGCGCTACCGAAAAGTTTGATCCAGACAAAGGCTATAAGTTCTCAACGTACGCCTACTGGTGGATTCGTCAGGGCATTACGCGAACCATTGCCAATGACGCTCGCACGATTCGGTTGCCCATTCACATCGTTGAAAAGCTAAACAAGCTGAAGAAAGCCCATCGGGAACTGCGCAAAGAGCTAAATCGTAATCCGACTGAGACCGAACTGGCTGCAGCCCTGGATATGACACCGGAACAGCTGCGCAACCTTCAGCAGGTACGGCGGCGATCGCTATCACTCAACCACCGTGTGGGTAAAGGCGAAGACACAGAACTGATGGAGCTGCTAGAAGACAGCAATACCCAATCGCCAGAAGCGCAGATGAGCGAAACAATGATGCGCCAGGAGATTTATTCGGTATTGGGTGAGGTACTCACCGAGCGTGAACGAGATATTATCGCACTCCGTTATGGATTAACGACCGGAGAAACTCACACCCTAGAGGAGGTAGGTGGAATTTTCAATCTATCCCGCGAACGGGTAAGGCAAATTCAAACGAAAGCAATGCGGAAGCTACGACGCCCACAGGTGGCAGCACGGCTAAAGAGCTGGTTGCGCTAGCTGTATATTGAATGGCTTCATACGCCTATCTTTCAAAAAGCGCACAATTGTGCGCTTTTTGAAAGATAGGCGTATAAATCAAAGAGCTACAGCGCTAGAAGCATTCGCTGATTCGGGCATTAATTCAGGCACTGATTCAGGGAAGTGTTTATCTAGCAGCGCTGGGGTTGCGCCTGGACGCACACGGCTGTAGCGTGTTTTATCTGGCATGATGACGTTTGCTCCTTCTTTGCAGCGCTTCATGCAGCCAGTTGCTTTAACCGTGACTTGATCCTGCAAGCCTCGTTCGCTCAACTCCGCCTCTAATGCTCTTGCAACCTGCTGGCTGCCTCGCTTGCAGCAATCCGACTTTTGGCAAATCAAAATACAGGCAGGCTTACCCGCTTTTGCGACCGTAGCTTCAGCAGGCGACTGAGCGAGCGAATAGGGGGTGGGCAAACAAGCGGCATGTGAAGCAGCACTTGCATCTTTTGTATTTGCCGGCGTAACTTGGTACGCCTTCAGCTTCACGCCGCCTTCTGTCTTCGGTTTTTGCGATCCAGATACCTGCACCCACATGCCCGGTGTCAAACTACGGTAGAGCGGAGAGCGTAATTCTTTGGAGAGCTTGATGTGATGCTCACCTGTAGAGGTTGCCAGCCGTAAGTACTTTAGCTTGTAGCTGCCGATTTCGGCGGCAAACCCTAAAAAACGCCCTTCTAGCGTAAATTCTGTTGAAGAATCGAACTTGAGTTTAGTCATAGGTTTGGGTGCAGTTTTGCAGGTGCAAAGGCTATGGACAGAAGTTGAGACAACGACACAGTTAAAGCACGCTGGCTAGCAAGAGAGTTTCCAGCAGTGCAGCAGCCACTCTGCTAACTGCTGCCGGGGAGCCATCAAATGCTGCGTCACACTCCAAAGTTGGGCTGCCGCTGTGGGGGTATCTATGTTTGCCCTGAAGCCACCATTAGGCAGGCAAGTGCAGGAAATGTCTAGCTCTTGCAGGCGATAGTAAGCCTGCCAGCGATCGCTCCGCGAAATTGAAATATCCAAACCAACAGAAGAACAGTTTTGTTTCATTGAGCAGCCTTCAGGTTCCATCCAAAATCAAGTGCTAAAGATTCTTGTTGTGCAGGAAGAAGTTTCAAAAAGTTTCTACTGGAGCTAGCGATCGGTCGCTATTTCTGTAAATTCATTTGTACTAGCTAAGCAAGAGATTCAGCTTGGCAAATTCTGCTAAAACTCTGACGAATCATGGATTCAACAGGTTTTGATTTAGTGATTGCAGCTGCTTAGAGCTGCTTTGCCAAAACTTATCAATGTCATTAGCCATTTCTATTGCGAAATATATTCAATAAGCAAGTAATACTAGATTAATCGAAAGTGGCTCTATTTGAAAACTACTTTCATTAAGGATCGGTGAAAGTTTGGCAAGATAGCTCGGCTCAACTGGGTCTATTGAATTTTTGGCTGAGGGCTAGCTGCAGCGAAAGGTTTCCTCGACATCATGGTCAACTATCGTTACTGTTTGTCCAGGGTGGAATGCTGAACTGACCAATGGCAATTGAGGAAGCTAATCAGATCGCCAATGGTCAGGGGCATCAGCCCCTCTAGATCATCACTTAGGTCTATTTCAAAGCAAGAATAAAAGTCGTCGCAGAGGCTCAGCTCCCAGTCAAACCAGCAAACACTTGTCCAGCAGAGGTCATCAACCAGGCGATCGCTCAGCAACACCCGACTGAAGCTTAACCCTGAGTAGCACTCTAGGTGGGTGTAGGCAAATACAGCGACCGGATAAGCAATTCCTTCTTTTTTGCAGAATGTTTCAAACCACTCGTCCTGACTTAAAGCGGGGCGATGGCGCAAAGCCCGATTGACTTGCCGTCGGACGTTGCAATCGGGACTCAAAAGATCATAAGTCCGGAGGCCGAGAGAGAAATTTTTGAGCTTATGCCACATAAATGATGAAGAGGTGCCGCTCGGAACTTAGGCTTAAGCCATATTTCTAGTATTCCCAGACAAGCCATCCCCTATCCCTCATCCCTGGCAAATCTGCTGCAGCGTTGCTGTAAAGCTGGGGTAGGAAACGGCAGCCGCTTCTGCACGGTGGATTATTGTTTTGCCTTCGGCACGCAGGGCAGCGATCGCCAAGCTCATAGCAATTCGGTGGTCGGTGTAGCTATCAACTTCCGTGCCGATCAGCTTTGTTCCGCCTGTAATTTCCAAGCCATCGGGCAGCTCATTCACGGCGGCGCCGAGGCGCGTGAGCTGGGCTGCCATCACCGCAAGCCGATCGCTTTCTTTGACCCGCAGTTCAGCCGCATCCCGGATCACCGTCGTCCCTTGAGCAAAAGCAGCAGCCACTGCCAGAATCGGAATCTCGTCAATCATGCGAGGAATCAGGGTTTCTCCGGCAATTGTGCAGGCTTTAAGGGGGCTGTAGCGCACGCGCAGATCGGCGACTGGCTCGCCTGCTACCTGCCGCTGGTTCTCTAGCGTAATATCAGCTTCCATTGCTGCGAGCGCATCCAGAATGCCAGTGCGGGTGGGGTTAACCCCTACGTTAAGCACCGTCAGGTCAGATCCCGGAACGATCGCCCCTGCAACCAGCCAGAAGGCAGCAGAGCTGATGTCCCCCGGCACAACCACTGATTGCCCCTGTAAGGTGGCGCCACCTGTGACAGTGGCACTACAGGTATCCGGATCGACGCTGATGTCAGCGCCAAAAGCTTTGAGCATCCGTTCGCTATGGTCACGAGAGAGGGCAGGCTCAGTGACGGTAGTGCTCCCTTCTGTCAGCAGACCCGCCAATAAAATGCAGGATTTAACCTGAGCCGAGGCGATCGGCGATCGGTAGTGAGTCGGCTTTAGGAATTGTCCTTGAATCGCAATCGGCGCGTACCCACCTGCCCGGTGCCAAAGCTGAGCGCCCATCTGCTGTAGCGGCTGAATGACGCGAGACATAGGGCGCGATCGCAGTGAATCATCCCCTGTGACCGTGAAGAAGCAGCCAGGCTGAGATGCCAGCAGACCCAGCATCAGCCGCATCGTCGTTCCAGAATTGCCTGCATCCAACACTGTTTTTGGCTCTTGGAGTTGACCCAGCCCAATGCCACGTACCACCACTCGTTCAGTATTCAAGTCAGAGATTTCGGCTCCCATTGCCCGAAAGCAGTTGGCAGTGCTATGTGGGTCTTCACCCAGCAGTAGACCTTGGATCTGGGTTTCGCCTGCTGCGATCGCCCCCAGCATGAGCGCCCGATGAGAAATCGACTTGTCGCCCGGAATCTGAATCTGACCCCGTAGCGCTAAATCAGCGGCTGGGGCGATCGTCAGCTGGTGGTGAGGCTGTTCGCAATTCAACAGAACGGTGGCGCTTGACATGGGTTTACAGAGGTTTACAGGAAATTTAACAGGGCAATTTGCCAGGGCAATTTGAAAGGGGCAATTTGCCAGGGGCAGTTTGACAAAAGCTGAGCAGGCTCAATCGGCACAAGAGCAGCGCTTGCGATCGTACCGTCTTTTAAACCCAATTTTTCCTGGCTCCTATATTTAAGCCATCGGGATAACCCGATAGACAGGCAGGGTGAAGTGAAAGCAACTGCCCTGATCCGGCTCAGACTCAACCCAGATTTGCCCATAGTGGGCATGAACCACCCGCCGACAGAGCGCCAGCCCAATTCCATAGCCTTCCTTGGCTTCGTCGCGTTTTAGCCGGAAGCGATCTTCAAAAATCCGCTTCTGGTTCTCAAAAGGAATGCCTAGACCATTGTCACAGATACTCACCTGGATCTTTTGGGTGGTACGGTGCAGAATCGAGACTTGAATCGTGCCTTCCTCCGGCGTATATTTAATCGCATTGTCTAGCAGATTCACAAACACCTGCCGAATTCGCTCCGGGTCAGCGTGGACTTTTGGCAGATCGGACGGGATATCTGTCCGTACTTGCTGCGCTTTAGATTGGAGTTGCTCATGCAGGCGATCGAGAACTTCGGCGCAAAGTTCGCCCAGATCTAGCGCTTGGGGTTGGATGCGAATTTCAGCCCCGCGTTCTCTGGCAGCCTGCAGAATGTCAGTAATCATTCGATCTAGGGCTTTAGCTTGGGTGCGGGCATGGCGCAGGAGTTGGGCGATCGTTTTAGGAGTGAGGCGCGATCGGACCTTTTCGTCTTTGCTGCTGTTGCCCATTTCCAGCGTTTCCAGCGCCATAGATACTGCTGTTAGGGGATTGCGGAGATCGTGCGCCAGCATGGCAATCAAATTATCTTTGAACTGAAGCTGAGCCTGTAGTTCCTCTTTTTCTTTCTGCAGCCGAAATACCTCGTCAGCTAGACGGATCAACTCAGCGGTCTGCATAACCGATCGAATCTGACCGCTGTTGCCCTCTGGCTTGAGATCGCTGGGGTTTTGCTTTGCCAAATAATCCTCAACCGATTGCTGCCAGCGCGGTAGCCAGCTCTCCAGCTGTGCCACCAAATTACTCCCAGCCAGGGTTTGGCGGGGCAGCGGATGAATCTTGATCAGAGAGGGCGTGGCAACTAGCTTAAATCGCTCAGCTAAATGAGGTTGATCGCTGACATCAACAACCTGGAGCTCATAGGCACAGCTAGGCTCCAATTCCTCAAGGCGATTACGAATTTGCCGAATTCGTTCATCAGAGTCAGGGCGCTTGTCAGTAAACAGCACCAGCTGAAGGGGAGCTTCAGCGCTTGAAAATTGGGGTTGCAATGCCTCCATGTCAATTTGCCCAGAATGGCTTGAGGAAAAGAGAAGCTTGAAAGAAGGGCAATGAGCACTTCATTAGGCTGCCCGAACAAAATACGTAAGGCTCAGTCAGTTTGTTTTTTAGACTTTGAGAAATACCAAATTTCTTAACCATTTTGACAGATTTAGTGATCAATCATCTTGTTTTAAGCTTCTGAGGTGCTCAAGAGGCTAATCTAGAATTTGCTCTGGATAAATGAATTATGAGTTGCCGTTTAGGCTAGCTTGTAGTAAGCAATTTTACCTAGAGTTTGAGAAACTGCTGCTTATGCCTTGATATTGCGGATCTCCCCCCTCGCTCCCCTGCGCAAGGGCGAAGCCCGTTCACGTAGCCTGGGCGTTAGCTTAACCGCCCTGAAAGGGCTAGCGCCTTGCCACTCAAGTTTCTCCTTTGTAAGCTCTGCCTTCCTCAGGGTAGGGAGATTTAGGGGAGCGAACAACGTGTTGCTTGAAAATAGTCTTCTCAGAAACCTGCTTTGAGGGCTATTCAAATTTTTCTCCGCAGTAGGCCAGCTGCGATTAAACGAATGGCAGACGGAATGACATAAGCTATGTAAAGCTACAAATCTGCCTTTTTGCTGAGCTAATATGTGCGCCGATGAGCACTTTGCCTCACCACACAGCAACCCTCAGCGCTTACGATCGCATTAGTTCTCTATAGGTTTCTTGGAGTATAGGGTTAAAACAATGAGAATTCTGGCAATGGCTTGGGAGTTTCCACCCCGCATCGTCGGGGGAATTGCCCGCCATGTTTCAGAACTCTACCCCGAAATAGTGAAGCTGGGGCATGAGATTCATCTACTGACGGTAGAGTTTGGTCAGGCTCCCCGCTATGAAGAAGTAGATGGTGTCAAGGTTCACCGCGTTCCGGTGACAGGTAGCAACGACTTTTTCCACTGGATCGCCAACATGAACGAGAGCATGGGGCGGCACGGCGGCAAAATGCTGGCCGAAGAGGGCGACTTTGATCTCATTCATGCGCATGATTGGCTAGTGGCTGATGCGGCGATCGCGCTCAAGCATCACTTTAAAGTGCCGCTGGTGGCAACCATTCATGCTACAGAACATGGGCGGCACAACGGCATCTATAGCGATGCCAGTGCTCACATCCACGATAGGGAAAAGCATCTTGTTGCTGAGGCATGGCGAGTGGTAGTTTGCACAAACTATATGCGTCTGGAAGTAGAGCGAGCGTTGCACTGCCCCTGGGACAGAATTGACGTGGTTTACAATGGCATCTGCCTGAACAGAAAACAGCCACGCCAAGCTTTCGATCGTTGGCGGCTACGGCGACGTTTTGCGGCTGACCAAGAGAAGATTGTGTACTATGTAGGGCGGCTGTCCTATGAGAAGGGCGTTGAGCTACTGCTGTGCGCTGCACCCAAAATCCTTTGGGAAATGGGCGGGGGTGCCAAGTTCGTCATCATCGGAGGCGGTAATGCCGATCGGCTCAAGAAGCTGGCATGGGATATTGGCATCTGGCACAAATGCTATTTCACCGGCTTCATGTCTGAAGAGGAGCTCAACCAGTTTCGCAGCGTTGCCGATTGCTCGGTCTTTCCTAGCCTGTATGAACCGTTTGGTATTGTGGCGCTAGAAAGCTTTGCCGCCCGGATGCCCGTCGTGGTTTCTGACACAGGTGGATTTCCAGAAGTAGTGCGCCATGGCAAAACGGGCATCGTCACCCGCACAGGCAACCCTGACTCGATCGCCTGGGGTATTGTGGAAGTTCTCAAAAATCCAGAGTATGCCAAATTCTTAACCGAGAATGCTTACAACGACCTCGATATCCGCTTCAACTGGGCAAAACTGGCACAGCAAACTGAGGCAGTTTATGGGCGAGTGCTGCATGAGCGAGAAGCGGTAGAGTGGTGACAAGAACAATCTAAATATGCTGCCAACCGATCTACTGATGTCTCGCCAGAACGGCGAGGAAATGCTACCAAAACGGCTAGCGATCGACAAGCGCAACTTGGCAATGGCAGCAGAGCTGATTGCTTTGTTTGCTGAGTGCCAGGGCAAAACGCAGGGTGAGCTCGATCGCCAGCTGCAAGCGCTGG
This sequence comes from Phormidium tenue FACHB-886, assembly GCF_014764505.1. Taxonomy (GTDB): domain Bacteria; phylum Cyanobacteriota; class Cyanobacteriia; order Elainellales; family Elainellaceae; genus FACHB-886. Next base: position 298,105 of record NZ_JACXWX010000001.1, read on the forward strand.
AAGGAGAAGAAACCAACTACCGCATCAAGCGAGGACTGGCACATCTGCTCAAGAGCGAGACGTTCAGTACGTTTGAGATCGTCAGCCCGCTAGAACCGATCGCCCTGCGGCAGCGAGTCTTTGCCCTCTCTGCTGAGGCTGCTCCCCTGCCCACTGCTGCCCCTGCCACCTTAACAAAGCTGGCGGTTCAACTAAGTGAGGAGCTAGGTCATGAAGTTCTGCCCGATCAGATTCAGGCAGGGCTGTATTCCGACCTAGCAGAGAACCGAGTTTTGACGCAGTTTGAAGCCCCCACGCCAGAAGCTCTGCTGCATCGCTACAACCTATCGCAGGTACAGGGCATTTTTTACAGAGCTAGCCAGATTAAAATCACCGCACATCGCAACGATCCGGGTGAGTATAAGCTACTGTTTCGCTACCTGAAGCTATTTGGCTTAATGGCTTACATCGAGGGGGACGCAGATCATGGCTTCACAATTACGATCGACGGACCCACCAGCCTTTTTAAGGCTAGCACCCGCTATGGGCTAGACATCGCCAAGCTCATCCCAGCTTTGCTGCACGTTACCAAATGGAGCCTAACAGCAGAACTTCAGCTAAAAGATCCCTACACCAAAGCAGAAAAAACTCGACGATTCACACTAGAGTCTGACTGCGGCTTGGTTAGCCACTATCCACCCGGAAAACCGTACGACAGTATGCTGGAGCAGGCGTTTGGCGAGCGCTGGGAAGCACTCGGCTTGGAGTGGCGGCTGGAGCGAGAAGTCGATCTCATTCCAATTCCGGGCAGCGTAATGATTCCTGATTTCCGGCTGGTGCATCCGAATGGGCGATCGATCCTGCTAGAAATTGTGGGCTACTGGCGACCGGAATATTTGCGCAAGAAGTTCTCGCAAGTGCGGCAAGCAGGACGAGATGATTTAATTCTAGCCATCTCAGAACGGCTGAACTTAGAGAAAGCAGGTGTTAAAGTTACCGATACGCCAGTTCGCATCATTTGGTTCAAAGATAAGCTCTCGCCCAAAGCAGTGTTGAGCGTGCTGAATGAGCTGGGGTAGGGCTTTTAGAGTATCGGAAAACCCTACTGCTATATTCCAGTTCTCCTTACTCTCGATCGCCTAGAAATACGGCACTATGAAGTCATGAACCTCAAAGCAACGAACGAGTTCTACAAGGAGATCGATCAATGATGACTCGCTATTGGAATCCTTGGCGCGAAATGGAAACGCTACGGCGCCAGTTTGACCAAGTATTTGATGGATTGATGACTCAGAACCCGATTGAGCCTACGTCTGAGTCCTTCTCCTGGGCACCCGCAGTGGAACTAAACGATACCGGCGATACCCTGGTGCTACGCGCCCAATTGCCCGGCATAAATGCAAACGATTTAGATATCCAAGTGACCAGAGAAGCAGTTGCCATTGCCGGTGAGCACCGCCATGAGCAAAAGACCGAAGAGAATGGCTTCTTCAAATCTGAGTTTCGCTATGGCAAATTCCGCCGCGTAGTTCCACTACCCGTGGCGATCGAAAATGAGCAGGTACAAGCCGAATACAAAGACGGTATTTTGAACCTGACATTGCCCAAAGTAACGAAAGCTCAAAACAAAGTTGTGAAGGTGAATCTGGGTGGACAGATTAGTGGTCAAGCTGCTGCACCTGCAATTGCAGAAGGCAATGCTGAAAACAACTAAGACTGCCCAAAGCTAGGTCAAATTCACAGCATAGAGTTTGGCATGTAGCGCACTGAAATAGCCAAAGCCGAGATGTACAGAGTACGTCTCGGCTTTGGCTATTTCAAGCTTGGGTGTGGGCGGAAATATTTGAAGACGTAGCAGTACAGGTATACAAACAGATAATTTATTTTATAAAAATTCCATTCTACAGGCTCCCATAAAGGGAACCTTAGTTAGGTGCATAGCATCATACTGAAAAACCAGTTTGAGAACTTGTATAAGAAATTTTTTGTTTAACACAGGATACATTGCCATTCTGCAGCATATATGTGCACGAATATGTGCACGAAAAATTAGAAACACAGTGTTGTCACCACATAAATTGTTCCACACAAGCTGAAATTTCTAACTTGGCAGGATATCAAAAACACCTCCAAAGTCAGCAACGCACTTCTCCTGTACAATTCAGTGAGAGCGTTAGGTTCAAGCGGGTGCACTACCCTAGAGAAACCGTCGCACAAACAAGAGCTACCCTGTGTAAACATGTTTAAATTTCTCAGAGTCTTCCAGAGCCGCAAGATGGTCGCTCTACTGCTGCTAGGGTTTTCTTCAGGGCTGCCTCTTCTTCTAACCAGCAAGACTTTACAAGCCTGGATGACCGTAGAAGGCGTAGATTTAGGATCGATTGGGCTCTTTAGTCTAGTTGCGTTGCCCTACTCGCTTAAGTTTCTCTGGTCTCCCTTCCTCGATCGCTTCACGCCGCCTTTTTTGGGACGACGACGAGGCTGGCTAGTCATCACACAGGTGTTACTGGTGCTGGCGATCGCGGCAATGGCGTTCCAAAGCCCCAAGCAGGCGCTGAACTTGCTGGCGATCAATGCGTTGCTGATTGCTTTTTTAAGCGCAAGTCAAGATATCGCTTTTGATGCCTACCGCACCGATGTGTTAGAGGAGCCAGAGATGGGAGCCGGTGCGGCGATCACGGTACTGGGCTACCGAGTGGCGCTAATTCTGACGGGTTCCATAGCACTAATTCTGGCAGATCGGTTGCCTTGGACGATGGTTTATCTGCTGCTGGCAGGACTAATGGCGCTAAATCTGCTGGTTTCAATTTTTGCCCCCGAACCGACGGTTAGCGAGCGTCCCAGTACCCTTTCAGAAGCCGTGTACCGACCGTTTGAAGAATTTTTTGGGCGATCGGGTGTGCTCCGAGGCGTATTGATTCTGGTGTTCATCGTTCTGTATAAGCTCGGTGACGCTTTTGTGAATAATATGTCTACGCCGTTCCTGCTTCAGGCGGGTTTCAGCCAGACCGATATTGGGGCAATTCAAGGTGGAATGGGGCTACTGGCAACGATCGTTGGCGCACTTGTGGGGGGAGCGCTGCTAAGCCGGTTGGGGATTAATCGCTCTCTTTGGGTGTTTGGCGGGCTGCAGGCGGTCAGCAACCTGGTGTACTATGTGCTGGCTCAGGTTGGGCAAAACTATCCGTTTATGGTAGTTGCTATCAACATTGAAAACTTCTGTGCTGGGTTAGGCACGGCTGCTTTCGTAGCATTTTTGATGAGCCTTTGCAATCCACGCTTTTCTGCAACGCAGTTTGCCTTGCTGTCTAGCTTGATGGCGGTGAGCCGAGATATTTTGGTTGCGCCTGCCGGAAAGCTGGCCGAGCAAACCGGCTGGACGTTATTCTTCTTAATTACAATCGTTGCTGCCCTTCCAGGATTGCTGCTGCTGCCCTTTTTTGCACCTTGGAAGGCATCTCCGTCCCTGCTGCCATCAGGTTCAGTGTCAGGGACAGAGGAGGAGAAGCCTTAGTCAACTGAAGAACTTCTAAAGAGTTTCGTCGATTGAAAACTTCTTAAAGCAACAGAACTTAAACCTTTCTAAAAGCGGGTGATGGGACTCGAACCCACGACGTTCAGCTTGGGAAGCTGACATTCTACCACTGAATTACACCCGCAGATTTATATCAATGCGTCTTCAAGCATAGCGCATCTGAAAGAACATGAGCAATTGGGTGATTTCATTCACCGCTGCCACTGTCCCAACTCACCGCCGAAGGGCAGATCGCCTCACATTTACAAACCTTTAGCTACGGTAAGGTACAAATAGCACTGGAGCGGGCATTCTTGAGGCTAGGGAGCTACTCGCCCAGAGCCACCTACCCAACTCCCCACTGCTCCACTTGAAGATTCTTTGCGTAGCGGCTGCGCGATCGCAGAAAGTCTTAAATTGAGCCATACCAACTGAAGCTGACAAAGCACTAGGATAAAAGGTATGGGTAAACTGTATCTCTTTGGACACCTTATAGCTAATCGTTTGGTCTAGAGTTTTAAAATTTAAGTTTAAGAACTTCTGAGCCTACATCTTGAATCATTGTGCATTTGGGTAGGTGATAGTCCTTTATTGATGTTCATCCCCTGACGCAAAGAGGGAATAGCCAGCCATGTATAACGCCACCGAACTTTTAATTGATGATTTTGTCCGTCAACTCAAGGAAGGCTATCGCCGCACCTACGGCGGTTGGAAGCACGACTATGAAGATATTTTAGGCTGGGTGGGGGCAATGGCGCTCGAAAATATTGCCAACAGCGATGCGCTCTACCACAACATCGAACATACCATCCTAGTGACGCTAGTAGGACAAGAGATTTTGCGCGGTCGGCATATCCGTGAGGGGGGCGTCTCCTGTGAAGACTGGCTGCATTTTGTGATTTCGCTAGTTTGCCATGACATTGGCTATGTTAAAGGCGTTTGTCGCAACGATCGGGAAGGGTGGTATGACATGGGCAATGGAGAACTAATCCACTTGCCACCTGGCTGCTCGGATGCCAGCCTCACACCTTACCACGTCGATCGCGCCAAGCTCTTTATAGAAGAACGGTTTGGCGGGCACAGCCTCATTGATGCCGATCGAATTATCCAAAATATTGAGCTAACTCGCTTTCCAGTCCCCAAAGCCGAAGACCACCAGGACACAATCAATTACCCCGGTTTAATTCGCGCCTCTGACTTGATCGGGCAACTCAGCGATCCGCGCTACCTCAAGAAGATTGGTGCATTGTTCTACGAGTTTGAAGAGACGGGTGTCAACAAAGCGCTAGGCTACCGCCATCCGGGAGATTTGCGGAAGAACTATCCCAAGTTCTACTGGAACGGCGTTTTTCCCTATGTTAAAGACGGGCTGCGCTACTTGGAGCTGACCCAGCAAGGGAAACAGGTGATTGCAAACCTTTACTCGAATGTGTTTGTAGTAGAACACGAACCGCTGGTTGAGCCTGTAGTACCTGAGGGTGTTTATCAAAAAGTCTAATCCAGCTCAACATGCTTTAAACTGTTGTTTCTGTATTTCTCCTTAAGTTTTCAGTCACATCCCCCAGAAGGGGATTGAATTGCATCAGGATAGCTGAGAACGTTATCGAAGCTATATCTCTACCTATCAAGAGACCCTGAACGCTATGGGCGAATCGACAGTGACAACAGTGACAACTTTTATATTTCACCAATTGCCTGGATTGCCGCCGCAGCTGGCACTGCATATCCCAGATGGGTTCTTGAGCTTGCCAGTGAGCTTGGTAACTTGGGTTTTGGCGATCGTGCTAATCGTCTTGGCGCTGCAGCGGGTTGAGGCAGAATACAAAGAAAAGACAGTGCCGCTGATGGGCGTTTGTGCTGCCTTTATCTTTGCTGCCCAAATGATTAACTTTCCGATTCCGGGCGGCACATCAGGACACTTGCTGGGGGGTACTTTGGCAGGTGTGCTATTGGGTCCTTGGGCAGGCTCGCTGGTGATGACAGTGGTCTTTATCGTGCAGGCAGCATTGTTTCAGGATGGTGGTTTGACGGTGCTGGGAGCCAACGTATTCAACATGGGGCTGATCGGCACGTTTGGGGGCTACTACCTCTATAGAGTGCTACGGTCAGCATTGGGATTTAACTCATGGCGCGGCATGGCGATCGCTACAGTAGTTGCCGCTTGGACAAGCGTTGTGGTTGCCTCGTTCTTTTGTGCTATTCAGTTGGTGCTGTCAGGGACAGCAACTTTTGCGCTTGCTGCCACGGCAATGTTAGGCTGGCACATCCTGATTGGGATTGGCGAAGCGCTCATTACGTTGGTGGCAGTCAGCTATATCTGGCGAACCCGCGCTGACCTGCTGTATGATCCACCGCAGCGATCGCCCTTACCCCGTCCGCTCGTCAATCGCTAATCCAGCTAGGGGCTAACCTAACTAGGAGCTAACTTAACTAAGAGCTAACCTAACTAGGGGTTAGCCTAAACAGGGTTTGTGCGCTTACACACCCTCGCATGTAATATTCCTCTGAAGTTTTATGACTAACCGATCTAATCGTTCTAACCGGGCATTTGTATTAGCAGGTTTGGCAGCTGCTTTGGTGATTGCGGTATTTCTGTCGCCGTTTGCTAGCTCCGATCCGGATGGACTCGATCGCGTTTCCCAAGATCAAGGGTTTGACGAAGCTGCCCACGAAGATACGCCTGCTAAACGGCTGCCGTTTTCTGCTGTTTTTGAAGAATATGCCCTGCGCGGCGTTCCCGAAGGAGTCGCCACACCTCTAGCAGGCTTAATTGGCACATTGGTAACATTTGGCGTGGCTTGGGGGGCAGGCAAGCTATTAGTCAAAGGTGCAAGCGACTCCGATCGCGCTTAGCACATCCCCTCATGCTGCTGCATATTGGCGCTTTTCAGCTCGACATTGACAGTCAAGGCAATTCACTTTGGCATCGCTTAACACCCCGAACACGGGTAATTTGTGCGCTGCTATTTGTATTTGCTACAGCGCTCACCCCTAACGGACGCTGGTGGACTTGGTTAGTTTACGGGAGCGGTCTAATACTGCTGCTGGGGTTGTCCCGGGTGACGCTGCCTGTCCTGCTAAAGCGAGTTGCGATCGAATCCTCTTTTCTCAGCGTTGTGCTGCTCGGCACCCTGTTCCGCAGCGAGGGCAAAATTCTCTGGCAGTGGGGTTGGCTGCAGATTAGCAGCGTCGGTTTACTGGTGCTGGGCAGCGTCACGCTCAAGGCGCTGTTGTGCCTGCTGATGCTCAATCTGCTGGTGTTGACCACCTCAATTCCGGCGCTGCTGCATTCTTTGGTCGCGCTGCGAATGCCGCCGTTGCTGGTTGCGATCTTTGCCTCGATGTATCGCTATATTGGCGTGTTGATTGAGGAGTTCGGCACGATGCGACGAGCGGCAGCTTCCCGCAACCTGATGGGCACCGGACGCCATCAGCGTTTAGTCATTGGCAACATGATTGGATCGCTATTTATTCGGACTTATGAACGGGGCGAGCGGGTTCATCAGGCGATGCTGGCGCGTGGCTACACTGGGTTACCCCCTGTTCTAGAGGTTCCCAAAGAGCGGCGGATTGACAAAATATTCCTGACGCTTGTGCTAGCCCTGCTCCTGCTAGGACAGCTCCTCTATCTACGTTTCTGACTGTTTGCCTCATGCATCACAACCCGATTAACATTCGACATCTGAGCTACACCTATCCAGACGGCACTCCAGCACTGCAAGATCTCTCCCTTTCCATCGAGGCAAGTGAGCGGGTGGCGATCGTGGGGGCAAACGGGTCTGGCAAATCGACATTTTTGCAACACCTCAATGGCATTCTCCTGCCTCAAACTGGCGAACTACGAGTCGGCGAAATGCCTGTAACACCAAAAACCTTGAAGGCAGTTCGCAACTTTGTGGGGCTGGTATTTCAGAATCCAGATGACCAGATCTTTATGCCCACTGTATGGGAGGACGTCGCGTTTGGGCTAATAAACCAGGGAGTGCGAGGGGAAGAGTTAAATCATCGCGTTCATCATGCTCTCCACGCGGTTGGGCTTGATCCGGAGCGCTACGCAGCGCGAATTGCCACCAATTTGTCAGGCGGTGAGAAGAAGCGAGTGGCGATCGCGGGTGTCTTGGTAATGCGTCCGCAGGTGCTGGTGCTAGACGAACCTACTGCCCAGCTAGACCCGCAATCGCGGCGGCAGCTCATCTACTTATTGCAAAATTTACCGCTGACCCAGCTAATTGCAACACACGATCTGGATTTGGCTGTCGATCTGTGTAGCCGCACCATTATTCTGAGTCAGGGGCAGCTTGTCTATGACGGTTCGACTGAAGCCGTTATGAATCGTTCCAGCTTTTTAGAGCAGCACTCTCTAGAGATGCCGCTGTGCTATTCGCGCCCCTACTGTTTACTGGAGCACCGTCCAGTAGATCGCCCGCATCCGGCCACATTGCCTCACCTTAAGGGTTAGCTGCGTTAGCTATAGTCGTTGCCACAATGGTTAAGACAGGGACATTTTTGTAGGGGCGGAGCGCACCTCACAAAGATGGTCCTCACAAAAATGTCCTCAGCTCCTTGGCTACAGCTATAGAACAATCGCGATAGAAGGCTTATGCCAGCCTTGGGCTGAGACAGTCAGCCGCCAAATCGTAGCGAATTTACCAAAATCCTGTGCTAGATAGAGGTCATGGCGCAAGAGTATCCGGCATAGTATTAAGCAAGCCTGTTGACGCAACTATTACCGATTCGCTGAGCGGATGAGCCGCCAACTGGTAAGGCAGGCTTACGGGAATTGCTATTGATATTACTACTGGAGCTGTTGACACATGAGTAGGTTGAAGGCATTAATCTACCTGGAACAATCGAACCAAATTGAGACTCTGATCGTGGAGTTTAAGTGCTGGGAACACCTTTATGAATCGATCCAAGCGGTGCAAATCGCTCATCCTACTGCAAAAGCCGGATTGGAACGGTTGCTCGATACAGTCCCTCAAGATTTTCCTGTCTTTGAGTGGCAGGTCCGTTGGGGTAGACCGTATACTATGCTACAACCTGCTCCAATCACAGCACGATGAATAACTATCAAGCTAAAGGTTATTGCCTTTAGCATTCATAGTTTTGGTTCATAGATACGTGGATGCAGCATATTTTTAGTATTCGTTCATAAAATTTCAGCTTTGCTAGAACGGGTTTTGAAAGCCCTATATACCCCCTGCGGGTACCCTTGAAGCTGCAGTCCGAAATGGTAGCGGGATCGTTTGAATGCTGTTAGTAGATGATATCAACCTGTAGAGAAACGTCATGCTAACAAATTTACCCACGCTGATCCAAGGTACTCAAGGGCAAGCCGTAGCCTTATTGCAGCGACTGCTGGTCATTTATGGATATGAAAAATATCTCAAACTGAACAGTGTTGACGGTGTGTTTGGGGTTGAAACCCACAATGCAGTAGAAGCTTTTCAAGACGATCATTATCTTGATAAGGATGGGCAGGTTGGTTACTACACCTGGAAGGCAATGGCATATCCCTTCGATAACCCTAACCAGTAATGTAGCCATTGTCACGATGGTTCAAACAGCGGCATTTTGTAGCTGTAGCGCAGACGCGGAGCATACTTAACGCAGAGCATACCCAATCAAAGGGACTCTAAGCTGCTTGACTACAGCTGTGAATATAGCGCTTCGCACTCAAATAGAGGGCAATTTTTTGCTGTCTACCGCTCTCTGTGCGGCATCCCACAAGAACCTGTGCCTCCCGTGATTGGGAATCGCTCTAGTAGCCAAGAAAAAGTAAATCAGAAAAAAGGGCAGATCTAGAATTAGATCTGCCTACCCCAACAAACTTTGTAAATATCTTCCCTGATTCAAGCGAGCATGAATTTGCTCTGCACCCTTTAGCAAACGCTAGTAAAACTCATTGGTATTCAGCAATATTTCGCCATAGTCTGGAATCCAAGCAACCCACTGTGTGTCGGAATGCTGACACAACAGCCATGCCTCATCAAAGCTAAATGCCGTAGGCGGATTGACCAGCCTTACCCAGGTAGACGGCTGAGGTACTGTTGGCTGAGAGCGATCGCCCAGCTCCCAAAATCTTGCGTTTACAGGATTCACTTCCTGTCGATTGCGGCTATCTAAGAAGTGCATAACTCAAAACCCAATACAGCAAAACAGAAACACCAGGAAAGTCAGGTTTCACTTAGCAAATCCGTCTTTACTTAGCAAGTCTGCCTTTTTAGAATTTGTAGAGCCTGTGTTTCTGTATTTTATGATACAGAATTTTTTTAATAGGCTATTGAGCAAGACTTAAATCTTTACAAGCAGGGGTGAATCGCACATTGCGGCCGCAGCTCTATACAATGGGAAATTGCTGCGCTTGCAGCAGTTTCTCAGAACGGCTTTGTTCTTAGCTTTGAGCCAGACAAACCGGATCTGAGTGAGTGGCAGCTAAACCTAAAGAAAGCGCTAAACTCCGGGCGGAATACCGGAGTTTTGTGAGATGATAGTTAACACTCTGAAATTTGTACTTAAAGCGACAGACAGGAAGTTCAGCTATGACGCTTCGACTTGGTGACACCGTACCCGACTTTACCCAAGCTTCCACCCACGGCGACATTCATTTTTACGAGTGGGCTGGCGATAGCTGGGTAATCTTGTTTTCCCATCCGAAAGACTTTACGCCCGTTTGCACAACCGAGCTAGGCGCAGTCGCAAAGCTAAAACCCGAATTTGATAAGCGCAACGTCAAGCCAATTGCTTTAAGCGTGGATGATGTGGAGTCTCACAAGGGCTGGGTAGGCGATATTGAAGAAACACAAGACGCTGCCCTCAACTACCCAATCTTGGCAGATCCCGATCGCAAAGTGTCGGACTTGTATGACATGATCCACCCCAACGCCAACAACACCTTAACGGTGCGATCGGTCTTCATTATCGACCCCAACAAAAAGCTGCGCCTCACGCTGACCTATCCTGCCAGCACCGGACGCAACTTTGATGAACTTCTACGGGTGATTGATTCGCTCCAGCTGACCGAGTATCATAGCGTGGCAACACCTGCGAACTGGCAAGATGGCGATGATGTGGTCATTGTTCCTTCGATCACTGACCCGGCAGAGCTAGAGCAGAAGTTTCCCAAGGGCTACACGGCAGTTAAGCCATACCTGCGCTTGACACCTCAGCCAAACAAGTAATTTGGGCTCAGATTCATGCAAAAGGCGCTCCTAATGGAGCGCCTTTTGCTTTGGTGATTGTCTCTTTCAATCTGCGGACTCTTTAAGCTAAAACTGGATGGAACTCAGTAGCATTCCCTTGCGTCCTTCCAAGAGCAGGAGCCCGCTATGGATATAGGAATGGTTGTAGAGATAAGAGATACTTTGCACTTAGGTTGACCAAACTATTCTCGAAAGCTGCTCTATGTGAAGATCTTACAGAAGAATTCGCACTTCCCTGAAACGCAAGGCACTATAAAGTAAAAAGTAAAAACGGATGCACTTATTGACCTGTATACCGAGACAGCTATGAATCTCAAATCTATTGTTTCGATCGCCGTCTTCAGTGCAAGCAGCTTAGGCATAACGGTTCTGCCTGCTCAACGGGCACTAGCTCAAGAAATTGAGCGTTCTACTCAGCCTATTATTCAATACGAATGCTACAACCTGGATGGAACGGTGGCTTACGTCACCACCAATCCACAGGAGACCATCGGCTGGCAACAGGGTTGTCGCGAAGTGCCTTACGTAGTAACAGAACCAGCTCAGTCCTTAACTACGTACTACCAATGCTACGACGTGAAGGGCAACACTTTATTTACTACCGCCAGCCAGCAGGTTGCTGAAGCTATGGAGGAGGAGTGTAAGGAAATTGGTTACCGAGATAGCACGCCGGTGCCAATTAATGCAGCTTACTATGAGTGCTATAACAACCAAGGAGAAGTTGCCTTTACTACCACCCGCCACCAAGACACACAGGGCTGGATTCCCTCTTGTCGGGAAGTGCGGACGATTACTAATGCCCCAAGTATTAATGCCCCAAGTATTGATGTCCCAAATCAGCAAGGGCAGCCGTGAGGCATGAGTATAGCGCTACGCGCTTACGTTAAGACACTTAAGACACTGTTTTTATGTAAAAGTCCCGCGAGGCGGGGCTTTTACATAAAAACAATTTTGATTTAGGCACGTAGTGCCATAAGAGCATTTAAGGTCAGGTCAGCATCTCTCACTTATTGCCTGAGGCAGGCGATTTTAACAGCACACTTCCTAGAGGAGTGTGCTGTTTGATTTGCGGTCCTATAGCCATTGCCATGCCGATTAGAACAGGAGCATTTTTACAGGCTCTCTGCACCAAATCTCCGAAGTTACTTGGCTACAGCAGCGTAATCCCTACAACTGTAACCAGCAGAAGCGGAGAAAACTGCACCTATACAAATCCTGTTAAATCCGGCATGATAGCAGCCTGCTTAGGCTTAACCAATCCTTTTTCGCCAGATTTTGTCACCCGTGAATCAAGCCAAGAAAACTGTTTTCCTGCTCGCTCTCTGTCAGGCACTGGCCATGACCGGCAGCATCGTTTTATTTACTACTGCCGCACTGATTGGTTCGACGTTAGCCACAGATAAATCGCTCGCCACCCTGCCGCTCGCCATTCTGCAGCTAGCAACGATGCTAACCACAATTCCGGCAGCCTTGATCTTGAAGCGATGGGGAGGCAGGGGCTTCGTTATAGGAGTGCTGGTTGGGCTAGCGGGTGCAGGCTTAGGTATCTATGCTGTTTTTACAGGTAGCTTTGTGTTGTTTAGCATTGCTACATTGCTTTACGGCATTTTCAATGGGTTTGTTGGCTATTACCGTTTTGCTGCTGCAGATGTAGCAACCGAGGCGTTTCGCAGTCGAGCCATTTCCTTTGTGATCGCCGGTGGAATCATCGCTGCAATATTAGGACCTGAGCTGGCTACCTGGACGAAAGACTGGCTCCCTGCTACCTTTGCCGGCGGGCTGGTGGCGATCGCCCTGCTCCAGATCCTGACTCTGTTGCTCTTGGTCTGGGTCGATCTGCCGCCGCTGTCTCAGCAGAAATATCACGAAGCTGGACGCGGACTGGGCGCAATCGTGCAGCAGCCCGTTTTTATTGTGGCAGTGCTGGGCAGCATGATCGGCTATGGCGTGATGGCACTGCTGATGACAGCAACGCCGCTGGCAATGGTTGCGGTTCAGCATCCCTTCCGAACGGCTGCTTCAGTGATTCAGTGGCATGTGCTAGGCATGTTTGCCCCGTCGCTGGGGACGGGCTACTTGATTGCTCGCTTTGGGGTGTTGAGAATTATCCTGGTAGGTATTGTGCTGAATGGACTGTGTATTGCGATCAACCTAGCTGGAACGGATGCCCCCTACTTTTTTGCAGCACTGTTGCTACTGGGTATAGGTTGGAATTTTATGTTCATCGGTTCGACCACGCTGCTGACTGAGGCATATACCCCGGCTGAACGCGCCAAAACTCAAGCAACTCACGACTTCCTCATGTTCAGCTTTGTTGCCTTCACCACGTTTCTATCAGGCAGACTGCTGAACGATTGGGGTTGGGCAACCGTCAACTACACTGGACTTGCCCTGATTGCAGTTGTGCTGGTTGCGGTTCTATATTTTTGGCAACGACGATCGCTGCTGCAGCAACACTAGCGAGTCTTACCTACAGTCCTGTCTTATATTTTTTGGTGTAGAGATTCCCTGCGAGGCTTCTACACAGCAATGTCCTAAGCGTAATGGCAAAAGCCATAGCCTCTGATCACAAACGGGAAGTCTGAGACTTCCCGTTTGCTACATACCCTTGCTATGGGTTGCTATAGGTGAGCAGTGCTCAACCGCCAGTAGGTGTGCCGTCGCCGGGTCCTGTTGTGACGATCAGCAAATTATCGGGGTGAATTAGATCGCTAATCGCCTGGTTGACCTGCTCTGCTGTCACCGCATTAATCTTCTCTGGATACTGACGAATCTCTTCTAGACTTAAGCCCAGCACATCATTATCCACCACTGCAGAAGACAGCGCACTTGGATCGGCTAGCTCTACAGAGTAGCTGCTGGTCAGCGATCGCTTGGCTGTATCCAGTTCTGCCTCGGTGACACCTTGGTCACGGAGCTGTTTCAGCAAGGCGATCGTGCTGTCGATCGCTTTGGCGGCATCCTCGGGCGCAGTTTGCATATAGATGGCAAAAGGTCCTGGCTCCAGCCCTGCCTGGAAGAAGCTATAAATGCCGTAGGTCAAGCCTTGGCGATCGCGCACTTCCGTCCCCAAGCGGCTTGAGAGGGTATCGCCACCCAATATCTGGTTGAGGATGAGTGCCGCGTAGTATTCCGGAGACTGGCGTTCGATGCCGCCGTAGTAGCCCATGTAAGTAACGGCTTCAGTCTTACCGGGAATGACGGGCGTTAGCTCAGTCATAGACTGCGGCAGCGAAACAGCAGGAAAGCTTAGCGCCGGCTTGGTGCCTTGAGCTTTCCAGTTGCCAAAGGCTTCTGTCAGCAGCGCTTTCACCTCGTCGGGGTTAAAGTTGCCCACTAGAGACAGCACCGTATCATCCGGGCGATAGTGGGTGCGGTAGAAGCTAACTAGATCTGCCTCGGTGATGTTTGCCAGCGTTTCAGCCGTGGGTAAAGAGTGGTACGGATGGTTTGCTGGATAGAGCGTTTGCCGGAAGACACGCCATCCCAACGCTTCCGGATCGTCTAGCTCTGCCTTGAGGCTGGTTTGCGCTTGTTGACGGGTTAGCTCTAGCTGGTCTGCCGGAAAGGTAGCGTTTTGCACCACGTCTGCCAGCGTTTGGATCAGCGTCGGCAAATTTTCTGGGAGGGCATTGCCGCCAAAGTCTACCCCTTCTCGCCGAGCGCTAAAGCCCAGCGATGCCCCTTCGTTTTCTAGCGTTTTGGCAAGCGTCAGCGCATCTTTAGTTTGAGTACCATTCAGCAGATTATCAGCCGTGAGGCTGGCGAGTCCGGCTTTGTCGAGGGTATCAAAGCCGGAGCCTGCCTCAATCCAGCCCGTTAGGTTGATCATGGGCGTCGCCGGATCGGGCAACAGCAATACGCGCATGCCATTGTCTAGCGTGATTTTGGTCGGAATGCGCTGCGAGCTGCTGTTGGTCGCAGGATTGATCGGCGGTAGGTAGCGGGCTACTTCTGCGGGATCAACGGGTGCCCCAGGGTTGAAGTTTTCTACAACTCGGCTGGAGCTTGGGCTGGCTGTGCCAGGCTGTCCATCAGCGGCAGTAGGTTCAAAGTAGCCGACCGTGCGTTTAGCAGGATCAAGGTAAATCTTGGCAGCCCGCTGCACCTCTGCTGGCGTTACTTGCTCAATTGCCGCCAAATAGCGATCGCTATACAGATAATCGCCGGTCACAATTTGGTTGTAGGCAAGCTGACTGCCCTGACTGGAAATATCCTGGTTGCCCAGCAGAAAATACGTTTTGAGCTGTATCTTGGCGCGATCGAGTTCTTCCTGAGTCACCCCCTTCTCGCGGAATTCTGCCAGCGTAGACTGCAGGACGCGATCGACTTCAGCGATCTCTTTGCCCGGAGCTGCCGTTGCTGAAATGCTGTACCAGCCCGGCTCAATCATCTCCGACGGATAGGCAATCGCGCCGCTCGCTAGCCCTGTCTCCACCAAAGCCTGAATCAGACGGGAGCTACGACCACTGCTAAGGATCATGTCCATCAGGTCGATTGCAGGCACATCCGGGTGGTTCACATCGGGCAGCGGATAAATCGCATTCAGCAGGGCAACACTACCTGGCTGTTTTAGTACGATCGGCGTTTCCTGTAGTGGTGTTGCCACCGCATCGGCTCCTGGTGGAACAGGCGAATCAAGGCGGTTAGTGGATCGTTTAGCAATGCCGCCATATAGATCGCGGACTTTTTGCAGCGTTTCGTCTGTTTTAAAGTCGCCCGTAATCACTAACACGGCATTTTCGGGGTTGTAATAAGTCTTGTAATAATCTTGAACCTGTTCTGCGGTCAGTGCTTGCACATCTGCTTTAGTGCCGCCGACCGGCAATCCATAGGCGTGGTCAGGGAACGCAGCTCTTGCCACTACCCGCCCTAGCCGATAGTTTGGGCTGTTTTCGTAGCCCTGCAGCTCTGAGATTACTACTCGTTTCTCGCTCTCTAGCTGTTCAGGTCCCATCAGGGAGTTTTCCATGCGATCGGCTTCCAGCGTCAGCAGTGCTTCTAGCTTGTTGCTTTCGACGGTACCGAAGTATGCGGTTTCGTCATAGCTGGTGAAGGCATTAGATAAGCTCCCCAAGGCGCTAAAAAAACGCCCAAACTGAATTGGGCGATCGGTGGTGCCTTTGAACATCAGGTGTTCTAGCTGGTGCGAGATGCCATTTTGTCCTGCTGGCTCATTCCGCGTCCCCACCCGATACCAAACCTGGACGCTAACGACCGGAGCTGTATGAATTTCTTTAGTGAGAACGGTCAGCCCATTGTCTAAAACTGTCTTCTGCGTCCCCTCCGTAATTGAGGCGGTTGGGATGGAAGCAGGCGAGGAAGCAGTCTGAGCAGGGGAGGAAGCGATCGTTGGTGTACTTGAGAGGAAGATTGTACCCAAAAGAAAGCTGAGAAACAGCCCTACCATTAAAGAAGGACGGAGCTTAATCGTCAAAACAGCCATAGAAATTAACCAAAAAGAATAGAGCAGCAATAATTAGGTCAGCCCCAAACAGATAAGGCTGCACGGCGATCTAATGTAGCGTTTCGAAGGGGATGCTGCTGATATCTAATCTAAAGCAAAAAAATTTGGATCGTCGTCCAGACAGAAGCAGTATTCAAGGAAAAATCTTTCCAGAAACAGCTAAGGTAAACGCCTAGCGCCATGTAGCCGCTCAGCCCTAACTCATAAATTAATTAGGCTGCTAAAGTAAGCTGCTAAACAATGAGGGTTAGACTCAGTAAAAGCATGGCTTCCACCTGAATCTAACCCTCTTAAATTAGCAATGCCAGCTTTAGCTTACTGAACTGTAATCTTGCCTGCCATGCCTGCACCCCGGTGAGGCGCGCAGTAGTAGCTGTAGGTACCAGCGCTGTCGAAGGTAACTTCGTAGGCCTCGCCCGGCGAGAACATTAGTTGATCGTGAGACTTAGCAGCAAGCCCCTTATCTTCAAAGACGATGTTGTGGGGAGGAAGCTTATTGTTCACCCATTTCACTGTGTCACCGGCTTTGATCGTTACATTTGCAGGGTCAAATGCCAACATCCCGTTGTCAGCACCCATCTTCACCGTTACGGTATCAGCTGATGCCGGGGAAACCACCAGCAAGAAGCTGCTCACGACCAAGGCGATCGCGCAGAGGGCGAGACTTAAACTCCGGGAAACCGTCGCAAGTAGTTTCATGAAATACCTCAGGAGATTTAAGCAAGAATTCTTTCTCAGCTAATTATCTTATCGCCAATTGAGCCTATATCGTCGCATCAAAAGGTAGAAGTTCCCCAACCAGGCGCTTTTTGAGCAGCCCGCAACACAAACGCCGATAGATTTTCGATCGCCTCTTGAGACAACCAGCTCTCTGGAACTTGGCGGCACCAAACACTTTCCTCGCTGCCGTCATAGGTCATCGGCTGCCGCAAAAATGCCACTAAGCTAGCGATTGTATCTCGCGGCGGTACGGCTTTCCGCAGTGCCTCCAGTGAGAGCGGCACAGTGGGATCAGGCAAGGTTGCACCGCCTACATGACAGTTTGTACAGCTTTCGCCAAACAGCCGCTTGCCCTCAGAGAGCTGCGCGGCAGTAAAGAGACGGGTAGTGGTAGCATCGATCGGCAGCTCTACCGGATCTTTTGCATCTAGATAACGTAGGACATAGGCATCTAATGCTGCAGCCTGCACCGCTGTTTGCCACAGCCCACTCCAGAACAGCAGGCAGAAGCAAACACTTAGTAATAGCTGCCGCAATAATTTAGCCATAAGAAATCGTCACAAAAGGGCAGCTCACACTGCCCTACTTTACTCAAAAAATTGCTGTAGCACTTTAGTAATAGATTTTACCGCCACCCCACTTCTCGCCCACTACCTTGGGCTGAAGTAAGATATGACCTGCGATCGCCACCAAGTCATCCTCGGTCAGGTTCCGCATCTTCGGGAAAATGTCAGTGCTTTGAGTACTTGGATGCAGTTCGGCAATTGAATCCAAACCGTCATAGGTTGTAGGATTCTTCATGTAGTCCACCAGAGAGTCAACGTTGTCGCGGGGTGGGGATGCCAACGCCAGCGTTTCGGGGTCAAGTCCAATGTTGGGGTCCGTTTTGGTGATACCGCCCACATGACACTGACCACAGGCGTAGTTGAACATGCGCTTGCCTTGAGCGACTTGTTTGAGGCTGAGGACAGTGGTGTCTCCGGCATCGTTGAGGGGAACAGTCCGCGTGGCTGCATCTAGTTCAGCCGCGATCGCTCCGCCAGTAAAAGTTTGAAAAACAAAAAATAGCGTGATCGCAATAAGCCAGATGGTTTTCTTAAACATGGTTCTCCTTGAAAGCGTCCTCAGTTATCGGAAGTTCAACACAGCGGGGCTGAGTCTGCTTAAGTTCGGGCTGCCGCAGGCTGAGGGGTCAGTCAGGATTAAGCAGTTCTCATACAATATCATGCCACTGAATGGACGCTTTCCCAAGCAGGGTTTAGGTTTTAGGAATTAGGTTTCAGAGAGTTTGCAGAAAGATTTCTCATCTTCAACGTAATTCTTAATGGTCAATCTCAGAAGGGTAGTTCAGCTTTTGCGGCTGAGTTACACCTCTCCACAAAAACCAATTTGAGATAAAAAATTTCTCTATTACACCGGCAGATTGCACTGCTTTCACAGACAGCTACAGAGAGTTAGCGACAACTATCGCTAGCTAACGATAGTTAGTGAACTGCAGCGCCACTGGATAATCCTCCTGCTTTAGCCGTTGGATGACTATTTGCAGATCATCTTTAGACTTTGCAGAAACCCGCACCGCATCCCCTTGGATCGATGCCTGCGCTTTTTTAAACTCGTCGCGGATCAGCTTAGAAATTTGCTTGGCAATCTCGGAGCTAATACCTTTGCGGAGCTTGATCTCTTGCCTGACGCGGCTGCCGCTAGCCGACTCAACTTTGCCATAGTCAAAGACCTTCAGCGACAAATTCCGCTTTGCGGCTTTGGTCTGCAGAATAGTGTGAACAGCATCGAGGGTAAATTCGCTGTCAGTGTTCACCTCGATCGCCTCTGCGCCCAGCTCTACTGTAGTTTTAGTATCTTTCAAGTCATAGCGAGCGCTAATTTCGCGGACGGTTTGGTCAACAGCGTTGACGAGTTCCTGGCGATCGAAGTCGCTAACGACATCAAAGGAAAAAGAAGAAGCCATAGTAAAACCAGTTTTTGAATCAACATTAAAAACAGACAATAGCTGCTTTTACCTTATCGCCTCTGTGGTTCTAGGGCTGCTAGCAATTCTTTAATTTCCAGTAGCCCGCAACAGGCTAAGCAGCATCAGCGTTGCAATTCCGGCTGAACCCACGGCAAACATCAGCGAGCGGGCGATCGCTATGTTCAGGATATAGAACAAAGAATAGAGCAGACGAGCGATGAGATAGGCGATCGCAGCTCCAGCCGCCCAAGCCGACTCAACCCCCGTTACAGTGGCCATCAGCGCTGCTGCCGCAAATAACGAGAAAGACTCAAACGAGTTTTGGTGTGCCCAGGTTGCGCGCTGGGCAAAGGCAGGCAGCTTGTCAAACAGTGCCCTCGGTGCTGCCATATCGTAGCCCGCTACAACCCGCCCATAGGCAACAACCAGGAAGGGCAAGTAAACCAATACTGCGGCGGCAACAATGCAATACAAGAAGGTTGCAGGCATAGGAAGCTGCTGCAGAAATGCCATTGTTCAATCCCTTAATTAATATCCCTAATCAAAATAGAACAACGTCACCACTTTTCGCTGCTCCTCTGCATCGTTACAGGTTTTCAGCAGAATTTGGCTATCGTGAAACGCAAAACAGATAAGCTGCTGGCAGCGAGACACAATATCTTGATTGCAAAGCGAACTGGCTTCTGCCAGAGACAAGTTATCATTCTCTGGATTTTCAACGAGGTGAATCACCTGCTCCAGTTGCTCTCGCGATTCGCGCGGCTGACGGCTGAGGCTCTGCGGCAGGATCACCGTGAGGAGATTTGGATCAGCTCGCATTGCGCCTTTAATGGCAGCAGAATTGGTTCCGGTCGCTCCTGATGTCAGAATTTGATTTCCCCCTAGCACTAGGGCATAGGTCATTAGTTCAATCAAATGCTGATGGGTGATAGGTACATGACGCGACCCCAATATGGCGATGCGCTTCGATCCAACTTGCTGAATCGCCGCTAGCTCCTGCAAAAAATCATCTACTTTTGGCAGATCAATAGATTGACTCAAAGATCGTATATCCAGGAACGACCCAGATATTCTAGTCGGGCGTGAGATCCAGGGTCAATAGCCAAACCATGATTTAGGTTAAGTCGCTGTAGGGAAAGTTAGATGTCTGATCCAACAGATTGATAGTAGACGGGTCTTCTGCTGGCAACAATGAGCTAGCCAGCTTGGGAGCTTTCTCCTGCAGGCAAGACAGCGATTCAACTGGCAGCGACGGTAGCGTTTGCCTTGTTTGACAGATAAAGAATACAAAAGAGAGACTACCCAACCGAATGCGATCGCCCTCTTTCAGCGGCATCGATCGCCAAACCTGCTCCCCATTGATGAAGGAACCATTGCTGCTGCCCAAATCAACCAGGTAAAACTGACCTGCTGCATATTTAATTGCTGCATGGCAGCGCGAAAGCCGCTCATCTTGAACGGAAATATTCACTTTGCGGGAGTCACGACCTAAAATCCAAGTGTCTTGAGGTTGGCTCAGCAGCTGGGTTTTGCCTCCCAGCAAATTTGTAGCGATATGCACCCGATCGCCAACCACAACACCTTGAACGTAGGGAAGCGTCACCCCGGCTAACGACTTGCTGCCAGAATTTTCCAGCCGCAAGATTTCATCTAGCAAGCCACGATTCTGCTCATAAAGCTTCAGAAACGCCTGATATAAGCTGAGGCGCTGTTGCAGCTCCTCGTTGACGCGAGTTTCGAGCGGCGCCGAAGTGAGAGAGATTAAATCGTCTGCACTGAACATAAGGGGCTTGCCAGTAGAGATTAAGGAGCTTACCCGCTCTAGCTTAAAAGCTATTGCACGTTGAAACGAACCGCACAATTACGGAGAACTTCAGAGAAAAGCGCCACTCAAGCTGCAGCCGATCGTAAGAAATCTAAAAGCTCCCGATTCACAGTTTGGGGGACTTCTTGCTGAATCCAATGCCCGCACTGAGACAATAGCTTCAGCTTTAAGGGTGCAGACACCAACGAATCCATACCCTCAGTTAGCTTGGGCGTGAAGAACACATCATCTTCACCCCAGAGAACGAGCGTAGGAGCGGTAATCGGCAGGGGCGACCGGCCCCAATTTGCCAGCCAAGTCTGCGGCAGCAAGAGCTGACGATAGGAGCTGAGAACAGCAGCAAGTGCCCCTGGTTTTTCTAGCGCTGCCTGATACAGTTCAGTATCCCATTTGGTAAATGCACCTTTGCGGACCGCTTGATCTTGAAATAGCGTTTTGACGATACTGGGTAGATTTTGTCGGATTACCCACTCCGGCAGGGCAGGAATTTGCAGCGCTAGCATATACCAGCTTCGCCGGAGCTGATCTAAGTTGCCTGATAGTTCTTGCATGAGGCGATGGGGATGAGGTGCATTTAAAATGGCAAGGCGATCGAGCAAGTTGGGAAACTTCTGAGCAAGATGCCAAGCAATCGTACCGCCCCAGTCATGCCCAACAATATGCGCCTTTAAATATCCCAAGCTCTCGACCAAGCCACCAATATCAGCGCTGAGGGTATCTAAGTCATACCCACCCTTGGGCTTGTCGGAGTCGTTGTAGCCACGTAAATCTGGAACCACTACTTTAAAGTGCTGTGCCAACGCAGGGATTTGATGCCGCCAAGAGTACCAAAACTCTGGGAAGCCATGCAGCAGCACTACCAGATCGCCTTCGCCCTGGACAACGCAGTGAAGCCGAATGTTGTTGGTTTCAATGAAGTGATGTTGCCAGCCCGAACTAAAAGCAGTCATGCAATCAGACCTTATGAGGATGTGAAGAGGAACGTTATCGCATACTGTTCCGTTCTACCTTGAGTTGGGGCTGGACAGCAATGGGTAATATACGATCGATCCTGCCTTAACGCTGGTCAGAACAGGAACTTTTTGGGCGCGAAGCACGCTCACAAAGATGTCGTAAGTGTAATGAGACAGCTATACTAGCTGGCTGAAAAGACTGCTATAGAATTTGACGAAGCCACTCGCTAATGCAAAGTTTGGGTGGATGGCAAGCTATTTAAACAGAATGAAGTACATTTGCGTTTTTTGTGGATCTAGCGCTGGCGCTCGCCCCGCCTACCAAGCGGCGGCTGAGCTCATGGGACAAACACTGGTCAAGCGAGGACTGGGATTAATTTATGGCGGCGGCAAAGTGGGGTTAATGGGAACGGTTGCCGACGCAGTAATGGCAGCAGGTGGAGAGGCGATCGGTGTGATTCCGGCGTTTCTAGCAGCCAAAGAAATTGCCCATACCGGATTAACCCAGCTGCATGTCGTGGAGTCAATGCACGAGCGCAAAGCGCTCATGGCAGAGATTGCCGATGGTTTTGTAGCGCTACCGGGTGGCTATGGCACGTTTGAAGAATTTTGCGAAGTGCTGACGTGGGGACAGCTAGGCTTGCACCAAAAGCCCTATGGCTTACTAAACGTGGAGGGCTATTATGACGCGCTACTCCAGCTTTTTGACCATGCCGTGCATGAGCAGTTTTTGAAGCCCGTGCATCGATCGCTGGTTCTTCAATCTACCGACCCCAACCACCTGCTAGAGCTGCTGCTTAACTACCAGCCTCAAACTGTAGATAAGTGGATCAAACTAGACAAGGAGCTGTAGGCAGACTGCAACCTGTTCAGACTTCTTGCGCCTGCCGCTCTGGCGGCGATTCTGCCTGGCTTTCTAGATGACGCTGGAAGGTGTCTCTAGTTCTAGCAATCGTTTGGGCAAGTACCACATCCTCCTGGCTGAGCAAACCGATTACTCGATGCGGCTGATCGCGGCTCACCACCGGAAGCTGCTGGAGCCCCCGCGTTGCCATTCGATCGATCGCTTCGGTCAATAGTTCGTCTGCGTGAGCATACAGGACTTTCGTGGTGCAGAGCGTTTGGATAGGCTGGTGGAGCAGGGCAGTAGCTTCAGCTTCAGATTTAGCACGAGATAAAAGACGATTCATATCTTGCAGCGTGATGATGCCTACTAGCTCTTGCTCCTCGCCTGTTACCAAGGCGCTGCGGCTGCGTTTCTCGATCAGCACTGGTCCTGCTTCTGCTAAGGTCAGCGTTCCGGGCAACTGCAACGGCGATAGATGCATGGCTTCGGCAATTGTGATTTCAGGCACTTCGGGCGGAGGGGCGGGTTCGCTAGAAGGTTTTGGCTCTCTGGTGTTGTCGATTACGACCTGCGGTTGGAGGTGATCGATCAGCCAATTGCTCAGCCCCACTGCCGTCATCAGCGGCAAAACAATTCGGTAGTCGTGCGTCAGCTCAAACAGCAGCAGCACTGAGGTCAGCGGTGCTCGGACGCTGGCAGCTAGTACTGCCGCCATACCCACCATCGCATAGGCAGGCGGAGATGCCATGTAGGGCTGCAGCACGGGCAGGGCAATCGCCAACACCTTACTGTAGACCGATCCCAACGAAGCTCCTAGAAACAGCGCAGGCGCAAATACACCCCCCACAAAACCACTGCCAAAGCTAACTGCCGTCATCAGCAGCTTCACAACCAGCAGGGAAACTACCAGCTGCAAGGGAAACTGCACATCCTGCAGCATGGATTCAACCGTTTCGTATCCCACCCCCAAAATTTGCGGGAGCTGCAGCGCCACCAGCCCCAAACAGATGCCGCCGATCACTGGATGAAACGGCTGCGGGATTTGTGCCAGCCAGGCAACCTTAGGAACCTTACCCTGGAAGCAACGCTGAGAAAACTTGAGCGATCGCACATACAGCAGCGACACCACGCTTGCCAGCAGCCCCAAACCCACATACAGCGGTAGCTCCATTAAGCTCCGCACTTCATAAGCAGGCAGCGCAAAAGCAGGCTGCGATCCCAAGCCGATCTGGGCAATCCAGGCAGCAACAACCGCAGACAGCAGCACTATACTGGCAGCAGAAGCCGCAAACGTGGTGCGTGAAACGACTTCAAAGGCAAAAAAGACCCCTGCGATCGGCGCGTTAAATCCTGCCGCTAAGCCTGCCGCCGCGCCCGCGCTCAACAAGAGCTGTCGCCGCTCCTGCGAAACCTTCAGCGCTTGCCCTAGCAGCAGGCTAAAGTAAGCCCCAATTTCCACACTAGGACCTTCCGGCCCCAAAGAAGCCCCGCTGCCCAGCGACACAGAAGCCGCAAGCATTTTAGTCAGCGGGTTGAGCAGCACCACCTCGCGGCTTCCCTGCACCACTTCCATCAGCTTTGCCAAACCTGGACCAAAATCCTGCATTCGCCAACGCAATAGACCAATCAGCAGCCCACCCAAAAAAGGAATTAGGGCGATCGTCCAATGTCCCCACGGCGAGAGAAAACTAGACACCTCGCCAAACATGAGGTGATGAATTGTATGGATCAACGCCCGAAATAGCACAACACCCGCGCCCGCGCCTGAACCAACCAACACCGCCAGCAGCAGAATTGTCGTTTCTGGTTTAGGATGAACACGGTTTAGGAACTGGCTGAGGGTAGGAGAGTCAGGAGCGGAGCTTTCAGAGCGCGTCAGCCCGTCTGCATTGGGGGTGGATGGCATGGATGGGGGAGGGCGATCGAGTGAACTAGCGAATGAACTGATGCACTGAGATTTGATGCACTGGGATTTGATGCACTGAAATTACCGATGCACTGAAATTTCTAATCTTCTAAAGACCACGGCCCCACAGCCAATCAGGACGCTTATGGAGGCTGAACGTTCCTTATCTTCAGAATCTTGCACCTTCCCTAGCAAGTCGTGGTAGACCCCTGACCCCTCCCAATTACAAAGCAGCCGAATTGGAGCTTCCAAGCAGGAGAGTAGAGAGCTGGACTGGCAGATTTATTGGGCAAAATCTCAAGTACTCCTATTGTGCGGGATACAAAGGCGGAATAGAAAGCCAATCAGGGTACAAAATCCGACACAAGCTTTACAACAGATCTCACAGAACGCGCCAGTTCAATCGCCAAATGCTATCCTAGTAAAGTTGTTTCAACTCACACATCTGGGATTTCGGGTGTTTTGGTGGGCAATTCTTTGGTGTTAAGCACCTGTTAGCAGCCCTACAAAATCCGCCTAGATGGAGGTTTAACCCGAAAGGAGAAAAATTTCATGCCCGTTGTTTCTTTGGCTCAATTATTAGAGTCTGGGGTTCACTTTGGACACCAGACGCGCCGATGGAATCCGAAGATGTCTCCCTACATCTACACCGCTCGGAACGGCGTTCATATCATTGACTTGGTACAAACGGCTCAGCTTATGGAAGAAGCCTACAGCTTCCTCCGGACTGCTTCTGAACAAGGCAAGCGTGTCCTATTCGTAGGAACAAAGCGGCAAGCCGCAGGCATTATTGCCCAAGAAGCCATGCGCTGTGGGTCTTATTTCGTCAACCAGCGCTGGCTGGGTGGCATGTTGACCAACTGGGCAACCATCAAAACACGCGTCGATCGCCTCAAGGAGCTGGAGCGGCGGCAAGAAACAGGCGCACTCGATCTGCTGCCCAAGAAGGAGGCTGCCGTGCTGCGCCGCGAGATGGAAAAGCTGCAAAAGTATCTTGGTGGCATCAAAGGGATGCGGAAAGTGCCCGACATCGTGGTGATCGTCGATCAGCGGCGGGAATACAACGCCGTGCAGGAGTGCCAGAAGCTGAATGTGCCGATCGTCTCGCTGCTCGACACCAACTGTGACCCAGATACCGTGGATATCCCCATTCCTGCCAATGACGACGCGATTCGCTCGATCAAACTGATTGTGGGACGGCTTGCAGATGCGATCTACGAAGGTCGCCACGGTCAGCTTGAAGGTGAGGAAGACTACGAAGACTACGAAGGTGCAGAGGAAGAATATAGCTACAACGAGAGTGACTTCCCTGTAGAAGAAGAGACGGAAGAATAGAAACTGCGTAGAGTTTGCGCTGGTTTTGCGCTGGCGCAAACTCCCCCAATCTTACCAAGCTTAAAAACTAGACACAGGGATTAGGAGTAATGGCGGAGATTTCGGCAAAGCTAGTCAAAGAACTGCGCGACAAAACCGGTGCAGGCATGATGGACTGCAAGAGAGCCCTCACAGAATCTGGCGGCGACATGGAAAAAGCCATGGAATGGCTCCGCCAGAAAGGAATTACCTCAGCCGAGAAAAAGGCAGGTAAGACCACAGCAGAAGGATTAGTCGGCAGCTATATCCACACTGGGGGTCGGGTGGGTGTTCTGGTAGAAGTCAACTGCCAGACAGACTTTGTGGCACGGAACGAAAAGTTTCAGGCGTTGGTGAAGGATGTAGCGATGCAGATCGCCGCTTCTCCCAATGTGGAATACGTCAAAGTCGAGAATATCCCCCCTGAGGTAGTTGCCAAAGAGAAAGAAATCGAAGGCGGTAAGGACGATTTGGCAAATAAGCCTGCCAATATCCGCGAGAAGATCGTAGAAGGTCGAATTGACAAGCGTCTGAAAGAGCTGTCGCTGCTAGACCAGCCCTACATTAAAGATCAGAGCATCACAGTTGCAGACTTGCTCAAGCAGACTGTGGCAGAACTTGGCGAAAACATTCAAGTCCGCCGCTTTGTTCGCTTTGTCATGGGTGAGGGCATCGAGAAGGAAGAAGCAGATTTTGCCGCAGAAGTGGCAGCTCAAACGGGCACGAAACAAGATGCGCCCGCGCCTGCATCACCAGAAGAAGTGAAAGAGGAAGTACAAGCCGAAATACAAGCTGAAGTACAAGCCGAAGCACAAGCTGAAGTACAAGCCGAAGCAAAGTCTGACAAGTCTGATAAAGCAGATAAGTCTGACAAGAAAAAGAAAAAGGGCAAATAGTCCCGCATAGCGCTATGCCCATACGGTGAGACAACCTTTAAAAACCCCGCCTAGCGGGGTTTTTAAGTAAAAAAGATTTCAATAAACCAGGCCATCGTAGCCTTCTAAAACCTTTCCACCTGATCAGCCAAATGCCCTGGAGTTAAGTCAACGCCGATCGCCGACTTCAGCAAATAGGCAAACATAAAGATGATTAGGCTAATAACCAAATTAACGCCGATCAGCAGCAAAACGGCAGCAATAGCATTTCCCCACTTGGCAATAGATTCTGGAAGATAGCTTCTCTGCTGTTTGCGTCGGTCTTTCCCTACAAATAGAACGATGTAAAAGCGAGAAATCAGCAGATCAACCCCAAATCTTAAATCAACGATCTTTGGAGCAGGTTTCGGAATGGCGGCTTCTAGGAGAGATTGCACAATCTGCAATTGCTCCGGGCTAAAGCTAGCCAGACGATCGGGTGATAGGGCTTGCAGGTAGTAATCGGGCGTTCTGGTGTTGTAACGATGATGAATTGTTTCATGGCGGGCTGATTGTCTTTTCTGCATATCCTATATTTCTCCATTCGCTGACGATGGCAGGCACTTAGAGACCGTTGTCCTAGCTTTGAGATAAAAGCTCTAGAACAGGAGTCGGTTGATCAACCAACCGCACCCTAAAGCCAACCAGGTTAAAGCAACTAGCCCACTCGCTGCGCGCCGCCCCCGCAGCCCAATCGTTTGCATCCAAGCGGAAGCAAACGCAAGCAACACCACCAGTACCACTGCCCAGCCCCATAGCCCCAACAAACCACCCGCCCACAGTTTTGCATTTTCGTAGGGTAGACGTCCGTTCCACACAGGTGTCCAAGCTTTAGTTACAGCTCCGGCAGATACAACTCCCGCAACCCAAGCACTAGACAGGGCGATCGCATCTATTCCCACTTCTGCTAAATACATCGTGACGCCCAATGTTCCTAGCCAGACTAGCCCAGGCACCTGAAACGCCGCCAGCAGCCAGCCCATTGAACTATAGCCCAAGCCCAGAATGAATAAATAAATCCAAACGGGCGCAGGATGAGCAGGTATGGTTTTCATTGGTTAGCTACTGGCATGGAGCTTGTGGAATACCAATCCGTTAATTGCAACAAGGAGCTAGCGACCGGATGTAGCTCTATTACTTCCCGCAATTTCCGTTGCCCTATCAGTTGTTCGTCGCTTATTCATCACTGCTTCACGGTTACAGCGTTTTCAACTCAATAGGCTCCAAATATTCCTTGAGAATCGCGCTCGTGCAGCTCCCAAAGAACCTGCCTGGCTGGCTAAGCGCAAAGCCTTGTCAATGAGGTGCCTATTGTCAATGAGGTGCCTATTGCCCGCTATTGCATCAAGAAGAAATACGCAGCCACATCGAGTGCTCCTCAGCGGGTAGTTGTAGCAGACTGTATCAGCCTGAAGCGACAGCTAGAGGCTTGTGTCGGGCTCTCTAACCCTAATCACGGCGTTTCACAGTATCAAATATTGCCAAGCTTGAACAAAACACTGAATTTGAGCAAAGGGCGACGATTGCTTCTCAGATGCAATTAATATTTTGATACATTGGTACTGGATACGTGCGTACTGAACAGGGCTGCGTCAGCATTAAAGCCATATTCTAATCAACGCTATAGATAGAGTAATTTGCGATCGAAATTCGCTAAAAATTTCTAGATATAGTTTCAAAGATCCGCTACGCTTATCTCAGCCTTGCCATTGGTTTGAGAACTATGTCTTTTGTTGGTCTACACACCCATAGCGACTACAGCCTGCTAGATGGCGCGAGTCAACTGCCTTCCCTGGTCGATCGCGTTGTAGAGCTGGGGATGCCCGCGGTCGCCCTGACGGATCACGGCGTGATGTACGGGGCGATCGAGCTGCTGAAGGTGTGCAAAGCCAAAGGCGTGAAGCCGATCGTGGGCAACGAGATGTACATGATTAACGGCGACATTACCAAGCAAGAGCGGCGACCCCGCTATCACCAGGTTGTGCTTGCCAAAAATACGCAGGGCTACAAGAATCTGGTTAAGCTGACGACGATCTCCCACCTGCAGGGCGCACAGGGAAAAGGCATTTTTGCACGTCCTTGCATTAACAAAGAGCTGATTGAGCAATACCACGAAGGCTTGATCGTCACAAGCGGTTGTCGAGCAGGTGAAGTGCCCCAGGCAATTTTGCAGGGCAAGCCAGAGATCGCCCGACGGGTGGCGCAGTGGTATAAAGATTTGTTTGGCGATGACTATTATATTGAGCTGCAGGATCACGGCTACCCAGAAGATCGAATCGTTAATGTGGAGCTAGTGCGGATCGCCCGCGAGCTGGATCTGCAAATTATTGCGACTAACGATTCGCACTACACATCCTGCAATGATGTGGAAGCGCACGACGCGC
The DNA here is from genome assembly GCF_014764505.1 of Phormidium tenue FACHB-886. Lineage (GTDB taxonomy): Bacteria > Cyanobacteriota > Cyanobacteriia > Elainellales > Elainellaceae > FACHB-886. The sequence continues at coordinate 327,138 of NZ_JACXWX010000001.1, forward strand.
TGTTGTGCATCCAAACAGGCAAGCTGATCACCGAGGAAAAACGGCTGCGCTATAGCGGCACAGAGTTTCTGAAGTCTACCGCAGAGATGAAGCAGCTCTTCCGCGATCACCTGCCTGACGAGGTGATTGAGGAGGCGATCGCCACCACGCTAACGGTTGCCGAAAAAATTGAAGAGTACAACATCTTGGGCAAGCCGCGTATTCCAGAATATCCTGTTCCCGATGGCTACACGGCATACGAATACTTTGAGGCAGTCACTCGGCAGGGGTTGATGGAGCGCTTCAACCTGCAATCGTTTGAGGAGGTTCCAGAAGACTATCGGCAGCGGCTCGACTACGAGCTAAAGATGATGGACGAGATGGGCTTCTCTGGCTATTTTTTGGTTGTGTGGGACTACATTAAGTTTGCCAGAGACAATGGCATTCCTGTGGGTCCGGGGCGGGGTTCGGCGGCAGGATCGCTGGTTGCCTATGCCCTGAAGATCACCAACATCGATCCGGTGCATCACGGCTTGCTGTTTGAGCGCTTCCTCAATCCCGAACGCTTTTCGATGCCAGATATTGATACTGACTTCTGTATCGATCGTCGGGAGGAAGTGATCAGGTATGTGACCGAGAAATATGGTGGCGATCGGGTCGCGCAGATCATCACCTACAACCGGATGACCTCTAAGGCAGTACTGAAAGACGTGGCGCGGGTGCTGGACATTGCCTACGCTGAGTCAGACAAGATGGCGAAGCTGATCCCAGTTTCCAGAGGCAAACCCGCCAAACTGAAGACAATGATCTCCGAGGGAACCCCCTCGCCAGAATTTAAAGAGAAATACGACACCGATCCGAAGGTGCGGCACTGGGTCGATATGGCGATCCGGATCGAGGGAACCAACAAGAGCGTCGGCATTCATGCGGCGGGTGTGGTAATTTCGGCACAGGCGCTGGATGAAGTCGTGCCGCTGCAGCGTAACGCGGATGGATCGGTGTTTACGCAATATTTCATGGAGGATATTGAGTCTCTTGGTCTGCTGAAGATGGACTTTTTGGGGCTGAAGAACCTGACGATGATCCAGAAAGCGGTAGAGCTGATCGAACAAACTAGAGGCGAAAAAATTGACCTCGATCACTTGGCGTTGGATAACACCAAAGTCTATCAGCTCTTATCCAAAGGCAACCTGGAAGGCATCTTTCAGTTGGAATCATCAGGGATGCGGCAGATCGTCCGGGAGCTGCGACCTTCCGGGCTCGAAGATATCTCTTCGGTGCTAGCGCTATACCGACCGGGACCACTGGATGCGGGTCTGATTCCTAAGTTCATCAACCGGAAGCATGGACGAGAAAAGATCGAGTACGAACACCCAATTCTGAAAGATATCTTGAACGAAACTTACGGAATCATGGTCTACCAAGAGCAAATCATGAAGATTGCTCAGGATATGGCGGGTTACTCACTGGGGCAAGCCGATCTGCTGCGGCGTGCGATGGGCAAAAAGAAGAAAGAGGAGATGGAAAAGCACCAGGAAATTTTTGCAGAAGGAGCAGCAAAACGCGGCGTTGGCAAGAAGGTGGCGGCAGAGCTGTTTAACCAAATGGTTCTCTTCGCAGAATATTGCTTCAACAAGTCCCATTCCACTGCCTATGGCTATGTCACCTACCAGACGGCATATCTTAAAGCAAACTATCCCGTCGAATATATGGCGGCGCTGCTCACCTGCAACAGCGGCGATCAAGACAAAGTGCAGAAGTACATCGCCACTTGTCTCAGTATGGGCATCAATGTGGAGCCGCCAGATATTAACCGATCGGGTGTGGACTTCACGCCGTTAACCGAAAGCATTTTGTTTGGGCTGTCTGCTGTTCGCAATGTGGGCGAGGGTGCCGTCGAAAACGTTTTGGCAGCGCGCGAGGAAGGCGGCAAATTCAAATCATTGGCAGACCTGTGCGATCGCATCGACCCCCGCACAGTCAACCGCCGAGCGCTGGAGGCCTTGATTCACTGCGGCGCGATGGACAGCGTCGACCCCAACGGCAACCGCCAGCAGCTCATTCAAGATTTGGAGCTGGTGCTAGAGTGGGCACAAGGACGTGCCAGAGATCGGGCGATCGGGCAAGGGAGTCTGTTTGACCTGCTCGGCGGCAGCCCGACGACGAACACCAGCAACGGCTTTGAGACGGCTCCTAAGGCGGCTCCAATCCCAGACTATCCGCCCCAAGAAAAGCTGCGGCTGGAAAAAGAGCTGTTGGGTTTCTATATTTCCGATCATCCGCTGAAAGCAGTGCAGCAGGCGGCAAAAGTGCTAGCTCCGATCAGCTTGAGCGATCTAGAAAACAAATCGGACAAAACCACGCTAAGTGCGATCGCCATGGTCAATAGCATCAAGCCCCTGATGACCAAGAAGGGCGATCGGATGGCGGTGCTGCAAATTGAAGACCTGAGTGGACAGGTGGATGCAGTAGCATTTCCGAAGACGTTTGAGCGGATAGAAAAGTGGCTACAGGTGGATGCGCGGCTAATGCTGTGGGGGAAGGTGGATAAGCGAGACGATCGCGTTCAGTTTATTCTAGAAGACGCAGAACCCGTAGACGAGGTGTGTATGGTGATGGTGGAACTGGAGCCGCAGATCGCCGCAGATATTAGAAGCCAACACCGTTTAAGAACGGTGCTATTGGAAAACCGCGGTGAGGAAGAAAAAGGGAAAATTCCAGTTATCGTTGTGATTACGGCAGGAGAACAGCGAAAGCTAGTCCGCTTAGGTTCTCAGTTCCGGGTGCAAGATCAGCAGGTGGTGGTACGGGCATTAGAAAAAGCCAACTTTCAGGCTAGGGTTTCTTCGCTGCTGGGCGCTTCTTAGCAGTCATTTGAATAGATTCATAATTCATGTGAAAGCTTTGCATAGCAAAGCTTTCACATAAGCATATTCTCAATCCAGATGCGTTGTGCCGTAGTTAGGCGATCGTCACTTCGCACCCTGGCTCAACGCACTGGAGACTATAAAGCTTCCAGAACAGTCCTTTTTGGCTAATGAGCTGCTCCCAAGTGCCTTGTTCCTTAACTATGCCTTGGTCTAGCACAATTAGCCAGTCGGCATTTTCGATGGTTGAGAAGCGGTGGGCGATGATGATCGTCGTGCGACCTACGCAGATGCGATCGAGCGCTTCCTGCACGAATTTTTCGGATTCTGGATCGAGGTTACTCGTTGCTTCATCCAAAATCAGAATATCTGGGTTCCGCAGTAGAGCACGGGCGATCGACAAGCGCTGCCGCTGACCGCCAGAGAGACGGACACCCCGATCGCCCAACGGCGTTCCGTAACCCTCCGGCAGCTCGCAGATAAAGTCGTGAGCGTTAGCGCTTTTGGCAGCTTCGATCACCTGCTGATCGGTAACCTCTTCGATGCCGTATGCCAAATTATCGCGCACTGAGCAGTTGAACAAAAAGGTATCCTGACTGACGATCGCAATGCGTTTCCGTAAGCTTTCTAGCTCGTAATTCCGCAGGTCTACATCATCGATCGTAATACTACCTTTGTTGACATCGTAAAAGCGCAGCAGCAGCTTTGTCAGCGTTGATTTTCCTGAACCTGAACCACCCACTAGCGCGATCGTTTTGCCTTTGGGAATCTCAAACGAGATCTGCTTCAGCACGGGTTCATCGGGATTGTAGCCAAAAGTGACATCCTGGAGGCTGATGCTTTGCTTTAAGTGCGTGAACGGACGGTTACCATCAGGGATATAAGGCTTGTCAGCAGGATTAAGCAGATAAAGCACTTGGTCAAAGGCGGCGATCGAAAAAGTCAACTGACCCCGCAAAAAGTTTGCCTCGATCCCCAGCGGCAGCAGGCGCAGTAAAATTACAATAAAGGTGAGCAGAACTGCCGCCGATAGGGTACCGTTGCTGACCAGAAACAGATATGAAATTAGAACAATTCCCAACGCTGTCGCAATCCCAATCGTTTCCGAGATTGGCATGATTAGATGAACTCGTTTCTCAAACCCGTAGGCTTGCCTGAGAAGCTGGCTTGCTGAATCATTAAAGCGATCGATTTCGTACCGTTCGGTAGCAGATGTTTTGATCAATTGAATACCGCTTAACGCCTCTAGCGTATTCGCGCTGAGCTGGCTGGCATAGTGTGTCATTCGCTCACCTCGGCGCTGAATGGCATGATGCAGCGAATTAACTAGCCAAACCGTTAGAACCAGAATCGCCAACGACAGCAACGTTAACTGCCAGGATAAAAAGACCAAAAATAGAACAAAGATGAGACTTGTCAAAGCTTTAGACAACATCTGCAAGAAGTAATCGAATCCCTGCTTGGCTCGCTCTAGTTCACCAAACTGGGTTTGAATTAAGTCTCCCAGCCGATTGTTGCTAAAAAAGGACAGCCCTACAGTCTGTAGCTGAATAAACATCGCCTGCCGCAGCCGCAAAATTAGCGTTTCTCGAATCTTCGCCATCTTTGTCATGCTGACGTACATAAAAGCGTTCTTAAGTACGGTAGCAAGTAAAATCACCAGGCAAATAATTCCCAAACGAACCGCAGGCTCCTGCACGGGTAAGTAACTGCTAAAGAGCTGCGTCACTAGATCATTTTGGTTACTTTGATTCTGATTGAACAATCCCTGAAGCAAGGGTACGATCATGCCAACGCCAAAGCCTTCAGCAAAAGAAGCTAAGACAGAAGCAACAATAGCGATCGCAATCAACTGTCGCATATCTTTGAGATACGGACTCAGACGTTTAACCAATAAAATAAGACGATCGTTCTTCATGTAGAAGCTCCTGAAATCAGGCTAGTGAGGTGTATAGTTTGAAGCGATCAGAAAGTCAAAGATTCAGAAGCACAAACGCTTTACTCAAGCGGCATGCAGGCTGGACTGAAAGCAGTTTTCACTCAATATATACTTTTGTAAACCTGGGCTGGGTGTACCATAGATTACACTCTCTAGAAAGTTATAAGATTTCCTTATTTCGGAGGAACTTTAAACAAAACACAGTTACCGAAACTACGACTTTGGGCGGAGTTGAAGCCAAGTTCCTTACGCTGCGACAGGCGCAAACCTAAAGAGGGGGACAAAATACGGGACAATGTGAACGGGCTTCAATAGTCGTAGGACAGTAGTTGTAGGAGGTGAGCCGTGCTCAAAGCCGCAGATATCATGACCAAAGATGTAGTCACGATCAAAGGATCTGCGACGATCGCAGAAGCCGTTAGCCTGATGAAAGAGAAAGGATTGCGGGCGCTGATTGTTGATCGTCGTCATGAACAAGATGCTTACGGCATCATCAGCGAAGTAGACATTGTGTACCAGGTCACTGCTTACGGCAAAGATCCCAAGCGGGTACGCGTCTGCGATGTAATGACCAAACCCTGCATTGTCGTTAATCCAGATTTAGGTGTGGAATACGTGGCGCGGCTGTTTGCCCATACAGGACTGCGCAGAGCACCCGTGATCCAAGGTGAGCTGCTAGGCATTATTTCTGTCACCGATATTTTAATGAAGGGCGATTTTGTTGAGAAGCCCAAAGCGGTAGTGCTAGAAGATCGAATTCAGGCAGCAATCGAGCGGGCGCGAGCGATTTGTGCAGAGCGGGGTGCCACCTCTCAGGAATGTGCGATCGCTTGGGATGAAGTTGAAGAACTTCAGGCAGAAGCCGCTCACCAGCGCGATGAAAAAACCTATCACCGCAAAACCGCCTTTGAGCTTTACTGCGAAGAGAACCCAGATGCCTTTGAAGCACGAATTTATGACACCTGAGGCAACCTCTAATGAGGAGCCGCTATGGGGCTTCTAAAAATAATTTATACTGCACTGAAGCGCTATTGTTTGCTATTGCGTTCAGAGGCTGCTCATGACTTCCCAGACAATCCCTTTATCCTTAGACACTCTAGCTCGCCAAACCCGTGAAGCTGCCCGTCGGCTAGCGGTAATGCCCACTGAGGCTCGCAATCAGGCAATTGAGGCAATCGCCGCTGCTCTGACCGCCAACGCCGAAGAAATTCTGGCAGCTAACCAAACGGATTGTCAGGTGGCGCTCGCTGAGGGGTTAGCAAAACCGCTATACGGTCGGCTAAAGCTAGATGCAGAGAAGCTGCAGGGGGCGATCGCGGGCGTGCGAGACGTGGAGCGGTTGCCCGATCCGGTAGGCACTGTGCAGATTCACCGAGAGCTAGATACGGGGCTGGTGATGCAGCGAATTACCTGCCCGCTGGGGGTGCTGGGCGTGATTTTTGAATCGCGTCCAGATGCGCTGGTGCAGATCGCCACGCTGGCAATTAAATCGGGAAATGGCGTGATACTCAAGGGCGGTAAAGAAGCTGTGCGCTCTTGCGAAGCGCTAACTCGCGCAATTCACCAAGGATTGGCTCAGGTTGGCATTGATCCGGCAGTGGTGCGGCTGTTGACAACGCGCGAAGAAACGATCGCACTGCTGCGGTTGGATCAGTCTGTCGATCTGATCATTCCAAGAGGCTCGAATGCATTCGTGCGGTTCGTCCAGGAGAACACTCGTATTCCGGTTTTGGGTCACGCGGATGGTATTTGCCATCTATATATAGACAAAGCGGCAGAGGTGCAAAAAGCCGTGCCGATCGCTGTAGATTCCAAAACCCAGTATCCTTCTGCCTGCAATGCCATTGAAACGCTGCTGGTACACCGCGAAATTGCCGATCGCTTTCTGCCAGAAGCAGCAGCGGCACTGCAAGCCTGCGAGGTGGAGCTGCGGGGAGATGCCCAGACTCGCGCCTTATTAGGCGAAACAATTCAGGAAGCAACAGAGGCAGATTGGTCTACTGAATATAGCGATCTAATTTTGTCGATTAAGATTGTCGATTCGCTGGAGGGGGCAATCGATCATATTAATAGCTATGGTTCGCGGCATACAGAGGCGATCGTTACAGCAGACCTTGAAGCCGCGCAGCATTTTATGGCTCAAGTGGATGCAGCAGGTGTGTTTCACAATTGTTCCACCCGGTTTGCAGATGGCTTCCGCTATGGCTTTGGGGCAGAAGTGGGCATCAGCACCCAAAAAATGCCGCCGCGCGGACCGGTAGGGTTAGAAGGGCTTGTCACCTACAAATATCAAATGGTGGGTGAGGGGCACATCGTCCAAACCTACAGCGGTGCAGGCGCCAAACCATTTACACACCGAGATCTATAGCTTCACGGCTACGCTAGGCTAACAGACTAAACGCTGACAAACCAGACGCTAACAGACCAGACGCTGAGAAACTAAGAGCAACAAATTGGGGAGGTGGGCATAAAAAGCGCTCGCCTCCTCAAAACTGTGATTCAATCTATGGCAGCTGCCACAGCAGTTAAGACAGGGACATTTTTGTGAGCGTACAGCGTTCATGAAGATGTCCTAAATAATGGCAACAGCTATATCCCTTCTTTATGGATACCCTAAAAATCAATGGCATTCGTGCGTTCGGCTACACAGGTTTGCTACCAGAGGAGCAGAGTCTAGGACAGTGGTATGAAGTAGATTTAGTCGTCTGGTGGGATATTTCTGCAGCGGCAGCCAGCGATCGCATCGAAGAAGCATACGACTACCGCACCAGCGTTAAGGTAATTCAGGAGTTAATTCGCACTGCCCGATTTAAGCTGATCGAGAAGTTAATAGAGGCGATCGCACAGGCAGTGCTGGACTCTGGCGTGGATAAAGTGCAGGTGCGTCTAACTAAGCTATCTCCACCCATTCCAGATTTTGACGGCAGCGTCACGATCGAAATCACTCGATCAGCTCCGTCTCTATCTTAAGGAGGATGCCAAGCTCTGTTTCAAGCAGTTCTATTATGAAGCGATTGCACAACTGCCAGTGCGTTACGAATTCCATCCTCGTATGTCTGGCTTTTACAAACTCGCAAGAATTGTTTACGTTCAGATAACAAAAAACTGTTAAACTGGGGACAATTTTTACAGCCGAATGCTTTGGTGCAATAGTTCGGTGTAATCCTTGCAAGGAATCGTGAGAATCAGTGGGGCATTGACAGACGAATCGATCTCGATGCTGTGTGTCATTCACCCAGTTCGGTGGGCATCTCCAAGAAAATGTATCAATCTATGCTCCTGGATTTGGTGAAGACACACAAGTTCATGCACTAGTTCGTGTACTAGTTACAGAGCGCTTATCGCGACCAGCGCTCTTTGTTAAGTCTTCAGGAGTGAGTGAATGTCAGAAGTTCTTATTCCAGCCAGTGCGGTTGCCAGAACGCAATTTGGATTACAGGTCATTAACGAGCAACCCGTCCGGCTGATTCAAAACCCACCTGATCCAACTGTGACGGCAGTGGGCAGTGCTGGCAGAGATTCCTTTATCGCAGATCCTAGTTCTACTACGCCCTTTAGAATTCAAGGTGGAGCGGGTGACGACACGATCGTCACGGGTGCCGCTGCCGACGTAATACAGGGTGAGGCTGGCAACGACTCGATCACCGCAAACGCAGGCAACGACAGCATAGCGGGTGGCTTAAACAATGACATCCTGCTGGCTGGCGACGGCGACGACTTCGTAACCGGCGACGAGGGCAACGATGGCATTACCGGCGGACTAGGCGACGATGTGCTAGACGGCGGGCTTGGCAACGACCAGATTTCTGGCGGCGCAGGTGCCAATACGCTGCGGGGCGGCGAGGGCAATGACACCCTATCGGGCAACGATGGTGAAGGTCGGATTGAGGGCGGCGGCGGCAGCGATATCCTTAACGCTGGCGAAGGACGTAGCATTCTGCGGGGCGGTACAGGGCGCGATCGCTTCCGGTTTGATGGAGCCTCTGTTGGCGACCAGCTAGATAGAATTGCCGACTTTAAACCCAGGGAGGACTCTATTGAAATCAGCCGAGGCTTGCTGCCGGGTTCCGGTCTCCGAGCTGGCAAGCTGAGGAAAACAGACTTCCAGGTGGTTGAAGGTATTCGGGGGTCTAGTCCCACCGCCAAGATCGTCTACGACAGCAATTCTGGCATTGTCTACTACAACCCAACGCGGGGTGTTGATGTACCGCTCTTCCAGATGCAGAAGAATCTGGATGTGTCTGCAGGCAGCTTCCGTATCTTCTAATCTCGTAGGCTTTTGATCTCATAGACTTTAGCCACAGTCTCCAGTCCTAGTTGTTTTGCAAGGTGTAATTGGAACACCTTGCAAAACAGCCCATTCTAAACAATATTGATCGTGCAACTGCGCCTTTACGAATTGCACTACAACTTAGGGCATTTATTGCATCAGCAGGGCAACCTGACAGATGCAGCGACCAGCTATCGCCAAACGATCGCCCTCAACCCAGATTACGTGAACGCCTATCACAGCTTAGGCGTAACGATGGATGAACAGGGACAGCCCGAAGCAGCAATCGCCTATTACCAGCAGGCAATTGCCCTCGACCCTGCCTACATCAAGACATATAACAATCTGGGCTGTGCGCTGGCAAAGCTTGATCGGCTAGAGGAAGCCGTTCAGGTCTACCGGCAGGCAATTGCCCTCCAGCCAGACTGGGCAATTTTGCACAGCAACTTGGGGCAGGCGCTGTGGGAGCTTGATCCTGCGGCTGCAATTGCCGCCTACCAGCGGGCGATTTACCTCCAGCCAGATCTAGGCATTGCCCATTACAATTTGGGCAAAATTTGGCAGTTCAAAGGGCGACACGCAGCCGCGATCGCTTGTTTTGAGCAGGCGATCAAGCTAGATGTAAATGCGCTGGAGGCGATGAGCCACTGTGGTGTGTCTTGGCTAGCGCTGAAAGATTGGCAGCGGGCGCTGGCGTATTTTCGTCAGGCGATCGTGCCCCAGACAGCGCTGATTCAAGCCTTTTGTGCTGGGGTAGCCCCGCTCAAGGAAGCAGACGAGTTAACCCAAGCCCGCATTGCCTGTGGCAAGTTTTTGGAAGCGCTGCAGGAGGGCGGTAGCGTTCCTAAGGTGGTGCTGCTAACGCAAACCCTGATCCATTTAGCCAATGCGCTGGTGCTATACGGCGGCACTGCCCAATATCGCCAAGCCGAACGGTACTACCAGCAAGCGTTGCTGCTTCAGCCTGCAAATCTAGAACTGCAGCTGCGCCTAATCGACTGCCTCATACATCAACAGCGCTTCAACGCTGCTACGCTGGCGTGTCACGCGGCGATCGCCCAACATTCCCAGCAGTCCCAGCTCTGGGCGCGACTGGGCTACCTGCAGGAGCGGCAGCAGCAGTGGGCAACGGCGATCGGCTACTATCGGCAGGCGCTACAGGGGTGGAGCCAGCCGGCGGAACGGGGTGGCCCAACACAGGAGGGAAATTCCCTTGCCCTCGCAGCGCTTCGCCAACGAAACACTCTGAATGAGCCAGTTTGCAAGGGGTGGCTGACGGTGCAAGCGTGGCTTGAGGAAGTTTCAACACCAGAAAACGGCTCTGTGTCAGCTGCCGCTGACTGTTCAATCGCTCCTGCTGCCACAATGCCCAGTGTTGCGCCTGCTTGCGATGGGCTCAACTGCACGCCTTGCCTTAAACGGATTTTCCGACAGTTTAACTTGACTCATCTGGGTCAAGACCGCTACACCTGCACGAGTTTCCCAGAGTTTCCAGCTTTGCCTCGCTTTGCGGCTGTGATTCCCGACGGCAAAGCTTGGGCAATGGCGCAGCAAAACTCTTGGCAGGTCTGCGGGGCGATCGCCATTTTGACACCAGACAATCGGCTGCTGATGGATGTCTCGCGCGACTATCCGGGACAGCTACCGGGGTGTCAGCAGCATGATCCAGCGAATCACCGAATCTTTTCGGAGGCGTTACCTGCACCAGCGCAAATTGCAGGTACGGTTGCGGCAGTTGCTGGCTTATCTGGACACAACTATTTCCACTGGATGGTGGATGTGCTGCCTCGTTTGGAGATCTTGCGGCGGAGTGGGGTGAGCTGGGATGAAATTGATTGGGTTTGGATAAACGGCGGACAGCAGGCATTTCAGCAGGAGACGCTGCGGGCGATCGGGGTTCCGCAGGCAAAAGTTTTATCTAGCGATCGCCATCCTTATATCCAAGCACGGCTACTCGTTCCCTCATTTGCTGGGCACTTGGGCTGGCTAGAACCGTGGGCACTGCATTTTTTGCGAGAGACTTTCTTGCCATTAGCACAGCCGCCGTCCAACATTCAGAGCGATCGCCTGTACATTAGCCGCGCCAGCGCTCAGCATCGACGGGTACTCAATGAGGCAGCGCTGATCGAACAGCTCCAGCCTTTGGGATTTGTTTCCGTGGAGCTGGAAAAGCTATCGTTTGCAGAGCAGGTTGGGCTGTTCGCCCAAGCAAAGACGATTGTGGCTCCACATGGGGGAGGACTCACAAATTTACTGTTTTGCCAGCCAGAAACAGTGGTAGTGGAAATGGCTTCACCGCACTACCTGCGGCACTATTACTGGGCAATTAGTCAACCCTTGCGGCTGCAGCATTTTCTGTTAACCGGAGAGGCAGTCGCCTGTGAGCCAATTCGCCGATTGATGTATCCTAGCCCGCTCACTGAAGATATTTGGATTGATGTAGACGCGCTGAAAGCGCTTGTCCTGGCAAATGACGTATAGATCTGGAGTGCTTTATTCGCATGCTGCAAGCTTGATTCAGAAATAATTGTCGTTTAAATCACATATTAAAAACTGTATCATTCCAAATAAGTGTATCGACCTGAACACTTTTTCAATGGATTGGCAGTATCGTGTTAGGTCAATTGCGGTTCCAGTGATCGTGTTTTTAAAGAAACTGTGTTTTCTCTGCAGAATGCTCAACTTTTAGAGTTAAATCAGGTAAACTTTGCCTGTCCGCTCTCTGTCTAAGCATTCTGCCTGTCTGCGTCCGTTGGCTTCTGGAGCGATAGTTTTATCAAAGTAAGGCGGAATAAAACGTAATTCATTCAATTTCACAGCACAATCTAAATGAAATTTAAATGAACTACGCTCAAGATTTGGGATACACTTGCCCGCAATTCCTAAACTAACCCACCTCCCTAATGGCTCTAATGGCTCAAATAGATTTGGGCAACGTTAGCACAGCGGAGTATGCGGTACCATACTTACCCAGACTTGATCGCCCAACCGCAACCGCTCAAATAAGTTCAGGGTTTTGCCGAGTTCTGTGATTTTCATGTTTGCTTCTCGTTTAGATGATGCGATCGCCACCTGTGCCCAAGCATTAGAAACAGGGATTGGCTTGAGCGATGCCTGTCAGCGCCTTGGCAATCTTTTGCAGGGTGTGGGCAATTTTCAGGATGCAGTCGTTTGGCGCACCAGAGCGCTCCAGCCGCAGCCCAATCCAGCCATGATCTATGCAGGATTTGGCAAGCTGTATGCTAGTCAGGCGCGATGGCGCGAGGCAATTGCAGCCTATGAGCAAGCTTTGAGCTTTGAGCCGGAAAATGCCGAAATTCACCGGACGCTGGCAGGCATGTATGCCCAAGTGGGAGAACGCATCGAAGAAGTGATGTATCGCTATCAGGCGGTGTCATTGCAGCCGCGCTGGGCAAATCCTAAAAATCAGCTTGTTCTAGGCAACGCGTTGATTGAACAAGGCAAGGTGGCAGAGGCGATCGACTGCTACCAGCGGGCTGTGCAGCTCCGTCCAGACTTTTACGAAGCTTACTATAATCTGGGCGTGGCACTCGCTGAGCAAGAAGCTTGGCAAGAGGCGATTGCCGCTTTTACTCGCGCGTTAACCATCAATCCCGACCATGCTGCTTCTCATCTAGGGCTTGCCAAATTGCTAGACGAGCAAGGCGATTTAACCACAGCGCTGACGCACTATCAGCAAGCCGCAGCGCTTGACCCAGAGTCGGCTGCTGCCCCCTATATGCTGGCAGAAGCACTGCTGAAATTGCGGCAGTGGCAAGCTGCTCTCGCTCCCTGTCGCCGGGCAGCCGAGCTAAACCCCGACTTTGCTTGGGCACACCACTATTTAGGCTATGCGCTGCTGAAACAGGGGCAGTGGCAAGAGGCCACAGTTGCCCTGCAGCGAGCAACCGAGCTGAATGCGACCTCGCCTTGGACTTACTATCACCTGGGAACCGCTTACATTCACCTGAAGCAATGGCAAGCCTCGGCAACTGCCTCTCTCAATGCGATCCGGCTCCAAGCTGATTTGGCAGGCATTTATCAGCAGCTTGGCGCAGCCCTGCGGCAACAGTGCCAAGCGATGGAGCTTGAAACCGTTGTGCAGCTTTATCGGCAGCGGCAGGAGTCGCTGCAGGACTGGCTACAAATTGCTAATACGCTAATGGCAGCTCAGCAGTTTCTTGGCGCTGTAGTTGGCTATCGTATGGCGCTGGCACTACAGCCCGAAATCATCCAGCCGCTGCTCGATCAGGCGATCGCCCAGCAGCAGCAGCTCGATATGATGATCGGCGCTTACCGACAGCAGATTCAGCAGCATCCAGAGCAGGCATGGAACTACACGCATTTGGGCAATCTTTTGGCAGACCAGGGTGAACGAGAAGCGGCAATTGGGCTGCACCAAACGGCAAGCGTTTTGCAAGGGTGGCAGCGGGCAGCGTCTCGCAGCTACGAGTTTACGCACGATTGGTTTACCCACAATATTCCCATCTGGCGATCGGTGCTACAGCCGTTTGCCCACTATCCTGGCGTTAATGCGCTGGAGATCGGCAGCTTTGAGGGAATGTCTGCCTGCTGGCTGCTCGATCACATCCTGACGCATCCGACTGCAAATTTGACCTGTATCGATCGCTATTTTCAAGAAGTCTTTCAGACCAACGTGGGGCAAACGGGAGCTAGCGATCGCGTGATTCAGCTCACGGGCGATTCCCATAGTATTCTGGCAACGTTAACCGCTGATTCCTACGATCTGATCTATATTGATGGCTGTCATCTAGCAGCGCATGTCCAACAGGATGCAGCATTATCCTGGCGTTTGCTGAAGCTGGGTGGGTTGCTGATCTTTGATGATTATGCCTGGACAGACCCAAACCATCCTGGCGAAGATACTCAGATCGGCATTAATGCGTTCATACAGTCGGTGCAGGGGCAGGCGACAATCGTTCACCATGCCTATCAGCTGATTATTCGCAAAATTCAGGCTGTTGATGCGGGTGCTGTTAGCGCGGAGGCAGTATCCATGAATTCCGAGTTAGTTTCCGCTATGTCTCTTTAATCTTTTTGTTTTGCCTACGCTCCTCGCACCTATTCTGGTTGCGCTGAATCCTCTTTATCATTCTCAATCCAGCTTGCCTTAACCATGCTCAATCCTTTTCAGCGATATTTTCCAAAACTGCATCGGTTGCTATCTACCACCGTTGAACCAGATGCCCAGTTTGAAGTGCAGTTTGATGGACATCTAGATGCGTCGCTCGATCCGCCATTCATCCGCTCAGCAGTTGATGCAGTTAGCAGCGCGGCAGTGGGTGGTGCGGCAGTGGGTGGCGCAATCGCCCCAGAGCCGTCGCGCCCATCCGCTAGAGCAGTTACTCCTACCCTTAGCCCGGCAGAAGCCGTCACCTCGATTCCGCTGCCGCTTAACCTCACAGAACTGCTGCAGCGGGCGCACAGTCTGCTGGTGGAAGGGCACCAAACTGAAGCGATCGCGCACTACCGTCATGCGCTCCAGCTCGATCCTAACTGTGGTACTGCCTATCAGTATCTTGCCGAGGCGCTGAGTCAGCAGGGAGACTTGGAAGCAGCCGCAGTTTGCTACCGACGGGCGATCGAGCTGTCGATGATAGAAGCTGTTGCGCCCAGCGCAGAACCGCAAACGGATGAGGAACCGGAAGCGCTGGCGGATGAAGCAACTGCAGTGGATGTGGATGAAGCGGATGAAGATGAAGCGGAAGCCGCTGAGGAAGAGATGCCTTGGTTTGAAGAAGCTTCGTTTTACTTGCAGCAGGCAGAAGCTCTCTGCCACCAACGCGACTGGGCAGAAGCCGTGATGCTCTGCCAGCAGGCAACACAGCTGATGGAGCCCCAGTTGGCAACTGCCTATCTCATCGCTGCAAAAGCCTCACAGCAGCAGGGCAACCTAGAGGCAGCAGCGCAGTTTTACAGCAAAGCGATCATCGTTCAGCCGACGGCAGAAGCTTACGCACGGCTAGGCAACCTCTACGCACAGCAACAGCGCTTGGCAGATGCCGTGCAGCACTATCAGCAGGCGATCGCGCTTGACCCCCAATTTGCTGGGGCATACTGGAAGCTGGCAGAAGTACTGCAGCAACAGGGAGATACCGAGGCAGCGTTAACCTGCCGCTATCAGGCGCTGCAGCGGCACCCGCAATGGGCATCTGCCGTAGACAATCTGAAGTGGGGCGATCGGCTGCGGCTACAAGGTAAGCTGGAGTGGGCGATTGACTGCTATCGATGGGCGTTGCAGCTAGATTCAGAGTTAGCCGAGGCGTACCACGGGCTGGGTGCAGCGCTGGGGCAGCAGGGCAATTGGCAGGCAGCGATCGAGCAGCATCAGCAGGCAGTGTTGCGGCGGCCACAAACAACGCAGTTTCATCTCAGCTTGGGCGATGCGCTGCTGGCGCTGAAGCAATGGGAGCAGGCAGTTGACTGCTTCCGGCAGGCAACCAGCCTAGAGCCAGAAACTTTGCAGGGATATTTGGGCTTACGAGAAGCATTAGTTAAGCTCGATCGCTGGACAGAGGCGCTGGCTTGCTACCAAACGTTGACAGAACTCCAGCCCCAGTCAGGTAAGGCATTTCATGAGCTTGGCGATGCGCTGAGCCGCATGAACCAGTGGGTAGCTGCTGCTAAAGCTTTTGAGCAGGCGATCGCCCTCCAGCCGCATTTCTCTTGGTCGTACAACAATTTGGGCTATGCGCTGCTGCAGCTAGAACGGTGGCAACCAGCGGCAGCAGCGTTCCGGCAGGCGATCGCACTGCATCCAGAGTTCCATTGGTCGTACTATAACTTGGGAGAGGCGTTGGTGAAGCTGGAAGAGTGGGATGAGGCAATTGCAGCGTATGAACAAGCGCTGCAGCTTCAGCCCGATATGCCTCATGTCAAGCAGAAATTGGGAGATGCGCTGCAGCAACGGGCGCAGACAGATCTGGAAATTGCCTTTCGTCACTATCAAGAGGCGATCGAGCAAGACCCAGAGGATGAACAGAATTATCACAAAGCGCTCTCTCTTAAACCCAATGATGTTTGGCTGTACCAACAGCTAGCGGATACGCTAACCAGACACAACAAGCAGCATAGTGCGATCCTGTTCTACCAAATTGTGGAACAGCTGCGGGCAAAAGAAGCCAAAATTACAGCACCTGTACCCGTTGAAGCTGAACCCGCTCCTCTGCAGCTGCTAGGCTTGGGCTTTGCTAGACTCTATGATTACTGGCTACGGCAGCACACGCCAACATCGGATAGCTTGCGGCACATGGTTGAGGCGGCTGCCCGGTTGCAGTATCAACCTACCATCAGTTTGGTCATGCCGGTGTACAATACGCCGCCAAAATTCTTGATTGAAGCGATCGAATCGGTGATAGAGCAGGTGTATCCATACTGGGAACTGTGTATTGCCGATGATGCCTCGCCTGATCCAGAAATTCGAGTAATTCTAGAGAAATATGCCGCGAAAGATAGCCGAATTAAAGTAGTCTTCCGAGAGAAGAACGGGCACATTTCTGCTGCTTCCAATTCGGCACTCGAAGTTGCAACGGGTGAGTACATTGCTTTGCTCGACCATGATGATGCAATTACTCCGGATGCATTGTACGAAGTAGTGAAGCTGCTGAATGAGCACCCGGAAGCAGACATGATCTATTCCGACGAAGACAAACTAGACGACCAGGGACAACGGACCGACCCGTTCTTTAAACCAGATTGGTGCCCTGATTCGTTCTTGTCTCGGATGTATACTTGCCACCTGGGCACCTATCGTCGTTCTCTGGTCGAGAAGATTCAGGGATTCCGGTTAGGATACGAAGGAGCACAAGACTATGATTTTGTGCTGCGCTTCACAGAGCAAACCGATCGAATCTTTCATATTCCTAAAATCCTCTATCACTGGCGGATTCATCCCGCTTCGGCAGCTAGCGGATCGAGTGCTAAACCTTATGCTTACACGGCCGGAAAGCGAGCGATCAACGATGCAATCTATCGCCGAGGAGAGCCAGGTCGGGTTGAAGATCATCCACAATTTCTTGGGTTTTACAACGTTCGATACCAGATTCAGCAGTATAGCCGAGTCAGCATTATCATTCCGACGCGCAACCTGGGTAAAGTGTTAAATCGCTGCCTAGAATCGATCTTCTTGAGAAGCACTTATCCAGACTACGAAGTGATCGTCATCGACAACGGCAGTGATGAGCCGGAAACTCTAAAGGTTCTCGAAACCTGGCAGAACCGCCAGCCCGAGCGTTTTAAGTGCTACCGTCTGGATATCCCCTTCAACTACTCTCGCATCAACAATGCGGCTGTTCAGTATGCAACTGGAGACTATCTGCTGTTTCTAAACAATGATACAGAAGTGATTGCAGCCGACTGGATAGAGGGAATGGTAGAGCAAGCACAGCGATCGTCAATTGGGGCAGTGGGAGCGCGACTGCTGTATGAGGACGAGAAGATTCAGCATGCTGGCGTGGTTCTAGGCTTGGGCGGGGCAGCTGGTCATGTCTTCTATCACTTCCCAGGCAGCAATCCCGGCTATTTTGGACAGCTGATTACCGTGAACAACTACTCTGCGGTAACAGCGGCTTGCTTGATGTGTCGTCGGGAAGTCTTTGAGCAAGTGAATGGCTTCGATGAAGACTTGGCAGTTGCCTATAACGATGTAGACCTGTGTTTGAAGATCGTTCAGAGCGGCTATCGCAATGTCTACTTACCCCATGTGTCGCTGTACCATCACGAATCGAAGAGCCGAGGACATGAAGACACCCCTGAGAAGAAAAACCGTCTCCGGCAAGAAGCGGAAATTCTTCAGCAGCGATGGGCATCGTTCATTGAACATGATCCTTGCTACAGCCCCAATCTCACAAGAGAACGAGCTGACTGCAGCCTCTCAATCTCCTTTGATCTTGAGGTCAAGTCAGGGGAGCTAGAGATTGAGCAACGTGAGCTATTGGGATTTGCGATCGATTCTCCTCAAGTCGATTGCCAGCTCTTCTCAAAATGGGTCGTGGTTTCCGGTTGGGTCGTCGGTCAAGAATCACGAGCGATTGCCGTAGAGGTAATGGCCGATCAGCTTCCCCCTCAGTCTATCCCCGTCAATCTGTCTCGCCCGGATGTAGCAAGAGTTCATCCCAAAGCACCAGACGCAAAGACCAGCGGATTTTCTGCAGTGTTCGACCTCAGCAATCTGCCCCTGCCTGCCGACTTGTCTCTGCAGGCGGTGCTGGAAGGAGGTGAGCGCGTTAAGTTGGGGACGGTTCAGCTTCACAAGAAGCAGTAAATGAATCGCCGAAAAATGTTGCTGAAAAATGTTGCTTTAGCTAGTGCAGTGGAGATGTGAAGTGAAGGTTACGCAAGGTAAGGAAGGCTGGCTGTTTCTGGATAATGACACCAATCAAATGCTGAGTCAGCTTACAGGCGAATTAAAATTTTCGCCAAGGGAACTGCAGCGTTGGAAATTACTGCTCGAAATGCGGCATGCCTGGATGAGCCAGCAAAATATTTCCTACTTCTATACTGTGATTCCTAACAAGGGCTGCGTTTATCCTGAATACCTTCCAGACTCCGTTCAGCTCTCAGACGATCGCTGTATCTATCAGCTCATTCACTATTTGGAGAAGAACTCTTCCTGCAAAATTATCTATCCACTACCCGAACTGCTTCAGGCAAAGCAGGAAATGTTGGCGTATCGGCTAACTGATACCCACTGGACATCCTTTGGAGCCTATATTGGCTATCTTACGCTAATCACTCAGATCGCTAAATATCATCCCGTGCGAATTGTGGATCGTCAATCTGTTTTATTTGAGCAGTACGACGATCCCATGAGCGATCTGGGATCGAAGATTGGCGTACCGGGTGGAGCCGCTGTCAGGGCAAAAATTATTGACCAGAAAGCCCACTGCATTTTGGACAACGAGATCGTTGCCAACGGACATGCCGTGATTTATGAGAATACTGACAAGAGTTTGCCAACAGCCGTCATCTTTCGCGACTCCTTCTGCAACTTAATGCTGGACTTTCTGGCAGAATCATTCAGCCGAGTAGTGGTGGTTTGGCAACCGCATATTGACTATGCTGTAGTAGAGGCAGAAAAGCCAGATATTGTCATTAATCAGCAGATCGAGCGATTCCTGACCCGTCTTCCAGACGACTTGAACGGGCCTTCTCACAACGAAATCGTTCAAGCTAAACTGAGCAAAGCCGATTGGGCAGATACCATTTAGCCCCATAGCGTTCCCGCTCCAAAAAAAGATTGCCGTTACTGAGTAGCGGCAATCTTTTTTGACATCTTGAACTTACACAATTAATTGCACTTGTATAGCCTAATCGCACCAGCAGGTACAGCATTACCATCAGGAAAGACAGCGTCTAAATGTATCTCTGCTGCACCAGAAATGTTTGAAAGATCTAAGCTGCCTCGGAAGCCGCAGTTGCAAAATTCCGGCTCATAGAAGTGAACCTTCATAACATCTGGACGAGGAACGTTAATTGGAACTTCTGCGATCGCAGCCTGATTATGGTGAAAACGCATCGCAATCGGCTGGACGAATTTACCAACCAGCCAACCCTCAACTAAGATTGACGATCCTTCAAATCGATCGCCTGGCTGTAGAGCGCTGACCCAGCCCCAGCGAAAATGTTCGGACTTATTCTGGCACAGATGGGTAACCTGCAGAATTTCGATCGACTGTTGTCCGCTTATCTTATTGAGGAACCTCTTACCCAGCCGAGCAGAAGAACCTAACCCCAACTTTTCTGTTAATCCTTTTGATTTAGTAGAGGCATCCACGACAGGCTTAAAGTCGCTATTCTTAAGATCAGGCAACCAATCGTTTAAACTGATTCCTTGAGTCAGAATCTTCTCATCCAGGCTGGAGGGTTCATTAGTTGTTTCAGCCAAATTGGAAGCCGGTTTTGAATCATTCTGGTGGGGTGTTGCCCCCGGCACCCAATTAGAATCACTTAAACCTGTTAATTCATCCATAAGTCCTCCTCAACAAACTGAATTTAAGGTTTGATTCGACTCGCAACAAAAGCAAAACTAGGTCCATTCGGGTGATTAGGAACTTCAAAATTGATTTGAAAGTTACCAAACCCAAAAAACTCTAAACAATCTAAAATTTCTTGGCGTCTCATCCAATGGCTATACGCCATGCTGCCCCCGCAAAATCCCATGTAGTCTAGCGCTGTTTGATACTCCTGACGATACAAAGTATGTGCGAACCCCTTATGCTCAGCCGGGATACCATCCAAATGGAACTTAGGAATAAGACCCGGATCGGCTGAGATAAGCGATCGATCGAAGTAATGTGTCCAGATGAAAACGCGATCGGTAGATTGAGTTAAAAGGTATAGAAGCTCAACTGGGTTTCGCATATGATACAAAACACCGCTGGCAACGCAAGCATCAAACGTTTCTGAAGTGCCGCGCAGGTATTCTATGAAGTCTCCACACAGAAAACGCGATCGCTTTAGCTGCAAAATCTCTTTCACAATCAAACACTTCAGATAAGCGCGAGTGTTGGCTTCTACGGCAGTGATCGACGCTGCTCCAGCCCGCTCTAGCATGTAAGTATGACCTGCCTCAAGCGGTCCTAATTCTAAGAGACGCCGCCCCTGCACCCCGCCGAACTGCTGGACTGCCCAGGCAATTCTTGTATCTTCAAACAAATCAATACTACCTGCCTGCAGCCTTGCCCATTTCTCCGGCAGTTTAGAAGCCCATTCGGCTTTGAAGATGTCTAGAGCATTTTGATCACTGGGTTTTGAAGTAACGTATTGATCTAAAATCGTTTCACTCATTAGGACTAGCCCATGTAGACAGATAACAGATTTTATTGCGATCGTTATCATCCTACAAAGGAATCTTGCAGATCATTTAAACAATTTTATTTAAATTTGCTTGCGCTCATCTAATATCCGCCTAGTTTCCCGCGTCGCTTCGTTTCCCGTTCTGCCCAGCGAAACAGCGTCAGCCCCAGCGCAAAGTAGATCGCCCCATTGAGCAGCGCGATCGCCAAGACCCCCCAATCCAACCCTTGATTCCGCGCCATTACCTCCCGCAGCAGTCCCGCCCCCGGAGCCATCGGCAGCAGATTGCCCACAGTGCGCAGCGATCCTGTCCAGTTTTCCACCGGAACCGTAAATAAAAACAAGAGCGCAAACTGAAAGACGCTCAGCAGCTGCTGCACCTGCTTCAGGATCAAGGCTAGCGATCCCATCGTAAATGAAATGCCATAGGCTCCCAGCAGCACCGCAACCAGCGGCAGCAGCAGCGTAGGTGGAAAGCTAAGACTGCTGCCCGTCAGCGCCATGATTAAAAACAGGATGCTGAGGTTAATCAGCAGGTTTAGCAGCAGGCTAGAGAAAGCCCGCATCAAAAATACGGTAGAGGACGAATAGGGAGATAGAAAAAGCTGCTCTAGCGTACCTGTTCTGGCTTCCTGTTGTAATCCACCTGCGATATCGCCCATTACAAATAGCATTAACGTCCACAGCACATAGCCGATGATGATCGAATCCAGGCGATCGCCAAATTGAAACCCAGAGCCAGAAATGTATTGACTGCTTAAAAATAGCCCATAAAAAATAATTGTTGTGCCAATGATGCCACCGATCACTTCACCGGAATAACGAATCAGTTGGACAAAGCTGCGCTTCAGTTCTGCGAAAAATAAATCAACCATATGAGAATGCTCAAATTCTTTAACATGCGATCGCTTCACCCTTTGGGCTTGTCGATCAGCTTCAGGAAAATTTCGGTGAGGTTGGATTGAGATTGCTCTAGGCGCACCAGCGGCAGCGGCTTGAGAATATCTAGCGCCGGATAGAGCAGCCCAGCCTCCACAAGCTGTACCTGTTGCTCCTCTACTACCGCCCCCAGCAGTTCCAGTTTCTGAACTCGATCGCGATCGATCGGCTCTCCCATCTGTATGCGATAGCTGCTATCAGAGAATTGCCGAATCAGGTCAGGGGTTTCCGCTTCGATTATGAGCTGCCCTTGGTTAATGATGGCAACTCGATTGGAAAGGGCTTGGGCAATATCAAGCTGATGCGTGGTTAGCAGAATGGCACGCCCCTCAGCGGCAATTTCTCGGATCAGCTGTTTAACGCTCTGGGTTGCTTCCACATCCAGCCCCAATGTTGGCTCATCCAACAGCAAAAGCTGCGGATCGTGGATTAGCGCCACGGCGATTGCCAACTTCTGCTGCATCCCGCGCGACAGCTTCTGCACCAGCGTTTTTCGCTTGTCCATCAACCCAAAGCGCTCCAGCAGCACTTGCGCACGCTGCCGGGCAACCCGCCGCGTCAGCCCCCGCAACACGCCAAAGTATTCCAGGTTCTCTGTGGGGGTAAGCCGCCAATAGACGTTGCGATTGCCCTCCAGAACCGCGCCCACCGATCGCAGCGCCTTTGTTTCTTGATGCGGATCGCGTCCGGCGATCTTTACCCAGCCGCCATCAGGCACAATCAGCCCCGCAATCATTTTGATGGTGGTCGTTTTGCCTGCGCCATTTGCGCCTAGAAACGCCAGCACTTCCTGTGGCGCAATCCGCAGTGAGACATCTTGCACCGCTGCTACCGTTTTACCGCGATCGCGGTAGATTTTTTGCAGGCGATGCACTTCTAAAATCGTCATACACACAGAAGAAGCGGTTTTTTGACAGACGGAGTTTAAAAAACTTTGTTCCGCCTCTCCTCATCCTAGACCTTTTCTTTAGGCGGAGGCGTGACCCCGCGCCGACTGAGGCTTTCTTCCAGCTCTCCCAAAAACTCAAAATCCTCTTCTGGTAGCACGTTGCTAAACTCAACCGATCGTTTTTCCAAAAATGCAAATGCCTGCCGGAATTGGTCAGGCGTTGCGTCCAGCGGCGCATCAAAATGGCAAGGAATAATGCGCTGGAAGCCCCAGCTCGCGACTTTATCTGCCCAGGTAATTACCTCACGTGGGTCACGGTTCAAGATCAACCGCTGCAAAACTGGTGCAACAAACAGCCGCCCGCCGCCGCGCAACGCTGCAAACGACCGCTGCCAGCCCGCTTTCCAGCGGAACGGAAATAAGCCAAAGTATGCCCGTTTAGAGCGATCGGCGGACTTAAAGGCGTTGCGGATTGTTTGCCCTAGCTGCACTACATCCAGCGCACTCGGACGAAAATAGAACGAGAACAGCGAAATTCGCTGCCATCCCTTGCGGCGCTGCTCAGGCGTATCTTCTACATCATCCAAGGCAGTCTCTCTGGCATGAAACAGCAGGGCATAAGGATCGAGCTGGACGATCGCGGGCGGTTCTTCAGGGACAGACAGCACAGCATCAACAATCAGCAGCGTACCCGATCGCCTGTGAAACACCGCAACCTCTTCGTAAGGTCCTAAGCCCAGATCGATTGGACCTAGAATTGCATAGTCGAACTCATCGAGGAAGGGAACGGTCTGGCTTGCCTGACTATCTTCCTGCGGTAGACGGTGCGTCCGAGCTGCCGGAAAGCCGAGCCAGCTCAGCGGCAAGTTGACTGGAAAGCTCCACTGGTGCGGTGAGACAAACACTTGAGCGTTGGGAAACTTGCGGGCAAAAGGTCCCACGAAGACCTTGTGTTCGATCGCCGAAACTGTTGGCAAAATGATGTACTTCACTTCACCATGCGCTGCCTCCAGCTCCTTCATAAACCGGATGCATTCTGGCGTAGGAGCAACAGGCGCATATACCAACAGCCCGCCAGCCTCGAGCTTCACGACGGTCATCCGGATCGGCACCACCACATACAAAATTCCCTGAACCTGATCAAATGTCCAAATCGTCTCTTTGACCACTTCTGTGCAGATCGTCCGCCGTCTGCCGTAAGGATACAGCGGGGCAGCCAGCCAAAACGTCCAAGACCAGTCGCCCGGATGGGCAGGATCGTTTCGTTGTTCGCTGCTGTTCTTCATGCGCCGCTCCCCTTTGCCGCTGCTAGATCGCCTTCCCTAACCATTGTCATGCCATGTCGATTTGCGTACAGCCGCTATCAGGGGAGCGCTGCCCCCCTAATTGTGCAAATTCTATACATCAAGCAGGAGTGTATCAGATCGAGGGTAGGGCGGTCGGCTATCTTTATCAGGATTCATATGGGGTGAAACACTCTAGCTATGGGGGAGTCACGCGCCCCGAACTTCCGCTGTATTCTAAATCTACAGCTAGATTTTGTAGAGCTTAGGGGTTAATGGCGCAACTTGACAAGGCAAGTTCCAAACCGATCGACCGACCCGAGCGACGCTACGACTGGGATGGGTTGAGAGTTTTAGCGGTGCTGCTGCTGATTTATTTCCATACTGCAGCCATTTTCTACAACGGGGAGCTTGGTGAGTTTTACATCCGAAACGCGCAGACCAGCGCATTCATGAGCGGATTGGTTTTGTTTGTTCACCAGTGGCACATGCCATTATTTTTTCTGTTGTCAGGTGCAGGCACAGGCATTGCGCTATCGTTTCGAGCGCCTCAGCAATACCTCTACGAGCGCAGCCTGCGGCTGCTGATTCCCTTTGTGTTTGGCACGCTGGTTCTGGTACCGCCCTTGGTCTACTATCACCTGCTAAGCAATCCCAGCTATCACGCCTCTTACGTTCAGTTCTACCCCCAGTTCTTCAACGGAATTCGTCCGGCTGGCAATTTTGAGTGGGGGCATCTATGGTTTGTCATTTACCTGTTTGTATTTTCGCTGTTGGCGTTGCCGTTATTTCTGCATTTAAGAGGCACAGGCACACAGTGGCAGGCAAAACTGGCAGCGCTAATGGAAAAACCAGGAGGCATCTTCTGGCTGGCAGTGCCTTTGGCAATAGTCGAAGCAGCCCTGCGACCCCGCTGGATTGGCTTCCAGAACCTCTATGACGACTGGGCGAATTTTGCGCTGTACTTGCTTTATTTCATCTACGGGTATCTTATTTGTGCTGACCCACGCTTTGAGCAGGCGATCGATCGGCAGCTGAGAACGGCAATTGTTTTGGCAGCGGGCTGTATGCTGGTGCTGTTTGGCTTATGGCAAACCAGCAGCGTTCCAGAGCGAGGCTATTCGCCAGAGTATGTATTGTACCAAGCCTTTCGAGGATTTACCGCCTGGTGCTGGATTGTGGCATGGCTGGGGCTGGGTCGTAGATATCTCAAGTTTGATCACAAGCTGCTGCGCTATGCTAGCGAAGCCTCTTATCCGGTGTTCTTGCTGCATCCAACGGTGCTGGTTGCAATTGGCTTCTATGTAATGCAGTGGGATATCAGTGTGGCGGCAAAGTTTGCAATCATCAGCACCGCTTCCCTGATTGGAACGATCGCGCTGTATGAGCTGTTGGTTCGGCGCTATAACGTGATGCGGTTTTTGTTTGGGCTGAAGCCGATTCGCAGGCAATCGACTGACCTCAAGCCGCAAGATTCAGTTAGTGCATAGACCAGCGTCGATCTATGCACTAGAAACTATGCATTAGAGACATTAGATAGAAACTGTAGCACCTGCGCATTGAATTCTTTTGCCTGCTCTAGATGCGTCCAGTGCCCACAGGCATCAAACAAATGGAACCGCACATTCGGCAACCGCTGAGCCGCTTGCGCCTGAGAAACGGGCAGCACAGGGTCTTGTTTTCCCCAAACAACCAGCGTAGGAGCTGTGATCGTCTGCAGGCGATCGAGAATCGGGCGATACACAGCAGGTCTCACCCCACGCAAACCAATGTTGGTGCGAATCTGGGCAAACAGCGCTTCCCGTGCGCCCGGAAGCGTCAGGATTTCGTGGAATAGGTCGATCCACTCGTCGGTAACCAGCGACTGATCAAAAATAATTTGTTTCAGGAATAGCGCTGTGCTGATGCGCGTAGGTTTGTAGAGTTTGTCCACAAAAGGAAGATTTGCCAGCCGCAGGCTGGGGGAGATTCTTTGACCCAACCCCAAGCTATTGACCAGCACCAGTGCTGCAACATCCTGAGGATAGGTCAGGGCAAACTGCAGGGCAATGCCGCCGCCCATGGAATTGCCGATCAAACTGGGGCGATCGATCGCCAGAACGTCTATAAATGCTTTGACAAATGCGGTCAAATCGGTCAGGGCGTAAGTGCCGGATGGCTTATCCGATCGACCCGACCCCATGAGGTCAACTGCGTAAACCCGGTGATGTTGCGCTAGCTCCAGCATGTTCAGCGTCCAAGTCTCGACACAGCTGCCAATCCCGTGCAGCAGGATGACCGCCGTACCGCGATCGCCCAAACTCCAGTAGCGCGTCTTGATATCACCCACCCAAACATACTGGTCTTCTGGTGTTTGCTGCATAATTATCGGCATGATTATCGGCGAATAGAATTACGAACCCGCTTGGCAGCGGCTGAATGCCCGATCGGCGCATCACCCACCCAGCGCTCATCTATCGGCTCGGACGCAAGCTGATAGCGACTATCTGAGGAAAGCCGAATTTGCTGAGAATGGTTGTCCAAGCTGGCGTGGATCGTAAACATGCCAAACACCAGCACATCACCTGCCTTAAACTCATTGGTGAGCCAGCGCCCGCCATAGCGCTGCCGCAGAGAAACTGGATTTTTTGACAGTGCCCCGCTCCACACCTTTTGCCCCGATGCATACAGCCCACTCGTCTGCCGATCTGGGATATAGCTATCGACATCCATCCGACCGTAGCTATTTCTGATCGAGTCGAGCCGATGCGATCTTTCCAAAATCATCAGCCCACCCATGTCCCAAGACACATCTCCCAACGGCACCCAGCTCGTATAGAGATTGTGGGAACCGCGCCCCATGTAAACGATATCGCAGTGAGGATAGGTTCCTTGACCGGGAGCCACTGCCCGCAGCCAAGTGTAGTCAAAATGCCGCACCGTTCCGCCCAAAAGCTGCTGATAAAACTGCATCATGCTGCCGGAATAGAGCAGCTGTTTTAGAGTTGGGCTATAGGCAACCAGATCCGGACGAAACTGCATCGCCACGCCTGGTTTTGCCACTGCTTCGATCGCCGCATAGTCAGGATCTAGCGCGCCTTCAGCCCAAAGACGATCGCAAATTTCCTGCCGTGCCTGCCAAACTTGGTCTGCGTCTAGTAGACCTGGCAAATAGAGATAGCCTGCTTCTTGCATTCGCTGCTGCAATGCCTGAGGCTGGTGGACTAGCTCAATTGCCGTTTCCAGATTGCCAAAGGCAGCAGGGTGGCGATCGAGTTCATGCCTCAGTGAGGTCAGGCTACCTTGAGGGATGGAGAGAGACATCTGATTTCTAATCGCAATGGCGATAGCTATACATCCCCATTGTGAATGAACCAAAACGACTTGTTTAATTTGCCAGCTCGATCGGCAAAATTTGTTTATTGTTCAAGCCAAGGCGGACATAGCGCAACGCGCATAGGTCAGGACAAACCCTTTTGTGTAAAAAACCCGCTACGCGAGGTTTTTACACAAAAGAATTTTAATCCAGGCGTGTAGCGCCATATAGGTACAGCGCAACGCACCATTAAACGACCTACCGTTTTAATAGCTCCATCCAAAGAGATGGGTGTGGAGATAAGGAGAATCCTACTTTTTGATAAAGAGCTTGGGCATCCAGGGTGAGCAACGCAAAGTGATCGACTTCGGCAACCGCGGGATGCTGGACAAGCAATTTTGTCATTGCCAAGGCTAATCCACGTTTCCGATGCTCCTGCAGAACATAAACGTCAGTCAAATAGGCAAACGTCGCGTAGTCGGTTACCGACCGAGCAAACCCTACTTGCTTGCCTTGATAGTAAACACCTGCACATAAAGAATTTGCAATGGCTTTGTGCAGCCTGTCCATTGTTAAAGTCTTCGCCCAAAAGGTGTCATGCAGAAACGCTAATGTGCGATCTAAATCGAGCTTGTTTGTATCTGTTGAGACTGAATACTCTTCAACCTGAGCTTCAATCACTTCAAGTGTGGTCAGTGGCATCTCTCCTCCAAGAAAGCAGCAGAATAGGACAGTCTGGCGAGATAACCTTTGCATCATCTCGCCCTGTTTATTACTCTATTCGCTGACGCGATCGCTCGCGCGACTGTGGGCTGCTTCAAGCTCACGCTCGATATCCTCGATCGCTTGGGGAGAGCGGCGCCGCAGCGACCAAAGGAACCAAGCGCCCACAGTTAAATACAACAAGAAGATATAAGGAAAGATGTTGTAAGGGAAAGCGGGTACAGGATAAATGCTACCTATCAAGGGAATCGCCATAAACAGCACTGCTAGAGCAGCGATCACGCGATGATGCGTCTGCACATTGCCCAAGCGCGCTAGATACACAGGAGCAGCAATCGAAACAAGGATATAGACAAACAGCAAGCCATAGGTTGCGATTGATGCCAAGTAACCGAGGATATCTAGGTCTGCAACCCCAAACAGCGACATCAATGCGATGACCAGAAACACAGAGATACTAGCCAACGTAACCGCAACGTGAGGCGTTTCGTTGCGTGCGTGTGCTGCACCAAGCTGTGAGGGATAGAAGCGATGGCGTGCCAGGGAGTAGGCAATCCGTGAGCCTGCGTTCAAACTCGCGAGCGCACAGCTAAAAAAGCTAATGATCAGCACAATGTTGATAATAATGCCCAACCAGCCCACACCTGCTAGATTTGCCATAGCATTCAGCGGAGCCTCTACTTCATTAAACGGTGTGGCAGAACCACTGAACGCCAAGACTTCGCTGTAGGAGAGCAGCACATAGAAGCTGCCTGCTAGCAACGTACTCCAGACAATTGCGCGGGGAATAGAGCTTGTCGGTCTCTTAGCTTCATCTCCCAGTGTGGTAGCGCTTTCAAAGCCAGTAAAGCTGAGAATTGCCAGCACCATTGCCAAGCTGATTCCACTGGGAGTAGCACCTCTAAGCGTAAGCTGGGAGAAGTCGATCGCAAAGCCTTGCCTTGCCAGGACGAGCAACGCCAGCAGGGTGACAGCACCAATGCTAATAAACTCGATGATCAACATCAGAACCGCTGAGAGCTGGATATCGGTATAGGCAATATACCAAGCAACACCCATACAAACGGCAAATAGTAAAACGGAAGGAGCCTGCAAACCAAAGTCACCCAACAAGATATTGGTGTAGTAGGAAAATCCAGCCGTCACGTTTGCAGCTAGCAGGAGGTAGGCTAATGTTAGCGCCCAACCCGCCAATACACCCGCCGTTGAACCCAGCCCCCTGGCAATATAGGTATACAAAGCGCCAGGTGAGGCAGAACGACGAGCAAATTGATTGATGCAGAAACAGACAAAAACCAAACCGATGGTAGCGATCAGGTATGAGAACCAAGTTGCTGTACCAGCACTAGCAAATACAAATCCGATCAATGCTGCTGGCACAGTAGAAGGGGCAATCATCGAGACGGATTGAGCCAAAACTTCCGGAAAAGATAGGCAGTCACGACGCAGCCCTGTATCCGCTGTGGCTCTCTGTGATGATTTAACAGCCATGTTTAACCTCTAGTGATTCAATCTTTTGTGCTTGCATACCGTTTGAACTCCAGTCGTTCAACTGAATACTGCTCCCAACTGCCAAATCGTAAATGACTAAAACTCTTGTCTAGCTAGCGCTGCCTATT
The DNA here is from genome assembly GCF_014764505.1 of Phormidium tenue FACHB-886. Lineage (GTDB taxonomy): Bacteria > Cyanobacteriota > Cyanobacteriia > Elainellales > Elainellaceae > FACHB-886. The sequence continues at coordinate 356,758 of NZ_JACXWX010000001.1, forward strand.
GATATTGAGAAGTTACGATCGTAGCTCGCAGACAGCAACCACTGATGATCAGGCAACACAAGCAACCGAGAGAGGGAAACAAGCTCTCGCAGCACAATAATATTTCTAGCTAAAGAAGTCTGTACGAGGAGAATATACTAAAAGTCTAATCCAGTCAATTGAGCTGTGTTACCACTCGAAGTATATGCGTCAATACAGGACTTGGAATGTAGTTTGCACAGCTTTTTTGCCACAAACGCTACGAGCATGGAGGTACAATGCTGCGAGCGCCCTAGAGCGATCGAGCCTGGATGAAATAAAGGCGTTAATTTCCCAAATTTTCGTCATAAAACTCTCATGAAGGAGCTTCATCAGAAATTAACAATTCTTAGAGTATGGCGATCGCCGATTGCTGTATCCAGACAACCCAGCTACTCTAGACAATAATTTCTATAGCCATTTAGCCATTTAGCCATGTTGCCACCCAAGCCCGTCTATTTACCCTTTGGTGATGCCCAGTGGCGGTTAAAACTAGGATTGAAGCCATTGAAGCTTGAAGACTGGATTGAGATCGATGAGGAATTCACACAGTACCTCACCCTTAAAACAGAACTGCTACAACAGCACCATGCAAAAGTATTCGACAGCCTGCCCAGCAGCTTGGAAGCCCAGCAGGAGGTGCTAGATCTGCTCCTGGCACATCTGCCTGAGCGCTTTCCTGATTATTATCGGCGACAGGGCAATTTCATTCACAATTTGCTGACAGAGCAAGTCTGGGACATTTCAGATTTTGCAGCGAATCCGCTGGATCTAGCAGGGCGACTGGTGCAAGAAGACTTGTGCATTCTGCAGTCTAGTCCTGAAGGATATATCCTAACGGCGGGTTCAGTTTGCTTACCCTTTCATTGGTGGTTTCCAGACAAGCTTGGCAAGTCAGTTACCCAGATGCATCAACGTGTTCCCAGCTATGGAGAAAAATTGGAGCATCCCGTCAACAACTTTTTCGATCGTCTCCGGTTTACTCATCCTGGATATCGCCTCAACTGGGCAATGATGGACAACCCTCAACTCTGCTTGGCAGTTCAGGAAAACTCCATCTCACCCAATGAACCAATTACTGTAGAAAACATAGGACAAACTTTATGGATTCGAGTGGAACGCCAAACCCTGCGGCGGCTTGAGAAAAGCCACGGAATTCTCTTCACTATTCGGACTTACCTCTACCCGCTTGCAATTCTAGAAAGCAAACCCGCCATGGCTCACGGTTTTCTGGCAGAAATGCAACAGCTTCCGCCCAGTATGCAGCACTTCAAGGAGTTAACCACTATCCAAACGGCACTGGTAGCTTATTTAGAAAAAATTAGCCCCCACTCTACATCCTGTTTGTGAAGCAGGAGTGGGGAGGGAGCTAATTTAAACTGAAGTTTATCCAAAACCTGATTTGGAGATCTAAAAATCTAAACCTCTAATTACTGAGCCGCCTTGCGAATCGCATCAGGATCGCGCTTTATATTTTCGACAAGCTGAGGAGAACGGCGACGGAATGATTGAAAGAACCAAGCGCCTATAGCCAGATACACTAAGAAAATATAAGGGAAGATATTGTAGGGAAAAGCGGGTACAGGGTACACACTTCCCACTACAGGAATCAGCATGAACAGTACCGCTAGAGCAGAAATCACACGATGATGCGTCTGCACCTTGCCCAAGCGCGCCAGATACACAGGAGCAGCAATTGAAACAAGGATATAGACAAACAGCAAGCCGTAAGTTGCGATTGATGCCAAGTAACCGAGGATATCCAGGTCTGCAACACCAAACAACGACATTGAAGCGATGATTAGGAATACAAAGATGCTGTAGAGGGTAACGGCAATGTAAGGCGTTTCATTGTGCTCATGTGCTGCACCAAGCTGAGAGGGATAGAAGTGATGGCGAGCCAGGGAGTAGGCAATCCGTGAGCCTGCATTCAAACTCGCAAGCGCACAGCTAAAAAAGCTAAAGACCAATCCCACGTTAATTGCAAGACCCAACAAATCTACGCCCGCAAGATCTGCCATTACGCTCAAGGGAGCATTCACCTGATCGAAAGGGGTATCGTAGTCGCTGAATGCCAAAACTTGAGTGTAGGAGAGCAGCACATAGAAGCTGCCTGCCAGCAACGTACTCCAGACAACCGCTAGCGGAATAGAACGGGTTGGTCTTTTGGCTTCATCTCCCAGCGTAGTAGCGCTTTCAAAACCAGTAAAGCTGAGAATTGCCAGCACCATTGCCAGGCTGATTCCACTGGGAGTAGCGCCCTTGAGCGTGAGCTGAGAAAAGTCGATCGCAAAGCCATGAGTGCCAAGTGAAATTAGCGCTAGAACTAGAACAGCACCGATACTAACTAGCTCCAGAAAAAGCATGAGAACGGCTGAGAGCTGGATATCTGTATAGGCATAGTACCAAGCAATACCGATACAGATTGCAAACAGGGCGATGGAGGGAAGCTGCAGGTCAAAGTCACTCAGCATCAAATTGGCATAGTGAGCAAAACCTGCTGTCACATTGGCAATAATCAGCGTATATCCCATCGTTAGCGCCCAACCACACAAGAATCCCGCGTTTGCACCCAAGCCTCTAGCTACATAAATATACAAAGCACCAGCAGAGGCGGAGTGGCGAGCAAACTGGTTGATATTAAAACAAACCATAACCAGTCCAGCGGTAGCAAGCAGATAAGCAAACCAAGTGCCTGTACCAGCATTAGTAAACACAAATCCGATTAATGCTGCTGGTACAGTGGAAGGGGCAATCATCGAAACAGATTGAGCTAGGACTTCAACAAAGGACAGGCAGTTGGAGCGTAGCCCAACGTTGTTCTCTGGTGCTAAATTAACAGTCATGTTTCAGTCTCTAATAAAAATTGTCAGCGTAGAGGATGCCCCTGGCTTGACGTGATGAGCGTTGCGATCGCCTTCAATTGACATTGATGAGGGCACTCCCTCACCCCTTGGAGATTTGATGAGTTGTCGAAGTGGCTTGAACTGTTCCCCAGGTTCCTTAACCAGGAAGACTTTGAGCAAGATTTGAATCGAAAATCCCGTAGTGTTGGCGCTTACGCCTTTGGCAGGCAAAGGAAAACGCAAACATTCAGCACTTCTCAGATAGCTGCTGGGAGCGATCGTAGATAGACTGCATTAAGCTATGACAAACCCAAATGTGACACGGTGGTAGTCAGCACCCAAACTTAGGGCAGCAGGGAACAAGCTTCCTTCGAGACCAGAATCAGCCTTAGTATCAACCTGAGATTAGATTCAGCTAACCCTCGATAGGGTCAACTCAACTGTTAAGTACGCTTGAAGCGCTGTTTGCTCTATACAGTAGCTGACTTTGGACCAATCTTTGAACTGCTCTATTGTGCCTTCTCAGAACATAGCAATCGTCAATAGGCTGCAACCAGGGAAAAACGGAAGCTTTGCCGCCATGCAAGGGTTCTACCCTTGCACCCTATGCAGAAATAGCCAGATTACTAAATATCCTGTTGCATTTAGTGCATTGTCTTACATTTAACCAGCATCTGCCAACTGTATTAATGAAATTTACTGGAGCTTAATGAATAAAACGACGCCGAACACGCTGCTGCCTACGCTGTCACCGCCGTGATGATGGCCAGCGACGCTGACGCTAATACGGAACGTGATTGGCAATCCCAACGGCTTGCGGAACATCTTCAGCCAGTCGTGTTTTTCCACTTAGAAACAATTGATTCTACAGGCGAAGCTGATTAATAAGCGCACAGCAGGTTGCCGCGCCAGAACGCCACGATTTGGTTAGTTGAGCTGCAGAGATTTTCTGCATCCAGTCAGCTTGTTTGCTTGCAAGATAGTTCATGAAACTGTCGCTTACAAGTCATCTAGTGATAATCAGCATTCAGCTAAATTACTTGATCGACTTGCCGAAGAGGAATCTGAATAATGAACTCAATTTCTTCCCCAGGATTTGAGAAGCGCTCCGGTTTACTGTTATGTTTCTCGATCACAATCTGGTAGCTGACGGACATTTCCATTCCGGTGCCTTTCCCAGTTTACTTTTGCCATCAGGCTATATTACCTGTGAAGTAATTGCTAGCTGTAAGTGCCTGACTCTAGATTAGAAAATGTTTCAAACGGATAAAAGGTTCTGCATTACTCCTAAATCCCCGATCGAGCGAACTTTCAATCTAGCTTCTTCTCAAAGTCTTCTCGGTTAGGGAAGTTAGGAAGCGGATCGGGTAACGCCTGCAACTTCTCAAACACCTCTTAGAGCCGTTCCTTCTAAAACAGAATGTTAGTCAAAACTTCAATGCTGACCAAAACAATACTCTATTCGGTCAGCAATCTCTAACTCAGTGCCGTGCTGCTAGTTTTAATTTCTTCTTTCATTGGTGCAAGTGATTGCGCTATTTATGATCGATACCGGTGGAGATACAAAGCCTAACAGCCGTCGCTAAACAGCACCATTATGCTGTACGAGAAGTCATAGCGGGGACAGAAAGGAGCTATCTACTATCGGTAGTACAAAAGACTTCGCAACCATCCACCAAGAGCGGAAGCACTTTACAGAAGCTTATCTGCTAGCATCTAATGTGGCATTAGTTTTGAGCGTGTGGTAAAAATAGAGCCGATATGAACCAGCAATTGCCTCAGTTCATCCACCACGTTGTCGATCGTTTGCAGACAATTGAGGGAATTGCAGCCATTGCTCTAGGTGGTTCAAGGGCACGAGGTAACCATACACCAAAGTCAGACGTAGATTTAGGAATATATTACAAACCAGAGAGCCCACCTGATCTAACTGCTCTAAATCATCTTGCTTCTGAACTTGACGACAGCCATCGCGCCAATTTAATCACTCCCATGGGTGAATGGGGAGAATGGATTAACGGCGGGGGTTGGCTAAAGATAGAAGGTTTATCTGTAGATTTTCTTTATCGTGATCTGGCTCAAGTTAATCGGGTGATTGAGGATTGCTGTACTGGAAAAATCACGATCGATTACCAACCCGGACATCCACACGGCTTTGTATCCTCTATCTACATGGGTGAAGTTGCCCTTTGTCTGTCGCTTCACGACCCGGAGAGGGTTTTAGACGCTTTAAAGGCTAAAACAAAGCCCTATCCGATTCAGCTCAAACAAGCCACGATTGACATGTTTGCCTGGGAAATTAGTTTTTCGCTGTTCGTTGCTCAAAAAGCAGCTGCACGTGGTGATGTTGCCTATGCAGCAGGCTGCTGTTTTCGTAGCGTTGCTTGTATGAATCAGGTGCTATTCGCACTCAATGAAGCGTATTTGTTGAATGAAAAAGGCGCGATAGCAGTTGCCAACAGTTTTGCACTCTGTCCACAGAACTATCAACAACGGGTTGAGTCAGTATTTACGTTGTTAGCAGTTGATGCAAAATCAATTCTGGATGCGATCGCAATTCTTGACGGAATTGAGCGTGATTTGAGTCAATGGTACGGCGATCGGCGCTTATCCATGTAAATTGGAAAAGGTTAGTACTCGTTACATACCGCACAGAAACATTTCAATTTAGAATCATTAATAAATAGTATTGATCAGCTATGCTACAACTTTCCAACACAGTCAGTATCCCAGATCGTGAAGTTGAGATTACTGCAGTTCGCTCACAGGGGGCAGGCGGGCAAAACGTAAATAAGGTGGCAAGCGCAATCCACCTGCGCTTTGACATTTTGGCGTCCTCGTTGCCACAGCACTACAAAGAACGGCTGCTGCGACTCAATGACCAGCGGATTACCAAAGAAGGGGTCATTGTCATCAAAGCCCAAGAGCATCGCAGCCAAGAGCAAAACCGCGAAGAAGCGCTGCAACGGCTGCAAGACCTGATCAAACGCGCAGTCGTCATACCCAAATATCGCAAACCCAGCAAGCCAACTCGTGGCTCACAAAAAAGGCGTTTGGACAGTAAAAGCAAGCGATCGCAGATTAAATCAACGAGAGGGAAAGTCACAGATGAGTGAACATAACCTCAATCAGCTCAGGAGTCAGCTCAGGAATCAGCTCAGGTGATTTTCCACAAATGCCCGTCCTACCAGCATGGCAGAGTGGCTCGTCTCATAGCTGCGTCCGTCGCTCATTAGCGTATATTCAGCATCAACAATCCAGCAGCGGTAGCCATCCTGGCATGGGTCGTAGCTAACTCCCACAATCCATCCTGGAAAAACAGAGATCTGTACGATCGTTTCATCCATTAATTCATCGTTCATTGCGCTTCTTCCTATAGCAAACTTGTTTTGAATTAAATATCAGGCTGTTTTGTCACTCTTACGCATTAAGCTTGCATTAACGCATCTTGATCCCTAAGCCGCTGAAACTACTCCAAAACTAATCCAAACCCAGCAGAAATAGATTTTATGCCGACCTCCAGATTCCATGGAAACCCATAGGAATTACCTCAGGTAATCCCAATCGACACAGTGGTTCTTCATTCAATCGATCGCTGTCAAATATCCAAACTTCACTCTGGTTGGTGTTGCCATCATAAACAACCGCCAGCACCCAGCCACGATCAGGGTTAGCAGGATCGGCAACATAAATTGGTTCTGTGGGATAGCGATTCTTACCAAAATCGGCTTCTGTCAGCGTTTCCGTCTCATAATCAAATCGAGCGATCGCCCCAAACAGCTCTTGAGCTACATCAACTTCCTCTGCTCGGTGCAACGCTAGATAGGTATGCCGCCAAGGTTGCCCAACTTGCTGGGGTGACACAACCGGAAACTCACAGGGACGATCGACTACCGGCTGCAGCTCAATAATTTTGCCAGTCTGCGGATTTAAGCGAACCTGACAGAGCGTGCCTACCGATAGCGTATGCGCTTGCCCCGTAGCAACCTGCCGTAACCACTCATTGGTATGGTCAAAATCAGCAAAGCGGACAAAATCTAAAACAACCGTGCCGTCTGGCTCTACAGAACCATTACCAAAATGCCACTGAAACCATGGCTCTGCCTCCCCTCGGCTGACCACCTCAAACGTTTCTCGATCAACAACGAGAATCTGAGTAGCTTGCTGGGGCTGCCATTCTATCGCTTCACTGTAGCTTTTGTATCCAAACAGCAGCGGCAGCAGATTGAGCCGCATCGGCGGGATGAAGAAAATTAAATATCGACCTGCTAACGCAAAACTATGCAGGAGCGCAATGTCATCCAGCTTGATTTTGCCTTTGTTCTGGATAGTGCCATAGCGATCGCTCCTGTAGAGATGCATCTGAGACTGGGGATCTATCCCAATGTTGAAGATTTCTCCAGTCAGGGGGTCTTGCCGTGGGTGAGCCGAATAAGGCTGCTGAGCTTCTAATGCGCCTAAACTATCTACACCCAGAGTATCCAGCGTTTGCAAATCTAAAGCATGAGGATTTCCGGCTTCCCAAAGCGCCAGCAGTTTATCTGGCAGGGCAAGAACGGAAGTGTTGGCAGTATTCTTCAGCGTTTCGGTGTGGGTGAGCAAGTTGAGCCAATATTGCCAAATCGGCAGAGGTGGCTTTGTGCCATAGTTGCCGTAGAGAAATTCATTTGCTGCTGACTCGGCCACATATCCTGCAGTTTTCACGTAGCGATACACTCCGGTTGCACCGTCATCTGTGAAATGAACCGCAAGAATTGCACCATCCCCATCAAACCAATGCCCAACTGGAGAACCGCCCCGCTCCAAGCGCCCAGGCCCATTGCGGTAGAGGGTGCCCCGCAAGCCTGCTGGAACCGCTCCAGATAAGACTGGCAACGGTGTAGAACCAAATTCGCGAGCAGGTTTGGACAGTGCTTTTGCCCAAGCCCGTTGATAGGTGCGGGAATGCCGGGTATGGGAGGACAATGCAGTCATAGTTGGAGGATCAGGGGTTAAAGGAAAACTTTAAACGGCTTGAGTCGCCATAGCCCAGGCATAGGTCAAACTACCCAGCAGAGCAGCGCTCATAATGACCTCCCAATGGGCTTGCATTGAACTCGCTAACCCAGCCCATACCCCTCTGAAGGCTGCTCGTCGAGCTTGACCAAGTTCTGCCATCAGTTCGGCTACTCTCGCGTCTACTTCTGCTAGCGAAACATCGCCACGCTGATAAGCTGCTTCTAGCTCATTTAGCTTGTGCCAGTAGTCATTTGTCGCTTCTAATAAATCCGGTGTCATTGCAAGAAGTAGGGTAAAAATTAACTTTTGTAAATACCCTAAGAAATTCCTGAGATGGATGGGTCTGTCAATGGTTAGAAGCATCGATCGCCAACAGTCATAGCCTTTGGTCACTCAAGAAGGATAGCTGCCTATTCCACACAAGGCATTTCAACAAATGCGCTGAACGCCTCTGCTGAAATATCCGCATCCTAATCGCCATGGGATTAGTGTGGTGCTACGCACTTAGATCGAAATCTTTTTCCCGTGTAAAAGTTGCGCATAGCGGAACTTTTACACAAAAAGTCGTCCTGACGTATGTGCGTAACGCTGTGTGCACAAAATCCAAAGCATTTGAGGCGTGGCACAATTCATGCCACGCCTCAAATACTCTTAAAAACTCAGGCTTTACTTGTCGGACTTTACTTGCTTGCCGACCCTGGCTCAGTCAACTGACGGTGCTGTTTTGCAGCAAGAGCATCAGGCATAGCTTTGCCCACTGCACCCTGAATCTTTGTCTTCAATGAGCCAGCAACCACACTGTCCTTACCTGACATCAGCGCCTCAAACCCTTGCTTAGCAACCTCAGCCGGATCGTCCTTCTGGCTTGACCCCGCCTGAGTATCATCCATTCCTGCACGGTGGAAGAAGTTGGTATCAGTAGGTCCGGGCATTAGTGAAGTGACCGTCACACCTCTGTTCTTCAATTCGTTGCGCAGTCCTTCCGCGAAGGAGTGTATAAACGCTTTCGAGGCTGCGTAAACGGCTTCAAACGGGCCGGGCATCAGAGCAGCGATCGAGGACGTAAAGAGGACTCTTCCCTTACCCTGCTCAACCATGTCTTTCACCACCCGCTTAGCTAGGTGAACAGATGACACCACGTTCAAATTAATCAGATTCAATTCGTCTTTCAGGTCGGTTCCGTGCGAAAACTCACCGCCGACCCCGACGCCAGCGTTGATCGCAATGGCATCTACAGGTTTACCCGTTTCCTTAATCTTGCTGTAAAGGGTTTCAACGCCATCATAGGTAGCCAAATCAGCCTGCACCGTCTTGACTTTAGCCCCCAGCGCCTCGAAGGATTGTGCAGCTTCGTTGATGCTGGGACCGGTGGCTGTGATCAGGAGATCGAAACCGTTTTGGGCAAACTGCTTAGCAAGTTCGTAACCAATGCCATTAGAGGCACCCGTCACCACAGCCAGAGGGCGCGTTAGTGTGTCCATTATCTAAACTCCTGGATAGCTGCTCCACGGTTTACCAGATCTGCTCTTTTAGCCAGCAGACAAACTGCGTGGCATCAGACAAACTGCGTGGGCAATGTGCTCTTACCCTGAAGATCCTAAAGAGAGAGCCTTAAGATAACGTCTTTCCAACGAAGTACGGCTGTTGCATCCTTAAGTTCAATCTTCAGGCTGAGCTTACCCATTCAAAGCAGCTCGAAATACTGGAGCGCCTCCAAAATTCCACCCGCACAGCGCGATCGTGCCAAATAATGCTGCGATTGTCCAAACTGCCGATGCCATGCCAACAGCTCCGGCTGGGCATTGCTGACAATCACACCCAGCGTAGACTGCTGAAACAGGCTGATATCGTTGCCCGAATCGCCGCAGACTAATGTTCTGTCGGGCGGCATTTGCAGCAGTTCTCGCAGATGGGTCATAGCTAAGCCTTTGTCGCCAGATTTTGGCACGATATCAACATCCTCGCTGCTGCTGAAGATCACCTGTGCTGCCAGCCCAGATTGCTCAAGCTTCGATCGCAATGCTGCTACGATCGCCTCAGCGTCATCTGAGCGCAAAATAAAGCTAAGCTTCCAGGGGTTTTGCTCGGTCGATTCCTGTGGAATTAATTCTGGAAACAGAGCTGCAATTGCCGCTGCTGCCTGCTGATCCCAGTGCTGCGAGAGGCGGTCTGCCCAGTGAGAATCACGAACGTCGTTTTGGTAGATCTCTGTGCCAACGCCCGTCACCCAGTAGTCGGGTTCTAAGAGCTGTTGTCTGGCTTGCAGACGGCGAGCAGACAGGTAAGATCGTCCGGTAGCATAGATCAAGTAAAGGCGATCGCGATGCGTCGAAAGCAGTTGGTTCAGCCGCAAGAGTGCGTCATCGTCGCCTACTAGCGTGTTGTCGAGATCGGTGACCAGAAGAAGCTGCATAGGGAATGCCGATCGAAGTTTGAAGATTTGGAAAATTTAGCCTGGGACAATTCTAAGGGAGATTGACAGACCGCCTATCATCGGAGGAGCGATCGGGGTGAGCAAAAATAGATCCAATTACAGTGAGTTGGAGCGTTATGGTAAATAGAAAGATGCGAGAAGAGGCAGTCGTAGAGCTGGCGCAGTCTCTCTTTTACGAGAAAGCGCTAGTGAAGTTTGAAGGCGAGTGGATCGGGGCGGTCGCTGCTATTGCCCGCTCTCACCCAGGCAGCCAGCACGATTTGAACTACGGCGAAATCTTCATTCGCGATAACGTACCTGTGATGGTATACCTGCTCTTGCAAGGCAAACACGGCGCTGTACGCCATTTTCTAGAAACCTGTTTGCAGCTGCAGAGCGATCGCCTGGAAACGCGGGGCATTTTTCCGACTAGCTTTGTTGAAGCCAATGGGCGCATAGTGGCAGACTATGGGCAGCGGGCGATTGGGCGGGTAGTGTCGGTGGATGCAACGCTCTGGTGGGCAGTCTTAGCACATACCTATGTGCAGCGATCGGGCGATCGGGCGTTTGCCTGCCAGCCGCAAGTACAGCTAGGCATTCAGCGATTTCTAGAGCTAATTTTGCATCCTTCGTTCCGGGAAGCACCGACGCTGTTTGTGCCAGATGGAGCGTTTATGATCGACCGCCCCATGGATGTGTGGGGGGCACCGCTGGAGATTCAGGTGTTGCTCTATGGGTCGCTGCTGAGTGCCGCGGGGTTAATGCGAATCGCCTTGGCAGAAGGTAGCGGCGAGACGGAAAAACTAGAACAGCAGCTTCACCTTTGTATAAACTATGCAAGGCGGCTGCGGCGCTACGTGCTGAAGCAATATTGGGTCAATAGCAAAACCGTGCAGGTGTTGCGGCGGCGACCTACTGAACAATATGGCGACGCTATCGAGAATGAATACAACATCCAAACAGAAACAATTCCACACTGGCTGCAAGACTGGCTGGGCAATCGCGGTGGATATCTAATTGGCAATATTCGCACCGGACGACCAGATTTCCGCTTCTTCACGCTGGGAAATTGCTTGGGCGCAATGTTTGATTTGATTAGCGTGCGGCAGCAGACGGCGCTCTTTCGGCTAGTATTGCAGAACCAGAATGCACTGGTGGCGCAAATGCCGCTGCGAATCTGCCATCCCCCGCTCAGCGATGTGGATTGGCGCCGTAAGACAGGATACGATCGAAAAAATCTGCCCTGGTGCTATCACAACGCCGGACATTGGCCCTGTTTACTCTGGTTCTTAGTGGCAGCGGCGTTGCGTCAGCAGCCACACCACCAGGATGCACTGGCGGCAGAAATGAATGCCATGCTAGAAACTGCCTATGAGCGGCTGCTGACGCAGCTCCCCCGCCAAAACTGGGCAGAATATTTCGATGGACCCACTGGAACCTGGATGGGGCAGCAAGCGCGGCTCTATCAAACCTGGACGATCGTTGGCTTTTTGTTGGTGCATCATTTCCTCAAGGTGAATCCAGCTGATGCTGCCATTCTGGATGTCCCGCACCTGAGGGATTTTCGTGGAGTGATGTAGCTGTTGGGATGGCGCTACGCGCCCGGATATGAGTCTTGATGTGTAAAAGCCCCGCTGCGCGGGGCTTTTACACATCAAGACTTGCCCACCGTATGTGCATAGCGCTAAAAAATTAAGCATTCAGCCGCTGATCTCTATCCCCTGCGCTGGCTCCAAACGGTCGCTCCTAAAATCAACGCGGCTCCCAGCAAGCCCCACATCCCTAGCTGTTCGCCCAACAGCCAAAACGAGAAAACTGCTGCAAACACAGGTTCTAGCGTGTATAGCAATGCCGTTTCGTGCGCTGCTACCCAGCGTTGAGCGATCGCCTGCGTCCAGATAGGGGTTGCCGTCACCACTAGCCCAATGTACAGCAACACGGGCAGGTGTTGAGCGATCGCGCCTGCCTGGGCTGCAAGCTGAGGGGCTGCCCACAGCAAGCTTAAGCTGGTCATGGTTGTAAGCTGCACCGCCACGAGCGGCAGGGTGGCATGACGCGGCGCAACTTTTTCGAGCAGCAGAATATACAGAGCAACGCCGATCGCACAGCCAATCGTCAGCCAGTCGCCGATTTGCAACCCGCCGCCTTCCCAGGACAAAATGCTAATGCCGACGATCGCCACGCCTGCCGCAGCAAGCACCTGCCACGGCAGTCGCCGCCCCAGCCCCACGGCAAAAATTGGCACCAGAATCACATTAAGGCTAACGACAAACGCCGATCGATTAGCAGAAATGGTTTCTAGCCCGATCAGCGCCAATGTACACTCGGCAAAATAAAGGCTACCCAACAGCACCCCATCGCGAATTAGCTTGGAGTTGAGCGATCGCAGCCACGGTGCAAAGGCGAGTGCCGCCACGGTAAACCGCATAGCCAGGATCGTCGGCGCAGATAGGTCGCCCATCAGATGCTTCAGCGTTGGGAACGAAGTTCCCCATACCAGAGTGGTAAAGATGAGCAGCAGAACGCCTTGGCTGTGATTTGTTTTTAATCCAGAGATCATAGTTGGTAGTGCCTTGCGCCTAACATGAGTAGTGCCTTGTGCCTAACATGAATAGCGCTGCTCGATCCATCTGCGAATTTCGATCTCAGAAACATGCTCCAGCGATCGTCCTGTTTGGGGATCGTAGCCGCTCCACCATTCGGTGTCTGCTGCGTCGCTGGTTGACCAAACCTCAATCTCAGAGGGCTTCGTCCAAGCCTGGATGAGCTGCTGCCAGTGATAAATGAGGCGATCGTGCAGGCTAGGGTTGCGGCGCACAGAGGCAGGGATCAGCTCTAGCCGTTGGTACTCTGACCAGCTTAGGGTTGGTTTCATGGTTTTCCCTCCACAAGATGCTTTCTCAATGTAAGGATTCACTGACAGACCCGCAAATCATGGCGTGAATCACATCCATCAGTCGATTCGATAGATCGGTATTTTGCAAACAGATAATTTTTGCGACAATCAAGGCATGGAATTTGATCGCTACAGCCAGTTGAAACTCTCGCAGCTCCACGTCTTAATTGCCGTGGCAGACTGTGGCAGCTTTAGCGAAGCCGCCTTGCAGCTTCAGATGTCGCAGTCGGCAATTAGCTATGCGATCGCCACGCTAGAGGAAGATTTGGGCGTGGTGCTGTTCTCGCGGGGGCGCTATGGCGCAAACCTGACCCCCGTGGGCGAGCAGATTGTCGACCGCGCCCGTCAGGTAATGTATTTGCTGCAGGACATCGTCAAGCAGGCAAACTTAGCAAAGGGCTTGCAGGGCGGGCAGGTGAGGATTTCGGCGTTTCGCAGCGCCGCTACACAAATCCTGCCAGAGGTGATCGGGCAGTTTTGCCGTCGTCATCCGGCGATTGCTGTCAGCATTGCCGAATATGACGATCGCCCCGATGTGGAAGCAGCTCTTCGCAAAGGACGCGCTGATATTGGTATCACCTATATGCCCACCAGCCCGGAATTTGAAACTTGGGATCTGATGCGCGACGAATTTATCGTCATGTTTCCCCCTGATTTTCAACCCGCTGGAGAGGAGCTACACTGGCAAGACCTGACCACCTGCCCGCTAATCATGGCTGCGGATTGCGATAGCTGCGATGCTATGGTGTATGCCCACTGTGCTAAATACGGTGTCACGCTACAGCCCACTTACCAAGTGCGATCGGATGCGACGATCGTCAGTATGGTGGCGCAGGGGCTAGGAGCGGCGATCAGCCCTCGGATGGCAGCCGAACCGATCCCATCTGCAGTGAAAGTCTACAGCCTACCTGTGCCGCTGTTTCGAGAAATTTGCGTCGCGGTGCTGGCAGATGCGCTGCTGCCGCCAGCCGGATTTGCCTTCTTGGAGTTGTTGCTCAAGTTGACATTGTGCAGCAAGCTATCGTTGCCGACCTGATCCTAGCCATGCCCACATCTCTGATTCAACCTGCCAGACAGAATGCTATTTCCGTCTGCTGCCGCAGGCGCGATCGGGGGAGTTGCAGCCAAACTCACTTGTCCGTCTACATCCACTACCCAACCCTGAGCTTCAACCAGAGTCGGTGCTGCTGGACGGACATTAGGCGATCGCCCCAGTTCTGCTCCTTGATTCCCTCGCTCCTCTGCCCCTTCTAATCTCGCCCAGCCGACCAAGGTTCCCGAACTGGCGATCGCCTCTGTGGGGTTAGGAGGCAAGCCCCCCCGACCTGTAATCACGAACTGATTGAAACTACTGGCAACTGTGGAGGTGCTGCAGGTGCGGGCGATTTGGGTCGTGGCATCAGTGGGGGTAGTGGGCAGTGGAGTGAGTCCACGGCTGGGATCGGCTTCTAAGTCGTTGATCCGTACTACTCCTGAATTGCCAAATTCAGAGCTGACAGTAATATCGCTAAGCGGCGTGTCACTCTGGCGATATTGAATCCCAAAAATTTGATTGCTGTAGAGATCTACACGCCCACCATTGCCAGCGTAGGCGTTAGCCGTGATGTTGCTGTTACTGAAGGGATCTGCCACGATGAACTGGGCGTTGAGCGTAATGTTTCCACCATTGCCCGCCTGTTGAGCAGTGCCAGCGCTAGCAGAAATTTCGCTACCGCCATCAAGCGAGAGCCAGTTTGCCCCATTGAGCCGGATATTGCCACCGCTGGCAGTAGCCGAAGTTGCGCTGAGTCTGCTGCCACCTGTCAACTGTACAGAGCGTGCTGTGATCTCAAGATCACCTCCTCTAGCATTGCGGCTGACTACGGTAGACTCTCCATTGGTAGTCACCCGTCCACCATCTGCCAGCGACAGTTGATCAGTCCGCAGAGTAATATTCCCCGAATCGCCCAAAGCAACAATGCCAAAACTGCTGCCTGTGGCGATGGTGGAGCCATTATTAATTGAAATTGTATCGGTTGCCTCGATCGTAATATTGCCAGCATTGCTGCTATCCGAGGTTTGCGCTTCTATGGTTGAGGTAGAAGTATCTGTGCCATTCAGCTGGAGCGTCCGAGCCGTGATCAGAATATTGCCCCCCTGACCTTGACCTAGCGTTGACGTTGAGATACTACTGTTGTGAAGATCGATCGCGTCTGCAGCGATCACAATCTGTCCGGCATTGCCCGAGCCATAGGTTTGGGTCGTGATAGAAGCCTCAGTTAGCGATAGCTGGTCGCTCAGGTCAAGGGCAATCGTGCCGCTAGTACTGCCGTTGATCCCAAGTGCCTCAAGACGGCTGTTAACTAAAGACAGCGATCGCGCTGTCACAACCAGCTCACCCCTTTCTACCGAAATTAATCCCCCGTTTTCCAGAGACACTGCTGCCCGTCCTGTTTCTGGAAAGTTCAGCTGCCAGTTTTGCAACTTCACAGCACCTGCTCCCGTTAGCCCACCCACTTCCACACGGCTACCTGCCGAGTTGACTTTACCGCCATTTATCGTTACATCACCACCTACCAACAGCAAACTGCGATTGGCTGGCACTCGCAGCCCAGCCGATCGCCTGTCCTCCTGAAACATAGAACGATTTTCAATCTGCCCATGTGCCCCTCGGTTAAACAAAAATGCAGACGGCTCAACCGTCAGCAGCGCCGGAGCAGTCGGATCGACTGCACTAAATTCACCCTGCTGCCCAAATTGAATAGCATCAGCAGTAGAGGCTGCAAATGAGCCATTGACATCTAAGCTGGCGTTGTTGCCAAACAGGATGCCGTTCGGGTTAAGCAGAAACAAATTTGCTGCACCATCAACAGCAAGCTGCCCATCGATCTGCGAGGCAGATTGACCCGTAACCCGTATTAAGACATTCCGAACGCCAGAGTCAATAAACTGAACAGTTGATTCAGCAGGAACATTAAATGAGCGAAAGCTGTGAAACAAATTGCGATTGTTTGGCGATCGCGTTCCGCCTTCGATCGTACAGCCTCTGGCACAAGTTTCACTTCCACCTTGAATACGGGTATCTGTGGTGCGATCTGGAACAATTTGAGCAAGTCCTTGAGAGCTACCAAGCACCAGGAAACATCCGATGAGACTGCTAAAGAGATAGAGGCGATCGCTAAAGCGCTGGATTTCAGATTGAATTTTCATCTGAATTTTAGAACGTCCTTAAACAGTTTCAAGAAGGGTGAGTTTTTTGGGGCTTTGCACTAAACTCACCCAAAGTAAGCTCTAGTCCAGCGAGTTAGTTGAGTCATCCGAAGGTTTTAATGGTTCTGCTTCTGAAGCATTGCTCTTCAACTCTTTTGGGGAATCATTTTGTGAACTATTTTCTGATTCAGATTCAACGCCCGAGTTAAACAATTCTCGAATCGTTAACACAAAGAAAGTTAGTACGTCCTGCAAATAACTTCTTGTCAGCCTGAAGAACTGCCCAATCACCGCTAAGACCAATGCGGCAACTGCTTTCAAGTAATTAACCGTTAAAGGTAATAGCCTGAGCTGCCTAACCTCCACCGAATAGAACGCCTTTATGGTGCAAAGCGGGTTACCTTGCCCCGTAGCCGAGAGATAGTAGGGCTCGTCCTCCGTTGCTCTTTGGCGAATCGATTGCCCTTCATACAGGGGGGAGGCTGGGGTTCCACTCCGAGCATATAGCCCCAATCGCCCTGTGTTGTTCTCTAGCATTGTGCGGGGAGGTCTTGAGTCTGCACCCATTGGCGATTCTTTATCAGGGCAGCCTAGCTGGATCGGTCTACCAACTTTTTTGTTGCGTATCTTAGGTTGCAATGCTCCTAGCGTTGAGCAACTCGCCCGATTACTTGGAGAACAATCACAACTCAAATGATTTAAGTAGAACGTGTATTGAGATGCCATTGCGTTTTTTCCTGCAGCTGAAAAACCAGTTTGGCTCCCTCTTTCCTAAGCAAGAAAGGGTAGGAATATTCGATGTATCAGGCGAAAGTTAGCCTGCATTTAAGATGGAGTAATGAATTGCAACTTTGACATTGATTGGCGCTTGACCTGTGCCGTTCAATTTGCATTTCTCATCCTTTGTCTCTTTATCCAACCGGATATTACTATTGCTGACATAGTGGGGAGTTTCACCCTTGTACAATCCGATGCTGCCCGTTTTGTGAACCTCCGGATCAAAGCGAAATTTCAAATCTTTGTCTGGCTTGTCTAAATCCACCGTACCGAGCGGTACATTTCCCAATTTCAGGACTAATTTCTGAGGAGTATCAACCGTTCCATTGCACTCAACTTTTTTTACCACTAGCACTAAATTATTTGACATGTGACGTTCCTTAAGAAGAGCTGGCTATTTGTCTAACTGAGTATGTATCGGTCGATCGCTCCTCTTTTATGCAGCGTTACCAGATTTAGTAGAGCGATCGAGAAGTATTAGCACTATCGATCAAATCTTTTCTGGCTCCTATGCCCCGCTAGGGTACTTCTTGAGATATCCAACTTGAGATATCCAAATTAATTGCAGCTCTTCACGCTGCTGCAAAACCAAATTATTTCTTAAGAGCCATGTGGAGCGCGACTTTTAAGAGACTTTGTAGTTTATTTTCAGCCCAGTTCTCAAGGCGCTTCGCACGGTGCAAACCTTTAGGCTGCAATCGATTAAACAAGTGGGATAGCAGCTTTAGATTCTAAGAAAAGACAAAAAGTTAACCGATTTTTGAGTTGCTTTATGGTCTAGTAGAGGCTATGTCCACTAATTCTCTGCGGTTTTGCGAAGTATTCTCAACAGTGCCAGGTAAAACCTCAGCAGGATTGCTATATATGAAGATGCTGACTCTTTTCTAGCGGTGCTTACGGCTATGCGTAGACGATTGATTTTGTTTGTAGCGCTCTTCGTGCTGACGATTACGACGATCGCTGCCTGTAATAGTTCTTCTTCCAGTTCCAGCAGTCCGGCTGCTTCTGGTGCTGCCGCCAAGCCCAAAGTAGGCGTGGTGCTAGATACGGGCGGCGAAAACGACAAGTCGTTCAACGAGTACACGTTGAAAGGGGCAAGAGAAGGAGCCACTGCTGCTGGCGCAGACTTTTCTTATATCGCTTCGACTGGCAGCAGCGACTACGAGAAAAATATTGAAACGCAGATCACCGAAGGGGCAAACTTAATCGTCACAGTTGGTTTTCTGATGGGAGATGCGACGGCTGCAGTTGCTAAGCGCTACCCAGATACCAAATTTGCCATTATTGACTACGCCTATACCCCTGGTAGCGATGGCGTGGATCCTTATCAAGGCGATCTGAAAAACGTTACCAGCCTCATGTTTGCCGAAGACCAAGTGGGCTATCTGGCAGGTACGCTAGCCGCCTGCATGAGCGAATCCGGCACGATCGCCACAGTTTCTGGCATGGAGATTCCGCCTGTAGAGCGCTACGTCAAAGGGTTTCAGGCGGGTGCAAAATCGGTTAATCCTCAAATTAAAACGCTGAATCAATACGTCCCCGATTTCAATGACCCGGCAACCGGCAAATCAGTGGGGCAGAGCTTTATCAGTCAAGGCGCAGATGTCATCTTTGCGGTGGGCGGCAACACCGGCAATGGCGGCTTGCTGGCAGCCAAAGAAGCCAATGTGAAAGGGATTGGCGTGGATGTCGATCAATACTTCACCTACCCCGAAGTCAAAGATGCGCTGATAACTAGCGCCATGAAGAATATTGATGTTGCCACTGCTCAAGCCATCAAAGACTTCACAACTGGCAATCTTAAACCGGGCATTGCCGTCTCCACGATCGAATCCGGCGGTGTCGGTCTCGCTCCGTACCACGACTGGGACAGCAAAATCTCGGCAGACTGCAAAGCTAAAGTCGAAGCCGCTGAAGCCGCCGTCAAAGCCGATCCAAAGATCACCGGGGCAGCGTAAAAGATGAGCATGCTTCTATCTAAGTGCCTTGTCGGCTTTGAAGACCTCAACAGCGAAAGCAGGCTCACCACGCTCATCCCAAACGGAGAGAGCAAGCGCCTTCAGAGATCGAAAGTAAAGACATGCTTCCACGGTTTGGAACTGCAGGCAGGAATAGAGCCGTGAATCCAAGAACAATCGTTCCAGCTCTGGAAGCAAAACATATCACCAAACAATTTCCGGGCGTTCTAGCGAATGATGCGGTAACGCTAGGGATACAGCCCGGAGAGATTCATGTACTGCTGGGTGAGAACGGTGCAGGCAAATCAACGCTAATGAATATTCTCTACGGTCTAGAGCAGCCCGATCAGGGAGAAATTCGTGTCAACGGTCGCTTAGTGCAGTTCTCTAGCCCCAAAGATGCCATTGCTCAGGGCATTGGCATGGTGCATCAACACTTTATGCTGGTGCCCGTGTTCTCGGTCATCGAGAACATTGTGCTGGGCGTAGAGCGATCGCAGCATTCCTGGCGCTGGCTCGGCAAGCTAGGGCTGGGGCAGTTGGGCAAGCTCGATCGCCGTAGCCCTGCCCGCAAAATTCAGGCGCTCGCCGACCAGCTCAGCCTCAACGTTGACCTACAAGCGCGGGTTGCCGACCTGCCGATCGGCGTTCAGCAGAAAGTGGAAATTATTAAATCTCTCTACCGGGATGCCACGGTGCTGATTTTGGATGAGCCAACTGCCGTGCTGACTCCGCCGGAAGTCGTCGAACTGTTTGGGCTACTGCGATCGCTTGCCCAACAAGGACTCGCCATCATTCTGATCACCCATAAGCTGAAAGAAACCTTAGCGATTGCCGATCGCATTTCTGTGATGCGGCAAGGAAAAATGATCGGCACGGTCGATCCGCAGACCACCAGCGAGAGCCAGCTTGCCGAGATGATGGTCGGGCGGGCGGTTTTGCTCGAAGTCGAGAAGCCACCCGCTATGCCGGGAGCAGTGGTGCTACAAGTGCAAGACCTGTATGTCCAGGACGATCGCCACCATACTGCCGTTGATGGTATTAACCTGACGCTGTACGAAGGCGAAATCCTGGGGATTGCGGGCGTTCAAGGCAATGGGCAAACCGAGCTAGCCGAGGCAGTGGCGGGGCTGCGATCGCCCAACGCTGGTTACATCACCATCCTGGGGCAAGACTGCACCCACAGCACTCCCCGTCAGCTCGTTGAATTAGGGGTTGCCCACGTCCCAGAAGACCGGGGCAAAAACGGCATTGTCAAACGCTACTCGCTGGCAGACAACGCCGCCCTCTGCACCTACTACAAGCCCCCCCTCGCTAAAGGGTTGGTGCTGCGACCCAGCACAATTGCCCGCCAAGCCAGTCAGCTTATTCAAGAATTCGATATCCGCCCCCCCAACCCGCAAGCTCCCGCAGGCTCTCTCTCTGGCGGCAACCAGCAAAAGCTGATCCTGGCTCGCGAACTGTCGCGTGGAGCCAAACTGCTGCTGGCGAACCAGCCCACGCGCGGAGTTGATGTCGGCGCGATCGAGTTAATCCATCGCCGCATTATCGCCGCCCGCAGCCAAGGGGTCGCTGTTCTGCTAATTTCTTCTGAGCTTGATGAAATTTTGTCGCTGTCCGATCGCGTTGCCGTTATGTGTCGGGGCAAAGTGCTGGACACGCTGCCGATTGCTGAAGCCAGCCGGGAGAGAGTCGGTGCCCTGATGGCAGGGATGAGGACAAGCGGCAGAGATGAGGGCAAGCAATCCGGGATGACACTTTAGACAAACCATACTCATGAAAAAACAATGGCTCATCCCCACCCTGGCGATCGCCACTGCCCTCCTAACCACCTTGCCTATCATTGGCTTTGCCACTAATTGGGACTGGGCAAAGATCAGCGCTACTTACACCGGGTTGCTCGACGGCGCTCTCTTGAGACCCGCTTCGATCGCCAATACCCTGGTCGCCACTACTCCCTTGATCTTTACGGGCTTAGCCTTAGCCTTAGGCTTCCGTAGCGGCGTTTTCAATATCGGCGCATCTGGACAGTTCTTAATCGGAGCAACTTGCGCCGTATTTGTGGGCTACGCCATTCCGCTGCCGCCTGTGATTCATCCGCTGGCAGCTCTGATTGCCGGAGCAATTGGCGGTGGGCTCTGGGGAGGCATCCCAGGCTGGCTGAAAGCCCAATTTGGCTCTCATGAAGTGATCAATACGATCATGTTCAATTACCTCGCCTTCTTTCTGCAGGATTGGCTGGTCAAAAACCCGATGAAAGACCCCTCGCCCTCCACGGTGCGAACACCCGAAATTTTAGACACTGCGATCTTGCCCTCGTTTTACTACCGCCTGCATTGGGGAATTGTCCTGGCGCTGCTTACGGCTGTCGCAATTGGCTGGCTGCTCAGCCGCACCACGCTCGGCTTTGAGCTGCGAACCGTGGGCAGCAATCCCGATGCCGCCCGGTATGCTGGCATGAAGCCAGGAACCTTGACAATCACGGCCATGGCGCTATCCGGCGCGCTAGCAGGCTTGGGCGGAGCCGTGCAGATTTTGGGAGTCGATCGCGCCCTCCCTGTCCTTTACTCCACCGACTATGGCTTTGATGCCATCCCCGTCGCCCTCCTCGGACAAAACCAGCCCCTTGGTGTTGTCCTCTCTGCCCTCCTGTTTGGTGCGCTCCGCAACGGCAGCGATCTAATGCAGCTCCGCTCGGGTGGCGCAGTCTCTAAGGAAGTAATTTTCATCGTTCAGGCGGTCATCCTTCTCTTTGTCGCTGCACCGGGACTGGTAAGAGCGCTCTACCGCCTGCGAGTTCCCAAAACTGCGATCGAAGAAACCTCGCTCACTAGAGGCTGGGGGTAAGGATAAGAGGAGATTTGCAACACGCTAGATTTCTCATCCTTCTTCTCTCCTCTCTTACCAAATACAAAAAGCCGCACCGCTCATCCTTCTCCATTTCTGCTATGAACGACCTCATCGGACTCCTCCGCCTTGCTCTAATCACTGCCACGCCGATCGCTTTGGGTGCTTACGCTGGCATCCTCTCGGAGCGAGCAGGCATCGTCAATATTGCCATCGAAGGGATGATGTTGACGGGCGCAATGATGGCGCAGCTCGTGGCAATGTATCTGCATGGCTGGGCAGGCGTTCCGGTTGGCATCAGCTTGTTGGCTGGAGCGCTTGCTGGAATCCTAACTGGCTGGCTGCTGGGCGGGCTGCATGCGATCGTTTCGATCCGCTTTAAGGCCGATCAAATTCTTAGCGGCACGGTCATTAACCTGTTGGCGTGGGGGGTAACGGGCTGGGTCTTCCAGCGCTGGATGACGGCAGCAGGCGGAGCGCCCACGGCTCCCGGCACCTTTCCACGGCTGCCCATCCCCGGACTCAGCCAGCTTCCGGTGCTGGGCGAGCTGCTGTTTAACCACCAGCCGATCGTCTACCTGATGCTGCTGCTGACGGGCTTGATCCACTATGTGCTGTTTTTCACGCCTTGGGGTCTGCGGCTGCGGGCAGTGGGCGAACATCCGCGAGCGGCAGATACCGTTGGCATTGATGTGTTGAAGTTGCGATATGTCGCCACGATGATCGGCGGGGCGATCGCTGGTCTAGCGGGGGTCTGGCTGACGCTGGAGCAGGTGGGCACATTTACCCTGCGAATGAGTGCAGGTCGGGGATTTATTGCGCTCGCTGCCATGATCTTCGGACGCTGGACGCCGCTGGGGGCACTCGGTGCATCGCTGCTGTTTGGCTTGGGAATTGCGCTGCAAATCCGCACGGCTAGCCTAACCTCGACTGATAGCGCTTTGGCGCTGATTCCGTCGCAGCTCTATCAAGCGATCCCTTACCTGCTGACAGTAATTGTGCTGGCAGGCTTTGGCGGCAAAGCAACTCCGCCTGCTGCTAGCGGACAGCCTTATGAAGCGGGCAAGGCAAAGTAGCGCATGGCTCCGTCAGCGGAGGATTTGATCCTAATTCGGGCGCAAGCTCGCTTGATTCTGGGCTTAGTGGCAATCGCTTGGCTCGTTCACCTGCTGAATTGGGTGGTGGGCTATCGGTTAAATTGGCTGTTTAGTCTTCGTCCACGAACGCTTTGGGGATTTGTGTGTATCCCTTTGGTTTCGTTTTTGCATGTGAACTGGCGGCATTTAATCAGCAACACAAAGGCTTTCCTGCTGCTGGGTTGGTTTATCGCGGCTCAAGGCATTCACCTGTTCTATGCAACGACGATCGCCATCGCTTTACTAGGCGGCTTGCTAACCTGGCTAATTGCTGACGGACGCGGAGTGGGTGCAAGCATCTTGATCTATGGCTACATTAGCTTTCTAATAATCTATGGCATCGCTGCAGGCGAGGGAATAGCGCTGCTGTTGGCAATTGTGACTGCCTTAGAGTATCAGTACAATATCTTGGGGCGAATGCGGTTTGGACAGCGAATGTGGGTGGTGGGCTGGCTGTCTACTGGCGATCGGCGGCTCGATCGCTTGATTGGTAATAGCGGCTGCTACGGGCACTTTGCAGGTCTTCTTGCAGGAATTGTGGTTGCTTATGGGCTGGGCTTGCTCAAGCTGTCTTGATGCATAAATGAAGAGCTAAGACAGCTCTTCATTTATGAAAAAGCGTGGGCTTCGACAGTGCTGTCGAAGCCCACGCTATATTACTCACACTACACACAGGTACAAGGCGCTAACAAGATCTTTAACAACCTGTAGCCGTGCAGCAAAGGTCTGTGCGGTAAAGGCTAGGAGACTCGTTTAAAGTCTTGCAAGACACTTAACAAACGCTTATGCGTTTACGGGTGTCTTCATTTGGCTTTGACCAACACCGGGCTTGGCTCCATCTGCCTGGAGGGACTCGCCTTCGATGAAAGAGCGCAGCATCCAAGCCATTTCTTCGTGCTGCTCCATCAAACCTGTCAAAAAGTCTGCTGTTCCTTCATCATGGAACTCTTCGCTGCACTGATCCACATGCTGGCGCAGGTTGCGGATGATTTGCTCGTGGTCTGCAACCAAGTTAGCAACCATCTCTGTAGCTAGGGGCACATTACCCGAATGCTCTTGGATAGAAGCCGACTCCAGGAAGCCTTTAGCCGTGCCTACAGGGAAACCGCCTAAAGCACGAGTTCTTTCTGCGATCGCATCAATATTTTGGGTTAGTGCTTCATAGTGCTCTTCCCACATTTGATGAAGCGAGCGGAATTGAGGGCCTGTAACGTCCCAATGATATTTCTTAGTTTTGATCAACAGCAGGTAAGAGTCAGACAGGTCGCGATTCAGTAGATCGACAACGCCTTGGCGCTGCTCTTCCGTTAAACCAATGTTGAGATTACGCATTCGCTTTATTCCTTGGTAGCTCCATCTCTCAGTTCACCAAATTTAGCCAGGAGTGACATCGTTCGGGAGGTGGATCAGCCGCCTTCGTAACTTCCATATCTAAGTGGGCATAGACACAAAATTCTGCCACTTGCTCAGGCAATTTATGCCTTAAGACGGTTACCAGATCGAATGCTGTCTCCAGCTATTTATCAGCTTGAAGAACGAAAGGAAAAACTAAAAAAACTCTATGTCACGGACAAAACATAGGATTACAACGGGACTGGTGCGGCTCGAACGCACGACCTAGCGCTTCAGATTTGTGTGAGTTTCCTCACTCTCTGGACTATACCTTTGCCTTAGGCAAAAAGCCCTTAGGCAGTGACCATCTAGTCTCTACACCTTCCGATGCAGCTTCAGCATCGGCTTGGCTCGGTATTCCCATGAAGGGTAGGCATTATCTAAGATGTCCTACTCCCTTTTTAGGGTTCACCGACTTTGATCACATTCACTCACCGCGTTTCCGCTGTGGTGCCCGATATTTCAGGAGGCGCTCGCTCTATCCAACTGAGCTACAGCCCCAGATTTACAGTCATGATAGCAGAGAGGGAAGGACATGCTAATCCTAGAAATGTTTCTATGAGTAGAGCGGACTTTTTCTAATCCCTTCTATTACGCATCAGGTTTGGGAGCATACAAAGAAGAGTGATACAAAATCTGCTCCTGATGTGTTAGCACCACACAGTCAGATTGAGCATACGCGACGCAGGTCACAACATACCCAGCCACGATTTCGGCGGGACGCAAGAATTTTTGCTCAGATTGATCTACTTCGCCCTCCAGCAGCTTACCCACACAAACAGAACAATTGCCCTGTCTGCAGCCAAACGGCAGCCGCACTCCTTCCTCTTCTGCAATGTCCAAAATGTATTGGTCATCAGGAACGGCGATCGTTCGATCGAGTCCTTCTGGATTCACTAAACGAACTTGATAGACTGCCATCTGTATTCAAGCTGCCGACTAGATCCTCTTTAGGGTAGCGGAAAATGGCTCTCGAACAGAGCTTGTATCCTTTACTACAAAATTAACCTGTGAAAGATTGTTCACTGGTTCCAGCCTCTATTCGTTCTTCGTAGATATAGCTGTCGCCATTACAACTAGATATTTTTGTAGGCGCTTTGCGCGTCTACAAAAATATCTAGCTTCTAACCATGTGGTGCCTGCAGAAAACGAGTAGAGGGGTGTGAGTGGAGCCGTACGGTAATTTGATATGCATAGATTCTGGTTGAGGGTTTTACGGGCTGGCTCTCGTTCAGGGCCGAGCTTGAAATCGAGGAGATTGAATTCGCTGAATCGGTATGCCTCATCGAGAGACTATCAATGGCGGTTGGGGCTAGCGTTAGGGGCAGCCGGACTGGTGACTGTTTTAGGTATTGTGTTTACCTGGTCATCGCCTGCCACTGCAACAGGGCAGCTATATGAGGTGAAATCTACTCCTGATCACGTCATTTGGGGAGAATTGTTTAAGCCTGACAGCCCATCCATTTTGCAGGTGAAGTCGGGCGATCGCATCAAGATGGAAACTGTCTCCCATGAAGGAATTCTGCCCGATCAAGGAGATACGATCGAGTTTCTGACGAGCGGTGGCGTTGCCCGTGAAGATGTTTTGCCAGATCAGCTTCAGATTAAGGCAGAAGTTGAGAAAACAGGTCCAGGTCCGCATGTGATCACGGGTCCAGTTTATGTGGAAGGCGCTGAACCGGGAGATGTGTTGGAGATCAAAACCATCAGCATTGACTACCGAGTTCCCTACGGAGTGATTTCCAATCGCCATGGCAAGGGGTCTTTACCAGAAGAGTATCCCGAAAACGGTGCGCCCATCTACACCAAAGTAATTCCGATCGAACAAGACCGCGATATCGGCATCTTCCGCCCAACGAATGGCTTAACTGACCTAGAAATTCCGCTGAAGCCATTCATCGGGCTTATGGGGGTCGTTCCTGCTAACACTGAGGACGCGGCAAACTCAGTGCCGCCAGGACTTTATGGCGGCAACCTGGATATCAAACATCTGGGAACTGGCAGCAGCCTCTATCTACCCGTTCAGGTTCCTGGTGCTTTGTTCTATGCTGGCGATCCTCACTGTGCCCAAGCCAATGGTGAAGTGGCACTGACGGCGATCGAGTGTTCGCTCACTCCCACCTTTGAGCTAATCGTCCATAAGGATATGGAGCTAACTACTCCTATGGGTGAAACAGAGGATGCCTGGTATGCAGTGGGACTCGACCAAGACCTAGACGAGGCAATGAAAAAGTCTGTTCGGGAGTATCTCCGAATTGCCAACGAGAAATACGGACTAACTAAGCCAGATGCTTTGCTGTTTGGCAGTGCAGCGATCGATTTTGAGGTGTCTCAAGTCGTAGATATTGTCAAAGGTATTCATGGCGTTATTCCCAAACAGCTGTTTGAACCTCTGAAACCTCAGTAGATCTTGCAGCTCTGGGCAGGCAGAAGGCAAAAGGGCTGCACTAGTCTCCTCTCTGCCTTCTGCCTCAGACGGAGCAGTTCGCTAAACTAACATTGAGTTCGGAGTAACATTTACAGATATAGAAGTGGGAACTTCAGTTCCTGAAATAGCTTCCATTGGTCTGTTCAGGTCACAAGTGCGACTGCATGTATCACCATCATCATCTTGGCTGTCCGCCTAGCTGCAAAAGCTCTATTGACAGCCAATCTCCTAGCAAAGCCCGTCTGCTGTGGATTGCGCTAATCCTGATCGGCTGTTTTTCCGCTGTAGAGCTATGGGTTGGGCTGCTGAGCAGCAGTTTGGCATTGCTGGCAGAGTCGGGGCATATGCTATCAGATGCGCTGGCGCTGGGTTTGGCGCTGTTCGCCACCTGGGTTGCGCGGCTGCCAGCCTCCAATCAAGCCACTTTTGGCTATCGACGAGTGGAAATTTTGGCGGCGTTAGCCAACGGCGTTGGGCTGGTGATCGTGGCAGCCTGGATTGGCTGGGAAGCGATCGCCCATCTGCAGGCTCCACAGGCAGAGATCCTCAGCTTACCGATGCTTATGACGGCGATCGTCGGCTTCGGGGTCAATAGTCTCAATGCGTTTTTGCTGCACGACGATAGCCACCACGATCTGAATCTGCGGGGCGCTTTCTTACATATGGTGGCAGATGCAGTTAGCTCAGTTGGCGTCATTTTAGCGGCGCTCGCCGTCTGGCGATTTCATTGGAACTGGGCAGATGGAGCCATCAGTTTAGGAGTGGCAGTTCTGATCGGGCTGGGCGCAATTCCGCTGATTCGCCAAAGCCTGCGGATTCTGCTGGAGCAAACGCCAAGCCATCTTAGCCTGACGCAAATTCAAGCACATCTTTTGAGTTTTGAAGGCGTGGAAACCGTTGAAAGACTGCGGGTGTGGACGATCGCGCTAGGACAAGAAACACTGTCGGCTCACCTCGCCGTTAGCCCGAGGGAGGGGGCAGAGCGCGATCGGCTGCTGCGGCAGATTCAAATCTCGCTAGAGCAGGAGTTTGGCATCCAGGAAACTTTTCTACAGCTCGCTGCGGCGCTGCCTGTGTCTGTCGTTAATTTGTCTAGCCCACCCCGGCTCGATCTGATTGGGCTACCAACCTCAGAACTGTCGTTGGAGGGGCGATCGGAGCTGGAGTGAGAATTCGGTTCATAGCCGCCGCAACTGCGGTAGACTGTGAAACCTGCTACTCTCTTTCAACCTATTCGCCTCAACCCGTTCATCCATGAAAATTGCTACCTGGAACGTCAACTCTATCCGCACTCGCCTGGAGCATATCCTCACCTGGCTGAAAGCTAACCCGGTTGATGTGCTGTGCGTCCAAGAGACCAAAGTCGTCGATCCAGATTTTCCACAGGCTGCCTTTCAGGTTCTGGGCTATCACTCCCACTTTGCGGGGCAAAAATCCTACAACGGCGTGGCCATCTTTAGCCGTACTCCGCTTGAGTGCGTCACTAGTGGCTTCAGCCCAGTATTAGGTGAGTCCATCGGCGATCTAGATGAGCAGAAGCGGGTAATTACAGGCATGGTTGGCAGCACTCGCATTCTCAATTTGTACGTCCCAAATGGATCAGAAGTGGGCAGCGAGAAATATCACTACAAGCTGCGCTGGCTGTCGGTGTTGCGCGATTATCTTAAAGCGCTGCTAGTTGAAACCCCTAATCTTCTAGTTTGCGGTGATTTCAATGTTGCCCCAGAGGATCGCGATATTCACAACCCTGTAGGTAAAGCCAATCACATCATGGCGTCTGAAGTAGAGCGGCAGGCGTTACGGAAAGCGGTACTCGATTTAGGACTCATTGATATCTTCCGTAAGTTCAACTCAGAGGGCGGACAGTTCACCTGGTGGGACTACCGATCGGCTGCTTTCAGCCGCAATTCGGGCTGGCGCATCGATCACCACTATCTGTCTCCTGCACTGGCAGAACGATCGATCGCCTGCACAATCGACCGTACTCCTCGGGGCTGGGAGAAGCCTAGTGACCATGTTCCAGTGATTGTGGAACTTCAAAACTGATCTTTCATCCCCCGCAGGCGAGCAAAGGTCTGAATCGGATCTTGGCTCTTGACCCGCGCCTGTAGGCTGGGCTGATCCCAACGCAGAAAAGGATTTGTACGTTTTTCTTCGCCCAACAGCGCCGGAATGGTTGCTTCTGAGTGCGATCGCATCGCTTCTACCGTTTGGTAGCGTCTTTGCAGTTCAGCGTTTTGCTCATCCACCGTGAGGGCAAACCGCAAATTATTTAACGTATACTCGTGGGCACACCAAACGCGGGTTTCGTCGGGCAGCGATCGAATCTTGCTGAGCGATTTCACCATCTGAGTCGGGGTGCCCTCAAACAGCCTGCCACAGCCGCCTGCAAACAGTGTGTCACCACAAAACAGCTCTCCGGTTTCTCCGGGCTGCGTGGGCGGGAAATAGTAGGCGATATGCGCCTTGGTATGCCCCGGCACAAACAGCACTTCGGCTGCGCGGCTGCCAAAGCTGACGCGATCGCCCTCATTAAGAAACACCTGCTGTCCTGGAATTCGCCCCCGATCAACCGCACCCCCATAAACAATTGCCTCAGGAAACCTTTGCAGCAGCCTAGAATTGCCGCCTACGTGATCGCCATGATGATGCGTGTTGAAGATCGCCACAAGTTGAGCTTGGCGGTCGTGTAAGTACGCAAGCACGGGATCGGCTTCTGCGGGATCAACAACCGCCGCAATATTAAAGCCAGGTTCATATAGCAAAAAAATGTAGTTATCTGAAAGTGCAGCAAGCCGATCAATTCTCATGGGAACTCCTGCTGGAATGGGCTGTCTTAAATCAATGAAAGTTGGATGAAGGGGGAAGAATGCTATATCTAATATCCGCAATTTCTCGCTGTTCTGCTGCGTTACAAACCTCTAAAGTTTAATCAGGTCTTTATTAGTTTCTCATTACAGCTTTGCCTAAGCGCCATCGTCGGGAAAGAGAATTAAATTAATGCACCGTTTGCACTACAAATCGAACAGTCGATTGCAATTTTTTAAGAAGTAAGACTGAAATCTATGGCGTGGCTTACCCAAAGCAAACCTAATTTAATAATTCAACCGTTAGTAGCTCGAATCATCGAGTCAGGTCAAATGAGCCGCAAAGAACATGTGCAGCTCACATCAGCAATCTTGTCTGACCAACACATGACCAACGAAGATCGCCAGCAAATCAATCGAGTCTTTGACTACATTCAAATTGGTCGCCTCAAACTAACCGATTAGAAATCATTTGTCTAGAACGTGTTTAAAAACGTCACGACATAGCATATGAAAACATCGTCTCCTGAAAACGTCGTCTCCCCAGTGCTAACTTTGAAACCTGTCCCTTAACCTTCTATACTGTTAACTTGTTATATCAAATTGAATGATTCACCCATCTTGGAGGCGCATAGACCTGCGCCTCCTTTTATTTGACCTTGCCTACTTGTCTGACTTTGCCTACTCCATGCGCAATACACGCACTAGAAACGCCCAGCGATCGCTAATTTCCTCAATCACTTTAGCAGTTGGCTTTCCGGCTCCGTGTCCCGCTTTGGTTTCGATACGAATCAAGACCGGGGCATCGCCTGCCTGTGCTGCCTGCAGTGCCGCCGCAAACTTAAAGCTGTGGGCAGGCACAACCCGATCGTCGTGGTCAGCCGTAGTAATTAGCGTTGCCGGGTAGGCAGTTCCCGGCTTGAGGTTGTGCAGCGGCGAGTAGGCATAGAGCGCCAGAAACTCATCCGGGTCTTCTGGAGAGCCATATTCTGCAACCCATGCCCAGCCGATTGTGAACTTGTGGAACCGCAGCATATCCATCACACCCACTGCAGGCAGGGCTGCCGCAAATAGATCAGGGCGTTGGCACATGCAAGCTCCGACCAGCAAGCCGCCATTACTACCGCCTGCGATCGCCAATTTTTGGGAAGAGGTATAACCGTTGCCAATCAGCCATTCTGCTGCCGCAATGAAGTCATCAAACACAGTCTGCTTGCGCTGCTTCATGCCTGCCAGATGCCACTCTTCCCCATACTCGCCGCCGCCCCGCAGGTTCGCCATGACATAAACGCCGCCCTGCTCCATCCAAACCAGGTTACTAGTTGAGAAGGAGGGCGTCAGGGAGACATTAAAGCCGCCATAGCCATAGAGATAGGTGGGATTGTTGCCATCCAGCGCTAGCCCTTTTTTATGGGTGATGAACATGGGGATGGCTGTACCATCTTTGCTGGGATAGAACACCTGATGAGTTTCGTAGTCGTCAGGATTGAAATCTACGGTGGGCTGGCGAAATAGCCTGCTTTCCCCAGTCACCATGTCGTAGTGATAGATCGTGGTGGGCACGGTGAAGCTGGTGAAGCTGTAGAAAGTTTCCGTGTCGTAGCGCTTGCCGCCAAAGCCACCTGCCGAGCCCAAGCCAGGCAGCGTCACTTCGCGCACAAACGTGCCCTCGAGGTCAAAGATTTTAACCTGGGTATGGGCATCTTTCAAATACGACGCGACAAACTGATCGTTTAGCAAACCAACTCCCTCCAGCGTTTCTTTGGCTTCGGGAATCACTTCGCGCCAGTTGGCTTTGTCGGGCTGTGAGAGATCGATCGCCATCACTCGCTGCCGGGGTGCATCGAGATTGGTTTGGAACCAGAAAGTATCCCCATCGTTATCAATAAAGCCATAGCTCGCTTCAAAGGTGTTGATCAGCTCAACTACCGGGGCATCCGCCTCAGCTAAATCTTTATAGAAGACTAAGTTTTTGGAATCTGTTCCTTTCCAAATTGAGATAATTAAATACTGTCCATCTTCGCTGACAAAGCCGTTAAAGCCCCACTCCTTCTCGTCAGAACGCTCATAGATCAAAATATCCTCAGTCTGTGCTGTGCCGAGCCGATGGTAGTAAAGCTTTTGGTAATAATTCGTATCCTCTAGCTTGGTTGTATCGTTCGGTGCATCATAGCGGGAATAGAAAAAGCCTTGATGATCGGGTGTCCAAGACACACCAGAAAACTTGACCCATTGGATTCGATCGGGCAGATCTTCTCCGGTTTCAATGTCGCGCACTTTCCACTCGTTCCAATCCGACCCTGCTGTAGCAAGTCCGTATGCCATCAGCTTGGCATCTTCGCTGATCGCCAACCCCGACAGAGCGATCGTCCCATCTTCTGAAAGCTTGTTGGGATCGAGCAGCACTCGTGGCTCTGCGTCTAGGCTAGGCAGCGTATAGAGAACGCTCTGGTTTTGCAGCCCGTCGTTTTTAAAATAGAAATAACGCTCAATAGAGTTATCCTGTGCGGATTTGCGGAATGGTGTTCCAAACTTTTCATAGTTCCAGAGTTGTGTCAGGCGTTGCTTTAGGGCATCCCGTGCTGGAATGTCGTTCAGGTAAGCAAACGTGACTTGATTTTGTGCTTCAACCCAGGCTTTGGTGGCATCTGCATGGGGATCTTCTAGCCAACGATACGGATCGGCGATCGATTTACCGTGATAGTCATCGATTTGATCCACGGCAGCAGTAAGAGGATAGGAGCGATCGGAAGACATAGCCAAAGCCACAATGCGACATGTTCCACTGTATCTAGAAAACGCTGAGATGTTGAGGATGTAACTTTCTCAGCGCTCCACCCACCAATAATTACTCAAAATTTCCAAAAGCCGCGCACTGCGCGGCTTTTGGAAATTTATTTAGGCTAGCGTAAAACGGCGTAGAGCGCCTGCTAGCTTGCCAAATACTCGCGAATATCTGCCCTACGCTTGCGGAGCTTAGTCAACGCCTCTCGCTCGATCTGGCGGACTCGCTCGCGGCTGATGCTGAGCCGATCGCCAATTTTTGCCAACGTCAACGCCTGCCCATCCTCCAAGCCAAACCGTAGTGACAGAACTTGGCGCTGTTGGGGAGTTAGATCTGCCATAATCTGCTCTAGCTCAGAGCGTAGCGCCGATTGAGCTGCAAAATCCTCTGGGGAAGGACCCGTATCCTCCAGGAGC
This sequence comes from Phormidium tenue FACHB-886, assembly GCF_014764505.1. Taxonomy (GTDB): domain Bacteria; phylum Cyanobacteriota; class Cyanobacteriia; order Elainellales; family Elainellaceae; genus FACHB-886. The sequence continues at coordinate 389,664 of NZ_JACXWX010000001.1, forward strand.
TCGCCCAGTTCAGTGTCTTGGTTGTCACCTACACGTAGATCTAGCGATAGCGGCAGTCTCGCCCGCTCCAAATATTCACGCACTTGTTTTGGCGTTAGCTCCAGCTCTGCCGCCAGTTCTGCCGCTGTTGCGGCTCGCCCTAGCTGCTGAGAGAGCTGACGCTGCACTTTCTTAATCTTGTTTAGCTTCTCAGTAATGTGGATCGGTAGCCGGATCGTGCGTCCTTTCTCGGCAATCGCCCGGGTAATGGCTTGCCGGATCCACCAGTAGGCATAGGTGCTAAAGCGGTAGCCCTTAGTAGGATCAAATTTTTCGACTCCGCGCTGCATGCCGATCGTGCCTTCCTGGATCAAATCCAGCAGGTCTACATTACGCTTAATGTACTTTTTGGCAACCGAGACAACTAACCGCAAGTTAGCCTCTACCATTTTTCGTTTGGCATGTTCGCCATCAGCAGTAATCTGCTTCAGATCATCGGTTGACAAGTTTGTTTGGGCCGCCCACTCTTCTAAGCTTGCGACTCTTCCTAACTTATCTTCTAAAGCTTCCTTCGCTTCATGAAGCAGCGCAGAGCGGCGCACTTGTTTTCCATAAAGAATCTCTTGCTCATGAGTTAACAATGGTACGCGACCAATTTCCCGGAGGTAGGAGCGAACCATGTCAGCAGAGGTGGTAGCGGTCTTCATACTGCTTCTCTAGGGAGTAAAGGGACTTGAGTTGATAAACGACAACGACTAGGACAAATGTACTACAACAGCGGCTAAAGTCAACCTGGTCGCTTGTTGAGTCAATGAGGTTGGTGAAAGCAGACTGAGAGAAAAGTTTACAAATTGTAAGGAGACTGGCAAAAGTTTGTATAACGCAAAAGCTTTGGTAGAAGCGCCAGTGAACTCATGAAGGTGAAGAAAACCTGTAGGGCAACCTAAGCGGCAGACCTTCCGAGTTTTGGAGCCAAGCGCTGACGGCAAGTGCAATCCTTTAAAGTCGCCCGAATCACTACCTCATCAGGGATGGGTTTAACCAAGCAGTCTATAGAGGGCAGTTTAACTAAAGGATGAACTTAGCTCGGTCTGAGCCTAGCTGATATCCAAGGGCAGCAAACGAGTGAGCAGATCGCTTAATCTAAATGCCTGACCTAGATACCTGATACCTAACTGCGACTTGAATCATTCAAGTCTCATAATCGTAACATTTGTTAATCAAGTTGTCACACTTTTTATTGCGACCTGACTGCTGAACTTTTTTAAGAGATCCCTCAGCCGTAGTCCCACAATAGCGGGTCAGCCTGATTTGAGAATGCATCTATAGGAACAAAATAGGTAGATCTTTCTCTTCAGATTCCTTGAGGAAGAACACAGATAATCATTAATCTGTTTTAAGGATTCGTCACTCGATTTGGCAAACGAGCACAGCTAACAAACCGGAAACTGCCCATCAGCTCTAAGCAATCTGCAAGATTAGTAATCCATTGAGTAAAACGTGTTATCTTAAAGAAGACTCGGACTCATGCGATTTCAACGCCCAAATCTTGTCAGGACCGGAAGGTAGCAGCAACACGGGATGCTTGGGATAGGCGTGATCTCCGGGTCACTTTATTTTGTGGACTTTCTGTTCCTGGCAGGCTTTGTGTTTCTGGCTTTGTCTTTAGCAGTCCACATCTTCTAAAATTTTTCTAAAAAAGGCAAAGGAGGGGGAGTGCTGTCATCCCCCTCCTTTGTGTTTGATCGGGGATGACTTGATTTAGAAAAGAGTCCTTCGGGCAGCCCAAAAATCTTTCAAAGATCTTCTAAAGATTACAGAACTCTAAAAAACTAAGCCGATCGCATTAAGGTGTATCATGCTAGGTCTGTGTGTCAAGGTTTGAGAAAGCAGAAAAAACAGGCACGAGAGACGTTAGCGACAGACGAAAGGCAGGACATGTAATGGACGACAAGTTGATGCTGATGATTCCCGGTCCGACTCCTGTACCGGAAAAGGTTTTGTTGGCGATGGCAAAGCATCCGATCGGGCATCGGAGCGGCGACTTTGCCAAGATTATTGCAGAAGTCACTGAAGGCTTGAAGTGGCTGCACCAAACGCAAAATGATGTATTGATTTTGGCAGCTAGCGGCACAGGGGCAATGGAAGCCGGAATCATCAACGTCCTGAGTCCGGGCGAGCGGGTGTTGGTTTGCACAAACGGTAAGTTTGGCGATCGATGGGCGCAGATCTGTACAGCCTATGGGCTGAACGTTGAGAAAGTGACTGCTGAGTGGGGCAAGCCCATCGACCCTGAAGCAGTTCGTACCCAGCTAGAGGCAGACAGCGACAAGCAAATTAAAGCGGTGATTGTCACTCATAGCGAAACTTCTACAGGGGTGCTCAACGATCTAGAAACCATTAATAGTCATGTCAAAGCGCATGGGGCATTGATCTTGGTAGACGCAGTCACAAGCCTGGGCGCAACCAACCTACCGATCGATGAGTGGGGTTTAGACGTAGTAGCCTCTGGTTCTCAAAAAGGCTTTATGCTGCCGCCTGGATTAGGCTTTGTGGCAGTTAGCCCTAAGGCGTGGGAGGCTTATGCTCAAGCAAAGATGCCTCGTTTTTATTTTGATTTGGGCAAATACCGTAAGGAAGCTGCTAAAAACAGCCATCCGTTTACGCCACCTGTGAACATGTATTTTGGGCTGCAAGTGGCGCTGAAGATGATGCAGGCAGAAGGCTTAGAAAACATTTTTGCTCGCCATCAGCGCCACATGACTGCCACTCGCGCCGCTATGAAAGCGCTGAATCTGCCGCTGTTTGCACCAGACAACGCCGGTAGCCCTGCAATTACTGCTGTGGCTCCAATTGGCGTGGATGCCGAGAAAATTCGATCGGTGGTTCGCAAGCGGTTCGATATTGTTATGGCGGGTGGGCAAGACCACCTCAGCGGCAAAATCTTCCGCGTTGGGCACTTGGGCTACGTCAGCGATCGAGACATCTTAACGGCGGTTGGAGCGCTGGAGGCTGCCCTGCAGGAGCTAAACTACGACTTCACACCTGGAGCAGGGGTTGCTGCCGCAGCTCAAGCGCTGGTGCAGTGATTGAAAGAATTTTTTGTGTGAAAGTCTCCTTTATATATAGACTTTCAAATAAAGAATCTCAATCTAGGCGCATAGCAGCGTAAAAGCGCTAGATAAAGCTAAGAAGAAAAAGAGCGAGTCATCTGACTCGCTCTTTTTCTTAAAGTATTCAGTTGTCTACAATCCGCAGGCTCTAGCTCTACCTCTGCAGAGGCGCAGCAATTTCGAGAACTGGTCATGTTTCAACTCCTTAGATAACTCCTCAGATCGCTTCCAAAGGCTTTACAAAGACTTCAAAGCGGTAGCCTATGGCTGAGCAGTTTCTAGCCAATCAAAGATGCGGTCGAGCTGTTCTAGCGTGACCAAGCCATACTGCCAAAGAATCATCGGCAGTGGACCCGGGTCTTGTTCCCGCTGGCGCAACGCCATGGCGATCGAAGGAGCCGACAAGGCTAAATCTTCTTGAAGAAATCGAATAAATCGGGCGTATGTTGTGGGCGTCATATTCACGTTCACCTCCTGACAAGGCTCTATAAGCCAATTACGTACTAAATTGTCACCAACGATACTGTTAACGGCAGACTTCATACCGCCTAGAGAGCCACTCTTTGATCTGTCCTATAGGTCGCTTATGCGCCTGTTTGGACCTACCAGCAGCTTTGCCTACAGGAGCTTCACTGCTTCTTAGAGCTAAGAACTAGCTGTGAATCTGATACAGTAAATATCCTTCGACCGCATAGTGCCGCTAGTTGGCAGGCTAGACGACGATTGCTCCGTCAAAGTTCGAGGTTGACCAAAACTAGATTTCAGCGTCGAATGACTTTCGGTGGCACTGATGACCTGCTTCCATGCCAAACTGCTTGGCATTTTCTTGTTACAGCTAACTGCAGAGCAATTTTAGCTTTAGTCTTCTATTTTTGGCTCTATCAAAACTCCTCACACTGCACCCGTCTGATTCCTGATCCCAAACCAACAATTCCACACAGCAAAAGATGGATTTGGAGGCGATCCCCGGATGTCAGTATCAAGGATAAATTAAATCTGCGAAGCTGACTTGTGTCTTACGAAAGAGTACTTTATTTCTTTAGTCAACTCTATATTCACCTCCTACATTTACCGCTGTACAAGCCACGACAGGTAAAGATCTACCCAAGCAATGTGCCATCAGCTTAAAGCAGGGAACCCCAGATACTGGAATTCACACAGGCTAAAACTCGCTCAGCACACATGCCCATTAAAAATCCCTACTAGGAATGCAAGGTTAGCAAAATTTCTCCCAGAATGAACTAGTTTATTGTGAATAAGTTCAAACGAACTATGCAAAGTTTTTTAAAGCTAGCCAGGCTCTTCTAAGTCCTAAGCTAAGCCCTGAGCTAAATCCCGAGCTAAATTTTGTGCTGCTTCAGGTCTCACTTTAGGAAATGAAGGAAGTAAAGATTGTTTAAGAGGAGAGAATTAGTGAACTTGTCCCAACCTGGAGGATTGGCGCAATCAGCTACGGTTTGCTGGATCGACTGCAGTACAGCGAAAAAGTTGATAGGGGAACCCTACTCGATGGTAACGATCGGGATCAATTGGGCAGCGCGTCCGGGCAGCCTTCCCAGCAGGCGTAGAGTAAGAGAGCCTGAGTTGACGTGGGTAGTCTGCCGATCGCATGCCTGGCGAGGCGATCACCCAAAGATTGAGCGGCAGGGGCAGGGGTTGAGGCAACTGGGCAAGCGTTTTCCAGACTTGGCGATAGCCTGCTGATTTATCTAGAAAAGCCGCCTGCACAGGGGCATTTGCCACAGACGGATAATTTTGCCGCAGCGCCAACACAAAGCTTAGCCCTAGTGCCACCTCCTGCGGAGATTCATAGCTAACTGCCAGCGCGATCGGTATTGGCTCAAACCGCAGGTTTTTTGCCACCCGATCGGGATTGTATGACTTAAGAAATACAAAACCATTTACCACTAAGACACTGCTGACGATGCCCATTAGCAGCGCGACCAACGGCACAAAGGAGCGGAAGGGCACAAAAGAAAGTGGCTTCCTGCTGACTGATCCGGCTGCTAAACTTGCCCCCACGATCGCACAAACGGCTGGGTAGTAAACAAAGTTGTAGCGCGGCACAACCGTCAAATCCTTGTTGAGCCCGTAGGCAATCAGTAGAAATTCGGCAATTACACAAACAATAAAGCCAAGCAGCAGAACAAATGGGGGGCGATTAGCTACCTGCTGCCACAGAAAGGGCAAGCTTTTGTGGAACTGCCACGCTAACCACAGCATGAAGCCGAGCATGACCCCACCCGAAACAATGGCAATCGGCAAAGGCTGCTTTTCCACAGGCAAAGCCACAAACATCAGTGTCCAGCCCACTAGGGTTTGATAGAGTGGCGCGAGACGATCGAGCCAGTCGGGGTTGTAGGGAATCAGCCAATCGGTTTCGGGACGCTGAATATGGCTGAGAAAAGTGGGCAACCAGGGCAAAAAGCCGATCGCCACTCCACCCACTGCAAAAGCAGCTGCCCCAAGCTGCCGAGCGGAAAGCCGCTGCCGCTGCCAAATTAACCAGCCTGCCAAAGCGCCGATCTGCGCAACTACTGCCAGCCCACAGAAGTAGTGAACATAAAGACTGAGCAAATTTAACCCCGTCCAGCCGATCCAGACAACCGGGCGCAGCCGATCGGGTTTCAGCAAATCGCGCTGAATTTGCAGCAGCGCGATCAGCTCCAGCGTAATCAGCAGCATGGGCAGCGTATAGTGGCGCGCTTCCTGCGACAGATAAACCGCAAAAGGAGAAACTGCCATTAGCGCTGCGCTCAGCAGTGCGGCTCTGGCTGAGAAGGCAAGTCGATTGAGGCTATAGACCGCAGCGATCGCTCCCACACCCATTAGTGCAGGTAAACTTCGCAGTGCCCAAATCCAGTGGTCAGCATCTGGATTGAGCCAGCTTAGCCACTGATACATTAGGCAAAAGAATAGCGGCGGATGTACTGACTCAGTCGCAACGGTGTGGGCTATCTGGGCACAGCTCCGTCCGGGCTGAAGGGTGAAGAGCTGGTCGATCGCCGCTAGCGAAAAAAACTGGTTGAGCGGCACATCGCTGAAGCGACGACCCATTGTAAAAAGGGCAGTCAGTACTTCATCTAGCCAGAGGGGTTTGGTATCTAGATGCCAGAAGCGGAGCGCTAGCCCTAGCAGCAGGATGGCGATCAGGGGAAGCGGATGATGGACGATCGCCTTTTGGCGGGGACTGGGGTTGGATTGCATTCGGAATTGGTTTTGCAGAGGGGGAGCCTCTTGCCCCTATCTACCCTTCCATTTAACCAGGTTAGCCAGCGATCGCTTGTCCATCGGCTCTCGGTTCTGAGGCAGCCACCAGCACATCGCCGTGGCGGAGAATCATTTGACCTTTGCCGAAGGCGCGCCCTTCCGCCATCACCTGCACTGCATGACCGCGATCGGCAAGGGCGAGGACAACTGAGCGAGGGACGGTTTGCTCAATCAGCACGGTGCGACCCGTGAGATATTGCCAGCGGGGCGCATCCAGGGCAGCCTGCGGATTCATGCCATAATCCATCAGGTTGACTGCCACTTGTAGATGTCCTTGAGGTTGCATGTGTCCGCCCATTACGCCGAAAGGACCCAATGGCCGATCGCCCTGCGTCAGAAAACCGGGGATGATTGTGTGATAGGGGCGTTTGTTGGGTGCGATCAGGTTAGGGTGGTTGTGCAAGCCTAAGATGAAGCCCCTGCCGCGATTTTGCAAAGCAATGCCCGTTTCAGGAGCTAGAACCCCACTGCCAAAGCCTTCAAAGTTGGACTGGATGAACGACACCATCAGGTCTTGATCCGCCGCTGCCATGTAAACGGTGCCTCCCTTGATTACACCTGGATGGGCAGTCAAGGCAATATCACTAATACTTTTTCGACGCTGAGCCGCATATTGCTTATCCAGCAGCTGCTCGATCGTCACCTGCATCCAGTCAGGGTCAGTCACCTGCTGATGGGCATCAGCAAAGGCAAGCTTCATGGCTTCAATTTGCCAATGCAGACTCTCAACCGAATCACGAGGATAGCGCGATAAATCGAAGCCTTCCAAGATATTTAGCGCCATCAAGGCAGCAATACCCTGTCCGTTTGGTGGGATTTCCCAAACCGTGAGATCGCGGTAGGTCGTGGAAATCGGCGGCACCCATTGCGGCTGGTGCGCTTTTAGATCGTCGAGCGACAATTTGCCGCCCGTATCTGCCGCAAATGCAGCCATTCGTTCGGCTAGCTCACCCTGATAAAAGCTCTCGCCGCCTGTCTTGGCAATTTCTTGGAGCGTCGCTGCATGAGCAAGGCTCCCCCAAATTTCGCCTGCTGCAGGGGCACGATCGCCCTTAAAGAAGACCTGCTTAAACGGCTGAAATTCTTTACCTGTTTGCGGTACATAGAGCGCTGCCGCTGCCTGCCAGGCTCGTGCCGTCTCCGGCGACACCGGGAACCCCTCGCTGGCGTAGCGAATGGCAGGCGCAAACAGTTGCTCAAACGGCAGCTTGCCCCACCGCTCCCAAGTGGCACGCCATGCTGAAACTGCGCCCGGAACAGTTACGGGTAGCCAGCCTAAATCGGGAACGTGAGACAGCCCAGCATAGTCTTCTAGCCTGAGCTGCTGCGGACTTTTGCCAGAGGCATTTAGCCCATGCAGCTGCCCATCCCAAACTAAGGCAAATGCATCTGAGCCAATGCCGTTCGAGGTTGGCTCAACCACTGTCAAGGCGATCGCCATCGCTAGTGCTGCATCAACTGCATTCCCTCCCGCCCAAAACATCTCCATTCCGGCTAGAGTTGCCAACGGCTGGCTAGTTGCTGCCGCAAACCGCCGACCCATAATCACTCGCCGACCAGACGGATAGGGATAGGTAGTGAGGTTGGAAGAAAACATGGAAGGGGGAGAAGGTAGGACAGACAATAGAAAACTAACAACAGAAATAAGCGAGCAGGAGACGGCTGCCTTATGCAAGACGCTAGATCCTATCGATGAACCAGCAGCGTTAGCAGCGGCACGATCGCCACCCACAGCTCAGCTAAGGAGAATTCCTCTACCGGGTCAGGGGAACTCGTTGCCAGTAGTGCCTCAATGCGGGTTTCTAACCGTGTCAAGGGAGCGGTGGCACTCAATGCAGCGCAATAGTCTGGGGCAGTTTCTCCTTCCTGCACTGCCAGCAGCAGCGACTCTGCCAGCAGCAGCGGATCGATGTGTTGTGCTGCCCATTGGTCAGCTCTTAACTCGCGCAGCAGCAGCAAATCTTCCCAAAGGGCATGGGTGTTAGGCAACCAAGTAGTCAGATGACGCAACCAGCCCAGCCAGAAAAACCAAAAAGTGTCGCGGTAGTGGGCGTGAGCTTGCTCGTGGGTAAGGACAGCAGCGAGTTGAGCGGGTGTAAGGTGGGTAAGCATGCCCTGGCTAACGACCAGTTTCGGCTGCCAAAAGCCTACCTGTGCTGCAAACAGACGGGGAGTGTCAAGGATATGGGCCCTTACCCCACTCAGGGGTTGAACGGGATAGGTTTGTAATTGCTGCAGCGATCGCCCAGCCTGCCAGGCCAGCCGCAGCAGCACTCCTGCCGCCATTGTAAGGCAGCCGATCGCCAGCAGGTAGCCGATCCAGCCCACGGGCAAACCCAGCATTTCGCCTTCGGTTCCCATGCATAACACCGCGATCGCTGTCATCATGAGCAGCAGCGGCGGCAGCAGAAATGCGCTGAGGGTGTGCCGCCAGCGAACTGACCAAGCGGCATCAGTGGGATGCCATAGACAACGGCTTAGCCCTGCGATCGCCGTTGCAAGCAACATTAAGCTGATATGCATTACTGCTCCTCCTCTGCTTGCCGAGCTGCCCTAGCCTGTTGAGCTGCTTTGAGCCGCCGAGTAATTTCTTCTAATTTTTCCACGCTGGCACGATCGAGGTCATCGGCAAAAGCAGCGACTACATCTGGATTGCCTACTGCCAAAAACCGCTGGAGCTGATCGTGCGCCTGCAGCGCCTGCGCTTCTTCACGGGAGACCAGCGGCTGCCACTGGAAGGCACGTTCTCGTCCTTCAGCGGGATCGCGTTTGGTGCGAGTTACCCAGCCTTTCTGCGCCAGTCGCTGCAGCACCGTAGTGACTGAAGCATAGGCAAGCTCACGATCGGGGTCGGCCAAAATGCAATCGTGAATCTCTTTGACCGTGGCAGAACCGTGTGTCCAGAGAATCTGCAAAATTTCTGTTTCTAAAGATCCTAGTGAGAGCCGATTAGGGGAACGATCGGGCAGGGGAGCCATGGGCAATAGGCGTAAAGGCTATAGGGCTTAGTTTATATCGAGTTGAGCAACAGTGGGATGCAGCAGTGAAATGGTGCGGCTTAAGGTGAAAGCTGAAGCAACAACCTCACAGCTTTACCACTTGTTTAATAGCCCTATCGCTTCTTTAGATAGCCCTATCAGCTCTACCGCTTCTTCGGCAGCAGCCGAGAGATTTCTGCTAGCAGCTCTGGCATCGATAGGCACGCAGGCAGCACCTGTGTGGCGATCGCCTCTCCCCAGAGCGACTCAAATTCTGCAACCTCTACGGCAGTCGGCTCATCAGCAGAATAAGCATGACAGTGCCATACCAGAACGGGCGGCTTCACAGGCAGCTGCTCCAATGCTTGCGTCATTTCGGCAAACAGCGAATGGGATCTAGAAGTATGTACATAAAACAGCAGCAGATCGACACTTTGGTGCTGGAGCTGCCGCAGCACTTCCCGCCACGTGGAACCAACTGAGCTACGGAAGCCAGCCGTGTGGAGATATTGCACGAGCGCCTGCAAGCCGCTTGTGGCGCTGGCGGTTTTGCCAGCATTCGTATGGGCGATCGCCGTCCAATCGGCTTCAAGCGTCGTAAAGTCTGCAATGAGAATGTGGGGTGTCCAGTCAATGCCAACAGCAAGCTGAATCACTTGCTGCAGCGTAATCGCTTCCGGATAGGATGCTTCGTTCGGTATCCAAGGAAACACCTTGAGGCTGGGCACTTCTAGGGCTGCTTCGGTGAGAGCGGGCGTGAGCGTCACCAGCGGCAGCTCTGCTAAGAAAGGAAGCTGGCTTAGCTGGGTTATCACCGCTTGCAAATCCGGAAAGCTGCCATCCAGCAGCACCACATCTGGCTTCCAGACCCGCGCCAGCAGATCAGCTTGCTCTAAGTCGTCTACTTCTAAAATGCGGCAATGGTGCGGGTAGAGCTGTTGATTGAGGTCGATCGTGGGCACAATCGCCTCTGGGCTGGACTGAAGCAGTTGACCGCGCAGATGCAGCACCGTTAGATTTGCCAGCGGATCGGGCGTTTCACTCTCAGGCGATTTCACCAGCTGCTCTAGGCTTTGCTCCAGAACAGCAGACTGGATCGGCAAACTCAGGAAGCCATCTGCTCCGTTTTGATAGGCTTGCCCCTTTTCTACGCGCATCGCCATCACCACCACGGGGATTTGGCGGGTTGTTGCATCTGCCTTAAGCAGCGTCAACACGTCCCATCCCGACAGCAGCGGCAGCAGTGGGTTAAGGAAAATAGCACAAGGCTGGAGGCGCCGAATTTTTTCTAGCGCTTCTGTGCCTGTGCGAGCAATTGCGACCCGGTAGCCTAAACCTGTAAGCTGGCGCGATAAAGATTCGATCGCCTTGGGCGCTGCCTCAACCACCATCACCAACCGATTGTCTGCCGTGATCCGGACTGGCGCACTCTCTAACGGCAGCGCAGCCGACGGCAGCAGGGCATTGGCAGTTCCAGCAACGGATTGTGGGGCAATTGGGTCAGTGGCGATCGCTTGTGGCGGGCGCGGCGGCAGCAGCAGCGTAAACTCGCTGCCTTGCCCTTCCACCGAAGTAAAGGTGACATCGCCCCCATGCAGTCGAGCTAACCGCTGCGTCAGCACTAGCCCTAAGCCAGTACCGTCAAAGCGGCGAGTCAACGGATTTTCTAGCTGCTGAAACTTCTGGAAGATCAAATGCTGCTTGTCGGCTGGGATACCAATGCCCGTATCCCAAACGGTAAAAGCAATCCAGCCTTCCCAATCCTCCACCCGCAGCCCAATGCTACCGCCCACCTCGGTAAACTTAATTGCATTACAGAGCAAATTGCTCAACATCTGCCGGAGCCGCAGTTCGTCGGCGATCAGATGACTTAATGGCGGTTCAATATCCAAGCTGAACTGTAGATCAGTAGCTGTCGCGTTCCCTTCGGCTTTAGCGCTAGCTTCCATTGCTTGGAGCTGACCTGCCTGCTCATAAGCGCGACGACACACCGTTTCAATATTGATTGGATCAAGATTGAGCGTCAGTTGCCCAGTCTCAATTCGCGTCAGATCTAAAATGTCGTTGACGATCAGAATCAAATGCCGCCCGCTTTGATGGATCAGGTTGGCATAGCGGGATTGGCGATCGTTCAGCGTTCCTAGCGCTTGATCTTTTAATAAGCTAGACAGCCCTAGCACCGCTGTCAGCGGCGTTTTCAGCTCATGGCTGATGCAGGCTAAGAATTCATCTTTAAGCCGATTGAGCTGCACCAGGTCAGCATTTTTTGCCGCCAGCTCTTTGGCAACCTGCTGCTGCTCGGTAATGTCCTGCGCCAACACCAGCCAAAGTGACTCAGTTTGGATCAAGGACTGCCACGCTGGATCAGGCTGAAAGGCAAGGGTTGCCAACCGAAAGGGTACGATCGAGAACGCTGGGGCTAATGAACTGTCACGGTCCATCGCAAGCTCCTCGCGCAGCCCATAGCCAATCGCGATCTTGGTGAACTGCCACACTCGGCTTTGCCCATTTTTAAGCAAACAGGTACAAATGCAGGTATTCGGTTCACTGCTGAGCTGACAAGATTCCAGCAGAGGCATCCCACTATTCTGTACCGCTAAATGCGGGTGCGCTACCGAAACGCTAGACGGCTCATACTCTCTAGCTTTAGCATTACTCAGCCCTGATCGCTCCTGCGACAACGGCGCAGCTACTCTTCCCGCTGGCTCTGCCGCCTCTAGGACAAGCGCGGCTGCCTGCCGCACCTGGATCGGATTTTGCAGTTCGCCCACTTGCTGCCCCCAAACCAGGTTTTGGGTAATCACCTGCCCTATAGCAGTTTGTAGCATTAAAGGCAGCGGCAGGCGATCGAGCAGATCGACCAGCGGATGCGGCAGGGAATGAGTGAGCGGAACAGAAGACGGCAGGAGGGATTGAAGAAAGCGGTGGCGATCGACTAAGCCCAAAAATTCACCCTGTGCGTCTACTAGTCCCCAAAGGGAGTCAATCGGTGGAATTTGCTCCAGTGGGATGTGGGCAGGCAGTAGCGTCAGCGGTAACAGCAGCGTGGGGTCGCGCTGAAGTAGGGTTTGCAAGCTAGGCTCAGAGTCAAAGTCTGAGCTGAGAGATGGGCTAAGTCCGGCAATCGGCAGCTTCGACAGCAGCAAGACACCACTTGGCAGCCGTTGGGCATTAACAACCACAACTTGCTCACTGCCCGATTGCTGAAAGACTCGCCAGACGCAGATCAGTGAGTCCGTCTCGACACAAGTCGGAACGGAAACTAAAAATGCGCTGAGCGATCGTGTATCCATTCGCAAAGAATCAGACGATAGGGGGTCAAAAAATACGGCTCAATCGATCTGGATTGCGTTCCGCAGAATAACGCTGCGCTATAACAAACCTAATTTTGCTGAATTTCAAGCTTCTAACCAATTTGAGCGTTTACTAGCTAACTCAGTTCACTAAATTTTGTTGACTAAAGGAAATGGGACTCAAGCAGGCGATGTAGTTGCTCAAAATAGCAGTGCTTATATGCAGTGCTGATAGCAGCGCCTAATAGCTACAGTAGACAGCAGCTAGTGATGTTTAACAGTGTGCAGTGATGCTAGTCCAGCGTATACCGTTTAGTTTACAGACGTGCAATGCTTAGCGCTGTCGTGCATCCAGCTGTAATCTGGATAAGTGTAATCTGAAATAAGGTGTTCAGGAGCCTCAGCGCTGCCAGATGCGCCAAGAGAGCGTAGCAACCTAGTATTACCCCGATGGATGGGAGAGTTATAAGCAAAACTCTTCACAGATGTGAGGAGCCTGCCAGCGATTCCAAAGCAACCTACTCTAATTATGACGGCAGAACTGTAGATGCAAAGGCAATTTCAATTACAATAAATGTTAATTATTTTATTAACTATTAATAACTTTAGGAAGATTAAATTTTTAGGTTATTTCATTGTGTCCCTCTGAATGAAGACGTTAAGATTTTGGGTTCTCCGCTGGCGATTGGTATTCTCTATGCTGCTGACGCGCTCAGTTCTGAGGCGTTAAGTCAATCTCTCAACCAATACTTGAGGGAAGAGCCTGCTGAAAGTTTTCAGGCAGGTGAAGCTCGGCAATATATATTGAGCCAGTTCAGTTCTGAAGATGACTTTCTGCAGTTTATTAAGCAAAGTAAGTTGCCTATAGATTGCTTAATTTTCCAAGAAGGTGAGACGTTACAATCTTTCTTTAATCAACTGCAAGAGCAGGCAATTTTCTTTCCTGCTATCATCCTCAGCTCTACTCTTCAACCCGTGGCAGGGCTATTACAAACTACCCCGTCCTCAAAAGCTGTTCCTGCAAAATTTAGCTACCACTCAGCAGCACTAGAGCTTTCAATCACGCAGCTTAGCCAGATTCGCCTGGCGATCGAGCAAGCCATCAGCCGGTTCATTGAACTGCCGCCTCTGAATGACGCTAATGCATCCGTGGTGCCGGAAGTTCCCGTGCAAACTCACCAAAATTTAGTCGCACAACAGCAGCGCTTGGCTGAAAAGCTCAAGGAGCGTCTTGGCTATCTCGGTATTTACTACAAGCGCAATCCTCAAAACTTTTTGCGCCACATGGGTTCTACCCAAAAAGAGAATTTACTTAACCAGCTTAAGGCAGATTATCGTGAAATTATTTTGACTTACTTCTCCCAAACAGCAGCCCTTAACCAAAGAATTGATAGCTTTGTTAACATCGTTTTTCTTGCCGATATTCCAGTCTCACTAATTGTCGAAATTCACATGAATTTGATGGATGAGTTCTCGACACAGCTCAAGCTCGAAGGGCGCAGCGATGAGGTTCTGCAAGACTATCGATTAACGCTAATTGATACGATCGCCCATCTTTGCGAAATGTATCGTCGCTCTATTCCCAGAGAAACTTGAAAAAGAACATGGCAGGATCTGGGGAAAAGCTTACTTGTCAATATCTACAGTATTTAACCTTATGGCTCGTGAAGCTTGAATAAGGGTCGAGCGAGTGCTGAACCGAATCTGCTAGACGGGCAAAACCCGAACAAATCCCGGACAAATTCTGATACATCTACTGAGTTTCTATGAGCCCCCTAAAAAAAATTTACATTCTTAAACTTTATGTCGCAGGCAACACACCTAACTCTGTCCGTGCGCTCAAGATGCTAAACAACATTTTGGAGACGGAGTTTAAAGGCGTTTATGCGCTCAAGGTGATCGACGTGCTTAAAAATCCGCAGCTAGCAGAAGAAGACAAGATTTTGGCAACTCCAACCCTCGCAAAAATTTTGCCGCCACCAGTTCGTAAAATTATTGGAGATTTGAGCGACCGCGAACGAGTTTTGATTGGACTCGATCTTCTTTACGATGAGCTACAAGAAGAAGAGGCACAGCAAGAAGAAGTACAGGACGGTGAACCACCGGAGACCTAAAATAGGCTTAGCTCAAGAGAGCTGATTCACCGACTGGATTTTTGATAGATTGTGAACCGAAATTTAGAGGTTGAAGATTGGCTTGCTTGAGTCTATTTAACGATATGTTTGCATTGCAGGTTCTGGATTCTATTGCTGCCTGACCGAGTCACGTGACCGAGTGACATCACGATCGACGCTATCTATCCTTATAGCGCTCCTTTAGCGCTAAGCCTCTGCCGATGAACGGTAGAATCTGTGGAAGTCCTCTCAATTTACACCTTCAGCCGGACGAGCTTATCCCTTCTTAGGCTTCAGTTTGAAACTGAACTCCCAAATTTCTCTTAGATCTTAGACAAGGCTACGACATTGTATGACCCCACCGAATCAGGACGGACAATCACGCACCCCTGGAGTTCAAAAAATTCGTACCCTAATTGAGGGTTTTGATGACATTACGCACGGCGGATTTCCGGTTGGCAGAACCACCCTAGTCAGCGGCACTTCTGGCACCGGCAAAACTCTCTTTGCCGTGCAGTTTCTCTACAACGGCATCACTCAATTTGACGAGGCAGGCATTTTTGTCACCTTTGAAGAATCGCCGCACGACATCATCAAAAACGCTCATAGCTTTGGCTGGGATCTGCAAAAGCTGATCGATGGAGGCAAGCTGTTTATCCTGGATGCTTCTCCTGATCCCGAAGGGCAAGATGTAATCGGCAACTTCGATCTATCGGCGCTGATCGAGCGGATTCAGTATGCAATTCACAAGTACAAAGCCAAACGAGTCTCAATTGACTCTGTCACCGCAGTCTTTCAGCAATACGATGC
Source organism: Phormidium tenue FACHB-886 (assembly GCF_014764505.1). Lineage (GTDB taxonomy): Bacteria > Cyanobacteriota > Cyanobacteriia > Elainellales > Elainellaceae > FACHB-886. The sequence continues at coordinate 405,221 of NZ_JACXWX010000001.1, forward strand.
GGTCTCAGTCGTACGCCGCGAAATCTTTCGACTCGTTGCCCGCCTGAAAATGGTTGGCGCAACTACCATCATGACCACAGAGCGCGTCGAAGAATACGGACCTGTTGCCCGCTTTGGTGTAGAAGAGTTTGTCTCGGACAACGTAGTGATCGTCCGTAATGTTTTGGAAGGCGAACGGCGGCGGCGTACCATGGAGGTCTTAAAGCTGCGCGGAACCACCCATATGAAGGGCGAGTATCCTTTCACCATCACCAACCAGGGGGTCAACATTTTTCCGCTGGGCGCAATGCGCCTGACGCAGCGATCGTCCAATGTTCGCGTTTCGTCAGGTGTCAAAACCCTTGATGAAATGTGTGGCGGCGGCTTCTTTAAAGACTCGATCATCCTGGTAACTGGGGCTACGGGCACAGGCAAAACGCTGCTCGTCAGCAAGTTTCTCCAAGACGCCTGCAACCAAGGCGAACGGGCAATTCTGTTTGCTTACGAAGAGTCCCGCGCCCAGCTCTCGCGCAACGCCTATTCTTGGGGCATCGATTTTGAAGACCTAGAGCAGCGCGGCTTACTCAAAATCCTGTGCGCCTACCCAGAGTCAGCCGGCTTGGAAGACCACCTCCAGATCATCAAGTCAGAAATTTCCGAATTTAAGCCCTCCCGCATTGCCATCGACTCGCTTTCAGCTTTGGCGCGCGGTGTCAGCAACAATGCCTTCCGGCAGTTTGTGATCGGCGTGACCGGCTTTGCCAAACAAGAAGAAATCACAGGCTTCTTCACCAACACCACTGATCAATTCATGGGATCACATTCGATCACGGACTCCCACATTTCCACCATTACAGACACGATCTTGATGCTGCAATACGTCGAGATTCGTGGCGAAATGGCACGCGCCATCAACGTTTTCAAAATGCGCGGCTCTTGGCACGATAAAGGCATCCGAGAGTACACCATTAGCGAGCGCGGTCCCGAAATTAAAGACTCCTTCCGCAATTTCGAGGGCATTATCAGCGGTTCTCCCAGCCGCGTTGCCATTGACGAGAAAAACGAACTCTCCCGCATTGTTCGCGGTTTTCAAGACAAACCCGAAGAAACTACGCTCTAAAATAGCACCCGATCGCCGACTCGCGGTCTGCCAAACCTTGTCCAAGCGCTGCCGCCACGCAGGAAGAGTTCCATCCAACGAATTGGTGTTCCATCAGGTGCTGCCCAGCCAGAGCTACCGGGGGCAAAGGCAAGCGTTCCTTCCGGAACCTTGAAGCTGCCATCCGAATAGATGGCATCGCTAACGACATCCCCAATCCGGACCACAGTCTTTGCTTCGGGCTGTAGGTCGATCGCTGCTGCAGGAATTGTCGTTTTAATATTGCCGTAGCCATCGATCCAGGCAACCCGGTCGAGAGGCACATCGGGGAGTTGGCTGGGGTCAATCACCCCTCCCAAAATGCTGTAATCTGCCTGGGCAATTGCCCCTGCCGCAGGCGGAAACACATCCCGCGACCGGAATTGGGAGCCACCTCTGGATACATTTACAGTGCGCAATTCGTTGGCGTGATTTTTAATGAACGACAGCGTGTAGCCCGCGTTCACACCTACAACTTTTACCCCATTCGGCAGCAGTGCGTAGGTCAAGCCTTCGCCTTCGTTATCTCGTCGCGCTTCTGGATCGTCTTGGCGGGGGGCGCAGTTATGGTAGATCAGGCGATCGGTTGTGCCTGGATTGAGTCCTAGCTGGGCAATCCAAAACCCTGTAGCAAGAGTGCTAAATGGCGGCACAGATAACTCATGAATTTGAGCATCTGGAATCGCCATTAGCAGGCGCTGCTTCACTTCTGCGAATGCCGGATCGCCAGTGCCGTAATCTGCGATAAGGGAGAGGAACATGAAATTGGAGTGGTAGGGACAATTGCGAGTTCGATCTTAAAGCTTCAACAAGAGGAGTGCAATTAGTGCATATTTCAAAATATCTTTATATTCTCTCACTCCTGCAACCTTCCATACCAACTCGGCGTCCCAATTCATGTAGATTGTGTGAAGCGCTGATCCAGTAGCGCTAGTGAGGGGAGGCGAGCGACATGGTGCAGAAATTTGTTTATCCGCCGGAGCAGCAGGCACAGTTTGAGCAGCTGCAAGCTGAGATTGATGAGCTACTGTGTAACCTGCTGGCGCTCAAACAGCAGAGCAGCCTCAAGCAAGAGGCAGCGCTCAAATCGTCAGCACTGCCGCCAGAAACGCTAGTTCTCTCAGAAAGCTATTAACCAGACCTCTAACCTGCTCTTCAGGCTATTCACCAAATACTGGGTGTTGGCACAGGTTGCGCTGGAAATAACTGTTAAGTTGCTCAAACCTTACGCGTTTCTTGGGAGATCCGCGAACAGGTTTTACACAACGTTGAAGTTTTGATGAATGGGGCAATTCCCTATGCAAACACTGCCCCGCAACTCTCTAGAATGAGGGAACTCAAGCGTACGAAACACTTAATCAACTAAATGTTTACGAGGTTTCACTCCTTACCAAATTCACTGAAGAGTCCGATTGTTAGTAGCTCCATTTTTCAAAGACAGTATCTCAGCTTCGGTAATTCTGATTCGGATGTTCTTATCTGAATTGCTTTAGAGGAGATCAACCGATCGTAAACTTTTCTGTGTCAGTTGGGTGTGTCTCTCGCTTCAAGCAGCCTACTTCTCATTGTTATTACGTCTGAGAATTTGTTTTAGCTGCACCCTGGTTTAACTGCGTCTACTTCAGCTGCATCTGCCACCAGAAATCTATGCTCCATGCCTTTGTTGTGGATAGATGAAGTTGGCGAATGCGTCTGTTTTGGTGAATGAGGCAATTTCTCAGGAATACCAAGTAGTGACATTACGCAATCAATTCAAACAGGCATGTTTACTGGTTGCCCTAAATTTTGTTTAAACTCCCCCCACGCTTGCAGAGGTAATTATGAATCTATTTGTACTATCAGAACTGCATCCTGGTAACAATCATGTGGGTTGGTCAGTCAGCTACAGCCTTGAAGAAACGATTGCAGCAACCTGTGATGCTACATTTATTTACCCGTTGATTAACGATAAGATTAAGCTTTCGAAAGGATTGGAAATTGCAGACTCAGCGTTCCTAAGACGCTATCGTCATCGCTTATTCAAATCGTGGTTCTCTATCGATGAGCTACCGAAACTCGGCAAAGGAAAGAATGTTCTGCTGGTCGTAGGTCTCCAGCCGCACTTCCTACTTTCAATGCACGCATTAGGAGAACAGCTCAATCAATTCGATGTGAAGATTGGCTATATCTTAGACGGCTTTGATCCGCGTCATCTCGATCGCTCGGTCACGGGTCATCTGGATCATCTTTTTGTTATAAGCTCAGAAATTGCCGACGAGGTGAACCGTACAGGTGCAGTACCTACTAGCTTCTTACCGCTGGCAACAAATGCGCTTAAAAACGGCTCCAGAAATTCTAATCGATGGATTGATATCATCGCTTACGGCAGAGGCAATGTGGATCTGCATAGAACATTGCAGACACACTTTAACCAGCAAGAAGGTAGCCCACAGGAAAACGGTCGAGTATATTTTCACTCCACATTCTCTAAGGCAGAAGTGGAAAATCAAAGTGAACATATTACGCTACTCTCAAAGATGCTCAGTCGCTCTAAAATAAGCCTCTGCTTTGAAGCTAGCAGTACTCCACGATTTATGGGCTATTCGCCAATTCTGTATCGCTGGTTTGAGGCTTGGGCAGCAGGTTGCACGGTTGTTGGCAAAAAGCCCTTTGGCAAAGGTACAGCTGAGCTGATGGACTGGCAAAACAGCGCGATCGACATTCCTGATTCGCCTGCTGAGTGGATTCCCTTCTTTGAAGACCTGCTCAATGACAGTGAATCACTAGCGCTCAATGCGCAGCGCAATTATCGAGAATGCCTGCTGCGTCACGATTGGCGCTATCGCCTTCAAGACATGTTCAACATGCTGGATCTGCCTCTCCCCGACAAGCTCGGCGAAGAGATCATTCAGCTCCGCAAGAAAGCTTACGAGTCGTCTGTTCCCCTGGTTCACGCTTAAACGGTTCACGCTTAAACACAGCCTGATGTTTTTGCTGTAGAAGGCATGTCTTCTACAGCAAAAACATCAGGCTGTCACCTGTGATGGTTAGGAAATCTTGGCGAGCGTGCTCACCAAGATTTCTTAGTAAAGCTGTGGCGGTTGCCTTATATTTGTTCTCAATCAGATGCGATCTGGCTACAGAGACGAACGGTTGTTCGTTCCTGCAATGGCTAAATCTTTACAAGGTTGAGAACTGCTGGAGAAAATAGCCAGTGACTTGCGGAATGATCTATATGCCAGCCCTACACAACAGCTTATGAATATGATGGGGAGGGGCAAAACATACTCTTCATATCCTGTTTATACGCTGCTGCACGTTGCTGTTAGCACAAATTCCCACAGTGTAAAAAAATTTCTTTGAGAAAAGTCTTAAGGTAAATCAGCATGATACACTCTGCTGCATATTCTGCGTTAGCAAATATTTAGAGGAGTGTTTTTAGCATGAAGTTTGATACAACAGCTTTAAATAGAGCTGGATGTGCGCTGCTTTCAGCAGTTTTTGGCTCTATGTTGATCGGTCTACAAGCCACTGCATTAGAGTTGGCACAATCGCCTACACCTACGCCTGCCGCTACGCCTACGCCTGCCGCTACGCCTACGCCTGCCGCTACGCCTACGCCTGCCGCTACGCCTACACCTGCCGCTACACCTACGCCTGCTGCTACGCCTACACCTGCTGCCCCTGCTCAGGCAGCTCCGGTTGCCCCCCAAGCCGCAGATACTCCCCTTTTTGAGCGCAGCAGCTACATTAACGGCTGCCGTAGAGCAAACGCCACAACCGAGATTTTTCTCAATACGGCGTTAGGTCCGGTAAATCAGCGGGTCGGTACAGTGACGGCTGGTGCGCAGGTGACACTGACGGGGGTTCTGGGCAATATTCCTGGCGTGGGGGGTGTAGCGCAGATCAAAACGCCCGTCGTGGGGTGGGTAAATGCTGCTAATCTGGCAACCTGCGACGACGGCGGACTGCCAACCAAAGCTACTTGCTACTTCATCAAAACTAGCACAGCGCCCAATGGGCTGCTTGCTTATGAAGATCCTGTTACAAAACAGAGACAAACCTATCGGGGGCAATCAGACGGACCTGCAGGCGGGAGCCGCATCTATTTTACTAACCCAGCGATCTCGCCACAGACGGTGGGAGGAATTATCTACGTCAAGGTGTTTTACACCAGCTTAAGCGGGGGCGATCGCTTGGGCTGGATTTCTCAAGGTCCAACGGGTAGCACACCTGGATCTAGAGGCAGCAACTTTGCACCCTGCGTAAATTAACTGCAAATCAATCTAGCTAGTAAGTCAATCTAGCCAGTAAGTTTAGTGAGGGCGTTGTCTTTCCAGAGGGAAGGACAACGCCCCTCAGAATCTTTACAGCAGATCCTTGTCGATCGCCTCTGTCGCCGCTACCCTACTAGATCAGAACTAGCAGGAACCGACTGATGACCAAGGCAAGGAATGTATTAGGTAGCGAACTGCAGTGCTGTTGCACAGATCCCCTAACGGGCTACTATCGCGATGGCTTTTGCAGCACAGGAGCAGGCGATGTAGGCATTCATGTGGTCTGCGCCCAAGTAACTCAAGAGTTCCTAGAATTTAGCCGATCGCAGGGCAATGATTTGATCACACCTATACCGATATACCGGTTTCCAGGCTTGAAAGCAGGCGATCGCTGGTGTCTTTGTGCTTCTCGCTGGAAAGAGGCATTAGATGCAGGCGTTGCCCCACCCGTGGTGCTAGAGGCAACCCATGCTGCCGCGTTGGAGTATGTGTCGATGGACGAACTCAAACAACATGCTCTAGAAGTAAGCTAGGCTACGAGCGGGGTTCGCATGACAGACCAAAATTCGGGCGGCTAAACTAAGGCCATCTTGCTGCTCGTCTCAGTGAATCTAGTCATGAACCACCGCGTTACAGCATTTTTTCTCCTGCTTACCCTCAGTACCCTACCTGAAGCAGCCATTGCTCAAACGATCGATCAGTGGATCGATCGAGGAAATGCTGCACTCAATTCAGGAAAATCTCAATCGGCAGAGCAAATTTTTCGACAGGGAATTGCGCGAAACCCTGATGCTGCCGATCTTTACCTGGGGTTGGGGATTGCCCTCGAAAGCCAAAACCGCTGGGAAGAAGCCGCTACTGCTTACCGCCAAGCTACTCAGCTAGACTCAAGCTTGCCCACTGCCTACTTCAGGCTGGGCAACAGCCTCAACTCCTTGGAGCAATGGCAAGCCGCTGTCACCGCATTTCGCCAAGCCCTCCGTCTTGACTCAAAAGACGGCAATGCCTACCTTGGTTTGGCTTACGCCTTGAGTTTACTGGGGCAGTGGGATGAAGCGATCGACACCTATCGGCAAGCGACCCGCCTTTCGCCTGATTTTTATGAGGCATATTATGGGCTGGGCATTGTGCTGGGGCAGCAGGGCGATCTGGATGGCGCAGTTGAGAACCTCCAACGCACGGTGCAAATCCGCCCTGATTTTGTGGATGCTTACACCTGGCTCGGCATTTGGGAGGGCGATCGGGGCAACTACGACACTGCCATCCGAAGTTTGCGGTAAGCCATTGAGCTAGATGGCACTTCGACTTGGGCGTACACCAGTCTAGGAGATGTTTTGCGGAAACAAGGGCGACTAGACGAGGCAGTGATCATTCTCCGCCAAGCCTTGAACCTTGACAATACGGTAGGCATTGGGGCTAATGCTCATGCCTACACGCACAACGTTTTAGGCTTAGCGCTACAGCAGCAGGGCAATGTGGCAGATGCAATTGCCCAATTCCAGCAGGCGATCGACCTTGATCCAAGCTTTGCAGAGGCTTATAACAATCTGCAAGCTGCTCAGCGTCAGTCGTCCACCCAAAATCGCGGTGGAAAGCTGTGATCGAAAGCAGCAGATTTTTTGCTAAGCATTGCTGTTCGCTAGCCGAGTTGAGTTCGCTGCCGCATATCCCCTTTGCGATCGGTGCGAATCTCCAGCAAGCGAATGCCTCGATTGGGTAACGGGTTGAGTCGCTGCACAAATTGCTCCCAAGATTGAATCAATTCGTAGTTCACTCCGTAAGTTGCACAAAGCAACGCAAAGTTAATTGATTGCGGCGTAGCAAAGAATTCCTCAAAGGGCGGATCGAACTGGGCAATCGGCAGCGACTCAAAAATGCCGCCACCATTATTGTTAATTAGCACGATCGTCAAATGTCCGGAGAACTTTTTGCCAATCAAAAAGCCGTTCGTATCGTGCAGCAGCGCTAGATCGCCTGTAAGTAAGACGCCGCGCTGATGATAGGCAACACCCAGCGCTGTGGATAAAGTGCCGTCAATCCCATTTGCTCCTCGATTGAAAAACGGCTGAATATGTAAGTCATTTGGCTGCCAAAACGCCTCAACGTCCCGCACGGGCATACTGTTGGCTATGAATAATGGCGTTCCGGCTGGAAGGTGCTGCGATAGGAGCCACGCGGCTTTTCCCTCAAACTGCTCCTCCATTTCATTCAACGATCGATCAATCGATCCTCTAATGCGCTGCTCTGCCTCGTGCCACTGTTTCAGATAGCCACTGGAGGCTAGCAACTCTTCTGGTAATGCTGCTGCTAGTTGTTCTACCGAGAGCCGTAAGTGGGTTGTTCGCAGATGCAGCGGATCGAGATTGCGATCGCCCGGATCAATAATCCACTGCTGCGGTTGTTTTTGTGTCAACCACTGCCGCAAACGTTTACTGGTCGGCATTTCTCCAACCCTAATGACCCAATCAGGCGCTAGCTGGTCTGCCAGATCCTGGTCAAGCAATATTCGGGAATAGGTGGAGATCAGATTAGGATTACACTCGGCATAATTGCGGACGGGCGAAAGTCCTTCTGCTAGAACTGGGATCGAGAATCGCTGAGAGAGATGAGCGATCGCCTCGCAATAGGTCTTGGGAAACTTTGGCTGAGCCACACCTGCGATCAAAATCCCCCGATCGGAAGAATGAAGCAGTGGCGAATGCAGGATAGGAGAAGCAGGAGCAACCGGGGGTGTGCCAATGCCCGCAAAGAAATCAGCAGGAAACTGCTCGCTCAGTGCTTGAGCTGTAGCTTGCGAAACTGGAGCCAGCGGATCGCGGAAGGGCAAATTGAGATGAACCGCTCCAGCAACCGGATAAAGGGCACGCTCCCAAGCCTGAACGATCGTCTGCCGCAGGTATGCTAGCAGCGCTAGCTCCAGTGACGGCACAGCTAATTCGCTATACCAGTTTGGATAAGTGCCAAACAGCTTTTGCTGATCGACTGTTTGTCCAGCGTTACAGTCGCGCAGCTCTGGGGGGCGATCGCCTGTCAGCACGAGCAGCGGCACTCGACTCTCCCGTGCCTCGACTACTGCCGGATAAAAGTTGGCTCCTGCTGTTCCAGAGGTGCAAACAAGCACCACCGGACGATGACTGCAACGGGCAATTCCCAAGGCAAAGAACGAGGCCGATCGCTCGTCCAACATAGGAATTGCTTCGATCTGCGGATGCTGAGCAAACGCCACTGCCAGCGGGGTTGACCGTGACCCAGGGCAGACGATGGCAGTCATCAACCCTAAGCGATGCAGCGTTTCAGCCAGGACTGATGCCCAAATTGTATTCGTATTGCGAAAGTCGATCGGCATTAGCATCTTATCCGTTATATCCGCTATGCATCTACTGCCACCGCCCGCACTAGCTCCACGCCATCTCGCCCATCGGTTTCTTGTAGATACACTTTGATTTGCTCTTCTTTAGCAGTCGGCAATTCTTTCCCAATAAAATCCGGATGAATTGGCACTTCCCGATGCCCTCGATCGACCAGCACCGCCAGCCGAATCAGCTCTGGTCTACCGTAGTCATTCACGGCATTCAGTGCTGCCCGCACTGTCCGGCCTTTGAAGATTACATCATCGACTAAAACGATCGTTTTGCCCGACACATCAAACGGAATTGCAGTCTTGCGGGGTGTTCGCAGATTGATTTGATCCAAATCATCTCGATAAAAGGTAATATCCAGCGCTCCCACCGGCACTTTCACCTGCTCCAGCACTTCAATCTGCCGCGCTAGCATTTCTGCCAGCGGCACTCCCCTGGTATAAAGCCCCAGTAACGCCAGCCTGGACAAATCTTCCGCACGTTCTACAATTTGCGATGCCAATCGATTCAGTGTGCGGCGAACTTCATCGGCTGAGAGAATTTCGATTACAGGAGAAGGCATAAACCACAGAAACAATAGGGTGCCATCGCTAATCCATTATCCCGCAGGCAAGCTGAAAGTAAGTGAAATTTGCTTGCCAATCGCTTATTCGATTGGCAAGCAAAATATCTTTCGATCCTTCTTGGAACCAAAGGTTATGCTGGAGAGCGACAGCGATGCTCTCACCTTTATGCTAAGCACGGCTACAAACGCGATTTCCCAAGCGCGGACTTGTCACGCCCCTTTATTTCACTGCCCCGCAGAAACAAGCTACACCTCTCATCCCTTTTCCCCTCTCGCATGACTCAGCCACAGATCGATTCAGCTCTTGAGCTGCAGGGGCTATCAGAATCCGAGGTAGAGCAGCGGCGATCGGCAGGCATGGGCAACAATGTCACACTGCAAACGGGTCGCTCCTACCAGCAGATTTTTAATGAAAATCTGTTTACCTTCATTAACGGAATTTTCTTCGCCATTAGTCTCGTCATGTTTAAGCTAGGGCGAGTCGGTGATGCCGTGTTGGTGGTGATCGTGATTTTCGGTGGTGTCCTAATTAATATCTACCAAGAAATTTGGGCAAAGCAAAAGCTCGATCGAATTGCTTTGCTAAACCGCCCCAAAGCTGCTGTTATCCGGGAGGGCAGAACCCGCTATGTTGACCCCAACGAAATTGTCTTGGGTGATATTTTGCTGGCGCAGCCTGGAGACCAAATTCTAGTTGATGGACAGGTGGTGGGCAGTGGACGAATGGAGGTAGATGAGTCGCTGCTGACAGGTGAATCCGATCTGATTTTGAAACAGGCAGCAGTACCCGTTTACTCCGGCAGCTTTTGCGTCAGCGGCACGGCTTGCTACGAAGCCGAAAAAGTGGGAGCGGACACCGTTGCTTACAAGCTTGTTGCTGGGGCAAGAGCTTACCGACGATCGCTAACGCCCCTGCAGGTGGAGATCAATGTAGTGATCCGCGTCTTCATGCTGATCGCCTGTTTTCTGTGGGTGCTAGTCGGTATCAGCTTTCTCAGTAGCACCTATTCCCCTAATGAGATCGCTCAACGCGCTGCTGTGGTTGCCGGACTTGTCCCCGCCGGATTGCTGATCGCCATCACCCTCTCTTATGGGCTGGGAGCTGTCAGAATGCTGGGGCAAGATGTGCTGATTCAGCAGGCAAACGCGGTAGAGTCGCTCAGCAACGTCGATACGCTCTGCCTCGATAAAACTGGCACACTCACGACCAACCAGATTTTGCTGGAAGAAGTTTATCCAATCGCCACCACCGCCGCCGAGCTGAATGCGGCGTTGGGAGACTATGCTGCCAGCACCACTGCAGGCAACCGCACTAGTGAGGCGATCGCGGCTGCTTGTCCGGGTCGAGTGCTGCCGCCCAAAGCCGAAGTTCCATTTTCCTCCGCACGGAAGTGGAGTGCTATTGCCTTTGATGAGGACGATCGGCGGGGGGTGTACCTTCTAGGTGCGCCAGAAGTGCTGTCGGCTTCAATGCAGCTCGATCAGGCCGCAATCGATTACATTAACTCAGGCACTATCCAAGGCTTGCGCGTCGTTTTGTTTGCCTATAGCCCTAACCCGACCGTCCTACAAGACACGGACTCGCCGCAGCTGCCGTCGGACTTAAAACCTCTCGGCATTTTGCGCTTCAGCGATGAGCTGCGCCCTGAAGCCTACGATACGATCCAAGGCTTTGCCCAGGCAGGTATTGAAGTCAAAATTATTTCCGGCGACAATCCACAAACTGTAGCAGCTTTAGCGCAACAGGCAGGCTTAGGTAAAGAAGCTCGCTTAATCTCTGGAAGCCAGCTGGCACAGCTAGACGATACCCAGTTTGCCCAAGCTGCTCTCAACCACACTATCTTTGGGCGCATTACACCCGAGCAAAAGGCGCTGCTGGTTGCTAACCTCCGCAAGTCAGGCCGCTATGTAGCGATGATCGGCGATGGTGTAAATGATGTGCTCTCGCTGAAGCAGGCAAATTTAGCGATCGCCATGGAAAGCGGCAGCAAAGCCGCTCGTGGCGTGGCAGACATCGTGCTGCTAAAAGACTCATTTGGCGCATTGCCCCATGCTTTCCTAGAAGGTCAACGCATTCGCAATGGCATTCAAGATGTTCTGAAGCTATTCTTAGTACGGACGTTTTGTGTAACGCTGCTGATCTTTGCTGCTGCCCTTGTCACCGATAATTTTCCCCTGCAGAATAAGCAAAGCGCCATCGTTGCTCTAATTGGCGTTGGCTTCCCCACCATGTGTATTCCCATCTGGGCAAAGCCGGGAGTGCTGCCGCGCCGGAGCTTGGTGCGATCGATGCTACATTTTGTAATTCCGTCCACGCTAACGCTAACGCTGGTTTCGCTGCTGGTGTATCTTTTTTACCTGGTGGTGGCGGTGCTGGATCTGCCGCCCGGTTTAGATCCCAGTGAGATTAACCATGCCCTTCCTCGCAGTGCACTCGTCACAATTCTAGTGATGGGAGAGCTGCTGCTGATTCCTTTTCTAAAACCGCCCAGCACTGCATGGGTAGGCGGTGAACCCCTTAGTGGCGATTGGCGCTATTCGATCGTGGCGCTGATCTTGCTGGGTGTTTATCTGCTGATTGTGGCAATTCCCCCTCTGCGTCGGTTCTTTGAGCTATACCCGCTTGACCCAATCAATTATCTTTTCATTGGGCTAGTCGCGATTGAGTGGTGCTTGATTCTGCGCTTTACTTGGCGATCGCGTTTCCTCGATCGGTTCCTGGGAATTGACTTGAGCTAACTAGCGCTTGATTTAACTTCACTTAAAACAGCAGATCCGCACCAATCTCTCGTAAGTCGATTGCATACTGGCTGCCTTGCCCTGCTGCCCAAGTTGCTACCAACAAGCCGTGCTGCTCAAATGGAGTAATTGCCGTCACTCCAACAGGCATTTGCATCAAACCCACTTGCCGTCCTTCCAAATCTAAGAGGGCAACTTCTCCCTGTTGGTTCGCCACGATGTAGCCCCAATCGACAATTGCTAGAAAATCAGGCAGGATTCCTGCTACCAATCGGGTAATGCGGTAAGGCTTCAGATTAATTAGCGTTAGCAGTTCGGGATGGTTGCGATCAATTGCCAACAGTTGATAGGGCGTTGCGGTAAACGTCAAACCTTTGAGCGGTAGCGGCAGCAGCAGCGACCCAATTTCATCTCCTCGCCGCGTTAGCACTTTAATTAACGTTCCACCCTGAGTTGTGAAGCGAGTTCTTGGTAGATCGAGCACAACCGCCACATGCCGCTCGTCTAGTGCTAATAGCCTGGGAGCCTCTGAGAATGCCTCCTTAAAAACAAGCTCTAGGGCTGTTCCTGCTAGGGCAATTGGGCGATCGTTCAGGCGTTTAAAATCAAGCTGATAAGATCTAGATTGCTCAGTTGGCGTTAAAACTGCGACCCAACTACCTCCAGGAGCAATCGCTATGATGCTATCTTGCTCTAGCTCTAGAAGCGTTTGATAAGTAGCCCCTGATGCAGAGATGAGATGGAGCGATCGTCGCGTTGCCGCAAAGCAGCCCTGAGGTCGTAGCCACAGCGCTTCCAATGCTGGAACTTCCAAAACAGTAGAGGACAAGGCTTCAGGAGCTAAGAAGCCAGCCGGATAGTGACTGCAGACAACTCGCTGAGCTTGCGCCTGATAAAGCGTCCTACCAGAAACTACCACATCCGTGACAGGCTGGGCTAAAGGCTGCTGAGCTTCAAATTTGAACAAGCAATCCGGCGGCTCAGCAGTTGCTAGCAGCAGCGGTCGCTTTCGGGAAGCTTCTGCTGGGGTATTTGGTGGGGCTTCTTTAAGAGGGATCGCCCGAATTGCCAACAGCATTTCCTCAGCTGATTGAAACCGACGCGCCGATAGCTTTTGCAGAGCCGTAACAATCACCGGTTGCCAAGCTACTGGAATCGATGCGGGTAGGCTGACCGGATGATTCAAGTGGGCAGACATCAGCTCGGCAGGTGACCCAGCAAATGGTCGATAGCCCGCCAGCATCTCGTACAACATCACTCCAACAGAATATAAATCTGAAGTTGGAGAATATTCACCATAAAACCGTTCTGGAGCCATATAGGCAGGCGAGCCAGTGTTGCCCACCTCCCGCCCTTCAATCGCCTGATTTAGTCGGGCAATCCCAAAATCAGAGATCTGTGCTGTCCAGCCCATAGGCTGGACCTTCAGGAGAATATTCTCCGGTTTAATATCGCAATGAACAATGCCACGATCATGAGCATGTGCTAGTCCTTCCAGCACATGCACGATTAGCTGAACGCTTTGCGACAGGCTGAGCCGCACTTCTTCCTTGATCAGGCTCCGCAGCGTTCCTCCCTCGCAGTAGTCCATCACCAGATGTCGCCCGGTTGCAGTATGCTCGATCGCTTGACAGCCGACAATGTTAGGATGCCGCAAGCTCAACAAAAATCGCAGCTCCCGCAAAAACTTATGGGTCGAGAACCGTTGAGGATCTAAACTCTTGAGCGCCGCTAACCTGCCCGTTTGGCGGTGCACTGCACAAAAAACGAGACCAAACTGCCCCTGTCCAACCAAACCAAGGAACCGATAGTGGGATCGTTTGGGCACGAGGGAGATGAGGGTAAGGAGTAAGGATGAAGAAATGAAATCCCAACTCTATTTTAGGAGACGGATGAAGTTACTCTCCTAAGAGAAGGATTTAACTACAAAACTATTCGCAGAGGCGCTGCATAAGTTCGTCGTGGCTAGCAGTGGCTATCATCGTTTCGGCAGGTTCTAAACGTTTAGTTAAGCCTAAAACAAAGCGATTGCAGTCTGCACCCATTGATTCGCAGGTAGTTTGGAGGCAGTGCAAATCCCGGCCCGTAAGCTGACTGAAGAAAGAGCTGAGGACGCCAGCTTCCAAATAACAAGCGGGCTGGTTGCGCTGAGCGGATTTGGCGAAAGGAGAATTCCAAATTTTGATTACCAAAAAACCGCGATTTTGATAACTCTGATCCAACTCTAGCTTGCCCCAACCGTGAGTCACCCAACACTGCTGCAACGCCTGCAAAAACTCCACCATTGCCATATCTGCAGGCGAGGTGTGATAGTAGTCGGTTAGCTGTTCACAGAAGCGGGTGTAGAAGTTTTTGCCCCACCAGCGCCCGCAGTTAAACAGCACCAGCCGCGCTGCTTGCCCTGTCTCTCGATCCAGCCCTGTATAGATAGCTTGAATTAACGTTTCCGGCAGAGCAATCAAGCGATCGCTCTGCCGATTTTCAATCAGCCCCATCTCTATGTCACCCCGCACATAAGTATCGGGGGCAAAGTAGTTGCCGGGAATCTGAGGCTCGGTAAGCAGGTCTGCAATAGAGATCATGAGCGCAAGAATAAGGGGTGAAGAGTTGACTAGCCGATTACTGCACCATTTAACGATTCTGCTGCCTGGGGCATCAGAGCGCTTTGTGCCTTCAACAATAGTGGACTGAGCAGGTTCATCTGGTTGCCCAGCGTTTGGCGGAGGCGCTGGTTTAAAAGCTGATGGAGGCGCATGTCGATCGCCTGCGTTTGGTAAACTTCAACGGTGGGCGCAATCCAGTTAATAAAGCGATCGCGCACAATCGTTTCTTGATCGATTAGCATCGCCATTGCGCAATGGCGCAACATCAGTAGAGCATTTTTGAGGCTACGCTCTAAATCTTCTGTTTTTGCCTGCGGCAACTCTATCTGGAGCTGATCGGCAACCCATTGCATAATTTCTATTTCCCGATCGCGCAAGCTTCGATAGGCTGCCAGCCGTTCAGGAATGGACTTCACATATTGAGACACCAGCTTCAGTTCGTCAATCTTGAGATAACGATTTTCTGCGTCATCAAAAATTTCTTCAATTTGGGGATGCATGGGAAAGAGGAAGAATGAAGGGATGAGGCGTTAAAACAGGTCAGAGAAGTTATCGAGAGTCAGGAAGTCTGTGGCTGAGTTGTCAATTATGATGCCCTTGCTAGAATCGGAAACAGTGGCGATCGCACCTCCATCCCAATTCACAGCACCCAAGAATTCTCGCACCTTCAGCGTCAGGCTGAGGGACTGCTCGCTGCCCGACTGAAGAGCCGTGCGTTTGAGTTCTTGAACAACTGGAGGATAATTGTCCCAATTAAAAGCAGTGAAAAACTGTTGAACTGTTTGCCGCTTCCAAACAGGCGAAGAGTGAGGCTTGGAGCCATTGCCATTTCGCAGAGCCATATTCATCGCAGCAGTTCCCCAGATCTCAAACGTTTTTCAATATCGCGGGCAGTCGCCCCTTCATTCATCCAAAAGGCAGCCGCATCAATCCGGTCCTGCCCACCCAGCAGGAACTTGCAGTATGTTTCGCCCATTGAGTAGCACTGAATCTCGATGCAACTGAGCTGCTTTCTCACCAGCTCTGTGAAGAAACCTGCAAACAAACCGGCATATAGAAAACAGACTGGTTTACCCACATCGCCCAGCGTACGCGCTACTGCTGAGTCAAAGATGTTGATAAACATGAATCCCTGCTTGCGATCGCCCATGTCCACCTCCCAGCGCCCCCATCCTTGTGAAGTAAAGGGCCACCACCATGTTTCTAGCAAAAACAGCAGGTTGGTTTGGCGGATATTGCGGTCAAATTCCTCTTGAAACCATTTTTCAAAGAAGAAAGCATCTTTCTGCCCCCATTCACAGCCGATCGTATACATGGTGGCAGCAGCGGCATCCCCCACTTCTTCCTGCAATCCTTCAACCAAGCCAATGATGAAGTCTTCAGTAGTCAGCAGGTTTTGGCTACCGTTCCAGTCAACGATAGTGCCTTTGTCAGGGTCGAACTGGAAGAACTCCCGAAAGCCGTAATGGTTGTGCTTTTTGGGATACTTCCGCTTTACTGGATGTTGGGTATCGATCAGGCTGATCATAAGCAGGAATGAGGGATGAATGGAGCGCTAATTAGTTTTGATTGGAAATGGAGGAAAACTAGCTTTTAACCTGAGGGGAGGTGAAAATTGAGCATTCTAGAGTTTGAGCACATCTACGCAGGCAATGTGGAGCAAAAACGGCATCTAGACTTAGGCTCAAGGTTCCCGCTCGTCTGTGAAATCTAACATCATCATACGGCGAGGAGGCAGGTAGGAAATTTCTAGTCTTTCCTCAAGCAACTGCTCCTAGCGATCGACGAGTCAGTTCAAGGATTGGACAAACGAGATTAGCTTGAGGAGGCGTGAGGTGGTGCTTCATAAGGTCTTGCAGGACTTGATAGGTTATGTTACAAGCCCGCTCTGCTTTAAACGCTCGTATGATGGTCTGAAACCACAGCAAAAACAGATCCTGCAGTGTATCGGGGTCATTTATCAACATAGCAACAGCCGTGTAGCGAAGAGTGCGAAGCGTGTCACGTTTCCACTTAGCGCTAACATCTTCTTGCCCACTCCTAAAGATTGTGGGGTCGAGCGATTGCAGCTTGACATAGGCTTGCTGTATTAGTGTCGCTTCTAGTTCTTGCAGCTTTTGATAGGTTTGCAGCCGCAGATTGAACGATTGGACATAATCAGTCATGAATTGCAGTTCGGCGTCAGTAGCATAGCGCCCGTCCGCTTCAAGGCTGAGGGATTTTAGTTGGCTGAGCATAGGAAATGAGGAGATGAAGGAATAAATTCAGTCTTCCCGATTGGGGAAAGCAGCGAGCAATTATTAACTTTCTTCAATCAGATCCAGGTTCTGCTGCGATTGAAGGCGGTCACTCCTTATACGTCATACGTCGGTGCTGCGCGAGAAGAATTCTCCGTAATTGAAGCTGGTAGAGCTCTCGATCTGCTTTAGCATCGATCGCGTGATCAGTTTGCCTTCTTCAACTAGCACTTGACCTGTTACGGGATGTAGCAAGTTTTGCTCTGCCCGCCGTCCAATTAGCGCTTCAATATCTTTAATGGAGTTGATGTACATCCCTGGCGGCAGTTCCACAACTACACCATTTGCCAATACACGTGCCTGACAGGCAAGGCGCGAATTGGGCTTGCAGGACGTAATGACTTCTAGGGTGCGCTGTTCACGGCGGCTGATGGCAGAGAGCGCACCCATGCCGTTTTTCACATAGACATGGCAGGTCGCACACATACCCCGCCCTCCACATTCTCTTAAAACGTCAAGATCTTTGTCGATTAGAACCGACAGCAGGTTGCCGTTGGTCTCAATACCAGTCTCTTGAGCGATCGGCTCTAAGCGAACAATTTTCACCATAAGAACTTTCTGCTTCTATCAAAGATAAGTAAGTCTGGATTACGGATTAGGCAGCAGAAGCGCCTGCTGAGAGGCATTCAGGGCTTTTTGTCGAACGGTCTTGGGAAAAGTGCGAATCACTTTTCCACAGCGATCGATAAAGGCTGCTACCCATTGTTGAAGCTGCTGCTGCTGCTCTGGAGAAGCGAGCATCGTTTCGTCGGCTTGCCCTGCAAAGCTGATTTGCGCCTTGCGATCGACCTGAAATTGACTCAACCATTCACTATCTGGGCAGGTCACCTTCCAGCTATTTGCCACCACGCTTGCCCCTAAGTATTGCGTACTAAAGTGGCTGAGCTGATTGAGGGCAGCCAGCAGATCGTGGAGGAAGACAGCAGACGAAGCGGCGAGAGACTCTTCTTCTAGCGGAGCTGGAAGGTCTTTAGAGAGGGAATGGCTTGGGGATACAGCAGGAACAGCAGGAGCAACGACTGCCTCTTGATGTTCACGGGGTGCTGGCTTGAGAAAGGGAGTTGTTCCAGCAAGATGACGGAAGGTGGCGATCGCATCAGTGATATTGCCTTGCAGTTCAGCTTTAAGGCGGCTGATAGTCTCTGTATAGGGATCGTCTAGAGTGTTCGACATCAAGACGAGGAGAATAATACCGTGGTCTAATTTGTACAGATGGATCAGACACCCGTTGAACTGTAGCTCTAAGCATTCAAAACCGGGGGGTGTCGTTTCAATCACCTGCTGGATCCCTTGGGCAAGCGCTTCTCTTTGCTGAAAATTCAGCAGACGATCGAAGCCACAGAAATAGGGGCGTGATCGTCCATAAATCATGGCTACGCCCATAATTCCTGGTAAATTCAGAAAGTCTTGCACAACCTCCTGTTTCATAAACGTGCCCGAAGTGCTACATGATGGATCTCAGAAGTGATCGCAATTCCGATTTTGATTTTTCTATTCCAATGCCTAGATATCCAATGCCTAGACAGCAGTACTAGCCTCAGCAACTTGAACTGTCAGTTGTATACTCTCTATCGACCCAGAAATCCCTATTCATTATGATTCTTCATAGCTGGGCTTACTCACCTCCCCGTTGGATTTTGCTAAACAGCGCAGTTTGTTGGGCTATAGTTTGTCTGGCTGAGTATGGGGAGCTAGGTGCACGGGTCTGTCTTTCGCTTCACTCATCCAAACTGCACTTCTGGAGCTACACTCTAGAGGCGCTTTACCTACTCATCGCTTCGTTCGGTCCGTTGGCTTTTTCCCCGTTTAGATTTAGCAGCCATGTCTGATCTTCCTTTTACTTTGGATCAGTTACGCATTCTTAAAGCGATCGCCGCCGAGGGCAGCTTCAAGCGTGCGGCTGATAGCCTGTATGTGTCCCAGCCTGCTGTCAGTCTTCAGGTGCAAAACCTGGAGCGTCAGCTAGATGTTCCCTTGTTCGATCGCGGTGGCAGGCGAGCGCAGCTGACCGAAGCCGGTCACCTATTGCTGAGCTATGGCGATCGAATTCTTAGCCTCTGCCAAGAAACCTGTCGGGCGATCGAAGACTTGCAAAACCTACAGGGCGGGACGTTGATTGTGGGAGCCAGCCAAACGACGGGTACCTACCTGCTACCCCGAATGCTCGGGCTATTTCGCCAGAAGTATCCTGATGTTGCGGTTCAGCTGCATGTTCACTCTACGCGCCGCACGGCTTGGAGCGTTGCAAATGGGCAAATCGATCTGGCAATTATTGGGGGTGAAATTCCTCCTGAGCTACAAGATTCTTTAGAAATAATTCCCTATGCAGAAGATGAACTCGCACTGATTCTGCCTATTTTTCATCCTTTTGCTCGGCTAAACCAGATTGAGCGGGACGATTTGTACCGCCTGCAATTTATTGCGCTCGATTCTCAATCCACCATTCGTAAGGTAATTGACCAAGTACTGACGCGCTGCGGCATTGAAACGCGACGGCTAAAAATTGAGATGGAGCTGAACACAATTGAAGGCATCAAAAACGCAGTGCAGGCGGGACTAGGCGCCGCTTTTGTGTCGATCTCGGCAATTGAAAAAGAGCTTCAGATGGGCGTGTTGCACCGAGTCCGGATTGAAGGGGTGGTCGTGAACCGGACACTTTCAGTGATCATCAACCCTAACCGCTATCGCTCCAAAGCAGCTGAAGCCTTTACGAAGGAGATTCTGCCACAGTTTGCTACCCATAAGTCGCCTGCACCGGGGGAAACGATTGATACCAAACCAGCCTTGGAGCATGGGTTACCGCTAGAAGCACCGATCGGCAGCAATTCGATCGTCTAATTTTCGAGCAGACGATCGGGATTGGGGAGTTTTGCATCTGTATTTTGTAAGGGCACTTCCCTCGCAAAAACACAAGCCCCCTATGATCTATGTTTGATTCCCCGCTCTGCAAACGCCCTTTCACTCCATTTCCCTTATTTCTCAACAATTGGGGAGCCTTAGAAGGAATCAGGCATCTTGTTCTGGCTGGCTTGGTACTGTTGGGCAGTTTGATGCTGTACTGGGTAGTGCGCCGCATGCGCCGCAAAAGGTTTAGCGCCCGACAACAGCTGATAGTAGCAATAATGCTGTTGGGGCTGTTAGGGCTAAATGTGGCGGAGCGAGGATTGACACTATTTCTGCCTGCTGATTCTGGGGAACCTATGGAGGCGATCGTCCTGCTAGGTCGAGGTCCGGATTTTGGTGTTCCGCGCATTGAGCTAGCTACAGAACTATGGCGAGCGAGCCGTGCCCCGATCGTGTTTGTCAGCGGTACGTGGGATGCGCCTAAAATGCTGACTGAGTTGCAAGTGAAAGGCATTCCGCCGCAAGCTTTGGATGGTGAAAACTGTTCGCAAACTACTCCCGAAAATGCCATTTTCTCAGCCGCGATTCTGCAGACACAAGGCATTCACCGAATTTTACTAATTACCGATCCACTGCATCTGTGGCGATCGCTGCTCGACTTTGAAGATGAAGGTTTCTCAGTTGTGCCACATGCTAGCCCCTTGCCGATGGGTCTAAGCTTCTGGGATAAAAGCTTTCTTGTATTCAGAGAATACTTGTTTATGTTTACTGCTAGTTTGGATAGGCTAGTGCATGGACGGCACTCCTACCAGTTGGATGAACCAAAGCTAACAGAGCTAGTTGCAGCAGCCCGAGAATACGGACGATCGAACCCTCGTTAGCTCCTAAAGCAATCGCCACATCAGTTAGGACAGAGACATTTTTGTGGGCGTGCGGAGCATAACAATGTCTTAGCATGGTGATGGCAGCTATAGGATCGAAAGATAGCCGTTTCTCGATCGATTTGCCATGAGCCTGACCGAACAAATCCTCTCGCAGCTACCGGGCACGTTAGACAATTTGCGACGTGCCGATACACTTTGGCAAGCCTATCGAGAAAACACCTTACCCGTTGCTACTGTTGTTTCTGAAGCCACTGAACCGCTGTTGGAGGTGATGTGGGATGCAGTGATCTGCGGCGGTACACTTGGCATTTTGATTGGTGCGGCACTAGCGCAGCGCGGTTGGAAGGTTGCCGTTTTAGAACGAGGCAGGCTGCGGGGACGGGCGCAAGAATGGAACATTTCTCGGCACGAACTGCAAGTCTTGATCGAGCTAGGGCTGTTGACAGGGGCGGAATTGGAACAAGCGATCGTCACACAATACAACCCTGCTCGTCTGAGCTTTCATGAAGGCATTGCACTTGAGGTGGAAGACGTTCTCAACATCGGCGTTGATCCGGTCTTTTTACTTGATACCCTCAAAGCCAAATTTCTTGGCGCAGGCGGGGCTTTGTTTGAACAGGTTGAGTTTGTAGGGGCGACCGTCTATCCCAACGGTGTAGAAGTGCAGGTTAACGATCGAAACCCTGCGTTTCAGTCCCGGCTGCTGCTGGATGCCATGGGGCATTTCTCCCCGATCTCCCGGCAGGCGCGGCATGGCAAAAGACCAGATGCCGTTTGCCTAGTGGTGGGAACTTGCGCTCAGGGATTTGCAGACAATCAAACGGGCGATCTGTTTGCCTCGTTCACGCCAATCCAGAATCAGTGTCAATATTTTTGGGAGGCATTTCCGGCACGAGATGGACGAACAACTTATTTGTTCACGTACCTAGATGCCCACCCTGCTCGTCCCTCGCTAGAAAGGCTCTTTGAGGACTACCTGACGTTGTTGCCACAGTATCAGGGAATAGAACTTGATCGCCTGCAATTTCAGCGAGCGCTGTTCGGCTTTTTCCCTTGCTATCGCGAAAGTCCGCTCCAGACTAGGTGGAATCGGATTGTACCGATTGGCGATAGCAGCGGTAGCCAGTCGCCGTTAAGCTTTGGCGGCTTTGGGGCAATGATTCGGCATTTAGAACGGCTGACAAATGGCATCCATACCGCTTTAGAAGCAGATCTGCTTGATCGAGCTGCACTGAGTTTACTGCAGCCCTATCAGCCTAGTTTGGCGGTGACTTGGCTGTTTCAGCGATCGATGAGCGTTGGTATGGATCAAACGTTACCGCCTAATCAAATTAATGCGCTGCTGTCGGGTGTTTTTGCCGAAATGCAGCAGTTGGGCGATGGCGTACTGAAACCTTTTCTGCAAGATGTGGTGCAGTTTGGTGGACTGTCTCAAACGCTGGGACGGGTGGCGATCGCTCAACCTCTCCTGATCGCTAAGGTTATTCCGCAAGTAGGGCTATGGGCTCTACTCACCTGGATGCTGCACTACTTCAACCTGGCTCTATACACTGGATTGCACTGGCTAGGACAACACATTAAGCCCTGGAGCAAAGTGCTACCGCCCCGACAGCGGTATTTTGTCGATCGCTGGCTGGAAGCGTGGCAGTATGGCTCTGGCAAGGATTGGAAGGAAGGCTAAAGAGAGATGCAAGGCTAGAGAGATGACAGCTTTGGGTTGGTCTTAGGGCGGACAGTAAAGGTAGACAACGCAGGTAAGCTATTAAGCTATGTAGCGTCCTGTTTGTCTGTGAAAAGCTTACTAATTATCATCGGTCTGTCATTTTTGGCGGCTCTCCTCTTTGATCTGAGTCTGCGTCGGACAGTTACCCGCAATCCCCAATTTGCCGTTCGATCGACTCCTGGGGAAATTCCCCCGGTTGCCGTAATTATTCCTGCCTACAACGAAGCCGAAAATATAGAAACCTGTGTCACTTCTGTGTTGCAGAGTACTCCGCTATCTAAAGAAACGCTACAGGTTTGGGTGATTGACGATCAATCCAGTGATGCAACTTGGACGATCGTTCAATCGCTGCAAGACCCGCGACTCAAGTTGCTACCAGGCAAACCCAAACCTACAGGCGAAACTTGGGTCGGCAAAAGCTGGGCATGTACCCAAGCTGCCGAGCAAGCCACTGGAGATTACTTGCTATTTATTGATGCCGATGTGCGGCTGCAGGCAGGAGCGATCGAAACGGTAGTGCAGCAGGCACAGACAGATGCAGCAGACTTGCTGAGCTGCGGACCGGCGCTGGAGTGTGGCTGCTTCTCGGAGTGGCTGGTGCAGCCATTAATCCTGAGCATTATCATGGTTGCCTATGATTTTGAATCGGTTAATGATCCGAAATCTGAAAATGCTTTTGCCGCTGGACCTTTCATGCTGTTTCGGCGATCGGCATATGAGCAGATCGGCGGGCACCGGGCTGTGGCAGCTCAAGTGGTCGAAGATTTAGCGCTTGCCCAACTGATTAAACGGAGCGGGCTAAAGCTGAAGATGTTAGGTGGATCAAACCTTGCTAGCCTGCGAATGTATCGCTCTGGCGCAGCTCTTTGGGAGGGCTGGACAAAAAATATGTATTTGGGCGTGCAGCGCAACTTCTTTGCTTTGATGCAGCTAGTCTTAGTGATGCTATTGATTTATGTCATCCCTTGGGTCGGTTTAGCTGCACTTCTGATTAAAGTCAACTTCAGTGGTTTCAGCAGCTGGGACGGTGTAGCGATCGCCTTCTGCTGCCTTGCAATTGCCTTGCACTACGACATGCGGCGAACAGCCGAAACAATTTCTAAAGTACCCACACGCTATTGGTGGCTGGCTGGTCTGGGTGGACTGGCAGTCATAGTGCTGGCAGTCGCCTCATTAATTAAAACTGAGACGGGTTGGGGGTGGACATGGCGGGGGCGACCATTGAAAGCAGCTCTAAAAGACTAGAAGCTATACCCGACCTTTTTTGTCGGGTATGTTTGACCCTGGCTTTTCCATCGTGTTACTATCCATCAACATCTGGTGAGAAATTATCCGCCTTGCTGGATGCCATACCCAATTTCAAAGCTGTGTTAGCGCTGTCGAGTGCAAAGATAAGGACAAACCATGACCCAGGCGATCGAAAAATCTACTTCCGCTAGAGCTGCCACCTTCACAGGCTTGAAGTGTAAAGAGTGCGGCACAGAATATGAAGCCAAAGCTATCCATGTGTGCGAAGAGTGCTTTGGCCCCCTAGAGGTTGCTTATGACTACAGCCAGCTCAGCCGCACTGTAACCCGTGAAAGCATCCAAGCTGGACCTAATTCGATCTGGCGCTACCGTCCTTTCTTACCCGTTGAAACTAACACCCCGATCGATGTGGGAACCGGGATGACACCGCTCTTGCAAGCCAACCGCCTCGCTCGTCGCCTGGGTCTGAAGCGGCTATTTATCAAGAACGATGCTGTCAACATGCCCACCCTCAGCTTCAAAGATCGGGTGGTCTCTGTAGCGCTGACTCGCGCTCGTGAGCTGGGCTTCTCGACTGTTTCTTGTGCTAGCACTGGCAATCTGGCAAACTCAACCGCCGCGATCGCTGCTCATGCCGGACTCGACTGCTGCGTGTTCATCCCTGCCGATTTAGAGGCTGGCAAAGTTTTAGGAACGTTGATCTACAGCCCAACTGTAATGGCAGTTCAAGGCAACTACGACCAAGTGAACCGCCTCTGTTCAGAAGTTGCTAACACCCACGGCTGGGGCTTCGTCAACATCAACCTGCGCCCCTACTACTCGGAAGGCTCCAAAACTTTGGGCTATGAAGTGATTGAGCAATTGGGCTGGCAGCTTCCCGATCACGTAGTTGCGCCTCTGGCATCTGGCTCTCTGTTCACCAAAATTTACAAGGGCTTTCAGGAGTTCGCTAAAGTCGGGCTGGTTGATGAAAAGCCGGTGCGCTTTAGCGGTGCCCAAGCCGAGGGTTGCTCGCCGATCGCCCAGGCTTACCGGGAAGGACGAGATTTCATTACTCCTGTCAAGCCCAACACAATTGCTAAATCGATCGCCATTGGCAATCCTGCAGACGGTGTTTATGCCGTTGACATTGCTCGTAAAACCAACGGCAACATTGAGTCAGTCAACGATCAGGAAATCATTGACGGTATCAAACTGTTAGCAGAAACCGAGGGTATCTTCACTGAAACTGCTGGTGGCACGACGATCGCCGTTTTGAAGAAGCTGGTTGAAGCAGGTAAAATTAATCCTGACGAAACTACAGTGGTCTACATCACGGGTAATGGTCTTAAGACCCAAGAAGCCGTCCAAGGCTACATTGGTGAACCGCTGACGATCGAACCTAAACTCGAAGCGTTTGAACGGGCGCTAGAGCGATCGCGGACGCTAGAGCGGCTAGAGTGGCAGCAAGTGATTGTCTAATTTATGTGTCTGATCTCTCCGAGAGCTGTGTGCTACACGGCTCTCAACCCGTTTCATCTTCATCTTTTCTACCTATGTCTGTTAAAGTTCTGATTCCAACTCCTCTGCAGAAATTTACCCGTGATCAAGCAGCGATCAACTGTGAAGGCGGTAACATTGCCGAACTACTTGACTCTCTAGAGCAAAGCTTTCCAGGCATTAAGGCTCGCCTGTGCGATGACCAGGGTGAGCTACGCCGCTTCATTAACTTCTATGTAAACAGCGAAGATATTCGCTTTTTGGACGGTAAGAATACAGCTTTGAGTTCAGGCGACGAGGTCAGTATCGTCCCAGCGGTGGCAGGCGGCTAATCTTTCTGCAGAAACTTCTTCTCCAAGCTGTAACCTTTTAACATAAAGGAAACAAACTCTAGAGTGAGTGAAGCCATGCCGGACGAAACAACTCCTGAAGTGCCCAAGGTAACAGAGTCGATCGCGCCTGACGCCCCAGATGCCAACCATCCTGAGGATGCATCAGACGTAGACGCTCAGGCGACAGAAGCCGCAACTGCGAAAGCAAAGCCTCCTAGAGCCGTGAAGGCAAAAACTCCTGACGCTGATACTCCAGAATCTAGCTCTGATAATGCAGATGCCGAGGCACAGTCTGCTAGAGCACCCAAAGCCGCTAAAGGGGAAGATGGCGAAAAACCCGCCAGACCACCCAAAAAAGAAAAAGCGCCTGCTCTGGAAGACAAACCTTTCACCGAGTTTATCAACCAGCATTATTTGCCAGCGCTGACTGAAACGCTTGCCAAAGTGGGAATTACCGATTTGGAATTGAAGTTTGAGAAGCGGAAGCTGCCTATTCCCCAGATGGATGATGCTGAATGCTGGCAGGTGTTAGGTTCTTGGCAGGGTGGCAATCGGCAATTTATCATTGTCTTCTCAAAAGAAGACATTCAGGCTCCCAAGTTTTTTGCCTGTGCCGACTATGGAACGCAGCCTAGCCTGCTGGAATCTTTTATGATCGACGAGCGCAAAATCAACCTGGACTTGCTGCTGCTCTATACGGTACAGCGGCTCAATGGTCAGAAGTGGTTGGTGAGAAACTAGCTAAATTGCTGAGAAACTAAGAAAAGAGGGCGGCACGTACCGCCCTCTTTTCGCTGCATAATCTCCTTTATGCCAGCTCTAAAGCTCTACAAAGTCATAAATAATTACGCCTGTTTCCGGATGATTTTCGATCGCAACATAGCCCGTTCTCACCATCTCTTTTAGCGCTGTCTCGACCTGTTCAAAGCTTAGCTCCGTGTCCAAAACTGCCTGAGTTACAGACAGCTTACCTGCTCTGGCTTGGGCAGCTTTAAGCAGCTTTAGCATAATATCGTGCTGAGTTACCGGTTTTGCCTCTGGCGATAGTGACTGAATCTGGGCAGCAGCGAGCGCTTCTGGTGACATCACAAGCTGGATTGTTGGCTGACTGAGAGCAGCTCCGGTCGGCAATAGCCCTAGCTTGGCTTTCATCTTCAGATTATGTTCATCCACCATGTTGGGAATCAGAAAAAGGTCGATGAATTGACCAAAGCCGAAGAAACCCCAGGTTACAAGCCATAAGATACCCGTGATCGGTCTTTTATTGTAGAAACGATGGATTCCTGAGAATCCAAACAGGCAGGTCAACCACAGCAGATAACTTGTGCTGGTGCTATTTAAGCTGATGTCATTTGTGCCAGTGCTGTTCGTGCCAGTGCTAGTCATGGGGGGTCGCCGTAAGATTACGCTGTTTTGGGAATACCTGACTGCTCCATTATCTGCCTCTAAAATTCCGCAGATTAAAGGGGAATTTGTATCCTTGAAAAGCCGCTGTACATCCCTTCTAAATTATATTCGGTTGATTTGGCAATCGTTTGACAATTCCATGACAGATCGACCCGAAGCCGATCTTAACGCTTCGCAATTTACTTTAAGCAGTGTTTAAGTAGCTGTAAGATACCTCAAAGATTGAGCTAGATAGTTCTGAGTTAAGCTGAAGACAATCATAGCGAATACAAAGGTTTCAAACTAGCGAAGAGAGAAGTTAAACCGTTTGTGTTTGCAAGTTACTTGTTTTGTCACTCGCGGCGATTTCAATAGATATAGAACTGATGCATCTTGTAGATAAGTAGCGGGTTGCACTTCAGTACCTGCCGAAGTCTATATACAAATTTCTTGAGTGCAGCTTATTGGCAATTTGCAGCAAATTTTTCGTAGCGAATGCATCAAAAAAATTAATCGAGTTATATACTGCTCTGTCTATTGCAGTAAATCTGAGGCGAATCACTCGTAGAATCGATTGGTTCATTTTTTGTAGCTCTAGATACATCTTTAGATCTAATCCATTGGTAATTCTTTAAAGTGTCGAATTAAATTCCCCAGTTTTCCAATCCAGATTCTCTGCGCCTTTCAATAACTCCGCCTGTCCAAATCCATCTGCTTAGCTCAGAGAGGGAGGCTAGTGCCCGTCTTCGTCTTGACCCTTTCTTGACTCTTTGAAACGTTTACGAGACCACGGCGAGAGAAAAGCCCGCAAGAGACTTTAGTTGATCCATTGCAACTGTAAGTTTCTTTCGGGCTTTTCTCCATGAGTTGAGCACCTGTTATCCGTTCCATGATCCCTGTAAAAATGCCATGAAAGCGCGATCTCTCCTTTCCACTTGCGCCCTTTTTCTCGTTACATTAGCCTTCATCGTAGGCTGCACGAACCCTGCCGTTTATATTAAGACCACAACCGAAGAGGCGGCTTCTGCAGCGGCGGCAGCAGGTGCAGTACGGCTAGGTTTTAGTGCTTGGCCCGGTTGGTTTCCTTGGCAGGTTACCCAGGAGCAAGGCATTTTCGAAAAAAACAATGTCCCAGCCGATCTGAAATGGTTTGATGGCTATTTAGAGTCCATCAGTACCCTGACGGCAGGACAGATTGATGCCAATAGCCAGACCCTGGGGGATACAGTCAGTTCGATATCGGGCGGTGCAGACCAAGTGATTGTATTGGTGAACGACAACTCAACCGGCAATGACAAAGTAATTGTGGCAGAAGGCATCAACTCCGTTGCCGATCTCAGAGGCAAAAAAGTAGCGGCAGAAGAAGGTACAGTCGATCACTTTTTGCTGCTGCAAGGCTTAAAAAAAGCAGGCATGTCGCCCCAAGATATTCAGTTTGTACCGCTAGAGACGGGCAAAGCTGCTGCCGCTTTTGTCGCAGGGCAGGTGGATGGAGTAGCTGTGTTTGCGCCCTTCACCACGCAAGCCTTGAAGCGATCGGGCAGTAAAGAGCTATTTAGCTCTAAAGAGTTTCCGGGGGCAATTTCTGATCACCTGGTTTTCTCACGCAAATTCATTGAGCAAAGTCCAGATAAGGTGCAGGCGATGGTTGATTCTTGGTTCGACACGCTGAACTACATTGAAGCAAACCGCGATCAGTCTTTTAGCATCATGGCAAAACGCGCCGGAGTCAGCGTTGAGGAGTACAAGCAATATGCAGATGGCACTAAGATTTTCACAATTGATGAAAATTTGAAAGCTTTTCAACCCGCCAACAGCATGTCTTCCTTGATCTATGCAGCAGATGAGATGAGCCAATTTTTGATAGAAGTAGGTCTCGCTGCCCAAAAGCCAGATCTTACGCGGCTGTTTGACGATCGTTTTGTGAAGGCACACGCTGAGAAAGCTAAGCAGTCTTAACACCAAAAAGTCTTAACACTAAGAAGTCTTAAGCAACAAACTTAGGTATATACACTTTGCCCTATAAGATGCCCATCTAATTCAAAATTATGAGTCAAAGCGCCACACCGCCTCGATCAATTCAATCTTATATCAAGTCCAAAACGGTTCGCCCTACCGTATTTTGGCGGCTAGCAGAAGATATTCCTAGACCGCTTTATATGGCGTTAACCGTCAGTTCGATCGCCATTCCACTAGCACTGTGGTGGTTAGTCACAGCTTTTGGTAACGTCGATCCCAAGTTTTTACCCTCGCCGGGTCGAGTGCTAGAGGCATTTGGGCGGCTGTGGAGTACCCGCGAGCTGCTAAAAGACACAGTTGCTAGCCTATGGCGAGTGGGGGTGGGTTTTCTATTTGCCTCGCTGCTCTCCATTCCAGTGGGGGTCCTGATGGGCAGCTTTTCCAGCATTCGGGCACTGCTGGAGCCTCTGTTCGGCTTGATCCGGTATATGCCTGCGCCGGCATTCATTCCGCTGCTAATTCTATATCTGGGCATTGGAGAAGAACCCAAAATTACGCTGATTTTTGTAGGCGTATTTTTCTTCAACTCGCTGATGGTAATGGACACGGTTAAGTTTGTACCCAAAGACTTGATCGAAGCGACCTACATTCTGGGCGGCAACCGCTGGGAAACACTAACGCAAGTAATTCTGCCGCATGTGCTCCCCGGAATTATCGATGCTTGCCGCATCAACCTCGCAGCCGCGTGGCAGCTTGTGATTGTGTCAGAGCTGATTGCAGCAACTGAGGGCTTGGGGCGTCGAATTAGCGTAGCGGGACGATTCCTCAGAACCGATGAGATCTTTGTGGGCTTGATTGTGATTGGGGTGATTGGGCTCCTATTTGATTTGTTGTTTCAGTATCTTTTGAGAGCTAGCTGCAAGTGGGCAAGCCAAAAGCGCTAGGACGAAAGACCATGCTTGCGTGGATTAGAGCTATCAATACTTTACTGCAATGGAGATTTCTGATGTTTTTGGAAGTTGATGGGTTGAATAAGAACTTTGAGACACAGAAAGGAACGCTAGTGGTTCTAAAAGATATCAATATGGATGTCGAACAGGGAGAGTTCATCTGTGCAGTAGGCGCATCAGGATCAGGCAAATCGACCCTGCTACGGCAGATTGCCGGATTGGACAGACCAACCGCTGGCGAAGTTAGGATAGATGGCAAACAGGTGACGGGTCCCGGTCCCGATCGCGGCATGGTCTTCCAACACTATACGCTCTACCCCTGGATGAACGTTCAGAAGAACACAGAATTTGGGTTGAAGCTACAGGGCGTTCCTAAATCTCTGCGGCGGGAGCAAGCCAGTTACTACCTCAACGTGGTCGGGCTGACCAAGTTCGCTCAGGCACTACCCAAGGAGCTATCGGGCGGCATGAAGCAACGGGCGGCAATCGCCCGTGCCCTCACCTCGGAACCAAAAGTGCTATTGATGGATGAACCATTTGGTGCATTAGATATTCACACAAAGGAATCGATGCACGAATTCATGCTGGATTTGTGGCAGCGCACAGGCATCACGATCTTCATGATTACCCATGACGTAGAGGAAGCTGTGTTTCTCTCTAATCGTATTTTTGCCTTGGGCACGCGTCCAGGCACAGTGCGGAAGGTAATGTCGATTAATCTGCCCGATCGCAGCCACACGGTTAAACGTCATTCCATCTTCCATGACTACCGAGATGAACTGATGGAGCTGATGCGAAAGCATGGGCAAGAGGCAACGATGGTAGCGGCTGTTTAGCAGCAATATATGGCGGCGTCACTCTAGAGATTATTATAGAGACTTAAAAGCGGGCGATGATTCCGTGGCGATCGTCGCTTCTGCTGGCTCTTCAGATCGATTCTCTTCAGGCATGTCACCTTCCAAAAAACTGTTGATAAAGCTGGCGATAGGAACCGCCGTCAGCAGACCCGGAAAGCCAAACAGCTTGGTTCCCAACAGCAGGGCAATAATCACCCAGATCGGCTTTAACCCAGTAAAGCTGCCTAGAATGCGTGGCGCGATTGCCTGATCCACTATTTGGTCGATTAGCAGCGCTACAGCCAGTGTTGTAATTGCTAGTCCAGGAGACTGCGCTGCTAGCAGCAGACAAATCAAGCCGTAGCTAAGAACATCCCCAAATGGAATCAGCGTCATGATACCGACCATAGAACCGAGCAGCAGGCTGTAGGGCACATTTAGCACAAGAAAGATGATCGTTAGCACCACGCCCATAATCACACCGAGCGTTGCTTGACCTATGAAATAGCTGTGAAAGTCATGCTGCAGCGATCGTCGGATTCGATCGCGCTGTTCTGGTGGCAACCACCGGAACAGCGTACGCCAAACGCGCTTGCCATCCAGCAGCAGATAAAGCGTGAGCACGAAAACTAACAGCAGTGAAGTGATCCCGCCAGCAGCATTTAGGGTCAGCGACAGCGTTTCATCTCCAAGTCCTTCGAGTTGAGCAGGGAGGCGATCGGTAAACTGCCGAATCAAGCGATTTAAATTAATCGGCAACCGATGAACTGCTGCCCAGTTTTGAACAGCCTGAAGCTTTTGGCTAGCAGCCGCTGACCAATTTGGCAGTTGAGTCACAATCCCAGAAAGTTGCTCTAGCAGGGCAGGCAATAGGGTAATCGCCAATGTTGCAAGTCCAACCCCACTGACTACCAGCACAATCAAGACAGCATAGTTGCGATCGATTTGACGCGACTGCAAGCGCTGGTATAAAAACTCAACTGGATAGTTGAGGATAAACGCCAGTACCGCTGCGGTAATAAAGATAGTTACTAATGGCTCAAAGTATTGAAACAGTTGAAGAACCACCCAGCCATTCAAGGCTATGATTGGCAGGAGCAAGCCTCTCCTCAGCCAGCGGGTTAAATCAGCAGAAAGATCTACCATTGCAGTTCAACCACACAGAAACAACTGATAAAAAACAGAAACAGGGATTGAATTAAGTATCTCAATGCCATTAGAAGCAAAAGAGGGAGGATATGCTCGTCATTAGAAAAGCTTTTTTTGACCCATTATTCAAGGATAGACTTTGGGCAGCTTGATTAGCATGGCTCGCTTAATGGAGAGTACCAAATCCTTTAACGCCGATCGCCCCTGCAATAGCGGCACTAATAGCAGCACTAAAGGCCGTGAGGAACAGCCACCAAGCTGCAATAGCTGCTGCCTTACGAGTTTCTTCTAGTTGTTGTTGCGCCTGCTGCTTTAGCTGCTCTATTTGCCGCTGGGTTTCCTGCTGCAAATGTTCTACTTGTTGTAACAGGCGATCGCGTAGACCAACAGCTTGCTCGATAAACGGCTGACGCACCCTATCTAGGCTAGAAGGAAATCCAGCAGATAATTTGTTAGAAACTTCAGCGAATAGCTCGGTGAACAGCGCTAGGCTCCATTGCCCCAGACGATCGCGCACCGAGGCGCCTACCGCCTGCTTTAGAGCAGGAATAGACGCTTTAGCTAAATTAGACTGCGCTAGCTGACCTAGGCTTGTCAAACTAAACTGAGAATCTTCAAGCAGGCGATCGAGCGTATGCTGGATCGTCTGTTCATCAAGCAGGGGAAGATTCAGCGAATCAAAATAGTCGCTTGTCTTGGCAAACAAGCTATCTAAAGTTGCTTGAGCATGGGATGGTTTTGCTTGCTCTAAGAGAGTTTCTGGCAGCTTGAGCGCTCCAGAAATGGTTTGTTTCAAGGACTGGTAGTGCGCTGCGGCCGGGGAGGCTGCTGTTCCATCAGAGGTTGCCTGCTGGCGGGCGGTTTCCCAAGTTTCTTCCAGACGCGCTACAATCTGCTGGCGCTGTGTCTGGGTCAGCCTTTTACGGCGATCGAGCAAAGGCAGCCATTCTGCCGTGTTAAAAGCTGGCAGAGGAGATTCAATCCCCTTGAGGAGCTGTTGTAGCTTGCGTTCAACTCGATCGGGCGTCAGCTTCTGAGCCTTGGTGTGGCGTAAGTAGGACGCTAACTTTTGCTGCAAAGGAGCTGGTACGGCTGTCTCTGGCGGGCTTGGCTGTTTGGGTGAGCTAGTTTCCTTAAGCTGTTGCTGCACCGACTGAAGCTGCTGCCATAGCTCTTCGACCTGTAGCTCTGAGAAAGCTATTTGACTGAGGCTGCTCTGTAAAATGCGCTTGAAGTCAAGCTGGGACAAATTTAACAATTGCCAAATTCCACTAGCCTTTTCTTTTTCACCGGGCTTTTCTTGCAGTTGTTCTGATTCAGTGTCAAGTTGAGTGCCTAGCAGTTCTCTCAATTCTTGCGGATCGGTAGACTGCAGACCTTGCAACCATTTATGCAACAACTCCGGTTGGAGGGAGCGGTTGTCTTGGCGCTGATGAGTCTTAGCAGTTTGTTGCTGGTGTTCTAGCTGTCCAATAACTTGCTCCACTTCTAACTCCGATAAGCCCGTCCGCTGTTGAATTAAATCAACAAAGCGCTGACGATCGTTCACGTCAAGCGAACCTAAAATCGGCTCAAAGTCTTGCATTAGAGCGGATAGATCTTGCTGCAGAGTAGCGAGGTCAGGTTTGGGCGGCACGATTGCCTTCAGATAGTCTTCAATCAAAGGGCGAAAGTTCGCCAAGCTAACCGTCGTCTCCTGCTGAATCAGGGCAATGGCAGCCTCCTCTGTCAGCGGATTCTCCTTTGAAGAAGCGAAGGCTGCTCCAATTGCGGTCACGAGTCGGCGCACTCCAGCGGTCGCTAACCCCAAGATGGAACCCACCACAGAGCTAATGGCAGCAGAGCTGAGCCAAAGCAAAATCAGAAAGTAGGCTGACCAAATTACTAAACCCACCATCCCTCCGACGATCGGGTCGCCCACCTGAGTAACCTTAACCGCCAGAAAGCTGGCTGCAAACAGAACAAGGTCGATCGTGGCCAAAATGCTCAGTCCAGCAGCAATTCCAATCTTTGAAGCGGTACTCCCTAAACGGAGCGGTTTCGTATCTAAGTCTTCTAGGTCTTCAGCTGAGCTTTCAGATGCAGTTTCCGTCGGCAAGTTCTCAGCAGCAACGCGAAATCCCAGTGCTGTAATGCCGATCGCTACTCCTAAACTGGTTAGCAGCAGTTGAAACGCAAAGGCAGTCAACAATCCGACGACCAGCGCCGCTAAAATCTGAGTTCCAACATCAATGGAAATAACACCAGGCTCAAATCCACCAGAGCGAAATGGAGATAGTGGCTCTGGTAGGCTTATTTCTGAGCTTTGCGCTAACAACACAAGCAGGCTGACAAGCTTGGACACAGTGTTTAGATCGAATGTTCTGTGTCTTCACATGATAAATTGCTAAAGCGCGATCGTCATCCCGCCAAAAGCAGACTTTAAAGCGTGGTTAGCTAAGTACATTAACGAGTTGCCTCAACTAACAGTCAATACAGCGCTTATCATTCCACTGGTTTAGATATTGGATCACCAAAATTGCTATTATCACTACAGGTTAACTGCTTGAGGGGAAGGAATGACGGTTCAAATTCAACGCTCGTCTGGGTTGAAGGCAATTGTTGCTTATAAGGGCTTAGCCGTTTTCACGCTGATAGCCACCAGTCTAGCTTCTGCATTGAGCCTAAGGCACTACGATGCGCTGACGACGATTGCACAAACGTATCTGGCAAATCAGGACTATACTCACAGCCATCAAGTACTTGAAACGCTTCTACATCTCGAGCCCCAAGCATTGCACCTCATTGCTTGGCTGTCAGGCATTTATGCGATCGTCCTGGGAACTGCCACTGCAGGGCTTTGGTACGGCAAACCCTGGGCATCTGTAATGATGCTGATTATGGCGGGCGCACCGCTGCCCATTGAGGTTTATGAAGTAGTTCATTCTCTATCCTGGCAGCGATTGGCAATTTTACTGCTAAATTTGGCAGTGGTGGGCTACTTAGTCAGACATCGAATTGCATCAGCACAATCGCTGGTACAGTAGCGGCAGGATAGTTCTGCTCAGTTAAAGTCGCCCTCAGGACTTTGGAAAAGTACCGATCAAAATATCTACGCTAACGGGGTCTTGGTTATCTGCACGACCATCCCCATTGTTGTCCCACAAGGTGGTTGCCACAAAACCGCACCGGACGTTTACCGTTGCTGCTGATTCAGTCAGGAAAAGATGTCCGCCCTTAACAGCACACTGAAATTCAGCCTGCTGAAGCTGTTCTGTGTAGCGCGATCGCAGTGTGGGTGAGTAGGCTTCACAGGTTCGATCGCCAGCAACACAGGACAGCGGTTCTACAAAGGTTGTGTCATTTTCGCTCAGCGGCAGCGTTCCTAAAGCTTCACCCGTTCGAGAACCATCTGATGCTGGCGCAGACCAGCAGATAAAGCTTGCTCGCGTTGGATCGCTGCTAGCATCTACGTTAAGCGTGTTAGGTGATGGGCATTCCGCTTGCAGTGCAAAAACCTGTTCTGGAAAGAGCTGTTGCACTTGGGTAAGCACTGCTTGAGTTGCTTCTGGACTTGCCTCCGGTGTGGTCTGTGCTAACACTGCCCACGGAACAATCGCCAAGGCAAAACCTGTAACCAACAGCGCGGCAAAGGATTTGAGGAATTTGATCTGCATCATTCACAACTTGAATCAGCAAAGAGCCTTGAAATTTTCATCGTAGGGACCACCACACAACTTTATTGCGCCTGGCACTGTAAGCTTTCTTCAAACCTTCTAGATCAACAACACAAATTATATCTTCGGAAGCATCAGAGGATTGAGCAGGTTCTAGCAGCCCAACTCCCTGCATTCCTTATTCCTTTAATCACTTGCTCAACAGTGCGATAGTTGAGCTAGCAAACCCGCGCAATAGTATAGCGATCCTATTTGAGTCGTGAAATGGTTTGTGAGAGGCGGGCTTCGCCCGCCTCTCACAAACCATTTAAGATTGCTATATCGGTTGGTAGGTTAAATCGATATACGCTTTCTACAAACGTGACACGAGTTAATCAAGGCACTTTAACCTCTAAAACCTTTGAGCTAACCCAAAGCTTGTATCACTGAGCGATGTTGGCTGCAATCTGAAGAAGCTTTGGGCACAAACACGATTGCCAAGGTTAATCGGCAGCAGGTTCACCACACCAAATCGCTAACACATCTAACGAGCATCTGGTGACACTCCACGCTTACGCCCACTCCCTGAAGAAGCTGCGCATCTATTGCTCTGATTCTGGACGATCGCAAAACCTTTCTCTATCTGCAAGCTGGCTAGTAATTCTGAGTTTTTTCACCCGACGTGTAGCCTGACTAGAGGCAGTCCCTTAGCAACATCTAAGATGCAGGCGTTTCATAACTTCTGGCTCTTGTTCGCCGACCCTGCAAAGCCTGTCTTGTAGCTTGCAGCAATTCCGATCGCTTCATTGCAACACTTGCAATTCCACCACAGGCAAGAATATAGATTGGATTAATCATCGCGTTCAAAACGCAGTCCACCATGTAAAGAACGACAATTATCCCCAAAACAGCTGCTCCTGCAACCTTGCGATTAAACCAGTGCTGTGCTGAATAAGGTCCCACAAACATCGCCGTTACAGGCAGCAGCATCGCCGTAAAGCAGCTCACCAAGCCAACCATGCCATTTGCACCAAAGGCAATCACCCACAGGCTGTCTTGAATTGCTTCTATCCGCTCGCCAAGCGCATTGATTACCTGCCGCGATCGTCCAAAGCCACCCCAGCCAAACCAGATTTGCTGTCTAGCTCGATCTACAAGCAGTTCCTCATTCTCTAATCTAAATTCATAAGATTGAATCCGTTCTGGCGGGAAGATGCTAGAGAGCGCTTCAACCAATTGATCTGAAGAGTAAGTTTCAGTCGCAGCGTTAATGTACAGATATGCGCCAATTCCAACAATAATCATATAAACTGGCAACGCTGTACGGAACTGCTTGGCAATAAACATAATCCCTACGCCAACAATCAGCAGGGAGTAGGCTCCATAAGACTTGAGCAATGCAAACGTGATAATCAGGGTCCAGACCAACCACGACATAGGAATGTTCCAAAGCTGCTTCACCATACCAGTTTGCCAAAACCAGATACCGATCAGAGTTGCCGCCAACATGAAGGCTCCAACCATCAGACCCGTTTCCATAAAAACGTTGGGACGGTAGCCGCCATCTCGGATAGTCTGTCCAAATGAATGAGGAAAGCCGCCATACAGATACCGATGAAGCTGGGGACTTAAGCGAACCTCAATTAAACAGAGTGGTACATACACCAGACCACCCACAAAAATCCCCATTGCTAACTGGCGCAGCCCTTCTAAATTGTTGAGGTAAATTCGTCCCAAGAAATAGGGAACTCCCCATCTCATCGTTTGGTCAAGTGCCGCTGAGAACCCATCGTAAGCGCCTAAATCATTTGTCATTGATGAGACAAACGGACAGAGACACCAGATCAGCATCGGCAGATCAAGCCAGCCAAATTTGAACGTTTGGAAGCGCCCTACATCAAAAATGAATGTAGCAAGCAAGATGCCGTAGCATGTTGCCGATATCTTGTTGTAGTCTGGGACACCCGGTAGCATTAGCTCTGCTTGGGGTAAAAACAGCCAAGCCACCAAGAAGCTAATAATAACGGCTTTGCGAGCAGGTAAGCTCGCAAACAAATAGAGGACTATAGGGATCCAAAGAAACATCACTATCGGAACAATGATGTTTGGAACTCCACCT
This sequence comes from Phormidium tenue FACHB-886, assembly GCF_014764505.1. Classification (GTDB taxonomy): domain Bacteria; phylum Cyanobacteriota; class Cyanobacteriia; order Elainellales; family Elainellaceae; genus FACHB-886. The sequence goes on from NZ_JACXWX010000001.1 coordinate 442,701, forward strand.
GGGTTATTGGGAAAGAAAAACCCCATAAGAACCTCTATACCAACATTGAGTGAGGATGTGCTATGTGCGCTTTATAACAGATCGTAGATTTGAATGCCAAATCTTTCTCAAAATAGGTTCCACTCTAGGTTTGTGGGGGGGGATGAGTTTCCCCACACAAACCTCAAGCTTCTTGCTTTGCAATCTGCCCGCCGTACCAGACTAATTCTTGTCAAAAGTGGGAATCAGCTTTTTAATTGAAGATTTCACCCGAACGGCGATCGGCTCTTTTTCAAGATGAATTGTTTCACCCGGACGAGCACGAAACAGCGTGGAATGCTCCGAATGACCACTCCGAATCTCAGATGCCGGACGACCATTGCTGTAGTAGTACAGCGCCAGGGATTTACGGCTTCGATCTTCTGGGCAATTCAGCGGTTCGGGATGACCGTGATAAGAAAAGTCAGTCGTTGTAAAAACGACGCAACGATTGAAGACCGGCAGAATTTTTTTGCTGCATTGCGTGACGTCTTTGTCCCAAAGTTCTAAGTGCCCGCCATACTCTTCTTGCCAATCTTTGTTGAGATAAATCAGCAGGTTGAGACGACGATCGAGGCGCAAACGCTCATGCTTGTTGAAATCAACGTGCATCTTCAGAAAACCACCCCGCTCAATTTGATGCAGACCGCCGCCCACAAAATGCGGATCGGGAATCAAGCCATCCACATTGGTCAGGCGTTCCAAGAAGGTAATGAAGGTAGAAGAGTTCAATTGATAGAGCAGAGAGCGGGTCATTTCACCCATTTGCAGCTCCGACTTAGATGCCAACTTTTTCTCAGCAGAGGCATCAAATTTTTGCCAGTCAATGCTGTTAGGATTGGGAAATTCATTCAAAATTTCGTCTAACAGCGCTTCTGGGAGAAAATTGTCAATCACAATGTGAGGAAACGGTTTTGCAGATTGATATGCCTCACGATTCTTCTCTGCTAAATCGCTCAAATATTCCGGATCAATAAAATACGTTGTATTCAGCTTCACACTTTCCTCCAAAATCCAATACTCTGCTGCAAAGTTATCTACCGCAAAGCCAAAAGTATCGCACTTTACAACTCGTCTTACAGCTAAAGGATATCAAAGTCTGTTTAGGATACCAGGCTAGGAAGACGCGCCTTTATCGAAACTTTGATTGGCTTGCCCATAGATTCAGTTTTGTCAAAGTTAGGATTGTCAAGAAACACAATTCTCTACTTGCATCTCAACAAAAACATAACTAATCGGACTAGGCATTGTCTGCTCTCGTACGACCTAAGGCAAGCTCTCCCCGTTGCTGTCGCTCGATCGCAGTTTTCAGCGCTGACTCAAACAAGTCCACTGCATTTTCCAGCGTGTAGCTTGTCGCTTTAACATAAGCCATATCAGACATTGCCTTCCACTCGCTTTCCGAAAATCTGCACAGCTTAACAATTGCCCTTGCCATGTCCTCCGGGTCTTCTGGGCTCACCAACAGTCCTGCTCCCTCTGCCAAAAGCTCAGGAGCAGCTCCAGCAGGCGTTCCAATCACTGGAGTGCGACATGCCATCGCCTCCAGAATAGGTAAACCGAACCCTTCAATACGGCTGCCAAATAGCCACGCATCACAGCTGGCGTATAGCTCCTTTAAAGTTGCCTGTGAGGGGCGGAATGTAAAGTCTACACTTGCAGGTAAAGGTAGCTCTGGCGTTGGCTCACTGCTGCCAAAAGCAACAAGCTTAAGTTCCGGAACTTGCTGAGCTGCCAAGGAAAAAGCTTTGAGGCTAATATCACACCCTTTCCAGGGCGTTTGCGAATAAGTCATTCCTACGACAGGAGTAGGCTGTTTACCGCGAGGTGACGCATAGAACTGGAGAGTATCAACACTATTGGGAACGAGAGAAACAACCTCATCGTTATACTGAACTCGCATCACATCAACGAGCCACTGGGCGATCGTAATTTTATGCAAGGGTAGTCGATAGCTAGCTTCCGCTCTCTCCTTAGGTAAATAATCAAAAACTTCGTGATGCTGAACGAAGTAGGCTTTTGCACCTTTACTGAGTGAGAGATTAGCAACCCACTCCGCAGTCTCCCACCAAGTTGCAATCACAACATCTGCATCAGGCAGGTCAGCATCGACCACGGGGCGAAAACTATCGATCAGGTAGCGAGTCACCTGTAAATCATCAAAATGGGATGGCTTCTTCTCTTGAGAAAGCCATCCCTTTCCTTTGAGCAAAGCGCGTACTCGATCGCGAAGCGTAATTGGCGATCTTGGGCGAGATACCACTACTACATCATGACCCCGCTTACGCAAGCAGTCAGCATAGGTAGCAATTACACGATCGCCTCCAGAGAGGTCAAATGCACTCGCCATCACGAACGTAATTTTCATAAATACCGCTTTGCAGCTAAGACTTTGGCATAGACAGCTTAACCTGCAATTGCCAGAGTTTACACGAGTACCATTTTGTCGAGGGCGATCGTCTGTTTCACAGTATCAGCCAGCCGAATCGACAGTGCCACGATCGTCAAGGTTGGATTTGCAAATCCACCGGTTGGAAAAACCGAGCTTCCTGCAATAAATAGATTGGAAGTACTATGCACTCTGGCATCTGCGTCCACCACACCTTGTTTCGGATCAACATGCATCCGAGTCACCCCCATAGGATGGTGCGCTCCCGGTCCCGGAAGCAAAGGTCTACCATTCTCTTGAACAATCTTCAGCTGACCTAGCCCAGAGCGAGCAATATCTTCCGCCAAAATTTGCTGATGTCGTTCTACACTACGGACATCTATATCGCGCCAGCGCCAGTGCAATTTGCTCTGACGACAACCCAAAGCATCGCGTTGCTCACTCAAAGTCAAGCGGTTGTCCGGGTCAGGCGCTTGCTCTGTAGGGCTAAACACATCGAAGTGTCCAAACTTCTTCTCTTTATTAGAAATATCCGACCAACCATCTGGAATGGCAGCAGGTTGCTTAACAAATAGTTTTCTGAAAACTGCACTTGCTAGGTCATCAGCGCCTATTACAACCTGAGAGATATCTCGAAGATAGTTCTGGGATTTGGTGCGGTTTCCGCCCACACCCAACAGACGTTTCAAGGCACAAGCTGCTTCTGTTTCATAACTGGGATACCTGGGAGAAATCATGGATGCCATGTGTAAGAGGTGTTCAGACCGCATGGTTTCATCTGTTAAGCCAATTCTGCCCTTTACTAAGAGATTGTTGACTCTGATCCAGTCGTACAGATTCACTGCATTAAAAAGATTGCGATCGGATGGAATAAACATGCCTGTCCGAACCAGTGGGTGATCTATATAGAACCGTCCCACTACATCATGTTGGTTTCCTAAACCAGCCTGCTGAACTCGATTCGACAACAACAACAGGCGGGCATTTTCTACACCACCCGCTGCCATAATGACGATTTTGGCAGAAACTCGAAACTGCTTTCCAGATAGGCAAGCCACTCTTACACTTGTAACCGTTTTGGCAAAATCATCGGTTTCTAGTTCTACGACATTGGCATTTAGGTAAAGCGTAACGTTCTTAGATTTAATAATTTGATCTCGATAGTCACGCGTGAAGACTAGACTGTCTCCAAACTGAAAGACCGAGGACTTAACGCGATCGCCAACAAACGGCAGTGTAGGAGCTTCGGCGGTCGCCCAGTCTTCTGCATCATAAGCATATTTTCCAATCTTACAAACCGCTTGAGCACGCTCGTAGAACGGATCTAAATGAGCGCGATCGAAGGGCCAACCGCTGTAGGGTATCCATTCTCGTTGTTCAAAGTCGATCGGGTCTAGGGGAACAAATTTTACGCCAATTTGATGGACATCTGTAGGGAGTTCCCAAGCATGTGCTGTTCCACCGCACTGACGACGACGAATAATATCTAATGCAGGAAAGGGATCACCAACTACTTCACCCTGGCAAAGCGCTTGTGTATCTGGATCAGGTTGTAAATTTCCCGACTCTAGCAGGCAAACCTTGAAATCTTGATCAAGAAATTCACGAGCTAGCGTTAATCCGGCGGGACCTGAACCAATTATGCAAACTTCGGTCTGAATAGCCTCGTCTGTAGCAAGGGTACGTGCATCAATTAGCATGGCAAGGGGTGACGTTAACTTTACTAAGTATTAAAAACAACAAAGAAATCAGCACGAAAGTTTGCTTTTCTAGTGTTGTATATCACACTCAATTTATTCATCCCTTATTGTTTTATACAAAGCTGTTCGAGAAATTTCACTAGAAATACGTATCAAATCGATACTTAATATATCTACAGGAATAGTAAAACCTAATACCTTGGATAGATGCAGCGCTTTTCAGGTAGCTTTGGTCGTTTAAAGCTACTGTTAAGTAAATGCAGTATAAAATTTGAGCATCATTTAATGGTATTTCCACGGTCGCACCCAGGTGGAAGCATTTACCTTCGTGTAGGAAGGCAAGAAGTTAGCACAAGCAGCGGCAACTGCAGGCGATCGCTTCACCTAGCAGCTTGTGGCATTAGTAGATTTCGATACTAAGAACTGATAGTCGTTGTGACAACAACTAAAACACAACAGCTAAGACAAAGACAATTTTTGTGGCTGGAGCGTGTTCACAAAAATGCCCTAAGCTATTTGGCTACAGTAATATCATGCGAAATTGGCAAAGAGCAGGGCGAATCATTACCCATACTCTTTGCCAAAGAAGAAAGCTGACAGTGTTTTGCACAGCTGCCAAAAAATAATCTAATTTGTTTCAGCGCAAAGTGCTGTATTGTGCTCAAACAGCCAGTTCTTGGTTAGCAGTAACGGTCCGTTTAACTTCGTCTGCCAATCGAATAGACATTGCTACAATCGTCAGCGTTGGGTTTGCAAATCCGCCCGTTGGAAAGACCGAAGTCCCTGCAACGAAAAGATTAGAGACTCCATGAACTTTGCAGTTGGCATCAACTACACCCTGTCTCGGATCTGCATGCATTCGAGTACCGCCCATAGGATGATGCATTCCGGGTGATAGTATCTGAGGTAAATCTCCATTTCGAGCAATTTCTAGCCGCCCTAGCCCCGATTTAGCGATCTCTTCTGCCAAAATCACTTGCGTCCGCTTGAGGCTTTGAATATCTATGTCTCGCCAGCGCCAATGCAGTTTTACTCTCGGGCAGCCTAGCCGATCGCGTTCCTCACTCAGAGTCAAACGATTATCTGGATCAGGAGCCTGTTCAGTCGGCATAATCACCTCAAAGTATCCCAGCTTCTTAGGCTTATCTGCCATTTGCGACCAGCCACCCAAGTCTAGCTCCGCTTCTCTAAGGGGTGGTCTTTTAGCGATCGACAGATAGGCAGCGCCAACGATTTTGTGAACGCCTGTTGCAGCTTTTAGTAGATCCTGAATAGCACTTTGGTTATCAGCTCTCTTAGAAACACCTAGCAATCGCTTTAGTGCAGCAACCGCTTCAAATTGATGAATGGGATACCGGGGGAAAAGAATCGCGCAGGTATTCAAAAGTTTTTCGTCGCGGAGGGTTTTTTCAGACAGAGCTAGTCTTCCCATGACCAGCGTGTTCTTCACTCTGCGCCAATCATAAATGGCAGTGGCATTGAAGATATTGCGATCGTTTGGAAAAAACATCCCAGTCCGGACTAAAGGATGATCCATAAAATATCGACCGAGCTGATCATGGTGATTGCCTAATCCAGACTCCTGTACCCGATTTGACAGCAGCAGCAAGCGGACATTCTCAACGCCGCCCGTTGCCAAAATCACCTGCTTCGCCGCTACTCGAAATTCTTGACCGGATAAACAAGCTACCCGTACCCCAGTGACCATTGAAGCGGTAGCATTTGTCTCTAGTTCAACCACGTTGGCATTCAGGTACAATGTCACGTTTTTGGATTGCTTCACCTGATCACGGCAGTCTTGCGTAAAGGCAGAGCTCGGTCCAAACTGAAACATCGAAGTTACAATTCGATCGCCCTTAAACGGTAGAACAGGCGTTTGAGCGTCCGCCCAAGCTTCTGTATCGTAGGAATAGGGACCAATTTGACAAACGGTTTGGGCGCGATCGTAGTAAGGATCAAGGTCGCTACGATTGATCGCCCAGCCGCTATAGGGCACCCAATCACGCTGCTCAAAATCGATAGGATCAAGCGGCACGTATCGGACACCCGTCTGACTGGGGGTAAATTTGATGTCCCAAGTGTTAGCCGTGCCTCCACAGCGGCGCTGACGAATTTCATGCAGTGGTGTATAAAAATCGCCTTCTGTCTGCCCCATTGCCAAAGATTGAGTCTCTGCATCTAGCTCTAAACCCCCGCTCTCTAGCAGGCAAACCCGGAAATTTTGACCGATCAGCTCCCGCGCGATCGTCATTCCAGCAGGACCCGAACCAACGATACAGACTTCGGTTTCGATCGTTTCGTTGTCCGATAGGCTACGGGCATCAACTAACATAAGACATTTACCATCTTGAAATTTCAACAGTAAGCAAGGATACTGAGCTATCAGCGTCCGCTGCATGAAGAAGAAAATTGAGGAAGCTTGTAGGGACTAGCCTCTACGCACGCCCAGACATTTTTAGCGTGCGGCGAGTGGGCTTCACCGCCAGTGCAAATAAATTGCGCCATGCTTCCAAGTTTGCCGGACGGGTCATCACTGCTCTTGTCCCATAGGTCAAGGATTTCCGTTTCTGTCCTTCTTGATGAGCCGTCCAAGCGCAATGAATCAGCATTCCCTGTATATGCGCCACTGTACTGATTCCTGATTTGTTATCCTTTTGAGGAATTGGAGGAGGGCAACCACGCTGTAGGTCATCTTCGCCTTGGCTGCGACGCTGCCGCTGAAATTCTAGTGCAGTCGCATCATAGAACTCCCGTAGTGTATTACTCTGAGAATGGGTGACTGATGTAGAATGTAGCCGATAGTAGTACTCAGTTTGGGGTAGGTAACCAACCCGACAAGCTTCGCCCAAACGGAGCTGAAAATCGATGTCTTCAAAGCAGTCAAAGTATTCTCGGCTGTAGCCAGAGGCTGCTACTGCTTCAGCTCGCATTGCGAAAGTACCAATGTGGGTACGAGTTTTACCATTGCGTAGCTCTTCTGTGATCTCTACTTCATCAGAATCGAGTCCCAAGTCGGCTAGTAGAGTACTCTTGACATCAATGGTTGAGAAACCACCGCAAACGGCACCAAATTCTGGATGAGCATCCAGCCATGCTACCTGACGCTTAATACGATCGGCAGGAAACAAGTCATCTCCATCACACCGCATAATAATCTTCCCAGAGGCTGCTCTGTAACCGACATTAAGGGCAGGAGAAATTCCTTTGCAAGGACCTTGAACCACTCGTATCCGCTCATCGTTAAATGCTTTCGCCTTCTCAACCGTTGCATCCGTACAGCCATTGTCCACTAGGATAATTTCCAAAGGCACTTGGTGCTCTCTAAGAATTGAGGCTAGGGTCTCCGAAATGAAAGCTTCAGCGTTTCGGACAGTGATGATGATGCTGACAAGAGGTGGTGCCGGTGTCGCCATGGTTTCCATAATCCAATTCAAGATTCAGTAATTCAACAAATTTCCTTGACTAATGACTCAATGACATAGACGACCCTTGAACTGCTTGCGATTGCTGTTCCTTTGTCTTCAGTACCCTCTGAGGGTACAATACATCGATCGCCAAGATTCAACAGAGAAGGGCTGTTGCTTAAACGCTGCAAGCGCATATTTACGGGCGGCCTTCAAGTTCCCGTAAGCCAACGCCCACCATGACCATTTGCGGTAATGATCCGCCAGTGTAAATCTGTGGGTTGGAGCCGTGTTGTACTCTTCTGGCTTGAGTGGAACAAGTCCTCGTCTCGTGCGAGCATCATTAATAGCTTTGTAGCTATTGGCAATCTGTCTGTTCTCACTGGTATGACCAATGCTGGAAAGATGCTGGCGATATCTAGTTAAAGGAACGGGAAGGTTAACAATTTGCCCACACTCAGCCATCCGCATAAAGAAGTCAACATCTTCTGCGGCAGTGTAGCCCTCCCGATAACCACCAATTTTTTCGGCGATCGCTCTTCGCATCAAAACGGCTGTGTGATAAATCTGCCAGGGCGCGCCATTGAGATGACCTTCATCGATTTCCTGATGCGTAAGTAGAACCTCCGCTTCGCTGATTGGGCTACCTTCACTGTCAATCAGCAGAACGTATGACCCGACAACAACACAATCAGGGTTCTGCTGTAGATAGGCAACTTGTTTTGAGAAGCGCTCAGGAAAAGCAATATCATCTGCATCTAGGCGGGCAATAAACTCACCCTTAGCAGCTGCCAACCCATCGTTTAAGGCACCTACAATCCCTGTATTGGGTCGGCTAATGATCCGGAGGCGGTCGTCACGACTCTGGTAGCTCTTCAGAATCTCCAGGGTTTTGTCCGTTGAACCATCATCAACCACAATCAGTTCAAAATCCTTCAACGTTTGTGCTAGAACGCTGTCCAGTGATTCAGCTAAATATCGCTCAGCGTTGTAGGCAGGCATAACAACTGAGACGAGCGGAATGCATATTTGGGACTCTTGAGATGCCATAGATCAACAGTGTGCTTGCAATAGACAGAATACAATGCGGAATCTAAGTTCAAGGAAAAGGGGCTTATACAGAACCCATTTGCTCTCTCTGTTTCACTAATACACTAAGTGAAGTAAAAAAACAGTGCTGCTACAATCGTTGCTCCGATAAATGCAGGAATATCAACCTCTGGTTGCCAGAGACGAGCCCGAACATAGAAGAAGATTTCTGCTGGATAGAAGACCCAGCTAGAAAATGCAAGACCAATAATGATGCCGTTTTGACCGCCCAGATAGCCTCCTAGCATCATGCCGCCGAACTTAGTAGCTGCGTTAATAGCAAGCAGAAGTGTCAGCGCAAATGTCTGCCCTCTAGCAAGCAGAACATTTCCATAAGAGGTGTATAGAGAGCTAATCAAACCGCTAATGGCGAGAATCTGCAGCATCCGTCCGGCTTGGGTGTAGCGCTCGTCATAGAGAAAATCGATCAGAAGCTGCCCAAAGAGAATGAAGAAGAGAGAGACAGCCCAGCTGAGAGAAATTAGGATGATTCGGTTCTTACGGAGGATGCGGTAAACGTCCTTGGGGTTTTCTCGATATAGCTCTGAGTAGAAAGGAAACAGGACTTTGTTGGTGACTTGCATAATGATTTCCTCGAAGGCACGGGATAACATGAGTGCAATCCCGTAGATCCCCAGAAACGTCACGTCCATCAGCCGCCCTACAACCAGACGATCGCCTTGCCCTACGAAGAACCCCAGCATAGTACTTACAAAGATCCATCGTCCGAAGCGCTGCAGTTCTCCAAATGCCTCACGGTCCCAGTAAAACCGATTGCGCTCCCCTGGGAGGTAGAAGTGGCTAAGAAGCAGTTTTGCCAGTGCGGTAATAAAACCGCCTACAACCAGCGACCAGACCGAGCGAGTTACCCAAGCACCGGCGATCATACTGAGGACTCCCAGCACATAGGAGCCTAATTCCAAAGCAGTCAATCGCCCTAGCTCAATTTTTCGGTTTGCGGTTGCTAGCTTGGTGGAGTTTAGACCTGCGAGAGCAGCGTTGATACCGACCACCGGCAACAACTGCCCTAACATAGGTTCATGATAAAAACGGGCTGCCGGGATAGCGAGCGCACAAGAACAAATCCACAGTGCCAATCCCCGGAATACTTGGATAGTCCAAGCTGTATTCAGGAATTTTGGGTCGTTCCCCCGCTTGTTCTGAATGATACTGGGAATAATTCCAACATCAGAGAACAGCTCTAGTCCAATCATGAAGACCTGAACCAAAGACATCAATCCGAAGGCTTCTGGGAATAGCAATCGTGTCAGGACGAGGTTGCTGCCTAAACGGATAACCTGGTTTGACCCATGCCCGAAGATTGTCCAAACTGAGCCACGAATGACTTTTGCTTTGACAGAAGGCTCTTTTTCGGTAGTTTCATCGTTGTAATCACCCTGTTGGTCGGTTTGCATGGATGGCTCCGGGGGGTCGTAAGCTTGATCGGGCATAGTGGCTCCATAGAGATGCGAAGGCAATGTGGCTGCGAGAGGGGCAATTGGCTAATTTAACCAGGAAGATTACTTCTGACTGTAAAGTTCCCAGGTCTTAACCTCAGCAGACTAACCCTCTAGAGGGGGTTTCGATTAGCCTTTGCTTCAAGGACAAAATTCATCTCACATTGAGTATCTGCTCCCGCCTAAATCCTGAAGAACCTCACAGGAACAATGCTGCTAGCTTAAGAGAAGCGTTGCTATCATCTACAAAACGTTATTGTGGTCATCCTAGCCCAGAGACTCAATTTACCGTGGGAACCGCTCGGCAATCTTCATGAGGGGTTTGATAACAGGGAGGCTGTTCTAAGGAATGATGAAGCTATTTAAACTAGAAGATGGAGATGAGGGCAAAACCGATCGCCAGCCACAGCAAGAAGCTGTACCGTGTCAAGTGAGTTGCCCGCCGAATAATATTCGCCGAAATTGGGCGTAAAGGTTCTCCTAATAAAGGCTTCGGCTTGACAACACCACGATACTGATTGACTCCGCCAACCTGAACGTTGAGGGCCACTGCATACGCGCATTCGCTCCAGCCTGCGTTAGGGCTAGGATCTTTAGAGGCATCTCGCTGGCAAATTTGCCAAACTCTCTGAGGCTTGCCAGAGAGAATAGCGATCGTCAATACCGTGAGCCGACAAGGAATCCAAGTGAGACAATCTTCCAGCCGAGCGCTGCACCAACCAATTTGTGTGTAGGGTGCTTCTCGATAGCCAATCATGGAATCGAGAGTGCTGGCAGCTTTGTAAGCGAGAGCAGCAGGGACAGGTCCGATTGGCAGAATTGCGCCGACGATCGCCCAAAACAGCGGAGCCATAACACCGTCTGTCGCATTCTCAGTCACAGTCTCCAGCACGGCCCGCAGAACATCTGCTTCAGATAAGTCTGCTGTATCTCGACCCACGTAAAGACTGAGCTTGCTGCGGGCAGCAGTTAGATCAGCTTGGGCAAGGGGTTGAAGAACATCTTCAGCAGCAGCTCTGAGGCTACGTCCAGCGAAGCAGCTTGCTAGTAAAATGCTTTCAGTTGCTAACCCAAACAGGGGGTGCAGCAATGTGGCAGCTTGAACAATCAGCCACCCTACAAAGCCACTACCGAAGATCAGCCCAAATGCCAGACCTACGCCTGCCATTTGCAACGCGAGAGGCGACTGCGATCGCTTTAACCAGAATTGAGTGTAGCGTTCGATGCACTTGCCCATTACTTGAACAGGATGCAACCAGTTCCACGGATCGCCAATTTGGTAATCGAGGAAGGCGGCGCTTGCTAAAACCATCACACTGTGAACAGAGTTGCCGTTGAAGAGAAATGCGGCTTGTGCCTCTACCAGCACCCATAGATTCGACATGATTATTGCTGATTATTGCTGACGTCAGCCATCCATAAAACCGTACATCTTGTTGCAACTCTTAACATCCTCGACAATCAGCGTGATACTTGAGCTTGGTAGACTGTTAAGGCGATAAAGACTGCATTTTAATCAAGGTAAGGCTAGCTAAATTTCGTGACTAAGATTCGCCACAGCAATTGCTCTAGTGGTCTCAGTTATGGAAATTTGGACGCAAGACTGAAGCGAGCGTAAAGGTACTCATGGTAGATTCTCTCAAAAAAGCGGATATTCAAGAACTTCGTCCTGGAGTCAAGGTTCCTACTGAAGACACCATTCTCACTCCTCGGTTCTACACCACCGATTTTGAGGAGATGGCAAACATGGACATCTCTGTCAACGAAGACGAGCTGCTTGCCATCTTAGAAGAGTTCCGGGCAGACTATAACCGTCATCACTTCGTCCGGAGTGAAGAGTTCCAGCAATCCTGGGATCACATTGATGGTGAAACCCGCCGGCTGTTTATCGAATTCTTAGAGCGCTCCTGCACCGCTGAGTTTTCCGGCTTCCTGCTCTACAAGGAGCTTTCGAGAAAGCTGAAAGGGCGAAACCCAGTGCTGGCGGAGTGTTTTTCGCTGATGTCTCGTGATGAAGCTCGCCATGCCGGGTTCCTCAACAAAGCGATGTCTGACTTTGGGCTGCAGCTAGATCTAGGCTTTTTGACAGCAAGCAAGAGCTATACCTTCTTCAAGCCTAAGTTCATTTTCTATGCCACTTACCTTTCGGAGAAGATCGGCTATTGGCGCTACATCACTATCTTCCGCCATCTAGAAGCTCATCCTGAAAATCGCCTCTATCCCATATTCCGGTTCTTTGAGAACTGGTGCCAAGACGAAAACCGCCATGGTGATTTCTTTGATGCGATCATGAAGGCGCAGCCGCAGTTCCTCAACGACTGGAAGGCAAAGCTGTGGAGCCGCTTCTTCCTGCTGTCGGTGTTCGCCACAATGTATCTAAACGACATTCAGCGATCGGGCTTTTATGCCTCGCTGGGTCTGAATGCACGAGATTATGACATTCACGTCATTGAAAAGACGAATGAAACGGCAGGTCGTGTTTTCCCGGTGATCCTGAACGTTGCCCATCCCGACTTCTTCCGCTTGCTAGACAATTCGGCTGCCATAAACCTAAGGCTAGCTGAGGTGAGCAGCTCAAGCGCACCTAAAGCTGTCAAACTGCTGCGAAAACTGCCGCTGCTAGCAGGAATCGGCATCAATCTGGTGCGGCTCTATTTCATGAAGCCGATCGACATGACGAAAGCTGCAGGAACTGTGCGCTAATTAAGGTTTAACCAAAGTTCTAGAGTGGGCGGCTCTGCTTCATCAGAGCCGCTTTTTTAGGAGAGGCGCTCATTATTTTGGATTTGGGGTTGTCACTTCTGGCTTTCTTCGTTATATTAAATAAGGACATCGCGGGGTAGAGCAGCCTGGTAGCTCGTCGGGCTCATAACCCGAAGGTCAGTGGTTCAAATCCGCTCCCCGCCACTTCAAAAAAGGATTAAGCCTTGTATGTTAAACATGCAAGGCTTAATCCTTTAAAAACTGTCACAAGCTTGGTTTGAGCGCGAGGTCCCACTACAGAACAGATCTGAGAAGGTGATTCAGGCAACAGAAACTCCCAGAGCCATCGAAATGACCTGGGAGCTATAAGTCAGGGTGCATCTACCTTCTTGATGTTCTTTCGATAGAAGCAAGCATCCGGATGGTTTTGAAAACTGCACCATGTTCGATCGCCCCTGCAGCGAATAATTGCCTAATCATTTTTTCAAAATTTCTTAAGCGATCCCATTCAGTGATAACCTGAAGAGTGGCTGCTGTTACAAAAATACAAGCCAAAAGTACAAGCCAGAAGTCCAGGCTGTTTCAACTCTTTCGTCAAGTCTTTTAAGCTGATCACACGATAGGCGCAAGCATGGTCACCACAGCAGAAAAAACCAACGTTGGTTATATCACCCAGATTATCGGTCCCGTTGTAGACATTAAATTCGCGGCTGGGCAAATGCCCAGAATCTACAACGCCTTAGAGATTAAAGGTACAAATACCGCAGGGCAAGAAGTTTCTGTCACTTGCGAAGTGCAGCAGCTCTTAGGCGACAACCAAGTGCGATCGGTGGCAATGAGTTCCACTGATGGCTTGGTGCGCGGTATGGAAGCCGTAGATACAGGTGCACCGATCAGTGTCCCCGTTGGCACTGCAACTCTAGGTCGCATCTTCAACGTTTTGGGCGAACCCGTAGACAACAAAGGTCCAGTAGATACTCAGGAAACCTCACCAATCCATCGGGCAGCTCCCAAGCTGACCGAGCTTGAAACTAAACCCTCCGTGTTTGAAACGGGCATTAAGGTGATTGACCTGCTGACTCCCTATCGTCGCGGTGGCAAGATTGGCTTGTTTGGCGGTGCGGGTGTCGGCAAGACCGTCATTATGATGGAGTTGATCAACAACATTGCAACCCAGCATGGTGGCGTGTCGGTATTTGCAGGCGTGGGCGAACGCACCCGTGAAGGCAATGACCTTTACAACGAGATGATCGAGTCTGGCGTAATTGACAAAGACAATCCCGCCAATTCTAAGATTGCGCTGGTTTATGGGCAGATGAACGAGCCGCCCGGAGCTAGGATGCGTGTCGGTTTGTCGGGCTTGACGATGGCAGAATACTTCCGCGATGTGAACAAGCAGGACGTATTGCTGTTTGTTGATAACATCTTCCGCTTTGTGCAGGCAGGTTCTGAAGTGTCGGCGCTGTTGGGACGGATGCCTTCTGCGGTAGGTTACCAGCCCACCCTCGGTACAGACGTGGGCGATCTACAGGAGCGGATTACCTCGACGACTGAAGGCTCAATTACCTCGATTCAGGCGGTTTATGTACCTGCAGACGACTTGACCGACCCCGCTCCGGCAACCACGTTTGCTCACCTCGACGGAACTACTGTACTATCTCGTGGTCTGGCAGCAAAAGGTATCTACCCTGCTGTAGATCCGTTGGACTCTGCCTCTACGATGCTGCAAGCCAACATTGTAGGCGAAGACCACTACTCGACCGCGCGAGCTGTACAGTCTACCCTGCAGCGCTACAAAGAGCTACAGGACATTATTGCCATTCTGGGTCTAGACGAGCTTTCAGAAGACGATCGCTTGACGGTGGCGCGCGCCCGCAAGATCGAGCGCTTCCTGTCACAGCCATTCTTCGTGGCAGAGGTGTTCACAGGCGCTCCGGGCAAATACGTGACGCTGGAGAAGACCATTCAAGGCTTCAAGCGTATCCTCTCTGGGGAACTCGACAGCCTGCCAGAGCAAGCCTTTTACCTAGTTGGCGATATTGATGAAGCGATCGCCAAAGGCGAGAAGATGAAGGCAGAAGGCAAGTAGGAAGACGGGTTAGGCTCCGCAGTGCGGAGCCTAACCCATAGACTTTATCAATTAAAACCACTATGGCATTAACCGTTCGCGTCATTGCCCCAGATAAAACAGTCTGGGATTCTTCGGCAGAGGAAGTGATTCTGCCTAGCACTACGGGACAGTTGGGAATTCTCACAGGTCACGCCCCCTTGCTTAGCGCTTTGGATATTGGTGTGATGCGAGTACGTGACAGCAAGGATTGGGTGGCAATTGCCTTAATGGGTGGCTTCGCAGAAGTCGAAAATGATGAGGTGACGATCCTGGTCAACGGCGCAGAGCGGGGTGACAACATCGATCGAGAAGCTGCTCGTCAAGCTTATAGCGATGCCGAAGCCCGTTTAAGTCAAGCACGCAGTGGCACCTCTCGCCAAGAGCAGATCCAAGCAGAGAAAGCGCTGCGTCGCGCTCGCGCTCGTTTCCAAGCAGCAGGCGGAATGGTGCAGTAGGTCTATTTGTAGCTATTCGTTCTGCCTATGCTTGGCGCAGGCAGAACGGACCCACTAACTTGGGCTCACCAATTCATAATTCATAGCTCATTTAACTGCCCATGTAGCAGCGTTAAGGATTGTACGAGCTGCTGCAGGCGATTTTCTAAGGATTGTTTTTTGCTAAACAGAATTCGCAGTTTCTGGTAACGAGCAATAGCCAAGCTCACATAGGGAACTTGCTGGGCTGGACAAGGGCGTGACCACAGTTTCCCATCTGCATCTAGCCCACAAAGGCGGTAGCTAGTTCCAGCTTCTGCCTGCTCAAGAGGCGGCTGTTTGACCCTACAGAGCTCTTCAACATACTCAAGTAGATGGGCAACCTCAGCATGGCGTAGGGTTGCCAGATCGATCGAGTGCGTCAAAGGCTGTGATCTGTGCGATTGAGTGTCAGCAGCAGACTGAGACTCAAGCCAGCCATCAACGATAGGTCCTTCGGCATAGAGGGAGCGAATTTGCTGAATGATCTGCTCCAGCTCTTGTTGCCAAACCATAACTCGCGCTTCAATTTCCTTGAGTAGCGTAACTGCCAAGCCAGGATTGCTGGCATGCCGATGGTGGCTAATACTAAGGGGCTTCGAGCGCGGTAGCACTGGTGCTTTAGACTCCTGCTGCTGAACTGGGAACGGCTGCACAATTTCAGCAATAGGGCGGCTTGCTGTAGAGTCCAGAGCGGCTTGGCTAGTGTTTGAAGCTTGAGCTGGTTTCTGAGACAGCAGCGGCGGCTGAATAGATTCCACAGGGGTAGCCGATAGGGCGGTAGAACGAATCCCTGGGAAGCTTTGACCTGGTCGGGGCAACGGAAAGGTTTGAATCTGCGATCGCGGCTGCTTAACGACAGGCTGATCTTCGGCTCGAATTGAGTCGATTGAAAACCCTGGCTCTGGCGGGGCTGCCCCATGCAGTTGCCCAAGCGTTGCCGCAATCCGTCTCAAATCGGGTTTCATGGTTGCCCTCTCTCAAACCGCACAAACCTAAATATTTACTTAAAATTAATTCTAACTATTTCTCTTCCCGACGATTGTGATTTTCTGAGAAGGACTCTTCGCTCCCTATGGCACCAATTGCTGCACGACTTATTTTAGTCACGGGCTCAGCCCGGTCGGGCAAGAGCGAGTGGGCAGAAAAGCTGGCAGCGCAATCTGGTAAATCAGCTGTTTACGTAGCGACTGCCCAAGCTGACCCGAGTGATCCAGAATGGCAAGATCGCATCTTGCAACACCAGCTCCGACGACCTGCCCATTGGCAAACGTGGATCGTGCCAATCGATCTCGCTTCTGCAGTTCAGCAAGCCACTGCCTCAGAATGTCTGCTAATAGATTCACTGGGAACCTGGCTGGCTAATGTGCTAGAGCAAGACGAGGCTGCCTGGCAAGAGACCATGCAGGGTCTGCTGCTGAGCTTGCAGCAGGCAGCCTGCCAAGTTGTGCTAGTTGCCGAAGAAACAGGTTGGGGAGTCGTCCCTGCCTATCCAAGCGGGCGACGATTCCGCGATCGCCTCGGCAACTTAACCCGTCAAATTGGGATGATTGCAGAGAGCGTCTATTTAGTCACAGGAGGCTACGTCCTGGATTTAAGGCAGCTAGGAACGCGGCTAGAATAATACTTTAATTGCGGTGATTATTGTTGTAATGCACCAATGCGCCTGCCCACTGAAGCTTTTCGCGCAGCGTTTGGTAATAAGAGTAGTTTTCTCGTAGCAGGATAAAGTCAGCCGGCCGATCTGCCATCCGGATATCTACACGCTGGCCAGGCCAGATCGCTGTTGCCAAAACGCCATCCATCCAGAGCTTCGTGTTCAGATCCCGATCGGCTAGGGGCCAAATGCTAACGACTGATCCAGGCGGCAGCACAATTGGGCGGCTCGATAAGCTGAGCGGACATATTGGTGTAACAACGATGGCATTCATGCCAGGATGCAAGATAGGTCCACCCGCTGCCAGCGTGTAACAAGTTGATCCTGTTGGCGTTGCCACCAGCAAACCATCACCCTGATATTGATCGACCACCTCTCCATCAATTTCCATTTCCAGGAAAGAGGTGATCATTCGATCGGCAGAGGCAGGCTTGATGCACATTTCGTTCAGAGCGAGGTAACGATCGCTCATCGGCTCCTGATTTGTACGGTTGCCCTCAAACGTTGTTGCCTGCAGCATCATACGGCGCTGAATTGCGAAGCGATCGGTCGCCAAACGATCCCAGACCTGCTCAGAATTTTTGAGGACATCAGCAGGTTCAGTTAAAAAACCCAAGTGCCCGCCGACATTTACCGCCAGGATGGGAATACCATCAGGCGAAAGGTGTCGTGCCGCCGCCAACGTTGTGCCATCTCCACCCAGCACCAGCGCAAAATCGATCGGCTCATGCACCGATGCCAAAAACACCGGGTAGGGGTTGTCTCTTGCGCCACTTGGACCCATCAACACACGACAGCCCCGCTGCTCCAACTCTTGGGCGCACCGCACTGCATACCGACGACTCAGTGAATCGTCTGCCTTGTGAATAATGATGACCTGCTTTAGTTGCACATTAATTTCGCCAGACTTTGACCGGACGGCTTACCCAACCAAAGTCTGACATATCTCTTTCTACCACTTCAACAAATTAAACTGCTCCATATCCACTGTGTCGCGGTTGCGGTAGATCGCCAGGACGATCGCCAACCCCACAGCGGCTTCGGCAGCCGCAATTGAAATCACAAACACAGCAAACACCTGTCCCTTAACTTCTTCGGGATCAAGGTAGTTGGAGAACGCCATCAAATTGAGGTTGACCGAGTTGAGCAACAGTTCGATCGACATCAATACCCGGATTGCATTACGGCTGGTAACTAGACCAAAGATGCCAATACAGAACAGCGCAGCGGCAACTAGCAAAAAGAATTCAAGCTGCATAGTTTAATAGGTTCACAAAAGCTCAGTGTGTAGAGGGGACAAGCTGCCCGCACAGATGAAACGCCCGAAAAAGAACTATTTGGGGTTTCCAGAAACCAGTTCACGTGGACGCTCTGGCAGCGTAAGCGCTGCTTGCGCTGATGTCTCAACCTGCTCACCCGGTAGAAAATCACGACGTGCGAGCACAATTGCGCCAATCAGAGCCATCAGCAGCAGCAATGAAGCAACCTCGAACGGCAGCAAAAAGTCTGTGAAGAAATGCTTGCCGATCGCCACAATTGCCGCATCGCCGATAGGAACAGCGGGCGAAATTGCCCAAGGTGTTGCCAGCACCATCGTGCCCAGCAGCGCAAAAATGCCAACACAAACTGCGCCCGTAGCAGCTCTACCCACCCAAGACTTTGAGATCGGGCTGAAATCTTGCCGCTTGTTTACCAGCATGATCCCGAACAGAATCAAGACGTTGACCGCTCCGACATAGATCAAAATTTGTGCTGCTGCTACAAATCCTGCATTCAGCAGGATATACAGACCAGCAATGCTGACAAACACCAAACCCAGCAAAAATGCCGAATACACAATATTTGTCAACAGCACTACGCCCAGCGCTGCTCCCAGCATCATAATTGCCAGGATTCCAAATGAAACCAGTTGAACCCCATCTGCTAGATTCACAGGTATACTCTCCCTCGTATTCAAGACTGTAGTATTTTGCGCTGCACTAAAAATTACTTCGCAGCTTCTTCCTGTTCCAAGATTTCCGAAGGCAGGCTACCTGGGCGACGCGTGCCGGGGGGCAAGTCGTGGGGGTCAAGCACACCCTTGGGCAGGTACACCAATTCTCGGAGCGGAGTCACCATTGGATCAGAGTTCGTACCGCTGTAGGGCAGGCGACCCATCGCTACGTTGTCGAAATTAAGTTCGTGGCGATCGTAAGTTGCAAGCTCGTACTCTTCGGTCATCGACAGACAGTTGGTGGGGCAATATTCAACACAATTGCCGCAGAAGATGCAGACGCCGAAATCGATGCTGTAGTGATTTAGCTTTTTCTTCTTAGTTTCTTTGTTAAACTCCCAGTCCACCACGGGCAGATTGATTGGGCAAACCCGAACGCAAACTTCGCAGGAGATACACTTATCAAACTCAAAGTGAATCCGCCCCCGGAAGCGCTCAGAAGGAATGAGCCGCTCGTAAGGATATTGCACCGTTACAGGGCGACGCTGCATGTGGTCAAACGTGACCGATAAGCCTTGACCAATAAATTTGGCAGCCTGGACAGCTTCTTTGGTATAGTCACTGACTTGCTTAAGAAACTTCAGCATAGGAATTTGGAAAAGATGAGGATGAAGGAAGCCGCTCGCCAGACGGAGCGACAGGATGAAGGATTGAAAAGGGAATTAATTTTGTCCTCTCCAACCTTCGCCTAAGGAATACTAGCCACCAAATGCAACGGGAAAGGTAAGCTTCAATGCCGCCGTTAGCAGTAGATTGACTAGCGACACAGGCAACAGGAATTTCCAGCCGAGGTCTAGCAGTTGGTCGATGCGAACGCGAGGGACAGTCCAGCGTAGCAAAATCGCCAAGAAAATCATCAAATAAGCTTTGAACAAGGTCATGAGAATGCCCAAGGTACCGGTAATAACCTGGAGCCAAGGGGTCGATTCACTAACATTGAAGAGATTTGCCAACCAGCTTATCGAAACGGGTGACTCCCAACCCCCCAGATAAATCACCGCCACCAGCAGCGCCGAAAGCACCAGGTTGGCGTAAGAGCCTGCATAGAACAGCATGAACTTGACTGCGCTATATTCCGTTTGATATCCGGCAACCAGCTCTTCTTCGGCTTCTGGCAAGTCAAACGGCATCCGCTCGCATTCGGCGAGTGCAGCAATCCAAAAGATGATGAAGCCGATCGGCTGCCGCCACACGTTCCAGCTCAGAATGCCATAGCCAGACTGCTGGTTGACAATATCGATTGTGCTGAGGGAGTTGGACATCATGACGATCGCCAGCACCGACAGCGCCAGCGGAATTTCGTAGCTAATGGATTGAGCCGCAGCCCGCAGCCCGCCCAGTAGCGAATACTTGTTGTTGGAAGCGTAGCCCGCCATCAGCAATCCAACCGGCGCAATGCTGGACAGCGAGATCCACAGAAACACACCAACGTTTAGATCGGTGATCACCATGTTTTGTCCAAACGGCACGATCAGGTACGACAGGAAGACGGGAATAAAAACGAGGAGAGGGGCGATCGAAAAGAGCCAAGGGTCTGTCTTGGCGGGCGACATGTTTTCCTTGAACAGCAGCTTAATCACATCGGCAGCAGGCACAAGCGCCCCATAAGGTCCCATGTACTCAGGACCTATCCGCTGCTGCGCGGCAGCCGAAATTTTGCGCTCTAGCCATGTAGAAACCAGTGCCAGCACCGTGACCGCACCTACAATCAGCACCATTGGTAGGGGAATCCAGAAGGTTTTAGCAGCACCTGCAGGCAGACCTAGGTTTATCAAAAGCTCAATGAAGCTTGCTTGTAAATCAATTCCTGAGTTCATGTTCTCCGTTGCACTCAACGAATTCGGCGGCAGAATCAACAATAACGCTTTGAATACGAGGTGTTTGACCGACCTCCAGCCTTAGTATATCGTTGTCGGGTTTGTTGCAAGGTGTTACGAGGATGCAGAAGTTCTGGGGATTAAGATAAGTCCTTCTTAAGACAGAGAAGAAATCAAGGCTTTTCAATGCTTTCTCGCTGTTCAATCAATTTTAATCTATAGGTTGGATTTGAAGAAATTGGGGATTGGATCGTGTAGACGTTGAAGCAGCTACGCAAAGAAGGGCGGTTATTATACCAAAGCCCAATGCAACTTAGAGAGAAGCTACTGAGAGAGAAGCTACAGAAATCGAAATTCTGCAAAGCCGTCTGCCATTATTCTCCTGAAAGCCGAATTAGAAATAATCATGGTAGAAGCTTCTGCAAAATTTGATCGGTTCGCTAATATTGGGTGCTTAACTGAGTTTGAAATCCCTGCAATCTATCGTGCAAATCCATAGTTTCCCAGAATGCAGTCACGATCTAGTCACTGCTTCCAACCATTACAACGACCATGAGCTGCTGACGCTTTTTCAGCGCCATCCTGATTCCGGAAAATATTTCACAGCGATCTTCTGCCGCTACAGTCCGCTTGTCTACTCATTAACTCGGCACTCAGTCCGATCGCCTGTGCAGGCTGACTATTTATTTGCCGTGATATGGCGGCACATCTATCACGAGCTGGGCGGGCTGGATCTGCATGAGCGTCCCTCGGCAGACGGCAAACCCTTCACTCTTCAAAATTGGCTGATTCAGACTACAGCAACCTGCATCAACCGGATGGAACTGCCGCCTGTTGAGTCGATTCACTATTCGCTGGCAGAAGCTTCGCCACCGCTGTGGTGCTACGTTGAGCAGGCGCTCGATCGCCTTCCGCCAATTCAGCGCTTAATGATCTTAATGGCACAAACCTTCCACTGGAGTGAAACTCGCATTTCTGCCTATCTACAAGCCGAAGGAGAAATTGTGTCTGTTGCCGAAATAAAGCAACGCTTGGAAGAAGCTTATCAAGCGCTAGAAGCCGCCCTGCCAGAAGATATTGCCGAAATTTATTTAGGACGAATTCGCCAAACGCCAGAGCCCGAAGATGACTACAGCGACATCTTCAGCCTCGATCCCTTCCAGCCTATATACGAATAGCGCTGAGCGGAGACAAAAGCGACTCAGCCTAAAAAGGTGGCTGAGTCGCCCTGTTCCATGCGAGTTTTAGATTCCTTCTCAAACCAGCTTACGACTTGCGGAACGGTTAAATCTTCGATCGCTCCGCCAGCTTCTGTAGCAATTTGCTGCAAAGGCTTGAGTGAAGAGATCACCATTTGGGTAAAAAATTGCTTGAACTGCTCATCCGATCGGGTATCTGTACTTAGCGTCGGATCGGCGGCAACCCAATTGGCAATTTGCTGCGGCTCCAGATTTGTAATCGCCACCCCATACTGTTGAGCAATCTGCTTTAGCGATCGCAATGAGTATAGCGCCACTCTTGCCGAAAACTTTTCTCGCGCTGTCATCAGCGCACCATCGACTTTTGCAACCTCTTCAAAGGTGAGAAATTGATCAGGAGACTGAGATACGTCAGACATATTTCTTGGGTTTTACCGTTTCGGGGCTGTCGTTGTTATTCACACGATCGCTTATAGCGCTTTACGTTAAAAATCTACAACAATCCGATGGCAGAGCTGGCAGCAGTGTAGTTAGCTATTTAAGCACTCAAGGGTTCCTGCATGAATCGCCAACTCTCGCTAAGCTTGCTTATTGCCCTCTCTGTCTCGGCTTGCACCAGCGCGCCCGCAGACCGTTCTAGCGTTACATCCAATTCGCCAGCGGCTGAACATGCTTCCGCCCAACCCGTACCTGCCCAATCTCCACAGCGATCGCCAGAGCAAAACTTACCCGAGCAAAACTCGCCAGAACAGCCCTCAGCGCAGCAGCCACCTGCACCCACCACTCCTGCCGAAAAACTGCAAGCGCTAAACGCGATCGCCACTCAAGCAGAAAAATGCGTCACGGTGATTGATGACCCCAACCCACCCAGTAATGTGCGATCGGTTCCGGTCGTGCAGGCTGGCAATATTGTCGGCAAGCTGCATAACTTCAGCGTGGTGGAAGTGGTGGACCACCAGAACGATTGGCTAAAAGTTCGTAGCCCTATCCAAGGCTGGGTGTCGCTCAATTTGACTCGCGCAACCTGCGGGACCGGATTTCAACCCGTCCTCAAACGAATCAATGCGCTGAGCGATCAGGCGTTGGCAGGCGATCGATCTGCTACCGATCTGCTGGTGCGCTATTCCTTTCAAAGCGCAGACGGGGCAGCAGCAGAGACGGCTTTTAGCAAGCTGGGGCAATTGGCGCAACAGCAGCCTGAGCGCCTCATTGCCGTATTAAACGTGCAGCCTGAAGCCGGACGCACCAAGCTGCTAGAAAGCTTGAACTTACTTAGCCTCACCCCTGAAGGACGGCGAGCATTTGAGGCTGCATTGGCGCAGAGAAGCGATACGCCGACTGCAAAAACTTGGCGGTTGGTGAAGCAGTTATAGGGATAGTTAGGGATAGTTAAAGGGAGATGTTAAATCAGCTCTCCCTAAAAGCTATTTCCTTAAAGAAAGGAGAGTGCCGCCTGACGACCTCACGCCTTCTCCTGCACCAAATATCCACACTGATGCTCTCCGCCTACCATCCAGTGCGTACGCTCAACCGAGCAGCCCTCTAAGGCGATCGCAAACATTTCCAGCTCATGCCCACAGATCGAAGGAAATGACTCGGCGATATGGGAAATGGCGCAATGGTACTCGGTGATAATATAGCGGGCTTTATCCGAAGGCTTTGACGGTTCTACGTCCACAATATGCCACTCTGCCATGTAGCCTTCCGCTTTCCGGAGGGCTACTAAGTTTGTGACCCGCTCCTGCAAACTGCCTTTGCCTACACGGTCACGGTACTCCAGTGCTTTCCGCTCCCACTGCTTGCGAAGGATATCGTTGAACTGCTTCTTGTCGATGTTGTCTGCTAACGTTCCTAGCAGGGTTACGGCGAATTCATCGTAGCGATCGGGAAAGCGATCGCGTCCGGCACGGCTCAGCTTATAAACAAAATTGGGGCGACCCATGCCTGCTTGGATTGCCTCATGTTCAACCAACCCTTCTTCTTGCAAGTCTTTGAGGTGACGACGGGTAGCTTGGGGACTAATCTCTAAACAGTCAGCCAGTTCCTGAGCAGTGGCATGCCCCTGCTTCAGGAGGTAGGTCAGGATATCTTTTTTAGTGGAAGGGTGCTGCGTGGTTGTCATTGAGGTTCCAACGAGATCTTCCAGCGACTAGGGCAACAGAGCTGCGTTTGGGATGAGCAGCCATTCGGCGATCGGCTCGAACTATTTTAATATTCCAGTGTTCAAGCAAAATAGTAGACTGAAAAAGCCAATTTGACTTAAACAACCTTTTTGTTGCTGAAGTGCTTTACAATGTACTTAGGCAATAATTAGGTTGTTTTAATTATAAAACGATTGGTCGTTCTGTCGCCTTTAAATGAGATGAACACTACTTCAAATCCTACTCAAGCATCGGACAAGCACTTAGAAGCCATGCGGCACTTCTCAGAGCAATACGCCAAACGCACCGGCACATACTTCTGTTCCGATCTCAGCGTCACGGCGGTTGTGATCGAAGGTTTAGCAAAGCACAAAGATGACCTTGGCTCACCGCTCTGCCCCTGTCGCCACTACGAAGACAAGCAAGCCGAAGCTGAAGCTGCCTTTTGGAATTGTCCTTGTGTGCCGATGCGCGAGCGCAAAGAGTGCCACTGCATGTTGTTCCTTACTCCCGATAACGACTTCGCGGGCGACAAGCAGGAGATTACCTTTGAAGAAATCCGCGCGACGACCAACCACGCCTAGCTGAGTCATTTCTGATAAGCATAGAGGCGTTCTACTGGGTGAATGCCTCTCCCCACCCAAATCCCGACTGAATCGATCTGTAGAGAACACCCCCTCCTATGACAACCTCGGTTAAAACCCTCATCAACCAGCCTTACAAGTACGGATTCGTCACTGACATTGAATCCGATACGCTGCCGCCTGGGTTAAATGAAGATGTGATTCGTCTCATCTCTGCCAAGAAGAACGAGCCAGATTTTATGCTGGAGTTTCGCCTAAAGGCCTATCGCCAGTGGCTCAAGATGGAAGAACCGAACTGGGCAGAGGTGGGCTACCCAGCGATCGACTATCAGGCGATCAGCTACTACTCTGCGCCGAAGCAGAAAGAAAAACTCAAGAGTCTGGAAGAGGTTGATCCGGCACTGCTGGAAACGTTTGACAAGCTGGGCATTTCGCTGGCAGAGCAAAAGCGGCTGGCGAATGTGAATGTGGCAGTGGATGCGATCTTTGATAGTGTTTCAGTCGCCACGACCTTCCGCGAAAAGCTAGCCAAAGACGGCGTCATCTTCTGCTCGATCTCAGAAGCGCTACAGGACTATCCCGACTTAGTACGGAAGTATATAGGCAGCGTTGTTCCTGTGGGCGACAACTACTTCGCAGCCCTCAATTCTGCTGTATTCACCGATGGCTCCTTCGTCTACATCCCGAAGAACACCCGCTGTCCAATGGAGCTTTCAACCTATTTCCGGATCAACACCAGCGACACGGGTCAGTTTGAACGGACATTGATCGTTGCCGAAGAAGGTAGCTCAGTCACTTACCTAGAAGGCTGCACCGCACCCATGTTTGACACCAATCAGCTTCATGCTGCCGTGGTGGAACTGGTTGCGCTAGACAACGCCGAAATCAAATATTCCACGGTGCAAAACTGGTACGCTGGAGACCCAGAGGGCAAAGGCGGCATCTACAACTTCGTCACCAAGCGCGGCTTGTGTCAGGGTGTGAATTCCAAGATCTCCTGGACGCAGGTGGAGACGGGTTCTGCCATTACCTGGAAGTATCCAAGCTGTGTGCTAGTAGGCGACAACTCAGTGGGTGAGTTTTACTCGGTAGCGTTGACCAACAACCGCCAGCAAGCCGACACTGGCACCAAAATGGTGCACGTGGGCAAAAACACCCGCAGCACCATCATTTCCAAGGGCATCTCGGCAGGCAAGTCTGAAAACAGCTATCGCGGACTGGTGAAGATCGGCTCCAAAGCCGATGGCGCTCGCAACTACTCGCAGTGCGACTCAATGCTGATTGGCGACACCGCAGGCGCAAATACCTTCCCTTATATCCAGGTGCAGAACAACACTGCAAAAGTAGAACACGAAGCTTCGACTTCTAAGATTGGCGAAGACCAGCTTTTCTACTTCGCGCAGCGCGGCATTTCTACAGAAGACGCGATCTCAATGATGATTAGCGGCTTCTGCAAAGATGTGTTTAATCAACTGCCGATGGAGTTTGCAGTGGAAGCCGATCGTCTACTCAGCCTCAAGCTAGAGGGTAGCGTGGGCTAAGACAAACTTGGGCTAGACGAACTATTGCCTGTAATTTGATGCACGATCGTGCTGCAGTGAGTTAGGTGTCTTTCATGATTCTTGAACAGAGCGAAACAATTTTATCGGTCAGCAATTTGACCGCCAATGTAGAGGAAACGCCGATTCTCCGAGGAATTAACCTAGAGGTTAAGGCGGGTGAAATCCACGCGATCATGGGCCCGAATGGTTCCGGCAAAAGTACTTTCTCGAAAGTGCTGGCGGGGCATCCTGCCTATGAGGTGACAGGTGGCGAAGTTACTTTTCGCAGCGAGAACTTGCTAGAGCTAGATCCAGAAGAGCGGGCGCGATCGGGTATCTTTTTGGCGTTCCAATACCCGCTAGAGATTCCGGGCGTCAGCAATATCGATTTCCTTCGGGTTGCCTACAACGCCAAGCGCAAACACGAAGGCTTAGAAGAATTGGATGCTTTCGATTTTGATGAGCTGATTCAAGAGAAGCTGAGCGTGGTCAAGATGGATGCCAGCTTTTTGAGCCGCAGCGTCAATGAAGGCTTTTCGGGCGGCGAGAAGAAGCGGAATGAAATTCTACAGATGGCACTGCTAGCACCGAAGCTGGCAATTCTAGACGAAACAGATTCCGGGCTAGATATCGATGCGCTGAAGATCGTCGCTAACGGGGTCAACCAGCTGGCAACGCCCGAAAATGCAACGCTTGTCATTACGCACTATCAGCGCCTCCTCAACTACATCACGCCTGACTATGTGCATGTCATGGCAAATGGACGGATTATTCGCACAGGCGGCAAAGAGCTGGCGCTGGCGCTAGAAGAGCGGGGCTATGACTGGGTGATCGAAGAAGCAGCGACGGGGGTGGCTTCATGACCTCAACGACCGATACTCCAGCGCTAAGCACGGCGGCTGAAAAGCGATCGGCTTACCTGGCAGGCTTGCTGAATTTGGCAAAACGATCGCAGACTGATTCCACCTGGCTACGTCAGCTCCGCGACCATGCGGCAGTCCGGGTACAGGAGCAAAGCTTTCCCACCACCCGTGATGAGGCGTGGCGGTTTACAGATTTATCTGAGCTGCTGCAATTCCAGCTATCTGGCATTACAGAGCCCGCTGTTGAGCTGAGCTTGGAGGAGATCGAGCCGTTCATTTTGCCAGAAGCCGCACAGAGCCGTCTGGTCTTTGTCAACGGGATCTATGCGCCCCAGCTCTCCCGGCTGGAAGGGCTCTCCAATTTGGTGGTGGGCAACCTCAAAACTTTGGCAGCGCAAGAAGACCTGCGCCACCGTCTGCAGCCCTATCTGGGCAGGCAAGCTGGGGCAGAAGAAGTATTTACCGCCCTCAACACCGCAGGCTTATCGGATGCTGCCGTGGTTTGGGTGCCGCGCAATCGGGAGATCGCGCCACCGCTGCATCTGCTGTTTGTAGCAACGGCTAGTCAAACGCCGACTTTCGCCCAGCCGCGAGCATTAGTGATAGCCGATACGAGTAGTTCGGTGACACTGGTAGAGGAGTATGTGACGATCGATGAGGGAGCCTACTTCAACAACGCTGTGACTGAAATCTGGGTCGCCGATAATGCTCAGGTGAACCACACGCGAGTCCAGCGGGAGGGGCAAGCCGTCTTTCATATTGGTAAAACAGCCGTTTCTCAGGCTCGGAGTTCGCGCTACACCTGTAATGCAATCAGCTTGGGTGCAAAGCTCTCGCGGCATCACCTGGAGATTTACCAAACCGGAGAGCAAACCGAAACTACGCTGAACGGCTTAACGATGCTTAGCGGCGAGCAGATCGGAGATTTGCACAGCGCGATCGCCCTCAGCCAGCCCTATGGCGTCACTCGGCAGCTCCACAAATGCATCGTAGACGACAGGGCGCACAGCATCTTCAACGGCAAAGTTTTTGTGCCTCAAAAAGCCCAGCTCACAGATGCCGGGCAGCTTAACCGCAATCTACTGCTGTCGTCCAAAGCTAGAGTTGACACCAAGCCTCAGCTAGAGATCGTGGCAGATAACGTCAAATGTAGTCACGGGGCAACGGTGGGGCAGCTCGAAGAAGACGAAGTATTCTACCTGCAAAGCCGGGGTATTGATGCAGCGAGCGCTCGGACGCTGCTGGTCTATGCCTTCGCCTATGAGGTGATCGAGCAGGTGGCGATCGACTCGCTCAAAGAAAGCCTCTCTCAGTTTGTTTCAGCCCAGGCTCACTGACCCTCTAAATACTGCACCCGATACTGCACGGAGCAAAGAAGCTCCATAGCCAACCTACTCACCCTCCCTCCTATGACTGTCACCCAGGAACGCACACTCGCCGCCAGAACCCGCGCTGACTTCCCGATTCTGCACCAGGAAATTCACGGGAAGCCCCTGATCTACTTTGACAATGCGGCATCTTCGCAGAAGCCTTTGGCGGTACTGGAGGCAATGCAGTACTACTACACGCACAACCATGCGAACGTGCATCGGGGTGTGCATACCCTCAGTTCGCGGGCCACAGATGCCTATGAAGGGGCACGAGATAAGGTGGCTGCTTTTGTGAAGGCGGCACACCGGGAAGAGATTATCTTTACCCGGAACGCCAGTGAAGCAATTAACCTAGTGGCGAATGCCTGGGGCAGTACGCTGTCGCAGGGCGATGAGGTGATTCTGTCGGTGATGGAACACCACAGTAACCTGATTCCCTGGCAGCTAATGGCGCAGCGCACTGGGGCAGTTCTGAAGTTTGTGCAGCTCACCGAGACGCAGGAGTTTGACCTAGAGCATTACAAATCGCTGCTGTCGGATAAGACGAAGCTAGTGGCGGTTGTGCATGTTTCCAACACGCTTGGCTGCATTAATCCGGTTGAAGAGATTACTCGACTGGCGCACCAGCAAGGTGCAAAAGTGCTGATCGACGCTTGCCAGAGTGTGCCGCACATGCCGGTAGATGTGCAGAAGATCGACTGCGATTGGTTAGTGGCATCGGGTCACAAGATGTGTGCTCCTACTGGAATTGGGTTTCTCTACGGCAAACTGGAAGTTTTGCGGGCGATGCCGCCTTTCTTAGGTGGAGGTGAGATGATTGCCGATGTGTTTTTGGATCACTCCACCTATGCCGATGTGCCGCATAAGTTTGAAGCCGGAACGCCTGCAATTGCAGAGGCGGTCGCGCTGGGAGCGGCGGTCGATTACCTGACGCAGCTTGGCATGGATGCGATCCACGCTTACGAGCAGGAGTTGACCCTGCACCTGTTTCAGCAGCTCCGGCAGATTTCAGAAGTGACACTCTATGGACCGCTGCCTAATGCAGAGGCTAGCAATCGAGCAGGGCTAGCGGCTTTCACAACTGGCTCTGTTCATCCTCATGATTTGTCTACTCTGCTAGATCAGTCGGGTATTGCCGTTCGGGCAGGACACCACTGCACTCAGCCTCTACACCGGATTCTCAAAGCTCAATCGACTGCCAGAGCCAGCGTCTATTTTTACAACACGCACGAAGAGGTAGATGCCTTCATTGCAGCGCTCAAAGAGTCGATCGAGTTCTTTGGCGGCATTTTTGGCTAAGAAGTAGAGCAACAAAGGCTACCTTTTCCTCTCAAACTCCAGATTGATTACAATGCCGCTCCGATCTGCCAAGCTACAGACTAGCTAGATTCACTTTTAGGAACAGGCGGAGCGGCGGGCATCATGATTAGACCCTGGATGATAATTGGTGGTGTGACATTTGTGCTGGCAATGGCGATCGGCAGCATCGTCACGCCCAAGGGGGTTCAGTGGTTTAGGCGGCTGCGACGACCCGCATGGCTAACGTTTGAGAAAGCCATCCCAGTTATCTGGACGATCGTCTTTACCTGCGGTGCATGGTCAGCTACGTTAGTTTGGCAGCAAGACCCGGGTAGCTCTAGAACCTGGCTGCTGATGGCGTTTTACTTACTGCTGGAGCTGGTGACGCTGTCTTATAACCCAGCCATGCTGCTGACTCGGCATCTCAGGGTAGGAACGGCGATCGGCGGTACGGGGGCAGTCTTGGGCTTGGTGCTAGCGATTTTAGTTAGCCAAGTATCTGGTACTGCCGCGCTGTTGCTGCTGCCTTATCTAATTTGGGCTCCGATTGGCACTTACACAACCTGGGAGATGGCTCGGCTCAATCCACAAGATGCTTGAGCGATCGCTACTCATAAACTTTGATTGAAATCTAAATTTCAGGTTTAGAATTTCGCTCAACCCTACACAGAAGCGCCGCAGCACTTTATAACTTTATTCAGGCTAACCTTGATTTAGCCTCTTTTGTTGCCCGCTAGTCTAGGAGAATCGCATGACATTTTTGGGTCTGTTCTCGCATCGGCGATCGCTCGCCCTTCCTACTCTTGTTTGTCTCGGTTTCCTAGTGACAAGCTGCACAGATAACAAAGTTTCACAGTGTAATAGGCTCATTAAAGTCGCCAACGAAGCCGTTTCCTCAGTGCAGACGGTTACACAGAACGCCAGCCCCGACAACGTAGAAGCAATGACCAAGATTGCTGATGCTGCCGACAAAGCCAAGGCAGACATGCAGGGGCTTCAGATTGGGGACGAGAGACTGAAAGCCTTTCAGACGCGCTTTGTTAGCATGTATACCGATACCAGCAAGGCCACTCGCGATCTAGTAGCTGCTGCTGGAGCCAAAGACGCTACCGCTGCCCAGACCGCCTTTGACGCGCTTAAAACTGCTACAGATCAAGAAGCACCGCTGGTGAGCGAGGTGAATACTTACTGCACCACTAACTAGCAGAGTGACGCAGTTTTTTAGCGCAGGCTTGCCATGCAGTAACCTTGCTATATGGCAGCCTGCCTGGGTTTTAATTTGACTGCTTTAGCAAATCGCCAGTGCACCAATAGGCGACAAGCGCTCAAATTGCCCCATAGTGAGCCACCTGGGGTTGACTGGAATCATCTTGGTGCGCTAACCATGCCCAAAACTGATCGCCCCAGGAAAAATGCCACCATTCCTCTGGGGCTTGACGAAAGCCTGCAGCAAGCATTGCCTGTTTAAGAATTTGGCGATTGCGGTGAAAGGTGAGATGCTCGGCTGAGCCCTCGGCTGAAGCAAAATGGTCAGGGTAAGAACGGGGGGACATTTCATCGATCGGTGATCCCATCTCCACGGCTTGCCCTGTCACATCAACTATCGTCACATCCACGGCTGCTCCGGTGCTGTGAGGAGGCGGGGTGGCTGGATTGTCGCTGGGAACTGCCCAAAACTGGTAGACCTGCCCCAAAATGTCCTGACGTTCTGCCGCGCTAAGCAATTCTGGTGTTTTGCCCTGCGCCTTCACCGTTTCAGCAAACGTGTAGTCCACCATATATTGCTGTACTGCCCGTGGACGATAGGCATCAAAAATTTGGATACGCCAGCCTGGATGAGATCGCTGAAGCACGTTTTGGGCATTGAGGAGCCGTTCCAATACGCCCCGCCGTAGATAATAGGGCGATTTGCCATCGTAAGGCGCTGCAAGTTTGACATAGGGATGCGGGTCTACAATGGCAAACTCGGCAAGTGGAATTGGCAGGAGCGGCTCTCCGCATTCCGCGATCGGAACTTGCTGGTAGGGCTTCATAGGCAACTCAGTCAGTACATTGCTCTTATAGCAAACACTGAGGACGGGTGCTATCCCCTAGCGCTGCCCAAGCAGCCCGTCGATCGGCAAGAAAAAATTCAACGGTCAGTTTGCCAAACTGCAGCACATCGCCGTCTTTGAGCCATCGCTTTTCCAAAGGCTGTAGACGGTGGCGGTTGACCCAAGTACCGTTGCTGCTGCCTACATCGGTGATGGACAAGCCTTTAATTGGGTGCTGGTTAATCATGGCGTGGCAGCGGGAAACCGTTTTGTGACGAATAGAAATAGCACAAGAGGGACTGCGACCAATCAGCCAACTCGAGGCGATCGGTGTTAAATTCGCCGTTTGCTCAAGCACTAGATTAGTTGCCAGAAAAGCAGTTCGCTCTGTTGCAATTGCTTGAAGATAGAGTGAGGTATATCGACAGCGTTTGGGGGCTAGCAGCAGCGGCTCGATCACAGACGCCACAGCATCAATTTCATAGTTGCAGTCTGCCAGCAGAGACTCAGACAACAGGGGAGATTGCTCTCGCACAACTTGGAGGTGCAAAGCGGAAACGCTGAGAGAGTTCAGGTTTGCCATTGTTTTGAATGGATCTTGCAGTTAACAGGCGGCGAAACACCAACGGGTTTTATAGCGCTTTGCGCTTGATTGAAAGAGATGTCTTGGGATGTTCGGGGCTACTAGATTGAGAACTGCTGTAAACCTGATGGAATAAAAAACTGAAACACAGCAGCGCAATTAGAAACATCCTTTAGAGCAATTACTGAAACCCTGATTGAGTTGAACAAAAGCTCCTCATCCCCTTAAACTGACAGCTTGGAGCCATACCTAGAAAAGTCAAGATTGCTACTCAAGATGCGATCAGGTGGAATAAACCTAGAGCCTCTTCGTCCTCCTATTAGCTATTAAAGAAGCAGTCTAGAAATTCGTTGTAGGGCTGAAGCTGGAATTTACCAAGACTTTAAGTAGTTTCTCGGTACAATAACTTTTTACATGGATTCATTGGAAACAGAGTTTTGAACGTCCAACCCTGAGTAAGTTCTTCAGACTGTTTAGACTATGCGGTTGCAATAGCGCAAGTTGCGCGCAGGTCAGCTTCACCCATTCTCCACGGGCGATTCACGCAAATTGTGCAATTGCGATTTGAGGCTGCATTGTGATTTCGGTTCCCCAAGAAACTAAACTTGAAATAGCCAAACGATTAGTTTGGTAGTGCGATCGCACTACCTTGTTGCCCTTATCTTGATTGCCTCTATGAAGTCTTACCTTGCTGCTGCGGTGCAGATGAACAGTGTCCCTGATCTAAGTAAAAACTTGGCTCAGGCAGAAGATTTGATTGACCTGGCAGTGCGGCAGGGAGCCGAATTTGTTTGCTTGCCAGAAAACTTTTCTTTTTTGGGCGATGAGGCAGCCAAACTGGAACAGGCAGAAACGATCGCCCAAGCCAGCGCCAAGTTTCTCAAGACGATGGCACAAAAATATCAGATCACGCTACTGGGAGGTGGTTTTCCAGTCCCAACCGGAACCGGCAAGGTCTACAATACCGCCGTGCTGATCGGCTCGGAAGGCGAGGAACTGGTGCGCTATGAGAAAGTCCACCTGTTTGATGTTAATTTGCCCGATGGCAACACCTACCAGGAGTCGCAAAGCGTTTTAGCTGGCTTGCGCTTGCCTATGGTGCATCACTCCAAGGACTTGGGCAGCTTGGGACTATCGGTTTGTTACGATGTGCGATTTCCCGAACTTTATCGCCACCTATCCCAGATGGGTGCAGAGGTGCTGATTGTGCCTGCTGCCTTCACTGCTTATACGGGCAAAGACCACTGGCAAATTTTGCTGCAGGCACGGGCGATCGAAAACACCTGCTACATGATCGCACCTGCCCAAACAGGCCGGCACAACACAATGCGCCAGTCACACGGGCACGCAGTCATCATTGACCCCTGGGGAATTATCCTGGCGGATGCAGGCGAAAAACCCGGAGTGGCGATCGCCTCGATCGAACCGACTCGCCTCGAACAGGTCCGTCGTCAGATGCCTTCGCTCCAACATCGAGTTTTTATTTAGCTTTACTCCGACTTGTAGAATCAGCTAGCCAAATTACGCCACGGGTATGAAGAAACTTGTACATTAGACAGGACGAGTTTCGCATGTGCACGGTTGATCTGCATGGTTGATTTATCAGTCGGGGCAACCCCTGTTGTATCACTGTTTGCTTCGTTTGCTTCTAAAGCGCTCCCTGAGCTGTTTAGCCCGCTGCTGCTGGCAGCTGAACCAGGTGCAGAAAACGCGCCGATCGTCTTGGCGGGTGTGTTGTTGAGTTTAGTCGTCATCTACTTTGCCGCCAAACTGGTGGGCGAACTGTGTGTCCGCATTAATTTGCCGCCCGTGTTAGGCGAACTAATTGCGGGAGTCATCGTGGGAATTTCGGTGCTCAATTTATTGGTGTTTCCCGAAGACGGTGGCTTTCATTCGGCGATCTTAGATTTTCTGCAGATGACAGCAGGTCTCAAGGCAGAAGCAGTGCCAGCCGTAGGAGGCAGCATCAGCGAAATCATTTCTGTTCTGTCAGAAATTGGCGTGATCGTTCTGCTATTTGAGATTGGTTTAGAGTCCGACCTCAAAGAACTAATTCGCGTCGGTCCGCAGGCGGCGATCGTGGCGGTGGTGGGGGTGGCTGCTCCCTTTGCGGCTGGAACAGCCGGATTGATTTTGCTGTTTGGCGTTGCGCCTGTGCCTGCCATCTTTGCTGGGGCAGCGCTGACGGCAAC
This sequence comes from Phormidium tenue FACHB-886, assembly GCF_014764505.1. Classification (GTDB taxonomy): domain Bacteria; phylum Cyanobacteriota; class Cyanobacteriia; order Elainellales; family Elainellaceae; genus FACHB-886. Next base: position 477,316 of record NZ_JACXWX010000001.1, read on the forward strand.
CAGTATTGGCATTACGGCAAAAGTACTGGCTGAGATTGGGCAACTCAGCTCCCGAGAAGGACAAATCATCATTGGCGCTGCCGTGCTGGATGACGTACTGGGCATCATTGTGCTAGCGGTGGTGGCAAGCCTGGCAAAAACAGGAGAAATCCGCGTTAGCAATATTATTTATCTGGTCATCAGCGCCACCGTGTTTTTGATTGGCGCGATTCTGCTGGGTCGGCTGCTGAGTCCCTATTTTGTAGGGCTGGTCGAGCGGATGCAAACGAGAGGGCAGCTCTTGCTTTCTTCACTCATCTTTGCCTTTGTTCTGTCTTATATTGGTGCAGCCATTCAGCTAGAAGCGATCCTTGGTGCGTTTGCCGCAGGACTGGTGCTGGCAGAAACCGAAAAGCGAGAGGAGCTAGGAGAACAGGTTGTGCCGATCGCCGATATGTTTGTACCAATCTTCTTTGTTGTAGTAGGTGCGAAAACTGACATTAGCGTTCTTAACCCTATTAACCCAGCCAATCGAGAGGGGCTAATCATCGCCTCGTTCTTGGTGGTAGTTGCCGTGATTGGCAAGATCATTACGGGTGCAACGGTGTTTGGGCAAGAAAAAGTGAATCGGCTGGCGATCGGCATCGGCATGATTCCACGAGGCGAAGTAGGTTTAGTATTTGCGGGGGTAGGGTCAGCAACAGGTGTTTTACCTGAGTCATTGGACGCTGCCATCATTGTGATGGTGATTCTGACCACATTTGTAGCGCCACCGCTCCTGCGGGTCGTGTTTCAAGATACCGATGCCAAGGAAAATCTGGAATCATTGCAAAAATCAGAGTAGATATAGCGATTGGGGCTGTTTTCTGGCAGTGTGCTAAACTCGTCTTTCATTAAAGCCTCGGCTACAGGTAGCGCAAAATTTACTTTTTATTTAGATTTGTAGCCAGCTATAGCACCTATCTTGATGAATCGATTAGCCTAAGCTGTCCAGTTCAGCTCCGTCAAACTCCAACCTGCTTTGGCAAGGCTGATCCTCTTTAGCATTCTGTCTGCAAACTGGTGAAGATCTGCGCATGTTCTGGTTTAATGGGCAGCAACTTGCTTTGTTTGACTTATTTGACTTAGCTTGCTTCATTTGCTTCAGATTTGACCTAATTTCGTTTTTGAAAATTCTGATTGATGCAATACCCTGTGTCCAAACCATCGACCAAAGACACCCAGTCCAGCGAGATTCCCGTTGCCGCAGCCTCTACCGCAGCGCCAATCAATGCCGCCAGCCCTAATTTTCCCTTAAGTTCTCATTCTGGCGATCGGCAGCGCGCCAGAATTGGCATGTTTGACAGCGGTGTAGGCGGGTTAACCGTGCTGCGAGAGCTTTATCGCCAATTGCCCCACGAATCGGTGCTGTATTTTGGCGATACCGCTCGTCTCCCTTACGGAATGCGATCGCCAGCCGAAATTTTGCAATACGTACGGGAAATTCTCTTTTGGATGCGGCAGCAGAACGTCAAGATGGTGATCATGGCGTGCAATACCAGTTCGGCGCTAGCGCTAGATATTGTGCGATCGGAGTTTGACATTCCGATTCTGGGCGTGATTTTGCCAGGTGCCCGGGCTGCCGTTCAAACAGGAAAACGGATTGGGGTCATTGCTACTGTCCCCACTGCAACTAGCAACGCCTATCGGCAGGCGATTAACGAAGTCAACCCGAACGTGCAGGTTTGGCAGGTGGGGTGTCCGGAATTTGTGCCGCTGATCGAACACAACCGGATTCACGATCCTTATACCCGTCAGGTTGCCCAAGAATATCTGGCACCGCTGATCGAACGGCAGATTGATACGCTAGTCTACGGCTGCACTCATTATCCCCATCTGGCGCCGGTGCTGAAGTCCATTTTGCCACGATCGGTGCAGCTGATTGACCCAGCGGTGCATGTGATTTCTGCTGCCGCTCAAGAGCTAGAGCTTCTGGGTTTACGCAGCACACGGACGGCTCTGCCGACCCAGTTTTATGTGAGTGGCTGTCCAGATACTTTCGCTGAAGTCTCTGTGCAGTGGCTCGGCTGCAAACCTAAGGTAGAGCAGGTAGATATTGCTGAAGTTTCTCGCCAGCTTGCCGCACTAGAGCTAGCAGAATAAGTGCTGGATCACTAACTGAACCTGTAACTTGGCTGAGACAGAAGCGCTAATCTGAGCTACCTTAAAGAACCCTAACCAAAAAAGCGGCATATCTTAGCGATACGTCGCTTTTTAAACTTTTTGAGCTTTACTGATTCTCAATTAGAAAACAGGTGATTGCCTGCTTCAGTTCATTAAACACCCGATCGCTCAGCAAGCCTAAGCAATACATACACCGCCAACACGTACCCCGTTGCCAGCACTGGAATAATCAAAGGGATGGAATCGTAAGTCATGGCACAACATAAGGAGTTAGATATAGAGAAATAGAGGGGCCTCAATACCCACAAATGCGCAGCGGCAAATCCATATAGCTAAGCAGCCAAACTGCACTTGGCAATTTGGCAAACTAAGCCAAGTATTCCAGACAGATGCTTCTCAAAAGGGTGACCGACACTGAGCGGGCGATGAATGAAGCTCGCGGCAAAAGCCAGAGTTGCATTACACCCAATGAGTCGTCTCAGCAGCTGTAAACGAATGCCCACGGGTGAGCTTCATCAAGCTTGTTGAGAACCTGCTCAGCTAAAGACCTACTGGATCGACTGCCTCTACAGAAAAACTCTGCTAAAAGCCCACTCTTAAAGAACGGCTTCAGAGGAGCATTGTCCTAATGGGTCAACTGTCGCATCAGTCACTGAAGAAACGCCTGTAAAGGTTTACCTTAACTTGACGCTGAATCTATGAAATTTTGAAATCCTTAATCACCAGCCTAGCATAGTCTTCTCAGGATGTTAGGGTAATTTTTGTAAAAGACCAAAAAGTTTGAAAACCTTGCAGCCAAATCATTCTAAAGGCACAGAAGAGGCGCAATTCTACCCATTTTCTTGTCACTCTTTCCGCAGATATCGGAGTCGTAGCTTAGAATAAGTGTAAGATTATGTAAAATTTCGTAACCTAACGCAAGAGTCAGCCGATCCATGACCTCAGCGATCTCCCTCTTCTCCCCGGTTGAAGCAGATTTGCATCTCCTCGCAGAGAATTTAAAGCAGTTGGTGGGTGCCCGCCACCCCATCCTTTATGCCGCCGCAGAACACCTGTTTGGGGCAGGAGGGAAACGCCTGCGACCGGCAATCGTCCTCTTGATTTCTAGAGCCACGATGCCTGATCAGGATATTACGCCCAAGCACCGTCGGCTCGCCGAAATCACCGAAATGATTCACACCGCTAGCCTGGTGCATGATGATGTGATTGATGACTCTGAACTGCGGCGAGGCGTCCCCACGGTTCATAGCAGCTTTGGCAACCGAGTTGCTGTGCTGGCAGGAGATTTTTTGTTTGCCCAATCTTCCTGGTATCTGGCAAATTTAGACAACCTGACGGTAGTGAAGCTGCTGTCTGAGGTAATCATGGATTTGGCAGAAGGCGAAATTCAGCAGGGCTTGAATCGGTTTGATACCGACCTGTCGATCGACGCCTACCTGGAGAAAAGCTACTACAAAACCGCTTCGCTGATCGCCAACAGCTCTAAAGCTGCAGGGGTCTTAAGCGGAGTCTCCAACGAAATGACGAAGCACCTCTACAGCTATGGTCGTCATGTGGGACTAGCATTCCAGATCGTCGATGACATTCTTGATTTCACTAGCTCTAGCGATTCACTTGGCAAGCCCGCCGGGTCAGACTTGAAGAGCGGTAACCTAACGGCTCCCGTGCTGTATGCGCTGGAAGAAAAGCCCTATTTGGAAGCATTGATCGAACGAGAGTTTGCCGAAGAAGAAGACTTGGAACAAGCGCTGGCATTGGTGGCAGACAGCCGAGGCATCGATCGCTCCCGGGAACTCGCTGCACAACATGCCCAACTCGCCGTCCAACACCTTGACGATCTGCCCGCTTCAGAGCCTCGGCAGGCTTTAATTGAGCTGGCTGACTATGTGCTAAGCCGCCTTTACTAACCTGTGGGGTTTGGTTAAAAAGTGACAAAAGTAAGATGCGCACTGCTTTGGGCTGCTGTATTTTGAACAGGTATCAATTCTGTTTCCGGTTAGCCCAGCTATGGTTGCTCGTGTTTCCGTCATTATCCCAACGCTGAACGAAGCAGCTACTCTAGGGCGGGCATTGCGCCATCTCAGCATTTTGGAGCCACCCGCTTGGGAAGTGGTGGTCGTGGATGGGGGAAGCCAAGACAACACGATCGCCATTGCCAAAGCCGCCAATGTTTTGGTGGTTCAGTCTGAACGCGGACGGGCAGTGCAAATGAATCAAGGAGCCGCCACCGCTACCGGGGATACCCTGTGTTTTCTACATGCAGATACGATCGTTCCAGACGATTTGGTATCGGTGATTACTACAACGTTGGCTGATCCAGCGGTCGTGGCAGGCGGTTGGATTTCGCTAATGAGCGGAGACTACACCACTCGCTGGGGCGTATCTTTTCACAATTTCCTCAAAACCTACTACGCACCCCTACTATTTCGCCCTCACCTATTTGTGCGGGGCTTACGGCTGCTGTTTGGCGATCAGGTGATGTTTTGCCGTCGCCAAGAATTTCATCGCTGTGATGGCTTTGATGCGGCCTTACCGATTATGGAAGAAGCCGACCTCTGTATCCGGCTAGTCCGCTATGGACGAATTCGCCAAGTCAATCGCACCGTGCAGTCTTCCGATCGGCGGGTGGCTCAGTGGGGAGCCTGGAAGGCAACGGCGATCTATCTTTATATTGGATTTTTGTGGGGGATAGGCGTTTCTGCTAGCTATCTCAAACAGTTCTATGAAGATATTCGTTGATTTAGGCTCCAGTCGTAGTCCAGATAGCGAACCGTTAGAGAGGATACATCAGGTAAAGGAAAGGATAAATAGGGCTGTACGTAGGCAGGAATAGAAGAGGCAACCTTCAGGAAATCCTGACGATACCACTTGAGGATTTGGCTACAGTAGAGCGTTTGCGTTTGGGCATCGTAGTAAACCTTCGCTGGGTTGTTAATAAACCGACTGGCATCAGCTTCTAGCTGCGATCGGACACTTTGCGGCTGATAAGCTTCATTGCGCAACAGCGGGCAGCCGATCGCCGCACAAACCAGCGCAAAGTGAATTCTCGGTTCATCAAAATCCTGACGGAGAGTGTCATGTTCGATCGCATTCAGGCTATACCGAGTTTTGCCCAAGTGATACACCGGACGCACAAAGAACCAGAAAAATGCTAGCCAATTTGGGATGCCCAACACCGTCGGACGGATTGAGGCAATTGGATAGCGCTGCAAGACTCGATCGATCACCAGCGCATTGTAGAGGTTTAGCCAGAAGGCGAGACGCTGATCGACATCCAGCGCAGCTATTTCTACACCTGCCATCTGATTTAGCCAGTCAGAGAGCACTTGGGTAGGCTGCGCTTGCCATGCTGCATAGTCTACCCGCCCTTGACTATCGACATACTGACGCAAAAGCAGATCCCAGGGAGTAAAGTCGAGTGCAGACATACTACAGCCATTTTTGGTTGAATAGACTACCAATTATCTTTGAATAGTTTGGTCTTGTTCTGGCGCTTTGCGCTCCCTCAACCTCGTCAGGTTAACAGGATTGAAGATGCTACTCAACAATTTACAACAGCGTTTGCGGACAATCGCTTGGATGCTTGCCAAACAGTGGATACATCGTCAGTTTCCCACCGTGCCTTCCCTCTCGACCAGAGAGCTTGCAGCTTGGCTAGAGCAGGAAGGCATCGGGAAGCCATTGCTGTTGGATGTCAGAAGCAATGCAGAGTTTGAAGTCAGCCACTTGCGTCATGCCCGCCTTGCCAACCGGCTTGAAGCCGTACAGTCGATCGACTCTGCCTCTCCCATTGTGCTGTATTGCTCGATTGGCTATCGCTCAGCTCGCTTAGCACAGCAGCTCCAAGCACAAGGCTACAGCAGGGTGTTTAATCTGGAGGGTTCCATTTTTCAATGGGTAAATGAAGGACGATCGGTTTATCGGGGAGAACAAGCGGTGCGGCAGGTGCATCCTTACAATTGGCAGTGGGGATTGCTGCTAAACGATCCCCACCTGAGGCAGAACCTAGACCAGGCAACCCATTCAGCACCTTGAGCCAATCCCATAGCTCCGCTTCAGTTAACATTGCCTGCTGTCGTTTACCAAATAGATGAAATAGGCGATCGTTCGCTTGCTGCCTCGTCCATCCCAATCGGCGGATTTCCACAGAGATTACAACCAGTAGATCAGACCAATCCTGCGGTGAGCCGTCCTGCTCGATCGCCATTTCGGCTAAGGAACTGATTGAAACAGGCACGGCTGGAAGCGACCTCCAAGTGGGTAGTAAAGCAGGCGCTCGAGTTCGGCTACTGGCTTGCCCGGAATTACCGCCTGCTTTAGATACCGCTGTAGCTGTGCGATCGCTCAATCGCTCATCAGTCAATAGATTACCGCCTACTTTAGGGAATAAGCTTGTAGGACTCTGCCCGATTGATGCGCTGCTCACGCAATCAATCGGGCAGTCCACTAATAAGCTAGGGGGGTCTGGGGGGTTTTCCACAGGTAAATCAGCTGTAGCCTGTTTGGTCTGATTGATTTGGGTCTGATCAACAATTTGCTCCTCGATGTGAGCTGGATGCCACAAATCTCGATGACGATACAAGGAGCCACCGCCAATGCCATAGACACATAAGGCACGAAACCGAGCGGTGGGGCTAGCAGGCAAAGAGTTCTGTTCCAACAGATCGATTAAGGCAAGCCGAATTCGTTCTCTCGCGGCGGCCGTCTGCTGCTGATTCCAAGTTGGCAACACAACTGCTGTTTCAGCTGTTTCAGTCGAACTTTCTTCGGCTTTGGTTTTGTACTTTCCTTGGGAAGCCCCATAGTGAAAGTAGCGGCTGCTCTCAATACAGCGGGCCCATTCCTCAGCGCGTTGCTCGATCTCATGTTGATGGTTGCACCAGTCTTGATAGCCAGGGAGAGATACCGCAGTTCTGACGATCTCTTGAACAAGTGTTTCCCCTGTCAGTGGCACACCACCTGCAATGATGTGGTGAAAGATATAAGCCCGCATAGCAATGCGACCCAGCAGTCGATTGGTTTGCCCTGCTCCAGTCCAGCCGAGTTCGATCTCGGCGTTCAGATCGTTGATGAATTTATCGGCTTTACCAGAGATACAGAACCGGCGGCGGCGGGCTTGCTTAAGAATTCGCTTGAGAACTAGTCGATCTACAACATTACGGCTCTCAATCGATCGCCACTGCTGCACAAATTCCCGCTGAGTACCCCAAACAGGCTGAAAATAGCGATCGAGTAGATAAGAGCCTGCCTGAAGCGGCAAACGATGAGCATTAAATAAGTTCGGCTTTCCTTCTATTGCGTAAGGCTTTGGATTCGGAAAAATCTCTAGCTGTCCTGCTTTAGGAATAAAGCCTGCGTTTTCTAGAAGCGCCGAAACAGCGGCTGCTAGCTCCCAGCTGCTTTGCGCGTCAGGAAATGGGAAGTAGAGATGCAATCCACCCGAATAAGAACTCGTACAGGCGACATAACCCACCAACCCGATTGCTTCTAGTACGCCAGCAATCCGAGCAATCGCCTGTTCATCCTGTTGGGGATGATAGGGGCTACCAGCATCGATATCTAGCAGACAATAGCGGGTTTGCGTGCCAAAGCGAACGCCATACAGGGCATGTCCCTGCTGAATCAGACGGTCGGACAGGGGATAGCGACGCTCGGTTTGCCAGTTGGGAGACTCTTTCGGCTGGGGATGCTCTGCGTAGATGTAATCAAATCGATGCGGAAACAGAGAGAGAAATTCATCCCTCTCTTCTACATAGCTAAATAGCTCAGTAGCAGCCAACGCGCCGATAACAGCTCTCCATGTAACGAAGTTGATCGTTTATAGCAGGAGCAAAAGCGGTAGCCGGCAAGTCGATCAGGGTGATTTGTAATCGGGGTGATTACAGGATTCTGTAATCACCTGATGTACGATCCGCTCCTAGCAACGGTTAAGGTTTTGGTTGGGGAGATCGGTCTAGAAACATTGGAGAGATCGGTCTAGACCGCTAGGGATCTGGGATCTAGAGTTTTTGAGGTGGAGGGTCTAGAAAGGCTATCAGGATGAAAAAGGCGTAAACCGGCTGGCAGCCTTAAATGGAATGGGGGTAGGGAGCTAGAGTAAGCGGTACAAAGGTTCGTTAGAACAGAAGAATCAAACTATCTCAATGGACTCTCGATATACTATGGACAAACTAGACAAGAAGCGATCCAGAAGCGCCAGCGCTACTACGTTCTAGTGAAGAATTGGGTGGAGATCAGCGGAGATCAACACGGCGGCATAGCATAACTCCCCAGAGCCAAACACCGCAGAGTACCTGCAGCGGCTCGTCTCAATCGTTCTACCTAAACCGGCGATGGACCTGAAACAGATTCTTCTGAATGAGTGCTACGGCAAAGACCTAGAGCAGAGAAAGCGCTGGTATTCGCCCGCAGCCGAAGCTTATCACCAGGTTAGGCCTCGCTATCCGCAGGCATTGATCGATCGGGTTGTGGAAATTGCTCAGCTCTCTTCTGACTCGGCTTTATTAGAGGTGGGGTGTGGTCCGGCGATCGCCACTCCTGCTTTTGCTGCCTTGGGCTGCCAAATGGTTTGTCTCGACCCCAACCCTGATTTCTATCATCTAGCTCAACAAGTTTGCCAGCCTTTCCCACAGGTGGAACTGCAAAATTGCTCGTTTGAAGAATGGGGATTGGAACCACAAAAATTCGATGCAGTACTGGCAGCAAGTTCATTTCATTGGATTTCGCCTGAGATAGGCTATCTCAAAGCTAGAGCAGCTCTGCGCCCAGCAGGACATTTAATTTTGCTGTGGAACAAAGAACTCCAGCCCCGCTACGAGGTGTACCAGCAGCTATCGGAAGTCTATCAAACTTGGGCGCCAGCCCTCAGCCGTCGCTATGAGGACAGCGCTACACAGGTCACAATCCTCAATGAAATGGCGCAGATGGCGATCGAGTCGGGTCAATTCAAAGACATGACCTCTGGACATCTGGAAGTGGAAGCGACGTACTCGGTGGATCAGTATTTGCTGCTGTTAAATACTTATTCTCCATACTTGAAGCTAGAAGCTGAGCAAAAGCAGAAGCTGTTTGAGGGATTGCGGCAGGTGCTAGAGCAAAATGGTGACATGATGCAACTGTCCTATATCTCTGCCTTTCACATTGCTCGACCGATTTGATCCCCTATAGGTTCATCGTTAAAGAACAGCCTGGGTTGATGAGCTGCATTGAGCGACGGGTTTCTTCTGGGAACTTCGGTAAAGAACAGCCTGGGTTGATGAGCTGCATTGAGCGACGGGTTTCTTCTGGGAACTTCGGTGAGGAAATAGATCAGGCTCCTCAATAGATCCGACTAGTGGAGGAGCTGTGTCAGCCTTACGTGCGATCTCTTACGCAAAAGCTTTATGCATCAATAAAGCTGGAGTTGAGCGATTCCTAAAACTCCCGATCCGATTTCTACCTTATAGAACATTGAGCTACAGGTTGAGCAACTCAACCCTCTTTGTCATAGCCGTCAGCACGGAGTGGTAACCATGAAGCCCATAGGTAACTTTAATCTACTTCAGCAGTGGCTAACTCGACCCATCGTCTTGGGCGATTACAGCAAATCCATTCCCAGATGGGCTTGGCTAACGATGATGTTTTGGCGGTTTGCAATTGTTTTGGCTGCTCTGCCGATGTTTACCCACCCTTCTCCGCAGGCAGCAGCGACAGGTAGTGAGATTTGCCAGCATTGCAGCAGCGAAATAGCAGATAGAAGCGCCAGTGCGAGCCGATAAACAGAGCAACTGCTGCAGGCGATCTAGTCAGCAGCATGGGAATTCTTGACGGTGTTGCATATTCTTCTGATCTTCCTCCGATAAGTGTCTAAGCCCCCACAGCCTCAGTAAACCGAACGTCACACCCGCTGAGGCGGTAATCCCCTCCGGGGGCTTACCTAGCTAACACCGAGGAAGAAACGATGTCTTACACTGCTGCCCCTCAACGTTGTGCTCGTCGTCAGCTTAGCTCTCCCAACCCGCATACTGAGCTAGAATCCACCTTTGCTCCAATCGCCTACCCCAGTCCTAGCTTGCTGCGTGCCGTAGTAGAAAGCTGGGTTGATGGCATTCTTATCCTGACTGAGCAAGGGCAATGGGTGGAAGCAAACGAAGTGGCTCGTACCTTCTGCAAACAGCTCAGCCAGCAGCAATCTCGCCCTAGCTTGGTTCCTGATGTCATTTGGAAAATTTGCCAAGACCTAATCCACAGCCGCGAAACATTTCCGCAGCAGCCAATCGTGCTGGAATCTGAGATTACGCTGGATGGTGCAACGCTGCGAGTAAGGGCGCAGTGGTTCAGCATCGAAGAAACCGATCGCCCCTATTTAATGGTGATCTTGGAAGACCAATACCAATCCAACCTCAACCGAGCGATCGCTGAGGTCGATCACTATCACCTTTCGCCTCGTGAAGCAGAAGTGTGGTTGCTGTATCGCACCGGGCATACCTATAAACAAATTGCGAAAGAACTGTTTATCAGCCTTGACACGGTTAAAAAACACCTCAAGAGCGTTCGGGTGAAGCAGCACCGCACTTCAGGCGTTAGGTGAGCCAAACAGCTGATTTGAAGAATTGAAAGATTCTGGTCAAATTGGGTGAGTTGCCAAATAATCTTAAAGCACAGGATCTAACAATTCTCAACTGCATTTAGTAGAGATCAGCCCTTGAGAATTGTGCTGCAGGATAAACTCCAAGGCATCGATCGCGGCTGCATCCCTGTTGCCCCCAACTCATTTGCCTGATAGAACCATGTCTCTTTTCCGTTTACTTATCTTTTCGCCCTTTTTGCTCTGCTTATTTGCAGGCACTGCCTCTGCTGCTGCGCTCCCCAAGGCAGCTTCTCAGCTCGGTCGGGCTGCCTCAGTTGAAATTGAGCCAACAGATTTTCCGGCAATTGACTCAGCGAGTGGAAGCACAGTTGCCCAAGCAGTTCCTGATCCAACGGATCTCCCCACGGATGATTTACTCGACCAACTCGATCCCTTCAATCCGGGGCTGCGTCCAGAACCAATTCCTACTCCATCACCGCTGCCCACCCAACCGCTGCCGCCGCTTCCTTCTCCAGACGAACTGCTGCCCCTGCCCTCCGCGCCCGCGCCCACCCCCGAATCCCCCGATATTCCACAAACTGTTCGTGTCGAAAGGATTGTTGTGGAAGGTAGCACCGTTTTTTCGGCTGAAGAACTGGCAGCGGTGACGGCTCCTTTTGAAGGGCGTGAGCTTTCGTTTGCCGAGCTGCTGCAAGCGCGATCGGCAGTTACCCAGCTCTATGTTGATAATGGTTACATTACTTCTGGTGCATTTATCCCGCCCCAAACGCTAGAGAATGGCACAGTCACAATTCAAGTGATTGAAGGCAGCGTGGAAGAAATTAACGTGACAGGGCTGCGACGGCTGAACACAGGCTATATCCGCAGCCGGTTGGCACTGGCTGCCGAGCAGCCGCTGAACACCAATGAACTTCTAGAAGGCTTACAGCTCCTTCAGCTCAATCCCTTAGTCCGCAGCATTTCAGCTGACCTGCAGGCAGGCACTCGCCCTGGAACCAGTGTGCTGCAGGTTGCCGTTGAAGAGGCAGACACCTTCAACACAGAGTTTATTCTCAATAATGGGCGATCGCCCAGCGTGGGCAGCTTTCGGCGAGGAGTGCAGCTCACAGAAGCTAACCTCTTGGGTTTGGGCGATGGCTTGACGGTTGGCTACACCAATACTGAGGGCAGCAACCAATTCACGGGCGGCTACATATTGCCGATTAATCCACGCAACGGCACACTGCAATTCTCGCTTGGCTTCGCCGATAGCCGCGTCATTGAGCCACCGTTTGACGTTCTGGACATTGAATCTGATTCTCGTTATTTTGAGCTGTCGCTACGGCAGCCGTTGTCTCAGTCGCCTACCGAAGAGTTTGCCGTGGGTATCACGGCTTCCCGGCAGGAAAGCAAAGCCACTTTTACCATTAATGAACCCGATCAGCCGTTTCCCTCATTGGGAGCTGACCCAGAAGGACGCACCCGCATCACGGCTGTTCGCTTCTTTCAAGACTGGACCAAACGCAGCAGCCAGTATGTGCTGGCGGCTCGATCGCAGTTCAGCATCGGTCTAGATTTATTCGATGCTAACGTCAGCGATACTCAGCCGGATAGCCGCTTTGTATCGTGGCGGGGTCAGGGGCAGTGGGTGAGGCTGCTGGCACCAGATACTCTGCTGCTCGTGCGGGGCGATGTGCAGCTAAGCGATAGCTCCTTGGTGCCGCTGGAGCAGTTTGGCATCGGCGGGCAGGAAACATTGCGCGGCTATCGCCAAGATTTTCTGCTAACAGACAACGGTGCGTTGTTCTCGACAGAAGTTCGTATTCCGGTTTTGCGGGTTCCTGAAGTGGAAGGCGTTCTGCAAGTTGCTCCCTTCTTCGATGTAGGCGCAGGTTGGAACAACGATGCTCCAGATCCAGACCCGAGTACTTTGGTTGGAGTTGGGCTTGGGTTGCTTTGGAGACAAAGCGATTACCTCAGCGCCCGTCTCGACTGGGGAATTCCGCTTGTTTCGGTAGACAGCCGCGATCGCACCTGGCAAGAAAGTGGCGTCTATTTTTCGATCGTCATCACGCCGTTCTAAAGCCGCTTCACAGAAACTGCTTTACATCAATAGATACGAGATCATTTCTGGCAGGAGTACAGCGATGAAAAAGCCAACTTACGCTTTCATCAAGGCTTTGCGATTCTCCCTCCTTAGCGCAGTTACGGCGGTTGCTTGCCTGCTGCTTGCGGCTAGCCCTGCCCCACCGATCGCGACTTCAGCTGTTACCCCAACGGTTGCCCCAACGGTTGCTCAAGTGTCAATTGAGCAGAGCCAGCTTCTGTATGAGTCTGGGCGTTACGTGGACGCAGCTCAATTGCTGCAGCAGGCGATCCAAGCCTATGCAGCCCAAGGCGACAAGCTGCGCCAAGCGCTGGCTTTGAGCAATCTATCGTTGACCTACCAGCAGCTAGGACAATGGGCAGAAGCAAATCAAGCCATCAGCGATAGCCTGGCGCTGTTGCCGCGAGCCCAATCGACAGACAGTCTACGAGCCTTGGCACAGGTGCTAAATATTCAGGGGCAATTGCAGCTGGCGCAGGGACAGTCGGAGCAGGCGCTCGCTACTTGGGAGCAAACAACTGCCACCTACGAACAGCTAGACGATCTACCGGGGATTCTGCAAAGCCAGATCAACCAGGCTCAGGCGTTGCAGGCGCTAGGGCTTTATCGACGTGCCATTTCAACGCTCAGTGAGATTACTCAAACCCTGCAAACCCAGCCCGATTCCTTGACCCAAGCGATCGCCCTTCGCACCTTGGGGGATGCGCTTTTGGTATCAGGCAACCTGCCGCCCGCCCGCGATGCCCTGCAGAATAGCCTAAACGTGGCAACCCGCCTGCAGCAGCCTGAGGCGATTGCAGCTGCCCAGCTCAGCTTGGGTAATTTAACCCGTGCTGAAGCCGTCAATAGTCTGACGCTGAGCAATCTCAGCATTGCGGAAGCTGTTGCGCTGCTGAACGCTCCTCCGGAACCGCCGCGCAGCGCTGCTGCAATTTTGATCCAGCGGCGCAAAGCTGAGGCAGCCCAGGCTTTCTTGCAGCAAACCGAGCAGGCGATCGCGCTTTACCAGCAGGCAGCCACCCGTTCAACGCCCAAAACCCATTTGCAGGCGCAGCTCAATCAGCTCAACCTGTGGGTAGAAACGCAGCGCTGGACAGAGGCACAAGCCCTTTATCCGCTGATTGAAGCAGAGCTAGAGGTGTTGCCTGTTGATCGAACGAGTATCTACAACCGAATTAATTTGGCACAGAGTCTCGTGAAGCTCGATGCACAATCCCCCGCTCTGCAAATGGCTGCACAGCTGCTTGCCCTTGCCGGTCAGCAAGCCAAAGACCTAGGAGACAGCCGCGCCCAGTCTTATGCGCTGGGCAACCTGGGCAGCCTTTATGAGAAAACGCAGCAGTGGCAGCAGGCGCGATCGCTCACCCAGCAGGCATTGATGCTGTCCCAGGCGACGAATGCCTCGGATATCGCCTATCGCTGGCAATGGCAGATGGGACGGCTGCTGAAGATAGACGATCGGGAAGCCGCCATCAACGCCTATGCGGAAGCTGTTGCGACCCTGCAGACCTTACGAAATGATCTGGTTGCGGTAAATCGGGATGTGCAGTTCTCGTTTCGGGAGAGTGTAGAGCCCGTCTATCGAGAGTTTGTAGCTCTGTTGCTCCAGTCGGGTTCGGTTTCGGAAATAACGGCTGAAAGGCTGACTCAAGCGCAGGATGTCATCGAGGGGCTACAGATCGCCGAACTTGATAATTTCTTTCGTGAGGCTTGTCTAGATACTACGTTTGGACTGAATCAAGTGATCGATCGCGCTAACTTAGCGGCAGCGGTTTTTTATACCATTGTCTTGCCCGATCGTCTGGAAGTCATCCTGAAAGTGCCGCAGCAGCCACTCCGCTATCACAGCATTGCAGTTTCGCAGGCAGAGGTGGAGGCAACTGTAGATACGCTGCTAACAGAGCTGAAAAAACCCTTTGTTTCGGAACCGCTGCAAACCAATGCTCAACAGCTCTATAGCTGGTTGATTCGTCCGCAGCTGGCAGCGCTTCAGGAGAACAATGTGGAAACGCTGGTGTTTGTGCTGGATGGAGCGCTGCGGAGTATTCCCGTTGCAGCCCTCTACGACGGACAGCAGTATTTGATCGAAAACTATAGTGTGGCGATCGCGCCTGGATTGCAGCTACCCGACCCCAAACCGCTAGAGCAGCGTCAGCTTAAAGCGCTGGTGGCTGGACTTAGCGAAGCGCGCGAAAGCTTTCCGCCGCTCAACTTTGTGCAAACGGAAGTTGAGCGCATTCAAGCAGATGTGCCCAGCCAAGTTCTGCTCAACCAAAATTTCACCGAGGAGAAATTTCAGGAGCTAGTCGATGCCTCTGATTTTTCGATCGTCCATATTGCTACGCACGGTCAGTTCAGCTCCAATGCCACTGATACTTTCATCCTGACCTGGGACAACCGCATCAACGTCAATGAGCTGGCTAGTCTGCTCCAGGCTAGAGACATTCGTAGCCCAGAGCCGATCGAACTACTGGTGTTGAGCGCTTGCCAAACTGCAGTGGGCGATCGGCGTGCCACGCTGGGGCTTGCTGGAATTGCCGTGCGGGCGGGTGCAAGGAGTACGATCGCTTCTTTGTGGAGCCTGGACGATGAAGCCGGGGCAGCTTTAATGAGCGAATTTTATCAAGCGCTCAGGCAGACTCCCATCTCGAAAGCAGAAGCCTTACGGCGGGCACAGCGCAAGCTAATTGCCGATGCTCAAGCACCCCGCTTTTGGTCGCCTTATGTGCTGCTAGGAAACTGGCTCTAGGACGGGCAGCGGCTGGCTTAGCCACTCTTGGCGTAGCTTGGCGATCGCTTCTTCTTTACGCTTGGCTTCGATTTCGATCCAGGGAGCGTCCCAATAGGCGCTCGGCATGGTGGTGATGTAGTCGCTGTGCTGGGGGTCGGTAAAGAAGGTTCTGCCATTTGAAATGTGAACGACCTGCCAGTCGGGATTTTGCCAGGTGGAACGGGCTGCCGCTAGCATCTCAGCAACGCTGGCATCTTCATAGGTTTCTAGGTGCTCATGGATCGCATGGTGATGGGCATCAAACACCATTGGCACATTTGCCGCCTGACAGATCGCAGCAATTTCTGCCGAGCTATAGGTGTACTCATCGTTTTCCAGCGTGATGCGCGATCGTATTGTTTCCGGTAAGTCCCGAATCACGTCGATCAGCCGCTCTGCCCGATCTCCTTTGCCGCCATGAACATTCATTAGCGCCCAAGGCGACTGCGGCAAGCCCAAGAGGTCGAAAATGTGGGCTTGCATGTTGAGAATTTTCAGGCTGTTCTCGATTACCTCTGGACGATCGGAGTTCAGCACCACAAACTGGTCAGGATGTAGGATGATTCTGACTTTTAGCTCGGCAGCGCTTTCTCCAATCTGCTTCATCAGGTCTGCAAACTCTGGCAAAAGCTCTTGTCCCAGCGGGTCATCTGCAAAAGGCAACAGAGCCGAGGTCATGCGGTACAGCCGGATATTCTCGTTTGCACAAAAGGTGATCGCGCGGCCTAGCCGCTTCAGGTTCTCGGCGTATAGCGCTCGCAGTGCCGCGATCTGTTCAATGGGAGGTAGCTGCAACAGCCGTTTGCGGGTAATCGTCCGAAACCGCACTTTGTCTGAAGCTGTAATACAAACTAATCCTAGTTCTGGTAATTGGGTAATCGATCGCTCCATTGTTCTTTCCGGCGCTGCGTGCTTGACTAGAGTTAGATTGCCTTTCAAGAACTGCAGCTTACACAGCTCTCAAAAGGCAATCTACACTTTGAGATATCAAGAAAATTGCACTATGCTCTGAACTTTAGTTTTTCAGCGGGTCGTGTCCCCAGTTCATTAGGGAGTGTCTCCAGCGAGTATCTTCGATCTCTCCAGAAGGGCGCTGCGCGGAATGACGATGAACATAGCTCACCACTTTTCGCATATGAGCAATGTCATCCTCGCTGTATTCAGATTGCTTCTTGCCTAACAGTTCTACAATCCGCCGTCCCGAAGCATGACCCGTTGATTCATCGCGATCGCTTTGCTTCTGACCCACTTCTTTGGAGTCTTCGGTTTCCAACCAGCGAGTTAGTTCTGTGGCAGACATGTTCATAGCCTGCTTAAATTCCTGGATGGTTTCTTTTTCGGTATTCTTTGTATCAACCATTAGTCTTTTTTCTTTAGGGCATCCGGTTTATGAGCCGCTTCTTTTCCGGTTTTGTCACTTTCAACTAAATATTCCGGATTTTCCTTTGAGGCTTTAACGTGATGCCCTTTAATATCTGTTGGCTCGGTCAACTTCTTGACCACTTTGCCTTCTGTTTTGCCGTTGCGCGAGTTCCACTCAACGCTATCTCCCTTTTTGAATTCTTCCGTCATTGTTGCTCCTGTTGGGCTAAGGTGTCCTATGGTTTAAGCGAGTCTGTAGATCTTCACACAGAAGATCTACAGACTTGATAAATGCGCAAGCTGCGCTTATTGGTACTTAGGTGCGAATCGAATTTATATTGTTGGCACTGTTAACGTTCTAGGACGCTTTGTCTTTAGCGTAGTCCGCCACGTCTTCTGCACCCCGCTGAACGTTTCTACCCGTCCGTTCTGCGTTCTGCTTTGCGGTTTGTGTTGCATCTTCCAGGTTATCACCTGCTCTATCTACATTCTTTTGAAGGTTGCGGAAGCCTTCCTTGGCATTCTGCTTAAGACGATTGGTTGCATCAGTGATCACTTCGCCTGCATCTTCAGCAGGGTTGGGCGGGGTGGTATTTCTCGCTTCATCGATCACATCATCGAGGTCATCAACCCGGTTCACGTTTCGCTTGGCACGCTCAACCAGCATTTTGGCTTTGTCTTCCGTTTCTGTAGTCGCCTGACCCGCATCGTAATCGTTATAGCTAGACGTTCCAGAATTGGGTTTCTGAGAACCTGTGCCTGCCGCAACAGTTGAGGGGCTGCAAGCAACGCTAGTTAGTAGCAAAGCTCCTGCCAGCACTACGACAAAGAGTTGTCTTAACCGCAAATTTCCAAAAAACGCCGTGATTCTAGCTGTTAGATGAGATGCGATCTTCATTGCAACTGCTCCTTATTTATTTTGTTTATCCGTACTGTTCGTACTGATGGATACACTTTGAGGATAGTTGCGAGTCGATCGTCTTCTCGTCTAGCCAAGGGGATATTCTGAATCACCCCGAAAGGCAGAACACTCGCTTTGCAGCCACTCCACATCACAAATTCCCAGCATAAATAATGGGTTGACGAAGCCAACCCATTATTTACGTGCCTAAAAACTGATTTACGCGATTAGACAGCGCTTGCCCAGTCTTTTGCCCACAGTAGATTGCGCTGCACCGTTTCCGGGCTCAGCGCTTCAGAATAGAGCCGCAGAACGGGTTCTGTGCCGCTAAAGCGAACCAGCAGCCAACTCTGGTCGGCAAGCTGAAACTTGTAGCCGTCGATCGCCAGGCACTCCACCACTGCCTGCCCTGCAATTTCTTTAAGCGGCTGGCTCTCTAGCTGGTCGATCAGGCGCGAGCGTACATCCATCCCTGCCAGCGGTAGATCGATGCGGTCATAGTGCGAACTGTATCCCGTCTTCTGCTGCAGGTTCGCATATAAGTCGCTGAGGTCTTTACCTGATTGGACGATCGCCTCCAGCACATACAGCGCCGACAGCAGCGCATCGCGTTCGGGGATGTGATGCCCATAGCCGATGCCGCCCGACTCTTCACCGCCTAGCAGCACCTGCGCCTCCAGCATCCGATCGGCAATATATTTGTAGCCGATCGGCGTTTGGTAGACGGACAAGTTGTAGAGCTTAGCGACTTCTGGAATTAAGTTAGAGCCGCTGATGGTTTTGATGACCTCACCTGTGAAGCCCCGTTGGGTGGCAAGGTGCTCAATGAGCACCGGGATGAGTACCTGAGAGCTGAGAAAATCTCCCTGCCCATCCACCGCTGCTACTCGATCGCTGTCTCCATCAAACACCAAGCCTACCGCTAGCCCAGTTGGGTTCTCCTGCCGATAGGCTTTGATGCGCTCAAACAGGGTAGACAGGTAGCGGGGCAACGGCTCTGGGGCACCTCCGCCAAACAAAGGATCGCGATCGCTGTTTAACTCCTGGATCGGAATGCCCAAGAGCTGCTCTAATCCGCTCGCAGCGGCTCCGTGCATCACGTCTGCAAACACGGTCAGCTTGCCAGAAGCAATCGCCGCTTTCAAGCTACCCACATCCACCCTGGAGCGCAACGCCTCGCAGTAGCTCTGCCAGGGGTTAAAGGTTTCCAGCTTGCCAGGAGCGCTGGGTTCAGGCTGGATGCCCTCCTGCAGCATTGCCTCGATCTGCTTCGTCACTTCCGGCGGCACTGAGCCACCAAAGCCCCCCTTTACCTTCAAGCCAGAATAGATGCCTGGATTGTGGCTAGCCGTAATCACTAACGCCCCCAGCGCATTGAGCTGTTTGGCTGCCCAGCTAAAAGCAGGCGTAGGCGCGTAAGTTTCTGAGAGCAGCACATCATAGCCTGCTGCCTGCACTGCGGCGGCTGTGGCTTGGGCAAAATTTTCTGAAAGAAAGCGGCGATCATAGCCCACAATCACGGTGCGGCTGCGGCTGCCATAGGTTTTTTCTAGGGCAATTGCCGCAAGCGGAGCCACCCGCATCACCCGCTCGAAGGTGAAATCAGCGGCAATGATGCCTCGCCAACCATCCGTTCCAAAGGCGATCGGCTTTGCAGTTAGAGACGCAGGAGAAAGGGAAGCTGACATAGGAGAAGGAATGAGGGATAAATTGTTGCTGATTTTCGCTGTTTTTGGCGGTGCAATACACCCTGTAGATTCTTTAAACTCACTACAAATCTCGATCCAGTTTAAACATCAAAGCGATCGACTTTGTACTTTCTTTAGACAACCTGCCCGTAACTTCACAAATCTGCGCAATTCATCCTCATCCCTCCTTTGTTCCTCCCTCCCTGCCAACCGCCTCCATTGCCTCTACCCGGTCGCGTCCGTTGCGCTTTGCAGCATACAGTGCTTTGTCAGCGCGTTGCAGTACATCCCAAGCAGAACGGTCGTAGGAGGAGCTTTGCTGAGCGACACCAAAGCTAGCAGTGACCTGTAGTTCACCGATTTTGGTGTGCATGGGCTGGGTGCGGATGGCCCGGCGCAGGCGCTCCGCTACATCGATCGCCATATCCAGCGGTGTGTCAGTCAGGATGATGACGAACTCTTCACCACCGTAGCGATAGGCGAGCGTTCCGCGTCGCAACTGCCCCTGCAGACGCTGCGATAGCTCTATGAGCACTTCATCGCCGATGAGATGTCCGTAGTCATCATTAACGGTTTTAAAGTAATCAATGTCACAAACAATCACGCTGAAGCAGGGCTGGATCGTCCAGACGGCTCCCGTGCTGATCTGCTCGAGTTCATGCTCTAGCGATCGGCGGTTCATTAGCTGCGTCAGATCGTCTAGCAGCAGGGTTTGCCGCAGGGAATCGTTTTGGACGCGCAATAGCTCTTGGCGTTTCCAGAGGCGCTGATAGTTCTGGGCGTTGGTGAGGGCGATCGCAGCTTGGTCTGCGACTTGCCGGACAGTTTGCAGCTCATCGAGCAGATACGATCGCTCCTGCTGATAAGAGAGCAGTGCCACAGCTCCAAAAAATTCTTCTTGAATAAACAGCGGTACTAGCAGCACCGACAACACGCCAATGGAGCGCATCCAATCCTGTAGTGGATCAAGTTCGGGATCATTTAGCCCCATTTGCAGATAGGACGCGCCGCCCTGCATAAACATTTCGATCACGTTTTGCCAGAAGTGGCGCTGGCTCTGGCGTACTTCTAGCAGCGGCAGTTCCCGGTTTGGGTAGTCCCACACCGTCAGGATGATCGCCGGATCGTCGCGCAGACCCACCAGAATAGAGCGATCGCACTGCAAGCCATAGCCCAGCTCTGCCGCAATCCGCCCGATCACCTCATCTGGATTGAGGGTGGAGTTTAGCAAGCGAGAAATTCTGCCGATCAGTGCTGCTTGCAGCCGGGATTGCTCCAAGCGTTGCCGCCAGTAGAGAGCGCTATAAGCCAGCCCCAAATGGCTACAGACGATCTCCAGTGACTCCAGCTCTTCTAAATTCCAGCCTCGAATTTTAGTTGAGTTCGCTATTGCCCCTAAGCTCACATCCATAAAAGGGAATTTGGCAGACTGAGCTTCTATTTCAGAAGCATACAGTTCTATCTGAGGACGACGGAGCTGCAAAACAAACTGGAGCGGATTTGCAACCGCAATTCCACCCCCAGGCTCTTCAGAAGCGCCGCGAGAGGTAATTGGGATGATTAATTCACCTGTATCAAGCTGGATGAGATGCGGCGTTTGCTGTTGATCGAACAGCCACGGCGGGAGCGATCGCAGCACAAAGGATTGAACAGGAGATTGGAGTGCTCGGTCGGCATTGGCGGCATCTGCATTTGAAGGAGAGACGATCGCAAAGCCAGCGGCATATCGGCTAACGACTTCCGGTGCGCCATAAACCCGCAGCGCATCGGAAACACCAAACTCTAGCCCTGCCCACAGTAAACATTCAGCATCATAGACTGCGGCAATCTTTTCAACGATCTGCCGCAGTAGAAAATCAACAGAGTCTAGGTTGAGGAGGGCAGTTCTGATCCAGGGGTAGATGTGTTTCCAAGTTGGCTGCATGATCCTCCTGGAGCAAAAAGCCGAGCGGCATGAAAGGTAGAAGCTACAACGAAGGCAATACTCCAGCGGATGACCCCGTATGGGCAGCACCCTGTGGTTGCCCTTCGGTTTGGCACAGCTACAAAGGATTCGCCGCGACTGTTCATCCTAATCAGCAACGCCTAAGATTCAGTATATTTTTAGCATGAGGGGAAGCCTGCGGATTGTAGTGTGCCGCTGCACTTTAGATTTGTTTAGTCATTCATTAAACATTATTGGATCGTTCAACCCAGTCTGGGACATATCGCCATGCGTCGTTCAGTTCAGCATCGTGAAAGCGGTAGTCTGAGTCTTTGGTTTCGACTAGCGCCCAGAAGCGATCAGAGTGGTTGAGGTGGACAGTATGACACAGCTCGTGCACAAAGACATACCACACTAGGTCAGGCGGCAAAAACAGCAGCTTATAGTTAAGGCTAATATTGTGCTGGCTAGAGCAGCTCGCCCAGATCGTTTTTTGTCCCCGCACTGAAATTTTTTCGCAGGGCAGGTTGACTTCGCGGCTGACCTGCCGCAGCCAGGGAATCAGCTGCATTTCTCCTCGGCGAGTTAGCCAATGCTTGAGGATGCGACAGCAGGTCTGGGGCTGGTCAATTATGCCTGCTACGGTCAGGCAATAGGGTTTGCTGGGGTTGGTGGTAAGCTGCCAGGTTTTAGCGGGCTGATAACGAATCTTCCAAACTTCAGAGAGCGATCGCAGCTCTAGCTGAGTTGGCAGCTGCAGCGAGTGACCAAGCGCGGCTGTGGGTTCTGCCACGAGCCCCGCTGCCTGCCGTTCTGCTGCCACTCTTTGAGTAGTTTTGGCGATCCAATCTTGCCGCTTTGCTAAAATCTCAGGCAGCTTGCGGCGATCGAATCCCTTCGGGATCACAACCTCTACTTCACCGAGATGGGAAACTTTGATGCTGACATGTTTTGCCCTGGCACTTTCTCGGATGGTGTAGGGCTGGGATTTGTAGGGTTTTGCCGTTGCCATAGGAAGTGAAGGAGAAGGAAGGAGAGCAGTCGGGTGAGCCTTGGACGCGGAAGCAGAGTCTTTTCATCCAGGACTATCTAGCAACACCCGTTAGTCCGCTTGCAATAAACTCTAGGAGGATCTGCTGATGAGGCTTACCGAGGGGGTAGGCTTTGGTCATGCGATTGGAGTAGCAATAGCCCTGCTGAATCTCTTCTATGGTAACCAGTCTCAGGTCACATCCCTCATTAAGTTGCAGGGTATCAAGCCCAACGGGGAGTGGCGCATGGAAGACATGCCGAATGAACTGTGAATCCTCGGTAAAGGTTTTAAATAGCGTCAGCGTCGGAGGGGCGTAGCCAATTTCTTCTAAAAGCTCTCGTCGCATTGCAGCAGCAGGAAGTTCGTCAGGTTCCAAATGCCCTCCAAAGAATGCCCAACAGCCCGGATAGGCAATATTTGGCTTTTCTTCGCGGAGCTGCATCAGGAAGGAGTCGTTTTGGTGAAGGATAGCGATCGCTACGGCAGCGCGAGACATAGGTTTTTTGTGGAATTTTTGCAGTCAGTTTTGCAATTTTTGGAGGCAGGCTGCACCCACCTCCAAAAACCTACCATGCTTATCCATTGTCCTTCTCGACTTGTTCCTCTTCAATGTACGCTTCCCCAAACTCCATCCCCTTAATTGGGATGCTCTGGAAGCGGACTTGCCCTTTAATCTGGATCGGCTCGCCCGATCGCACATCCTGGCGCTGCGTCAACACCCAGATTGTGCCCGTCGCATCTTTAAGCTGGTAAAGCTGGGCATCAATTAGGGGCGCGCGATCCCCTACAGTGCCACGCAGACGCACGCTAGTCGTAAACCAGTTGCGCTCTGGGTTGGCTCGAACTGCCTGCACGGTTGTTGTAGAAGCGCAGGCAGTGAGTCCGACAAGCAAAAAGGCGCAGCCGCTCCGGAATGCAAACTTTAGCCCAGACTTTAGCCCAGACTTCAAATAAGGATTTCTAGTGGAACGAACTAAAACTGAGACACTAATTTGAGACACTAGTGAAAAGGGACAGCGATCGGTATTGTTTAAAGTCCGACCTTAAATTTAACCTACTCTCCATCCCTCTATTCTTCCACTCCCCCCAATACCGTTATGGCTGCTTTAATGGATGGCAAAGCGCTTGCCGCCCGAATGCAAACGGAAATGACCGAGCAGGTGAAAGCACTGCACAGCCAAATAGGTCGCCCACCCGGATTGGCAGTGTTGATGGTGGGCGATAATCCTGCCAGTGCTGCCTACGTGCGCGGTAAAGAAAAAGCCTGCGAGCGGGTCGGCATCGCTTCATACGGGCAGCATTTGCCCACAGAAACTTCTCAGGCGGAGCTAGAGGGCATCATCCAAACGCTGAACCAGGACGACCGCGTGGATGGCATTCTTGTGCAGCTGCCGCTGCCTGCCCACCTGGATGAGGTAGCGCTTTTGAACCAGATCGATCCCGGTAAAGATGCCGACGGGCTGCACCCAGTCAACCTGGGGCGGTTGGTGCGCGGCGAGCCGGGGCTGCGGAGCTGCACTCCAGCAGGGGTGATGCGGCTACTGCAGGAATACCAGATCGACCTGAAGGGGAAGCAAGCGGTGATGATCGGGCGGAGCATTTTGGTCGGTAAGCCGCTAGCGCTGATGCTACTAGAAGCCAATGCCACTGTGACGATCGCCCATTCACGTACAGTAGATTTGACGACGATCGCCCGATCGGCTGATATTCTGGTGACGGCGAGCGGTAAAACTGAGCTAGTCACTGCAGATATGGTGAAGCCAGGAGCCGTGGTTGTGGATGTGGGGATTAACCGCGTCACAGGCAAAGATGGCAAATCTCGTTTGGTGGGCGATGTGCAGTTTGAGCCTGTGGCAGCCGTTGCTGATTGGATCACGCCAGTTCCGGGAGGCGTGGGACCGATGACCGTCACCATGCTGTTGCAAAATACAGTATGGAGTTTCCAGCGCCGGGTCGGAGTTTCCACTAGCTGAAAGATGAACTGAAAGCCAAAAGTTCACGCTGTTCAATAGCATCATAAAAATCAAGGATATTAATCATGCTGTATGTTTTAGAGGTGGTGAGGAGATGACCAGCACAACCGAACACAACCCAGTTGCCAAACCAGGTTTTGACCTGTCTGCCTACCTGTCAGCCCAGCAAGTGCAGGTAGAGTCCGCGCTGGATGCGTCGATTGCCCTCACCTATCCAGAGAAAATCTACGAGGCAATGCGCTATTCCCTGATGGCAGGCGGTAAGCGGCTGCGCCCGATTCTCTGTCTGGCAACCTGTGAGCTCATGGGCGGCACTACAGAAATGGCAATGCCCACCGCCTGTGCGCTGGAAATGATCCACACGATGTCGTTGATTCACGATGATCTGCCCGCCATGGACAACGACGACTACCGGCGCGGCAAGCTCACCAACCACAAAGTTTACGGCGAAGACATCGCGATTCTGGCAGGAGATGGGCTACTGGCCTATGCCTTTGAATTCATTGCAGCTCAAACACGGCAGGTTGCTGCCGATCGCGTCCTTCAGGTGATCGCTAAGCTGGGGCGGGCAGTCGGCGCAGCTGGATTAGTCGGGGGGCAGGTGGTCGATCTGGAGTGCGAGGGTAAGTCAGATGTGACGCTAGAAACGCTCACCTTCATCCATCGCCACAAAACTGGCGCGCTGCTAGAAGCTTGCGTAGTCTGCGGTGCAATTCTGGCGAATGCCTCAGAAACTGACGTGCAGCACCTCTCTCGCTATGCCCAAAACATCGGGCTAGCTTTTCAAATCATTGATGACGTGCTAGATATCACCGCTACCCAGGAAGAATTGGGTAAAACCGCTGGAAAAGATCTACAAGCCCAAAAAGCTACCTATCCCAGTATCTGGGGTATTGAAGAGTCGCTGCGGCAAGCCAATCAGCTTATTGCAGATGCCAAAGCCGAGCTGGCGTCCTATGGTGATCGAGCCGAACCCCTGATGGCGATCGCTGACTATATTACTGCCCGCAAAAACTAGCCCACCTCAAATCCATGTTTAATTTCGCTTCAAGCGTAGCAAAATTAAACTTGTTCACCTACTCCCCAACTATGCAGGACTTTCCTTCTATCCTGAATAACCACATCCTGATGATTGCCTTGTTTGCCTGTTTGCTGGCGCAGCTTCTCAAGGCAATTGTTGAAATCCTTCAGCATGGCAAAGTCAATTTGCGAACAATGGTGACAACAGGCGGCATGCCTAGCGCCCATTCTGCGCTAGTAACGGCATTAGCAACGGGTATTGGGCAAACTATAGGCTGGGCATCAGGGGAGTTTGCGATCGCCTTTTGTTTTGCAATCATTGTGATGTACGATGCGGCGGGCGTTCGGCAAGCAGCCGGAAAACAAGCCCGCATCCTCAATCAGATTTTGGATGAGCTATTCCGCGAACATCCTACGTTCAATGAAGATCGGCTGAAAGAGCTGTTGGGGCATACGCCAGTACAGGTGATTGCCGGTTCAATTTTGGGCGTGGTGGTTTCCTGGATCGCAGCTCCAGCCTACTGAGGGCGAAGGTGTAAGTTTTTACAAACATTAGAAGTCGCGCATTGCGCGACTTCTAATGTTTGTATGCTGCTTGTATGAGCTATTTGATCTGCTCGCTCACGACGGCGATCGCCCGCTCTTTTTGAGGGTCAGCCCCTTGGGCATATTCCAGGGTAAAGGGTACTTCTACATCTGGCGCAACGCCCACGCCTTCTAGCCGCTGTCCGTCATCGAGATAGACATCTACCACCGCCAGATATAACAAGCTGCCGTCTGACATCAGAAAGGGGCTGCCGCCTACCACGGCTCCAGCCGTCTTCGTTCCGACAATTTTGCCAATATTGTGTTTACGAAATCCGTATGCCAGGATTTCTTTACCACTGCGGCTGCCTTCATTCACTAGCATCACTACAGGCTTAGTCCAAACGGATTGGGAGGTGCGGCGGGTTTCATCCCGAGAAATGCTGGTGAGGCTGAGGCTGTTTCTGCCATAGAGGTTGAGATAGGTCGGGGATGCGCCCCCCCAGCCATCTCGCAGATCCAGCACAAACCCGTCTACAGATCTAAGACGACCAAACAGCAGTTCTGATTCGAGCTTTTGCTGATACTCATCGTCGGCATAAGACCAGATGTGAATATAGCCAATTTCGCGATCGCCTTGCTCAATCACCTGCACGCTAGCGTCCATCGCCTCCAGAAACATCTTTGTACCGTCTAGCTGCTTGGGGGTCACGGTTATGTCTTGAGGGCTGGCATCCGCAGATCGCTGAATCTGCAGGGTAACTGGCTGCCCTGTGGCAAAAGATTGAATTGGCTGAAACGGCTGTCCCATGGCGCTAAGAAGACGATCGCCCACCCGCAGCCCTGCCTGCTCCGCCGGACTACCCTCCAAAATAGCGCTAATAAATGTGTTGCCGTCAACAATTTTAGTGAAAGCGCCGATGCCGCTGTATTCTGGCTTGCCAGTGGGCAAAAGAGGCTTTAGCTGCTCCTGCAGCTCCTCGCTTCTGGGCAGAAAAATGCCGAGAAGCTGATAGTAAGCGGGGTCATCAGGCGTGTAGTAGCGGGTGTGGGAAGTTTTCAGCTCAGCCAGCATCTGGTTGATCGCTGCTGCAAATTCTGTGTTGGAGCGAGCCTGTTCTGCCAGTGGCGCATACTTCTGCCGCATCGCCTGCCAATCGACCCCGTTAAAACGCGGATCGAAAAAGTTGTCGTTGACAGTCTGCCAAACCTGCTCAAATACTTCTGCCTGCGTTTGTCCTTCTTGCGCCTGTTCTGCTTGCGCCTGCCCTATCTGCGCCTGTTCTGCCTGCACCTGCCCCATCCGGGGGAGAAACGGCATCGCCAAGCTACCCAGCAGGACAGCTGCACAACTTAGTAGAACGATCGCCACTAAGCTTTTGAACCTTGTCAATCTAAACCCTCTCACGGATTCTCTCTCCTGAGAAACTGTTTCTCGTCTGGACTCAGCTAAATTAGCTGTTGGCGTAGAGGCTGGTGTGGCGGAACCCTACCGCCATTTATTCCTCAAACCCTTCGCAGTCCTATTTAGACGAACGATGGCAGCAGCGCTAGCGCTGCTGCCATCGCCTTTTCTACAGTAGCCAAACCCTGCTCGATTCGGGTCTAATCCCAACTCTCAAAAACTACGTAAGCAATTAACCGTCTGTTGTGCCTGCCACAGTAGGCGTCAGCAGCATCACCTGACGGCTATCCACAATCTCTGCTGTGAAGCCGCGATCGTTCAGCGTTTTGAGGATTGCAGCCGCCGCCGCCTGATCGGTCGTTTGCAGCGCCAGCAGGTAAGGACGCTGATTATAAGAAACCAATCCTACGCTGCGGGAGATCGTCTCGCTCACTTCTGCTGCCACTTCCGGACGGTTGGCATAATTGACTAGCACTGCATAGCCCGTTCCCATAGGCTGGGGGTTGTAGGCAGTTGGGGCAGCAGGATTGGTTGAGCCCGTGGCATTATTGCCTGAACGATTGTTGCCGGAGCTAGTATTAGTTGCGCTAGGACGACTGGAAGAATTGGCTGGCTGGGCAGGTGCTTCGGCGCCCGCCGGACGAGCAATAAATGCCTGTAGCCCTGTGCGATCGCCTACATACTTCGCCCAAGCATTGGCAATCTCGGCGCTGGAAAAGCCCTCAACCCGAACGACGCTGCGGCTCAAGTAGTCGCAAGCAGTAAGAATGGCATTACTGGGTAAGAGCTGCTGCAGTTGGGTTTGGGCATTTGCCTGTGGATCAACCACCAGCAGCAGAAACTGATTTTCTCTAGGAGGCTGACAGGCAGGTAAAGCTTGAGCGATCGCTGGCTTTACCCATAGTCCCGCCACCCCAACTGCTGAACCTAGGATCACATGAGGCAGTATTGAGCCGATTGCTCTAGGCTGGCGTAAAACATTGGAGAACCGCATAGCATCTTTCCTTCGTAATTCAGAGTTTGGAATTTGGGCTGGCTTTGCGCCAACGAGCAAGCGCTAAAACACAACACTAAAATTTGCTTCTCTCTTTGGGTAGGATCAGGAATCTATCGCGGCAACCCCAAGGATAAACGCCGAACGCTAAATATTTCCTAACGCGCAGTGCTTCAGATGGATGCCAACGATGCTAGCGGATCAGGAATAGCAGCAGAAGGCGCTTGAAACTCACCAACTGCCACATGCTCAAGGCGCAGCTTTAACCAAGTGATGAACGACGACTGGGTTGAGACAATTGCAGCAGCGGGCTGAGGACACTTTGCCTTAGCTGCTGCTAGTTCTGGCGCTTCCAAGAAGGCAGGTTCTGGCACTAGCCAGAAGTCAATTTCTTTTTCCTGCTCTTGATAGTAGCGGGTTCGCTCTTTTAGCACCTCGTCGATCGGTTCTTCTTCTAGGAGGTAGCGCTTGCTAGCTAAAACATAGTAATAGGTTTGCATGGGATTGAGTCTTAGATTTTAGTTCTGAGTTTCTTATCTGTACTGAGCTTCCTATATGGGGATAAGAAGCTATTGTCTATCGGAAGTTGCCGCTGGCAATATAGCCTCAGCCTCCTTGCCATAAGTCTTGTCCGTGGAATGCCTGAAGCAGCGTTGCAGAAGACTTCCAACCCTTAATCATGACACATCTTAAGAGGACGTCTGAAGAGACTTTGTTCAACTGGCAAGTCGATCGATCCCCCTGAATCTTCCAACCCTGTGAAAGGCAAAGTCTAGCAAAAAGAGGACTTTGAACGGGATCGATTTTCCCTTTTAAGGAGGGCTAGCGGGGAATCAGCCCTTCTAAGGCGTAAGAAGCCACTTTTCAGTCAGCTTCTAAATGCCTAGTCGTTTGGCTTCTCGATCTTAGTTGGAAGTTTTGCTTGCAGGTGCTTGAAGCTGCCGCGCGGTTCTAGCACTTAGATTCCAGGCACTTAGATTCTAGGATTCTAGGTACTTAAAAGTGTCCCTATCGCGATCGCTGTGGCGGTTGCTGCAAGCAGTCAAAAGCAGGAAACTTGTGTGTCTGTAGGGGTGCTTCACACCTGTTGCTGATTCTTGAGAGGACTTAGATAATTCAGCAAGCAGGAACAGCAAACAGGAATTAGAGGGCTGTGGCTGTAACCTCATCTATTCTTCATCTTGTAGCCCCTGAATCTGTAGAGTATCTCCTGTCACTTTGGGCATGCCAATGTCAAGATAGATGTAGGAGATCTCAGGGTTTTCCCTGATGCGACGACTATTCATGTTTTGCAATTAGCTCCACTCAGCCTGCATCCACAGTCTGCTGAAAATTGCTGTTTGCTGAATGTCGCTCGTTTTTCAGGGGGTTCTAGGCGTACTGTAATCCCAGAACTTATCTGCCGTCACACAGTCAAAAAATTAAGCCTGACTTCATGATGACCCAATTTGTTCAGGAGCAACCGTTTCGCTTGAGGTTTCAAGTGCCCACAAGGTTCTGGTGGCGGTTCTCAGCTGTGGTAACCGCTACGTTAGTTGTGTTTGGGCTAGTTCACGTTGGTATTGGGCGATCGCTGGAGCGGATTGCCGCTCAGTTTTGGTCGCCGCTGCAGCCGCCGATTGCTCAGCAGAATTGGTTAGGGCTAGGGCTGTTGGTGATTGGGCTTAGCTTAGGCGCAGCAATGGCACGATGGCGATTTCGCTATCAGATGGCAGCCTGGATCGGGCTGTGTTTGGGCTGGGGCATTCTTAGCGGCTGGCTCTGGCGGCAGGGCTATGGAGTGCCGATCGCTACGCCCATGCTGCTGTTTAGCGCTTGTGGAGCTACGGTGGCAGTTGCAGAAGCCGTACGCACTTACATGCTGCTGCGCCAAAGCGAAAAGCGCTATGCTCTGACCGTGCGCAGCATAAACGAAGGGTTTTGGGATTGGGACTTGCAAACCAACTGTGTTTCCTATTCACCCCGCTGGAAGGAAATGCTGGGCTATGCAGAGTATGACTTAAGTAATCGAGCGGCTGAATGGTTTGATCGAGTACATCCCCTAGATTTGGAAGGCTTGAAGCAGGCGATCGCTGATTATCGGCAAGGCTTGACACCAGAACTGAAGTGCGAATATCGGCTGCTACACCAGGATGGCTCCTATCGCTGGGTGCAAGGACGCGGCTGGCTGCTGCTAAATCGACGGGGCAAGCCGGAACGTCTTGTCGGCTTTCAAATCGATATCACTGCCCGCAAAGATACCGAAGCGGCGCTGCAGCGCAGCGCGCTCCACGACCCCCTGACCGACCTGCTAAACCGAGCAGGCTTTGCGCAGCGGGTACAGCAGGCGCTAATCGAAGCGTCCCAAAATTCTCAATCTGCCTTTGCAGTCCTCTGGCTGGATATTGACCAGTTCAAGCTAGTGAATAACAGCTTGGGAAGCGCATTGGGAGATCGTATCTTGGTTGCAGTTGCCCAGCGGCTCAAAGCCTTTCTGATGCCCGATAGCACAGTTGCTCGGCTAGGCGGGGATGAGTTTTCGGTTCTGCTGCAAATTCACGACGCCAGCGATGCAACCCGTATGGCAGAGCGAATTCAGCAAATTCTGGCGCTACCGTTTCAGATCGACAGCCACGAAGTCTTCATTACAATCAGCGTTGGGGTTGCCCTTAACGCAACCCACTATACCCAAGCAGAGCAAGTCCTTCGTGATGCTGATACTGCCATGCACCGCGCTAAGGCGCTTGGTCGGGCACGTCATCAAGTGTTTGATCGAACCATGCGGACGCATATGCTGGTAAAACTCCAGCTAGAAAACGACCTGCGCCGTGCCATTGCTCAAGAAGAGCGCCACGCTACGCTGGTGGGCCCGATGGGCAGCTCTTTCTCGATCCTGCAACAGACGAGCCTCGATCGGGTGGCAATCCTGAGTGAAATACCGGGTATCCACCCAGAACTACAGCTGCACTATCAGCCGATCGTTGGGCTAGCGACCGGTTTAGTGGTTGGCTTTGAGGCGCTTGCTCGCTGGCGGCACCCTGAACGAGGCTTGCTGCCTCCGGCAAAGTTTATTCCGGTTGCTGAGGAAACAGGGTTAATTATCCCGCTGAGCTGGTGGGTGTTGCGAGCTGCTTGCCAGCAGATGCGTCAGTGGCGGAAGGCTTTTCCGCAGCAAAACTTTTTGACGATGAGCGTTAATCTTTCTAGCCAACAGTTCTCCACGCCCAGCCTGGTCGATATGCTCCGGCAAGTTCTGCAAGAAACAGAGCTTGATCCAGCTCATTTGAAGCTAGAAATGACGGAAAGCATGGTGATGAACAATGCTGCTTCTGTGGTGGAGATGCTGTATCAGATTCGGGCACAGGGGATTCAGCTGGCGATCGACGACTTTGGTACAGGCTATTCTTCGCTGAGCTATTTGCCCCGTTTCCCAATTAATACTCTCAAGATCGACCGATCTTTTGTGAGCGAGATGGACTTCTGCACCGACAGCCGCGAAATCGTCCGCACGATTCTGTCGCTTGCTCACAATTTAGGGATTGATGTCACGGCAGAAGGTGTGGAAACCGCTGAGCAAAACGCCCAACTTCTGGAAATGCGATGCGAGCATGGACAGGGCTACTTCTTTTCAGAACCCCTAAACGCAACCGCGATGACTCAGCTGCTGAAGCGGCAGCAGTCGCAGATCTAGGACAAAGCGAAAGACCAATCCAAAAACGAGTGCATTACAAGCAGCAGGTTGACCGAACTTGGGCGGTTAGCCGCTGCAAAACCTGCTTCAGCACCATTGCTGTCCAGTCAATGTCCTCTAGGGTAGTTTGCCGCCCCAGCGTTAGCCGGATCCCAGTTTTAGCAGCGCGATCGTTATAGCCCATTGCCTGCAAAATGGGGCTTGGAACCAGCTTGCCGCTGTGGCAGGCAGAGCCAGCGCTGATACCAATGCCTGCTAAATTCATCTGCCGGACGATCGTTTTGCCGCTGAGTCGTTCCCCTTCGGCGCTTTGCCAATCTGCCCAGCGCAAAGAAAAACTGACGTGGTGCGGTAGGCGATGCAGGCGATCGCCAGTAGGCACTAACTCCGGTACATCTGCCAGTTGTTCAAACAGGCGCTCGCGCAGCTGCAGCAGGCGGGATGTTTCACCGGCTAATTCTTGGGCGGCTAGCTCGGCGGCAGCACCAAAGCCAGCAATCAGCGGCACGGCTTGAGTTCCCGATCGTAGCTTGAACTCTTGCCCGCCTCCCTGCAGCAGCGGCAGCAGCCTGACACCGGGACGCACATACAGCGCCCCTGCCCCTTGCGGACCATATAGCTTGTGGCTAGACAAGGAGAGAAAATCAACCGGGATCTGCTGCACATCAATGGGCAAGCGTCCGGCTACCTGTACGGCATCTGTATGAAAGAGCGCGCCATGATCGCGGGTGATTTGCCCCAATGCTTCAATCGGCTGCAGCGTTCCCACTTCGCTCTGTCCATAGATGACCGAGACCAGCACCGTATTCGCTTGCAAAGCCGCTTTCAAATCCAGCGGATTGATCCGTCCTTGCCGGTTGACGGGCAGTTGTGTGACTTGCCAGCCCCATTGCTCCAGCAGCCGAGCAGGTTCAGCGATCGCCGAATGCTCGACGCTAGAAATAATCAAGTGCTGTGGTGTTTTGTATTGCTGCGCCACCCCCAGCAGCGCTAAATTATCGGCTTCTGTGCCACCCGAGGTAAAGACGATCGCGTCAGCGCTAGCGTTGATTAAATCGGCAACCTGCATCCGCGCTTGCTCTAGGCAAGTGGCAGCACGCCCGCCCCACTGATGCAAACTGGAAGGGTTACCCCAGTCTGTAGTCATCGCCTGCTGCATAGCGGCGATGGCTTCTGGGCGAGTGGGGGTGGTAGCGCTGTAGTCGAGATAGATTTGCATAGATTGGGCTGTGGTGTTGCCACACGGACTTTCATCTTTGAGCATAAGGCGGATTAATGCCTAGATCACCCGACTTCTTACATAAATTCTGATTGAAATCAGGGGCATTGCTTCAGGAAGTTTGCTCAGACTGCAGCGTTTCTTCGTCTGGGTTACTTTCGGTGCTCTCTGATGAGTTTTTCTGTTCCGGGCGTTTGGTAATTTGGGTCGGCATCATGCTAGCAAACTTACGGGGTGAGCTATCTGCAGCAGGGGTGGAAATCGGGTTCATTTCTTTAAGTGCTGCCTCGCCCATCCGAATTTGCAAGTTGGGTCCCGATCGCGCCAGCCGAATCACTGCACCATCTTGAATGAGGACTTGTGTGATCCGCTTGCCTTCCAGATAGGTGCCATTTGTGCCTAAATTGATGACTTCCCAATGCCGTCCTGATCGGCGCAGCTCCACATGGTGTCTCGACACAACAGCGCTGTAGAGAACAACCTGATTGTCAGCCGATCGCCCAATCCGAATTAAAGATTCATCGGTAAACGTCCAAACCTGAACCGGAATCTCTTTAACGGGATGAAGGAGAGAGAGAGTAATCAACACAAGTAAGGCAGCGCTAGAAACAGTAAGGCAATGAGCTAATGCCCCGTTGCTTGTTTAGCTCATCTACACGACTATATCTTATGCTGCTCGAAGCGAAACGGGGGTTCTAAATCCTGACCCGCTCCCCCACCCATAGCAGTAAAGGGAACTCGCGGTCCTAGCGACAGTAGGTCAATTGTTGCAATGTTCTGCTGAAAAGGGCACGCATTAGCTCCACCAAAAGAGCGAGTTTAATTAGCGACTTGTGGGACAAGAACGTCTGCCCAGCGAACGATCTAACTAATAGGCTATCTAAAGCAATTAAGGATACTAAATCTCAAGGAGATTATATTATATGCAACTGAACGATTTCGCAAAAGCACTTTCCAATGTAGGACGCTGGATTGCTACAGCTTTATTTTGTGTACCGGCGATCGCTTTGGTTTGGTAGGGCGCATCCTTCTCAACCCCTGCAAGTAGTTCTATACCCAATTCGTCTGCCGTTACTGGCGCAAAGCGTTTCCGCGATTAGCTCAGTTACCAACGCTTTGTCGAATGGATGACATCGGTCCTAATTCCACTGTGTGCCTACTTGCGTTACTGCTTTGGCAACTGCACTGGCATCAGCTTTATGGACTTGACCAGTATCAAGGTCTGCCACAATCAAGGTCTGCCACAACCGCCGCATCTCCTCGCACAAGGTGTTCAATCCCCTAGCCGTTCGAGGGTAAAACGTTGGTGGACAGTTCTTTGGGTTTAAGCTGCACCTCGAGCCATTATTGAATCGGTGATTGACCAGTTGAAGAACATTTCTCAGATCGAGCATTCTCGTCACCGTTCACCCGTCAACTGCTTGGTCGATTTGGTCTGTGGATTGATTGCCTACTGTCACCAGCCCAAGAAACCTTCCCTCCTAGCTGATGCCTTTTTGCCTAAGTCTGTTTAATCCGAACTCACGTTCACTGTAGGGGTAGGCTTGCCGTGTGGGATTTCAACAAATTGAAATCTCGATAGCAGAACCCACCCCTACTGAGGATACTTCAGTCATTCATACCGAATGCAGAAGCCGTTCGCGATTAGTCAGCGGCATCCTTAGCTTTATTAACATTCGTGTCGATCGCTTTCTTAGTCCGCGAAGCATCTTCCTCTGAACGGTTCACGATGCGATTAGCATCTCTGCCCGCTTTGCGGCTGATCGGGTTGTCATCACCTAGTGTGTCTTGAACTTTTTCGGCGTTGCTTTGTGCAGCGTCCTGAACCTTTTCCTTCACGGTTTCCACAAAGCTCTTATTGGAGCGTTTAGTATCTTCTGCTGCGTTGTTGGCGTCTCTGTCTAGGTTAGCTGCAATCAAGGTTCCGTGGGGTGCAGCCATTGCTGTCGTGTTGGCAAGAAAAGCACCCTGCCAAGCAAAAGCCGTTGCACAAACAAACAGCAGCGTTGCTGCAATCCAGCGTCCTGCAATCGAAAGCCGTTTAGTGAAAGAATTTAGTTTCATACGATACTCTTTGTCACGTCAGTATCCACTTCTACTCTAGGAATTGCATCGGCTGAATCCTCCTCCAGACACAGGTTCGCCTGTATCGATCGTCTCATTGACTCTGGCTTTAGCCGATCGACCGACTGCTGTTTCTGGGTAAGTGTGCAAGTTTCGGAGGCAATGGAGGTTGTTTTTGAACGAATGTTAGAGGTTGAAGGAGTATCGAATGTCAGTTTCGCATAAGCCTCCTTGCCCTCAAGCCTTCTTCCCTCCAAGGAGGGGTAGAGGGGTGGGTTCAGCTAGAACAGGCAGGGGTAGTCCGATTCGTTGCGACAGGGTTAGACCCACCCCGTTGGTGCAGACACCTCTGCCAGGAGGGGATGAGAAGCGAGAAGTTGAGGCGATTCGGTATCCCGAACTGACGTTAGATTAAAATTCTTTTTGTGTAAAAGTCCTGCGTAATGGGGCTTCTGCACAAAAAGGTTTGTTCCAATGTATGCGCACAGCGCTGTTACTAATTTATCGTTTTTGCATATCTACGAATTAAATTTGTGTAAGTTCTATAAAACCCATTGTGCTCTTAAGTAAGCAAGGTTGTGAGTATCCTAATTCAATACCTGTAAAGATATTGATAGAAGATTTCAAGAGGTAAAGCACAGATTGCTTTCTGACAGCCACGTAGTTTTCAAAGGAGCTTAAATTGCTGAATTAAAGAGTCAAAATTTCTACGCCTGTCGCTGTTACTGCAATAGTGTGTTCAAATTGAGCAGAACGCTTCTTGTCTTTGGTAATCACAGTCCAACCGTCAGGCAAAAACTTAAGATCGCGCCTTCCTTCATTCAGCATTGGCTCCACCGTAAAAACCATACCTGTCCGCAGTTTCAACCCGCTGCCACGTTTGCCATAGTGAAGAATCTGGGGTTCCATATGAAACTGTTTTCCTACGCCGTGCCCCACCATCTCCCGTACTACTGAAAACCCGTTTGCTTCGGCATACTCCTGGATTGCAGCGCCAATATCACCCATTCTTGCTCCGGGCTTTATTTCTGCAATACCTCGCATCATACATTCCTCAGTCACCTCAACTAACTTACGAACTGATGCCGATGGGTTGCCAACCAAAAAGGTTTTAGAGGTATCGCCGTGGTATCCGTTAAGTTTGGGCGTTACGTCGATATTGATAATATCTCCATCTTTTAAGATCTGCTTGGAATTGGGAATTCCGTGACAAACTACCTCATTCACACTAGTGCAAATTGAATGGGTGAAAGGCGTATGACCTGGAGGAGCATAGCCCAATTGAGCGCTGACAGCGCCGTTGGCTTGCGTCCATTGTTCCGCTGCATCGTTGAGCGCTTGAGTGCTGACTCCAGGCTGTACCATGGGAGCAAGATATTGCAGTAAGCTCGCGGCCAGTCGCCCTACCTGGCGCATCTTGTCTAATTCTCTAGCAGAAAGCAAGATAATTCCCCGCTCGATCGACGGTTGCTGTAGGTTTTCAGCGATTGAAAGCAAATTTTGGTAGTTCATAGTGCCACTCTTTCTAGTCGTGCTATGCCATGCTAGCACAGCAAAGCACAGCACAACCTAGCTTAATCTGCTGCCTGTATGCTGAAGAAGCAGGACTTATAGTAACTCTCTATCATGTGAGGAATTAGTTTTTGGAGGTATGCCGCGCAAAGTAAGGCATACTCCAGAAAACCACCCTTCATTTGAACGTGAAGCGCTATAAGGATGAAGAGAATTGAAAGCAGGCAATTGAAATGGGTGGAAAGACAGATTTAGACCGGGTAGTGGCTTATGTTTCCTCGGAGCGCAAAAAAGAGCTAGAAGAATGGGCAGAGGCGGAAGAGCGCTCTGTCTCCTGGTTGGTCGCAAAGTTGATCGATAAGGCACTCCAAGAACGCCGATCGCAGCAGGCTCCAGCTTGCGCTGAGGCTATTAGGCAGAATCACTCCAAGCATTCGATGTAGTTGCACATACCCTCAGCAGATCGAGAATCAAAGTTCTATCGGGTAGGGAGCTACGGCAACGTCCCTTATTTTAGGTTTTAGGACTTACCTCCCCGGAGCAAGCCAGAGCAAACTAGATCTGGATACAGTAAAGGGGTTGGTAGAAGTATGAGAATGACCATGCGAAACTTGCATCTGCCTTCTGGACAACCAATTCCGGTGCTGGGTCTTGGTACTTGGCGGATGGGAGAAACAGATAGACAGCGCCAGACTGAGGTGCAGGCGCTGCGTCACGGAATTGAGCTAGGGATCTCTTTAATCGACACAGCCGAAATGTATGGTGAGGGCGGCGCAGAAGAAGTAGTCGCTGAAGCGATTGGCGATCGGCGAGCAGAGATTTTTCTAGTTAGCAAAGTTTATCCGCATAATGCTTCACGTCGGGGTGCAATTGCTGCCTGCGAACAGAGTTTACGCCGACTCAAGACGGACTATCTCGACCTGTATTTGCTGCATTGGCGTGGTGCTGTGCCCCTATCAGAGACATTAGAAGCATTTCAAGCGCTTCAGCAGTCGGGCAAAATTCGCAGCTACGGTGTCAGCAATTTTGACCTTTTAGACATGGAAGAAGCCAGCACTCTTACAGGAGGAGACTCAATTGCCGCGAATCAAGTTCTCTACAACTTGGTGAGGCGAGGCATTGCCTGGGATCTGCTGCCATGGTGCCGGCAGCGAAATATCCCAATTATGGCATATTCACCCATTGAGCAGGGTCGTCTGCTGCAAGATCCTACACTCCGATCGATCGCCCAACAGCGCCATGCGACACCCGCCCAAATTGCGCTCGCTTGGCTGCTGCATCAAGACAATGTGATTGTGATTCCCAAAGCCAGCCGCATCGAACATGTTGAGCAAAATCGAGCTGCCCTCGATCTGAAACTGAGCGCAGAAGAGCTTGCTGCCCTAGATGCTGCCTTTCCCCCGCCAACCAAGCCTGTGCCGCTAGAGATGCTGTAGCCAAACGTTTTGCTTTAAGACCAAATCCAGTGGTCAACTTGGCTGAGAGCGCTGAGTTGGCAGAAAACGAGCTAAGGTAGCTGCCTATACAGATATCGCCATTTGAAGGCTTTAACTTGCCCCATATAGCGCTTCATGCTCAGAAGAGGTTTTTAGTGGTGTGCTACGGGTAGTGCGGCATACCACTAAAAACTAGCACCTTAGGTGATTGAAAATCGCTATATATCGCTATTTACAAAGACGAGTGCAAGATAGAGGACTGTCGAATGCTAGTAACTCAACAGCCAATTTTACGGCGATTCTGGTATCCGGTCATGCCGATCGCCCACCTCTCGATCGACAAACCACACTCTTTCCAGCTTTTGGGGCAGAAGATTGTGCTGTGGTTGAAACAGGATGGACAGCCCGCTGCCCTAGCCGATCGCTGTTGCCACCGTTCTGCCCAGTTGTCTAAAGGGGTGGTAATTGACGGCTGCGTTCGTTGCCCCTATCATGGCTGGTCTTTTAACGAGGCAGGGGCTTGCGTTAATGTCCCGCAGCTCGATCGAGGGATGATTCCCAAAACGTATATGGTCCAGTCCTATCACTGTACCGAGCGCTATGGTTATGTTTGGGTTTGTTTAGACGAGCCGCTACAGCCAATTCCTGAGATCGCAGAAATTAAAGATCCTGGGTTTCGTTTCATTCCCCAGTTCTATGAAACCTGGGAGGTGAGCGGACTACGAGCTATTGAAAACTCGTTCGATAGCGCCCACGGTCATTTTGTTCATGCTAGCTCTTGGGGCGATCAGAGCAATCCTGCGCCGCCGCCAATCGATGACATTATAGAAGCAGAAAATGGTTTCCTGATGAAGCACTGGCTAGAAGTCCTCAATCCCGATCTGCAGAAGAAGAACTTGGGGATTCAAGCCGAAAAAACTATCCGCACCAATGAACGACGCTGGTTCATGCCGTTTGCTCGTACCCTGAAGATTCACTACCCAAATGGCTTGGTTCATCTAATTTTTACTGCCTATACACCGATCGACGACCAAACTTCCCAACTCGTACAATTTTGTCTGCGAAACGACACTGAAGCAGATGCCAAAGCAGCGGATATCATCGCTTTCGATCGCCAAGTGACACAGGAAGACCGAGACGTTCTAGAAACAACAGATTATGATGCGCCTCTATCGCTTTCTGAGGAGCAGCATATGGCATCCGATAAACCAGGCATTTTGATGCGGCATCGGCTGGCAGCGCTGTTGAAGGAGCATGGCGAGGTTGAGCAGCGGCGAGCCTGAAGGCTTATCTACTGCTTATCTATTAGCTATTGCTTATCTATTAAGGAAACGGGCTAAGCAATGCCAAAATTATTTTGCTGAGAATTGCTGCAGAGGGGTGCATGGATTTTTCAATTCAAAATGTTCTGGTTCCTCAAGGTGAAACCTATAGAACAATCGATATCCAGGTTGTAGAAAATCGCATTCATTCGATCGCTTCTCCCTTGCAAGGTGACTTGGGATCAGCCGTCATTTCAGGACAAGATCGGCTGTTACTGCCTGGATTTGTGAATGGTCACACGCACTCGTCACAAGTCTGGCAGCGCGGCTTGATCCCTCAACTGCCTCTAGAGTTATGGCTGGCAGATCTATTTGATTCAACGCCAGCAAACCTAGAGCAATTCTATCTAGGTGCGCTCAGTACCGCCGTGGATACAATTTTGTCTGGTGGCACTTGTGTGGTTGACCATGCCTATCTAGCGCCAAACCAAGAGCTAGAAACCGTTGCCGAACTGGTTAGGGGCTATCGGCAGGTGGGAATTCGAGCCGTAATTGCGCCTCTCATTCAAGACATGCCTTTCGTATCTGGGTTGCCGTCAGGATCGTCGCTGCCACACAGCCCTTATTCTCGTTCTACGGAGGAACTGCTGCAGCTAATGGAGGCGATCGTCCAGCAGTTTCACCGACCCGATGAGGGAATTTACATTGGCATGGGACCAACCGGATTCCATCGCTGCTCAGACAAGCTGCTAGAAGGCTGTGCCGCATTGAGCGATCGCTATCACTTATGCCAACACGCCCACCTGCTTGAAACCAAAGCCCAAAAATTGCTAGCGCAAGAACGCTACGGACTCAGCGCCGTTGCGCATCTCCAGCAGCTTGGATTCCTCAACGATCGCACCTCGCTAGCCCACTGCGTCTGGCTCACCGATTCAGACATTGAAATCTTGGCGGCAACGCGCTCCACGGTTGTCCATAACCCAGTTAGCAACCTGCGGCTGGGCAGCGGCATTGCGCCGATCCTCAAATGTCTTCAGGCGGGTGTAAATGTTTCGTTTGGCTGCGATGGAGCTGCCAGCAACGATGCCCAAAATTTGCTAGAGGCAATCAAGCTGGGAACTATTTTGCACACGATCACGGACCCCGATTATCAACGGTGGCTGTCTCCGCACAGCACACTCACAATGGCAGCGTTGGGAGGAGCGATAGGGATTAACTTAGCTGATCAATTTGGCTCGTTAAGCGTTGGCAAAGCAGCCGATTTAGTCCTCTATGACCTGATGCATCCTTCTTTATTGCCCTGCAACGATCCTGTTCAACTGCTTGTGCTGGGCAGACCTACTGACGTGGTTGATCGGGTTTGGATTAATGGCAAACCGATCGTGGAACAGGGTCAGGTTTTGACGATCGATGTGAGTGAGTTAAGACGAGAGCTAGCCGATCGAAGTCGAGGTAGCCATCGACCAAAATTTCAGTCTATTCAGCAAGTCGAGCCGCATTACCGAAAAGTCATTCAACAGTTTTAGATTACTGCCAAGCCATACCCAGCGGCTACTCTACCTTGACCTCTGCTTCTCTCGTAAGCAGTGCCTGCTTGCGATCCACTCCCCAGCGATAGCCTGCAAGGTTGCCATCGCTGCCAATCACTCGATGGCAGGGAATAGCAACCGCGAGTTGATTGCTAGCACAGGCGCGGGCAACGGCACGAACTGCTTTGGCATTGCCAAGCTGCTGCGCCACTGCGGCATAGCTAGCGGTGCTGCCTGCTGGAATTGTTTGCAGAATTTGCCAGACGCGCTGTTGAAATGCAGTTCCTTGAATATCAAGCGGCAGGTTGAATCCTTGCTGCGGTGTCTCAACCAGCAAAACGACCTGCTCGACCCAGCTTGTGAAGGTCTCGTCTGAGCTATCAAGCTGGGCATTTGGAAAGCAACTTTGCAGTTGGCTAGTTAGAGCATCGGGACTATCGCCAAATTCAATGGTGCAAATTCCTCGTTCCGTTGCTGCAACCAACACCCAGCCCAAGAAACACTGCCTGATTGCAAACCGGATCGCAATTCCAGCGGCACCTTGTTTATATTCAGTGGGGGTCATGCCTAACATATCAGTGGCTCCTTCATAAAAACTACTGCTTGCCCCAAAGCCAGCCTCATAAATCACTTGGGTGATCGAGGCTTCTGGATTCAGCTGATTGCGGACTCGCTTAGCACGCTGTGCAGCCGCATATTGCTTTGGGGTAACACCCACAACTTCTTTGAACAGGCGATGAAAGTGATATTGGCTGAAACCCGTCTCTGCTGCCAGTTCCTTCAGCGACAGAGGCTGTTCTGCTGCTTCAATCCGTTTGCAGACGTTGACGATCGCTTCCACCTGCTGGCACCGTGGAGAGACTGCATCAGGCTGACACCGCTTACAGGGACGAAAGCCCGCCCCTTCTGCGTCTGCGCAAGTTTGAAAGAAAAGAACATTCTTCTGATTGGGCAAACGGGACGAACAACCGGGACGGCAATAAATGCCTGTTGTTCTAACGGCGTAGAAAAACGCACCATCTGCCTGCGGAGCCCGTTGCGCCAGTGCTTCCCATCGCTGTACATCTGTTGAAAATTCTGCGATCGTTGCGTCTGCCATAGTGGCTTTCCTGAATGCTGTCTGTAAGTATGATAGAAGTCTCAGCTCAGCTCCTACCATCTAATTCTTGCTGTCTAATTCCTGGCTTTGGGTCATGTTAATTTCGCGGAATATAAAGGTAAGAATGCAGGCTCCAACGACGCAACTGCTGAAATCCGCATTTTGAGAAGGGGAATGGGAAAGGTAAAGTAATCGAGCATAGACGCAAATCTTCTGCAAATCTTCTATAGAGTCGGTATGCAAAACGAAGACGAAAACTTAAATTCTTGATTGCATCACCGTCGCTAGCAACTTTGAATTTATTCAGTGCATCAGGTCGAAATACCTTAGGAAAGATAGTTCTGCATCTGGATTAACAGTCGTAATTAGCGTTGTGGTGTTTGATTACTCTCCTGGAAAATGAATAAATCAGTGACATTAATACGTCCATCCTCGCGTGAGGAAAGAGATTCAAAATGATGAGACGTAGTCAGAAAGAAGATTACAAAGCGTCAGTGCATTCCTATCCTGACGGCTTGCATCCAGTATCATTATCGATTTCCTACTGTTTCATTCAAAGCAAAGGATGTTGCCCTCTGCTCTAACCGCTCTATGAACTGGCATAAAGCAGCAAAGCCTGTGATCTAGGAGCGCTATGATTCAGATAGAAAGCAAAAGCTCCCAGAGCGCCCCCCTCATAATTGAAAGTAAGTTTTGCTTTTACAGAAATTTATTACCTGTGTTGCGCTCAGGGCTACGGTAGCGCCGAGGAGGATGAGATGAATCGAAGAAAATGGATGACTATTCCCACTGCCTTGGCAATGACTTTCGCAGTCACCACGGCTGCACACAGCAACCCAGTACAAACACCTCTGGCTGCCCCAATTACAGTGAATGGTAATTCAGGTGGGGGTCAGTCAAGTCAGTGTGGCTTCATTGCCAATACCCCAAACCAAGTAGTAGTGGTAGGACAGCCTACGCCGCTACGTTTTAAGCTACAAGGTCAGGGACAGCCAACGCTGTGGATTACAGGACCAGTAAACCGTTGCGTTATGGCAGATGATTATTCCGCTGGAACCATCGAAGTTCCTGGTGTTTGGCAGGAGGGGACGTATTCGGTGTTCGTAGGCGATCGGACTCAAAGCAGCCACCCGTTCACGCTGTCGATTAGCCAAGAAAACTAGTCTATATTCTGCTTGAAAAAGCCCCACTTCCATAGAAGTGGGGCTTTTATTTTGGGATATTAAGGAGAACATCAGCTGCCCTCCTCAATAATGGATTAGACCGAAAGCGT
The DNA here is from genome assembly GCF_014764505.1 of Phormidium tenue FACHB-886. Lineage (GTDB taxonomy): Bacteria > Cyanobacteriota > Cyanobacteriia > Elainellales > Elainellaceae > FACHB-886. Next base: position 520,772 of record NZ_JACXWX010000001.1, read on the forward strand.
ACGGCGCTTAGTTACCAGACGGAAGGCTTCAATGATGTCACCTTCAACCCAGTTCTTGAAGCTGTCTACACCAACTCCACACTCGTAGCCAGCATTGACCTCTCTCGTGTCTTCCTTCATACGCTTCAGTGAGTCAAGGTTGCCCTCAAACACCATTTCTTTACCCCGGACTACCCGAATTCTGCAGTTGCGGACTAGCTTGCCGTTCTGCACATAGCAACCTGCTACTGCACCACGACCCACCGCAAACACTGCCCGGACCTCGGCTTGGCCCAGCGGCTCTTCCACCATTTCTGGCTCTAGCAGACCCTCCATCGCACCCTGGATGTCCTCCAGAAGCTTATAGATGATGTTGTAGTCACGGACATCAACGCCTGCTGTATCTGCAGCCTGCCGCGCACCGCTAGCAAGCGTTGTGTTAAAGCCAACGATAACTGCCGAGCTGGCTGCTGCCAAGTCAACATCTGTCTCGGTGATCTCACCTGGAGCCGCCAGCAGAACGCGAACCTGTACCTCTTTCTGGGGTAGCTGCTGCAGTGCGCCTAAAATCGCCTCTACCGATCCTTGTACGTCTGCCTTGAGGATCAGGTTTAGCTCTTTCAGATCACCTTCCTGAGCTTGCGCAGAGATCGTGTTGAGGCTGACTCGACGAGAAGCCATAGCCTGCTGCAAGCGTGACAAGCGCTGCTGATCCATCCGGCTGGACGCAACCGCCCTTGCTTCTTTTTCGTCAAGGTACACTTCAAACTCGTCTCCGGCAGCTGGCACATCGCTCAGACCTAGCACCTCAACCGCAAAGGAAGGACTCGCTATGTCGACGCGCTTGAGGCGATCGTCTACCATTGCTCGGACTTTACCGAACACAGAGCCAGCCACCAGAATATCTCCGACCCGCAGCGTTCCGTTCTGGATGATCAGCGTTGCTACAGAGCCTTTTGATTTATCCAGGTTGGCTTCAATCACCGTTCCCCTAGCTGGGCGATCGGGGTTGGCATAGAGATCTTCTACTTCTGCAACAAGCAGAATCATTTCCAGCAGGGTATCCAGATTTTCGCCTTTAATAGCGCTAACCGGAACCATGATCGTGTCGCCGCCCCATTCTTCTGCCACTAAGCCGTACTCCGTCAGCTCTTGCTTAACGCGATCGGGCTGAGCCTCTTCTTTGTCTACCTTGTTGATAGCAACAATGATAGGCACTCCAGCAGCTTTAGCGTGGCTAATGGCTTCGATCGTCTGAGGACGGACACCATCATCCGCTGCTACCACCAGAATGGCAATGTCTGTGACTCGTGCTCCTCGTGCCCGCATAGCTGTGAAGGCTTCGTGACCAGGCGTATCCAGGAAGACAACCTGCTGAATTTGCCCACCTTGCTCTACATCCACATGGTACGCACCGATGTGCTGAGTAATGCCACCTGCTTCACCCTGTGCCACTTTGGTTTTGCGGATAGAGTCAAGCAGAGTAGTTTTACCGTGGTCAACGTGACCCATAATCGTCACGACCGGTGGACGACGCTGCAGGTTCTCTAGATCTGCTGCGTCAAGCATTTCGGTCACTTTCTTAGCTTCGGCTTCGGCTTCACCGGCTTCTGCCTCCACGCCAAGTTCCTGCGCCACCATAGTAGCGGTTGGGATATCCAGGATTTGGTTAATGTTTGCCGCAATCCCTTTCATAAACAGAATTTTGATCAACTCTGTCTCAGGTGCAACTAGCAGGTCTGCCAAATCATGGACAGACATCCCTCCCGACAGCACAACATGCTCTGGGCGCTGCCGCACTTCTTCTTGGCGGCGATCGCGCCGGAAGCCCCTCGAAGAGGAAGAGGACTCGCCAGAGCGGGGTTTGCTGCGAGGCGCTGCTGCTGCTGCTGGCTTCGTTGCTTGCCCTGGACGGCTCTTCGGCTTGGGTGGACGTGCCAAAGACAGGCTGACCTGCATTGGAGCGTCTTCATCAATTTCATTGCCCTCTTCGTCAAGAACGTCCTCTAAGGTAATGAGATCGACATCTTCGTCTTCGTCGATCACCGGCTGAGTGCGACGCTTCGCCTTGGGCGCTGCCTTTTGCTCTTCTTCTTCTTCCTCCTCCCATGTCTTACCACGCTTGGGCAAGCGTAATCCCACAGTGGGACGGCGCAATTCCGTAGTACCTTCTGCACCCGCCACACCTGCAGCTACAGGGGCTGATTCCCCTGTGCCTGAGTTAGCAGTACCCGGGCGAATGGGCTTGTGTCGGAGTTCGATGACCGGCTTTGGCTTGAGAGCGGGTTCAGCTGTTGTTGTAGCAGAGCGTTCGACCCGCCGTGGCGCGTCTTTGGGAGTCACGCTTACCACTTCCTGCGATCGCTCCTTAGGCTTAATCACACTGGTACGAGCATCAGGCGCTTCTACCTTAGGACGCTTAAGCAAGGGGCGATTCGCTAAATTCGCTTGGGGAGGAGCGGGTTTTGCCGCAGGACGAGGTGGCGGAGCTAGACTAGCTTCAACTGGCGGCGGTGCTTCGACCGGTGCTTCGATAGGCGGCGCTTCGACGGGCAGTACTTCAGCTACCTCAGATGTAGGGGGCTCGGGTGCCTCAGCTATCTCCACAGGTGCTATTTCCACAGGTGGAGTGGATTCTGGCTGTGACTCTGTCAGGTTTAGATCTACTTTTGAATCGGCTGAATCTGTCTCAGCAACTAAGTCTGCTTCAGCAACTTGGCTGTCCGGTCGAGCAGGGCGCTTGGGTGAACTTGGCTTAACCGGAGCCGCTTGAGACGATGCGGCCTGGGTAGGCTGAGCTTGCGGCTGTGGAGCAGGCGCTTCAAGCTCAGGTCGTTTCGGTGGTTCAACTAGCGAACGATTCTTGCGAACTTCGAGAATCTGCTGCTTCTTCACGGGCGGCTGAGGACTAGAGGATCTGGATGCAGAACCGGAGGAAGAATGGGAAGGCAATGGTCTAGAAGGGGTTTGGCTAGGGGTGTACTTTTCGGCAGCAGCTCTAATACGAGCCGCTTCTACTTCGGTAATGGTACTACTATGGCTCTTTACTGAGATATTAAGCTGATCACAGACTGCTAAAAGGTCTCTATTATCCAAATTCAATTCCTTCGATAATTCGTATATTCTCACTTTGCCGTTGTTCATCCACAATCCCCTCTGCGTCCCGACTGATTTTACATAGTGACCTACTGCTTTTGTTGAAACTACATTGAAAGTCCTTGATCTGAATACAGTATTTGAGCGCTGAGTTCAAGGGTTAAGCCAAAATTTAAGGTTAGCTTGCCTTTATCGAGCGATTTTTAACTGCGAGTCATACCGTGTTTCAAGAGAAAAAAGGGAGATTGAATTCCCTAAAATAGTTTCCCTACCATATTGCACGAATTTTTGAGAAATTGGAGTTAGGTCAATGGATTCTCTTCATCTCAGAGCTTCAATGCAGGACTTTGCGGCGTAGCCTTCCGCTTGGAGCTAGCGTCCATCGGTGGATTAAGTTTGTTTCAGTACGAACTTCACGATCCTCCTGTGAACGCCTCAAGCTTCTGATGTTGGCTCCTTAACTTACGCTGCTTCAAACTCTCTTTCCAACTCTACTTTTGCAAATTCACGCGCTTTTTGCTGCATATCTTCTGTTCTGTGCTTTCTGCTCCGTGCTTTCTGCTTAGTATCGCTGTGCTGAGTTCTCTCTACGCATCTGTTCCCTATTATTAGTCTAGCCTCTGCGACGCAATACCTGAAGGTTAGTAGTTTCTGTTTAATAACTTTACAAGCACCTGATTACTAGTCTAGCCTCTGTGACTACTCTTGCGCTTGCTTTAAGGACTCTAAATTGGCTTTATCTAGAATAGACAAGCGCTGCCAAAGCGTTTGATAGGTATCCTTCGAGACAGGTGATTTTAGCGATCGCCCCAGCCGGTCTTTTTTCTGAGCGAGCTGTAGACAGTCTACTGTAGGACAGAGATAGGCAGAGCGGCCCATCCCCTGATCTAATTGTATCGTTCGAGTGGGAAACACTCGCACAACTCGCCAAAAATCTGTTTTTGGAGCAACTCTACGGCAACTCACACAGCGGCGATAGTTAGAAGACATGGCACTTCTGTTTAAAACAAGCGGTTGAGGACTGGTATTTTTGAAGGCGCATCTTCAAAAATACCAGGACAGGAGTTAAGTTAGGGACGCTGAAGCGCTTCACTAGCCTCTGTACCAAAGCCATCAAGCTTAGTCTCTTCTGGGTCAAGCCCTTCGTCAAGCGCTCGCTGCGCTGCCAATTCTTCCGCCTCTTCTGCCTCCAAAGCCACTTCTGCTGCCAATTCTTCTGCTTCTTCTGCCTCTAGTGCGGCTGCCTCAGCTTCTTCTGCCAAGCTTGCTTCACGCACCAGACGGCGTTCTTCGGCAACCGCCTCTATCTTCCGGGTTTCTGCTTCGTAGTCGTATTTAGCAGAATCTTTGATGTCAATCTTCCAGCCCGTCAAACGAGCAGCCAGGCGGACATTCTGACCCTCCTTGCCGATCGCCAAACTCAGCTGATCCTCTGGCACCAGCACATGAGCCTGCCGCTCGTCAGGATTCATCAACCGCACTTCCTCAACCCGTGCCGGGCTGAGCGCGTTGGCAATATAGATGGCGGGATCAGGCGACCAGCGAATCACATCAATCTTTTCGCCGCGCAGCTCATTGACCACGACCTGAATGCGCGATCCACGTGCGCCGATGCAAGCTCCCACAGGATCGACATCTCGCTCCAGTGTGTCTACGGCAATTTTGGTTCGCGGACCCACCGATCGGGACGGTGGATTTGCTTCTCGCGCCACTGCCACAATCCGGACGATCTCTTCTTCAATTTCTGGGACTTCAGTGGCAAACAAATCCACTACCAGTCCAGCATCTGCTCTAGAAACCAGGAGCTGTGGACCCCGGTGAGACCCCTCCAGCACCTTCTTGAGATAAACCCGGAAGGTGGCATTCGCACGGTAATTGTCGTTGGGCAATTGGTCGCGCTTCAATAGTTCTGCTTCTACTTCAGCCTGCCCAAAGCCACTGGTGACTGCCATGATGACCGACTGTCGCTCGAACCGTAGCACTCTAGCCTGTAAGACAGTTCCTTCCAGCTCTTGAAACTCTTCCTGAACCAACTTCCGCTGCTGATCGCGCAGCTTCTGCGCCAGCACTTGCTTCGTTTGAATAGCTGCCATCCGCCCAAACTCACCTTGGTCAGGCGTCACATCTAGTACTACAGTGTCGCCTAGTTGAGCTTCAGCGGCGACTTCTTGGACTTCTTCTAGGGCAATTTGGTGGTCAGGATTATCAACTGCCTCAACAATTGTTTTGGTCGCTAGCACCCGGAAGCCTTCATCTTCAACATCCAGTTCCACTTCAAAATTACTGAAATATTCTTCGTCGAAGAGATTGCTGTCGGAGCGATGGGTACGGCGATAGCGCTCATAGCCTTTGAGCAACGCTTCTCGTAGGGCAGCCTGCACCGCATGCTTGGGTAAATTGCGCTCGCGGCTAATGCCGTCGATCATTTCTTGAAGTCCTGGTAGCGTGACCATCGACATAAGAGGAACCTCGTTTCGACTTTTAAGTTGTGAAGGAGCTGAAAAAATCAGCAGTTGCGAAGCTAAAGAACCAGTCGCAACAATGGGCAGTGTGAACCGAAACTAGCAATAGAGCCTTCCGGCTGCAGTAGCTTGTGCATTGACCGACTCAAGCTGAGACTAATTTAGACGTGATCGACAAGCTGCACACGGCTGATTAAATGGCGTGGAATGGCAACAGATTTTCCTTTCTGGCTGATGTAAACTGCTTCCTCATCTCGACGAATCAGTTGCCCTGTCCAAGCAAGCCGCCCATCGTGAGGTTCGGCAGCCGTGACCTCCACCGGAAACCCTTTGAACGAGATGAACTCTCGATCGGTGCTAAGGGTTCGGGGGACACCAGGGCTAGAGATTTCTAAGACGTAGGCATCGGGGATCAGGTTCGATTCATCTAAGGCGATTTCCAGAGCATGACTCATGCGTTCACAGTCAGCCAAGCTAGTGTCTGCCTCCGGATTTCGGATATCTACCCGTAGCGCTGGCGGACTCTGATTTGTTTGAAAGACTGCTCCCACCACCTCAAGCCCAAGCTCCACCGCAACGGGGGTTGCAAGGTCGATCACTTGGGGAATTAATGGATGCGCCATGAGCTTCTTAATTAATCGACAAAAATAAAAAAAGTGGGCAACGACCCACTTCCTAACGGAATGATGTCCTAAAGCAAACCGAGGAAAAGCTTTATTCCTCAATACCCACAAGTCTAGCGTATCCATTTTGAATGGTGCAGGAATTTCGCTTTTTGTTTGAAGGCTCAATTCATCCCCATGTCACTGATTCTTTTTATTTGCGGCTGCTTTGCGTCAGCTCATAAAGCCTTTTTGTACGAGTTTGTAAGCGTTCCCAATCCTCTTGTTCAATCTGTCGGACGTAATTCAATTTGACTTCATCAAGCAGTGCAATTATCAAGGTTTGGATTTCTTCGATCGTGTTCTCATGCTGAACTTCTGTACGGAAAGTTCCCAAAAGACGATTGACAAGCTGTTGAGTCATCTTCGCCCCCACTTCGTCTTCTAGCGCCGCAAGCAGGGCTTGATAGGCATTTTGCGATGCTTCGGCAGCGATCTGCTGCGTCAGCCGATGAGAGAGGTCGCTAGCGCCCGGCAAATGCTGCAGCCCAGTGTAGAGGGGTGAACTGTTGAGAACTTGAATCAGCACATGCTGGAGTAGCGCATCTAGATCGGGTTTAGCTTTGGGCAATACCTGATACACCAGTACGGAAGTGAAGCGCTGCGCGATTGCTTCTCCTTCGTTAATGTTGTTTAAATCAATGTATTGCCGCCCACCCAGTGGATCTAGCAGCCATCGCCTCAGCGCACCTCGCCGCAGTAGATCTTGGATTTGGTCAATGATTTGCAGCACCACCATTTCGGTTAGCTCAACAGCAAAGGTTGCCACAATGCTGTGAACGATGCGATTGTTTATCGAATTGAGATTGATTAATTTAGCTTGGTTAAGCCGAACTGCCACCGGAATCACCCGTAGCCAGCGCCAAAAGGGAATCAGCAGCAGCAAGTCATACCAGCGCCAGATGATTGTATCTAACCAACTTGTGCCTCGATACCGACGGCTGAGGTAGAAAGTCCGCGCCAAGAATTCGACAGCAAACAGCCCTATAAACCCTATGTCTACTTGCCAAAAACGATCGATAAATTCGCCGTTCACGCCGATATTGCGGTAGTAGTTCGTGTCCATTAGCGGACGAATTTCGCTGTTGAAGAAATCAATGGAATTTGTCCACCCTGCTTGGGATAGATATGCCTCACTCCAGAAGGTTGCAAATGCCTGCTTCGAGGAAGCCTCGTTGACGCGATCGCGCATCCGGCGCTTGATTCGTTCCAGCGTTCCCGATTTGCCCGCCGCTTCAAATGGGTTCTCATCGATCAAGTCAGCACTAGACGATCGCAGCGTTGTCAACAGCGAGCGAGCTGGAGCCGACTGCAGTCCGGTTGCTGCCACTTGATCTGCTAGCTGCTGCACCGTTGTCAGATAGGTTTCTGTCGTCCGGTGTGGCTCGATGCCCTTAAAATGAGCGCCATACCAGGTCGTAAACTGGGGAGCCTGCCGCAAATAGAAGTTTCGCCAGGGAATATAGCTGAGGTCAAACAGCACCAGCAGCAAATTTAGCAGGGCAACGATCGCCATCAGCCGCTCAAACCACAGGCTACGGCGGTACACGGATTTTTTCTTAGCAGATTGCATCATAGGAGTAGAGCGACTGGCTTGCTGGTCGCCTTTAATTCTTGGGATATATTCTTTCCTTCAAAGTCCCTGATCCCGCCGCGCTCCAGCCACCTGCGCTAAGATACTTAACATAGCTTCAAACTTCTTTGGTCAACTTTTCGGGATATGCAAACCGCAGTCGCATCTGCCTCCGGAGCCTATTGGCAGTGGCAGGGACACCAGATTTATTACGTCAAGGCGGGCAATCGCCACCCAGATCGTTCACCGTTGCTGCTAGTGCATGGTTTTGGGGCATCAACTGACCACTGGCGCAAAAATATTGCTGGACTTAGCCGCGAATTTGAGGTGTGGGCAATCGATCTGTTGGGTTTTGGTCGCTCGACTAAAGCCGATGTGGAATATAACGGCAATCTTTGGCGTGACTTGCTCCATACATTCATCACCGAGGTAATTGGTCAGCCTGTGGTGCTAGCAGGTAACTCGTTGGGCGGTTATGCGTCGCTCTGCGTGGCTGCACAGCGCCCAGAGTCAGCAACAGGATTGGTGCTGCTCAATTGTGCAGGTGGCTTTACAAGTAGTGAACCCCCCACAGACCCAAATCCACTCCGCAAGGTTTTCTTCGATCTATCACGAACGCTGCTGCTGCAGCCCTTGCCAAGCTGGATGCTCTTTCAATATGTCCGCCAGAAGTCGGTGATTCGCCAAACGCTAGAAAACGTTTACTTAGACAAAAGCGCCATTACTGATCAGCTCGTTGAGGACATTTATCGTCCCTCTTGCGACCCGGGTGCGCCGATTGTCTTTGCTGCCGTATTTAAGTCGCCTCAAGGTGAAAAAATTGACATCCTGCTGCGGCAGATGACCTGCCCGCTGCTGCTGCTGTGGGGTGAGGGCGATCCTTGGATTAATGCTAGAGCAAGCAGCACTAAATACCACCAGTTCTATTCGCAGATCACGGAATACTTCTTACAGGCGGGGCATTGTCCACATGATGAAGTGCCCGATCAGGTCAATGCCCTCATTCACGACTGGATGCTGAATACAGTGGGCTCAGTAGAGGCTTTGAGATAGAGCGGGTGGCGCGGCTGTCCGGCTTGCGTCAGTCCTAAACAGTGCAGTTCCGTCCGCTGAGCCAGGAGCGTCAAGACTGCCCGATCACGCCCATGCAGGTTGCCCCAGTTGCCCCAAGCCAAAACGGTGCGATCGGCAGCTTTAATGGCTTCCAAAAGGTGGCGATCGCAGTCGGCGCCGATTGGGTCGATTGCCTCTTTTAGCAGCGTAGGCTGGGTTGCCTTGAGGGCAAACAAATTGACAACCTCTAGTCCGCCATAGCCCCAAGCTTGGGCAAAGCCAATGCAGCGCCGAATCGTTGGATCGTTTGTGGAGGCATCTGCTGTGCTGGGGTTAAGCATGATAAAAACAATGCGGGGAGCAGTAAAGCTCCACTGCCGCCAGAGCCGATAGCGATATGCGCCAGTCGCATCAAACACGGCTCCCTGGGCAAGCTCAGCAAGTGCTTCCCGTGTTGTCTCGATCGTCCTTGGCAGTTTAGCCATTGGCATGGGAAACGCAAAAATTAAAGAAGGCAGGCTGTTGCTCGTTGGGCAACACAGACTCCCTAAACCTGCCCCATTCTCATTTCCTCTCAATAGAATACAAGTAGAGCTGGCTGCCAAAACCTTAACATGTTGTTCGGGAGTCTGAGCTAGACCTATGCTAAGACAGAGATATATGCCTTGTTGAGCCGCAGCCGATGTGCGGCTTATTTGGAGCTTGAAGGGGCTGCCGGTTGCTTCAAGTGTTTAGCTACTTTACCTTCGTACATCCGAAAGGAAACAGAGTCATGGGACTATTCGACCGTGTAAGCCGAGTTGTTCGATCAAATCTCAATGCTGCTGTCAGTGCTGCTGAAGATCCAGAGAAGATTCTTGACCAGGCAATCATAGACATGCAGGAAGACCTGGTGCAGCTGCGGCAGGCAGTAGCCACGGCGATCGCTAGCCAAAAGCGGATGCAGCAGCAGGTCAACCAAGCACAAACTGAATCTAGCAATTGGGAGCAACGCGCTCGCCTCGCGCTGCAAAAAGGGGATGAAAATTTGGCGCGGGAAGCACTGAACCGCAGAAAAGTGCAGACAGAAACGGCAACTGCGCTGAAGAGCCAACTCGACCAGCAGGCTGCAACCGTAGATACGCTAAAGCGTAACTTGATCGCCCTGGAAGGCAAAATTTCCGAGGCGAAGACTAAAAAAGACATGCTCAAAGCCCGTTCGCAGGCTGCTAAAGCGAACGAACAGCTCCAGAAGACAGTGGGCAGTTTGGGAACCAGCAGCGCTATGTCGGCGTTTGAGCGGATGGAAGAGAAAGTTCTGCAGATGGAAGCTCGATCGCAGGCGGCGTCTGAGCTAGCAGGGGCAGATCTGGAGCAGCAATTTATCCAGCTAGAGTCGGGTAGCGATGTGGATGATGAGCTAGCGGCAATGAAGGCACAGCTGTTGGGTGGTACATCTACTAATCAATCGCAATTGCCCTCGGCGCAGCAAGCTTCTTCCCCTTCGACTTCGGCTTCCACTTCGGCCGCAGCGCCCAAGGATTCTGTAGATGCGGAATTAGAGGCACTGAAGACCCAGTTGGATCAGCTCTAGGGCGTGCGACAGGCTGTCTATATTTAGCTTTATCAGGTGAGAGAGGGGCAGTTGCCCCTTCTTTTTTTGGAGGCTCAGCTAATCCTTCAAGGAGCGGAGCAATTGAATAGGGCGTACAGCCTGGATAGCAGGCAAAAAATTGGGCTGGTGAATCAGCATGTAGTGTTCGTATTCAAACCAGTGCTTCTCTCCTTTCTCCAAATTGCAAGCTCTACAAATAACCCAAAGATTGTTAAAGTTCATTGACAGCCAGGGATACTGCGAGCGAGGCAATTTGTGGTCGATCGTCCTGCCGCCGCATGCAGAAAATCGATCTCCGCAAATTGGGCAGTGCGAATCGGAATTTTCTCTTGCCCAATCCTTGCTTTCTTGGGTAGTTCCACACTCAAAATCGCCACTGATATAGCGCCAGTAATCAAATCTTCTATAGTCTTCAAAATCTTGGCGAGTTAATCGGTTGTATCGCTGTTTGCCAATTTGATCTGCCAGCTCAAATAATTTTTCAAGCGTCTGATCCGCAAGATCCATAGGTTTCCTCTCTAAAGTTTTGCCGTTCGGTATGTTTTTTGATTGCGTTTCTTCTGGGGTTTCTTTGCTGTAGTTTGACCGAAATCAATCATCTCAACTTCAGTATCTGGAAATTGTCGATCGATTAGTTCGCCAATCTCCGCAACTTCTTTAGAAAATTGCTGGTTAAACTCTTCTATTTCTGCGGGAGTTTGATACTTGCTACCAATTCGCTCAGCCTCTAGGAAAAGTTCCTCCAGGCTCATATCCTCAAGCGGGTATTTCTCTAAAAGCTCCTCAATCTTTTGGTACAGTGCAATTACATTCTCCCAGCCTACATTCCTGTAGCCGTTGTCTTTTAGCCACTGTCGGTCTTTTTGCTTCAGCTGGCTTCGGGCGTTTGAATTGGACTGCTGCACCTTGCCATAGCTCATCCCCTTGAATCTCTTCTGGCTTTTCATGCTTGCCCTCGGCTTTGCTCCTCAGCCTAATGTCCATCGAAATAGCCTGATCATGGCTTTGCGGATCTCGCTGTCCTCATATTGAAGCAGGACTTTTGTATCCCTTGCTAGCCTGAGCTTAATTTGATCAACGATGTTCTTCAGGTCCTTGTTTTCTTTCTTGAGCTGCGTATTGGAGAGGGTCAGCTCATCATTTTGAGTCGTTAGGATTTGAACTTTAGAACTTAAAGATTGATTCTTAGAAGATAAGCTGTGTACTTCGGCTTCCAGCTTTCTCTGCTCTTCCCCCAGAAGTTTCTTTCGATCTTCTAGCGCTGTCTTCGCTTCTTCTATGGAGGCGATCGATGCTTCTAGCTGTAAATACTCTGATTGTAAAGCTGTAAATTGACGTTCTGCTCGGCTACGCGCCCTACCGAAGGTGGCATTATTCTGTGACAAGCTAGAGTTTTTGTCGGCATAAGACTCAACCAGCCTTGCAGCGCTAGGTTCATGAATAAGCAGATCGAGCAACCTTTCGCATTCTTCTTTAGCCAGGGGTTGGCTAATATTTTTATTAATGCCAAACTTCTCCTTCAAAGCGTTTTGCAGCTCATTCTTGGAAGCCATCAGCGCTCTCCTGAAGGATTGATTATTTGGCACTCTAAGACAGCTTGTGTGGAATTTACCCGCTTCATGGTTCTCTTGAATCTGGGAGGCAGCAATTTTTTAACTTTATGCCCATTCTTCCCAAATCCTCTGAAGTGGGTAGAGTTTCTATCTTCTCTTCATCAAAGTTGGCAAATTTTAAAAGACAGCTAAATCTTGCTTCTCTAGTGCAACTATTCGCGCGAAAAAGCCGATGCCAGTTGCACGTCTAAAGCCTTGATAAAAATGTTTAACTGAGCTATAGCGGTGAGCCCTGTTTTACTCGCTTTTTAGAGATGCCGATCGCCGGTTTAGCTGATCGATCGCGTCACCCAAGGCAGTCGTGAGCTGCTGACGAGTGGCTACATGGGCAGTTTGCTCAGCTCTCAGGGTTTGAGAGAGGCGATCGCGCTCTAGCAGCGCTTCTGCAAGCTGAGCCTGCAAAGCTGAGATGTCTGTAGTTTGAGCGATCTGCTGCTGGAGGGCAGCAGGTATTTCAGCGGCAGTGGAAGTATATTGGAGTGCCTCCAGCTCTGCTTTGATCGCCTCGATCGTCTGACGGGCTATAGCGGCTTCAGTACGGCGCTGCTTAGCTTCTGTTTCATAGAGGCTGCGCCAGTTCGCAGCACTAGCATAGGCTGTGTCACGCTCTTGGAGTGCCTCAGCCAGCTTTTGTTGAAGCGCCTTAATTTCTGCCAGCCATTGTTTGATCTCTTGCGGTCTGTCTTGGATTATTTTGTCTTGAGTCATCCGCTATGCCCCTCACCCACATCTGAAATGTTGCAGCTTTTTCAGAGAGTTTAGAACAAAAACTGCGTAATCGCCTGAGGTGCAGGCAAAACGATCACGATTAGCAGCGCCAGGGCAAACAATCCAAGAAAGTCCCGTCCATTGTTTAGCTCCGAGACATCATTCAGCGCAGGTTCATCCACAGACGGAATCAAAAACAGAAACACTGCCCACAGCAACAAGTCCCTCTGGATAAACACTAAGCCCAGAATTAACAGCCGCGCGATCTGCCCAATCATTGCCCCACCGCGCTGCCCAAACATTGCGTGAACCATGTGTCCGCCGTCTAGCTGCCCAATTGGGGTGAGATTCAAGGCGGTAAACAGCACGCCCAGACAGCCGGCGATCGCCACTGGATGCAAATTTAACCCTTGCCCTGCCGTTAACAGGTTCCCCAGCGCCAGCTTGCTCAGCAGCGAAATCAGCAGGGAGCGGCTGGGGTCAAACGACTCGAAGTTGAGCAACGAAGATTCAGCAGTCAGCGCGACGGGCGTAGAATGAGCCAGCCCCCATAGAGCAATTGGCACTGCCACCACCAGCCCTGCCAGCGGTCCGGCAACTGCCACATCAAATAGCGATTGGCGATTAGGGTAGGGCGATCGAGATTGGATAAAAGCACCGAATGTGCCAATCGGAAAAGCAGCATTAGGCGGAACAGGAATCAGATAGGGCAAGGTTGTCCGAATGCCATAGCGCCTCGCCACAAAATAGTGTCCCAGCTCATGGACACCCAAAAATGCCAGCAGGGCCAAGGCATAAGGGAGACCCGTTTGAAATGCTGCAAAGCTCTGGGGAAACTCGCGTTGCGCTAGCGGCTTGTCGATCATCGCGCCTGCTATTACCATCGTCAGGAAGGTGGCGATCAGCATTCCTGCCGCCAACAGGGGACGAGTCATTTTCGTTGGCTTTGCACCTGCTCCTTTGGCTTGGGGGTTGGGCACCAATACAAAGAAAGGTTTGCCGTTCATGCCTTCTTGCAGCACAACGAGAAAACGATCCCGGAAATAGGACTCCACGTTCTCCTGCACGGTTTTGTAAGCCACTTCTGCCGAAGTGCGGAGCTGTCCTCGACAGATCAAAGCTTGGGGGCGCTGTTCGATACCCTGCAAATAAAAGACTGACCAAGGGAAGCAGTTCTGTAAGTTTGCTTCTTCTTCTTTGTCAAGGGTGCGGACGGGCGGTCGCGGCTCTGCTAAGGGGCTGATCGCAGCAGCAGCGGCTGGCGGCTGCGATTTGGCTGAAGCAGCATCTGGTTTAGCCGGACGGCCCCACTGCACCAAAAACCAATAGAGGACTGAGCTAACTACAAAAGCACCCGTTAGCACCAGCAACAGCGCTGTTTCGTCGCCGCTGTTTCTGTAGGTTGAGATCCAGCCGGCCCACACAAACGCAGGAATCATCATCACCAGCCACAGCAGCCAAACGGGAGTTCTAGTGAGATTGGCAACGCTGCGCTGCACAATGATGTAAGTGAAGATACCAATTAGAAGCAGCCAAATCATGCTTTGGATCTCAAAATAGTTTTGTCAATTCAACCAGGGAAACTGTCAATTTGCGAACCTGAAGCAATTGCCTTTCAAGCGATCGTTTGCAAGCTATCGTGATTGGATAGAGTAATTCAACTGACCTCAATCTGCTAACTGCATGATGTCCCCTGCGCTGCCCTCCCCGCCAGACCCTATTCGCTCCTCAAAGCCGCCTCGCCCTATTACCAATAGCCTGTTTGCGTTTGCACCGAATCGAGACGCAATGGGCGGAACGTCTTATCTTATTCTAGAGAATTCTGGGAATATCCTGATCGATTGCCCGGCTTGGGAGGAAGGAAATCGCCAATTTCTGCAGGAAAAAGGGGTACATTGGCTGTTTATAACGCATCGCGGAGCAACCGCCAAAGCTAAAGAAATTCAGCAATTGCTTGGCTGTGAAGTGTTAGTTCAAGAGCAAGAAGCCTATTTGCTGCCTGGAGTCCCAGTGACCTCATTCCAGCAGTTTTTCCGCCTAAGCACCGCCTGCGAAGCCCTCTGGACACCTGGTCACTCGCCGGGTTCCGCTTGTCTCTACTGTGCTCCGCAAGCGTCAGAGATTGGCGGCATCTTGTTTAGTGGACGGCATCTGCTGCCTAACCAACAGGGTGACCCCGTGCCGCTCCGCATCTCCAAAACTTTTCATTGGCGCAGGCAGATCGAGAGCGTCCGGCGGTTGCGCGATCGCTTCTCTGCTGATACCCTCCACGCTATTTGTCCTGGAGCCAATACAGGCTTTTTGCGCGGCGAACGATTCATCAATGGTGCCTATGAGCGGCTCATGCAGCTAGATCTAGATGCCTGTCTGCAAACTAAGCCAATTTTGTGAGCACCCGTACTAATCTTAAACATCTTGTATGAACTCAGAAGGCAATGTCCACCTTAAACTGGTAGGGTGCGATTGCCAAGGAATCATGACAGCCAATTTGCCATTCACACCCGCCTACACCAACCCTGAATTTTCCACTCTAGAGCAGGCGCTCAAGCACTTCTTTGGCTATGACTCCTTCCGGCTGGAACAGAAAGAAATTATCCAAACCGTATTAGATGACCGCGATCTGCTGGTAATTATGCCTACGGGTGGCGGCAAATCACTATGTTTTCAGCTGCCGGCGCTGCTGAAACGAGGTGTAACGATCGTTGTATCGCCGCTGATTGCCCTGATGCAAGATCAGGTAGAAGCGCTGCGAGACAATGGCATTGGGGCAACTTTCATCAACAGCACCCTAGGACTTGCCCAATCGAGAGAACGAGCTGCCCAAATTTTGGCAGGTCAGATCAAGCTGCTCTATGTAGCGCCAGAACGCCTGCTTGCTGATTCTTTTCTAGAATTTCTGGGGCGAGTGCAGGCGCAGGTAGGAATTGCAGCATTGGCGATCGACGAGGCGCACTGTGTTTCAGAATGGGGGCACGATTTTCGCCCAGAGTATCGTCAGATCCGCATGGTGCGATCGCGCTTTCCACAGGTGCCGCTGGTTGCCCTGACGGCAACGGCAACGCACCGCGTCCGGCAGGATATCGCCCAGCAGCTAGCGCTCCGCCAACCCTCGGTTCATGTTGCCAGCTTTAACCGCCAAAATCTTTACTACGAAGTCCGCTCCAAGGAAAAGCAGGCATACCGGGAACTGTTGCAGCTCGTGCAAAAAACGCCCGGCTCTGGAATTATCTATTGCCTCAGCCGCAAGCGGGTGGATGAAATTACCCAGCGGCTCCAGATGGATGGCATTGATGCGTTGTCCTACCATGCCGGCATGAATGACAAACAGCGCAGCGAGAACCAAACCCGCTTCATCCGTGATGATGTACGGCTGATGGTGGCAACGATCGCCTTTGGCATGGGGATCAACAAGCCAGACGTGCGGTTTGTCGTACACTACGACCTGCCACGCAACCTAGAGAGCTACTATCAGGAGTCGGGTCGGGCTGGACGAGACGGCGAACCCGCACAGTGCATTTTGTTCTTTGGCTATGGCGACATTAAAACGATTGATTACCTGATTGCTCAAAAAGTCGATCCGCAGACGGGCGAACCGCTGGAAGCCGAACAGCAAATTGCGCGGCAGCAGCTCCGTCAGGTGATCGACTATGCCGAAGGCTCTGACTGTCGCCGGACGATTCAGCTCAGCTATTTTGGCGAATATTTTGACGGCAACTGCGCAAACTGCGACAATTGCCTGCAGCCCAAATCTACGGTTGATTGGACGATCGAAGCGCAAAAGTTTCTCTCTTGCGTGGCGCGCTGCAAAGAGCGGTTTGGTATGAAGTATGTGATCGATGTGCTACGTGGCTCCAAAGACAAACGAATTTTGGCGAACAACCACGATAAGCTTTCCACTTACGGCATTGGTAAAGACCACACTGTTGAAGAATGGCGCGTTCTAGGGCGATCGCTCCTGCATCAAGGCTTGGTAGACGAAACCACCGATGGCTATGCGGTGCTGCGGCTAAATCCGCTGAGCTGGGAGGTGCTACGCAGCCAGCGCTCCGTCAACATTGTGCTGCCAGCCCAAACAGAAACGCAATCGACAGAAAGCTCTGAAAATAGAGCTAATGCCGAACGTCTGTTTGACCAACTGCGGTCGCTGCGAAAGAGGATTGCCGATGAGCAATCTGTGCCACCCTATGTGGTATTTGCTGATTCTAGCCTGCGGCTAATGGCACAAACCCAGCCGCAAACGCTAGATGAGTTTGGTGAGATTTCGGGTGTGGGCAGCCACAAGCTAGAGCAATATGGCGATCGCTTCGTGGCTGAGATCCGGGCGTTTTGTGAACGGCACAATATTCCCCTGCGCAACCAGGCAGCTCCATCGAGTGCCTCCCGCAATGCGAAGCCGCTCCTCGCCAGCACTCACTTTTTTACACTCGATCTGCATCAGCAGGGGTATTCTGCTGCGGAGATTGCTGAAAAACGCAACCTCCGCACGAGTACAGTTCTGAACCACTTAGAACTGCTGCTGGAAGAAGGGCGGGAGGTTAACTTGGATGCCCTCGTGCTGCCCGATCGTCAGTATCCGATTCAAGATGCAATTGAGGAGATTGGCGTTGCCTCATTGAAAAATCTGTATGACTATCTAGGTGAAAAATTTGATTACAATGAGATTCGCTTAGTGCGAGCTTGGTGGCATGGGCGCAATCAATCACAAGTTAAGCGCTAGCTGTACATACGTTGGCGTCGGATTGTCTTCCTCTAAGTTAGACAGCGTTAATCCCAGTAGTCGCACCTGTTTATGCTCTACTTCTGTTGTGGTCAGTAACTCAGATGCCAGTTCTGCAATCGTTTGCAGTTCGCAGATCGGATGATTTAATGTTCTACTGCGGGTAATTTGCTGATAGTCTGCATACTTCACCTTGAGGGTTAGCGTTCTGCCAGCAGCCTGGTGTCGATCGATGCGATCTTTCAAAACATGAGCAATCTCCTCCAAAGCGCTCAGAATGACTGCTCGATCGCTCAAATCTTCAGCAAAACTAGTTTCTGCCCCAATCGATTTACGAACTCGATGCGGATTAACGGGGCGATCGTCTTGCGCTCTGGCAATCTGGTAGTAGAATCGCCCTACCTTGCCAAACTGCTGCATCAGATCCATTTCTGACCATTGCTTTAGATCTGCTCCGCTACAAATTCCCAGGCGGTTCATCTTAGCGGCTGTAATTTGCCCAATTCCATAAAACTTCTCGATCGGCAACTGCTCTACAAAAGCAGCAGCAGCTTCAGGCGGAATTACAGACAATCCATCTGGTTTATTCATCCCAGAGGCAATTTTGGCAAGAAATTTGTTGATAGAAACGCCAGCAGAGGCGGTTAAGCTAGTTTCAGCGCAAATCTGGGTTTTGATTTCTTGAGCAATTATCGTTGCTGAGGGTATTCCTAACTTGTTCTCAGTCACATCAAGGTAGGCTTCATCCAGCGCTAGCGGTTCCACAAAATCAGTGTAGCGGTAGAAGATCGACCGGATATGTTCAGAGATCGATCGATAAACTTCAAATCTGGGTTTGACAAAAATTAAATGAGGGCATCGTTGGCGAGCCGTGCGCGACGGCATCGCTGAGTGGATGCCATATTGCCGAGCTTCGTAGCTAGCAGCAGCGACAGCGCCACGCTGATTGGGAGACCCACCCACCACAAGCGGCTTGCCCCGGTAGCGCGGTTCGTCTCGCTGCTCAACCGAGGCATAAAAGGCATCCATGTCGATGTGAATCACTTTCCGCTGCATCAGAAAGCCGCTGGACGGTTCGCTAGTTTCACCGTTTAGCTGCAGATGAAGCGTAGCACAAGCCCAGCCAGACAGAACGCAAAAGCCAAGGAGCAGCTTTGGTCTCCTTCCAAAACTGCTCCTCGATCGTCTATTAAATTGAATTGCCTCTGCGGTAGCGTACCGTTTCAAATATAGGGCGCTGAATGGCTTAGGGATTAGCCGTTTGCAGAAGCTGCTGTTTCAGCTTCTCTAGCTGGTCTGCCCAGCGTGGGTCTGGCTGAACGGATTCCGGATCGCTGGTCACAGCCGGTTTGCGCGACTTATTAGCGCCGCCCTTGCTGCTGCTGTTGCGACGAGAAGCAGGACTGCTCGTACTGGGGGCTTCTTCTTCCTTGCCCTTAGCACGGGGCTGGGCACGTTCGATTTTCAGTGCGGTGTCTTTGAACTCAAAGCCGTTAAACTTTTCGATCAGCTGATCGGCTTGTTCCTCAGTTTTGACGGTGACAAAGCCGAAGCCCCGACATTTACCCGTTTTGCGATCGGTGATCACCTTAGTGGAAGCCGCATCACCAAACTCGCTGAATACTGCTTCCAACTCTTGACGCTCAAACTCTTTGGGCAGGTTGCCCACATACAGACGGATGGACATGGAAAAGATACCTCCAGAGGCTCAATAACAAACGATTTGAAATCTGTCCCTACAACGCTGTTTCTGGATAAAGCTGAATATACCAAGGACTCTGCAAACGCGGAAAAACTTTCTTTGCCAATACTGACAATACCGTGTAATGAGTGCCCTTTTCGATGCTAGACGATACCCTCGCTGTAAAACTCCATACTTAAGGGAGAAAAACTTGTAAGAGAAATACAAAATCAACTGTTGCGCCATTTGAAGTTGTCTCGTCTGAGGTTTTCTGGCTGGCGGAAGTTGAAAATTGCTTCAGCAGTGGCCAAGCTAAGTGGATGATCACGGCTCTGCTGTATCAGCATGTTGCATGCCATCCACTAAGTTATCACGGCGTTGCGCAACCAACCAGGTTAAAGACAGAATTTCATCTTTAGGAGTGCCCGCTGAAAAATTAGATTGTCTTATAAGAGGGGGAAATCAGCAGCGTCACAACAAAGTAGCAGGTTTACAAAGCCACAAAATGCTACTAGATAAAAGCCAGCCTCTAACTGGGCTGGCAGAACTCGCTGTGTTGGGAGGAGATAACCCGATACCTTTGAACATCCGAATTGAGGCAGTTCAGAACAGACCCCTAAACTGAACAGCTGCTGGATGAACCCAAGCTCGTTGTTAAGAAATATAACACAAATTTTTGAATTGATGCAATATTTCTTTACATCTTTGAACATGGCGATCGACAAAGATAAGCGTTCGCATAACCTCTGGTGAATCTTGGATAAAACAGAAAAGTTTACCTAAGGGCATCTCTATTTGTCTCTCTGGACAATTCATGAGATTGCCTATCTGCTCTTGATTACCCGCTCAATCTCTCGTTTTTCCTGCTTGCGCTTGAGGTCTTCCCGTTTGTCATGTAGCTTCTTGCCTCGGACTAAGGCGATTGTCAGTTTCACCCAGCCGCGTTTTAGATACATCTTAAGTGGCACGAGGGTTAACCCTTTCTGCTCCACCTGCCCAATCAGCTTGCGGATCTCTTGCTGGTGCATCAGCAGCTTCCGGGTGCGGCGAGGATCGTGGTTAAATACCTGACTTGTAGTTTCGTGGGGTGAAATATGGACGTTGTGCAGCCAAATTTCACCATTGCGAATTAGAGCAAACCCGTCTCTGAGGTTCGCCTTGCCGTTCCGGATTGATTTAACCTCCGTGCCTTTCAGCTCAACGCCCACCTCAAAGGTTTCCATAATTTCGTATTCAAATCGGGCTTGGCGATTGTCGGCGACTATTTTGAAGCCATCAGTAGGTTCGGGCATAGGAAAGGAATGAGGGATGAAGCGAGGTAGGAATTGTAGCAGGGTTGCGGGAGGCTAAGACGGTGAAAATCTTATTCTAGAACGATGCGCCATTCGTGGAGCTGATAGTCTACACAGCCATTTTGGATCAGCGGGTCTTGGGAAACAATCACCTTCGCTTCTTCTAAAGTTGCTGCTTTAAATAACAACATGCCGCCACCATAATCGCCCCAGTAGCCAGTTTTTGCTTCGTATCCTTGAGCAATCAGGTGCTTTACAAAATCCTTGTGCGCTGGAACAAACTGGTCAAAGGTAGACTTGTCAACAATACCCTGTTCAATCTTTACAAACCACGGCATGGACTGACCTCTACTGAATGGGCGAATTCTAGGATAGCCCGATCGAGGTGCTGACAGCCGGAGGATAGGGGGATTGAGGAAGATCGCATCTAAATTTTTATGTCTAGAAGTAGTTTGATTCATCTATTACGACAAAGCTATAGAGCTTCTCAAATTTCAAACAAAACTCAAGTGCCGATCGCCGAAGTCGCAGCAAAATTGCGCGATCTGCAGTTGCCTAAAACAGACCCACTGGAAGCTTCACGCTCTGCCCACGTCTCTCGCCGTCAAGTTCTGAATGGCATCGCTGCTACGGGTCTGCTGAGCCTCACTCCAATGGGTAGGCAGCATCTAATTGCAGCGAGAACTGCCGCAGATCCCAAAATTTTGGTTGTGGGAGCGGGTGTTGCGGGGCTAACGGTTGCTTATCGGCTGCAACAGGCAGGTGTTGCGGTAGATCTCGTGGAAGCAAGCCGTCGTGTTGGTGGACGGTTGCGGAGCCTCAACGGGAATGCTGTTGCGCCCGGCGTGGTGGAACTAGGCGGCGAATTTATTGATTCACGCCATACAGCAGTGCGATCGCTGGCAGCAGAGCTGGGGTTGAAGCTAGCAGACTTGCGAGCGGCAGATGCAGGCTTAGACCCAGAGATTCTCTACTTTCAAGGGCAGAAAATTAGCCATGAGCAGGTGGCAGCAAATTTTGCCCCGCTTGCCAAACGGGTCGCCGAAGATTTATCCAGTTTGGGCAGTCGAGAGATCACGTATCATGCTCCTAGCCCAGATGCAGTAAGGCTTGATCGTCAATCTTTAGCAGCTTATCTAGATGCCACACCGCTTGACCCTGTGATCAATCAATTGGTGCGGGTTGCCTACATCACTGAGTTTGGGCGCGATGCTGAGTCGCAGTCTTGCCTCAATATGCTGTTTCTGATTGGCTCTGAGGTAGGCAAGTGGAGTACTTATGGCATCAGCGATGAGCGCTATCACGTAGTAGGCGGCAACGAGCGGATTCCGCAGGCGCTAGCGACGCAATTGGGAAGTGAAATTGAAACAGAAACTGCTCTGGAGTCGATCCGGATGACTCCTGCTGGACGCTATCGGGTTAGCCTGCGGCAGGGAGGAACTAGCTTGGAGCGGGTCTACGAAGAGATCGTGCTGACTCTTCCGTTTAGCATTTTGCGGCAGGTAGAGCTTGCCATTGATCTGCCGCCTGTGAAGCAGCAGGCGATCGCAGAATTGGGCTATGGCACCTGTAGTAAGCTAGCCATTCCTTTCCGGGAGCGGCTGTGGCGATCGCGCTATGGCTCCACAATCAGCATCTACACCGACTTAGACTTTCAAAATACTTGGGAGAGTGCCCGTTATTCTACGCTACCGTCTGGCTGGGTTACAGACTTGCGCGGCGGCAAAGGAGGAGTTTGGCTGGGTGCTAACAGTCCTGCACATCATGCACAAGCCTTGACGACCAATCTGGAACTGCTTTTTCCGGGAATTAGCCAGGTAGAGCAGGGGCAGGCAGTCCGGGCAGTTTGGGCGGCAGACCCTTATGCACTTGGCTCTTATTCTTGCTATTTGCCAGGCCAGTGGACGGCGATTGGCGGCGCAGAAGGCGAACGAGTCGGTAATCTTTGGTTTGCTGGGGAGCATTGCTCGGCAGGTTCGCAGGGCTATATGAATGGAGCTTGCGAAACGGCGGAAGCGGTGGCTAAAGGCATTCTTCAGCAGCTTGGCTCTCGCCGATTTGCGTAACCTACAGCGCTTTACGCCGAATCGGCAATAATAGCTGAGAGTCGCGTAAGGCGCCACTCTCAGCTCTATCTAAGCACTTAAAATCTAAGTACCTAAACTAAAGAACTCACAGGTTAGGGAGCCTTTTCTTAAAAATGGGTCGCCTGGGATTCGAACCCAGGACCAATCGGTTAAAAGCCGAGTGCTCTACCGCTGAGCTAGCGACCCGCGATCGTTCAGACCGATTACTACCGTAACACATGAACGACAATTGAGGAAAGAATTTTTGAGCAAAGCGCCGTGAAATTTTTTGGGCGATAAACAAAAGCAAGGAGCGATTTACCCCTTGCTAGCTGGTTATGGTGGTTTTAGACTTCAGCAGTTCTAATTGCCGGAGCGATGAATGATTTCTGGAATCTAGCCTTCATGAGGCTTCCACGCTAAGCCTTCAAAATTTGCCGCGCACAGCCAAGGCGAGCGTTATTGACTGAAAAAGGTGTAGTAGTCGTTATTGCAAACGTTCACCTGGTAATCCTCAACGACTTGCCCATCTGAAAACACGGCACGAATATCGTACAGGCAGGCACTGTCTGAGTAGTCGCCAAAAGTAACCTGGAAGCGATCGCCGCTTTCTAGCACCGTACTACCGAGGAGATCATTGTCCCAAGAATCACGGTTAGATGCAGATAAATAGAGTTCACTGATAGTATTTTCACTGTCGTTACGAACCCAGAAATCAGACTTATCGGCTAGCGCGGCTGGCGCGAGTACGGATACCATCGACACTGCTAATGCAGAAGCTACCATAACCGGACGAAGAACTTTCTGTAACATAGCTGATTCCTTGCAACTAGTAGAGCTGGCGCACCGTCTTGATTTGATACCATCCAGCCTGATGAATACATCTACTGGTCTAGCCTACAAACTTCCGAACTGTAGTCAGTAAAGTTCCCAATAATTAGCAAGAGAATTCATTGAATTCTTTGCAATGGTAAATCAGTAATTTCTGGATTTATGAGCAAACGGAGTGTGCTGCTCCTCCATCCTCTTAAAGGTGACATATTATACACCGTTCTATTGCTGCTTCCAGTGCAGGCTACGCATAATTACTTATCGCAACAGGTACGCCAACTTGAAGCAAGACCCTTAATTCTTGCTATTATGAGATGCCAATTTGACTAGCTGTAGATTTTGTAGGGCTACAGAGCAGTTACGCGGTTGGGTTTCCCCTACCCAGGCTTAAGCAACAAGAAAACCCGATCGGCCGTCGGATTTGTTAACATGCGGCGTGTAGTTTGTGGAGGGGCTTAGTACATCGATTGCAGAGCGATTTTCCTGGCTTCAGAAGATTTGGGTTCAACGGGTTTAACTAAGCCCTACTTTATTAAATCTCTATAATTCAAAGGGTCGATGATTCTGCCATGCAACCATCTATTGCTGTAGATACTGTTTTACAAAACCGTTACCGCATCCTCAGCATCATTGGGCAAGGCGGATTTGGTCGGACTTATTTGGCAGAAGATCAGGGGCGCTTCAAAGAGCGCTGTGCGCTGAAAGAATTCATCCCGCCGCAGGGCAGCAGCTACGCGCTCAACAAAGCCAAGGAGCTGTTTCAGCGAGAAGCGGCAATTCTATACCAAATCCAGCATCCGCAGATTCCTCAGTTTCGAGCCACCTTTGAAGAAAATCAGCGGCTATTTTTGGTGCAAGACTATGTGGATGGCAAAACCTTCCGTGCCCTGTTGAATGAGCGCAAAGCTAAAGGAATAACCTTTTCTGAAGCAGAAATTTTGCAGCTAATCCGGCAGATTCTGCCGATCTTGCACCATATTCATGGCAAAGGCATCATCCACCGCGATATTGCGCCTGATAACATTATGCTGCGGCAGCAAGACGGGCTACCCGTTCTTATAGACTTTGGTGTGGTCAAAGAGATCGCTACGCGCGTCCAGTCACCTGAAACCAATGCCGAACCTACCACAGTCGGTAAATTTGGCTATGCGCCCAGCGAACAAATGCAGACCGGGCGCGCCTATCCCAGCAGCGATCTATACGCACTTGCCGTAACGTCTCTCGTCCTGCTAACGGGCAGAGAACCCCAAGAACTCTACGACGATCGTTCTCTCACTTGGAACTGGCAGCGGTGGGCAACCCTGAGCCCGGCTGTGGCACAAGTATTTAATCGGATGCTGAGCTACCGCCCCAGCGATCGCTATTCTTCAGCCGCAGAGGTTGCTCAAGCGTTGCAGGCAGCCACCGGAACGGCAGCAAACACAGTCGCGGTTAATGCTCCCACACCCAACGGCACAGCAACCCGTGGGGCAACCGCTGTATCAAACCCTGTACCTGTGCCTCCCCCAGCCTCAGCGCCCGATGTTTCTCAGATGCAAACGATGGCAGTAGGGCGAGCGGCTCCGCCACCCACGGCTAGCAGCAGTTCACCCAACAGGTCTGTGCAGCGGGCTGCGCCTTCAATTCCGCGCAGTTCGGGTTCAGGGTGGGATAATCCGCTAACAATCATTCTGACGGCAATGGGCGTGGCAGTTGTTGCTGGAATTGCTAGCTGGGCAATTGTTAGCGCCCTGCGGAATGCCAACCAGTTTGCCAGCGATCCAACCCCGACTTCCACGCCGACCCCGACAATTTCTGCTTCGGCAACGCCAACCCCGACTCCCACGCCCAGCCTTTCTCCTTCTCCTGCTGCGCCCACAGAGTACAGCCAATCGATCGGCGATCGGCTAAAGCCCAATGGTGAAACGGTTACTTATCAGGGAAATCTGCGATCGAACGAGACGATTACCTATGTGATTCCAGTCGAGCAGGGACAAACGCTCAGTGCTTCTCTGGAAGGCGAAGGCGTGCTGCTGACGGTGCTCGCTCCTAGCCGTGACCCTGTGGTGGAACGAGTTCCGTCCTGGCAAGGAACACTCGACTTCAATGGGGACTATGCGGTGCGGTTGAGCCCTGTTAAAGGGTTGCCCGAAAGTGACTTCCGGGTTAACTTCAGCCTTCAGCCTGTACCGTCTCCCACGCCGACAGAACCTTCACCCCCACCGATCGACACACTGCCGCCTGCCGATCCACAGATTAACGAACAGGGGTTAGACCTGCCGCCAGGTGAGCCTATCGAGTTTTCTGGCAATGTGAATGAAGGACTCATTCAGCGCTACTTAGTGGATGTGCTGCCTGGCGAAGTGTTAGAGGTAAGGCTGCTTAATGGGGATGCTGCCCTTACCGTTCGTTACCCAGATGGGCGTCCTGTTGAAGGCGGCAGCGATGTCCGCGATTGGTCTGGGCTAGTTTTGGAGCGGGGCAGGTATCAGATTGATGTGGGCGCAGGGGCAGCGACATCGTTTTCGCTAAGAGTGTTGTTGGATAATCGCCCCCGCTAAGCCATCAAAACGCTCACTTTAGTCCTGTCAGTTCGGATCGCTAGGGTTACACTGGTCTTAAGGACTATTGTTTGATGGCGCATGGACGTCAGGGCAATTGAAAACAGCCTGACCTTGAGCTGCCGCAGTAGTAAGTTCCAGAAAGCGACAGAAAAACAGTATGAAGCAGCCTGAAGATAAGGGATTGACCCACAAGCGTCTTGACAGTGATTGGCATGGGCAACCGCGCCCTCGGCTCAAGGGGTCTTTAGTGACCGGCACAGTCACAGCCGTTTGGCTAGCGCTCCAGAGTACGCTAATCACTCCGCCCAGCCTGGCGCAAAATACTAACCGCGACAGCAATACCCTTACCTACAGTGGACTGCTGCAAAAAGTGGAAGCTGGAGAAATCGCCGACATTGAGATCGATCCAGTGCGACGCGTAGCAGACGTTCGCTTGAAGAATCAACCTAAGGACAGCGCACCTCAAGAGGTTGTGCTGTTTGATGACAATAACCCAGAGCTGGTAGAAGCCGCCCGTAGAAACGGAGTTGCGCTAGAAGTACAGCCCTCCACAGATGGCGGGACGCTGGCAGCATGGCTGGTGCATGGTCTGCTGGCGTTTGTGCTGATTATGGCGCTGCTGATGTTCTTGCGGCGGACGAGCAATGCATCAGGACAGGCAATGAGCTTTGGCAAGTCGCGAGCGCGATTCCAGATGGAGGCTAAGACAGGCGTTCTATTTGATGACGTGGCGGGCATTGAAGAAGCCAAAGAAGAGCTGCAAGAAGTAGTTACCTTCCTCAAGAAGCCAGAGCGCTTTACGGCTGTTGGCGCTAAGATTCCCAAGGGCGTTCTGCTCGTCGGTCCCCCTGGAACTGGCAAAACCCTCCTGGCAAAAGCGATCGCCGGAGAAGCAGGTGTGCCATTCTTCAGCATCTCTGGCTCCGAGTTCGTCGAGATGTTTGTGGGCGTGGGAGCGTCGCGGGTGCGCGATCTGTTCAAGAAGGCGAAGGAGAATGCCCCCTGCATCATCTTTATCGATGAAATTGATGCCGTGGGTCGGCAGCGGGGTACTGGCATCGGCGGCGGCAACGACGAGCGAGAGCAGACGCTGAACCAGCTCTTGACGGAGATGGACGGATTTGAGGGGAACACGGGCATCATCATCATCGCGGCGACGAACCGACCAGATGTGCTCGACTCTGCCCTGCTGCGCCCGGGTCGCTTCGATCGCCAAGTCATGGTCGATCTACCTGGGTTTAAAGGACGGTTGGGCATTCTGGAAGTCCATGCCCGCAACAAGAAGCTTGACCCCGATGTTTCGCTGGAAACAATTGCTCGCCGTACTCCCGGCTTTTCGGGTGCTGAGCTTGCCAACATGCTGAATGAAGCTGCTATTCTCACGGCTCGTCGGCGTAAGGATGCAATTACGGTTCTGGAAATCGATGACGCGATCGATCGAGTGACGACGGGGATGACGCTGGCTCCGCTCATGGACAGCAAGAAGAAGCGGCTGATCGCCTATCACGAGATTGGTCACGCGCTGCTGATGACGCTCCTCAAGAACTCTGACCCGTTGAACAAGGTGACAATTATTCCGCGTTCTGGTGGCATTGGTGGCTTTGCTCAGCAGACCTTTAACGAAGACATGATCGACAGCGGGCTGTACACGCGCGCTTGGCTGCTCGATCGAATCACCGTTGCATTGGGCGGGCGAGCAACTGAAGAAGAAGTGTTTGGTGACGCTGAGGTAACAGTGGGAGCCAGCAGCGATATCCAGGTGGTAGCCAGTCTAGCGCGGGAGATGGTGACTCGCTATGGCATGTCGGATCTGGGTCCGTTTGCCCTGGAAAGCGGCAACAACGAGGTCTTCCTGGGTCGAGACTGGATGGCAAAGTCGGAATATTCTGAAGAAGTGGCAACGCAGGTCGATCAGCAGGTGCGAGCGATCGCGACCCGCTGCTATTCCGAAGCACGTCGCTTGATCCGCGAGCACCGCGAACTCATCGACAAGCTTGTCGATCTGCTATTGGAGCAAGAGACGATCGAGGGTGAACAGTTCCGGCAGATCGTGTCGCAATATGCCACGCTGCCTGAGAAACAGCTAGCGGTTGCTAAGGGATCTTAACTAAGGGATCTTAAACTAGCTCATTGCTCTACGCGGTTAAGAAGCCGCTGAATTGGGGATCTCGCAGTCCGAGATCCCCGATTTAATTTCGAAACTGGTATTCCTGAGTAGAGTTGCCCCCTTCGTTGCAAATCTGCGGCTCGCCGACCTGCAGGCGGAGCCGATGGGGTCTCACCGCGAAACAGCAAGATTGGAATACTCAAGACACCTAAAACCATCACAACGATAGTAATGATCCAGACGAGCAGCCGACTAGGGCGATAGTCACCCCGTTCAATCTGTTGAAATATGCGGTTGTAGTTCCAAGCGGCTAGCGCGATCATCATAATTCCGACCACAACCAAACTGACGCCTAAAGTTTCAGAAGATAGAAAGGCAGGGTTTGGCATTGGCTGCGGGCTCAAAGTAGATTGCAGTTGGCGGATGAACAGCCCAAAGCGAGCGATTGCAAAGCCAAACGCGATCAGGGCGATCGAGGTTCTGAGCCATGCCAAAAATGTGCGTTCGTTTGCTTGGTGTTCTCGCTGTCGATCGACTTGAGATTCTATCACCATGACGGATTGATACCTTTAGATGAATATGTGGGAGATACGCTCAGCATGACTCCCACATATCCTGTCTAGATTACAGCGCTTTGCACTGAAACGAAATTAAATCATTTTTTGGAGTTCACAGGCAGTACAGCTTCCAAACAATATGGTCTATGTGCAGACATGCGAGCTTGGGTAGAGGGTTAACTGACGCTGCGAAAATCTGTTCTGGTCAATGAGTTTGCATTCACATTGCGGAGAACGGCAAGCAAATCGTTGCCCAAGCTAATCTCAGTGGTGCGTCCCACCTGTTCGATCTCTAGCCTACGGAAGGCGATGCCCCGTGATAGCCCTAATTGGTCTTGTCGATCGCGGAAATCGTTAATCAGCGCTTCGCCCTTCCCTGCTTCTAGCGTAAATAGATCTCTTCCGTTGCCGCCTGTAAAGACATCGCTGCCGCTCCCCCCGAAGAAGGTGTCGTTGCCCTCACCACCAGCCAGCCGGTCTTTTCCAACCCCGCCGCGCAACACATCGTTATTTCTGCCACCGTCTAGGCGATCGTTGCCACCGTTGCCGCTCAGGTCATCATCGCCGTTGAAGCCGCGCAGCAAATCATCACCGCCGCCCCCCACGATCGCATCATCGCCGCTGGTGCCTCTCAATCGGTTATTGCGATTGGTGCCACTCAAAAAGCGACCGCCGCTGAGAACAGCATCACTGCGAACTGCCAAATTTTGGATGCGTTGGTCTTGGGCAGCAGGCGTATCTTGAAGGTTGACAGAACCAACCGTACTGAGATATTCCGCGAGGGCATCTTGTTCGGTGCCGGTAGCAGCAAAACTAAACCTGCCTGCCGGAAGGTTAACTGCTGCATCGATTCTGCCGTTGCCATTCAGATCGGCATTGGTCTCGCCTGTAAAGTCGATGCGATTGGCAAGAGTCGGATTCTCCCTGATAAAGCGGAAGAAAGGATAGCCATCTCCCCCTGCTGTAGAGGTCGTACCTGCTAAAAAGTTGAGCGTTACGGTGCGGAAGGTGCGATTGGGGTTGACCACCACAGCCCCATTTTCAACAATCGTATCGATGATTTTGCCTTGGTCGTTGACGACTGCCAGCGATCGAATCCGTTGTCCCGGTGTTGTAACGCTGCCATCCGTCGCAAGCACTTGGGCAGGCTGAGTCGGATCAAAGCTGAAGCGCAGCCCAGACACCTGTGGGAAAGCACCCGGAGTGGCGCCCGCCCGCACTCCTGAAACACCATTTTCCAGTAGCTCTTTGAGCTGAGCGGCAGTGACCGTAACTAGCGATAGGGCGTTGTTGAAGCGCAGTGAGTTCTCGATATCGAGACGAGAGACATCACCCGTTTGTTTATTGGGTGCAAGTGGATTGGGTTGGGGCGGTAGCTTCTGCACAGCATTGGGATCAGTTGCACCAGGAGCCGCTGAGACGGTTCCAATATTGTCTCGGATACCACCTCCGTTCTTAATCGAAATCACTACCGACGGATCGATTTGTTTCGCATAGGAGAGGTTTGCATCTGCCGTCAGGTTTCCCAGATTAGTTTCTTCGGTACGAACAAAATTGCGATCGCCGTTCAAGAACGCAGTCGTTCTACCAGTAATCAAATTATCTTTGTCGGCAATCACTCGCCTGAGTCCGTCGCTGATCGCCACTACATTGGGATTAGCTTGCTGACGCGGATCAACATCGCTGCCATAAACACGATCGACACCCGCTGCATCAGTGGCAAACGCGCCATTCAGCACTGGATTTAGGCTATTAGGATCAACAATGCCATTATCATCAAATGTCAGTACGAGCCGACTCACGTATTCGTAGTTAGCAGCAGAATTAACAACCAGAACGGGCTGCCCATCTGCACCCGTTCTGAGGATGGGATAGCTGCCTTGAGAAGTGTCGCCAGCCCGCAGTGTATCGTTGCTATCTGAGAGCAGCGTATGCGAACCCCCTGCGATGACTACATCGACGCCGCGCAGTCGGGGTGCTAGCTCATCTCGTTCAATATTGAGCTGCTGCATGTGCGCCAGCAAAATAATCTTGTTAATACCAGTGTTTGCCAGCGAATCTACCGATTGCTGAATTTCTGCTGCCAATGCATTGTAATCAATCGGGTTAGCAGGCAACACCCTAATTTGACCGGACGAGGTGATCTGCGGCAGCGTCGGCGTGGTGGCTCCCACGATGCCAATCTTTTGATCGTCTGCGGTTCCGGCAATGCCATCTGCACCTGCAACAGTGATCACGGCACTCTCAGCAAGCTTGCCTCTAATGGTATTTGCTTCTGCTGCGTTCTGAGCGGTGGCTAGATCAGTTGCTCTCAAGTTGCCTGCGGCAATTTCAGGGCTGTAGTCTAGATTGCTGCTGAGGTAGGGAAATGCCGATCCGGGACTGCCGCTGCCCGCTCGTAATGCATCGCCAAACTGCCGCACTCCCAGATCTAAGTCGTGGTTGCCTACGGTTGAAGCTTGAATCCCAAACTCATTCAAGATTGCCACATCGCCCCGTCCGATCAGCGGAGCGCTGGAAGTTCCTAGCCCGCCCACGCCATTGAGGCTGGGATCACTAGAAGCATAGAGAAAAGGACCTGGGATCGAGTTATCGCCTGAAGAGAGAGTTAGGGTGTTTGCAAGTATCGTGGGAGAAACGCCATACTGCCCAGTGCTGCTGGTTCTGAAATTGTTGAGAACGGCAGAAAAGCCGATGGAATCATCGATCGCTGGAATGCCGCCCTCAAAGTCGGAGGCATGAAGAATCTGGAGAGTCGTCGGCATAGGTGCGGTTAAAGTAAAAAAATTGACTTCGCGATCCCACACGATCCCACAGCGACGTTAAGCAGATCTAATCACTCGATTAAGCCAGGTTAAACCTGCATTAAACCTGCACAGGTTTTAGAGTTTTTTTACTATCTACCCCCGCTCACATCCAGAATTGCCCCTGTTGTATAGGATGCCTCTGCCGACAGCAGCCACAAAATCGCCTGCGCCACTTCGATCGCCTCACCGCCTCGCTGCATCGGCACTAAACTTTTAACCCGATTGACTCGATTAGGCTCACCGCCAGTGGCATGGATCTCAGTATTGATCACGCCCGGTCGTACAGCATTGACCCGGATACCCTCAGCCGCAACTTCTTTCGCCAGCCCGATCGTCAGCGTGTCGATCGCGCCTTTCGAAGCGGCATAGTCAATATATTCGTTGGGAGAGCCTAACCGGGATGCCATCGACGAAACGTTGACAATTGCCCCACCCTGCCCGCCGTACCGAGTAGACATGCGTTTGATAGCTTCTCTGGCGCACAAAAAGCTGCCTGTGATGTTGGTCATAAACACGCGATGGAGACGATCGGCATCCATCTGATCGAGCCGCATTTGCTGCGCCAAAATGCCTGCATTATTCACCAGAGCTGTTACCCTACCGAGCTGCCGATCGACCGTTTCAAACAAACGCAGCACGTCAGATTCTGAGGCGACATCCGCAGGCAGGGCAATTGCCTTACCTGCTTGGGCAGTGATTTGGTTGACCACTGCAGCGGCAGCGGCTTGGTTTTGCAAATAGCTGATACAGACGGCATAGCCCTGTTCTGCAGCTAGAAGAGCGGTTGCCGCTCCGATTCCCCGACTGCCTCCTGTGATAATCACAACCTTATTCATGGTCTTCAGCAAGCTTCATTCCCTAGTCGAGTATCTGAAATTCGTCACGATAGAGAGATAAAATAACGTCTTCTGACTCTAGCTGAATAATCCAGCGATCGCTCACTTCATCTTGAGATATTTCTTGACTAACGATCGCTCCAATTTCGCCTGCCGCATAGTCAGGCGCTAGAACTCTAACCCTAGCGCCAATTTGAATATTTTCTGATGATTCCAACCCTACCTCTGCAGCTGAAAACCGTCCTCTTAACCTTGGCTTAACCAAGCATACAGCAGTAGTGCAAGTTGCCACAATGCCGGGATGCCATTACGCAAGTATGCGAGAATACCAGGACATAAATTGGCAATGTAAGACAATAGGAGGCGTTGAGATATCCCTGTAAATGAGTGCAAAAAGACGTAAGCCTGAGTTTAGAGTTTTTGTGGATGAGGAACAATCGGCGCTAATTAGGACGATCGCAGCTCTCAAAAATCTAAGTATTTCTGAGCTGTTTAATGAAGCAATCGCGCTTTATCTCTCTCAAGCTGATATGCAAAGACTGATAGAGAGACACAGACTGAATGAGATTGAAAATGAAAAATAGTCCTTATAGCGGCTATAATTAGGTGCAGTGCCGTCGCAGTCAGCAGATATCCTTCTGCGCTTGCGTAGGCTAGCAATGTGAATAACGGGATGTAGCGCAGCTTGGTAGCGCACTTCGTTCGGGACGAAGGGGCCGCTGGTTCGAATCCAGTCATCCCGATTGAGCTATTTCAATCCTAGTACGCCAACCAGCAGCGCTTTTTGCGCGTGCATCCGGTTTTCTGCCTCATCCCAAATCCGTGACTGTGCCCCTTCCATGACCGAATCGGTAATTTCTTCACCCCGGTGAGCAGGCAAACAGTGCAGCACGATCGCCTTTGGATCTGCCAGACTCAAAATTCGATCGTTAACTTGATAAACCTGAAAAGCTTGCATCCGGTCTTTCGCCTCTTGTTCCTGCCCCATGCTTGCCCACACATCCGTGTAGAGTACCTGTGCGCCTGCTGCGGCAGCTTCTGGGTCGGGCAACACTTCAACTTGAGTGCGATCGCCTGCAATCTCTCTGGCTTTTGCTGTTACCTCGGCATCCGGCTCATAGCCTGCCGGCGAAGCAATTCGCACGTTCATCCCTGTCAAAGCACAGCCCAGCATCAGCGAGTTTGCCATGTTGTTGCCATCGCCAATGTAGGTTAGCGTCAACCCCTCCAGCGCGCCAAACTCTTCTTTCACCGTCTGCAAATCAGCAAGCACCTGACAGGGATGCTCCAGATCCGTGAGCGCATTGATGACCGGGATCTTGGCATAGCTGGCAAAAGTTTCGACTTCTGCCTGGGCAAACGTGCGAATTGCCAGAACATCGACATAGCGATCGAGGACTCGCGCCGTGTCAATTGCTGGTTCTCCGCGTCCTACCTGCGTCACGCTGGCGTTCAAATCAAGCACCTGCCCGCCCAGCTGATACATTGCCACTGAAAAGCTAACGCGGGTACGGGTTGAAGCTTTGGTAAATAACAGCCCCAACACCTTAACGCGCTCACATCTGGGGCTGACTTTGCCTGATTTGAGGTCAATCGCCAAATCAATCAAGTCTTGCAGCTCGGCTGCACTCAAATCCGCCATGCTCAGCAGATCGCGACCTTCGAGGGATGCTACGCTCATTCTGGGTAACTGAAGTAACAACAGTAGATTTATCACCCTACCAGATTTGAGCCAGCTCAAGCGGTGTTTCGTGAACGGTTTTGAATGCCGATCTATGGGCGTGTTAAGCGATCGAATGTAACCGCTATCTAACGGGCTACAGGCTAAAGACGGCTAGTTTCCGGCCGCTATGGGTCACACTGCTTTAGGGTAGGTTCGCCTGCTTCATTAATCCACACGATCTTTTCAATTCGACGGTGTCGGGCGTACTGATAAACTGCTTCAGCCGTACTCTGCCCATTCAGCTCTACCTCAACGCGAATCAGCTCGTCTGCTTGACGGAGCTGTTGAGCATAGGTGAACGCCGCCGCCCAAGCCTTTGCGGAAGCCGGCACAATCAAATAATCGCTGGCAGGTGTTTGCGTGGGCAACTGCCCGGTAGGCAGCAGGGTTTGATGCAGTTCTTCGATATTCAGCACAAAGCCAATGCCCGGACAGGACTCGCCTTGCGGATGGTAAAGGCTCAGGAGTTGGTCGTAGCGTCCGCCCTGCGCCAGGATACGCTTGCCAGAAGGCGAAGAGCTAACTACCTCATACACAATGCCTGTGTAGTAGTCAAACGCCTGGATCAAACTCAGATCTAGAATTAGCGTAGGCAGCTGAACCGAGTTTTCTTGTAGCAGATCGATCAGTGCCTTTAGTCGATTCACCGTTGCTTGCTGCTCTGCATCCA
This sequence comes from Phormidium tenue FACHB-886, assembly GCF_014764505.1. Taxonomy (GTDB): domain Bacteria; phylum Cyanobacteriota; class Cyanobacteriia; order Elainellales; family Elainellaceae; genus FACHB-886. The sequence continues at coordinate 555,342 of NZ_JACXWX010000001.1, forward strand.
GTTCTAAGCTAGAAACGCGCTGCAACACGTCAGCAGGCTGACCCCGCAAATCCAGCAGCAGCAATGCCCGATCGCGCAGTGCTGGCTCCATGGGCAGCGTTTCCAGGGCAACCCGATCGAGCGCTACAATTGCACCCCGGACACGATCGCGCAGCGGCAGCGGAAAGGCAGAAAGCAGCGAACGGGTTAGCCCTGCCTCCCCCAGCACGCCATAGCAATCGCTGAGGTTTAAGCTATTCAAGCAATTTGCCAGCAGCAGCAAAATTTCGGCATCTGCCGCTACGCCACCGCTGCCTAGCAGCTCCACGCCTGCCTGGTAAAATTCCTGCTGGCGGTTCTGAATGCCGCGATCGCCCTGGCGAAACACGTTGGCGTTGTAATATAAGCGCTGGGGATAGGTGACTCCCTTCAGCCGGGAAGCAGCAGCACGGGCGATCGACGCCGTTAGCTCTGGACGCAAGCCAAGCGCTTCTCCCTCTTTATCCTGAAGCTGGATCACAGTGGATTGCTCCACGGCACCGCCTGCCATTAGCGTGTCGAGCCGCTCCAGCGTTGAAGTGATGATACGGTGATAGCCCCAGCGGTGAAACACCTGCTGCAGCCGGTCTTCAATCCAACGCTTTTGTGCTACATCCAGCGGAAATAAATCCCGCGCACCCACGGGAGGCTGATAAACCATTTCGCTTCTACCAGTTCAGAGTTGAGAGATGCGCAAAGCGCGCCAACACCTAACTCTACCTTTTTTTGCCGCCAAACAGCCCAAACAAACCGCCACTGCCGTTATCTGGCTTGCCGCCCTTTGCTGCTGGTTTGGTTTTGGGGTCAGGTTTGCCGCTAGAGACGGCTTTTGCAGACGATGGCTGCGTGCCGATTGCCTCAAGCCTGCTTTTTCCTGCCAAGGCTGCGCTATCTTGAGGGTTCAACTCCAACGCTTTGTTGAAGTGGATTTTTGCCATCGTGTTTTGGTTGGTTTTTAGGTAAATTTGCCCCAAGCGACTGTGGCATTCGCTGTTGGTTGGCTCCATTTTGATGGCTTCCCGCAGCTCCAGGATGGCTCTAGGATAGTCTTGCTTCGCTTCAAACCCTTCCGATCGCCGCAGGTTTGCTGCAATCAGTGCTTCACGAGTAGGCGGTGGGGCAACACGGCTGGCGCTAGCCGCTGGCTTAGGAGCTGCACCGGCCGGAGTATGGGCAGGCTTGCGCTGAATCCCGACCGATTCGCCTCGGCTCTCTTTGCGCATCAGGTACACCAGGTTTAGCTCGCTGATTTGCCCGGTCACTTCCAACACTTGATTGAGCTGCTTATACTGTCGCTCAATTAGATCCTGCAGTGCCTCGCGATAAACGACATCAATGTCGGCTGTGGCGGCAAGCTGCCGTGCTAGATCGCTAGTCAGCACGACGGTGTCTTGCTGCTTGAGCGCTTGCTGTCCTTTCAGCCGCAGCAGCACCGAATATTCGGGATGGTTTTTTTCCTGCGACAGCACCTCATAAGCAGGGTTGACTAGCTTAGAGAGATATTCTGCGGCACGCTGGCGATCGGCTTCGTGTTCTGTGGCGCAGCTATCGGGGTGGAGACGACGAGCAATGTTGAGATAGCGCTTACGAATTTCCTTCACATCTGCATCAACTGGAGCGCCCAAAATTGCATGACAATCAGTGAAATCCAGATTAAATAGCCCTTGGTCAATTTTGAGAGACATGCTACTTCTTCCACGACCCCTTCCTGTTCAGGGTTCCCTATAGTGTACTTGGTCTAACCTGTTGCCCGATGTATCACGCTGACTTGAAAGTTAGAATTCGCAGCCTAGAGAGTAGTCAGTCTAATCTTTAGCTTGGCAAGAGTTTCTAACTTATTAAAGCTTCTAGCCTTAAAGTGACCAGCTGTGAAGCAGGCTAACACCCTGTGGATTTAGCAGAACTAGCAGAACTGGGCATTGCTGGGTTGAAAGACTGCTTCTCGTTTGACGCACGCTGCGGCGCAACAAAAAGTCAGACTTAAACAGCAACACGAGATGAGTAATGTAGATGCCTTGATGTGCAATAGAGATGCCAGGAGTGAACTACTTTATTCTCCCTCCACGTCTAATCCAGTAAACAGATGTAGCCTAAACGCAAGATGAGAAACGAGCCTTTACCTGCTTCATTCCTCATCTTTTAAAGTGCTAAACCCCTTCAATGGTTTAATTTTCAGTAGTTCTTGGCTGAGAACAGGATGAATGTGACCGTTGGTTGCAAGAATTCGCCCTGATTCGATCGCAAATGCCCCTTCATCATAAGCCGTCACTTTGCCACCTGCCTCTTCGACTATAACAACTCCTGCTGCCAGATCCCAAACAGAAAGTCCACGCTCCCAGTAGCCGTCCAGCCGGCCGCAGGCAACATATGCCAAATCAATTGCCGCAGAACCGCCTCGTCGCACGCCTTGCGTCAGGTGTGTGAGATGACAAAATTCGGCGTAGTTGTTGTCTGGGGTTTCGCGGCGATCGTAAGCAAACCCCGTGACCAATAAGCTTTGGCTGAGCGTCGTCGTTTTAGAAACCTGAATAGGTTGGCGATTGCGAGTTGCACCTAGTCCTTTAGCCGCGCGAAACAGCTCCTGATGAAACGGCGCAAACACGACGCCAACTGAGGGAATCCCGTTGACCAGCAGCCCGATCGAGACAGAGTAGAAGGGATATTGATGGGCATAGTTAGTCGTGCCATCGAGCGGATCGATCGCCCAGAGAAACTCGTTTGTTCCGGCGATGCTGCCAGATTCTTCTGCCAAGATTGCATGATTTGGACAGTGCCGCTGGATGATCTCTAGAATGACTGCTTCAGAGGCTTTGTCTGCTTCGGTCACTAGATCACCGGGTCGCCCTTTTTCCTCAACTTCTGTGAGCTTGCCCGCATAGGCTTGCAGAACAGCACCACCCGCCAGAGCGGCTTCTGTCGCGATCTCAAGGAAGGTTTGGAATGTCTCTTTCATCCGATGTGTCCTGCTTCGGGGAGGGGAGCTATCACGCCTACAGCGTTTTATTCTTCATCTAGGGGTAAGCCCTGCCGGACTTTGCCTTTGCCGAAGTGCCGACCAAACTGTAGCTCATACACTTCATCTTCGTCTTGAGTTTCGACCTGCAAGTCCGACTGGGCATAGCTGACACACAGCAACGCATAACCCGACTGCCGCAAGTGGGGAGACAGACCCATGGCTTCGGGCTGGTGGACTTCACCTGCCAAAACTCGCACCGCGCAAGTTGTGCAGGCTCCGTTGCGGCAGGCAAACGGCAGCTCAACGCCTTGGCTCTCGGCGGAGTGCAGGACATAGCGATCGTCTGGGACTTGAACAGTGTGGTAGGTGCCGGTCTGACGATCGTGAATCTGGACAGTGTGGACGTGGCTCATGCAAATAGGTAGAAAAAGATTTTGAAAAAAGCTTGAATGTACTTGAACGTAAAAGACAGTCCAAACCCCATCATAGTGCGTGGAGGCAACCGGGCAGAACGCGAGCCCAAAATTCGGAGATCGATTGAAAATAAGCCACACTATTTTCAGAGTGAGCCAAAATCTGCTAATGTAGTGAGTCTGTGGCTAAGGTTTAGTCGCACTAAAATAAATCCCCTGGAGAGATGGCCGAGTGGTTGAAGGCGCAGCACTGGAAATGCTGTTTAGGGGTAACTCTAACGAGGGTTCGAATCCCTCTCTCTCCGTCCATAATTAGTTTGATTTAGCCTGGTTTTCCGAACGGCAGTATCGGGGAAAAGCCGTTACGATCGGAGATAACCCCTCTCCAAACTGCCTCCTAACCATGTCAGACTTTCAGATTCAAGCGCCGTTTCAGCCGACCGGAGACCAGCCCAAAGCGATCGCCAAACTGACTGAGCTTGTTTCCGCCGGAGAGCGCTATCAAACGCTGCTTGGCGCGACCGGAACTGGCAAAACTCACTCTGTTGCCAGAGTGATTCAAAATATAGGGAAACCAACGCTGGTGCTGGCACACAACAAGACGCTAGCAGCGCAGCTCTGCAACGAGCTACGTGAGTTTTTCCCCGATAACGCCGTTGAATATTTCATCAGCTATTACGACTACTACCAACCGGAAGCCTACATCCCGGTGACGGACACCTACATTGCCAAGACTGCCTCAATCAACGAAGAGATCGACATGCTGCGCCACTCTGCCACGCGATCGCTGTTTGAGCGGAAAGATGTAATTGTGGTGGCGTCCATTAGCTGTATTTATGGCTTGGGGATTCCGTCTGAGTATTTGAATGCTTCCATTCCGTTCCGGGTTGGCATGGAGATGGATCAGCGGCAGGTGTTGCGCGATCTAGCCTCGGTGCAGTACGAGCGGAACGACCTGGATGTGGGGCGGGGGCGCTTCCGCGTGAAGGGCGATGTATTGGAAATTGGACCGGCTTACGAAGATCGGATCATTCGGATTGAATTTTTTGGCGATGAAATTGATGCAATTCGCTACATCGATCCGCTGACGGGCGAAACGCTGCAGAGCATGGAAGCGCTGAATGTTTACCCAGCGCGGCACTTTGTCACGCCAGACGATCGCCTAGAGGAAGCTTGTGCGGCGATTGAGCAAGAGCTAAAAGACCGCCTGGCCGTTCTGGAGAGCGAGAATAAGCTGCTGGAGGCACAGCGCCTAGAGCAGCGCACCCGCTACGATTTGGAAATGCTGCGGGAAGTGGGCTACTGCAACGGGGTGGAAAACTACGCCCGTCATCTGGCAGGACGGCAGCCCGGATCGCCGCCCGAATGTTTAATCGATTATTTCCCTGAAGATTGGCTGTTGGTGATTGACGAGTCGCACGTCACCATTCCCCAGATTCGCGGCATGTATAATGGCGATCGATCGCGCAAAATGACGCTGATCGATCACGGCTTCCGGCTACCCAGCGCAGCAGACAACCGTCCTTTAAAAGCCGATGAATTTTGGCAGAAAGTCAATCAGTGTATCTTTGTTTCTGCGACACCTGGTAGCTGGGAACTAGAAATCTCAGGCGGCAAGTTTGACGTACAAGGCGAAGGCAAAGCAGAAATTAAAACTTACGTTCCGGGCACGGGTCATGTCGTTGAGCAGGTGATTCGTCCCACAGGTGTACTCGATCCAGAAATCTTTGTGCGTCCTACTGAGGGACAGATCGATGATTTGTATGGCGAGATTCAAGAGCGCGTTCTGCGGAATGAGCGAACGCTGATTACGACGCTAACTAAGCGCATGGCAGAAGACCTGACCGAGTATCTGCAGGAGCGAGGCGTACGGGTACGCTATTTGCACTCAGAGATTAACTCGATCGAGCGAATTGAGATCCTGCAAGATCTGCGGGCCGGAGATTTTGACGTGCTGATTGGTGTCAACCTGTTGCGGGAAGGGTTAGACCTGCCAGAAGTTTCGCTGGTTGCCATTCTGGATGCTGATAAGGAAGGCTTCTTACGGGCAGAGCGATCGCTGATCCAGACGATTGGGCGGGCAGCGCGACATGTGAAGGGGCAGGCAATTCTCTATGCCGACAACCTGACCGACAGCATGGCACGCGCCATCAGCGAAACTGAGCGCCGTCGTCAGATTCAGATGGCACACAACGAAAAGCACGGGATTACTCCACAGCCGATCATCAAGAAGTCCAGTAATGCGATTCTGCAATTCCTGGAGGTTTCGCGGCGGGTCACCTCACAGGAGCTAGAGCAGATCTATGAACACTCTGACGATCTACCGCTAGAGAACATTCCCGAGCTGATCGTTAAACTGGAAGCTGAAATGAAAGAAGCCGCCAAAAAGCTGGAGTTTGAGGAGGCTGCTAAGATGCGCGATCGGATCAAGCACCTACGCGATCGGCTGTTGGGTAAGCACTAGCTGACTTGCTTCTCCCGAAACTGGATTAATTCACTGGGCTGCACCACGCCATGCTCAGTGACGATGCCTGTGATTAATTCGGCAGGAGTGACGTCAAACGCCGGGTTGTAAAAGTCTGCGCCGACCGGGCAGATGCGCGTCTGTCCGATCTGGTAGATTTCTACCGGATCGCGTTCTTCAATGGGGATTTGGCTGCCGTCTGCCAGTCCAAAGTCAATAGTAGAGAGGGGAGCCGCTACATAGAACGGCACGTTATGGGCTTTAGAAATGATCGCTAAGCCATAGGTGCCAATTTTGTTGGCGGCATCTCCGTTGGCAGCAATGCGATCGGCTCCCACCACCACCGCATCGACTAAGCCCTGCTTCATGCAGTGTGCCGCCATGCTGTCGGCAATTAGCGTCACGGGGATGCCTTCTTGAACGCACTCCCACGCCGTGAGTTTTGCACCTTGTAGGCGGGGGCGCGTTTCATCGGCGTAAAGCTTTTCTAGCCGCCCTGCGTGCCATGCCGATCGAACAACGCCCAAAGCTGTACCGTAGCCTGCCGTTGCCAGTGCGCCTGCGTTGCAGTGAGTCAGCAGCCGCAGCGGATGTGGCGTTTTGGGTAGGACGCTGAGTCCGTGGTCGCCAATCATTTGGCAGGTTTCAATATCTTCCGCGTTGATCGCCTTTGCTGCTTCCAGCAGGGTTTGCTTCAGGAACTTGACCGGACCCACGCTCTGTCGGGCTGTTTTCATCATGCGCTCGATCGCCCAAAACAGGTTAACTGCCGTGGGACGGGTGGCTTTTAGCTTGGTTGCCACCGCTTCGAGCTGAATCAAAAATTGTTCTCGATCGTCAGTCTGAATTTCTCGCGCTCCGAGATACATACCGTATGCTGCCGCTACGCCGATCGCTGGCGCACCGCGCACAATCATAGTTTTGATTGCCACTGCCATGTCGTCACTGCGGCTGATCTCAACGACCTCGAAGCTGGTTGGCAGATGGTTCTGATCGATTAGCCGCACATGATCGTCGTACCAAACGACTGGAAAAACCTGATTTGTGATAGACATGGTTCTATTCGGGTAGGTGAATCTACAGAGGAAACTCCAGATTAGTTCAACTATATCCGGCGATGGGAAGCGTGTCACATGAAAGTGAAGCGTAAGAGGTGAGGAGGAAAGATGGATCAGGCTGTCTCGCGTTTATATGCTGAGAACCCGACAGGACGCTTTTCTAATCGGGCGGAAGACTATGCCAAATATCGACCAACCTATCCACCGGAAGCGATCGCTCTGATTTTGTCCGGGTTGGGCAATCCCACAGGTTTGGCTGCCGCTGATGTGGGAGCGGGAACTGGAATTTCAGCTCGGCTGCTGGCAGATCGGGGAGTGCGAGTAGTGGCGATCGAGCCTAATATCGCTATGCGGGAAGCCGCAGAGGCTCATCCGGGGGTGGAATTTTGGGATGGAACAGCTGAACAGACGCGGTTGCTAGCTCAGTCGATCGATTTAGTGCTTTGCTGCCAGTCGTTTCATTGGTTCAATCAGCCATTGGCGCTAGCAGAATTTCATCGCATCCTCAAACCCAGGGGGAGATTGGCGCTGATGTGGAACGATCGAGATGAAACAGATGCCTTCACTGGCGAGCATGGGCAGATTATTCACCAATTTGCAGATCGCCGGATTTATAGCGACAAACGCCGCAAATCGCCTGAGCTTCTAGCCCACAGCCTGTTGTTTAGAAACTTTCGGTCGGAAATATTTCAGCATGTTCAGCGGCTCGATCGAGAAGGCTTAATTGGGCTGGTGCTGAGTGCGTCCTATGTGCCTAAAACAGGAGATGCTCATGAGCAGCTAATCCAGCATCTAAGCGAGCTGTTCGATCGCTGGGCAGATGCAGCGGGCGAGGTGGCACTGGCGTATTCTACTTATCTCTACTGGGCAGAGCCTGTGGATGCCGGCGATTCTTCTGATTAGTTCTGGTTACTTCCACCGCTGGAGCAGGCAGAAGCGACATAAATAAGCCACAATGCGGTGGGGTATTTTAGTTTTGTGGGGGCACGGTCTGCAAAAGAACAATCTGAGATGTTCGATTGCGGGGCGCTACGGAGCTGAATGCAACAGTGGTTTCAGCAGGTGCGGGGGTATGAAGGCGATCGCTTCAAAATGGCTCAGTCTGGGGCTGAGCTTGAGTTTTGTAGTGGCATGGCATGTGGGATGGCAAGGCAGCGCATTTGCCCAAACGACTCCCCCTGCTGATGAACCCGTTGAGGGTGATCCAGCACAACAGCTTGATCTAGACCCTGCTTTAGTTGAAGATAGCCCAGTTCTGCAACACTGGCTCGAAGAAGTTCCGGATGTCTTATCTGAGATTCGCAATGACCCTAGCTTTCGGACGCGCCTGCGATTGGGCTATGCCAATTCTGAAGATACATCTGGCGTTAGCTTAGGCATTGAAGATGTATTTCTGGGACGCACAGGGCTGGCTGCTAGCGCGGATTATCAAGCTGCTTTTGAGGATGACCGCCAAGCCTACGGTACAGAGCTCCGCTATTATGTGCTGCCGTTGGGCGATCGCATCAACCTTGCGCCAACGGTGGGCTATCGCCGTATAGAAGCCGATCGTTTCACGACGGACGGCGTGACGGTGGGGGCGCGGCTGATGTTTTCGCTTTCCCGCACAGGCGCAGCCGATATTGCCGTTGCTCAGAGCTTTGTGTCGCCTGGCTCTAGCGAAGAAGTTGGCATTACCACGCTCTCCTTTGGCTATGCCGTGACCCAGAATCTGCGCCTCTCTACTGATTTTCAAACCCAAAATACACCTGAGAGCAAAGACGATCGCATTGGTGTTTCTCTAGAATGGATGCCTTGATTGCCGTATTTCTCATCTTCCTATCCCCTTCTATCTCCCAAAATGCTTCCTTTCCAACCGCCCGGTTTTGGGCAGCGCATCTGCAAAACTTCTCTAGGGATTGTGGCATACTACACGCCGATCGCTCCTCCATGGCGCACAGCCACCGCACCTGCAGCGGATCTGCCGCCGCTGTTATTTTTGCATAGCTTAGGTGGAGGCTCATCAGCCTATGAGTGGTCGAAGGTGTATCCTGCCTTTGCCCCAGACTACCGGGTAATTGCGCCAGATTTGATTGGTTGGGGACAGTCTTCTCATCCCGTCAGAGACTATCAGGTTGAAGACTATCTGACGATGATTGCAGAGCTGCTAGAGCAGGCAGGGTCGCCCGTGCCAGTCGTGGCATCTTCACTAACAGCAGGCTTAGTGATTCGGTTGGCAATTCAGCGACCAGAATTATTCAAATTTTTGTTCTTGGTTTCTCCGGCGGGGTACAGCGATTTTGGGGCTGAATATGGGCAAGGAATTGCTGCCAAACTAGCAGGAATTCCCGGACTCGATCGCCTGATCTATACGCTTGGAGCTGCAAACGAATTTGCCGTTAGAAATTTTTTAGAACAGTTTTTATTTGCCAAGCGATCGCGCTTAACTTCTGAAACCGTTGAGGCTTATTTAGCTTCAGCGACTCAGCTTAATGCGGAGTACGCAGCGCTCGCTTCATTGCGGGGCGACTTATGCTTTGACCTAGCGCTATATCTGGAGCGATTAACTGTACCGACTTATATCGTTTGGGGGGAAAAATCCCGTTTTGGCAGCTCGGCGACAGGGCAACGGTTAGTGAAGCTGAATCCTGCCGTAATTCGGGCGTTTTGGGCGATCGAAGAAGTAGGAGTGCTGCCTCAGTTAGAGACGCCTGAGGTTGTAGTTGGATTCCTTTCTGCTGCGCTTGCCCAAGCGGATTCTCTATGAATTGAAGTAACATAAATTGGTTAAGAAAAAGAGAGTTTAATTTATAGAAATTAATAGAACAAAGGCGTAGAAGATTTTGCTGCCCGAAAGCCAGTAGACGTCACAAAACTTCATCTCAAATCATTACAAATTTGCGCCCATATTTGCAAAAATTTGCCTCATCCTAAATACTGATCAGTATCGAGCAGCAGTTGTTCGACCATACATAACGTCAAACATTCGTAATACCAAAGCAATCATCATGACTACCACATTTCAAAAGCGTGAGAGCGCTGGCTTGTGGGATCGCTTTTGCGCTTGGGTCACCTCCACTGACAACCGCCTCTATGTGGGTTGGTTTGGTGTGTTGATGATCCCAACGCTGCTGAGCGCTACCATCTGCTTCATCATTGCATTTGTCGCTGCTCCTCCTGTGGACATCGACGGTATCCGTGAGCCTGTTGCAGGTTCGCTGATCTACGGCAACAACATCATCTCTGGTGCAGTTGTGCCTTCGTCAAATGCGATCGGCTTGCACTTCTACCCGATCTGGGAAGCTGCTTCCCTAGATGAGTGGCTGTACAACGGCGGTCCTTACCAGCTCGTTTGCTTCCACTTCTTGATCGGCATCTTCTGCTACATGGGTCGTCAGTGGGAATTAAGCTACCGCCTCGGTATGCGTCCCTGGATCTGTGTGGCTTACAGCGCGCCCTTGGCGGCTGCAACCTCTGTGTTCTTGATCTACCCGATCGGACAAGGTTCCTTCTCTGACGGAATGCCGCTGGGTATTTCTGGTACGTTCAACTTCATGTTTGTGTTCCAGGCTGAGCACAACATTCTGATGCACCCCTTCCACATGCTGGGTGTAGCAGGTGTATTCGGTGGTTCGCTCTTCTCCGCAATGCACGGTTCGCTGGTTACTTCTTCTCTCGTCCGTGAAACGACCGAAGTTGAAAGCCAAAACTATGGCTACAAGTTTGGTCAAGAAGAAGAAACCTACAACATCGTGGCAGCTCACGGCTACTTTGGTCGTCTGATCTTCCAATATGCTTCGTTCAACAACAGCCGCGCGCTGCACTTCTTCTTGGGTGCATGGCCTGTGGTTGGCATCTGGTTGACGGCAATGGGTATCAGCACGATGGCATTCAACCTGAATGGGTTTAACTTCAACCAGTCTGTGTTGGATAGCCAAGGTCGTGTGGTGAACACTTGGGCAGATGTGCTAAACCGCGCCAACCTCGGTATGGAAGTAATGCACGAGCGCAATGCTCACAACTTCCCGCTCGATTTGGCTGCTGGCGAAGCAGTTCCCGTGGCGCTGCAAGCTCCCGCAATTAACGGCTAGTTCTTGAGTCAATAGCTAGTTGAAAAGCGCCCTCAATCGAGGGCGCTTTTTGATGGTTTATGTTGATGTTTTACCAAGTAGAGTGCTATTAGAACAGGTTCCATCCGCTGCCATTGCTATACTTCATAGATCTCCAACGGCAGATCGTCTGGATCTTTGAAGAAGGTGAACCGCTTCCCGGTCAAGGCATCAACCCGAATGGGCTCAACTTCAATTCCTTTGGACTGTAGATCGCTGACGATCGTCTCTATTCCTTCTACCGCAAAAGAAAGATGCCGCAGCCCACAAGCTTCCGGACGGCTGGGTCGCATTGGCGGATCGGCAAATGAGAATAGCTCGATCGCATCGGCTTCTCCGACGCGCAAATCTAGTTTGTAGGAGTGGCGATCGGCTCTAAAGGTTTCTGCGATCACCGAAAATCCTAAAAGCTCTGTATAGAAGCGCTTAGACGTCTCGTAATCTGAGCAAATAATCGCCACATGGTGAAATCCTTTGGTTTGCATCGCTGCTCCTACCACTAAACGCCTTGGTATTGCACCCGGTAAATTCGTCCGTTGCCTTCATCTGTAAACAACAGACTACCATCCGGCAAAACTAAGGTTCCGACGGGACGCCCCCAAACGGTAGGCTCAGACGGGTTTAGCACAAAACCTGTGACAAAATCCTCATAGTGACCAGCTGGACGATTCTCAGCGCCAAACGGTACAAACACCAGCTTGTAGCCTGTGCCCTGATTGCGGTTCCAGGAGCCACGAAATGCTACAAATGCCCCGTTCCGATAGCGCTCTGGAAAGGTTTGCCCATTGTAAAACTGAATTCCCAAGGCTGCTGAGTGCGCCTGAAATAAGACATCTGGCGTTTGGGTACTGGCAGCCAGCTGCGGATTACGGCTTTGCCCATTTTCCACCTGACGTGGATCGAGGCGATCGGGCGCCAGATAGGCGTAGGGCCATCCATAAAATTTGCCCTGCTGGACGCGGGTGAGATAGTCAGGAACGAGATCATCACCCAATCCATCCCGCTCATTTACCGTGGCATACAGATCGTTTGTGACCGGATGGAATGCTAACCCAACCGGATTACGTAACCCGGATGCAAATGTTTGCTGACCAGAGCCATCTAGGTTCATCACCTGCACAGAAGCCCGTGGCAACGGTTCCTCCTCCACGTTTGACTCCGACCCGATCGACACATACAGCTTTTGCCCATCCGGTCCAGCCACCACGTTACGCGTCCAGTGCTGGTTGTAGCCGCCCCCCGGCAGTTCGGCAATTTGTTCGCCAGTTCCTTCCAGCTTTTGTTGCCCGCTCTGATAAGGAAACCGCAGGACTGCATCAGAGTTTCCCAAAAAGAAATAATTGCCAGCAAACGTCATGCCAAACGGAATATCTAATCCATTCTCGGCGGTGGCAAAGATCTGATTCACTTCTGCTGCTCCGTCGTTGTTGCGATCGTTTAGCAGCCGAATCTGATTCTGCGGTGTTTCTGTGACCAGCACTTCTCCACTGGGGGTCAAGGCAAGCCAGCGGGGGCGGTTAAGCCCTTCGGCAAACACATTCACCGTGAATCCCTGTGGTACTTTTAGCTGGGGGCTGGCAGGAATGCCTACCACGTTGGGAGATTTAGAAGCGCTTTCGGTGGCAAAGGGCTGAGGCAAGTCTGCCAGCGTAATTTTGATTGGGGTGGGCGAGAAGGCTTCAGTTGGCACAAGGTTTTGCGGCGGCTGGGCTTGAGCAACTTCGGCAGGTGCGCTGGGGAATGCCGCGCTGGGAGCAGCTGGAGCAGGCGACTGACTTGAAGACTCTTGGGCTGCACTACAGGCAGTGGTTGCCAGCACTAGCGCCAAAACGGTGCTTTTGAGGAACTTCATAGAGGAAAGGCTTTGTGGTCGACTACTTTTATGTAGCAAATCTCAGCCTGGATTGACCGCAGGTTTGGGCGTTATCTGTCGTAGGAGAGATTCTCAAAGATTCATCTTGACGATCGTTCTTTGCGTCCTCCATCAATCCTGCCTAGCCCAACGGCAGCCCTGAACGATTGATTAGAGCAAAATAGAAATGCGGTAAAGTAAGGGTCAGCGAAACGAACTTTAATCGAGTAAGCCAGTAGTTTCGCTCAGCATCTTGTAGCCTCCCTTTATGACAACCTTCCCAGCCGTTAAAAAACAACTTTCCCCGCAGCTGCGGCGGACGGTGTCCCTAATTGGCATGTATTTCTTGCTGGGGGCGATCGCCCTCGCCATGCTGCTACCCCTCCTGTGGCTGGTTAGCACGGCGTTTAAATCTCCCGGCGAAGACATCTTTCAGTTTCCTCCCCGCTTGATTCCAGCGCAGCCAACCCTGGAAAACTTTGTCAAGGTTTGGGAGGCGAATCCGTTTGGGCAATATCTGTTCAACAGCATTTTGGTGGCTGTCCTTACCGTGGTGCTGAATCTGCTGTTTTGCTCGCTGGCGGCCTATCCTTTGGCAAGGCTAGCCTTTCGGGGGCGAGAGGCAGTGTTTACGCTGATCGTCTCTACTATTCTGATCCCATTTCAAATCGTCATGATTCCGCTCTACATTCTGGCGGTGAATCTGGGATTGCGAAACAGCTACCTGGGGCTAATTTTTCCGGCGATCGCCTCTGCGTTTGGCATCTTCCTGCTGCGGCAAGCCTTTCAGGGGGTGCCCAAGGAGCTAGAAGAAGCCGCTCGGATGGATGGTTGTTCTGAGCTAGGGATTTGGTGGTTCGTGATGCTGCCCTCTATCCGTCCGGCTTTAGTCACGCTTGCTATTTTCGTCTTTATTGGCTCTTGGAGCGATTTTCTTTGGCCACTCATTTTGCTGGATCAGCCAGAGTACTACACGCTGCCGCTGGGGGTTGCTAAGCTAGCAGGTGCATTTTCGCTAGACTGGCGGTTGATCGCCGCTGGCTCTGTGATCTCGATCGCTCCAATTCTGTTCTTCTTCCTGCTGATGCAGCACTACATCGTGCCGACCGAATCGGGTAGTGGAGTCAAAGGATAGGAAACACAGCTCAGGGTGCTGAGTTGCCGTTTGGCTACAATGCTCCAGCCATAGCGATAAAATAAAGCTATGAAAACCCTCCTCATTGGCTTGGTCAAAGGCTATCGGCTGTTTATTTCGCCGCTGTTTCCACCGACCTGTCGGTTTCAGCCAACCTGTTCCCAGTATGCGATTGAAGCAATCTCCCGCTTTGGGGCGGCGCAGGGAACTTGGCTGGCAGTCTGCCGCATTGCCCGCTGCCACCCATTTCATCCAGGGGGCTACGATCCAGTGCCCTCTAAAGCCTGCTGCGCTCCCCAGGCTGATCAAGAACCCCAGCCGTAAATCAGCCAAAGATTTTACTGGCTGTCCATCAGCTCGCCCTGCTCCGGCGAACCGTTGCCCGTCAGCTTCAAAGTAGTGGATTGATTCCCAGGAGAGCCTGCTCGCGAAGCTGCTGTATTATCCTCTGGATCGCCTGTCATATTGGGGCTGATGAGTGTAATGTCGTACTCATCAGGCGGAATTGTTGTAATGGCATCGCGCTTCAGCAGGTAGTAGATCGCTTGCACCTGCGGACCAAAAATTACCTTGTCTTGGTCCTGCAAATCGTGGGCTTGCAGCTTGCGACCGTTGATCAGCAACCCATTGGCGCTAGGCTTACCCTTTAAATTACCATCTACGATTCGGTAATAATAGCTACCATCCTCGTTAGGGAGCTGAACCAGGGTGGCGTGCCGACGAGAGACAAACTGAGAAATCAAACGGATATCACATTTGGGATCTCTGCCGATTGAATAAACCGGACTGTCAAGGGCATATTCTCGCCGTCCCTTATCGTCCTCAATAATGAGTAAGTGACTTTGGTGCGGTGCGGAGGTCATCAGCGAAGGAGTGAGTGCAACTACTGAGCAACGGTCTCCAGAGCAAAGAGAGCAAAAGCTACTGACCCTTTCCACCGTTTGATTATCTTGGAAGATAGTAAGTGCTTTGACTTATCCTAGCTCTCAATCTTATCTTTTCCTCAAACTCTAGCAAAAAGTCAGCCGGAGAACCTCGTCAAAATCCGTAGGGACGATTGTCGTTGCAATACATCTCCTAAACGCATCTTCCCCTTCTTAATTTTGCAAGAATGTGCATGGAATCCATCTTTGACTCCTTGCCGTCTTGACCTAAAAGCTGAAGTAAGGCTTGCTCAGGTAGCAAAGCGCACAGTCCAGGGTACAGGAGTTGAACCTGTCTGAGGCGAATTATGAGTTCGCTGCCTAAACCGCTCGGCCAACCCTGGAAATTTCTATAATTAGGCTTTCATTGTATCCTGATGCCAGGGAAATGTGCAGCCGTACTCTCCAAAGTTCCGGAGGCGTGCGCCTAGCTTTCCCGCTCCTACGAGGTTTGTATGAGACTGAATTCAACGGTTGTCTTGACGTTAGTTCTATTAGTTCTGATGGTGGGGGCTGGTCTTGCTAGCGCCACCTGGGGATATAAGCTGGGGCGTGAAGCGCTCAAAGGTATCACTCAACCCGACGCACGCCCTGTCAACAATTTGACGGATGCCCAAGGTAAACCGGTACGACGAGACAGCGTCACCTTCCTTAAGGAGGAGCAAATTCTCAAGGATGTCAAGGCAAGAATGGAGGGAGGACAGTAGGAGGGATAAGGGATGAAGCCGTTAGAAAAGGGCGATCGGCTAGCTTCAAGCGTATGCGGGCAATTGAATTGTTGCTTTACCTTGGCTCCCCCCTCGTTGCTCATCCCTCCCCCCTCGTTGCTCATCCCTCCCCTTCCACTTCCAGTTCTCGTTCTTTTTCTTGCGGATGATTTCCCTTACTGGTGCATTAGCAACTGAGACACTGCCTCTCCTGACAGGTTCTGATGTACTGCTACGGCTTTTGTCAGTGTTTCTGCTGATTGCGATTAATGCTTTCTTTGTGGCAGCCGAGTTTTCGATCGTCTCAGTCCGGCGATCGCGGATTAATCAGCTTGTCTCGGCTGGAGATGCCCAGGCCAAAACCGTGCAAGATCTGCAGCGTGGACTTGATCGGCTTCTGTCTACGACTCAGCTTGGCATCACTCTCTCTAGTCTGGCACTCGGCTGGATTGGTGAAAACACAATGGCAGTTCTGCTGGCGGTGGGCTTCTCTGGACTGCCGCTATCGACGACCACCCACGATTTTTTGATTCATTCGATCGCCGTTCCAACTGCTTTCTTGCTGATTGCCTATTTACAGATCGTGTTAGGAGAACTGGCTCCGAAATCTTTGGCGCTCCTGTTTCCAGAGCAGCTCGCGCGGTTTTTGGGAACACCCAGTTTGGCGATCGCTCGCTTGTTTAATCCTTTCATCTGGATCTTGAACCAGTCTACCCGCTGGCTGCTGCAGCTCTTTGGAGTGAGCTACACGGGACAAGGTTGGTATAACCGGGTCACGCCGGAAGAGCTACAGCTAATTATTGCGACATCGGCAGAGTCTCCGGGGCTAGAAGAAGAAAAGCGGGAACTGCTGACGAATGTGTTTGAGTTCACTGAGGTTTCTGCTGGGGAGGTGATGGTTCCCCGTACTAGCTTGGTTGCCATGCCCAGCGATACAACGCTGCAGGAGATGTTAGTCGAAGTGGCAGAGTCGGGGCATTCCCGCTATCCCGTCATGGGAGAATCGCTAGATGACATTTTGGGAATTCTCCACTTCAAAGAGCTGGCAGAGCCAATCGTTCAGGGGACTTTGCATCCAGGTGACTCGATCCAGCCGTGGGTTCGTCCGGCTCAGTTTGTCTCAGAAAGTATGCCGCTAAATGAGCTACTCCGGCTAATGCGGCGCACAGGGCAGGCGATGGTGATTGTGGTCGATGAGTTTGGGGGAACGGCTGGCGTTATCACGGTGCAAGATTTAGCCGCCGAGATTATTGGCGAAACTAGCGAGTCTGAGAGCCCCGAAGAGATTGCGATTCGGTTTGTCGATGAGCAGACTTCGATTGTGCAGGCGCAGACCGATCTGGAAGAAGTGAACGAGTTGCTAAATCTGGAGCTGCCGATCGCCGAGGACTACCAAACCTTGGGTGGTTTTGTGATTTACCAGCTGCAGAAGATCCCGGCGATCGGTGAAACACTGCACTATCAGAACTGCCAGATGACAATAGAATCGATGGATGGACCCCGGGTAGAGCTAATTAAAGTGGAGCGGCTAGAGCTTGAAGCGATCGACAGCACAGGCATGCTAGACAACCCTGAAATGATTGCGCTAGAGGCGGTGGAGCTGGACTCGATTGCCGATCCGCTCGATCGTCCTGCATCTGCTAATCAGAACGGCAACGCTGATTCTGGGGCGACTCCGGGAGATTGGCAGTCTAGAGCGTCTGAAAAATGAGGGCTATGCGCTATTGGTTGATGAAATCTGAGCCGACCGCTTATGGCATTGCTGCTCTAGCAAAAGATAAACAAACCCTGTGGGATGGCGTTCGCAACTATCAGGCGCGAAACTTTTTGCGGGAGATGCAGGCAGGCGATCTGGTGTTTTTTTACCACTCGAACGTTGAGCCACCTGGGATTGTGGGGCTGATGAAGGTTGTGGAGTGCGTGGACGATCCAACCCAGTTTGATGTGAAAAGCAAGTATTATGATCCCAAATCCACTCCAGAAAAACCGCGTTGGCAAACGGTGATTGTAGAGTTTGTGCAGCAGTTCCCTGGCATGGTAACGCTCGATTGCCTACGGCAGACCTTTACTCCGGATGAGCTGTGGGTAGTGCGGCAGGGCAATCGGCTCTCGGTGATGCCTGTGGAAGAGACGATCGCCAAGCGAATTCTTGAGATGAATTAAGTCCTGCGTTTAGACCATTTTTGAGGGTGCGCTCCGGGTCCCAAAAGTGCCTCTGTCCTAACTGCTGCAGCGGCTGCTATGAATCGGTTAGATAAAAGTATGAGTGACCAGAATAGTGCAGACATTTTCACAAGCTAGAACAGCTTGGTACTCTAGAAGTGTCTGAATCTAGTGTTAAATCTGCGTTGAAATCGACAGTTGATATAGGTAGCCCAGCGGTATGACTCATCCTTTCCTTGATCGCCTCCATAGCCCCGATCGCCCCGTCATTGTGTTTGATGGTGCAATGGGCACCAACCTCCAGGTGCAGAACCTGACCGCCGCAGATTTTGGTGGTGCAGCGTATGAAGGATGCAATGAGTATCTCGTCGTCACTAAACCTGAAGCCGTGGAGAAAGTCCACTGCGACTTCTTAGCCGCCGGCGCAGATGTGATCGAAACAGATACATTTGGCGCTGCGTCGATCGTGCTGGCAGAATACGACCTGGCAGATCAAGCCTATCAGCTTAACAAAATTGCCGCCGAGCTAGCCAAGCGCTGTGCTGCCAAATATTCCACCGCCGACAAACCCCGCTTTGTGGCAGGCTCGATGGGCCCTACCACCAAGCTGCCGACCCTGGGACATATTGACTACGACACCATGAAAGCCTCCTTTGAGGAGCAAGCCGAGGGGCTGTATGACGGCGGAGTTGATCTGTTCATTGTGGAGACCTGTCAGGATGTGCTGCAAATTAAAGCAGCGCTGAACGCGATCGAAGCCGTATTTACCCAGAAGGGCGATCGTCGTCCGCTGATGGTGTCGGTGACGATGGAGCTGCAGGGGACGATGCTGGTCGGCTCAGATGTCTCTGCCATGCTGAGCATCTTAGAGCCCTACCCGATCGACATTTTGGGGCTGAACTGTGCCACCGGACCCGATCGCATGGCAGAACACATCAAATATCTGTCGCAGCATTCGCCGTTTGTGATTTCCTGCATCCCCAACGCTGGTATCCCAGAAAACGTTGGCGGGCATGCCCACTACAAGCTGACCCCTACCGAGCTAAAAATGGCGCTACTGCGCTTTGTCGAGGATCTGGGGGTGCAGGTGATCGGTGGCTGCTGCGGCACTCGCCCCGATCATATTCAGCAGTTGGCAGAAATTTCTGCCAGCCTGTCGCCTAAGGAGCGTCTCGTGCGAGTGCCGCGCTGGGAGCTAAATGGCAGCGCACCTGCCGATCCGCGTCCGGCGCTGAGCTATCCCCCGGCGGCTGCCTCGATCTACTCCGCGCAGCCCTACAGCCAAGACAACTCCTTCTTGATTATTGGCGAACGTCTCAACGCCAGTGGCTCTAAGAAAGTGCGGGAGCTGCTGAGTGTAGAAGACTGGGATGGGCTGGTGGCAGTGGCGCGATCGCAGGTGAAAGAAGGTGCTCACGTCCTGGATGTCAACGTAGACTACGTGGGGCGTGACGGCGAAAAAGACATGCACGAACTGGTGTCGCGCCTTGTGACCAACGTGACGCTGCCGCTGATGCTCGACTCGACCGAGTGGCAAAAGATGGAGGCGGGGCTAAAAGTGGCGGGCGGCAAATGTTTGCTGAACTCCACCAACTACGAAGACGGCGACGAGCGCTTCTTTAAAGTGCTGGAGCTAGCCAAAGCCTATGGCGCAGGTGTGGTAGTCGGAACGATCGACGAAGACGGCATGGCCCGCACCGCCGAGAAGAAACTTCAGATTGCCCAACGCGCCTACCGCGATGCCTTGGAGTATGGTATCCCAGCTCACGAAATCTTCTACGACCCGCTAGCGCTGCCGATCTCAACTGGAATTGAAGAAGACCGGGAGAACGGTAAAGCGACGATCGAAGCGATCCGGATGATTCGGGAGAACCTGCCCGGTGTCCATATTCTGCTGGGTGTGTCCAACGTTTCCTTTGGTCTCAGTCCGGCGGCGCGCATTGTGCTGAACTCCATGTTTTTGCACGAAGCGGTGCAGGCAGGCATGGATGGGGCAATCATCAGTGCCGCTAAGATTCTGCCCCTGGCAAAAATTGACCCGAAACACCAGGAAGTTTGTCTTCAGCTGATCTACGACCAACGCCGCTTTGAAGGCAATGTATGCGTCTACGACCCGCTAACTGAGCTCACCAAACTGTTTGAAGGCGTTTCGGCAAAAGACACCCGCTCGACTGCCTCCCTTGCCGATTTGCCGATCGAGGACCGCCTGAAGCAGCACATCATAGACGGCGAACGGATTGGGCTAGAAGATGCACTGGCGATCGCCTTAGAAAAATATCCGCCCCTGCAGATCATCAATACCTTTTTGCTGGACGGCATGAAGGTCGTGGGTGAACTGTTTGGCTCTGGGCAAATGCAGCTGCCCTTTGTGCTGCAGTCGGCAGAAACCATGAAGTTTGCGGTGGCGTATCTCGAGCCGTTCATGGAAAAAGAAGAATCAGGAGATAACGCCAAAGGCACATTCATCATCGCCACGGTGAAGGGTGATGTACATGACATCGGCAAGAACCTGGTTGACATCATTCTGACCAACAACGGATATCGAGTGATTAATCTGGGCATCAAACAGCCCGTTGAAAATATCATCGATGCCTACCGGCAGCACAACGCCGACTGTATTGCCATGAGCGGTCTGCTGGTGAAATCCACCGCCTTCATGAAAGAGAATTTGGAAGTGTTTAACGATCGCGGCATCACTGTCCCGGTCATTCTTGGTGGCGCTGCCCTCACTCCCAAATTTGTCTACGAAGACTGCCAGAATAGCTACAAAGGGCGGGTGGTTTATGGCAAAGATGCCTTCTCCGATCTGCACTTTATGGACAAACTGATGCCCGCCAAAACCGGAGGAAATTGGGATGACCAGAAAGGCTTTTTGGATGAGGCGACAGCGGATTTGATAGCGGATATAGCGGATGAGGAGATTGTGGCAGCCGTGGAAGCAAGCGCTATTGCAGAGCCAGTGCCAGTAGATACGCAGCGCTCGGAAGCAGTGACGCTGGATCTCGATCGCCCCACGCCGCCATTTTGGGGGACGCGGATTCTGCAGCCTGAGGAAATCCCGATCGAGGAGCTATTTGGCTATTTGGACCTGCAGGCGTTGATTGCGGGGCAGTGGCAGTTCCGTAAGCCCAAGGAGCAATCGCGTGAGGATTATAATGCCTTTCTTCAGACCAAGGTCTATCCGATTCTAGAACTGTGGAAGCAGCGAATCGTTGCCGAGAATCTTCTGCATCCCCAGGTTGTATACGGCTATTTCCCTTGTGCATCCGCAGGTAATTCGCTGTACCTTTATAATCCGGCTGAGCCAACGCTGCAAGCCGAGCCCGTTGTGACGTTCGATTTTCCGCGTCAGAAGTCGATGCGGCGATTGTGTATTGCCGATTTCTTTGCGCCCAAGGAAGCGGGGACGATCGATGTCTTTCCCATGCAGGCAGTCACAGTCGGCGAAATTGCCACTCAATTTGCTAAGCACCTGTTTGACTCCAATCAATATACGGACTACCTCTACTTCCACGGCTTAGCGGTGCAGGTGGCAGAAGCGCTGGCAGAATGGACTCATGCCCGCATTCGTCGCGAGCTCGGATATGGCAGCCTGGAGCCTGACAACATCCGCGATATTCTAGCCCAGCGCTATCAGGGATCGCGCTATAGCTTCGGCTATCCGGCTTGTCCCAATATTCAGGATCAGTACAAGCAGTTGGAATTGCTGGACGCGCAGCGGATTGGGCTGCACATGGATGAGAGCGAACAGCTTTATCCGGAGCAGTCTACGACAGCGATCATCGCCTATCACCCAGCCGCTAAATACTTCAGCGCATAAGGGATATAGCCCCTAAACTGAGAATCTTTTTGTGAGGAAGCTCCGCCGCGCGGAGCTTCCTCACAATTGTTCTAAGGCTTTTGTTCTAAGGCTTTCCTTCCTGGGTATAGGGAATCCCCAACGCAGCAGGCGGCGTTGCTTTTCCGGCGATGCCAATCAGCGCCAGCAGCGCGATCGCATAGGGCAGCATTGCCAAGAGCTGGTAGGGAATCTGCAGATCAAACGTTTGAATCCGGAGCTGTAGCGCCTCCGTTGCGCCAAACAGCAGACAAGCCAGCATCGTATAGACCGGATGCCACCTGCCCAAAATCAGCGCTGCCAGCGCAATAAACCCCTTGCCAGCGCTCATGCCTTCGGTAAAAAAGCGGACATGGACCAGCGCCAAATATGCCCCCCCGATGCCGCAGAGCGCCCCGCACAGCAGCACGCTGAGATAGCGGACGCCAACCACCGATAAGCCCGCCGTATCTGCTGCCCGTGGGTAATCGCCCACTGCCCGCAGCGCCAACCCCCAGCTAGACCGAAACAAAAGATACGTGACGATCGGCAGCAGCCCCACCAGCCCATAAAACAGCAGATCTTGGTTGAAGAAAACTCCCAGCACCGGTATCTCTTTTAAGCCTGGAATGCCGATCGGGTTAATTCCCGTTAGTTGCACCGTGCCGCTGTCAAACAGCACTCTGGCTCCATACGCTGTCAATCCAGCCGTTGCCAAATTAATCGCCAGCCCCGACACAAGTTGATTGACTCGCAGCGTCACACACAGGTAAGCATGGAGCAACCCCACCACGCCGCCGATCAGCAGCGCTGCCAGCACCCCCAGCCACACATTGCCCGTGCCGATCGACATTGCCGCACTGACAAACGCCCCTGTCAGCATCATCCCTTCCAGCCCAATGTTGAGTACTCCCGATCGCTCGGAGAGCAACCCGCCCAGCGCTACAAATACCAGTGGCACCGTTAGCCGCAAACTAGCCGCAAGATAATCGGTTAAGAAGTTCAGAGCATTAGCAGACATAGTATAGAAATAGTTTTTTAGTAATTATTAATCAGATATTTTTAGTAATCAGGAATAAGTATCTTCTAGAGAGCCATGATAGGTAACCGTCCTTTCAATTACCTCTGTCGAACCCGTGCAAATAGTCTCAAATCGTGAAATTCTCCCTTCCAGAAGCCATACTGCCGCAAGATGCCTTCCTCCACAAAGCCGAGTTTCTTGAGCAGCCCTGCCGAAGCAACATTATCCAGCATGACCATTGCCTCAATTCGCCGCAGATCGAGCGTCTCAAAGCCATACTGCAGCATCGCCTTCAGCGCTTCGCTCATGATCCCCTGCCGCCAGTATGCCTGTGCCAGCTCGTAGCCAATTTCAGCGCGAAACGGAGTCCGGTAGCTGTAGCCGCAGGAGCCGATCGGCATGCGATCGCCCTGCCGGACAATCCCCCAGCGAATTCCCTGTCCCGATTTGAACCGATCCGTCCAGCGTTGGATCAACCGCTGCATTTGCTCAGGCTGAGTCGGCGGCTCTAGATCGTGATAGCGAATCACTGCAGGATCGGCAAACACTCGAAAAAGAGCCTCTGCATCCGAAGGGACGGTTGCTCTCAGCAGCAGATGTTCGGTTTCGAGCTGGGGAAAGGAGCGGCTGGCAATCATGACGCAGGCGAGGATGGAGGAGTGGAAGGGACGAGTGGCGATCGGCGGGTTTTGTACTGCAGCACCAGACTAATTGCCACAAACAGCAGGGTAAGCCCCTGAATCGCATAGATGACCGTCACAGGGACACCCGCGCTGCGCTGCATCACATTTGCTCCGCTGCGCAAGGTAGCAAAGAAAAACGACGTGAGAATGACGCTGATCGGGTTGCCGCGACTCAGGATGGCAATAGCGATCGCATCAAAGCCGTATCCAGGCGAAAAGTTTTCAAACAGCCGACGCTTCAGCCCCAGCACTTCCGAACTGCCCGCCAGCCCCGCCAGCCCACCCGAAAGCGCCATCACAGCTAAAATTGTTCTTTCTACGGGGATGCCGGCATAGCGCGCGGCGATCGGATTTTGCCCCACCGCATCGATTTGGTAGCCCCACGGCGTGAGGGACAGCAGCACCAGCAGCAGCAGGGCGATCGCCAAGCCCACGAAGATGCCCGCATGGGCCTGGCTCTTCGCCAAAATTGTTGGTAAATAAGCCGATTTTGCCACCAGCGGTGAGTAGGGACTGGGAGCGCCCACTGCCTTCAGTGGCGCATTCACCAGATAGCTAATCAAATATTGAGCAATATAGTTGAGCAGCAGGGTGGTCAGCACTTCATTTAGCCCTCGTGCCACCTTCAGATAGCCCGGAATTGCTCCCCAGAGCGCCCCCAGCCCAAACCCACCCAGCAGCGCCAGCGGTAGATGAATCCACATTGGCAAGCCCGACAAGCCCAGCCCCACCAGCAGGCTGCCCAAGCCACCCATGTAGATCTGCCCCTCCGCCCCCAAATTAAACTGCCCAGCCCGCAGCGCCACCAGCACCCCCAAACTTGCCAGCAGCAGCGGCGTCATTTTGGTCAGCGTGTTGGCAAAGCCGAAGTAGGTGGTCAGCGCTTCCCGAAACAGGGCGGAGTAGGCAGCGATCGGATTTGCCCCCGCCATCAACATCAAGCCAGCCCCCGCCAGCAGCGCTGCCACCACCGCCACCACCGGCGGCACGGCAGCCCACAGCCAGCGGCGGACTGGAATAGCCGCAAAGGGGCGCTCAGCGAGAGTCACTTGGCTCATTGCAAGATCTCCTGTTTCTCGGCTCCGCCTGCCATCAGCAGACCGATCTGGCTGAGCGTTGCCGTTTTGCCATCCAGAATATCGAGGATTTCTCCGGCATAGATGACGGCAATTCGATCGCTTATTGCCATCACCTCCTCTAGCTCAGTCGAGATATAGAGAATCGCTGCCCCTTGTGCCCGCTGGGTAAGCAACGCCTGCTGCACTGCTTCCGTTGCGCCAATGTCTAAGCCGCGAGTTGGCTGCATTGCAATGATCAGGGCAGGCGAGCCATCCAGCTCCCGCGCCAAGATGACCTTCTGCTGATTGCCGCCAGAGAGCTGACTGGCTTTGAGCTTGGGGCTGGTAGCACGGATGTCAAACGTTTGGATTGCTCCCTCTGCGTAGCGGTTAATGCGATCTGCCTGCAAGAAGAACCGACGGCAGAACGGCAGCGATCGAAACGCCTTTAAGATCAAATTGCGGGCGATCGAAAAGCTCAACACCAGCCCCTGCTTCTGTCGATCCTCCGGAATGTAGCCAATCTGCTGATTCTCTCCCAGCCGCTGGATCTTGCCCTCGGCGATCGGCGACAGCCCAGCGATCGCATCTGCGAGCTGTCGCTGTCCGTTGCCATCTACCCCCGCCACACCCAGAATTTCCCCGGCATGGAGCTGAAACGAAACCCCCCGCACCGCCGGAACGCCGCGATCGGTCTTGACCCAGAGATTTTCTACCGCCAGCCGCACCTCGCCTCTGGGGCGGGCAGGCGGGCGCTGGTTGACCACGACCTGCCGATCGACCATCATCTGCGCCAGCGCTTGGCGGCTGGTGGCGTGCGTGGGCAGACTAGCGACTACCTTGCCGCGCCGCAAGACTGTCACCGCATCGCAGGCTGCCATCACTTCATCGAGTTTGTGGGTAATGAAAATAATTGTGTGCTGATTGGCGGCGAGCTGCCGCAAGATCTGTAGAAAAGAGGCGATCTCGGTTGGCGTTAAAACAGCAGTCGGTTCATCGAGGATGAGAATCTTGGCGCGACGGTAGAGAACTTTTAGGATCTCGACGCGCTGCTGAATGCCCACCGCCAAATCTTCAACTTTGGCAAACGGCGGCACCTCCAGCCCATACTCGCGCCCCATCTGCTCGATCGCTGCTGCCTTGGCAGGCAAATTTAGCCGCAGATCACGGTCTGCGCCCAGAATAATATTCTCTGTCACCGTCAGGCGCGGCACCAGCATAAAGTGCTGATGAATCATGCCGATGCCATAGTGTGCTGCCACACTGGGCGAGCTGATTTGGATCGGCTGGTCTTCCAGGTAGATCTGCCCCGCATCTGGCTGATACAAGCCCGACAGCACATTCATCAGGGTTGATTTGCCCGCCCCGTTTTCGCCCAGCAGCGCATGGATCGATCCTGCTGCCACACTGAGGCTAATGTCATCGTTGGCAACAAAATCACCAAACCGTTTAGTGATCGCTTCCAGGCGCAGATAGCTCATTTAAGACTCGACCAGCCGCACAGAGGCTTTGCCGCCCTCTTCAATATCTTCAAAGGTCAGCTTACCGTCTTTCATGCGTTTCTCTAGATCGGCAACTTTGGTCTTGAGATCCGCAGGCAGCGCTTCGTTAAACTTGCCCATCCGCACCAAGTCTGGCTGCTCCAGCCCGATCACATATTGCTTGCCTTCAGCTTTGCCCTGCCCCGCTAGCTCTGCGACATAGGTGATCGCCCCACCAATATCCTGCACCATACTGGTTAGCACCGCTTTGGGAGCCAGGTCATACTGATCGACTGCATTACCGATCGCGTAAATTCCTTTTTCCTGTGCCGTTTCCAGCACTGCCGGAGCTGAGTTGTCCAGGTTATGCACAATCACATCCACGCCGCTAGAAATCAGCGCCAGCGCCGACTCTTTGGCTTTAGCAATATCGTTGAAGTCGCCGACGTAGTTCACCACAACCTCGGCTTTTGGATCGATCGACTTGGCTGCCAGCTCCAGCACTTTGCCTTGCTGCTGCGTTGCCTTAAATTCTAACCCCGCCATGTATGCCAGCTTCTTAGTTTTGCTCATGGTTGCGCCAACGATGCCTGCCAGGTAGCAGACCTGGTTGTAGTTGGTCTGCACGGCAGCGTAGTTTGCGCCGGATACTGTGCCGTTGACTGCCAAAAAGAAGCTATCTGGAAACTCGCCTGCAACTTGCTCGATCGCTGCATCAAACTGTCCGCCGTGTCCAACTACCACGTTGTATCCTTGACGGGCAAACTCTGACAGCGATTCAGTTTGGTCGGCTTGCGCCACCTTCTCGACATAAGCCACTTCTGCACTCAGTTTATCTGCAGCACGCTTCACGCCTTCGTAGCCCAACTGGTTCCAACCACCGTCGGTGATCACCCCAGGTAGGACGATCGCCATCCGCAATTGCTGACCCTGTGCAGGCGTTCCTGCTGTAGAGGGGCTGGAGCTAGCATCTGAGGTGGGTGCGGAAGACGCGCAGGCTTTTAGCAGGAGGCTGGTGGCAAGGGTGGCAGAACCATAGAGCAGGAAGGAACGACGATCGAATTTGTTTGACATAGGGGGATAGGCGGCAGGGGGATAGGGGGCAGTTTAGGGATTTAGCACTCTAGCAGCATCAAACTTGCGGCATCGAGCAGTCTGCTTTCGTTGATACCAAATTACGCTTTTAGTTGAGCTGATTTCAAGATGGGCCAGGACTTTTGGTAGCACAGCCTGTCTACTAAAATCCGAGCCGTGGGGGTCTCCCCCACGGCTCGGAAACAAGCACATACCGCAACTCCATCAACCCCCCGCATACCAGAAGATCGCAAAAGAAGATGCAAAATCACAAACACAAAAAAAGCAAAAGTAACCCAACCCCCAACCCAAAAGCCACCTAAACCATCATTTGACTCAGAGCAACGAGAACCTTATCAGAGCCATCCGGGGCAGGCTGCGGCTTGCCCCATTCATACACCTTGGCATATCCCCGCAGATGTTGTTCTCGCACATAATTCCCCACAGTTTCTGGCATACCAATCCCAACGATCGTCAAAAAACGCGATCGGGATTAATCTGAATCGGCGCAGCACTATAGGTCATGACAGTTTCACTCCACGCAGGAATTGAGTTAACGAGATACCCAAAACCAAAGCCACTCTGACTTTGCTTTCTTGCCAAAGCAAAGTCAGAGTGGCTAGTGGAGTGATAAACTGCCCTGCGAACTGTTCGTTGCAGTTTTGAGAGTTAGTCGCCTGCGGCGGCTGCGAACAGCCTCAAGTGACGCTTTGATTGCAGATATTTTTAGTGCTGAAAGACAACCGCACTGGAGAACCAGACTCTTAGCAAGTGGTTTTTGATACAGGTTTACAGGCTTGAGCGACTGAACCCAATGATTTGTTATGCCAAGTTAAAACAAGTTAAACTACCGCAGCTAAACTAATAGGTCATGCTCGATTCAGCAGCGGCTGCAAGGGTTTAATCACTTTACTAAATTGCGTTCCTACATAGGTTAAAAGCCCCTGTGGGTAGTAGCGCAGCGTTAGGTATAAGACAATTCCAGCTTCCTGCAGCCGCCCCCGCTTCAAATACGGCACAATGTCATAGCTCAGGTAGGGGCTGTAGAGCCTGCACCACTGCTGTAAGCCCTCCCGATGAGCTGCTGCATCTTCTGGGTTTCTTTGGGCAAACGGCTGCTGCTTAGCATAAACTGCCAAAACTTCCCGGAGATGTTTAGAAGTCCAGGTTTGCTGAGACAGCGTATTGCTATGCTCCCGATACTCAACGACCGGTCGGTCATAGCTGCCACAGGGAAACTCAGCCGCCGCCCTGAGATAAAAATCATAGTCATCAGTCGCTCGTAAGCTTCGATCGAGGTAACCGATCGCATCAAACAGCGCCCGCCGAAAAATATGTCGCCCAAACGGATTTAGGCAAACTCCTCTTAAAAGCGTTTGATATACCGAACCCGCTACAGGTAGCTCTAACCCCTTACGCCCCTGCTGAGCGGGCTTCCCGTTCTCGTCAATCAGGCGACAGGGACCAAAGGCAAACATCCACTCAGGATGATCATTTAGCGCATTCACACCAGTTTCAATCGCGTGGGGCAAGAGGCGATCGTCACAGTCCACCATCACAATATATTCTCCAGAGCTTTTGGCAATTGCCTGGTTTCGTGCGCCGGCTGCCCCTTGGTTGGGTGAAAGCGAGAGGCACTTCACCTGAGAGTATCGATCGGAGTATCGATCGATAATGGCTCTGCTGCCATCCGTTGAAGCATTGTCAACCACAATAATTTCAGCGGCAGAATAAGTCTGGTTCAAAACACTTTCGATCGCTTCCGCAAGATAGCGTTCGCCGTTGTAGCAGGGCATGATAACCGATACTGTTTTCGTCGTCATAGCATTCCTTTTACGGGGCTAAGGGACAGAGAGTAGAAGCAAAGCAGAAACAACAAAGGTGGGCTGCAAAATCTGACTGAGTTCGTCATTTCGCCCTGCTATAGCAGGTTGTCTGAATCAGCAATCCTGAGTCAAAAATTCTGGATTAGCAACGCAGTACAGCAGATATAAAGAGGCAGGAAAAACCGGCTATTTACTCGTTCTGCTGCTCTCGTCGCGCTTCTCAGAGTCGAGCTCAAAAGATGCACGAAAAGTCTACTGGAATTAAACCAGTCATAATCTTTGATCAGTACTTATAAGGTAGTTTTGACTACAATTTCTTCCCTTAACCTGAATTTCACTTCATTTCTACAAATTAGGGCTGATTTGGGTAAAAACTTCATGAAGCTGCTTGTCAATCCCAGTATATTCAAGTAACAGATGTGTCAAATTTGTTCTGACTGAAGCCTTCTTCTTTTCCTTGGCTCCTCCATCCATTGGACATAGCGCTGCAGCAAGGCATCGAATAATGCTATACGGAAGTAATAAATTGCTAACAGCTTTGATGCACAAATTATCTACAGGGTTGAGGATTGCAATCCAATACCTCGTCAGCAAAAACGGGTTTCATTCCTCGTTTTTCGATGAACTCCTTCCAGTCCAAAGTAATTTGCAAAAAAAACTTTGCACAAGCTGACCATTCAATTATTCATGGCTAGACTAATGAAAGTTCTTTAGACTCGCCTGAACCATCCCTTTGGATATTTCTCATCAGCTCAAATTTCTTACGTCTATCACACCGGAGAGCAACGAGTCTGATATTACGCACAAAGTTGTGCTGCCACTCCTCTATATCCTTGGCTATCGTGATAGTGACTGGAGATCTCAAGTTGGAATTGGAAAAAACAAAGCAGATTTTCTGGTAAATCCTCCCAGCCTGTTGACGCATCATCCGCCATACTTGGTGATTGAGGTGAAAGCGTCCAACAAAAAAATTTCTCAAAGCATCTGGCAGATTAGCGAATACATGCGGCAATCTAGAGCCGTTCTGGGTCTTCTAACTAACGGCTATACGTTTCATCTGCTCTACCACCACCAAGGGCAAATTGTCACGATCGCCGAATATTCTCAGCCAACTCTGGTTAAACACTTTGGCTTGGTTTACAAACTGCTCAGCAAAGCAACCTGCTTAAAAGTTCGAGGTGTTGTAGAGCGAAGCCAGGAGCAAATTCACTTAAGATTTGCCAGCTTGATTTCAGACGCATTTGATAGCCAAGAAATGCTGAAGCTATTAAGTAGGACTGAAAGCATCCAGCAACCCACTAAAAAGGATCGTAATATGATTATCACTGTGTTCAACAACAAGGGTGGAGTTGGCAAAACAACCTTAACGATTAACCTGGCAGCGACATTAACAAAGTTAGGCAAACGAGTGTTACTCATTGACATTGACGCTCAAGCCAACTTATCTATGGGATTAGGGATCGACCCATTAAATGATATTGAACTAAAGGGCAAAAAAGATATTACTCACTTACTGGTAGAACCAAGAACCAGGCTTGGTGATGTAATTTACCAAAAGCGATGGGGTGATATTCAGCTAGACATCGTGCCGTCACATATAAGATTGAGCAAGATGGAGAATGAATTAATCCAGACGGTTGATAGCGATCGTATTTTGGTTAAAAAATTAAAGAATCATGGATATGATTTTATTTTTATCGATCCACCTCCGTCTTTTGGTAAGGTCAACAGTATATCGTTGATGGCATCATCCAGTATTTTAATCCCTACTCAACTGTCACCCTATCCAATTCGGGCATTAGAGTATGTGATTAACCGAGTAGAAGAAGTAGAAGATTACAAAGAAGAACCGCTGCCTATTCTGGGAGTTGCTGTCAGTATGTATGATCAGCGGTCAACCAGTTTCAATCTTGCAATGGAAGAGTCGCTTCGAGAAACTTTGGCTAAAAATTCAAACGGCAGGACAATCGAATTGTTTCCCGAAAGCACCTGGATACCCAGATTGAATGTCATCTCCAAATGCCCAGATCAAGGGTATCCAATTCAGCATGCAGAATTTGATGGTAATTTGAGTTCACAGGATCGAGAAACGGCTCAAACTGCAGTTTTGAAACTAGAGAAACTGGCCAGCCACTTGATGAGTGTAATTTGAGGAGGGACATAATGAGCCAAGACATCCGACGTGAGTTGATCAGTAGAAATCTTGGTATTAAACCCATTAATCATGGGCAAATCCATACTTTTCAAATTGCTCTTCCAGATTCCAGAAAACAAGCTATTTCTTTGGAGCAAAGACAGGCTATTGAGAAAAGCCTTGTAGCGCACCAAAGTAATTTAATTTCACTCATCGTACGGCGTACAGATGCTTATGAGGATGAAGATATTGAATATGAGTTGGTTTATGGAGCTGATTGGCTACAGGTTGCTCAAGAACTAGATGTTGAGAAGGTTTGGGCGTGGGTTTTTGATATGACAGAAGAGCAGGCGATCGCGGCTATTGCCGAAATGGAATCGCTATCAGGAACTTCCAAAACTCCACAGTTCTCTGAAAAATCTTCTGATGAAATTGGCTCTGATATTGCAACTCTGATCGATCAAAAACTTCAGCTTGCTACC
This sequence comes from Phormidium tenue FACHB-886, assembly GCF_014764505.1. GTDB lineage: Bacteria > Cyanobacteriota > Cyanobacteriia > Elainellales > Elainellaceae > FACHB-886. The sequence continues at coordinate 586,695 of NZ_JACXWX010000001.1, forward strand.
GATTCAATTAGAAATTCGATCGCTTCGGCTCTCAATGGAATAAAACACGACCTAGACGAAAAGCTAAAGATTCTGAACTATAGAATCGATAGCCTAAACGACACAGGCAATAATCCGGACGGGCTAGAGGCAGTTCTAGAAAAGCTTGACACAATTCAGCAACAGCTAGCATCTCGGAAACCCCCAGTAAAATCAATAGGAAACCCAGTCAATCTACTAGAAGCCTCAGAGCAAGACATCGAAGCCGTTTTGAAACAAGTAGGGACTCAACCTAAACAAATCCGTGCTGCGATCGAGGCAGTTCGATTCTGCAAACAATCTCAAGAAGGGCTGACATGGAGCAATTTGGAACATTCTGCTAAAGCGAAAAGCAGCTCTTCATACAAAATTGCTGGATTTGCTGAGGGAGCTTTGGCTCGACTGCAAGCAGCAGCATATATTCCTGAAGAGTGATGCAGAATACTTTGTACTCATTTTGCACTTATTTGGACAGTACGAGTCTTCTCTACTGATTAGATTAATTGGTAGAAGCAGTGATTTGCCCTTTAGCTCTCACCTTTCAATCTTCCAGGGTCAGCTCTCCTACTGTTGAAACTGAGTCAATAGCCAAGCTCCCACCTGTGATTGATCCGTTTCTCGACCGCGCCGCAGCGCCTCCTCCAGAACAGCGATCGTCAGCCCCGGTAGCACCTGCGACTCCTGAATCCGTTTACTTCCCTGATCTGCCACCGCATAAGCAAGCAGTTGAGCATTCTGCACATCCACCACCCAATACTCACTCACGCCCAACTCCTCATACAGCGCTCGCTTCGTACCAATGTCATCAAGCAGCGTCGTCACTGCAACCTCAATCACCAAATCAGGAGCAGGCAGACGATTCAAATCAATCACAGAAGTTCCGCGTGGAATGAGCTGAGCGCGATCGCCAACATAATAGGAGACATCCGGCTGGCACTCCCCCACATCCACCTTGCGATAGCTACAGTTCGGCAAAATCTTGAGAGGAATCCCTCTTGCAATTCCAAACAGGTTCACCGCTAGAGAAATAGTGCCATCATCTTCTGCGTGATCATGTCCAACGGGTGACATTTCAACTCTCATGTGGCCTTGGTAATAGTACCCTTTTGCCTGCCCATGAATCGGGTCTTCGATCGCCCGAACATATTCCTCCCAGGAAGCAGCAATCCAGGTATCCGTGCGCGATTGAGTTTGCTGTAAGTTGTTCATCGCTCAACCCCTCCAGATTTTGTCTGCCGTAAACCTGCGATCGCCTTTGCTAAAGCATCCCACCCGTTAGAAAGAGCATCTAAACTTGCCGCGCCGTTTTCAGCAGCCAATCCACCAGCGGCTGCACCGCCAGCGGCATCGTCGATTCACTAAAACTCAAAGTTTGCGATTGCTCGTGATTTTCCACCGTCAGGCGATACTGGAAGCGATCGGGCTGATTAGTCGGCGCAATCAGCGCCGGCAGCTGAGCAAAATTGCTCGCCTCAACGAGCTGATGGAGCTGAGCCGCTTCATCGGCAGCAAGGCAGGTTGTGTCGATCGACGTGGTCATAGGAATGCCCATAAAACCGCCGCTCCGTTCTAGAGTGATTCGCATGGTATTTTTCTCCGCTGCCCCGCTCTTTTTCGCGGCTCTTTCTCTAGGATAGATCTTGTCAGTCTTGACTCTAGTGTTGTTCTCAGAACTTCTAACCCTTATGCAATTGCAAACAACCGATGCGATTCAGCCCACTAGCGGCAATGTGGTAGAGAACTGGTTTGAGTATCCCGTGCAGGCACAACCTCACCACACCGACTACTCTGGAAACGTTTGGCACGGCTCTTATATCACCTGGCTAGAAGAAGCGCGAGTCGAGTGTTTACGATCGCTTGGCATCGAATTTGCCGACCTGGTAGAGATCGGCTGCGATTTGCCCGTTGTAGAACTATCGATCCGCTATCACCGCTCAATCCGGATGGGCATGGCAGCGATCGTCCGTGCCAGAATGCTAAATACGAAAAGTATCCGCCTCAACTGGGACTATCGCATTGAATCTCCAGATGGTCAAGATCTCTACGTCACTGCCCAAGTCGCGCTAGTGGCCGTCGATCGCGAGAATGGCAAAATTCTTCGCAAGCTGCCGCCACTAATGCAGGATGCACTGAAGCGGCTGACTCAAAGCTGACGGCTCAAAGTTAGAGCATACTCATGCCGGATACTCATGGGTCACATAAGGCAATGCGGCGAGTTCTGCCGCATTGCCATTCACCTGAACTGCTAGCTCCGGCGCAATTGCCTTGGTGCGAATATACGCTAATCCCAGCCAGCCTGCTTCTGTCTCAACGCAGCTTGTCAATTTCCCAATCTTCTCTTCACCGTTGAAGATCGGCGTCTCTGGCTCCGCAGGCTGGCTCAGCCGCACGCCCCAAAGCTGCTGCTTAACGCCTTTATAAGTATGCAGACGGGCGATCGTCTCTTGCCCAATGTAGCAGCCTTTACTAAGCGAAATGGTGTCCCAGAGCCCCGCCTCTAAAGGATTGACATCTTCGGTTAGCTCTCGACCCGGCACAGGTCGTCCCTCAGCAATTCGCAGCTCCTCCCAAGCTTGTTCGCCCAAAGGAACTGCCCCCGCTGCTGTCAGCCTTTGCCACAGGGATGCTGCATGCTGACTTCCGGCAATTAATGTGTAGCCTGGAGTCGTCAATCCACTTCCCACAGCAGCGCGTATTTCCATATCCCCCAGCCTGAAAACTTGGTGGCTTGCAGCAGGCTGATTGGTAATCGCTTCCAGCCCTAGTTCGTTCATTAGTGCTGCACTACCAGTTCCCAGCAGGGTAAACGCGATCGTGCTTTCAGTAATATCCTTTGGCTCCACCTTGTCTGCAAAGAAGATAAATCGATCCATCCACTCCATAAGTTTCTGGCTGTATCCAGGTGAAGTCAGCAACAGGATCGCATCGTCCAGCACATAGGCTGTCACCAGATCGATCGTTCGTCCTGTAGAGTTGACAAACACCGTATCGCAGCCTTGACTCGGTTTTAGCGCTTGAATATTATTGGTAGTCTGGTTGTGCAAAAAGCGGAGGCGATCGTCTCCCGTCAGCAAAATGCGTCCCCAGTGGCTGCGATCGTAGAGGGCGACACCCGTTCGGGCAGCTTCCAGGGCAGTGCGATTATTGCCAAAGTCGATCGGGATTGGCTGTGCAACGGTTTCTGCAAACGTCGCCCCTTGTGCTGCTTGTACGTCTCGCAACGCCTGAATCATAATGTGTATCCATTCCACTTTGCATTCCTGTTTGGATCTTAACCGAAGGCAAGACAAACGAATTTTTGAGGGGGTTACGGCCTTGCAAAACTCCCAATTCCAGTAGGCTACAAGAAATTCTTGTACTGCGCTTCGCGTATAAGAGCCAGGAAACCAGTGTTCACAGGAGCAAAGCTCCTGTGAACACTGGCTTCTTAAAGAAAATCAATTCTTAATAGCTAACTCGACTACTGCTCCAGTGGAATTCCCAGCACTGGGCAGGGGAAGCGCGAAGACAACTGCCGCACCAGCGGATGTTTAGCCGAACGGCAGCCCACCACCAACAAATCAGCAAGCTGCGCCTCAACGACTCGCCGCAGTTCCGTTGCCACCTCTCCAAAACACAAATGCGCCTCCAGTGAACCCCGCCACTCATCCGCTAGACAGCGTGCTTGCCACAGCACCTGATCGGCTTGCTCCAGCAGCGCTACCGAAGCCGCCGATCGCTCGGCTGTGGAGCGAGGTAAAGTCATGACAGCGCCATCTGTCTGACCAACTTCAGGTTTCACAGTGCACAGAGGTGGCAGCGTTAGGATGGGTGACGGTAGCCCGATCGGGGCGATCGACACCGCTCGCTTGGCAGGCAGCACATACACCACATGCACCATCACCTGCTTGCGAGTGGCTAAACGGGTTTGGTGTGCCATCCACAGCGCAAAATCGAGGGCGATCTGGCTCTGGGGAGAACCGTTGTAGCCGATGACTAGATTGGTGGACTGGCAATCTCGTTTGGCGGCAGCAAAAGACTCTAATCCGGGTTGCAGCAACATCTGCGCTGCCAAGTTGTCTTGACCATAAGCACTTTCTAAGCGGAGCAGCATTGATTTAATCAACATGGTGAGGAGCAAAAATAAAAGAACTGATTGAAAGAGGAAAGGGAATGATAAAGAGAAGGGCTTGCGACCGTTCCTCAAATTTTTAGCAGAGTCGTGTGAGTTTGTAGTGCAAGGCAGGAAGCAGAGGACAGACGCAATTAAGCTCGGCTTCCTGCCTTGCTCATTTAATCACCTTGCGAGAAGTGCTGATCGAGAAAATTCAGCGCAAGGTTGCGGAGTTCGTAATATTCTGGCTTTTCCCGTATCTCTTGGATATTGCGTGGATGAGAAAAAGGAACCTCCAGAATTTTACCAATGTGGGCGGCGGGCCCGTTGGTCATCAGCACAATTCGATCGGACATGTACAGCGCTTCATCAACATCGTGCGTCACCATCAGCACTGACTGGGGGTGCGTCTCCCAGATATTGAGGACTTGCCGCTGGAGTTTGCCGCGCGTCAGTGCATCTAGCGCTCCAAACGGCTCATCCATTAGCAGCATTTTTGGACGAATGGCGATCGCTCGAGCAATGCCGACTCGCTGCTTCATACCGCCCGACAGCTCATCCGGATACTTGTTGGCGGCATCAGTCAGGTTCACCATTGCCAAGTGCTCGCTGACGATTTGCTTTTTCTCAGTGGGGGAGGCTTGCTTCAGCACTTCATCCACCGCCAAGCGGACATTTTCCTGCACCGTGAGCCAGGGCAGTAGCGAATATTGCTGAAACACCATCATTCGCTCGGCTGCCGGCTTATGGATTTCTTTGCCGCCTAGCCGCACCGCTCCCGATGTTGCTTTTTCCAGCCCTGCCACGATCTTTAGCAGCGTTGATTTGCCACAGCCAGAGTGCCCGATGACAGAAACATACTCATCTGCACCAATTGACAAATTGATGCCATCTAGAACCACAAAATCGCTGCCGTCAGCCGTTCTGTAGGATTTAGTCAAGTTCTCAACCACCAAAAATTCCTCGGTCGTTGAGGTGTGATCCTTGCCTTCCCTGGCTGAAAATTCTGGCTTAATCATGTTCCTATCTCCCATCTCTCTAGTTTCCCTCGATCGCTTAGACTAATTTTTCCGGGGAGGCAATAGCGGCATAGCCCAAGCCTCACCCCAGAAATACTTTGGTCGGACGATCGGCACGGATCTCAAAGCGGTTTAAGTAGCCGATCGGGTCGCTTGGGTCAAACGCTTGCTTGTCGATAAATCGCTCAGCCGGTTCAACTTTGTAGTCGTCCGTAGGGCACTGAATCCCCATCTCGGCAGCAATTTCACGATAGAGATCGGTTCTCCAGGCGCTGCGCGCGCGCTGTTCCGCATCGACCGGAAACTGTTCAATTTGTCCCCAGCGAGCTGCTTGCGTCATTAGCCACAAACTTTGGGACTGCCAGAGAAATGTGGAGTGATCGCCAGAGATTGGAGCAATATCAGACGGCATGTTGAAGAAGATCGTCGTATCCTTCGCGGTTATGGTTCGATCTTGGTCATCGAAGCCGCCATAGTTGTAGTTCCCCACCAAAGCAGGACCCGTAAACTTGGTGACGCACTGCGGCAGTTCATCCACATTATCGGGATTAATCACGGTGGGGGATTTGCAGGTGCGCGGCTTAGCTCCGGTAAACGATCGCGCCGTGATAATTTTGGCAACTTCTTCCCGGTTTGCCTGATCGTCGCAATATTGACAAGCTTCGATCATCGCCTTGACAAGCGATCGATACGTTTTGGGATTCTCATCGATGAATGGTTCCATGACCGCCAGCAACCGATCAGGATGTCCCTGCCAGATCTCCTTGCCCTGAGCAAAGGTAAAGCCGACCCCTTCATTGCCCATGATCGCTCTTGTATTCCAAGGCTCTGCCACCATGTAGGCCTGCATGTTGCCAATCCGGATGTTGGAAACCATCTGTGGCGGCGGAATGATGATAATCCGAAACTCTGCGATCGGGTCTACGCCCAGCGCTGCCGCCATATACCGCACGAAATATTCGTAGATCGCAGAACTCAGAACCACTGCCCAGACGCGCTGCTCCGACGGCAACCCCTCAAAGTAATTCCGAAAATCGCGCCCGAGTGCCTCCAAATTGCCGTTGTACTCGTGCAGCGGTCGCACTCCCGCTTCCCACATGGCGCGATTCATCGTCATGGCGTTACCGTGGCGGTGAATCGTCATTGCCGCACACATCGGCGCATGCCGTGCCCCCTCTGCCCCAATTCGGGCATTGGTCACAGCCCCCGATACCACCGGCGCTGCATCCAGGCGCCCAAAAATGACGCCATCCCGCGAGGTTCCCCAGCTCGCCTCCCGGCTAAGGGTGACATTCAAGCCATATTTGCGAAAGAAGCCTTTTTCATAAGCAATTGCAAATGGAGCGCAGTCATTAACGGGCACAAAGCCGATCGTCAAATCCGGTTTCTCTAAGGTCTTCGGATCCACGACGGGCTTTACGTCTGCCTGCGTAATGGCAGCAAAGGGGCTGGGGGACTGACCTGCTGTACAGGCCGCTAGAGCAGTCGCTCCGGCAAAGCCACCCAAGCCATAAAGCATCGATCGTCGGTTAAGTGAGCTCATAAACTGGCAGCTTAAGAGGAGGGTAGAATGCTAGTTGTCGAGACTAAAGTAGTTGTCGAGATTAAAGATTGAGCTCCGGCAGTAGGTGAAGGGAGCTGCAGTGAAGTTTCACTCAGGCTGAGACAAGCAGCAGCATGGTCGGAGCCAATCTCAGAGCCAATCTCTGCTATTCAGCGGTTGCTTATTGAGGAGTAGGCTGTCGATGGGTGATCAGCAGCTGCAGTCTACCCAGCAGATAATCTAAAACCAGCCCTGTGACGCCGATTACTAAGATCGCCAAAAATACCGAATTCAGGTTGAGACGGCTCCACTCATCCCATACAAAGAAGCCGATCCCAATCCCGCCGGTTAGCATTTCTACTGCCACAATCACGAGCCAGGCAATTCCTAAACTAATCCGCAACCCCGTGAAGATATAAGGCAAAGTGGCAGGCAAAATGATTTTGGTAATCTGTCGCCAGCGGGGCATCTCCAGCACTCGCGCTACATCCAAATAGTCTTTAGGGACGCTAGAAACTCCCAGAGCGGTGTTAATGATAGTGGGCCAAAGAGAGGTGATAAAAATTACGAAAATCGCAGAAGGGTTGGCAAGGCTAAAAATGGCAAGCGCGATCGGCAACCAAGCCACCGGCGAGACTGGGCGAAAAATTTGCACCAGCGGATTAATTGCCAGCATCGCCCGCTTCGACATGCCAATCCAGAAGCCAACCGGCACTGCCACCAAAGACCCTAACAAAAATCCCAAAAACACCCGCCGCAGGCTAGCCAGCAGCAGCCAGCCAATTCCCAAATCGCCCGGACCTCTGCGATAGAACGGGTTCATGATGTAGTCCAAATTTGCCAGTAGCGCCTCCCAAGGGGTGGGCAGCAAAGTTGTGAAAAAAGAAGCAATGAGCCACCACAGGAGCAGCACTCCAGCAAAGCCCAACAGTGGCAACAAAATCGCATCCCGCAGCGGAGCAGGACGAGCTGCTTTTCTCCAGGTTGCTTGAGCCGCGACCGCAATCATTTGAATGTTGAGCTGCATTGATCCTCCAGAAAGTGACGAGGCGCGCTGGCGCACCAGCGACGAAACTACCAGACACAACGCCGTTAACCGCAGCATAAGCTTGGCTAACTACAGCAACGTCCCTCGAAACCTGAGGACACTGAAGATCGAGCAATCGTTAAAAATGCTGATTCCTCAGTCTCCCCTCAATGCCTACGGAGTTAGCTGACGGGCTAGGGCTGAGAGGTGCCCTTCTTAAAAAGGAGAAGGAATGAGGGATGAAGAAACCTTTACCCTTATTGCCTCTGCCTTCGGAAGATTCGCCCCAAGGAATTGGTTCCTCCGCTCCAGCTCTGTCTCTTCACTGACAAAGCGTCTGGATTAGGCTGACTTCACTAGACCCAATAACTCTTGAACATGTCGCGATCGAGCCGATTGCTCCTATCACTCTTCAGCAAATTAAGCTGGATAAATCTTGAATCAACCCACTTTGACTTGCTTCTGATTCCGAGAGTTAGTTTGTGTAGCCATTGATACAGAACAATGCACACAAACTGGCACTTATGGTCTAGTAGATAAGTTCTCACGTAATTTAGCACTATCCCTAGAGCCAGTCAACCTACCTTAAGATGGGCGACAAGCTTAGTTGAGCTGGCTGCGGAATTTGCTAATGCTGATTCCCAGCAGAACGATCGCAAACAGCGCCAACGCCAACACATGCTGCCACAGCTCGGCAATTCCCACACCTTTTAGCAGAAAGCCACGGGCAATCGCCACATAGTGTTGGAGCGGGTTCAAGACTGCAGCATAGCGGAAGAAATCAGGCATACTCTCGACGGGGGCGATCGCGCCAGAAGTTTGGATCAGCGGCAGGTTGATGAAGAACGAAGTGAGAACAACCTGCTGCTGACTTTTGGAGATCGTGGCCAGCAAAATTCCCACGCTGATGCCCACGCAAATATATAGCGCTGATACTAGAAAAAACACCAGCATGTTCCCTCGAAAGGGAACATTGAAAATTACTTTGCTAACGCTCAAGGCTAAGACCACATCGCCCATCAGCAGCAGAAACAGCGGCACCAGCTTTGCCAGCAGAATTTCCCAGTCTTCGGCGGGTGTCATCAAAAGCTGCTCCAGGGTTCCTGTATCTTTTTCGCGCACCACCGTAGAGGAGGACACTAAGGAGCTGATTAGCGTCAGCACCAGCCCAATCACGCCGGGCACAAAGAACCAGCTGCTAATTAACCCAGGATTATAGAGAAAAGTCACCTCTGGATTAACCAGCGGCGGGGCAGGATTAGGGCTTAGCTGGCGGTTGTATTGGCTAACGATCTGCGAGAGGTAGCCGCTGGCTATTCCGGCTGTATTAGCATCAACGCCATCGATCAGCACTTGAACTTCGGCCGGCTGATTTCTAGAGAGCTGACGATCGAACGTCGGAGGAATCACCAGTCCCACTGTTACTTCGCCTCGCCGGACTCGATCGGTCAGCTCAGCTTCATTGAAAGTATAATAATCTGCTTTAAACAGTTCATTTTCCGTTAGCGTTGCCACCAGTTCTCGGCTCGTTTGGCTATTGGCATAATCCAACACACCCAGCTTAATTAGCTGCACATCGGGACTTAGCGCAAATCCGTAGATCAAAAGCTGAATCGTCGGCGGAAAAATCAATAGAAACAAAAGCTGCTTGTTCCGCAAGATTTGCCGAATCTCTTTGACGGTGAGCGCCCAGAAGCAGCTATTTAGCAGGCGATCGAGCAGTTTATCCATAAGAAGTTTTAAATAAATAATTCATAGAAATGGCAAAAATTTTTACCCTGTTTAAAACAAATAGCTAAATTCAAAAAAATCTAACTGCTAATCCGATAGCTGCATGCGGCTGAGATTTCGTCGAGCTACGTTAAACAACAAAGCACCGAGAAGACACAGCATCAGCATTGAGAACCAAACGCCAGACCAACCTGTTCCTCTCACAAACACATCTCGAATCACCAAAATGTAATAGCGAGCCGGAACAATGTTAGAAACAAGCGACAGCGGAAAGGGAATATTGCTGACTGGATAAATGAACCCAGAAAGCAGCAAAGCCGCTAAAAAACCAACGAGCGCTACGCCTTGCACTGCCGCTGTTTGGCTGCTGGCTTTGGTTCCCAACATCAGCCCAAACATGACCGCAGCCAGGATGTAGATAGGTGTGCCAATCAGGAATGGCGTTGGATCGCCTGCAAACTGCAGACTAAACAGCACTGCACTAATCGTAATCACAATCACCGCCTCACATAAGCCGATCGCTAAGAACGCCAGCGCTTTTCCCAAAATCAGCTCGGTGGCGCTGAGGCTAGAAGCATACACCTGAATAATCGTCCCCTGTTCCTTCTCGCGCACCATCGCCAGCGCCGACAGCAAAGACGGATAAATCCACAGAATCACGGCGCAGGTTCCCGGCACAATATACAGCGATTCTTTGCGTCCGGGGTTGAACCAGATGCGGGTGCGAGTTTGCAAGCGAGTGGGAACAGATTGCAAACCCGCGTTTCGCAAGAAAAAGCGAGTGGTGGCTTCGATGTAGTTTTTTACCACGCGAGCATTATTGACATCGGTGGCATCTACAACAACTTGAATATCGCTGGGCTGCCCGTTTTGAATCTTGTCGGCAAAGTCGGGCGGAATCAAGATCGCTGCTCTGGCTCTGCCCCGATCGAGGACGCTCTGCGTCGTGCCGCCTACCAAAGGCGCAGGTTCAAACTGGTTGGTGGCAAACAGCCGCTCCACGTAGCTGCGGCTCAGTGGAGTATTGCTAAAATCCTGGATGGCGATCGGAATATTCTTTGCTTCTAACCGAATCGCATACCCAAAAATGAACAGCGTCAGCAATGGCAATATAAACGCCAACGCCAGTGTGAGACGATCGCGCCGAAACTGGGCTAACTCCTTAATTGCCTGAGCAAAAATTCGCTTCATGACACTTGCTCCGAGCGTTGTACGATCCCAATGAACGCGTCCTCCAATGAGAACGGAACCGCCCGGAACGACTGCAGCTCCAGCCTTGCCCCATCTGGTTTGGCATAGTCCTGAAACAGCGACTGGACGCGGGGAATGTCCGAGTCGGGATTGTCTACCACCACATGTAGGCGATCGCCAAAGATAGAAACGCGCCACGGTTCCAGTTCGGCTTTCAGCAGGTCAGAGGCTGCCTGCGGATTGTTGGTGACGATCTCCATCAGTTTTCCAGGCTGAGCAGCTTTGATCTCGCTGGGCGTTCCTTTTGCCACCACCTCGCCTGCCACCATAAACCCCATATAGTTGCAGTGTTCTGCCTCTTCTAAGTAGTGTGTGGTTACCAGAATTGCTGTGCCGCGACGGGCAAAATCTTCGATCAGCCGCCAAAATTGCCGCCGCGCCAGCGGATCAACTCCAGAGGTTGGCTCATCCAAAAACAAAATCTCTGGCTCATGCATCACCGATGCCCCAAATGCCACCCGCTGTTTCCAGCCGCCCGGTAGCCGTCCGGTCAGCATGTCTTCCTGCCCGACCAAGCCGCAGATCGTCAGCACCCAGTCAATTTTCTCTCGACGCTGCGATCGCGCTACGTTATACACGCCGCAGTAAAACTCCAGATTTTGCACCACCGAGAGGTCGTCATACAGCGTAAACTTCTGGCTCATGTAGCCAATCCGTCGCCGCAGCTCTGGGTCGCGCAAATTTTGCGATCGCCCCGCCAGCGAAATCTCACCGCCGCTGGCAGGTAACAACCCACACAGCATCTTAATCGTTGTTGTTTTTCCCGCTCCGTTTGCGCCCAGCAACCCGTAGATTTCGCCGTAGCGCACCTCCAGCGTCACATCTTTGACCGCCCGAAAATTACCAAACGTCTTGTACAGCCCGTTTGTCTCAATTGCCATGGTCGGCTTTTCTGCCTGCCTAGCTTCTCCCCGCTTCACCTTCAGCGATCGCGGAAACGGAATAAACGGCGGGTCGGCTCCCTGCTGCCGCAGGCGGGTCACAAACACATTTTCCAGCGTTGCTTCTGCATAGTCGATCTGCTGTAGCTCTAGCTGGTGCTGCCGCAACACTTCCCGCACTTTGGCATCGCCCGCTTTGTGGGAAGGAACCAGGACATCGAGCCGATCGCCAAAGGATTGGACATCCACAAGGGCAGGCGTAGCGGAGTGAGGGGGTGGAGGAATCGCTGCGAGGAGAGCTTGTTCGGCCGCGGGCAGGCGATCGGTTCGCACTTCCAGGCGGTGCAAGCCGAGGGTGTTTCGCAGCTCTTTGAGCGTGCCCGTTTGCTGGATGTTGCCTTCGTACATCAGGGCAATGCGGTTACAACGTTCGGCTTCATCCAGGTAGGGCGTAGCAACTACGATCGTCACGCCTTGGCTAGACAACGTTGCCAGCACATCCCAAAACTCGCGGCGAGACACCGGATCAACCCCTGTCGTTGGTTCATCTAGCAGCAAAATTTCGGGCTGGGCGATCAGGGCGCAGCACAGCGCCAGCTTTTGTTTCATACCGCCTGAGAGCTGCCCCGCCAGCCGATCGCCAAACCGCTCGAGGTTCATCAGCTTCAGGTAGCGATCGCGCCGTTCCGCAAGGCGATCGGGCGGGACTTCGCGCAGTCCAGCACTGTAGCGGATATTTTCGTTGAGGCTGAGATCGAGATAGAGGGAAAATTGCTGCGTCAGGTAGCCAATGCCTAGTCGGGCATCTCTAGGGCTGCGCCCCAAAACCTGCACCTCGCCATCGCTGGCTTCCATCACGCCTGCCAGAATTTGAAATGTCGTTGTTTTACCGGCGCCATCCGGTCCAATTAAGCCAAAAATCTCGCCGCGCTGTACGGCGAAATTAATTCCTTTAACAGCGGTAAAGCTGCCGTAGCGCTTGTGCAGCCCCACAACTTGGATGACGCTGGTGGCGGAAGGAGAAACGAGGAAAGAGGGAGTTGAACTTGAGTCTATCGTGTGCGCCATACAGCTCTCCCTGAATACAGAATCTCCCTGAATACAGATCTCCCTGGATCATGTCTACTTCACCCCTACCGACTCATTCCTAATCCTTTTCCAGCACAATCTCCCCATCGGCGGGCATTCCTGGCTTAGCAAATCCACCGGGGCTTTCGATCGCCAGCCTCACGCCAAACACTTGCTGCACACGATCGTTCTTGAAATAAATGTTTTCAGGGGTAAAAGAGGCTTCGGTGTCGATCGCCGCCACCCGAGCTTCTAAGGGACGATCGGGGGCGGAGTCGAGGTAAACTTTGGCCGGTTGACCCACGCGCACTTGCCCAATCTCGCCTTCTGGGATGAAGGCTCTCATGTAAACGGTGTTGAGATCTAAAACGGTCAGCAGCACAGTTCCGGGCGAGACGACCGTGCCAGGTTCAACGCTGCGCGTAATCACAACTCCGGTGATAGGGCTGTTGATGGTGAGATCGCTGACCTGCGATGCAATTTGCTTGCGCTCGGCTTCGGCGTTAGCGATGTCAGCTTGGGCAGCATTGAGCTGGGTCTGGGCTTGCCGGAGTTGGGTATTGAGCCGCTGGATCTCGGCGGTATTGATGTCTGGGTTGAGGCTAGTCGATCGCGACTGCGTTAAGCCTCCTTGGGCAGCGTTGATTTGCTTTTGCGCCGCTGTCACCGCCGACTGACGGCTTTGAAGAATTGCCGCTGCCGCTCGATAGTTGGCATCTGCTTGGTCGGCTGTTTGCTGAGTGGCAGCACCCTGCTGCACCAGCTGAGCATAGCGATCGCGATCGACTCTTGCCAAGTCAAGCTGCGATTGAGCCTCCACGACCTGTGCTTGCGCCTGTGCCAGCTGTGCTTCGGCTGTAGCAACTTGCGCCTCGGCTTGCGAAACCCGTCCTGCCGCATCGCCCTGAGACTGCTGTAAGCGAACTTGCGCCTCGGTGATCTGGCTTTGCAGAACGCTGATCTGCAGGTTGGCATTTTCTGCCTGCTGCCGTGCGGCTCTTAGGCGGGCATCTGCACCCTGGAGCTGCGCCTGCACCTCTTCGTCGTCTAGCTTGGCCAGAAGCTGACCTTGCTTAACTTCTGCCCCTTCGCGCACTGTGACTTCCTCAATCCGTCCGGAGGCTTTGGTGCCCACATCGGTTTCGTAGCCCTCAATCCGTCCGCTAAACTCCAGATCGCCTGTCTGCGGGCGCGACAGAAAGTACCAGGCAGCCACCCCCCCGCCGATCGCCACAATGCCCAAGGGCAGTAGAATCCGGCGTAGCGATCGTTTGGCTTGGGGGCGCTCGCCTGCAGGCGCTTGGGGGGTAGAGACAGATGGAGTCATGGCAGGATTCCGTAACGATTTCATACTAGACCGTCTAGTATGATTGACTGAATCCTAAAATGATTAACTGAATCCCGCAAGCAGGGATTGCAATTATTTACAAATCCGCACAAGCTTTCCTGATTGGGTGGATTTTTGGAATACGGGTAGAGCTGATGCCCCAAAATCTATAAGCTGCAGATAAACGTACGCTATGGATTCAGCCGTTTGCGTTTGCAATTCACACAGAGGTTAAACCATTGGGAGTTACCAAACCGAGACACTCACTAGTTGACGAGTCTGCCAGAACCAATAAGCAAGAACAAATTCTGCAGGGTGCAATGCAGGTCTTTCTCAAACATGGCTATGCCGGAACCAGTATGGATCGGGTTGCTGCTACATCCGGTGTTTCTAAGCAAACGATCTATAGCTACTTCCAAGACAAAGAAGGGCTTTTCACCGCGCTGATCGAGCAAATTACAATTCACCGGCTGCAAAAAGAACTCGGCTCCAAAGAACTCTGTGGTGAACCAGATGTGCTGCTGCGGCAGTTGGCACAGGCCTTTCTCAACAAAATGGTAGACGAAGAATACCTGAATCTTTTCCGCGTGGTCATTGGCGAATCTGCCCGCTTTCCAGAGCTAGCAAAACTCTATAGCCGTACAGTGGTTCAGCGTGGTCGCAGTCTGGTTGCCGCTTACTTCCAATCGCACCCGGAGCTAAAGATCGCTGACCCCGAAGCTACCGCCCAAGTTTTCATTGGTTCATTGGTTTCGTTCATCGTTTCCCAGAAAATCCTCTACGGCGAACATCTGACGCCGATCGCCCCAGACCGCCTTATCAATACGCTAATTCCTTTGATTTTGCAAAATCAGGACTGAGGTAGTGAGTAGCGTTACACACATACGTTAGGACAAAGCTTTCTGTGTATGTGTATTTATTGTCTATGTAGAAGCCCCGCTTAGCGCGGCTTCTACATAGATACAGATAGAACTTTCATCCAAGCGCGTAGCGCCGCAGTGGAGCGGCAAGCCTAATCCAGCTTCAAAGCATTCACAGGTACTTCGTCCCAGGTTTCTACTTGCCGCATCTGTGCCACCCAGCCGTCTTCTTTTTGGGTGGGTGTCAGGTTCTGCTGAAACGAATCGTGGCACTCTTGCGCCTGCGTTTCATTGCAGCAGGCAATGCAGGCACGAATGATGCCCGAGGAGTCAATTTGCTCGTTTACCCAAATGGTCATGCTTTGGTGCCTCTAGTGCAGCTCTCTCTTGTTTTTACCGAAGAAGGGCCCGATCGAGCAACCAATCAGCCTGCATACCTGCCTGAAAATTCTCTTTTGCTCTAGGCTAGCAATAAACACCCAGCCAACTAATCTCCCAGCTAACTCATCCAAGAGAGCCAGCGCATGAATCAAGCGGAGCAGCCCGATCAAGTCCTCGCTCACCGAGTAGAAGTCGCTCAGCTAGAAGTCTCTCAGACTGCACCCCATCCATTTAGTGTGGTTTTACAAAAAATTGCTATCCTCCTCTTCCAGCTTTTGCTGACGCTGCCAATGGGCTTGGGGTTGGCAAAGCTGCATATTGGGGGCACCGCTTGGATTTTGAGCGGTGTTGCTGCAGGGGTTCTGGTGCTTCAGGTTTATCGGCTGCGGTTTCAGACTGCATCGCCCAACGCCTCTGTTCGCAAAATTGGACAAACGCTGGTTGGCATGATGATCGGCTTTGCGATTGCCAATGGCGATCTCTCAGATGTTGTCACCCATCTGCCTGTCTTTGTGCTGCTGACGCTCATCCTGCTGCTTAGCGGCGGCGCGATCGGCTATTTGTTTGCTCAGCTAAGCCAAATCAATTTGCTTACCGCTATTCTGGCAACGGTTCCGGGCGGCATCGCCATCATGTCTAGCATTGCTGCCGACTATGACCGCGATGTGCCTTTAGTTTCCCTGGTGCAGGGCATTCGCATTACCAGCGTGGTCATCTTGATTCCGTTTGTGGCCAGGGCGCTTGCCGGAGATAGCAGCAGCACGATCGCCCCTCAAACCTGGTTGAGCTTGGATGCCGCAGGCTGGGGCTGGCTGGTGGTGGCAACTGGGCTGGCAGGCTTGGGAGCCATCCTGGCGACCCGGCTGAAGGTGCCCTCGCCGCCCTTCTTTGGCTCACTGCTGCTGGGAGCGGTGTTCAATCCAGCGCTTACCCTGCTGCTAGCAACAGACTTTCGCTTTCATCCGCCTGCTTTTATTAATGTGCTGGGGCAAAGCCTTCTGGGGATCACGATCGGCGAATATTGGGGCAACAAGCCCAGCATTCAAAAACGAGCGATCGTCGCTGCCCTGCTCTGCGTGGGATTAACAATTCTCGCAGCGCTCTTTGCCTCGCTTGTAGCGCTACAGATTACCCACTGGGATTGGCTTACCTGTCTGTTGGTGACGGCTCCCGGCGGCGCAGCCGAAATGATTTTGGTGGCGCTGACGTTAAATCACTCGGTTGAAACCGTGACCGCCGGGCATTTGGTTCGCCTGATCGCCATTAACACCCTCTTGCCATTTTGGGTTGCAAGCCTGCAGGCAGACCCGCGCCAAATGGAGCGTTTATGAGTGCTGTGCTGACTGTGGCGGCACGGTTAAAACCTCACAGGGTGCATGATGCAGCACATAGTTGCTGATGCTGCCCAAGAAAAACTCGCTGAGTCCCGATCGCCCCCGCCGCCCGACCACAATTAGATCAGCTCCCCAAGTCTTTGCCAGCCCACAAATCACCACACCGGGTCGCCCTGGCGTTTGGGTAAATTCAGCTTTGATGCCTGCCTGTGTTACCGTTTGCAGGTGCGTTTGCAGAAACTCTAAGCCCTGTTGCTCGAAGTTCTCCCACAGCTTCTGGTAGGTCTCAAACGCTATCCCTTCACCGATTGCAGGCGCTCTCAAACTTGTAGAGGTTAGTGGAAGCTGAGGACTTCCCTCTTCATCAGCAGACAAAACATGCAGCAGCATTAGATCAGCCGTGAGGCTTTGGGCAAGCGCGATCGACCGCCCAAGCACATGTTCACTCAGCGGCGATCGATCGAGAGCAACCAAGATTTTTTGAAACATAGCCTATTCAAAATACTCTAGTGAACTGATAGTAGCGCCAACCGCATCATTTCCTCGCTATCATTCGCTAGCCATCGCCCGCCGATCGATCGACACCACGCCACCTCCCGTCTCCCGCGCCACTCGGATTAGTAACCCTGCCGATAGCAGGCTCGCGATCATAGAGCTGCCGCCATAGCTAAACAGCGGAAACGGTAAGCCTGTGGTAGGTAATGCGCCCGTGGCAACGCCAATATTGAGCAGCGCCTGCCCCACCATTAGCACCATCACGCCGATCGCTACGAGCTGATGCACCCGACTGCTTGCCTTCACTGATACCCGCAGCGCCAGCGTGGCATAAACCACCAGCATCAGCATCAGCATCACACAGCCGATAAACCCAAACTCTTCGGCAAATACAGCAAAAATAAAGTCGGTGTACTGAATCGGCAGATAAAACAGCTTCTGCTGAGAAAACCCAAAGCCTTTGCCGAAAAAGCCACCCGAGCCGATCGCTAGCAGGCTTTGCACAAGCTGGTAGCCATCCTGTCGGGGGTCTGCCCAGGGGTTTAGGAAGGAAATCAACCGGCGGCGCTGATAGGATTTAAGGCTAACGCTAACCACAGCAGCCAACAGCCCTAAACCCGCCGCACTGCCTAAATAGGAGAACGGCAGCCCAGATGCTAACGCAATCAGCCATAGCATCATGCCGCAAAGCGAAGCGGTGCTGAGGTTCGGCTGAAGTAGGATCGCCGCGATCGTCGCTCCAAAGATGCCAATCCAGCTCAATCGCCCCGTCCAGCTCAGCCGCTCCCACTGCCCAAACACTCGTGCTGCCTGCAAAACCAGAAAAGGCTTGATTAACTCCGAAGGCTGGATGCCAACCGAGCCGATCGCCAGCCAGCGAGTTGCTCCGTTTACGGTTGTTCCCAATCCCGGCGTTAGCGTCATCAGAATCAAACCCAGAAACAGCAACACACCCCATTCTGCGAATCCCAACGCATACTTCAGCGGTGAGTGGACAATGATATTAAAGCCAATCAACCCTAAGCCGATCCAGACAAGCTGCACCTTAAAGAAGTAGAACCCATCGCCCACTACTTTGTCTGCTTCTGGATAAGACGCAGAGAACATAACGACTAGCCCAATGAAGAGCCACAAAAAGGTGAGCCAGCGTAAGAAGCGGGCTTCTGCAGCCCAATCTTGCGTTGAAGAATCAAACAGAGGAATAAAATGACGGAGTTTCACAGAAGCACAGCCGAAAGACGCTTTCAAGAGTAGCGCATGTAAGCTGAACTGGCGTTTAAAGTTTGGTAAGGAGAAGGTAAGCTATTTCTCCTGACTAGAGCTTTAAGAGGATGTTTGAAAAGTTCCTATTCAAAATCCCCTTTTCCTAGTTTTCTTAGGCTTTACTTTCCCGAAGGGTAGGGGAATTTAGGCGATCTAACCGCTTAGCAGTATTAAAAAGGCTTTTCAAGCATCTTCTAAAAGTCGTTCAGCAATCGCCGATTACGATCACAAAAAAGAGGTCAATCTGACCTCTCTTTAACTCCTGTCAAAACTGCTGAACTGAAAGTTAGCGCTGGTGCGATTGTCTAACCTTCAATCTTCAACCTAAAAACGGCAAATGCAGCAAAAGCTGCTGTAGCGAAAAGATAAAAACGTAGTTTTACGCCAAGCCCGTGTTCATTCCTGGCTTGCCTGTTGCTAATTCTACTTTCACAATTTTGCCGCCCATCTTCATGATGCGCTGCTGCTCCTTGAACCAGTTCTCATAAGGGACCAGCTTTGTGAAATAGGTGTTTTGCAGTTCCCGCTGGGTACGAATCCGGGTCTGGCTAGGAACACAGGCGGTAATTTTGAAAGAGCGAGCCATAGGTCTAAAACTCTCCTGTCGAGACTAGAAAATTTTTGTTTGAATCTAGATTTTGAACCTAGAGAGATCGAATACTTACTTCAAGTCTGGGAGTCTAGCATCAATCTTAGATCGTCACAGCGAACCAGAAGCTGCCGTTGACCACCTAACACTCATACCAAACCGCCCAGACCAGAAAAGTTAGAGGTTTTGAAATCTAAGCGCTGAGCAAAATCGCTAGCTCAGGACTCAGAGCTCAGCACTAGCTCAAACCAGAGCTGATGTAGTCGAGGTAAACGCCCATTTCTTTACCAGCGTCAGCGCCCACCAAGCTAGCGGTCACTTCTTTGATCGCTTGGATTGCCTGCACGGTAGCAGCAATGGGTACACCTAGAGAGTTGTAGGTTTCCTTCAAGCCATTGAGAACACGCTCGTCCAGGATGGAAGGATCGCCAGCCAGCATTGCATAGGTTGCATAGCGGAGGTAGTAATCCAAGTCGCGGATGCAAGCTGCATAGCGGCGGGTGGTGTACATGTTACCACCGGGACGGGTGATGTCAGAGTACAGCAGAGACTTTGCCACTGCTTCTTTGACAATCGCAGAAGAGTTAGCGCTGATTGTGGTAGCAGCGCGAACCCGCAGCTCACCGCTGGAGAAGTAGCCCTTCAGTCTCTCCAGAGCGGCTGTGTCCAGGTACTTACCCTGTACGTCAGCAGAGTTGATTACAGAAGTAATTGCGTCTTGCATGATTTAGTTTCCTTAAAATTGCGTTGATCTCAATCAGAGTTAGGAATGAGAAAAAGGTGCGAATAGGATTTGTTTATACCCTACTGCAGAGCACCAATGACGTAATCGAAGTAGGTGCCAGCCTCAGCAGCATCTTCGCCAGACAGCAAAGAAGCAGCCACGTTCTT
The DNA here is from genome assembly GCF_014764505.1 of Phormidium tenue FACHB-886. Taxonomy (GTDB): domain Bacteria; phylum Cyanobacteriota; class Cyanobacteriia; order Elainellales; family Elainellaceae; genus FACHB-886. Next base: position 606,466 of record NZ_JACXWX010000001.1, read on the forward strand.
CAATCCACGAACGCCTTCGCCTACAGCCTCAATAGGAGTTCCCAGAGACTTGTACATTTCGCGCACGCCTACGATACCGATTTCTTCGATAGGAGTGACATCACCTGCAACAACGCCATAGGTGACAAGGCGGAGGTAGTAGTCGAGGTCACGCAGGCAGGTGGCGGTCATTTCTTCGCCATACGCGTTGCCACCAGGAGACACTACATCCGGGCGCTTCTGGAACAACTGATCGCCAGCTTGCTTGACAATGCGCTCGCGAGAGTCGGTCAGGACTTGAGCAATCCGTAGACGACGCTCACCAGAGGTCACAAAACCTTTGATCCGATCCAATTCGCCAGGGCTGAGATAGCGAGCCTCGGCATCTGCATTCACGATTGACTTCGTGACAATACTCATTGATGGATTCCTCCGAAAAGCAGAATGTAACCAGATGTGTTTAAACCGGCGTTCACTGACAGACAGCTAGCCTTTTACCTCTAGGGCTTTAAGACCGTACAGCCATGTCACCAGACAAGCTTTACTTAGCTATCTTCAGTAAGTAATTCTCAGGCATTGAGTTCACACTCTTAAGGTCTTTGCAACATTTTGTAATACTTTTCCTAATCCAAGGGGAGATTCCCAACAGGCGATCGCTTTTGCGAACACATAGTAAGCCAGTTAGTCAAGCTTCTCAGCCCTGAGAACTTGTAACGAATTTTTAAGTCTCTGCAGTTTTGCTCTGCCTTATTCCTGCTCTCCGCCTCTTCGGTACTGAGTGAGACCGTGGTTGTTTTTCCATGAAAAGCAGGCTTCGCATCCAAAAAATTTAGCCCTGCATTTGAAACTTGATGTTTTTATCAGGGCATACTGGATGCCGTCATCCTGCTGCCAAACTTTGGGGCAAGAATTGGGAGACAATCAGTGGATTTCACAGTAGCAATTCCGACCTATAACGGAGAGCAGCGGCTGCCAGCAGTGCTGGAGCAATTGCAATCGCAAGTTTCTAACGCCCTCTCTTGGGAAGTGTTAGTAATCGACAATAATAGCCACGATCGAACGGCGGAAGTCGTGCAGCGTTTCCAGGCAAATTTTCCCGTTCCGCTCCGCTACCAGTTAGAGGTTCGTCAGGGCGTAGGTTATGCCCGCCAAACAGCTATTCATAATGCAGCTAGCGACTTAGTCGGGTTTCTAGATGACGATAATTTGCCTGATCCAGATTGGGTGAATGCCGCCTATCAATTTGCTCAACTGCATCCTCAAGCGGGTGCTTATGGAAGCCGCATTCAAGGCGAATTTGATGCACCGCCGCCCCAAACTTTACATCGCGTTTTGCCGTTCTTAGCGATTACCGATCGCGGTTCTAAGGCTTTGAAATATGAGCCGTGTAAAAAGCTTTTGCCACCTGGAGCTGGGTTAGTTGTACGGCGGCAAGCCTGGTTAGATTCTGTTGTCCCAAGCAGTTTATCTAATCTAAATTTCAGACGATCGGACGGAAATGATTGCAGCGAAGATCTGGAAGCGCTGCTGCATATTCAGCGGTCAAACTGGGAGATTTGGTACAACCCGGCTATGAGAGTTCGCCACAAAATACCAGGATGGCGGCTGGAAAGAAGCTACCTCATGCCGCTGTTTCGCAGCATTGGGCTAAGCCGTCATGCTACTCGAATGCTCAGCGTTCCTGCGTGGAAAAGACCCTTGATCTTTTGGGCATACTTAGCAAACGATCTGCGGAGAATTGTGTCTCATTGTTTGAAATATCGAACGCAGATCAAAACCGATTTAGCTGCCGCTTGTGAAATGCAGCTTTTTGTCAGCAGCTTCGTTAGCCCTTTCTATTTATGGAAGAAACGCTACTTCAGCAAAAGAACGATATAGCACTATGCATTTGATTGTTCTAGAAAATGAGCCTAGCTCTTATCGAGGTGGACAAGAACTCAGCTTATTAGAGGTTTGCCGATCGCTCCACAAACGCGGGCACAAGATTAGCTTGTTCTATATAAAATCAGGCGATTTAATAACGCAATATCAGTCTTTCTGTCTGCATACGATCGCTCTCAAAGGATATAAGTTTAGCAAAACCAAATGGTTCAATTCTGCCAGCAGTTTCTATCACTCTGCTCGAGTTGCTTCTACCTTCAAAAATAGTGTTATCTATACCAATAACTATCAAGATAGTTTGTTTGGGCGGGTGCTTACTTTATTGAATGGAACACCGTTTGTCTGTCATATCCGATTGCCTTGCCCGAAGACGCTAGGCATCCAAGCTAAATTAGGACTAAAGGGCGCTGCTAAACTCATTACAATCTCCAACCATACTCAAGAGGGATGGGTGCAGGCAGGCTTTCCTGCCAACCAGTTTGAGGTGATTTACAACGGCGTTGATCTAACTACATTTAGTCCAGCGATCGACACCACTGCCAGAGAAATCCTGCAGTTCGCCTCTGACGCTCTCACGATTTGCTATGTAGGCAGGCTAGACAAAGCAAAAGGTATTGAAACACTGCTCCGGGCGTTTGCTCAAATCGCCCCTCACCAGCCCCGCCTGCAGCTCCTAATCACTGGAAAACCGCTGATTGATCAAGTATCCTATCAAGCCACCCTACAGCAGCTTGTGGCGGAGTTGGGCATTCAGCCGCAGGTGAGATTTTTGGGTCACATCGTTAATCCAGCAATCGTCTACCACGCTAGTGACCTTGCTGTGTTACCAAGCATTTGGGCAGAGCCGTTTGGCAGAACGCTGTTAGAGTCGATGGCTTGCGGAGTGCCGATCGTCGCCAGTCGGGTGGGTGGTATTCCAGAAGTATTGACGGGTGAGTTTGCAGCAGGCTTGTTTACGGCGGGAGATGTAAATGATTTGGCGCAAACGCTCCAGCAATTCATTAACTGGCGCGACCGCGACCCAACCTTGGGTCAGCGCTGTCGGCAGCATGTAGCTAACCACTTTTCGCTAGAAAGAGCTGTGGAGCACATCGAGCGAGTTCTGCTAGAGACTGCTGATTGCCAGAAGACGGATTTTTAGGCAATATCTAAAATCCGCTCCCTAAAATCCACTAAAGTGTTAAGGACATCCTCGCTGAATTTCTTTGCTAAGTGGGTTAAGATGCTCGATTCGGTGTCCTGGCTTTCGGAGTCACCTGATTTGTGGCTACAGGTTGCGATCGCCCTTCTATGGCTGACGGCCGTGGGGTTGTTGGCTGCCGGATTGAAGCGTTGGTTTACAGGCGACCCAGAAATTATTCGTAAAGCGGTTCATATTGGCACAGGCAATGTCATCCTGCTGGCATGGTGGCTCAAAATTCCTGCATGGGTTGGCATTGCTGCTTCAGTCTTATTTAGCCTTGTTGCCCTCCTCTCCTATAGCCTGCCGATTCTACCTGGGATCAATAGCGTAGGGCGCAAAAGTTGGGGCACCTTCTTCTACTCGGTTAGCATCGGCGTTTTGATTGCTGTATTCTGGCGGCAAGCTCCTCAATATGCCGCAATCGGCATTTTAACTATGACTTGGGGGGATGGATTGGCTGCCTTAATTGGGCAACGCTGGGGGCAACATCGCTACAAGCTAATGGAAATTCAAAAAAGCTGGGAAGGATCGCTAACGATGGCGCTAGTCAGCTATGGCGTAAGTAGCTTAATATTACTGAGCATCCAGGGGAATGTGCCGCAAACCTGGTTAGTGCCGCTTGCCATTGCTTTGGTTTCCACTGGACTAGAAGCCTTTTCAAAGCTAGGAATAGATAATCTAACGGTTCCTCTGGGCAGTGCGATTGTGGGTTTCCTGCTCAACGAAGGAATTTTAGCCTCGTTGGTAGAATTTTGGCACTAATTCAGCTAAAGCGAACAAACTAGAGTGCAAGTGGGTAAGCTAAACGCAGTCGAAATTTTCCACACCAACCTGACAAACTTTCTGTCTTCAAGGTTGTATTACGCTTCCTATTCTGAAACCATGGCTGACTCTTCCAGGTTTGTCTTGCCAAAGTTTGTGTTGATGGTGCAACCGATGAGCCATCAAGGAGCAATTTGGCAAGCAATCTTGCGATCGCAGCAGCTTTCAGTGATCTGGGAGGCATCGGATGTTGATCTGCTTTATAGCCTCAACCGGCTCAAAGCCGCAAAAGTCTCACTGCCGGATTTGCTATTAATCGACACTCGCATTCAGCGCTTTAATCCCTATGCTGCCTGCCGTCGCTGTCGCCAGTACCACCCAGAGCTAAAGATTTTGCTGATCAACGGCGCTCAAAAAGAAGTGACGCCTGCTGAGCGAGAGTGGGCGATCGTGCAGGGTGCAGTTGATCTGCTGCCCCGGATTCAGCGCGAACGATTGATGAGCGGCGCTGCCGAGCGCATGAAGCGGGTGATGGAAATCTTGGAACAGCCCCACCACTTCAATAGCAAAACTCTTGTTGCAGCGCTGCTGAGGCTTAGCCGCAGCGAGGAGACGCCGTTTAGCAAAGGCGACAAAGTGAGCTACTACTCCGAGCGCTACTCCGACTACACTGAAGCAGAATCAACTAGCCCGGTTTAGCCGCAGTGAACAGTAAGGGCGAAATTTTCCTAAATGACATTTCTACTGATTAGTCCTGTTGTCGCCATGGCGCTACATGCTTGGATTAGGATTCTTTTTGTGTAAAAGGTTTGTCCTAATACAGGCGCGTAGCCCTACACAGAGAACTGGAAGCAGGGCGAGAGCCAGCGCCTGTCGATCGGCTTGATGAGCTTTTGAACTCAGAAAGCATTTTCACAATCAAAAGCCGATCAGCTCAAAAAACCCTTCCTCTAGCTCATAGCCCAGCATCTTGGTTATAAACTTCAGCTTGGTGCGGCTGCCGATGTTATTTTGCTGCATCCAGTCTGTCAGCACAAACACCTTCTGCATCACGAACAGTTCCAATGCTTCTGGGTTGTATTGAATCCCATCTGGAGCAAACTGATGCGGAACCAGCATTGCCGCATAGCGAGCCAGTTCTGCTTCCCAGTCCAACACATACGGCAACCAGGGATAGCGAGCATCCAGCCGCACAAACCACAGCCGCACTTCTGGAATTTCCGATAGCTCTCTGGGGTCGCCTGCCTCACGCGGGTAGTCGATCTGAAACTGTAGCGATCGCTCTTGGGCAGCGATCCTGTTCTCCTGAATCCAGGGCTGAAGAATTGCTTCAGCAGGCGCAAGATCCAGAGCGTTGATCGCTTCACCGCTCAACGTCAAAGTAGTTCCCATGATTCTGGTAGAGTTGCTGAGTTTTACAGGGTTATCTGCTGAAATCGAAACTACTGGGTGCTGTTGGCGTAGCACCCAGCGAGGAGATTTAGCTTTCTTCTAGCTCCTCATCAGCAGGCGGAACTACAGCTTCCTCGTCGCTATTTGGAGGCAACACTAACACCTCTCCATCGTCGCCTGTCGGAAGAACCAGCACTTCTCCTTCCCCGCTTGCCGATAGCACCAGCGGCTCTTCTTCATTGGCAGGCGGCACCAGCGCCACCGCCACGATTGCATCATCCTCATCCAGCCGCTGCACCCTTACCCCGGTAGCAGCGCGAGACTGACAGGAGATCGCTTTGACCTTCTGGCGAATGATCACGCCCCGGTTAGTGACAATGATAATTTCGTCATCCTCATTGACAACTTGCAGTGCCGCCAGCCGATCGTTGGCTTTACGGAACTTGATCGCCCGTAGCCCCATTCCAGCGCGGTTTTGCAACCGGAACTGCGAGACAGGAACACGCTTGCCCAAGCCGCCCATGGTAATCGTCAGTGCCCAAGGCCCTTGGCTGCGATCGTCGTCCAGCTCTTCCGCTTCAGCCGCTGCCTCCAACTCTGCTTCGTCTGTAGCCGCGATCGCCGCTGCCACCTGGCTCGGCAAAATATCCATGCTGATTAGCTCATCGCCTTTCCGCAGCGACATCGCCCGAACGCCGCGCGTCGGTCTGCCCAGCGGTCGCAGTTGCTCTTGGCTTGCCAGAAAGTGAATTGCCATTCCTTGGCGCGTCCCGATCATGATGCTGTCGGTGGAACGTGCCCGCCGCACCCAGCGGAGCTGATCGCCTTCCTCCAGGGAAATTGCGATCAAGCCATTGGTGCGGATATTGCCGAACGCAGATAGCTCAGTTTTCTTGATGTAGCCTTTCTGGGTCAGCATCACCAGATATTCGTCGTTCGTGAATTCGGTGACTGGCACAACAGAGGTGATTTTCTCTTCGTGCGAGATCGGCAGCATCTGCACGATCGGCATACCCCGAGAAGTGCGTGAGGCCGCAGGAATTTGGTAGGCTTTCAGGCTGTAGGCAACGCCGCGATCGCTGAAGAACATAATGCTGTCGTGGTCGTTGCAGGTGAGGAAGTGATCGATACCGTCGTCTTCCTTCATGCGCGTACCGACTTTGCCCCGAGTAGCACGGCTCTGTGCTTCAAAGGTGCTGACGGGCATCCGTTTGATGTAGCCCTGCTCGGTGACTAGGATGATTGCCTGCTCATTGGCGATCAGGTCAATATCGCCCAGCTCGCCGTCTGCCGTTTCGATCACCGTACGGCGTGGGTTGGCATGAGCTGCTCTTAGCTCCGTCAGCTCATTCTGGATGATTTCGAGAATCCGCTCCCGCCGCGCCAAGATGTCTTGCAAATCAGCGATTCGGCGCTGTAGCTCGTCGTGTTCCTGCTGAATTTTCTCTGCTTCCAGCGCGGTCAGACGACGCAGCTGCATTTGCAGAATGGCATCGGCTTGTACATCCGTCAGGCTATAGTTCGCCATTAGCTCTTGTTTAGCAGTGGCAGTGTCTGCCGCATGGCGAATTAGCGCAATGATCTCATCTAGATTCGCCAGCGCTACCAGCAAGCCTTGCAGAATGTGATCTCGCTCTTCGGCTTTGCGGAGCTGGAAGCGAGTGCGGCGGGTGATCGTTTCGATGCGGAAATCTAGAAAGACCTGCAGCGCCTGCTTGATGCCTAACAGCTGAGGCTCGCCGTTCACCAGCGCCAGCATGTTAACCCCAAAGTTGGTTTGCAGCGGCGTTTGCTTATAGAGGTTGTTGAGCACGACGCGCGCATAGGCATCTCGCCGCAGCTCAATCACAATTCGCATGCCATCCCGATCGCTCTCGTCGCGGATATCAGCAATGCCTTCTAGGCGGCGCTCGTTCACCATCTCAGCAATGCGCTCGATCATGGCTGCCTTGTTGGTTTGGTAGGGCAGCTCGGTGATGATAATGGCATCCCGATCGGGGCGTCCGCGCTGCTCGATCGTTTCGATCGTTGCCACGCCACGCATCGTGATCGAGCCGCGTCCTGTGGTGTATGCTTCACGGATGCCGCTAGTACCCAAGATTTGCCCACCCGTTGGGAAATCGGGACCGGGAATGTAGCGCATCAGCTCGATGTCGGTGATGTCGGGATTATGGATCAGCGCTACCACACCGTCTAGCAGTTCGCTCAAGTTGTGCGGCGGGATGTTGGTTGCCATGCCAACCGCGATCCCCGATGAGCCATTGAGCAAGAGCTGCGGGATGCGAGATGGCATCACCAATGGCTCTTGCTGAGAGCCATCAAAGTTGTCGGTGTAATCAACCGTGTCAGACTCGATATCGGCCAGCAGCGACTGAGTCGTCAGAGACTTCAGGCGGCACTCGGTGTATCGCATGGCGGCGGGCGGATCGTTGTCGATCGAGCCAAAGTTGCCATGCCCATCGATTAAAGGCGATCGCATCGAAAAGTCTTGCGCCATCCGCACCAGCGCGTCGTAGACTGCCGTATCGCCGTGCGGGTGATACTTACCCAACACTTCTCCGACGACACGGGCACATTTCCGGAAGGGGCGATCGTGCGTCAGTCCTAGCTCGTGCATGGCGAAGAGGATGCGGCGATGGACGGGCTTTAATCCATCCCTCGCATCCGGCAATGCCCGACCTACAATCACGCTCATGGCGTATTCCAGGTAAGACCGGGACATTTCGTTCCGCAGGTCTATGGGAACAATCCGCTCTTGAGGGATACTCATAGTGATTCAAAAACTCCAAAAACTTGAGCCTTCAGCTGTTGATCTGCGGTTTCAATTTGAGAGGTAGTGAGCGCTGCGAAACCTCAAATTCGCTGCCAAATTATAGTTGCTTTTGCTCAAATTTTAACATAAACACTCTAGTACATAAGTTAGTACAACAGAGCTGAACGCCTCTTCTAGAGAGTTTAAGGAGGGGTATCTGGGTATCTGTTCTCTGCCGATTTATGCAAAAGGTCTATTTAGGCTAGTGATGAAGGAGTAGATTTAATGCATAGGGTGATCGTTCTGTTCTAGATGGGAATTGCCTAACACCATTTCGTAATGCTCTACGGTTGGAAATGGCTCATAGAAGTGATGCAGCAGCGATCGCCATTCTTGGTAAGCTGCGGACTGGCGAAAGCCGATCGTGTGATCCTGCAATTGCTGCCATTGCACTAAGAGGATGTAGCGATCTGCTGTTTCTAGGCAGCGCTGGAGTTGGTGCGCAATGTAGCCAGGGATGGAGGCGATGAGTGGGGAGGCGGTTTGGAAATTGGCTTCAAATTCGGCAGATGAACCGGGTTTGATGTTGAGGATGGCGACTTCGAGAATCATGGTTGTTTTTCGGGATGGGTTGGATGAAGTGGCGATCGTTTGGAGGGGGGATTGTGTGGGTTTGTTTGGGTTTGAGGTTGTGATTCGAGCCTTGGGGAGAACCCCCAAACCCTCGTCAGGGTACGGCTGCGTCCCCCGACACCCCCTCCAGATCAGGGTGATGGTGGGTAGTGATGGGTTGGGAGACAGAAGGATTCATGTGGGCTTTAGCGTTTCAGCGGGTTGGCGTTGGATGTGCCTTGCCCTCTTATCATCAACCCAACGATCAACCCAATGACCTTCTTGCTTTCACCGTCACCCTAACCACCCTCGGCTAGCACAATCCACCTACTCTGGAGGGGGTGTCGGGGGACGCAGCCGTCCCCTGACAGGGGGTTTGGGGGTCTTCCCCCAAGGTTCGGATTCAAATACCTCTAGCCAAAAACCACCTATGCACAACTTACTTAACCTTAAAGAACACTCATTCAGCCAACTCCTCCCCATCTCGATCGCCTGCCTCAAACATCACCTCATAACGACTCGTCGGCTCAAGTCGTCGCAAAGTTTGCATATAACCTTCTGCATCTGAGAACTTATAAAACCTGACCGCATCGATATGCTGCAAATTGGGCAACAGGCGCACGACGATCCATCGCTTGATGCGACGTTCGTAAGTCATAATTACGGTGTCTCCAGTAGAAATTGGGACAAGCCAGTGCAAAGGAGTTGGTCGCTGCTACGCACTGGCTTATAGTTTTTCAACTATATTACACAGTTTAACCGTGTATTAGAAAAGCTAAGCCTTTGCTTAATCCGGTTTAACCCGGCATATCTACTAGTATCCACACTCTTGAGAAATCGAAGGTTTTTAGGTTCTGAAATTGGTGATTCGTTGGCGATTGAGAGAAATTATGGCTAGGCAGCGCACAACAAATAAACGCCTAGCAGAATTGATGAGTGTGCATCCGAACGCTATTTCTGCTCTCAAGAATCAGGACAATATGCCCCGCATTGGAGGAGATACACTCAACTCGCTCTGCAAGCATCTGCACTGCACCCCGAACGATCTAATCGAATACACCCCCGATCCACCAGAAATCTCAGAAGACAATTAATTCAGAACAGCCACTCAAAGTCGATCGGCTTCTCAAAACGCGAAAAAAAAGGCATGACGATCGCCATGCCCCTGCTGTGCTAAATCTACTCTTCTACTGGAAACTTTAAAAAACTAACCTCCCATCCCCGGAATCAAACCACCACTCAGCCGCTTCAGCGCCCGCCCCGCCACATCGCTATAGCGCACATGACCGCAGAGAATCTGTCCCATCCGCTCTGGCGCCGTAGGACGCTTCACACCCACCTTGTAGCCAATCCCCGGAACCCGATAGAACACGCTAGCAATCCGCTGGGCCCACATCATATCTGTACCCCAGTCTTGGGCGATCACTTCGCTATATTGCTCCAGTGCCGTGCTGCTGCCGCTCAACGCTTTATCGATCGCCTCAGCCGCCTTCATCCCGCTGAAGATCGACGGACGAATCCCTTCTGCCGTCATAGGATCAACCACGCAGGCAGCCTCACCTGCCAGCAGCGCATTTTGCGTATGCAATCGCTGATCGCCATCCCATAAAGCAATTGGGTGTCCGTACTGTCTTGTCGTCTTCAAGTCAATGCCAAACGAGGCAGCATATTCAGTCAGGATGCTCTTAAAATCTTGCGGCTCCCCGCCCCGAAAGGTGCCAATGCCGATCGAGTAACCATCTGCTTTGGGAAAGTTCCAGATATAGCCGTTCTTGACCATGCCAAACTCAAAATGTACCTGCGAGTTGGGGATTGTAGCAGGCGCTTCCGCTTCAAGCGCTCCCGCCAAACGGCGCTTTCGATCGCTGAAGCCCAGCCATTTCGCCATCGGGCCTTTTGCACCATCTGCAGCAATCAGATAGCGTCCTTCTAGCGCGCCGTGGGCAGTATTGACCTGCCAGCGATCGCTCTTAAACTCAATGCCCAGCACCTCGGTACTGTCTTTCAGCTCCGCCCCTTGCTTTTGGGCTTGCTGCACCAGGAAATGGTCAAATACATCACGCCGTACCATCCAGATCGGCTCAAGGTCTTCTAGCGTTGCCTCTACCGGGTCGCCCAGCTTCCAGGTAAACCGAAGCGAGTTGGTTTTGAGGGAGATGGCTGGAGAAAAGTCAAAGTCAAACCATTGAGCGACTTGTGGCGAAACCCCGCCTCCACAGGGCTTGTAGCGTGGGAGAGATTCCTTCTCTAGGAGCAAAACCGATCGCCCCTGCTTTGCCAGATGATAGGCAGCAGTTCCACCTGCCGGACCTGCGCCTACAATGATGCAGTCATACATAAGACCCAAATTTTACTCCTAAGTACGCCAATATTGCCTTGCAGAGACGATCTCGGCTGGAACTCTTTGCGCTTTCTGCTGCAAGCGAATACCTTCACCAGCAGTCGCTTGCCGCTAAGCAGAAGCCATCTAAGCGGCTGGAGCCGATCGCTCACTGTGTACTTGTTGAACGATACGATGAACGTCAGCACTAGTCTACTGGGTCAGAGCCGATTGTTTACACCTGAGAACCCGAGCTGCCTAAGATAGACAATTTAGGTTCAGGCAGATTGGCTTAGGTAGACTAGGCGCAGGCAAACATGCGCGGGCAACCTATGAGCAGGCAAACTGTGAGCAGTCAAACTATAAGCAGAGAGACTCGGCAGTCCTCGGTTTGCCTCTTCAATCCATAGTCTAGAGTTCTGCAGTGGCAAATGATGTGTTTTAAACAGAAAGTTTGCGGAAGTTCTTTGAAAATACGTTGAAGATGTGAGGAAGAGTTCGGTAATTTTACGGGCAACGCTGCCTTAGTGGAGCAGTAATATTGGGAAGAAAGACCCTCACTGGCGTGGATGAACTATGAGCGTTCAAGCCGACGTGGAGAGAAGGCATGTTTCCAACTCAGAGCTAGGCGCTCAACCCAGTGCCAAGACGGTATGGCAAGTAAGGTAGTCAGAATAACTGAAAGAGCGAAATAAGCCATAAATCCCCACTGGCTTACTCCATATGCGGCTAGCGCTTGCTGAATTGGGAACGCATAAATATACAACCCATAACTGTAATCCCGCTTTCGAGCAAACCCCTGGAACGGCAGAACGTTAGCTAGCCAGAACATCAAGTAGGCAGTTGTCAATGGCGAAACTAGCCAATAGACCTGCGTGAGTAAGGCAAGGGTGCCTGCTACAAACGAAAAGAGAATCAGCGATCGATTGAGCGGGGGTGTCCAGAAATAAAAGGCAGCACCCATCAGAAAGTGGGTCGTGGTTCGCAGTCCTTCAGCAGAACCAAGGGCGGTTTCATGGGAGGCATCAAGCGCATAGGCTCCCCAAGTGATGAGCAACAGCCCAATGATTACTTCTTTCCTTAGTAGTCCAATCCAACCCAGTACGCCAATCAGCAGATAAAGCCGAAATTCATGTCCGAGCGTCCAGAGTGAACTGTTGATCGAATCGGCATAGGGGTTGGTGCTAAAAAGCGTGGAGATTGTACTCTGTCCTTTCACCCAGGCAATCTTTTCAGTGACTTTGGCTAAGTCCGGGGCCCACCCTAAAAGCGTTGGGAACACTAGCCCGATCGCCGATTGAAACGCTGCTAGGGCTGGATTGAGCAAGTTATGCCAGAAGTACCCAACATCCGGCAGAATGCCAAAAAGCAGCGGTAGAGCAATGGCTGAGAGGGCGATACAAACCCAGTAGGCTGGAAAGATCCGCAGCCCCCGGTGCCAAAGGAAGATATAAAAAGATTTAACGCGAAAGTAGCTAGCGGTAATCAAGCAGCCGCTCAGCACAAAAAAACCATCAACTGCAATTGCTCCAGCGCTGTAAGAGTCAGCCGTTAACACTTTAACGACATCGTATCCCAGCCCGCTCAAATCGTAGGTGTGAGAATAAATGACAACTAATGCAAGCACCAAGCGAATAAAGCCGATACTGTTTTGACTAGCGTCAAGCTGTATAGATTTGGGTAATCCTGGTCTAAAAGGCTCCATCAAGCCTCGTGAGAGCCAATTCATACTCATTTCTCCTTGCTATTGCCGCTGTTCCCAAAACCCTGGTTCTCCCTAAAGAATTCGCTATTCTGACAGCTATTCCGGAAGTTTTGACGCTATACATTCGACAGCAAAGTGTGAGTAGGAAAGTTCATCTCGTTCCAAATGCAGCAGTCATAAGCCTATACGGCGTTACGCTGTGCGTGCAAATGGGACATTTAAGGGGATGCAGCGTGACCCTCAAATAGTCCCAGTAGCGCAGCGTTTCTAAGTTTATGCATTAAAACTGGGCAGGCAAAATGCCTACCCCACAAGCGTATTTTCTTGAGTAGAGCGAATATTCTCGCTCAGTAAATTAGAGCGTAGTGATGTCGGTTTCTTTCTCTGCCAAAAGCTGATCGATCTTGGTTATATATTTGTCCGTTAGCTTTTGGATGCTGTCCTGCAGATCGCGGGCTTCATCTTCTGGGACTTCGCCTGCCTTTTCTTGTTTGCGGACTGAATCAACAGCATCACGGCGGACGTTGCGAACTGAGACTTTGCCTTCTTCAGCGTACTTGGCAGCCGTTTTGACGAGTTCTTTCCGGCGATCGCTGGTTAGAGGGGGAATGTTAAGCCGGATAATCACGCCGTCATTGCTGGGCGTTAAGCCCACGTCGGACATAGAGATGGCTTTCTCAATTAGGTTAAGCGTGTTGCGATCGTAGGGCTGAATGGCGATCGTGCTAGAGTCGGGTGTATTCACATTTGCTAGCGATTTGAGCGGCGTTGGTGTGCCGTAGTATTCCACCTGAATGCGGTCGAGAATGGCAGCGTTAGCGCGACCCGTCCGAATTGTATTGAAGTTGCGTTGAGTTGCCTCAACTGCCTTTTGCATATGACTTTCAACGTCAGATAACTTCACAAGAGCCTCCCACAATCGTTCCTATCGATTCTCCCATGATGGAGCGACGAACATTTCCCGGTACAGATAAGTCAAACACAATGATCGGGATATTATTATCTTTACATAATGCGATCGCCGTCGAGTCCATCACTTTCAGATCGTGGTTGAGCACGTAGCTATAGGTAAGGCTTTGAAAACGGCGAGCATTGGGATTCTTCTTGGGGTCAGAGTCGTAGATGCCATCTACTTTCGTGGCTTTGAAGACTACCTCTGCATTGATTTCGGCTGCTCGCAGCGCTGCTGTGGTGTCAGTTGTAAAGAAAGGATTGCCAGAACCTGCCCCAAAGATTACCACCCGTCCTTTTTCAAGATGCCGAATAGCGCGACGGCGGATGTAAGGTTCTGCCACCTCTTGCATTTCGATCGCCGATAGTACTCGCGTTGGGATGCCCAGTTGCTCTAGTGCATCTTGCAGCGTGATGGCATTCATTACAGTTGCGATCATCCCCACATAGTCAGCCGTTGCCCGATCCATGCCGGCTGCTGCCCCTTTGACACCCCGAAAAATGTTGCCACCACCGACGACGATCGCCGTTTGAACCCCTTCCGAGACGATTTCTTTCACTTCTTGAGCAATACTTTGCACGATGCCGGGGTCAATCCCATAGGCGAGGTCGCCCATCAATGCCTCACCGCTCAGCTTTAGCAGAACACGCTGGTATGCTAATCCCATGAAATTGATAACTTCTGTTACATTGGAGTGTTTCCACCCTAAGATAGCAGCAGAAATTTGTTCTGTAACCTAATTGAGTGAGCTGGCAGGTGTGAATCTTGACAGAGCTCTACGGATGCCACTTGAGAGAACAGCCGACGGCACTGGTGAAATTTGTTTTGATTGGCTGCCCTGCTAGCAAATCAGCAATTGCATTACGCAGGTAAGCCTGCTGGACTGCTTCTGGTGCTTGAGGGCTGTCATCAATTGCGCCTATGTAGCGCACAACACCTGCTTGGTCGATTAGAAATGCCTCGGGGGTGTGACTTGCACTAAAGCTGCGGGCGACATCTTGGGTGACATCCCGCAAATAAGGAAAATTGAGCGCCTGAGTTGCCGCAAATTCTTTCATCTTCTCGTAGCTGTCTTCTGGATGGCGCTGGTCATCGTTGGCGTTAATGCCAATGAGTGTGAAGCCCTGACTCTGAAACTCAGCCTGGATCTGCTTGAGGCGATCGAGATAAAGCCTCACAAAAGGGCAATGATTGCACATAATGATTACGCCCACTGCCCGGTACTGCTCCAGGTAGCGTGTGAGATGATGCACCGAACCATCTGCACCGGGAAGCTCAAAATCTGGGGCATAGCTGCCAATTTTTGTTCCTGTCATAACTAGCACATCCGCTTTAGCAGGAAAGTGACCGCAGTAAGCTACGGTTTTCGCCCTTTAGGATAGCGTAGAAGTCAGGTCATCTACAGCTAAAGTGATTTTGCTCTCTTACGAGATGTCCGAAAAGAGTATTTTCAAGCGTTGAGTTGTTCAGCCCCCCTAAATCCTCCTGTTCTTCGAGAAGGCAGAGCCTCTGCAAAGGAGGACCATGAACAGTTTGGTTCCCCCTTTTTCAGGCTTTGTCTTTTTAGAAGTAGGGGTGATCCGCAGCCTCAAGGTGTAAAAAGTAACTTCTTAGACGTCCTCTCCCATCCGATCGCCTCTATCCTGCGTATTTCAAGTAGAGTCAATTGATGAATCGGCAATGCGATCGCAGTCCCTGCCCCGGTTCGCCGTGTCACTTATTCGATGCCCACAATGGACTCAAATCCCCCCGCTCTTGGAGCGAACATTACACCTCTGACTGCGGATCTGCCAGATCTTGATTTGTTCAATGCCCTTCAGAATGGTCAAGTCCAAGCGCTTTCGCTGCTGTACGATCGCTACGCTCGGCTAGTTTACAGCCTAGCTTTCAAGGTATTGGCAAATGCCGAAGAAGCTGAAGATGTTGTGCAGGATATCTTCCTAACGCTCTGGCAGCGCAACACCTACAATCCGTCTCGCGGCTCTTTGAGCAGCTTTCTAACAACTATGACCCGCTCTCGTGCCATTGATAAACTGCGATCGCGAGGGACGCGCTATCGATCTTTGCAGCGGTGGGCAGGTATGAACCGCAGTGAAACTGATGCTGCCACTCCCCTAGAGCAAGTTTCGATGGGTGAACGAGCGCAGCTCATCCTCACTGCCCTAGAGCAACTGCCACCTAATGAACGACGGGTGCTGGAAATTGGCTACTACGAGGGGTTGAGCCAATCTGAGATCGCTAAACGACTAGAGATTCCACTAGGCACAGTCAAAACTCGATCGCGCCAAGGATTGCTGAAACTGCGGCAAGCCCTACAGGACCATGTTTGAGGTGAGGGATAAGTCCCATAGCTGAAATTTAAGCTCTCTATACTCTTCCACTCCCCCCCCTCCTACTTCCCCCTCTCACTTCCTACTATGACTCGATCGCCTCTCCCTGACCACTGGCAAGAACTCCTCGCGGGCTATACTTTGGGCGACCTCAGCCCTGAAGAAACAGAAACGGTGCAGCATCTTCTAGTTACTCACCCAGAACTAGTTGCAGAAGCCGAGCGTCTGCAAGAGGTGTTGGGCTTGATGGCTTATGCCCTACCCGGACAGGAACCATCGCTGCTGTTAAAAGAGAAGATTTTGGGAATTGCCCAGACAACCCCTCAGCTTGCTGAGGCGGCACCTGAAACTGCAGCAAGCAACCCAGCCGACACGTCCAATTCTAGCGGCAGCCTAACGGAGCTAGGACGTTCTCGACGCTTTGCTCAGCCTGGTTCTAAGCGCAGATCGAGAACATCATTCTGGGGGCTAAGTGCAATCGCCGCCGCTGCTTTGGTTGCGCTGGGCGTGGACAATTACCGCTTGCGGCAAGATGCCCAGGAAGCTAGATCAATTATTGCCGCACTCCAGCAGCGAGGGACGCTGACCTACGCGCTGGAGGGGACAGCGCAAGCTAACAATGCTTCTGGCAGCGTCATGGTAGCGGAAGGACAGCAGGTGATCATGGTGGTGAAAGATTTACCCGTGTTGCCCTCAGGTCAGGTTTATCGGCTTTGGGCAATGCCGCCCTCGGGAAAAGATCCCACCTTTTGCGGTCAGTTCAACGCCAGTGAGGCAGGTTCCACCAATACGCAATGGCTTGCGCCTGCATCAGCCTGTCAGTCTACAACAGTACAAATGTTGATTACGATCGAAAACGCGCTCGATCCACCTGTACCCAAGGGGTCGTTGGTTATGAAGAGCCGCGTCTAGAAGCCCAATGCTAGTTTGACTACCTTCAGCGTGCCGCCGCAGGTATGCGATCGCGTCCATGTGCCGTTTCAAAGTCAATCACTGGACCGACTGGAACAATTCGTGTTGGGTTGACCTTGGGGTGGCTCTTATAGTAGTGCAGCTTGATATGGTCTAGGTTGCAGGTGTCTTTCACGCCAGGAAGCTGATAGATGTCGCGCAGATAACCCCAAAGGTTGGGATAATCCACAATTCGTCTTAAGTTGCACTTGAAATGCACGTAGTAGACAGCATCAAAGCGGAACAGCGTTGTAAAGAGGCAAATATCTGCTTCAGTTAGCCGATCGCCACAGAGATAGCGCTGTTTCCCTAAAACGGCTTCCCAGTGGTCAAGCGCATCAAACAGCTCGCCCACAGCTGTTTCATAAGCAGCTTGCTGAGTAGCAAAGCCCGCTCGATAAACGCCGTTGTTGATCGGCTGGTAAATTGCGTCGATCGTTTCATCGATCAGGGTTTGCAGATCTGCTGGGCACAGGTCAAAATCATTGGCGATCTCCCCAAACTCCGTATCCAGCATGCGAATGATCTCGCGGGACTCGTTATTAACAATTGCTTTGGTGTGTTTGTCCCATAGAATCGGCACAGTGACTCGTCCGCTGTACTGCGGCTCAACCAGCGTGTAGATTTGCCAGAGCGCCTGAGTATGATTCACCGAATCGGGAATGCTGCCCGGC
This sequence comes from Phormidium tenue FACHB-886, assembly GCF_014764505.1. GTDB lineage: Bacteria > Cyanobacteriota > Cyanobacteriia > Elainellales > Elainellaceae > FACHB-886. The sequence continues at coordinate 623,959 of NZ_JACXWX010000001.1, forward strand.
GCATCGGAAAATTCCCAGCCCTGATCCTCAATTACCGGATCGACGATGGACACTGAAATAGCATCAGCCAATCCTTTGAGCTGGCGCATAATCAGCGTTCGCTGTGCCCAAGGGCAGGCAAGCGAGACATAAAGATGGTAGCGATCAGCTTCCGGTGTGAACTCGCTGCCCTCTGCCTTGATCCAGCTGCGGAAGGTAGTGGAAGGGCGAACAAATTGCCCTTTATCGTCCTCCTGCTCCCGTTCTGAGACCCATTTGCCGTCTTTCAGTAAGCCTAAGCCCATGTGTTTCTCCCTGCCGTTCTTCTTTACGGTAGCGGCTGTGCGGAAAAGCTAATTCTATCTAGAGTTCTATCGCATCTCGTCTAAATCAGCATTACCAGTAAGCAGAACTACCCTCTAGCCAAAGACTATCAGCGCTCAGTCCGCTGCCGCAAGATGAATTCTGCGATCGCCAGATCGACAGGGGTTGTCACTTTCAAGTTTGTTTCCTCTCCCGCCACAATTTTCACGGGTAAGCCACATTGCTCAAATAGAGCGGCATCATCGGTAACTTCCCATCCCGCTTGAATTCCTTGCTCATGGCATTGCAACAGCGATTCAACCGCAAAGCCCTGCGGCGTTTGGGCTGCCCAAAGTTGACTGCGATCGGGCGTATGTTCAATCAAGCTTTCAGCATTCACAACTTTAATAGTGTCTTTCACAGGCACGGCGGCAATTAAGCCAGCACAGTCTGCAAGGGCAGCTGCACAGCGATCGAACAAGTCGGGCGTGGCAAGGCAGCGAGCGCCATCGTGAATTAGCACGCGGCTGGCAATGGGCGGTAGAGCTTTCAGACCACAGTAAACCGATTCTTGGCGGGTTGCGCCACCCGAAATAAACTGAACGGACTCCAGCAGGTCTAATTCAGCGGCAATTGCTTTAAAGTCATCCCAATCATAGGGCTGCCCAATGATGCCGATCCAGGCGATCGAGCGGGACTGTTTTGCTGCTAGCAGCGTCCAAGCGAGAATTGGCTTTCCCAGAAGCGGCAGCAGAAGTTTGTTGCGATCGCTGCCCATCCGTCGCCCTGATCCGGCGGCTGGAATCAATAAATACACCTTCTCCCCTAGCTCCTGATCCACTGTCGTCACTCTACCGTAAAGTTGCCCCCTCAAATTGCCCGTGGCTGCTGGCTATAGCTCTGCCGGCGCCTCGATCCCCATTCCTCTCAGCAGCAATTGCATCAATCTTTGCGTGATTAAGACCAAGCCCAACCGCACCTGAGCAAGCGGCAAATCGTCTCTCACTGTTCCCCAAATGGGATGGGCAGCATAAAAGGATTGGAAATCTTGGCTAAGGCGGTGGGCAAGCTTGCTGTATTGCTTGGGGCAATGATCTGTCTGTAGATCAGGTAAATCAAGATCAGGTAGATCAGCAAGTCTGTCTAGGACATTGACGATCTGTGAGACGAGCTGTAGCTCGGCGGGGTGCTGGCAGCGGAGGCGGGAGCGATCGTCTTGCCAGGGCAAAAGGAGTGGATCAAGCACAGCTAAATTTGAGCGTGAGACAGCACATTTAGCAATATCAAGCTGAATCAGTCCAGTTTGGTTTGCTAAATACAACAAGGAACAGCAGCGAGCATGGGTATACAGAAACGAAAATATACTGGTAGAATTACTGAGATCAGAGGCAAGGTTAGAAAACTGCCCAATTCTATTTGCCTCCAATACAGGGAAACTACCATCGTGCAGTTGCTGATCGATCAGGGCTTGTAGCCAAATTGCTACACCGCGATCGGTTAGCTCTAGGTAAACCCAACCTGGTTCAGCCGTCTGAACCTGACAATTTTGCCAAACCAGGGCTGACAAATTAGGGCTTTCTGAGGCTAAATCGGCAGCGGCTAGATCAGCTAGCCGCTCAACAACGATCTGGGCAATTTCTATTTGCATTCTCTTGATTGAAGCAGTATCAAGTGCGTTTCCCAGACGGCTAGCCTCCATTTGGAGCTGACGAGCTAAGCGAAACGCGATCGCCGAAACGTAGCGAATTGGGCTGGACTGCTTGAATCGATTCAGGGAAATTTCGGAAGGGGAAATTGCTAAGGGCTGTTTAATAGATACAGCACCAATAGAAGCAGTAAGTGGAGCTACCTGTCCCCCAGGTAGCAGCTCTTGCTGTAATTGCAGTGCTTTTTGTAGCCTACGAACTAGTAGTGACCGAATTGACAGCGTTAGGATGGACAAGGATGACAAACTCACTAAGATGCTTATACTGTCGTCTGAACTAAATTTTTAATTTGGCTCAATTCCTATAGGGTTTGGGGCTAAATAATTTTTACAGGTAGAATGAGCTTCTGTAAAAGCAGGCTGGTTAGTAGTCTTTTGGTTTCAAAGTTCACACAAAGCCAGCAGTTTCCGTATTTCTCTCTACACTATGAAGAAAGTGTAAGGTTAAGCTGATTCTACGCTGTGAGTTGATTTAATCCATCCATTGAGTCAACCTCACGAGTGCAGCTCACTACTCAGTGAATTCCACTGCTCAGTGAAGATCGCTGCTCAGTGAAAATCACTAAGCCAGTCAGCTACCCCACTACTCCCGGTGCAGAGTTTCCCATCGCTACTGACTTCAAGAGCTGCCCCTATGTTTTCAGCGTCATCACAACCCGAAAGTGCTCGTCCTTTCCTGACTTGGCAAAGAATTTTAGATTGGGCGCAAGAGCATTATCGCTATCGCACATTCAGTAAAGATGAGAAAATCCCTACGCGAGCAGGTCTACTTTATTTAGTCCAGCGTGGTGCGGTTCGGCTGGTTGGTGAAGCGCAGGTTAGCGCCACGCCCAACAGCGCGCGCGCTCCCAGAATCAATTCAGAAGAAGCATTTCTCGGGTTTGTTGGAGCAGGGCAGCCCTTTGAAATTGTGGCGCAGTCACCGTTCATGCTGCAAAGCTTTGCACATGTTGATCAAACCGCAGTGATCTGGCTATATTGGCACGATCTCGACAACTGGCCGCATTTTCGCCGCGAGGTACTCGATGCCTTCCGCTACCAGCACCAGCGCAAACTTTTGTGGCTGAGTACGCTGGGGCAACGCCGGACGATCGATCGCCTCCTTGGCTTCCTGACGCTGCTGATTGAAGAATTTGGCGAACCCTGCGAAGAAGGCTATTGTCTGCCTTGGTCGCTAACGCATGCGCAAATTGGCAGCGCTATCGGCTCTACTCGGGTCACCGTGACCCGCTTAATGGGTAAGCTGCGTCAGCGGGGGTTGATTCGTACCTATAGTGATAATTTGCTCTGTTTACCTGCTGAATCGATCGTTCGCCAAAACCCTAGTCAAATCAGCTAGCACGTTTGAATAGCCTCCTAATCCTGAGAGATTTCTTCAACGCTACGTTGTTCGATCCCCCTAAATTTTCCTGATAAAGGGCAGCTTTGAACGGCTCGGTTTCCCCTTTTCTATAGGAGGGGCTAGAGGAGATCTGCAACCTTAAGCAGTAAAAAGTAACTTTTTAGAGGTTCTCTTACTTAGAGGACCTTTTGGAGAGCCGTGCTCTGCACGGCTCTCCAAAAAATATTTAGCTGCAAGCAAGCGCAAACGCTGGAAAACCGTCCTACTGTTAACGGATTCGAATGAATCCGGCTTTGCTCAACAGCGATTGCCCTTGTTCAGACAGCAGCAGGTTCGCATAGGCTTCTCCTGCCTGCTGGTCAGCCTGCCCGTTTTGTTTAACGATCACAAACAGCCTGCGCGTTAGAGGATATTGCCCGCTTTGCAGCGCGTCTGCATCAAGCTGAGTGCGGTTCTGCGCTGAGCACTCTGCTGCCGGAACGGACGGTTCCTGGTAAGGTGCAACAAGCTCTGTGGATTGTCGTCCCAGCGCCAGGGGTTGAACCCCGCACTGCCCCACCACTTCTGGAGCAGAGGCGTAGTAGATGCCGCCGGGATTGGTAGCCACTGCCTGCAAGGCTTCCGTAGTGGTGTTGATGTATTGCACAGTGGCATCAAAGCCCGCGCCACCCAAAACATTCTCCACAAAAAATTCTACAGTGCCGCCATCTGCTGGACGGCGTGAGTAAGGGACGATCGGCACATCTGCGCCGCCAACTTGGTTCCAGTTGGTGATCTGGCCGGTGTAGATGCCTTTGAGCTGGTCGATCGTCAGTCCGGGCAGGTTCAAGCCAGGATGGACGGCAACGGCAATCCCCTCTAGCGCTACTGGAATTTCTTTGAGCGTAAAGCCGCGCGTTTGGGCAGCTTGGTACTCTTCTGGCTTCAGCGATCGAGAAGACTGAGCAATGGAAAGCTGATTGTTGAGCAACATGCGGATGCCCATGGAGGAGCCAGGCGAACCGGTCGCAGGCTGTGTATAGCGCAGCCGAAACCCACTCCAAGCAGATTGAATTTGGGGATCAACCTGCCCACGAATTGGAGCCCAGCTAGTGCTGCCGCCATAGTTGAACAATCCAGACGGCACATTTTCAACTTCGGCAAAGGTTTGGGCGGTTTGCCCGGCTGATTGGGTGGCGGCTGCCGGAGAAGAATTAGTTACCGGAGGAGAGACACTGGGTGAAGCTCCACCACCAAAATTGCCGATGCTGAAATCCGATTGCCTCAGCCACCACAATCCGCCGCCAATTAAACCCAGTGTGACCAACAGCGACACAATTAGCGCAGGCGCATCATTTTTTTGAGCCATAAATTTGCTGCGGCAGGAAAAATGCAGAATTGAAACAAGTATTTCTAATGAACAGATTCTTCAGGACAACAATCGATTCCGCAAGCTTCTAGATAACATGCCGCTATCTTGAACCAACTTGATCTCTGCAGCTTGATCTAGCGACTAAGCGCTTGAAATTAGGCTTTGGCAACATTGCAGCGCATCGAGAAAACTGCCAAAACCTGCCAAAAATTTATTTTCAGAAGAACTACGTTAGGTTGCACCTAGCGAAGCGGCACAAAGTCAAATCCATACCCCGATCGCGATCCGGGCTGAACTTGTACGAGCTGTACAGATTGATTGCGATCGCCAGAAGGTAGAAACTGTACGCTTCCACCTGCTCCTTCAGTCGAAAATCCAGCCGACCTGAGCGCCTCCTGTACCCCTTGACGGGTAGGAGTTGTGCCAAGGGCAGCAACCAGCGCAGCAGTTGCATCATAAGACATGGCAGTTCGCCAGTTTACATCCGCTTTCCAGAGCTGGCGAGAGCTTTGCACAAAGGGAGCCTGCGGATTTGCCAAAATATGCCAGGGAACCGCCACGACCAGTCCTTCGGCTGCCTTTTGTCCCACAGAGAGCGTCTTGGGAGCATAAGCATCATCGCCTGTCAGCACTTTGAGCTGTCCTTGGTTGACCTGGAGCACCTGCAAGGCCCGATCGAGCTGTCCAGAATTGGGCAGCAGCACCAGCACCGTTGCCCCTTGCTGTGTTACCTGTTGCAGGTTAGCAGCGGCGCTAAAGCTAGCGCTAGAAAGATCTATTTCGCTCACGACCTGCCCCCCGCTTAGCCCTAGCGCCGAGACAAACTCAGATTTGAGCGACTGGCTATAGCCGCTTTGAGAATTGAAGAAGACTGCTGCTTTCTGCTGCTGGAGCTGGCCGGTCATGTAATTTGCCAAAGCTCTAGCGGCGGCAAAGTCGCTAGGAACCGTACGAAAGACAAAAGGACTAGCGTTGGATAACTGAACCGATGTGCTAACTGGCGAAATCATTACCAGCTTGCCTTGGTCATAAACTTTGCCAGCGGCGATCGAGGCATCGCTCGTGTAATGCCCCACCACGCCAAGAATGCTGCTATCTCCAACTAAGCCTGCCGCTACCTGTTGCGCCCCTTCGACTGTACCGCCGTCATCAACGATCGCCACCTTCAGTGGAACGCCACTGATTCCGCCCGCTTTGTTTACCTCGTCTTGCGCCTGTGCCACGCCCCGCAGCATCTCTAGTGAGGCATCTACGTCTGTTGCCAACGGTACGGCAATAGCAATTGTGTAGGCTTTCTGTTCGCCAATCCGGGCATTATTTAGATATATCAGCGCTTCTGGGTCATTGGCTTTGGCTTGCAGAGAGGCTTCCAAGTCGGCAACCGCTTGGGCATAGTTTTTGGCAGCAATTGCTTCCACGCCTGCCTGCTTTTTCGCTTTGGCATCTGGGTTGTCGTTAGCTCCATCTGGCGCTAGCACTTTGCCACCCAGGCTCAGGCGGCTCTCAAACGAAGCACGATCGCCTGAAGCCACCACCCCAGTTGAATTTGGCGAATCTGCACCTAATAAGTTAAATCGATTTGCCAGCCACCAGCCGCCGCCTCCCAGCAGAGCGATCGTGACTAGCAACGACACAACCAGCGGCAGCGTTTCATTTTTTTGAGTCATAGCTCGATGGCGATGCAGTGGGTATTCCCAGATTAACTCTTACATCCAGCGAGCGAGTAGGGTGTAAATCAATCGAAAGATTAGCGCCACGGCGATTGCGCCCAACCCGGCAAACAGCACGATCGGCAAAATAACCTGCAGCAACGGAACCACTCCACCCGCCACCGGCAAAATTTTGTTTAGCGCGGGAATCAGCACCACGACCGCCAGCGATGCTATGGCAATAATCATCAAGTCAACTTTCTCAATCCAGCGGCGCGACTGTGCAAACACCATTACGCTAACTACGCCTAACAAGAGTAGCCAAAACGTAGGAGTTACGGCTGTCCCCAGAACGCTGGCAGCAGCGATCGCTAGCAACCCCCCTTCAACGCCGGTAAAAGCAGCTTCAGCAATAAATTCGGGAAGCGAAAAAGAAGGACGGGGTAGCCGAGTCTTGACGGGACGAACGGGTTTAGAAGCAGGCTGCGGAATGGGAGCAGGCTGCGGAATGGGAGCAGGCTGCGGATTGAGGGCATGTGGGTTGGGCTGCGGATTAGGCTGCGGAATGGGAGTGGGCTGAGGCGCAGGCTGGAGGGCGGCTAGCACTTCGGTTGCCGACTGAAAACGATGGATGGGATTGGCTTGCAGCATCCGGTTAAGGATAGCTTCTAGGCGATCGCTGACCCTAGCACGGCTGCGCCAGCTCCAAGTGTTGTTATAAGCATCGTATAGGTCGCGCGGCTGCTGTTGCGTCAGCAGCATCACACAAGTAACCGCGAGGGCATAGAGATCGGTAGAGGGATAAACCTCTTCGCGTTGCATCTGTTCTGGTGGAGCAAAGCCCATTGAATAAATGCCAGTTTGGGCTTGGCTGCCTGCTCCAGCCGTAACCTGTTTGACGGCTCCAAAGTCCAGTAGATACAGCAACCCATCCCGCCGGCGAATAATATTAGACGGCTTAATATCGCGGTGGATAGAGCCATTGTTATGCACGTACTGAAGCACAGGCAAAATTTCCCTCAACAGGTGCAAAATATCTGCTTCCGAAAATTTGCCGTTGCGCTCTAGTTCTTCTTCCAGCGTGTAGCCATCCACAAATTCCTGCACCAGGTAGAAAAGCTGCTCGGTTTCACCCGGAATGCGGCTGGGTACGGTTAAGGGAAAAAATGCTTTGAGGTCAGGAATTTGAGGATGTACACCGAGCTGTTTGAGGACTTGCCCTTCCCGCCGAAACAGCGTTTGCGCTAGCTTGAGTTTATCGGCAGAAAGGTTGTTGCTGGGCAGAAACTGCTTGACGACACACTCTTCTGTTTCGGGAATGTAGCGATCGCACGCCAAAAAGGCTGCCCCAAAGCCTCCTCGTCCCAGCAGCCGCCTAGGAAGATAGCGATCGGCGAGCATAAGAGGCATCCCGCAGGTAGTACAAAACCGCTGCTGAGCTGTCATCAGGTTGTCGTGATCGTCTAAGTCGGGCAGTTGATTAACAGGGCGGGGACAGCTCGGTCGAGTGCAATAAACTTCCATGTCTCGCTGGCGTTGGGACGGGGGGAATTAGACTGTGGCTGATTTGACTCACTCAGAACTTAATGATTGTCTCTATAAAACTTTAGCGTGAGAACCCCTCAAGAGCTTTAGCAGAGATTTAGCACGGGAATTGCTTTAAGTCCGTTGCCTACCTAAACTAAACTTTTCCTAATGTTGCAGGGCACTTCGACAAATGGGTGCAATGCTAGAATCAGATCTGTCGAAAAAATTACCCTTTTCCGATCGGGATACCGGAATTAGCTTAATGCCGCTAAACGGTGTTTCACCCGATCGCGCTGTTTTTGGCGATCGCTTTTTCCAGGTTCTCTTTTCGCTACTCGTTTTATCACTGTTCTCAATCGCCGATTCTAGAGATGGTCACGACTCCCGCCAAAGTATCCAAAGTTGAAGGCATCAAAGAGCGCAGCAATGCTCTGCGTGAACCCGTTGCCACTGAAATTCTGCAAGACACCACCCATTTCAGTGAAGAGGGGGTGCAAATCCTCAAGTATCACGGCTCCTACCAGCAAGACAATCGAGATAACCGCATTAAAGGGCAGGAGAAAGACTACATCTTTATGCTGCGGACGCGCAATCCTGGTGGCTATGCGCCAGCGCAGCTTTACCTGGTGCTGGATCGCCTGGCAGATCAGTATGCCAACCACACAATTAGGGTGACCACGCGCCAAGGCTTCCAGCTACATGGCATCCTCAAGCAAAACCTGAAAACAGTGTTGTCTACGATCGTCCGGAACTTGGGATCAACGCTGGGTGCCTGTGGCGATGTCAACCGAAATGTCATGGCTCCGGCTGCGCCCTACAAAAACCGCCCGGAATATGCTTACGCTACTGAATATGCCGATCGGATTGCAGGTCTGCTGGCTCCCAAAACGGGTGCCTACTACGAAATTTGGCTAGACGGCGAGAAAGCCATTAGCGCTGAGCCGCACCCTGATGTGCTCGCCGCTTTGCAGCGCAATGGCAATGGTGCAATCTTCCATGAAGGCGAAGAACCGATCTACGGTGAACACTACATGCCGCGCAAGTTCAAAGCTTGTGTGACCGTTCCGGGCGACAACTCGGTGGATTTGTTCTCACAGGATCTGAGCCTCGTTGTGATCACCAACGACCAAGGCGACCTCGAAGGCTTCAATATCTATGCGGGCGGCGGACTGGCACGTACCCACAATAAAGAAGAAACCTTCCCCCGCTTAGCAGACCCAATCGGCTATGTAGATAAGGCAGACGTGTATGATGCGATCAAGGCGATCGTTGCCACTCAGCGCGACTATGGCGATCGCTTCAATCGCCGCCACGCCCGCCTCAAGTATCTGCTGCACGATTGGGGAGTTGAGCAATTCCGGGAAAAGGTAGAAAGCTACTTGGGCAAGCCCATGCAGCCGTTGCATCCCACGCCTGCATTTGAGTACAAAGACTATTTGGGCTGGCATGAACAGGGCGACGGCAAGCTGTTTTTGGGCATTAACGTTCAAAACGGACGGATTAAAGACGAAGGCACGGTGCAGATGAAAACTGCCTTGCGTGAAATCGAAGAGAAGTTTCAACTGCCCATCCTCCTGACGCCGAGCCAGAGCCTGGTGCTATACGAGATCGATCCCGCCCACAAGGACGAGATTCAGGGCATTCTCGATCGCTACAACGTGCAGCGGGCTGAGGCAATTGATCCCTTGGTGAAGCTGTCGATGGCTTGCCCTGCCCTGCCGACCTGCGGCTTAGCGGTTACTGAATCTGAGCGGGTGATGCCAAACGTGATCGATCGCATTCGGGCGCTGCTCAACAAAGTCGGGCTACCGCAGGAAAGCTTCATTACCCGCATGACGGGTTGTCCGAACGGGTGCGCCCGCCCCTACTTGGCAGAACTGGGCTTTGTCGGTCAATCGCCAAACGCCTATCAGGTGTGGCTAGGAGCTGCCTCTAACCAAACTCGTTTATCTCAGGCATACGTCGATAATATGGCGATCGAAGACCTGGAAAGCACTCTAGAGCCAGTCTTCGTTAACTTCAAGAAGAACCGTAAGCCGTCCGAGAACTTTGGGGACTTCTGCGATCGGGTGGGCTTGGCAGCTCTGCGAGAGTTTGCCTTGACCTACGAATCGCCCATCAACAAGAGCGGGAAACCCCGCTACCGCGTAGGAATTCGAGATGCCGTTTACGATCGGCTAAAAGCGGCAGCAAAAGAGCAAGGCAAACCGATGACCGATGTGGTCAATGAGGCAGTCGAAGCGTACCTGCAAAGTCTGAATGCATAATCAAGACTAAGTGCATAACCAAGACTAAATGCATAAGACGCTGAATGCATAGCAACACTGAGCGTGGGCTTAACCCACGCTCAGCCAAAGGATTTTACTTTTGCCCAAACTTCGTTTAGATACTCTTCTAGTCGATCGCCAACTTTGTGACTCGCGGCAGCAGGCGCAGCGGTTAATTCGGGCTGGCGAAGTGAAGGTAAACCAGCAGATAGTGGATAAACCCGGCACCGAAGTCGCCGAGACAGCGGTAGTTGAGGTGAAGCAGCGCTCGCCCTACGTCTCTAGAGGCGGCGAAAAGCTGGCAAAGGCGCTGCAGACGTTTGGGATTCAGGTGGGCGAGCGGGTGTGTTTGGATGGCGGCATCTCGACGGGTGGCTTTACAGACTGTCTGCTGCAGGCAGGAGCGAAATTGGTTTATGGAATTGACGTGGGCTATGGGCAAGTTGCCTGGAGTTTGCGTCAGGACGATCGGGTGATTTTGCGGGAGCGCACCAATCTGCGGCATCTGACCCCACAAGATTTGTACACCGCCGATCAGCCATTTCCCGATTTAGGGGTTGTGGATGTTTCGTTTATTTCACTAACAAAGATTCTGGCTGCGCTTTGGCAGTTGCTGCAGCCTCCACGCGAAGTTGTGCTGCTGGTGAAGCCGCAGTTCGAGGTGGGCAGAGAAAAAGTGGGCAAGAAAGGCGTGGTGCGGGAAGCCAAAGCCCAGGCAGAAGCGATCGACCAAGTGCTGCAAGCTGCACAAGCATTAGGCTGGGCGTACAAGGGCTTAACCTGGTCGCCGCTGCTGGGTCCGGCAGGTAACATCGAGTATCTACTGTGGCTGCAAACGACAGGGGAGGCAGCGCCGGATTTAGCGACGCTGCAACACCTCACCCACACCGCTCAACAAACGCTACAGCCCTAGCGAGTTTTAGCGATCGACATACACCCGGGCATTCATGCCAAAGTCACGGAAATAGCGATTCCAGCGGTTAGCGGCTCGGCGATCGGTAAAAGGACCGATCTGAACATGCGCTCCTCTAGTACCACTTTGCTGTACCAGTTGCGCAATGCCAAAGTTATCGCCTAGCCGAATCACCTGGTTCATGATGGCATCTAGCTCGTTTTGCTCGCCCGGGATCACTACGTAGTAAGCGCGTCTGCTGGGTGAGCCAGATGGGCTGAGAGCATTGCGCCCTGCCTCCCGAGCATTAACAGGCGCAGCCGCAGGACTGCCAGGTAGCGGCGGCGGGCTAGGGAACTGATTGAGGGATGGCGATTGTCCGCCAAACTCTACCTCTCTAGGAGAGCCGCTCGGTGTTTCTTGGAGAGTTTGTCCGGGCTGTCCGGGTGATGAGGGCTGTAGATCGGGAGGGGGCAAGTCGGGTGCAACTGCCGCTGGCACAGCCGATCGCTGAATCGGTACAGTGGCGCTACTCGGGTTTGATGTACCACTGGCTAGCGCAGCGCCTTCTGCCCGAATGATCTGGGCGCCGATGCCGCGCGATGCCAAGATCTGCACTTGCCGCTCGGCGTGGTCGGAGTCATCAAAGGCAGCAACGATCATCCGCTTCCCTTGGTAGTCCTGAATGGATGCAGTCGTTGCAACCTGCTGCACCTGCTCTAGCAGCCGTTGACTATCGCCATTGATCATGACCCAATACTGGCGAGCGTTGACTGGGGCAGGTCGCACAGGGGCGGGCTGTATAGAGGTGGGAGGCGCTGCCTGCGGCGGCATTTGAGGCTGAGCCTGCGGAAAGGCTGGCAGCGCTTCGGGGCGCTCCACATTGGGTGGCGGCGGCAGCCCATCGACAATATCTTGAGCCAGCAGCAACTCTGGCGTAACTTCAGCGATCGCTGTCGGAGAAACCGCCATGCCACTGCCGAATAGCCCACCTGCCAAAAGCGCGATAGCACCAGCGCGACGCAAGCCGTTCGCTATGCCACCGCCCGATCGATTCAACCTACAATTTGATTGCAGCACTTGATCCACCATCACATCGTCCCCTACATATGGGGATGAGACAACAACACAACGCTAAATATTGGCTGCAAGCTTAGCATGGGGTACAATTTTTGGACGATGTTTAAGAAATATATCAACAGTTCTCTCAGTCCTGCTAGGCAATTCTCTGTGTGCTGCATCACTTCAGCACCTGAGCCAGCCGCCGGATTCCCTCCTCGATCGCCCGTTCCTCCAGATCGCCATAGCCCAAGATAAACTCAGCCTTCTGTGGATCTGGGCTGGGTGCTTCCAAATAGTGTGGAGCCGCAGACATCAACCCAACCCCCACCGAAGTAGCTTTTTGCTGGATAACTTCAGCGCTGTGACTGGCAAAGCGCACCATCAAGTGCAAACCTGCTTTTTCCCCTAGGATCGTGGCTTGGTCGCCAAAGTGGGTTTGCAGCGCCTGCACTAATACTTGACGGCTGCGATCATAGTGCGATCGCATCTTGCGGATATGGCTTTCTAGGTGTCCGGCGGTAATAAACTCCGTGAGGACGCGTTGTTCTAGCGTGGGCAACTGGCGATCGCTGAACCATTTCGCTTGAGCCACCAGCGAAACCAGTGAAGACGGCAGCACCAAATAACCGATTCTCAGCGAGGGAAACAGCACCTTGGAGAATGTACCCAGATAAAGGACAACGCCGCTCGTTTGTAACCCTTGCAGCGCCGGAATTGGCTGTTCGCCGTAGCGATATTCGCTGTCATAGTCATCTTCCAGAATCAGCGCTCCGCTTTGCTGCGCCCAAGCCAACAGCTCTAGCCGTCGCGCCAGTGATAGAATCGCCCCGGTGGGAAACTGGTGAGAAGGGGTGACGTAGACCAGACGAATCGGCAGGTTTACCTGCGTTAGCTGCGCCACCTGTAGCCCGGAAGCATCGACTGGAATGGGCACAAGCCGAGCACCATGGCTGGCAAAAATCCGGCGAGCGCTTAGGTATCCAGGGTTTTCGAGGGCGATCGCTTCTCCTGGCTCGATCAGCAGCCGCAGCACCAGAGCGAGAGCTTGCTGGGTGCCGTTGGTAAGCACAATTTGCTCCGGCTGACACTGCACGGCGCGAGTCCGAGAGAGATAGTAGGCAATTGCCTGCCGCAGCGGCAAGTAGCCCTGGGGATCGCTTACATAATCAAGCCAGGATAAATCTGCTCGGCACTGCTCAGAGAGCAGCTTGCGCCAGAGCCGCATCGGGAAGTGAGCTAAGGCAGGACGACTATAGCGGAAGGTAATCTCGGTTGCCGGGTCGGGCTGCAGCGCGAACGCAGTTGTGCTCAGGCGCGTCCCGTAGGCTGAAAGCGGTGGCAGCGGCGACGAGCAGGGCGAGGGAGCAATTGTCTCCGTCCACGGTAGCGGATCGGGGAGTTGGGCGCAGACAAACGTACCTGCGCCCTGTCGTGTTTCTAGATAGCCTTCGCTCAAAAGCTGGTCGTAGCTTTGGGTAACGGTAGCCCGCGAGATTTTGAGAGACTGCGCCAACGATCGGGTAGAGGGCACTCGCTGACAGGGCAACAGCCGACCTGTAAGAATGGCACGGCGTAATTCTTCGTACACCTGCCGATGCAGCGGCAAGTCAGAGTATCGATCTAACGTAAGCGCAAGTTCCATGGCAGGCATCAGACAAAATTGGACTGCTATTAAAACACAAAATTGGCTCTTGTAGGAGTCCACTTGTCTCGCTAGGCTAACAATATTGATGAAACGTCATTGATGAAACGTCGTTCCATGCCAGCCCAAGCAGCTGTAAATATCCGAGTCACGACGCCTACAGAAGATGTGCTGATTGCAGAACATTTCCGGCAAATGTGGCTTGATCTAGACGTGCCTGCAGCCGCCATTGCTGATGATTGGCAAGCAGGTGTGGTGCAATTTATTGAGGCTGCCCGACGCGATTTGGACTATCAAGCCTTTGTCGCAGAAGTAGAAAATCAAATCGTTGGTTCTGTGGGCTGTCAGCGGTCAGCGGGGCTTTATCCCAACATCCTGATGCCAGGCTATCGCTGCGATGGCTATATTTGGGGCGTTTATGTGGAGCCTGCCTATCGCAAACAGGGAATTGCCACAAAGCTGACTGCGCAGGCGATCGCCCATCTCAAATCGATCAACTGTACTCATGCAGTTCTCAATGCGTCTCCGCTGGGCAAGCCAGTTTATGAACGATTGGGATTTGAAATCAATAATTCAATGCGATTGAAACTATAGAACCTCTAGAAAACCAAAATGACTACATCTGAGAATCAAACGAGTTCCGATCTGCTACCTATCACATCTCGAACAAAGATTAAACGATTACCGCAACGAGGAGATTACGATCGCCAGCTCGTTTACCAGATTTTGGATGAAGGCTTGATTTGCCACGTTGGGTTTGCGGTAGAGGGGCAGCCGTTTGTCATTCCTACGGCTTATGGCAGAGTTGGCGATCGGCTTTATATCCACGGCTCGCCAGCCAGCCGGATGCTGCGATCGCTGCAGCAAGGTATTGAAGTATGTTTGACGGTAACGCTGCTCGATGGCTTGGTGCTGGCGCGCTCTGCTTTTCACCACTCGATGAACTACCGCTCCGTCGTAGTTTTTGGTAAGGCAATGGTGGTTGATACGGTAGAAGAAAAATCGGTAGCGCTAGAAGCCTTTACCAATCACGTGGTTCCCGATCGCTGGGCAGCAGTGCGAGCGCCGTCTCCCCAAGAGCTAGCCGGAACGCTGGTGCTGGCGCTGCCGCTGCAGGAAGCCTCCGTCAAGACGCGGTCTGGTGCGCCAGTTGATGACGAACCAGACTATGCTCTGCCGGTTTGGGCAGGAGAACTGCCGCTGCGCTGGGTGGCAGGCGAACCGATCGCCGATCCACGGCTAGATGCAGCTATCGAAGTTCCAGAGACGGTGCGGCATTATCGTCGTCAGGCTTAGCCCTGCCGTTCTTGCTTTAATCCTAAGGTTTGCAGTCCGCCGAATAGCTGGAGCCAAACTAAAACAACAATCCAGTGAATAAAGCCGATCGCCCACAGAGAACCAGTCAGCATATAAGCTGCTGTACAGAAAATTCCTAGCAAGCCCATTAGGGAAAGAAACGGCAGGCGAAAGAACGTTGGATAGCCAGGACGATAAAATGTCATGGCGTTCAGCGGATGATATAGCACAAACGAAATCCAGCTAACGATCGCCCAAACGCTCATCGTTAAGCCGTTTGCGCCTTCAGTGGGGTGAGGAATCAGCAAGACTCGGAAGATCAATTCTTCCACCAGCGCAGGCATCCACAGCAGCCTCAGAGCCGCACCGATCGCCTGCCAACGACTCATCCCGGCAAATGGAACAGTAAGATGGAGGAACTGCTGCTGAAAGCCGATCGGCGTGGCGATCAGCCCGTAGAGCACCAATAGGGCGATCGTAATCAGCCACTCGCTGACACTGGGTAGCTTTAGAGCTTCGATGAGCCGAGAGAAGCTATTGGGGATAATAAAGAACTGCCCAAATAGCTCTGTGGGCGACAGCGGTTGGATATCGGCATCCCAGCCCCCCACCTGATTGGTGCGGAGAACCCACAGCGCTGCTCCCTGATCGAGAAATAAAGATATCACTTGATCGTGTGCCACTTTGGGTAACACCGTCCGCCAGCTCAGAAGCTGAGCAATCCAATCGTTTTGCCGCACAAACTCGCCGCGAATCCCAGCCAGGCGATCGGCGTTCTTTTGCCAATCAGGACGCACAATTCCCAGCGGCAGGAGCGATTGCTCCAGCGCTTTGCTGAACTGCGCTAACTCCTGGAAGCGCTTCGTCTGGGGATCGGTGGGATGGGCTTTTAGCCAAGCTTGAATGGCTGGACGATCGCGGACTTGCGCTTCGATCGTCTTAATAGTACGGTACACTGCCTGACTGGAATCTTGAACGCAAGACAGCGCTGGCGTAACCAGAGCAGCTCCCGTACCATTGCCGATCCGGTAGCGTGCCATCATCTGCCCGAGCTGCTGCTGCAGCTCCCAGAGCGGTGACAGCCTCACCCCACCAAAGTCATAGTCTTGGGTTAGCGCATCCCATTTCACCAGCACATCAGCGACGGGGCGAGTTCCCAGCCAGCCCAACTGCAGATTGCCCATGTAGTTTGCCCAGCTATTTACACCTGACACAATGCCATCGGGGTTGTGGGAATAGACCTGGAAGTAGCGAATCTTGAACTGCAGCTCCTGGGTAAAGCGATCGCGCACCACCTCTGCTAGCCCATAGGCAAAGTGTCCGGTTACTGTACCTGGAATCGGGTTTTGTTCTGCTTTGTTACCACCAATGCCCCCAAACAGATGCACCAATAGGGCGCGATCGCCCTCCTTCCAGTTGGCTAGTGCTTGTTTAGATTGGGTCACGCCAGGGTCAATCAGCACAGTCTTTAGCGTACCTTTGGTGATTTCCTGCCACTGGCGATGGTGAATATAATGGCGTCCGGCTGACTTTCCGAGTAAGACTTGGTCGGGCTTCAGACGCAGCAGTGATCGCGGCTGTAGTGCCTGCACCACAAAAATTCCATTTTTGTTGCGAGCGCCGTAGATATACCAGCCGTCAATGCCAACGGCAGAATTCTCTATGTCCTTAGGGGTAGACTGAAACAGCTGATCGAAAGACGGCAGTACCTGTGGAATGCGAATGACTTCCTGTATCCCATCAAACTTCTTAGAGGTGGAGTTGTAGTGAATGACCTGATACTCCTCGCTCAGACAAGGAGAGTCTCCGGGGCAGGCTTTCGGAATATCTTTACCCTGACTGACGCTGCCAAGAATTTTTACCAGCCCATAAAATCTGCCTGTGACCTGAGTTGGTTCTGTGGTGATTCGCAAAACAGGCGCATTTGCTGCCGTCTCCAGGCTGACTGTGCCCAGCGCCACCACTACATCATCTTCAGGTCGTCCGCCTGCCAAAGACTGTAGCGGCCCTACTTTCGATCGGCTGTTGAGCCGCGACGGATGCACATTGCCGGCTTTTTGACTTTCGATCGCCTCTGGCGTAAATTTCACATCTCGCGTGACGCTTTGCACAATGGGCTGCACCTCTTTCTTCCACTCTAGCCGCACCATTTTGCCAATCAGCGCTTGCGACTCCGGCGGAGAATTATACACTTCAAACCAGACCCAGTCCGGCGCGTTTTTTTCTTTCTGCGTGGGTAGAATCAGTCGTCCCAGCCAAGGTGCAACGGGCTGGTAGCGCTGGCGGTTGATTACCTGCTGCAGCGGGTAATAGTCTGGGTGGTTGAACAGCGATTCTTGAGCGATCGCATAGCGGCTAACTTGAGCAGGCGGCGGTTCAGCAGGACGGCACAGCATCAAGACGCTGATGATTAACGCCAGCAAAACCAAGAGCATAGAACTGCTGTTACGCCGCCGGCTGCGCCGCCGGCCCAGAACCCGTGCCATAACTTTCCACTCACCTGATTGGCAATTGCTTCAGAGGCATGTGTCTGACATGCTTCCCATTTGCCGCATGTTAACATCAGGGTGTCGAAAACGTTCGTCATGCCCACTGCTGACAAACTAGGAGCCGAACTAAGAGCCAAGCTAGGAGCCAGAAAATGACTGCGATCGCCGTGATTGATTATGATATGGGCAACCTGCACTCTGCCTGCAAAGGGCTAGAGAATGCTGGAGCCACCACCCATATCACCGACTGCGCCAAAGATTTAGAACAGGCAGATGCCGTTGTGCTGCCGGGTGTGGGCGCGTTCGATCCGGCAATTCAGCATTTGCGATCGCGCGATTTAATCCAGCCCATCAAGGATATTATCGCCAGTGGCAAACCATTCTTAGGTATCTGTCTGGGGCTGCAAATTTTGTTTGATGGCAGCGAAGAAGGGGTTGAACCGGGGTTGGGCGTAGTGCCTGGCATAGTGCGGCGTTTCCGTCCCGAACCTGGGCTGACAATTCCCCACATGGGCTGGAATCAGCTCCAGATGACTCAGCCACAGCTCCCCCTCTGGCAAAATCTGTCGATCGATCCCTGGGTTTACTTCGTCCATTCCTACTATGCTGATCCGGCTGCTCCCCAAGTGACTGCCGCCACAATTACGCACGGCAGCCAAACGGTGACAGCAGCGATCGCCCGTGAAAACCTGATGGCAGTCCAGTTCCACCCAGAAAAATCTTCTGTGAGCGGTCTACAAATTCTCTCTAACTTTGTCGCACTGGTAAAGGCACAGCAGCCTACGGCGATCGCTAGCCGCTGAAGTGGTAACAGGTTATGGTGGATAACTAACCTAAAAGATTCAGTGAAAAAGTTGGCTATGCGACTTCTTCACTCAATCTTTTGTGGTTTCATAGCTCCATCGTGGACTCATAGACACACTGTGTTGAAAACCAAAAAGAACAGGTTTTTAACCTAATCAGTGACTATGCAAGTTCTGTGGAGTGTATCAGGATAAATGCAAATAGTGCAAGCTAAATAGCTCCTGTGGATCGGTCCAAACTGCTTTAGTGCAAAATCCTGCTTTGGCAGCGAGATCCTGAAATTCAACGATCGTATATTTGTATGAATTCTCAGTTCGCAGTATTTCTCCAGCCCGAAATGGAATTTCCACATCTCCCAGATGAATCACCTGATCTTTAAGGCTAACAAGATCCATTTCAATGCGTCCGGCTGGATTGTAGATTGCCCGATAGCGGAAGTTTGCTAAATTAAAGTCGGTTCCCAGTTCGCAGTTAAGGCGGGTGAGCAAATTAAAAGCAAAGGCAGCCGAAATTCCCTTGGCATCATCGTAGGCAGGCTCTAGGATCGCCTTATCCTTCTTGAGATCAACCCCAATTAAGAAATCGCCGTTAGGCTGCAGCAAGACGGCTGCATTCTTAAGAAATTGCACTACTTCATCGGGTTCTAGGTTGCCGATCGAAGAACCCGGAAAGAAGCCTACCTTATGTTTCTGTTGAATTTCAGGAATTTCAGACAGCGTTAACGGTTGCGTATAGTCTGTGCAGATGGCGATCGCCTCCAAGCCTGGATAATCAGCAGCCAAACTAGTACAAGCTTCTTGCAAGTGCTGTTTGGAAATATCCAGCCCGACATAAGTAATCAAGCGAGGCATCGCATCTAAGAGAATTCGCACTTTCCGGCTGCTGCCGCTACCAAACTCGATCAAAGCCCCATCGCCAATTAAGTTAGCAATTTCTGCAGCATAGGTTTGCAAAATTGTGATTTCGGTGCGCGTCAGGTAATATTCGTCTAGTTCGCAGATCGCATCAAACAATTCTGCACCCCGCTTGTCATAAAGCAGCTTTGGTGGCATTCCCTTTTGGGAACGGCTCAATCCATGCAGCACCTCTGCACGCATATCCTTCAAAGGCGGATGCAAATCATAGAGTTTGACGTTGGATGGGTTGTTTAGAGTTACAGCCATGAGCAATCTGGAAAAAGATGAATTGGACAAAAGCAAAGTGCGTTCACACAAACAAAGCTCTATCCCGCGAGAACGGGACGCAGCTATGTGAGATCGCGCGGAAAATTCCAGCAGTTTTTAACTCAATAAACTCTCGCCATTTTTGAAAGTTCTGCTTTGCGCGTCTTCCAAAAATACTCAAACGCAGTCAAGCGCAAAGTACAGTATCTCGGTAGTAAACTAATGGGCGAGCCGAATACCGCTAAATTGCCAGCGCGTCGCAGGCGGAAAGAAATTGCGATAGCTGGAACGGATATGGCTTACAGAAGTTGCACAGGAGCCACCCCGCAGCACCATTTGATTGCACATAAACTTGCCGTTGTATTCTCCTACAGCACCCGCTGCAGGCTGAAAACCCGGGTAGGCAAGATAGGCGCTCTGCGTCCATTCCCATACATCGCCAAATAGCTGGTCAGGGCGGGTTGCGCCTCTTGCAGGAGCGGGATGAAGCAGTCCGCTTTCCAGGAAATTCCCTTGGGGCTGTTGAGCTGCTGCAACTTCCCACTCTGCCTCTGTGGGCAAGCGTTTTCCTGCCCAGCGAGCGAAAGCATCAGCTTCGTAGTAGCTGACATGGCAGACAGGCTCGTGTTCATCGACAGGACGCATGCCACCCAGCGTCATTATCCACCAGCTGCCCTCAATCTGCTCCCAGTAGAGCGGCGATCGCCACTGTTCTGCCTGCACCGTTGCCCACCCTTCGGAAAGCCAGTACTCTGGCTTGCGGTATCCATCAGCTTGTATAAACTCTAAGTATTCGCCGTTCGTAACAAGCTGGGCGGCTAGCCAATAGTCTTGCAGGTAAACCGGATGCCGAGGTGATTCATTGTCAAAAGCAAAATCTCCCTCATGCCCGATCGAATAAAGCCCGCCCGGATAGTCCAACCAGCGCTCTGTTGGGGCGATTAGTTCAGGGGCTGACGGCAAATCCGATCGATAGGCAGGACGCAGCGGATTAAGCGCCAGAATATGTTTGATGTCGGTGAGCAACAGTTCTTGATGCTGTTGTTCGTGATGGAGTCCAAGTTGAACTAGAGCCGCTAAATCTGGAGCAAGCGATCGCGTGGAATCTTCCAAGAAGACTCGCATCGCGCTGTCTACATGCGATCGATACTGATAAACCTCTTCTGTGGTGGGACGGGATAGCAGCCCCCGCTGCGAACGGGGATGGCGCTGCCCCACCGCTTCATAATATGAATTGAATAAGTACCCAAACTGGGGATGAAAAACGCTATAGCCTGCTAGATGCGGAGCCAGCAAAAACGTTTCAAAGAACCAGGTGGTATGCGCCAAGTGCCACTTCGGCGGGCTAACATCGGGCATACTTTGGATTACATAATCTTCTGTTGCCAAAGGCTGACAAAGGCGTTCGCTCAGTTCGCGGATTTGCTGATACTGCTCAACCAAAGAAAGCTGTGTCTGAGCAGTAGTAACAGAGGAGGAATATATCATGAAACTTTCAATTGTATAAGAAAGACACTGCTACAAAGAACACTGTGTTGAATCAATCGAGCGTTTTCTGGAGTGCCCTTGCTGTAAAGAGCTTGTTCTAGAACTAGTATTTTCTACCCATTTCGTGAATATGACAATCTTGAGTTGCGTAAGGTACAAACTATTTGCTGGCGAATGCCACAGGCAGAACTTGCTTCTTCTCACTGGAGGTAACTAGCCAACCTTGTTCTATCACGTCGTTGCTTCAAGAGAATGCTCCTATGGCTGGTTGTTTTCAGATAAGAACCGTGAGTGCGATGTCTACCCTTGGCGATAATTCGAGCCATGCCGGTTGTAGGAGCCTCCCCTGCCACAAGCGTACCTACCGCGTCGCTACAGTCTGGTTCTACGCCATAGCAAATTAATGAACAGCTGCGGCTGGCCCACGACGATTCGATCGCATAAAAGATGGGCGCAGCGCTAATCAAAAAAGAAGTAGCGCTTAGCAAAATCCATTAGTTCAATTTCATGGTTTCAGTGTCTTTGGGGTCGGATTTACAACCGCCTGGGATTGGTTCACTGCATCAGTGCCAACCTTCAGAACATGCAGCAATTCTGGCTGGATTGCTCTCAAAGAAAATGATTTTTTCATGAGAAATCAAAGCAGAAAACTGAAGGTAAGCTGAGACTTCTCAAATCCCCTTCCTACGTCAACGACAAGTGCTAACGCTTTACAAAAACGTAAGACAATGGCTACATCGGCAAAGCTGTGTTCCAGCGATAAAAGGTGAGAGCCGTGTTGCCGTAGGTTTTGCAACGCTCACACACCAGTTCACCGATCGCCTCCGGTAAATCTTGCTGGGGGCTATGTTCGGCAGCCAGTTCGCCTGTAGAGGCAAGGAGACGGTAGTGGACGATCGCTTCCAGAACCGGCACATATAAACCAGCCGCATAGGGCGGATCGAAATAGATGCGATCGAAATATTGCCCGCTGAGGGTAGGAAGTTTTTGCACCACATTGCCGCGAATTACCCGGAACTGCTGACCGGGCTGTGCCACCTGTTGCCAGTTTTGCTGGATAACGCTGCAGGCTTTTCCTGATTGCTCAATCCCCACTACTTCTTCTGCACCTCGACACAGCGCCTCCGCTCCCATAGCGCCGCTGCCCGTGCAGAGATCCAACCAGCGACAGCCTTCGATCGCACCTTGCCAAATATTGAAGACTGCCTCACGCACTCTTGCAGGCGTAGGACGAGTTTCTAGACCGGGCAGCGTTTTGAGCAGGCGATTGCCGTGAATTCGTAGGCTCATCTTTCTTCAGCTTGTCAGTAGCTCAACATAACCTGATCCATTTAGAAGAATCAACAACAGCTCTAGAGCCTGAACTTCCCAGACTCAGCTTCTGTTATGGCGCTATACGCCTAGATCAAAATTCTTTTTGTGTAAGAGCCCCACGTAGCAGAGCTCTTACACAAAAGGTTGGTTCTAGCGTGTGTGCGTAGCGCTACAAAGTGCCATAGATAGAAATGCGATCGCTACCCATTAAGTAACGATCGCATTTCTAATTTCTGCTTCAGCAGTAATCCGTTTGTAACCTAGTGAAGTTACACCGCGACCACAGCTTTAGTTTCTTACAACGGTTCAATTAATATTGAACCTGGTGTAGCGTTACTGAAGCTGGAGATTCGGCGGTAGCAACACTCTGTCGATTCCATGAATTACGCCATTGCTAGCGGTAATATCTGGCTCAACTACTGTTGCTTCACCTACCGTAACCTCGCTGCCACTAGTCGAAATCGCTACAGGCGCACCCGCTGCTGTTTCAACTTGACCAGACTGAATACCACTGGAAGGGTAGCTGCCAGGAATCAAGTGATATGCCAAAATTTGCCGTAACACTTGACGATTCTGTGGCTCTAGCAAACGCTGAAGCGTCTCAGGGGGCAGTGCTGCAAAGGCTTCGTTAGTTGGTGCAAACAAAGTCAGCGGACCTTGAGTACCCAAGACTTGCCCTAGACCTGCAGCTTCAATAGCGGTTGCTAGGGTGCTAAAGTTATCGTTATCGCTAACCACTTGCGTCACCGAGTCACTGCTAGCATCGCTGCTGGGGCTAGTGGTTTGGGGTTCGAGAGTGGCGGGTGAACGGAAGTTCCCATCGCGATCGGTTTGCTCTGCAGGTTGGTTAATGGTATTCACCGCATCATCAGATGGGCTAGGATTCTGGGTAGAAGACGAGCTTTGTTGCATGGAGCGCTCGCCAGACTGCATACTGTTTTGCGTTCCGCTTTGTGGAGCAAGAGTATTGGGTGAACGGAAGTTCCCATCGCGATCGGTTTGCTCTGCGGGTTGGTTGACCGTATTAACAGAATCGGCATCTCTCTGAGAATCGACATCTCTCTGAGAAACGGTCTGTCCAGCAGTCGTTCTTTCAGGAGTAAATGCTTGTGGGCCCTCTGTTTGTTGTGTATAAGCTGCTTGTCTGAAAGTTGCAGGAGAGCGGACTGCACTATTACGATCGTTTTCAGCAGAAGGGCTGTTGATCGTATTTACAGGCGCATTATATCGAGCCGACGCTTGAGAGGTAGGCGTAGAGTATGTATTGCTAGTTTGGCTAGGAGAACCAGTCGATGTGCCGCTGTTGGGCACCTCTGTTGCTTGTCCAGCGGAGTCTGCCTCTGCGGCAGGCGCAGCATTGCTAGGATGTGCTGCTACAGCCCCCACAAAACCTAAACTGAGCAATCCAATTAATACCTGGTTGGAAAACCTACTTCTTTGAGACATTGAAACCTCCGCGTACGTCGAGACCTATCAATTTTTGTAAACTGCGTTACTTTACCAGCGTAAGTTGCGCTAAGTCGAATGCCTTCACTCATGGGGTGGATCTAAATATCTATCTGGGGGGACAAGCCATCCCCCGCTGCAAACTTCTGATGCAGCCGAAGCTCGTCGCTCAAGAGATTTTGGGCAGGCGGCAATGATGCGGCAGGTTCAATCCCTAAAAGAATAAAGCTGGTGCAATTCTCGGCTGTTTAAGAAAAAATCTTTCTCAGACATTCTCCAGATTTAGAAGAATCGACTGAAGATCTTGGGCAAAGTAGCTAAGGTACCAGTTGAGATAGCTGATTGCTCAACAGGCAACAGCTTTAGGAGTAAGTGAAATGCTAAGGGCAATTTACAGCGAATGCTTAATACTAATCTCGATCGCTACGCTGAATCTTCGAGGCGATCGGCAAAAATTTCCAGGTTTTTGCGGATGAAAATTTTCTAAGTTCTGTTCTCCCACCTGCTTTCCAGTCCAGTTTAAGTATTCCCCGCATGGCAGCAATACTAGTTTACGACTACAGTGTGAGCCAGCCCTTATAGTCTTGTTTAGGCGAAGGGGTTGGCATCTCTGCCGCTGATCAAATCTACCTATTGACCGTTTTATCGCGCCAGCAACGCCAGTAGCACTTCAAGCGTGGAACTGGATTTAGCAATTTTCCAACATGCAGTCGATCTGCACTATGGCAAGGTTGCGCTGAGCAGCGAACGAGTGGGAAGTCCCCTATTCACTCCCAATTGCCTACCGTGATTCTGCGGCTGAAAGAGGAGCCATGACAAAGATTCTCGTAATCGAGGACACCGTTGCCCTACGGGAAGAAATCTTGCAAATGCTTGAGCTAATGAACTTTGAGGGCATTAGTGCAGCTACTGGATTGGCGGGCATTGAGCTAGCGCAGCAGCATCTTCCGGATGTAATACTCTGTGCCATCATGATGTCGAAAATGAACGGCTATGATGTTCTACAAACGCTGCGGCGCAACCCCGAAACAGCTCAAATTCCCTTCATTTTTCTGACTGCTAAAGCCGAACGCACTGATTTCCGGCGTGGCATGAATTTGGGTGCAGACGACTATTTAACGAAACCCTTCACTGCTGATGAATTGATCGAGGCAATTAGTGCTCGTCTTTACAAGCAAGCTACCGTTACCATTCCCTACGTAGCTGAAATGAAGCGGGCTGCAGAGCAGATCGGGCAAATGGCTTTCCGTGATGCGCTGACAGGTTTACCCAACCGCATCCTGTTTCAGCAGCGCCTCCAAGAAGCATTGGCGCAAGCCGGTCGGGAGCCATCTCAATCCATTGCTGTGTTCTGCTTAAGTGTGTTGGGCTATCGCTCGGTCAATATCCAGTTTGGCAGCGCAAGCGGAGATGCTCTGCTGAAGGCGATCGTGCCTCGCTTGACGGATTGCATCTCTCCTCAGGATACGGTTGCCCGCCTCAGCAACGATGAGTTTAGCTTGCTAATTCAGCTCGATGACGGCCAAACTGCTGCCCAGGTTGCTGAAAAGCTGCTAAAAGCGTTATCCGTTCCTTACTTAATCGAGAATCAGTCCATTCCTGTACAGGTGCAGATGGGCGCAACTATTTATCCTGCAGATAATAGCCCAGCTCCTAAACTGCTCAACCATGCGATCCTGGCGCTCAACTGGGTCCGCAAACAGAGTGGTTCAGCCTGCCAGTTCTACAACGCCGAGATCGCCTATGCCACCGCTAGTCGCGCTGTTATTGCGGGTGCGCTGGAGCCAGCGCTTAATCGGGCAGAGCTGCAAATTTACTACCAGCCGCAGGTTAACTTGGTCACCGGACGGATTATTGGAGCAGAAGCGTTGCTGCGCTGGCAAAGCGCCGATCTAGGAACGATCTCCCCTGCTACTTTTGTGCCTGTGGCAGAAGAAACAGGCTTAATTTTGCCGATTGGCGCTTGGATGCTCCGGGCTGCGTGTGCCCAAGCGAAAATTTGGCAAAGCAAACACTTGCTGCCGATTCGCATCTCTGTCAATTTGTCGGCGTATCAGTTTAAGCAGCCTGGTCTAATCAAAACGATCGCCCAAGCGCTTGAAGAAACTGGACTCGATGCCAATTTGCTAGCGATCGAACTGACAGAAGCCACGATTATGGAGGATGCTGAAACCAGCTTGATCAGGCTTCAGCAGGTACGCGAGCTGGGTGTTCACATTAGCATCGATGATTTTGGCACAGGCTATTCCTCATTGAGCTATCTAACCCGCTTGCCGATTGATGTCCTCAAAATAGATCAGTCATTTGTCTGCAACATTCCTGCTGATACCCACGCTACGACGATCGCCTCTGCCATTACTGCGCTTGCTCATAGTCTCGATATGCGCGTTGTTGCAGAAGGTGTTGAAACAAAAGAGCAGCTTAGCTTCTTACGTCGTCAGGGCTGTAATGCCATTCAGGGATACTTGTTCAGCCCTGCTATTCCGGATGGCGAGTTTGAACAGCTTTTAGCAGACGATCGGCGGTTGGTATTCAATTAACCTACCGATAGATTGCATCTGGGGCAATGCTGTCTCTCTTTACTTCATTTCACTCCTAACTGGATGCCTCAGCTCTAGCTAAAAACTGCCGCAACCGCAGCAGACTCAGCGTTTGACCCAGGTTTAACGGCAGCAGCGACACACCCGCGATCGAAGACTGCACCCAGCCGTCGCCCCAGTGCCAGTCGTGGTAGCCGTCAATGCCTTTGCTCATCAGCATTCTAAAGCCACTAGCGTCTACCCGCTCCACGTGGTGCTGAATTGGCACAGCCCCGATCCAGCTGGTAAAGACTATGCCTGCTTGCAGACGGTTGGGCAACCCTGCTGAAAAGGTTTGGGGAAAAAGCCACTGCCGAAATTGTTCAGTATTTAGCAAACTGTCGCGGATCTTCTGCTCTGAAGCGTTTAACTCAATCCGGAGATGACTCTGTTGAAACGTGCCTAGCATAATGAAGTATAGAATTTTCAGTGGTGTTTCCAGCGTACCAAGGCAAGGGAGAAGCGTGTGCCCGATCCACTCTCAGATCCAACTTCAGGTCAAATCTCAGATCGAATTCAAGTGACTGTGAAGCTGTTTGCAGCCTACCAGGAGGCTTACGGCGTGCCAGAACTGGTGCTGGACTTGCCATTGGGTACAACTGTTGCAGCGCTGTACGATCGGCTCCTGCAAGACCACCCCACTTTGGAGCAATGGCGCAATGTTACTCGCTTTGGGGTTAATTTGCAGTTTTCTGAGCCAGAAACAATTTTGCACGATCACGATGAAGTGGTGTTGATTCCGCCTGTGAGTGGAGGATAAGGCGCAGATACGACACTCTGGGCAAAACCGGATTTGTTGACGAGGGATGAAGGAACACAGATAAAGCAGGAGAATAGAGAAAAGTCTAATTTGGTCTAAATCAAGAACGCATGAAAGTAGCAATTACAGGGGCAACCGGATTTGTGGGCAGTCGCCTAGTGGAACGGCTACAAGCCGAGGGGCATCAAATCTTGGTGTTGACCCGTGACGCCGATCGCGCTCGTCGTACCTTCCCGACTGTCGCCTTTCCCAAGCTTGAGATTCGGGCTTACACACCCCTAGAATCTGGTGATTGGCAGCAGGCAATTGTGGGCTGCGATGCCGTCGTGAATTTGGCAGGTGCGCCGATCGCCGAAGGACGCTGGACACCCGAACGGAAACAAGAAATTCTCGACAGCCGTAGAATTGGGACGCAGAAGATCGTCGAGGCAATTGCTAAAGCAGAGCCAGGATCAAAGCCCTCGGTGCTGGTCAATTCTTCGGCGATCGGCTACTACGGCGTTAGCGAGACTGCTGCATTTGAGGAGAGCAGCCCCGCAGGCGATGATTTTTTGGCGCAAGTCTGTCAAGCCTGGGAAGCGGAAGCAGAGCAGGTGAAACAGGCTGGAACCCGCCTTGTGATTTTGCGCACGGGTATTGTTTTGGGGATGGGTGGTGTTGTTGCTAAGATGCTGACTCCGTTTCGTCTGTTTGCTGGCGGACCTTTGGGCACAGGTCGTCAGTGGTTTTCCTGGATTCATCGAGAAGATCTGGTCAATCTGATTCTGAGAGCATTAACGCAGCCAGAAATGGAAGGAGCCTATAACGCAACTGCCCCTGCGCCTGTTCGCATGGCAGAGTTTTGCCAAGTTCTGGGGCAACTGCTGCACCGTCCTTCTTGGTTGCCCGTCCCCAATTTTGCGCTGGAAGCCTTGCTGGGGGAAGCCGCTCAAGTGGTGCTAGAAGGTCAGCAGGTATTGCCAAAACGAACTGAAGCGACTGGTTTCAGCTACCAGTACACTACAGTGAAACAGGCGCTGCAAGAAGTGCTGAGTCATGCCTAAGCTTGAAAGCCCAAATTTAAAAAGCTTTGGCTAGAAACGTGTTTTTGGAACACTGCCAAAAATTTTCGAGCGGTGTTCTAAACTGTTTTATTGGTAGACTCCGCAACAGAAACCACCGTGATCGATCTTAAACAGCTACGGGAAAATCCAGAGCAGTTTCAAAGCCGCCTCGCAACACGGGGTGGCAGCTACGATTTGCAAACGATTCTTGACCTCGATCGCCAGCAGCGCGACCTCGAAGTGAAGCGATCGCAGCTGCAAGCTCGCAGCAACGAGATCGGCAGAGAAGTGGGACAAAAAATGAAGTCGGGCGCAAAAGACGATGTCGAAGTGAAGGCGCTGCGCGACGAGGGCAACCAGCTTAAAGCGCAGCTTGCTGAGCTAGAGCCGCAGGAAAAAAACCTGAAAGAGCAGATTTACAGCCTGCTGCTGGCTCTCCCCAATCTGCCCAGCGCCACGACGCCGATCGGCACAGACGAAGATGAAAACGTTGAACTGCATCGCTGGGGAGATGAGTATATTCCCAAAAGCCCGGACCTCCTGCCTCACTGGGAGATCGGGGAGAAGCTAGGAATTTTGAATTTTGAGCGATCGGCAAAGATTGCCCAAAGCCGCTTTGTCACGCTAATTGGGGCGGGAGCCGCACTGGAGCGGGCGCTGATTCAGTTTATGCTCGATCAACATATTGCTGCAGGGTTTACGGAGGTGATTCCGCCGTTTCTGGTAAATAGCCAATCCTTAACCGCATCAGGGCAATTGCCCAAGTTCGCGGAGGAAAGCTTTCAGTGCAAAAATGACGATCTATGGCTGATTCCGACCTCGGAGGTGGCGATTAATAATCTCTACCGAGATGAAATTTTATCAGCCGAAGAATTACCGCTGCACTACTGCGCCTACACGCCTTGCTTCCGTCGTGAGGCAGGCAGCTATGGACGCGACACCCGTGGCTTGATCCGACTACACCAGTTCGACAAGGTGGAAATGTTTAAGTTTGTCCATCCTGACACCTCAGAGCAGGAGCTAGAACATTTGCGCGAGCGCGCTGAAAGCATTTTGCAGGCGCTGAAGCTGCCCTATCGAGTCATCACGCTCTGTACGGGCGATATGGGCTTTGCTGCTGCCAAAACTTACGATCTAGAGGTTTGGCTGCCCTCGGCAGGCAAATACCGCGAAATTTCAAGCTGCTCCAACTGCGTTGATTTTCAAGCGCGTCGTAGCAATATCCGGTTTAAGGAAACTGGTAAGAAGGGGACGCAGTTTGTCCACACGCTAAATGGGTCAGGGTTGGCGATCGGTCGGACGATGGCAGCAATCTTGGAGAACTATCAGCAATCGGATGGGACAGTCCGGCTCCCAGAGGCTTTACAGCCCTACCTGAAGCGAGAAGTTCTCTAGGAATCATTAGGGCTGTCGAGCTGAGCCTTCTTATCACTGAGCTCTCTCATCAAAGTAATTATAAAAAAAGTCGGCTGAGCCGACTTTTTTTATAAACTAGCATTAGCATTCTGCATGGCATTTCATCTAAGCATGAGCACCTTGACTAAGCTGGGTTCACCCGCATCAGCACTTGCCCATACTCTACCGGCTCCCCATTCTTGACTAACACTTCCACGATTTCTCCAGAAAACTCTGCCTCTAGCTCATTCATCAGCTTCATCGCCTCGATAATGCAGACCGTCTGACCGGGGCGGATGCGATCGCCTACGTCTACAAACGGGCGCTCGTCAGGAGCAGGCGATCGATAAAATGTACCAACCATTGGCGAAATGACATCAACCAGCTTGTCGTTTAATTTGGCAGGTGCCGCTGTGGGCACGGCTGCAGGCGGCACACTGGGTAAAGGTGGCGCGATCGGCACAGGCGGCACCGTGCTTGGCGGTATTACAGGCGGCGGCGTGGCAGGAAGCTCGCCGAGCTGCATTCCTTTCCGCAGCACTAGCTCAAACTCACCGCTTTTTAGGGTGAACTCGGCGATGTCTGTCTGATTAATAACCGTCAGCAGTTCACGGAGTTCGTTAAAGTCTAATTCCACGAGTCTAATTCCACAGGGCAGGGGTTATCGGCAGATGTGCTGAAGCGATCGCAGCCAAGCTAGGGAGCTTGTTCGCAGTCTAGTCTTAAGTCTCTCGACCCAAATAACTGTCAGTTCGTGTATCAACTTTGATGCGTTCGCCCGTCGAGATGAACAGCGGCACCATTACTTGAGCGCCTGTTTCCACCGTAGCGGGCTTGGTACCACCGGTAGCTGTATCGCCTTTGACACCTGGATCAGTTTGGGTTACTTCTAATACCACCGAGTTGGGTAGTTCAACTTCTAGCACCTGATTATTCCAGCGCACCACATTCACTTCCATGCCTTCTTTGAGGTACTTGACACGATCGCCAATCTGCCGCGAAGATAGCCGCCCTTCTTCATAGGTTTCCATGTCCATAAACACATACTCATCGGCGTCTTTGTACGTGTGCTGCATCGTACTTTTTTCGATGACGGCTTGTGGAACAGTTTCACCCGCACGGAAGTTGCGCTCCAAAACGCTGCCGGTTTGAACATTCTTTAATTTGGTGCGAACGAACGCCGAGCCTTTACCGGGCTTGACGTGGAGAAATTCTATCACCCGCCAGACCGAGCCATCTAATTCAATGCTGACGCCGGGACGAAAGTCGTTGCTGGAAATCATGAATCTTGCTGTCTTATGGAGAACAATCGGCAATCCATTTTACCGCCGTTGAGGGGTCTGTTTCACGGGCGATCGGAAAAGTTAGTGTTTTGCAGTCGAGGATGAGAAATAGCGGACAGAACGGTTTATTTTTCTACTGCTTTTTCTACTGCTGCCTTCTGCTTGATATGGCTATTACGTATAGATATGACATTTAAGACATCTTGTGGGTGCGCTCTATGTACCCACAGAATCTTCTTGCCTCAGATACAAGGTTACAATGCATGGTTGTATACAGCGATACGACAGTAAGTTAGCACGGCTGGAACAACTCAATTGTAAAAAGAGTCTAATACCTCTTCATCCTTGACAAAATAATGAACAAAATTTTCTTTCACTTCGTCATAGCTGCCTTCATGCTGAGTTCCGGAATCTGGTATGCCCAACCTGTGAAGGCAGATGAATACCGCTGCACCGATCGCGAAAGCGGCGACTGGTTCACTACCGATCGCGATCAAAGTGACGACGACGTCACCTGCCGCCGACAGAGCGGCTCTTATAACCGCGATCGAGACGATGACGATCAAGACTACCGTGATTACCGCGACTACCGGGATGATGACTACTCCTCGGACGACGATCGCAATTCGCGCCGGAACTACCCTCGCGATGACTACACTCGTGGCTATGACGACGCCTGCGAGGACAGAAATCCTGAAAGTTTTGAAAACAACCGCGAGTATGCCGAGGGCTACGAGGATGCTCAGCAGCGTCGCTGTCACCGTCCCCGCACCTGGCAGCGCGACTAAATTTCAGTAGTTTGGAGCGATCGCTACGTCTATCTAGGGGGGCGCCTACTTGGTTAACCCATGCTCCAGCGCGTAGCGCACTAGTTCTGTGCGGCTGTTTGTGCCGGTCTTGCTAAACAAACGACTAACGTACTTTTCCACATTGCGGACGCTCGTATTCAGCCGTCGGGCAATCTCTTTGTTCATCAACCCTTCTGCCACTAGCTCCAAAACACTTTGCTCACGCGGCGTAAAGTCTAGCTTGATTGGGGCAGGAGTTTGGGTGATGGCATTGCCGCGCCCCACCAGCATTTCCCGAATTGCTGCGATCTGCCGCTTGATTTCATCGATGTCTGAGCCTTCATCGCTCGCCGCTTTGTTAAACGCTGCTCGCCGCTTAATGAGGTTAGAAACGATCGCCACTAGCTCGTCTGGGTCAAAGGGCTTGGAGATGTAGTCGTCGCAGCCTGCGTTATAGCCTTGGATGCGATCGGAGGTCATGCCTCTGGCAGTCAGAAAAATAACCGGCAAGGTCTGGA
The DNA here is from genome assembly GCF_014764505.1 of Phormidium tenue FACHB-886. Taxonomy (GTDB): domain Bacteria; phylum Cyanobacteriota; class Cyanobacteriia; order Elainellales; family Elainellaceae; genus FACHB-886. The sequence goes on from NZ_JACXWX010000001.1 coordinate 656,044, forward strand.
AGCGGGGGTCTTCTCGTAGCTGCTGCAAAAACTGGTAGCCATCCACTTGCGGCATCATAATATCTGAAATGATCAGGTCTGGCGAGACCCGCTGCAGCAAGTCCCAGCCCTCTTTGGCGTTGCTGGCAACATGCACCGTAAAGCCCTCGTCTTCTAAATAGGCTTGCACCGCTTGCCGCAGCCCTGGTTCGTCGTCTACTAGTAACAGTTCCCCACTCGCCATGCGCGTTTCCTCAGTTCGATCGCACTGATTCGGTTCAGGGTTTGGTTGTTCAGGAACGCAAAGCGCTTCTCTTAAAACAACCGCATCCTTGAAACATCATCTTATTAATTATAGTTTCGTGAAGCGATCCAGACTGAACTCAGCTGGCGATCTGTTCTATCCATCTCCCATTTACTGTCGCTAACCTTGAGGATTTCTTAAACCCGCCTATGAATTTAGGCGTTGCCCAAACGAGCTTGATAGACTAGGAGAAGAACTTTTAGATATTGACAAATCCTTACAAATCTTCTAAGTTCACCTCATTCTGATTGCTGAGCTGCACAATAACTACCCTATCTGTTCATGCTGATTGCCGATCGCCTCTTCTCTGTTGCCTCTGTTCCTCCAGTGCTAGGAGCGTTTTTGCCCGCCCTGGATAGCCTCGTCTCGACGCAGGGCATCATGGTGCTGCTGCTGATTGCTTACGCTGGGGCAATGTGGATGTTTTTGACTAGCGCTCCTAAGGTCTATACCGTCATGGTTACTGATTTAGAGCTAGCACGGCAGTTCTATGAAGGGCTGCTGGGTCTGCCTGTTGCAGATGTGCCGCTGCACTATTACTACAACTACGAGCAGTCGATCGGCACGGCAAGCCTAGATCCGCTCTATGGCACGACTGCTAGTCTGGGTCGCCCGATGTCTCAGAGCTATCAAACCTCTGAAGGGCTCTGGTATCAGCTTAAGAAGAACACCCAACTACACATTATTACTGGGGCAAGCTTGGGCGAAAAGAATCGCCAGCGCCATGTTTGCTTCGATCACGACTGCCTAGAGCAGGTGCTGATGCGGGTGCAGTCCTATGGTGTTCGCTACAAAATCCGTCGCGACAAACCGCTTAACTTTCTGGTGAAAGATTTAGAGGGGCGGACGATCGAGATGGCGGAAGTCGCAAACTAGCAGAAGTAGCGCGAGCATGACAACGGCGGTGCAGGGTTCCTGCACCGCCGTTTTATATAGGACTTCCGCAAGTCCTTGATTCTTAAATGAGCTGGAAAGCTATGGTTGCTTAACTTTGTAGGTGCTGACAATTTGCTCAGCATCGCTGTTGTAGTCCTGATAGGACTTGTTAACGCCAAACAGGTTAAGGATAAAGATATTATCGCCGCGCTGTTCTACAAAGCTAACCGCATCCAGCTGGTTTCCACTGGGGTCTTTGCCAACCCAATCAACCCGGACGCTGCCATCTGGCTGCGGCTTAGTTTCCTGCCACTTAATGTCTTTGAGCCGGTTTTCATACTCTTTCTTCAAGGCTTGCTCTAGCTGCTCGTTTGATAGCTCTGCCCCTTGCGACGAGCCAAAATCTACGGAACCGCCAAAGCCTTGGTCTTTAGAGACAAAAGCGATACCGCTTCCCGTCTCTTCATAGGTGTATCCTTCGGGAAAGGCGATCTCAAATAAACCGCTCTTTTCTTGGTAGGATTGTCCGCTTGCGGTTGTAGCTGATGGAGACGCTGAAGGAGCAACCTCTGGAGAGGCAGAAGGAGACGGCGAAGCCGCAGCGTCAAGAGCAGGTTTATTAGTTTGAGGATTTGTAGCGGTGCTGCTGCCTTTGCCACAGGCGGAGAGCGCCACAGCAGAAATTAGCAGAAGTGAGGCGAAGCGTAAAGCGTATTTCATTAGATAGTGGATTGTCCTAGAGTACTTTGAGGCAGACACCCCTACTCAGCCGGAGGCAGGTACAGATTTATTTCTAGACCTGTCCTAACTTATCCGGGCAAGATTTGTCAGCCCTGTTTAGGTTTATTAACAGCGCTCCTAGATACCGCTAGCTACAGCGCCTTTTACCAAATCTTCATACAGGGTGTTTGGGGGGAGTCCTGCCTTATTCTTCCCCAGGCTGGCTAGATTCTTCGATAGCGGGTTCTGGTTTTAGTAGGGGGAAGGCGATCACATCCCGGATGCTGGCACAGTCGCACAGTAGCATGATCAGCCGATCGATCCCCATGCCCATCCCCATCGTGGGCGGCATGCCATATTCCAGCGCCGTCACAAAGTCTTCGTCCACATCGTGGGCTTCTAGATCGCCTGCTGCTTTGCGGGCTGCCTGCGACTCTAAGCGCGATCGCTGGTCAATCGGGTCGGTTAGCTCTGAGTAGCCGTTGGCGATTTCCCGTCCGACGATGAATAGCTCAAATCGCTCCACCAGTCCAGGCTTGCTGCGATGGGCTTTGGCAAGCGGCGAAATTTCAATCGGGTAGTCGAGTACAAAAGTGGGCTGGATCAGCGTGGCTTCCACTTTTTCCTCGAAGGTTTCATTGAGTAATCTGCCGATCGAGTCGAGGTCGTCAATATCTCTCAGCCCGATCGCCTTAACTGCTGCCTTAGCTTCCTCGAGCGTTTGGAACTGGTCGAAGTCTAGCCCGGTCTGTTCTTGCACCAGCTCATGCATTGTGGCTCTGCGCCAAGGTGGCGTCAGGTTGATTGGTTTGCCCTGATAGGAAATTTGCAGGGTTTCCAATACTTCTTTGGCAGCGGCTACAACGATGTTCTCAGTCAAGGTCATCATTTCGTGGTAGTCGCCATATGCCTGGTAGAGCTCGATTGTGGTGAACTCTGGGTTGTGTCGTGTAGAAATGCCCTCGTTGCGGAAGACGCGCCCCAGCTCAAACACTTTTTCAAAGCCGCCAACGATCAGCCGCTTTAAGTGCAGCTCGGTGGCAATGCGGAGATACAGATCCATCTCCAACGTATTGTGATAGGTGACAAAAGGACGGGCATCCGCGCCGCCTGCCTCGCTTTGTAAAATTGGCGTTTCGATCTCAATAAAGCCTTGCTGGTTGAGGTAATGCCGGATGGCAGCGGTAATCAGCGCTCGCTTGCGGAAGGTATCACGCACGGCAGGATTGACGATTAGATCGACGTAGCGCTGCCGATAGCGCTTTTCCACATCCGTCATGCCGTGCCACTTATCTGGCAGCGGCAGCAGCGCCTTTGACAGAACGGCATATTCGCTCACATAAACCGAGAGTTCTCCCTTTTCAGTCCGCCGGATCGATCCCTTCACGCCTAAAATATCGCCTGCATCCGTGAGCTTATCCAGCTGCTTAAACGCTGCTTCGCCCATATTGTCTTGAATGCGCTTCTTTTCTAGATACAGCTGGATTGTGCCCGTCTCATCTTGCAGCGTGAAGAAAGCCAGCTTGCCCATCACCCGACGAGTCAAAATCCGGCCGGCGATCGACACTTCCACCTCGACTTCTTCCCCATTTGGCAAATCTGCATACCGCTGCTGCAGTCCAGCGGCTTGCTGCGTCACGTTCCACTTATAGGGATAGGGATTAAACCCCAGCTCACGCAGTTGGGCAACTTTTTCGAGTCGAGTCGAGCGGAGATCGTCGGAGGACATAAGGATGAGGATGAATAGATAACGATGAATGGTAAGCGCTCTAGATTTTAGACAGGCGCTCGCACATTTGCCTGAATTAGTCTTGCTGATGGGCGAATTGATACGCGCCGATTGCACAGAGAATAATACCAATGATTATAAGAACTGGCAGGCTGAACCAGGGGAACTGGTCGAGCGGCTGGAAGACGATGGCTCTGAGTCCAATGCTGGTGTAGGTGAGCGGCAGCAAGTAGACGATCACTTTTAGAGGAGCGGGTAGGGTGCTGGGGTCGAAGAAGGTTGCCCCTAAGAAGGACATCGGCACGATCAAGAAGTTGTTGAGTAGCCCAACTCCTTCAAGCGATTTGACGTTCAACCCCACAATGACGCCTAACCCAGAGAAAACAGCGCAGTTCAGCAGCAGCAGCAGCAGAAACAAGGGGCTGATAAAGCCAAGCTGCCGGGTAAACAGCAGGGCAATGACTAGGACTCCAGCAGAAGTCATCATGCCACGCACCACGCCTGCTAGCATCTTGCCCAGGAATAGCGCCAGAGGATGGACAGGCATCAGCAAGACTTCCTCGAAGGTTTTGGAGTAGAGGCGTTCTCCACAGATCGAGAAGGTTGTGCCGCCAAAGCTGATTGCCATCGAAGAGAGCGCCACCATGCCTGGCAGGATGAACTGGAGGTAGCTGTCGCCCACAGGCGGCTTCACGTTCATAGCGCTGCCCAGCCCCAGCCCAAAGCCTACGATGTAGATGAGCGGCGAGATCAACCCAGAGGCAACAACCTGCAGCAGACGCACTCGCAAGTCTAGCCAGTCTCCCCAGAAGACGGTAAGACTATCGGCAAAAATGCTGTGGAGGAGCGATCGCGGCTGGCGCTGCCCCATCTGTAGTGAGGACGGAGAACTGGCAGACATAAAATTGCATTAATTTCTTCATTAATTTCTTCATCAATTGTGACATCTTTAGGCAAGCATGTAGCCGACTGATACGGGAATGAAAGCGGTTGGGTTGGGAAAAGCAGAACTGCCTCAAAACTTAGTTAAGTTGCTAATCTGCAGCCGTCCTGCTGTTCCGCAGCCGCTCAGACGATCGCAAAAATCAGAGGCATACTAAGTAAAGAGGAGGCAGTTTTAGGGGCTAAGCCATGGAATGCAGCGGAATGCAGCGAAACTCGCGTTGGATCTGCTAGAGTGCTGTGTAGCTGCGGGTATTGACAACAAACCTATTTGCTGAAACGACTGAACAGAGAGCCATGAGACGTAGACCAAAAGCGCCGCCTAGATCGTCCCGTTACCCCGATCGCTATCCAGAGCGATCGCCTGAATACATGCCAGATCGCGAACCTGAAAAACCTACGTCGAAGCCATCTTTGATGTCGCTGTTAACGCCAGCAACGATCTCGATTTTAGTGGCTGTTTTGGTGGTCGGTATCTTTATTGGGGTGTCGCTCAGCGCTGTGCCGACTTCTAGCCAAGGGACAATCTCAACGCGCTACGACATTGACCAAAAGGCGCCCAGTCCAGAAATTTGCTTACAGTACGGCGCAAGTGCTATTACAGTAGACATCCGCGCCTTCATGACGTTCAGCCCGTTTAATGCCTATATTTCTCAGCCGCAGATGCAGCCTGGATGTGTGCTGCGAACCAGCAACTGGAACGTGCTGCAGAGCCGAAATTTGATTACTTCGCAGCAGGTAAACGAGTGCCGAAATCGGATGAATACGTTTGGCTTTACGGGCAATCTGGAAGGGTCTGAAAACAAACCGAAGATTGACTGTGTCTATCAAACAGATGCTGCCCGAAATCTCTTCCTGGATAACATGGGCGGGTCGGGTGTACCTACAGACCTAGACAGCTTTAAGTAAGCTTCTGAGGCGGAATTCCCAGAAAGGAGAGGCAGACTTGTAGCCTCTCCTTTCTTTTCGTCTTAAACCTTTTTCCCAAACTTCTTCTGCAGATCGGCAAGCGATGCTGCTTGCGTAGGTTGGTTCTCCTTAGCAGGTGGACGCTGTTGCTGCTTTTCTTTGGGGCGATTGTCCGGTTTTGGGCTTTGCGTTTGGCGAGCGGGCATATCCGGTCGTGCATCCGATCGCATCGACAAACTAATCCGCTTAAGTTTCTCGTTCACTTCCATAACGCGCACCTTTACCACCTGACCCACCTTCACCACTTGTTTCGGGTCACTGATGAAGCGATCGGCAAGCTGTGACACATGCACTAGCCCATCCTGGTGAACGCCAACATCTACAAATGCTCCAAAGTTTGCAACGTTGGTAACAACGCCTTCCAATTCCATTCCAGGTTTAAGATCAGCAATCTCCTTAATGCCTTCTTTGAAGGTGGCATATTTGAATTCAGCACGGGGGTCACGCCCCGGTTTCTCTAGCTCGTCTAGAATATCGCGCAAGGTAGGTTCGCCGATTGTTTCTGTGACGTATTTTTTGAGGTCTGCTTTCTTGAGACGATCGGCAACCTGCGTGACCTGCTCCAGCGGTACGCCCAGATCTTTAGCGATAGCTCCCACAATGCCGTAGCTCTCTGGGTGAACGGCCGTATTGTCTAGCGGATTGCTGCCATTGCGGATGCGTAGAAATCCGGCGGCTTGCTCAAAAGCTTTCGGTCCTAGCTTGGGCACTTTCAAGAGGGCACGGCGATCGCGGAACGCACCGTTCTGGTTGCGATATGCCACGATGTTATTGGCAACGGTGGTGTTTAACCCAGACACATAGCTGAGCAGCTCTTTGGAGGCAGTGTTCAAGTCCACCCCCACATAGTTAACACAGCTTTCTACCGTTTCATCCAGCTTCTTTTTCAGCAATTTTTGATCGACATCATGCTGGTATTGACCCACGCCGATCGATTTAGGGTCAATTTTAACTAGCTCTGCCAGCGGGTCTTGCAGCCGCCGCCCGATGCTAATGGCTCCCCGCACGGTGATGTCTTGATCAGGGAACTCGGCGATCGCCACTTCGCTCGCCGAGTAAATGGATGCGCCAGATTCATTCACAATCACTTTGACTGGCTTTCGCTCTAATGTCTGCAGCACTTCTGCGGCAAATTCGTCAGTTTCTCGACCTGCAGTTCCGTTGCCAATCGCAATCAGTTCGATTTGGTGTTTCTCAATCAGAGCTTTTAGCGTTGCGGCAGCTTTCGCTCGCTGGGCTTCAGCTTGATGCGGAAAGATGGTTTGGTACTCTAAAAATTTGCCCGTTTGGTCGAGCACCGAGACTTTGCAGCCCGTGCGGAAGCCAGGATCGATCGCTAAGGTAGGCTTCATGCCCGCAGGAGCAGAGAGCAGCAGTTCCCGTAAATTCGCCTCAAACGTTTTGATCGATTCGACATCTGCCTCTAGCTTTTTGGCAGCGCGGACTTCCGTAATCAGCGAATTCTTCATCAGGCGATCGAATGCATCTGCCAGCATCTCTCGATAAAACTCACGGACGGGGCGCTGCTTGCTGCGAATAGTCTGCGCTTCCAGGTACTCTAGAACACGCTGCACATCAAACTCTAAATCAACCTCTAAAATTTCTTCGGCTTCACCCCGGCACAGCGCCAGCAGATTGTGAGGGGCGATCGCCTTCACCTTGGCCTGATAGCTGCGGTACATCTCAAACTTAGTCGAGCCTTCTGGAAAATCCGGCTTGATTTGCGAAACAAACACGCCGGATTCCAGCAGAAAATCTCGCAGGTAGGCACGCAATGCGGCGGTTTCTGCAATCTCCTCTGCTAGGATGTCTGAAGCTCCTTTCAGGGCATCAGCGGCAGTCTTAACGCCTTTTTCTTCGGAAACATACTTGGCGGCTTCTGGCTCTAGGGGAGCAGCGGCGGCAGCCGGCTGGTTAAGCGACTTGAGCCAATCAGCTAGCGGTTGCAAGCCTTTCTCGCGGGCGATCGTGGCTCGGGTACGACGCTTAGGACGGTAGGGCAAATACAAATCTTCTAGCTCAGTTTTGAGCAGACAGCGGCTAATTTTAGCCTGTAGCTCGTCAGTCAGTTTGCCCTGCTCGCCGATCGACTTTAAGATCACCGCTTTGCGGTCTTCCAGTTCAGTTAAGTAGGTGTGGCGATCGAGCAGCTCCCGGAGCTGTGTTTCGTTCATCTCTCCCGTGCGCTCTTTGCGGTAGCGAGCGATAAAGGGAATCGTCGCGCCTTCGGCAAACAGTTCTAGAGCGCTACTGACCTGAAAAGGCTTGAGCGAAAGTTCGTCGGCAAGCAGTTGAGAAATGTTCAGCATTGAAATCAAATTGATCAAACAGCAGACTTGAGGAGGCTTTCAAAGTATATCTTTCTCAAGAGGGGACAAAAATGCTGTGCTGCCTGCTGCTGATTGTCTCAGCAGCAATTCCAGCCAATTTGGTTCTGCTTCTAATGCTGTACCTATCTAGCCATTGCGGTAACAGCTATGTCCTTTTCTTACCGCTTGTTAGAGAGGAAACTTCGCGTTATTTCTTTTTATTCTTTTTGCCTGACTTTTTGGCAGATTTTTTCTTTTTGTTCTTTTGTTTTTTGCTGGGTGTTGTAGTGTCTTCAAGGGCAGTTTTTAGAGATTGCGTTGCACCGCCCACTGCGGTTTGCACGGCTTGCTTTGCGTCTCCGGTGGAGTTTTTTGTCGCATCGATCGCCTCTGCAATGCCATTGCCGATTAGGTCTGCAGTATCTACTGCCCGATCTTCAGCGGTTTCCGCCGTTTCTTTGACAAATTGGCTGGCAGCTCTGGGAGCCTCTTCTACCGTTTCTGCTGTTTCTACCCCCATTGGACTCGCTCGATCCATAACATCCTTGAGGGTTTCCAAGGCAATCTCGATGGGAGAAGCATCTGTCAAAGTCGACTTCACGGTGTTCCCCATATCTTTGAGCGAAGTCTTGGTTCGACCGGCTACAGTTGCCCCATCGGGCAGCTTTGAGGACTGCGTTGCTTTGTTGATTGCAACTTGAGCAAGCTCAGCGAGCACGGCTGAGGCGATCGCAGTCCCTATTTCCCTGACATCTAGCCCCAGGATTTTGTTGTCTGATGCAGTGTGCTTTCCCCTGGAGTTCTTTTTTGCTTTTAAACTATTTTTCGCCATAGACCCATCCTGCTGTTTACAGCCCTTACTCTCTAGAGTCTTCCACTCTAGATCTCACAGAATCTCCTTAACCTCTACTTAAGGTTTGAGAAACCCGATGAACTGTATGCCGAAAGGTGATATTCTCCAAAGCGGTTAATTCTGCATCCTTTAACGACTATGGCAATCCAGGTCTATGGCATTCCCACCTGTACAACCTGCAAAAAAGCCTTGAGCTGGCTGACAGGGAACGGAATCGCTTATGAATTTATCAATACCAAAGAGCATCCCCCCGATCGCCATACGATCGCCGCTTGGGTCAAAGCGTTAGGCTCAAAGCCCATGCGAAACACCTCGGGGCAGTCGTATCGAGCGCTGGGCGAAGCGAAACAAACCTGGACAGACGATCAGTGGATTGAAGCATTTGCGGAGGATGCCATGCTGCTGAAGCGTCCGCTGTTTGTGAAAGCAGGAGAGGCGATCGCAGTTGGCTTTAAAGAAGAGGTGCAAGAGAAGCTGAAATAGCCATTATTGGTAAACCTGCTCCACAACTTCTGCCAATCGCTGCATTGCAGTTGTTAAATCTGCATCGCTGGCAGTCAGGCTGATCCGAAAACACTCCTGCGTATGTACCCACTCTTCCCGCAGACCCGGAAAGAAGGGATTTCCTGGAACAACGATCACGCCAACCTCTTTCAACCGCTGGTAAAAGTCCCAATCGCGCATCGGCAGCCCTTGCAGCCACAGCCACGCAAAGATTGCCCCTTCGCCCAAGTGCAAGAACCAGGGCACATCTGGCATTGCCTTATCCAGCGCCGCCTCTACCACTGCAAATTTAGCTTTGTAGTAGGGACGGATCACCCGAATCGAAATGTCTGCTAGTGCGCCGGACCGGATTGCCTGAGCTGCGATCGCCTGTCCGTAGCGGGAAGAATGGAGACACAGATTTGTCTGGAAAGCTTCTAGTGCCTGGACGATCGCTTCACTACCAATGGCAATGCCCACCCGCTCACCAGGCAAACCGGCTTTAGATAGGCTGAGGCAATGCACCACGTTTTCGCGAAAGATTGGCACCATCTCGGTGAAATTGAGCGCTGGATAAGGTGGTGCGTAGGCTGAGTCAATAAACACAGGCACGTTTTTAGCCGCTGCGATCGCCGTGATCTTCTCGACTTCCTGATCGCTTAAGACATTGCCCGTAGGATTGCAAGGGCGCGAGAACAGGACAAAGCCGGTTTGCTCGTTGATCTCTAGCTGGCTGAAGTCGGGGCGATATTTAAAGCGGTGCGGCGTGGGGCTGAAGTCAATCGCAGGCTGGTAGGACTTCAGTGCTTCTGGTACCAGTGTTACGCCTCCATAGCCCGTATAGTCTGGGCTAAGCGGCAGTAGAATTTGCTTTAGTTTGCCGTTTTGCGTATAGCCGCCCAGCGTGTTTGCCGCTAGAAAATAAAGTGATTGGCTGCCCGGTGTGACCAAAATGTTGCGATCGCTCAAACTCAACCCAAAGCGCTGATTAAAATCGTCAAGCACTGCCTCAATCAACGGCTGATAGCCCTGACTAGACCCATAGCGACAAACAACTTCGCCATACTCTGAACTCGCTAGCAACGTCGCAGTGCAGTCGCGCCAGAGTTGTTCTACCTCCGGCAAAATTACGGGATTACCTGCACTCAAATTAATGAACTCTCGGCCTTCATTCGCTCGCAGCGTTTCAATAATATCTTTCATGATCGCGCGAACACCTGTCAGGTGAGACATGCGATCGCCAAATTGAGTCAGGGCGAGAGTCATAGCGCAGGGAGGAAGTAGGCTAATTTCTTGATCAACGTAAGCACCTGTACATTGGGCTGTAGGCAATAGTTCGATCGGGCAAGTCTTTAGCTTCGCCTACGTTGAAGAAATCAGAAAAATTGGCAAAGACTGACTAACACCAGGATATCTGCTTAATCTGAGCTTATACAAAAATGAGCAACTCGTCCAAGTGAGATGCAACGGGCGACTTTAGAAGTTCGTGCAGTTCGGCGTTGCCAATGCTAATCCGCGTTAGCTTAAAGCAAATATTTGGGAGGCGTAAACCAAAAGAGCTGGCTGCGTCCAATCGGTGAGCCATCTTCAGGCAGCACCAAGCCAATTACCCCTGCTTTTTTAATAATCAACTGATGCCGCACTGTGCCCCAGAGCAACCGTTCTGTCCATTCTCCTAAATCGGGTTCGTGACCGACGATCGCCAGCTGCGTTCTGCCTTTTCGCCACTGCTGCAGCCCATCAACCCAGGCATCAAAGTCGCCAGCAGGAGCTAGATACTCAGAAACTTCGAGCTGTTTGCTTAGCCCTACCGATCGCAAAATTTCAGCAGTTTGGTAGGCTCGCACTAGCGGACTGGTCTGCAGCAGGTCGAACTGAACTCCTAGCTCATGCAGTCGCTTAGCAACTCGCTTGGTTTTGGTGCGCCCTTCCTCGGTCAGCGGGCGCTCGTCGTCGTTTGCGTAGGTTCCTCGTTCCCCAGCAAGCCCGTGGCGGATCACATAAAGTTCGATCGACGGCATGATATCAGCAACTAGAAGGAAAGCCTTATTCTAATACCAGTTAATTGTTAATTCCTGCCACACCACATCACACCGAATGCTGAGATCTATTATTTGCCAACTGCTCGTTCTGCTGCTTGGCTTGCTCCTCTGCAGTGAAGCTGCGATCGCGTTGCCTGTCTCACCGCCGGATACACCAGTCACGGATGTCTACCAAGAGCGGGCTCGCCACAACCCCGATGGGATTGGCAAGTTCTACATGAATAGAGAAATTGCTCAGGTGATGGGCCACCAAGGGGCAGGCTGGCTGGAGCGCCCAAGTCGGCAGGTGGAAGAGCAGCCCGATCGGGCGATCGCCGCGCTTGATCTACAGCCCACAGACGTAGTGGCAGATATTGGTGCTGGAACAGGGTATTTCAGCTTCCGTATCAGCCAAAGAGTGCCCGAAGGCAAAGTATTTGCCGTTGATCTGCAGCCAGAGATGATTGAGATCCTCAACTTTCTCAAGCAAGAAGCAAGCATTTCCAACGTTGAACCAATTTTGGGTAGCATTGACAATCCGAACCTACCCCTTGAAAGCGTTGATTTGGCGCTCATGGTCGATGCATACCATGAGTTTGAATATCCTAAGGAGATGATGACAGAGCTGTTCAAAGCGCTGAAACCAGGCGGGCAAGTGGTGCTACTAGAATACCGAGCAGAGAATCCGCTGATTCTAATCAAAGGACTACACAAGATGTCCCAGCGGCAGGTGAAAAAGGAGATGGGGGCGATCGGGCTAGTCTGGCAGGAAACCAAGGGTTTTTTGCCGCAGCAGCATTTTATGGTGTTCCGCAAACCCATAGCAGCATCGGCATAATGCAAAAAGCCTCCTTTTTTGAAGGAGGCTTTAAAGATTGGTGCTGCTGCTATGGTCCTGCAGCACTTGGAAAATCTATACAGCGTCTCTCTCAAGAAAGGCTGTATAGCTCGGGGCGAAATCGCCCCTGCGACTACTTGATATCGACCTTGCCGCCTGCAGCTTCGATCGCTTTCTTCGCGTCTTCTGCAGCCTCTTTGGCAATACCTTCTTTGACCGACTTGGGCGTAGATTCCACCAAATCTTTGGCTTCTTTCAGCCCCAGACCTGTCAGTTCACGGACTGCCTTGAGAACCGCGATCTTCTTATCTGCAGGTACTTCGGTCAGAATGACGTCAAACTCGGTCTTCTCTTCGACTTCTTCTGCTGGAGCTGCTGCGCCAGCACCAGGAGCAGCAATTGCAAAACCGCCAACCGGTGCTGCTGCACTAACGCCAAACGCTTCTTCAATTTGCTTCACCAGCTCCGACGCTTCCAGCAGGGTCAACGTCTTTAGATCTTCCAAAATTGCATCTGTTTTTGTAGACATGGGTTACTCCTGAGTATTGAGTGTTAGGGTTTTAGGCAAACTTTAGACAAGGGATCAAAGACCAGAACGCACCTCGTTCCTCATCCTTATCAAGCTGTTTCTTTATCTTTATCGGCATAAGCCTGTAGCGCACGCGCCAACGAACCGGGTACTTCGTTGATACCAACAGCCAACTTGGAAGCAACACCGTTGATTGCACCTGCAACTTGTGCCATCAGCTGCTCCTTAGAGGGCAGATCGGCAATCGCCTTGACGTCTGCTTCGGTTAGCAGCCGTCCTTCCATCGCACCACCACGGACGATAGTCTTCTTGGAGACTCTTTGAAAGTCCTGATAGGCTTTCAGCGCACCGCTCAAATCCTCTTTCAGCAGCAGGAAGGCAGAAGACTCTTTACAGATTTCTGCCATCGGCTGCCAGTTAGGATCGTCAGCGATCGCGATTTTCATCAGCGTGTTCTTCGTCACCTTGCACTCACTCCCTGTCGGAAGTAGTCGCTTCCGCAGGTCGGTGATTTCAGCAACCGTCAGACCTTTGTAGTCAATCACCACGGCTAGCTGAGATTGGCTGAGACTTTCTTTTAGCTCAGAGATAATCTCCTGCTTGTTCTCTAGCGTTCTACCCATTGTTCTCACCTCCTTATCTTCGGGATTCGCTAAATCTAGTTCCAACTACCCGTTTCTTACCTAAATGCAAAAAGCTCCGGGCGCAGTGCCGGAGCTTGGTTTTGCCAGTCTAACGATACCCCTGTTGGGGCAGTCAAACTTTAGTGCAAACCTCGGCAGGCTATTAAGCGTGATGCACCTGCTGTCTCCGGCGTTGCTATTCAGTTGAAAGAATGGTTCATGCTGCGTCTAGGCTACGTCACTAGCTTTCATGTCACGAAGAGCATTAATATCTACTTCGATCGACGGCCCCATTGTAGAGGAGACGTAGATAGAACGCCAGAAACGCCCTTTTGCACCAGAGGGACGGTTACGATCGATCGTCTCCTGCAGCGCTTTGAGGTTCGTCAGCAGATCTGCCTCTGAAAAAGCTGCTTTGCCAAACAGGACATGAACAATGCCGGTGCGATCGGCACGAAACTCTAGCTTACCTGCTTTGAACTCCGAAATCGCCTGCGCCACATCAAAGGTTACCGTTCCACCTTTAGGGGAAGGCATCAAACCACGCGGACCTAGCAAACGACCGAGCTTAGCAACCTGCGGCATCACGTCTGGTGTTGCCACCAAAACGTCAAAGTCCATCATCCCTTTTTGGATATCGTCAATCAACTCTTCTGAGCCAGAGATATCTGCACCGCTGTTAGCAGCTTCCGTGACTTTCTCACCTCGCGCGATCACTGCCACTCGGATAGTTTGACCCGTACCCTTAGGAAGCGCAACAGTCGTTCGTAGCTGTTGATCGGTGTACTTGGGGTCAATGCCTAAACGAATATGGGCTTCGGCAGATTCTGGAAACTTGGCGGTCGCTGTTTCTTTCAGCAAGCTTAAGGCTTCCAACGGCTCATAAGCGCGTGGTTCAACCTTCTTCTGTAGCTCCTGCAGCCGTCGTGAAACTTTTTTAACCATGATTAACTCTCCTGGGGTAGTGGCGAGAAACAGTCTCTCCCCCGATAAAATTACTTAACGGTAATGCCCATGTTGCGAGCAGTGCCTTCAACAATCTTCATAGCCGCCTCAATGTCGTTAGCGTTAAGGTCGGGCAGCTTGGTCTGAGCGATTTCCTGAAGCTGTGCTCTAGTAATAGAGCCGACTTTCTTTTTGTTCGGCTCACCAGAGCCAGAGTCTACGCCTGCTGCTTTCTTAATTAAGTCAGAAGCTGGCGGGGTCTTCAGGACGAAGGTGAAACTCCGATCTTCAAAGACTGAGATTTCTACTGGAATAATGAAACCAGCTTTGTCTGCCGTTCTTGCATTGTATTCTTTGCAAAACATCATGATATTGACCCCATGCTGACCGAGGGCAGGACCGATCGGCGGTGCAGGGTTAGCCTTCCCGGCGGGAATCGCCAGTTTAATAATTGCAACTACTTTTTTTGCCATCGCTAGCTCTGTTTTTGAACTTGATTGAATTCCAACTCAACGGGTGTATCTCGACCAAAGATCGAGAGGAGTGCCTTCAGCTTGCTGCGCTCAGGGCTAACTTCAATCACCTCACCCTCAAAGTCTTTGAACGGACCTGACAGCACCACAATCTTGTCGCCAGTTGCCATGTCAATTTTGACTACTGGCTTCTGCTCCTGGGCTTGCTTAAAGATTCGTTCTACTTCGGATGCGCCTAAAGGCAGCGGCTTAACATGTCCGCGTCCTCTACCGTAGCGTCGCTTTTGCTCTGCGCCCACAAAGTTGATGACGTTTGGCGTGTTTTTGACCACCTGCCAAGTTTCGTCATCCATCAGCATCTTGACCAAGACATAGCCCGGAAAGACTTTTTCGGCGCTCTCTTTGTGTTTCCCACCTTTGTTTGGCTTAATGATTGGCGTTTGGGGAATTTCGATCTGGAGAATGCGAGTGGCAACATCTAACGTTTCGATCCGCTGCTCCAGGTTCATCTTGACCCGGTTCTCGCAGCCAGAAGCGACCTGGACTGCATACCAACGTGCTTTACCAGCAGCGACTTGCTCTTCGCTCTCTGGTGACAGCATATTTTCCGATTCATCCGAGGCGATCGACATCAGAACACCTGCTTAGCAGCCCAACTGAATAGATTATCCACAAAGTAGATTAACGTTGCCGACAGCGTGACCATGAGAATGACAGCAAGAGATTCGCTGATAAGCTGCTGACGGCTAGGCCAAACGACTTTATCGAGTTCTTCCCTTGTCCCCTGCAAAAATGTAGAAACCTTATTGCCAGAAGCGGCTGTTGCCACTTCTGCTTTTTTGGATTCTTTCGATTCCACTACTTCCTTGGAGCTGGACTCTTTAGAAGGCTTGGACTCTTTGGACTCCTTTTGCCCTTTTGCTTGCGAATCGTCTTTCTTTGCCACTGTTTTCCGCCGCCTTGTCGCAAACGCCAATCTCATCGCCGATCGGATGACCTCAACCAATACGATTGACTATCAGCTTTAACCAACTGATAGCGTCACCCGATCAACTTCCAAAAAGAAATCCAGCGCGCCCTGGAGGACTCGAACCCCCGACATCAGGTTTTGGAGACCTGCGTTCTACCAACTGAACTAAGAGCGCACAGACTGGATTTTCTTTGGCTTACGCCTTTCCTAGTCTAGCAGGTAGAGTGGCAAATGGGATTTAAGTTAATACTTCAATAGCCGTGACTGGAGAGGCTCCAGCATTAAGCTTAGTGAAGAATTACTTAAAGCCAATTCTTAGACTCAATGCTAGAGAGGGCGATCGAAGCGCTGCTTCAAGCGGGTTGCCTTACCCACGCGCTCGCGCAGATAGTACAGCTTCGCCCGACGAGCTTTACCCCGACGCAGGACTTGAATGCTGGCAACGCGAGGCGAATGCAGTAGAAACACTCGCTCAACGCCAACCCCCTGGAAGATACGACGGACGGTAATGGTTTCGTTAATGCCACCATTCCGCATGGCGATTACAGTCCCTTCGTAGGGCTGTACCCGCTCTTTGCCGCCTTCCTGAATACGAACGCCAACCTTAACCGTATCACCGACATAAATAATCGGCAGATCGCTCTTTAGCTGCTCTTGCTCAATGGAGCGAATTATCTCTTGTGCGTGCATTGGATTCAGCAAAACTTCACAATCGCTAATCTTAGCGCGAGAATGGCGATTGAGTCTAGTCTTTTCAAGAAAATTTGGGCTACCGCACATTTTAGTATGGCGATATCACGTGCAACTGAGGTGAGCCGTATTTGTCCAACATTTGTCCGACTCTCCGGCGCCATGCGTCCCATTAGAATTATTTTTGTGTAAAAGCCCCGCAATGCGAGGCTTTTACACAAAAAATATGTCCTGATATATGTGCGTGGCGCTATATCAGGGAATCACAATCTCTTTGACGACCTTATCGTCGTTTACGACGCCAAGACTGCGACCTTTTTTGCGCTCATCTTGGGCAATGCCGTATAACGCCAATCCGGTTCGCAGTACATCTGCCATATTTTTACCTGACTCATCTGCTAGTTTTTGCAGCAGATCGTAGGCATCAGGTGAAAGGTCAAGATTTAGGCGCTTCCTTTTGGGCGGGGAAGCAGCCCCATTCGTTTGTTGAGTCGATGATTTTGAATTTTCTGATGGCATAGCGTTCTCCTGAATGCTTGAGTCTTTGAATTTTTGAACAAGGTTTTAAGTATTTAGCTTCTAAAGCAAGTCGTTCTCTTTAAGAGAATGCCTGAAAAGCTGCTTCTTATGCCTTAAGGCATGCGATCGCTTCACGGGTTACTGTTTTCTTATTCAATCTTCCATAGACTCAGCCGTTAATACACACTAGTTCATCTAATCTTTAAAGACTTATTATACATTTCGCCATTTTGACGTTTCTCGAGGATTGAGCGGATTGCTACCTGGGGACGGCAATCTCACTAAAAAGTATCGGCAATTGCCTAACTAAAGATATTTTGTCAGCAGGCGTGGATTGGTATGGTTGGGAGTAGGATGCCATCGAACCTACGATCTTTCAAGCAATTGCTGCCATGTCTGAACAACCTTCGTCTGAGCAACCTGTTTCGACCAGTTCTGAGCAATCTCAGCCAAACTTTACCCAGCAGACCAGCATATCCATAGAAGCGCCTTTAGAAGCACCCTCTGCTTCCCTAAAGGAGTTAAGCCTTGCTTCGGGCAATAGCTGGACACAATGGATGGCAGGTGCTTGGAACAGTACAACTGAGCGGCTACTGCAGTTTTTGCCAGTTGAACAGGCAGCACAGAAGGTAGTGCAGTGGTTCAGTGTGGACGAGGCGCAAGTCGCAGAAATTCTGGAGAAGGTGCGGGCAGAACTGCCCACGACTGAGGCACTGCTGATTGGCAAACCTCAGTCTGGGAAAAGTTCGATCGTACGTGGGATGACAGGCGTCTCGGCGGAAATCGTTGGTCAAGGGTTTCGCCCGCATACGCAGCACACCCAACGCTATGCATATCCTTCCAATGAGCTGCCGCTGCTGATTTTTACCGATACAGTGGGGCTTGGCGATGTGCAACAGGAAACGGAGACGATCGTTCAAGAATTGACCCAGGATTTGCAGCAGGACATGAACTGTGCAAAAATCCTCATTCTCACGGTCAAAATTAATGACTTTGCGATCGACAGTCTCCGTCAGATTGCTCAACGGCTCCGCCAGCAATATCCAGCGGTGCCCTGTTTGCTGGCAGTGACTTGTCTGCACGAGGTTTATCCACCAGAGGTCGCTGATCATCCCGCCCATCCGCCAGCATACGAGCAGATTCAGCGCAGTTTTGCCGCCAAACAACAGGCGTTTGCTGGGCTATACGATGCTGCAGTTCTGCTAGATTTCACGCTAGAAGAAGATGGGTATGTGCCTGTATTCTACGGATTAGAGGCGCTACGCGACCGGCTTGCCGATCTGCTGCCCGAAGCAGAAGCCCGCACAATTCATCAGCTTCTCAATCGAGAGACAGGCAGGCAACTTGGCGATCTCTATCGAGATGTAGGACGGCGTTATTTAACGGCATTTGCAGTGATGGCAGCCGCGATCGAAGCGATTCCGCTGCCGTTTGCCTCGATGCCAGTGCTGACTGCCTTACAGATCTCAATGGTGAGCTTGCTAGGTAAACTGTATGGGCAAGTTATCACTCCTGCTCAAGCAGGCGGATTGGTTAGCACGATTGCTGGTGCGTTCTTGGCGCAGGCGATCGGGCGAGAGTTAATTAAGTTCTTGCCTGGTTTTGGCAGCGTGATTGCGGCGTCTTGGGCGGCTGCTTATACTTGGGCGCTGGGCGAGGCCGCTTGCGTCTATTTTGGCGATCTGATGGGTGGCAAGAAGCCCGATCCCCAACAGATTCAGGCTGTAATGAAGACAGCGTTTCAGGCGGGACAAGAGCGGTTTAAGGAAATCAAAATTTAGAGAGCAATAGAAACTGCTACAGCAGCTAGGACAAAGAGATTTTTGTGGGGCGTTCCATACCTGCAAAATCTTTTAAGCGTAATGGTGAAAGCCATACCTGGAACTACAGATTAAGTCAGCCGCGATCGAATGCTCTAGACTGGGAAATTGAACTTCAGTTGTAAAAGGGAAACGAGCTATGCGGCTGTCTCAGATGCTGTTTGTCACCCTGCGCGAAGATCCAGTAGAGGCAGAAATTCCGAGCCACAAACTGCTGGTGCGGGCAGGCTTTATTCGCCGGATTGGCAGCGGTGTTTATGCCTACCTGCCGCTGCTGTGGCGGGTGCTGCAAAAGGTTTCCCAAATTGTCCGCGAGGAGATGAACGCGACGGGCGCACAGGAATGTCTGCTAACGCAGCTCCAGCCTTCGGAACTGTGGAAAGAATCGGGACGCTGGGAGACTTACACCAAAGCTGAGGGAATTATGTTTGCCCTCACCGATCGTCAAAACCGGGAGTTGGGTTTAGGTCCAACGCATGAAGAAGTGATCACGACGATCGCCCGTGATATGGTGCGCTCCTATCGGCAGTTGCCGTTGAACCTGTACCAGATCCAAACTAAGTTTCGGGACGAAATTCGTCCCCGTTTTGGTTTGATGCGGGGGCGGGAGTTCATCATGAAAGATGCCTATTCGTTCCACGTGGATGAAGCCAGTCTCAAGGAGACCTTTCAGGATATGCATGTTGCCTATTGCAACATTCTGAAGCGGTGCGGCTTGGCGTTTCGGGCGGTGGATGCAGATTCTGGGGCGATCGGTGGTTCCGGTTCCCAGGAATTCATGGTGTTGGCAGCGGCTGGAGAAGATGAGGTGCTGTACACCGAGGATGGTAAGTATGCTGCCAACGTTGAGAAAGCCGTTTCGCTGCCGCCCGATGCTGTAGCTGCTGAGACGAAGTACGAGAAACTAGAGACGCCTAATACTGCGACGATCGCTACCCTCTGCGACTTCCTTAAGTGTTCCGCCACGCAGATCGTTAAAAATGTGCTGTATCAGGCTGTCTACGATAATGGCACGACGGTTTTAGTGCTGGTTAGCATCCGGGGCGACCAAGACGTGAACGAGGTGAAGCTGCAAAACGAGCTGGTGAAGCTGGCGGATCACTACGGTGGCAAGGCAGTGCTATCGCTGACGGTTCCCGATGCGGAGGCGCAGCAGCAGTGGGCAGCCAAGGTGCTGCCGCTAGGCTATATTTCACCCGGGTTGAGCGATGACTACATTCAAGCCAACAAAAATTTAGCCGCCAAGTTTCTGCGATTGGTAGACCAAACAGCGGTTGATCTAAAGGATTTTGTGACAGGTTCAGATGAGTCTGGCTATCACGTCGTTGGAGCAAATTGGGAAAAAGAATTTAAGCTGCCTGAACGGGTGGTAGATGTGCGAAAGGCGATCGCAGGCGATCGAGCCATTCACGATCCATCTCAAATCCTGCAAACTGCTAGAGGTATTGAGATCGGGCACATCTTCCAGCTTGGAACCAAATACTCTAAAGCAATGGGTGCAACCTTTACCAGCGAACAGGGTGAAGAACTGCCGCTAGTGATGGGCTGCTATGGCGTTGGTATTTCACGACTAGCGCAGGCGGCAGTGGAGCAATCCTATGACAAAGATGGGATTATTTGGCCGGTAGCAATTGCCCCCTACCAAGCGATCGTGGTGATTCCTGACCTCAACAAAGCCGAGCAAGTAGAAGCTGCCGAAAAGCTCTATGCTGAGCTGAATCAGGCGGGGGTAGAAACCCTGCTAGACGACCGCAATGAGCGGGCGGGTGTCAAGTTCAAAGACGCTGACTTAGTCGGCATTCCCTTCCGCGTGGTAACGGGTCGATCGCTGCAGCAGGGCAAGGTAGAAATTGTGAAGCGAGCCGATCACAGCTCACAGGAGATCGCGCTCGATCAGGTGGTGCCAACGCTGAAACAGTGGATCGCTGCAGCAGTGGAGTGATCGAATGCAGTCTAACTTTTCTTTTCCGCGTAGCAGTGACCCACTCCTCTCTACCTCACTGCTGACGATCGCCACTCGTAGCTACACGCAGGTGCGATCGCTTTTGGGTGCTGTGCCGCCCAGTGGACTAGTGCTGCTGTCGAGCTTCAGCATCCAAATCAGCAATGTTTTTGCTAAATTTTTGTTTACGGCGTTGGGGTCAGTCAGCACAACCTTTTTGTGTAAAGCGTTAGCGACGCTATTGGTTTTGCTAGTTTACCGTCCAAGCTGGCGCAACTACAGCTTTCGGAGCTATTTGCCGATTTTTCTGCTGGGCTTGTCGATGGCAGGGATGGGGCTAGCCTACTATGGTGCGATCGAGCGAATTCCGCTGGGAGTGGTTTCGACTTTAGAGTTTTTGGGACCACTGGGTGTGGCAGTGATTGGGTCAAAGCGGTGGCTTGATTTTGCTTGGGTAGCGCTGGCGGCTGGTGGCGTTCTGTTGATTGCGCCAATTGGCACTATAACGTTTGACCCAACAGGAGTGGGACTAGCGCTGCTGTCCGGGGTATGCTGGGCTGGGTATATTGTCTTCTCGAGGCTAGCTGGACGACTGTTTCCGGGGCAGTCTGGCTTGGCACTGTCAATGATCGTCTGTACGTTGCTGCTGGCTCTGCCTGGGCTATATGGGGCTGATACAGCACTGCTAAATCCCGTAGTTCTAGCAATAGGCTTGCTAATGGCGGGTTTTGGGACAATTGTGCCCTACTCGCTGGAATTCACTGCCTTGAAACGGATGCCGCCGCGGGTGTTTGGTGTGTTAATTAGCATTGAGCCTGCGATCGCCGCCCTGGTTGGGTTTTTATTTCTTAAAGAGACGTTGGATGGTCGAACTTTGGTTGCCATTGCCCTCGTTACGACGGCAGCAATTGGCGTTACCTTGTTTGGCAAGCAGTCTGCAAATCATTAAACTATGCAATTCTTTGCCATTCTGCTCTCCAGCATCCTTGGCATTCTGTCGCCTGCTGGCTCAGTGGTCGATGAAGTGGCAGAAGACGCGATCGCCGATCGTCTCGATTCTGCCGAGCAGATCACTGTCCGAATTGATAATGCGCCTAGCTACCGCTTTTTGCAGGGCAGGGCCGAACGAATTCGCATTGCCGGACGGGGGCTTTACCCGACCCCTGGAGTACGAGTTGCTGCACTGGAGCTGGAAACTGACCCGATCGCCGTTGATCCAACCCGTTTGCGAAGCGGACAGCTACAGCTTGAAAAACCGTTGCGGGCAGGCGTGCGGCTGGTGTTGAGCCGGGAGGATATCAATCAGGCGCTTCAGTCTCCTGCTGTTGCCGATCGCCTCCGCAACCTCAGTTTGAACCTGCTTGCCAGTCCATCGGCTCAAGCGCTTCAGCGCTACGAACTTGTCGATCCACAGGTGAAGTTTTTAGACAACGATCGCATTCGCCTGCAGGTGATGCTGGCTGGAGGTGACAGCGATCGGCAGACCATCCTGGTAGAATCTGGGCTGGCGATCGTTCAAGGACAGCGGCTGCAGCTTATTGACCCGCAAGCTAGTTTTAATGGGCAGCCAGTGCCGTCGCAGGTGATTAACCTATTAATTGGTGGACTTAGTGATCGGCTAGATTTGAGCGAATTGGAAGAGCAGGGAATTACTGCTCGTATCCTGAAGCTAGAGGTGACAGCAGAGGAGTTGACGATCGCCGGATTTGTTTCTCTCGATCCGGCAGTATTTCATTTCCGGAATTGACTCAAATCGTGCTGTAGTCTCTTAAAATTCATATCTCCATCGTGCCCAGTCTCCTGCCCCCTTAGCGAGGAGGCTGGGATTTATTCCAAGGAGGTTTCTGATGCAAGACCGTTCGACGCAAGACCCGACTGAGCCATCGGCTCGGAAGCGGCGCTCTATCCCGCTTGGGTTGGTGGCAGGGCTTTCGGCAGTCGCACTGATTGCAGGTGGAGGGGTAGCGTGGTGGACTTGGAACGCAAGCAATTCGTCTACACCCGTTCCTTTGTCCTCTGCCCCTGCCACTAGCCAGCCCTCTGTTTCGCCAACCGCTCCGATCGAGAAAACCGTCCAAATTTACTGGCTGAATACTGAGAATAACCAGTTTCAACTGGTTCCGGCTGCCGTTTCTGTTCGTGCAGAGCAGCCTGCTGAATTAGTCAAAGCTGCCCTTGAGCAACTGCTGCAGAAGCCATCTGATCCGGCTCTTGCTTCTGCTATTCCGCCCAATACCAAATTAAATAGCGTAGAGATTAAAAGCGACGGGGTTCACCTTGATCTGTCTCAAGACTTCACTACAGGCGGCGGTAGCGCCAGCATGACGGGTCGGCTGGGGCAAGTCATTTTTACTGCCACCACGCTTGACCCCACTGTGCCCGTGTGGATCGCGATCGACGGTAAACCGTTAGAGACGCTGGGGGGCGAGGGACTGCTCATTGACCAGCCCATGACCCGTACTAACTTTGAGCAAAACTTCCAGCTCTAACTTTTGCCAGCCTTTACTCCTAGCTCAAGGGGAAATAGTCTAGCTATCTTCCCCTCAAGCTAATTCTTTGGAGTTAAGCTAAATGCTCGAAAATGCTTGGCTTGCTCCTCAATCCGGGTAGCAATGCGATCGCACACCAAGGTACAAAGCTCAAAGCTAAGGTTGTCCTCAATGCTGTAGTAGGCAGATGTGCCTTCGCTGCGACGCGTCAAGATGCCAGCTTGCAGCATTACCTTAAGATGCTTTGAGACGTTTGCTTGGCTGGTGGCAGTAGCTTCCACCAGGTCTTGAACGCACTTTTCACCGTCTTTCAGCAGATTTAAGATGCGCAACCGCATCGGTTCACTCAAAACGCTGAAGTATTCCGCAACATACTGCACAACTTCCGATGGTACAGTCTCTACCGATTTCATGCATTCTTACCCTGAAAGGTTTGATCCCAGAATTGTAGCACTCAACTTTTCTATGGCAATAGAGTGATGCAAGTGAAGAATGCAAAGATAATGTGAAAGTTAGACTGTGAGTAGGCTTGCAAAACAACCGAAGCTTCCCTTCTAGTAAAAAAGGGGTACATAGCGCGCACCCCTCTTTCGGTGAGAAGGACTTCGGCAGTGAAACAATGCCAAAGATGCCTGTGCACTCAGAGAGTGAGAAATAGCCAGACAGAATTAAAGCAAGGGCTAAATGCTAGCAAAGCGGATTTTAAGGTAATCTTCTTCCATCTTGGCACCTGCAGGCTGTAGTGCTGCCAGTGCTTGCGGCAGCACTAAGTTCCGGCGGTGATTGCCGATACGGATATTTAGCTCATCACCTGTTTTGCTCAGTTCTACTTTGTTTTTGGGAATGCCGGGCAGATAAACCTCCAGACTGTACTGGTTTTGCTCCTGGACGACTCGCAACGTCGTTTCTTTGTAGTAAACTTGCGCCGGATCTTCGTCTGCGTAAAGGGTTTCTTTGAGACGATCGAGCGCTGCCAGCCCACACATCTCTTCTGAGTAAAGCGGCACTTCTTTGACAGGGAGCGGTCTAAAGTTTTCGTGGATCTCTTGGCGATACTGCTGCTGGTTTTCTTTCCAACGCTGGAAGAAAGGATCGGTGACAGAATCCGGGATAATGCGGTTTGCCACAACTAGATCAGTTGCCACATTGTAGAGGCTGAGATAGGCATGAGCACGCAGCGATTCTTTAATTACCATCTTTTCGGGGTTTGTCACCAGCCGCACTGAGGTCTGGGCGTTGTCAGTCAGCACCTTCTCTAGCGCCTCAATCTGCTCATAAAACTCGTAGGGTGCATCCATCACTTCCTGATTGGGCAACGAAAATCCGGCGATCGGGCGGAATATCGGCTCCACCAAGGGACGCAGCGCTGCCGAAACTGCCTGCAAGGGCTTGTAGAAACGACGCATATACCAGCCCGCCACCTCCGGCAGGCTGAGCAACCGCAATGCAGTGCCAGTCGGTGCTGAGTCGATGATTAGCACATCAAATTCGCCTTCATCGTAGTGCCGTTTCATCCGCACCAGACTAAAGATTTCATCCATCCCCGGCAGAATTGCCAGTTCTTCTGCCTCAACGCCTTCCAAACCGCGCGCCTGCAGCACCTGAGTGATGTAGCGTTTAACTGCACCCCAGTTGCCTTCTAGTTCCATCAGAGCATCCAATTCGGCGCCCCACAGGTTCGAGCGTACCTGCCGGGGTGCATGTTCCAGCTCCATATCAAAGCTATCTGCGAGCGAATGTGCTGGATCGGTACTCAGAACTAGGGTTTTGTAGCCTAACTCAGCACACCGTAGCCCCGTTGCAGCCGCCACGGAGGTCTTACCAACTCCGCCTTTGCCAGTCATTAAGATCACGCGCATGAATGGTCAAACCCTATCTGAGGAAAAGATTTACGTTCTTTACCTACTGTATCGGTTTTTAAACTAAAGTTTCGTGGGCCCCTTCAATCAGGACTCGCACAAAGTTTGGACTAGCATCTAGCTACCGCCTTGCTTTTCTGCTCTATAGATGTGAAAGCTGTTCAATACGCCTGCAGTTTCAAAGTGATAGGCGGGCAAGAGGTTGGACAAGAAATCGGGCAGGAGTTTGCCAGGGGCAAGCTCAGTTTTATAGATGCTAAGAAAAACGAAGTTTTGTCGTTGGGTGTTGGCAGAAATCAGCTTTTGGATTTGCGATCGATTCTCCTGGATCAAGGAGCTGCAGGAGGACTGAAGTGCAATTCCGGTTCCGGAGCAGGCACTTTCTTGGAGATACTCTGTGAGGCGCTGCGTTGCGTATTCTTCGTAGGCGGCTTCGCCGGGATTGGTGAGGGCAGTGGCGGCTCCCACACCAACCAAAACGATGCCAAGTAAAGAGGCAGTCAGTTGAAAAAGTTTCATGGCGATCGCAATTTTTAGATGGGGATTTTAAAGGGGCAGTAAGTCAAAGCGCAGACGACTAAGCAGACAACTAATTAGATCACTACTGAGATCACTACAAGGGCATTGAATTGTTTTAATAATTTAGACCGTAACAGAATGTAAAGAAAGGCGATCTTCCTCCTCTGGCAGACGTATCATCACGACCAGATTGTTTCAGGTAAATACAGATTTCACGCCGGTCAACCCATGCAATCAGCCGTATTTGTTTGTGATGGCGATCGATCTGAGATCTAGCCTGACGAGACACTTGTAAAAATTGTTTTATTTATTGGCGTAACAAAATAAATCGTCTAAAGTCTAGCTACACGCATAGGAACACGCGAATGGTACAAACCAACCAATCCGAGACAAGGGCGCATTACGCCGAGCCAATGGACTTTTCTTCCTTGCTCGATCCTGCACTGCTGCAAACGGCACGCCAAATTTACCGCACTTACTACGAAGTCCACCCTGAACAAACCCGCCGTCCCATCGGCATCGCCATCGATCGAACAAACCATCGCGGCAAGCTCATCTTTGGGCAAAAGCCAATTCTGCTGCCTAAAGAATGCTTTGTGCCGCTGAGCCAGATTGAGATGGGAGTGATCTAAGAAAGATGAGAACTAAAGGGTGCGCTAGCTATGTCGATGATCCAGAATGGGCTGGATGGGTAGCTTCAGGATGCCCCAAGCGCTATAGCGATGCGAGAGATTAATGCCTAAAGCAGACTTGGCTAGATAGAGCAAATAGAGCGAGAACAACACTAGCGAAAGTTGCCAGAAGCGCTTGTTCATAAATTTAAGTCAGTTGGAATATAGACAACTGCGGAGTATATGGCTGCTAAAGTACTGCCGGGCATTATCTCCGTGCTTATACACCAAACACCTCCTATGGCAGCTATTCCTGAAACGGCACCGCCAACTTTGTCTGTAGCTTACGAAGATGTAGAAGCAGCGGCGGCACGGCTAGATAGGCAAGCCAATCAAACGCCTGTAGTCACTTCGCGGACGGTAAACGATCGCACCCGCAGCCAAGTTTTCTTTAAGTGCGAGAATCTGCAGCGCACTGGCTCCTTTAAATTTCGAGGAGCCTACAGCGCCCTTTCCAATCTCCCGGTGCAGGAGCGGGGCATCGTGACGCACTCTTCAGGCAACCATGCCCAAGCGATCGCCCTTGCTGGAAAACTGTTGGGCATTTCGACGGCGATCGTCATGCCGCAAGATGCTCCATCGGTTAAACAAAATGCAACGCGCGGCTATGGAGCTGAAGTAATTCTCTACGATCGCACCACTACCAGGCGCGAAGTTTTTTGTGCAGAAATTGCCCAAGCGCGGGGCGCAACCATCATTCCACCGTTCGATCATCCAGACGTAATTGCCGGACAGGGTACTGCAGCCAAAGAGCTATTTCAGGAAGTGGGTGAACTTGACCTGCTGCTGGTCTGCTGTGGGGGTGGCGGTTTGCTGTCGGGTTGTGCGATCGCTGCCGATCGCCTTTCGCCGAACTGCCGTGTGGTTGGCGTTGAGCCGGAAAAAGGAGATGATGTAACGCGATCGTTTCAGACGGGCACGATCCAGACTGTGGAGAACCCAGATACGATCGCTGATGGGGCTAGAACGCTTCGTCCAGGAGATTTAACCTTTCCTATCATTCGGCATTACGTCGATGAGATGCTGACGGTTTCGGATGAAGCGCTGCTGCGAACAATGTTTTTCCTATGGGAGCGCCTAAAGCTGATCGTGGAGCCAACGGGTGCTTTGGCAGCAACAGCGCTGCTAGAAGGAATCATTCAGGCTCCTGGGCAAAGAGTTGGCGTAATTCTCAGCGGCGGCAATGCCGATATTCAACAGCTCACCCGCTACTGGTCTGTCAGTTCTTAGGTGAGTTTGAGAAGTAGTGCCTTAAATGCAAAGCGTTTAAGGCACTACTTCTCAACTCGTTCATCGAGTTTAGGGTTGCTTAACTCTTTAGATGTTGCGCTAAGAACGCGGTTGTTCGTTTCCAAGCGTCTTCTGCTGCGTCTGCGTTGTACCGAGTTCCAGACGGGTTGGCAAATGCGTGATCTGCTCCCTCGTAGATATGGATCTCAGGTGACTTGCCCACAGTCTTCAAAGCAGATTCAAACTGTCGGACTGTTTCCACCGGAGGATTATCGTCTAGGGAGCCGAAGAGCCCTAAAATTGGCATTTCTAGCGCTCTGAGACGATCGGCATCTGTCACAAGCTGTCCGCCGTAGTAGATGACGGCGGCATCAAGCTCGGTAGGCAGCAGTAATGCCGTTTGCAGCGACCAGCTGCCGCCAAAACACCAGCCAAGGCTAGCAATTTTAGGAGCCTGTTGCTCTGTATCCAGGTATTGGTAGGCTTGACGGAGGTTTTCGCCTGCTCTTTGAGGGTTCTGAGAGACGGCTTGGGTCAAACCCCTTGCCTGATCCGGATTTTCTGCCACTTGCCCCTCATACAAATCAACTGCTAGCGCTGCATACCCTTCTCCGGCTAGCCGTTGGGTCATTGTCTCAATATTTTCATTTAGCCCCCACCATTCATGAATCACGATGATTCCGGGCAGCGGAGCTGTTGCATCAGTCGGGCGAGCCAAATAGCCTGTTAAAGGCTTACCGTCGATACTTCCATAACTCACTTTTTCTGCCGTTACAGGTACCGTAGGTGTTTGGGCAACCGCCCCAGAGGCGATCGGCATATCTCCCGTATGAGATTGCATCATCCTATGGCTGTAGTCATCTGCTGTAGCAGTCTGAACATTACCTGAGTAGATCGTCGTTGCAGCTAAGACAACCAAAAAGCTGGCTAACGCCAGCCCAAGCCATTTACGCATATCGAGTTTTACCGAAAAACGTGCCTTTGCAGCCTATCGAACTCTCTACCTCTAGGAATCTACCTTAAGAGATAAGAAGAGAGCACTCAACTGAACGCAAGCTCTAGCTAGTGAAGGCTGCACAACTGCCGCAGAACTGCTAAAGAATCTTTTTCATTAGTCCTTTTGAGACAGCGCCAAGTTTGCCTTGTCTGCTTCAGCGGCTGTTTCAAGCGGTGGCAACTCACCGAACAGCCCTCCTTCGCGGTAGATCGTCAAGTCAAACCAGAAGGTGGTTCCTACCCCAACTTCGCTGACCAAATGCACCTGGCTATGGTGTTTCTCCATAATGTTCCGAACGATCGATAGCCCCAAACCGGTCCCTTCCAGGGTATGAACCCGATTCTCAACGCGGAAGAAGCGATCGAAAATTGCCTGCTGGTCTTCCGGGTCAATGCCAATGCCCGTATCAGAAACCTCAACCCGCACCACGGCAGACGGTATTTGAGTAGCATTGTCTAGAAGATATGCCCGAATTGCAACTCGCCCACCCAATCGCGTGAACTTGAGCCCGTTGCCCACCAGATTAGAGAAAACTTGCAGCAGCAGATCGTAGTTGCCCAAAACCGGCGGCAGGTTTGGCTCAATCTCTTGAACTAGCTCGATTCCTTTATCTTTAGCGTTGAGCTGATGGGTTCGCAGCGTTTGCTCGATCGGCTGGGTAATTTCAACGGCTTCAAAGTTATAGCGCTTGTTAGATTCCAGCTTCGACAGATCTAAAACATCGTTGACCAAGCGTGTCAGGCGATCGGTTTCTCGGTTAGCAGTTTCCAGGAATTCTCGTTTTTCCCCTTCGCTCAAATCATCGCCATATTCATGCAGCGTTTCGATGAAAGACTTGATGTTAAATAAGGGCGTTCTTAATTCGTGCGA
This sequence comes from Phormidium tenue FACHB-886, assembly GCF_014764505.1. GTDB lineage: Bacteria > Cyanobacteriota > Cyanobacteriia > Elainellales > Elainellaceae > FACHB-886. Next base: position 685,213 of record NZ_JACXWX010000001.1, read on the forward strand.
GACATTGCTGATGAACTGGCTCTTGGCTTCGTTCAGCTCTACTTCACGAGTGATGTCTTGCACGGTAATGGCAATACCCCGAACGTTCTCCCGGTACTGATCGAGTACTGTGGTGAGCAAAATTCTGACGGTACGGTTGATTGGCTCTGGAATTGTAATCCGGTACTCTGCCCCTTCGCGGAGGTCTGCCGCAGCATGACCAGACGCAAACTGGTACAGGGGGCGCGTTAGCTCTACCTTGACGGCGTCCGGCAGATGATACAGCACGTTTTGCCCGACGATCGCTTCATGCTCCCAGCCAAAGATGCGCTGTGCCGTTGGGTTAGTCAGGATTACGTGCATCTCTGTATCCAGCAGGACTGCACCATCGGCAATGGTAGAAACCAGCGTTTCTAGCTTGGCTTTTTCTGCCGTGAGCTCTTCAATGTTTTGCTCCTCATAGCGCTCCAGCTTCTCCGCCATTTCGTTGAAGTTGAGGATCAGTTCCCCTAATTCGCCCCGCACGGGTAAATCGACCCGCTGCTTGAAGTTGCCTGCTGCAATATTTTTGACACCGACCAGTAGTTCTTTGATTGGCTTAGTGATAATCAGCGCATTGAAGACGGCTCCCAGAATCACCATCACCCAGATCGAGATGAACACAGCGATCGTCACATCTCGTGTTAAGTGAGAAGACGTGACAACAGTAGGGTTAGGGTTAATGCCGATCGCCATCACCCCTAAATACTTGCCATCGTGGTTGAGCGGCACAAACACGTCAGTCACTTCGCCACCTGGCGTCATGTGTTGGCGCACCATCGGCGCGTTTACATTGGCGGCATAGTTGTCAGGAAGCTGAATGCGACGGCGAATCGTCAGCGAGTTTTGCACCTCCGACTCCGAAAAGGGAATGCCGAAGAAGATATCACCTTCTTCATCAGCATAGAGGATATAGCGCACGCTAGAAGTGCTGCTATAGAAGCTACTGGTAAAGCGAGCCAGCTCGGTTCGATTGTTTTCGTTGACTAAAGGCGCTACATTCGCTGCCAGCAGCAACCCCAGATCGCGCCCAAAGCGGGTGTCGTTTAGGCGGGCATCTTGCTGAATAGTATTGACTGCCCAAAAAGTTAAACCGCTCATCAACAGCGATACTACCAGCGTCGCAACCGCCATCAGGCGCGTCTGAAGCGTAAACTCTGACCACCAGTGGGCAATAGTTTCGCGGATTTGTTCCAGTAGGAGTGAGAAGGGCGATCGCGCAATCACAGCAAAGTTAACCAATTGGGGTCGAAGCAACCTAGCAGCAATAATGTTCTGCTTTTACATAAATTTTTTAACTGGTCTAGTGATTGTATCAACCTTTTGGGGGGTACAAAGTTCACCCTTTCATTATAGAGATGCAAAGCCCTACTCTATGATCACAGCTCTAGTTGCAATCAATAATTAGTCCCGACAATTAAGACGCTTGCCCTTCAGAAACACGATGCCCAATATCTTTGCGATAATACATTTCCTCAAACTGAATGCACTCCACCCCTGCATAGGCAGAAGCGATCGCCGCTTGAAAACTCTCGCCCACTGCCGTTACGCCTAGCACCCGCCCGCCATCTGTCATAAGCTCGTTTTGCTTTAACCTTGTGCCTGCGTGAAAAACGATTGCTCCGGTGGCTTCTGCTTGGCGAATTCCCCCGATTAGCAAGCCTTTCCTGTAGGATTCCGGGTATCCCCCCGCTGCGATGACTACACAGGCGGCGGCTCCTGTCTTCCAGCTCAAGGGCGGCAGTGAGGCGAGGCGCTGCTGGGCACAAGCTAGCAGCACTTCATGCAGGGGCGTTTCCAACAGTGGCAATACCACCTGTGTTTCTGGATCGCCAAACCGACAGTTAAACTCGATCACTTTCGGATCGCCTGCGGGAGTAATCATCAACCCAGCGTAAAGTACACCCCGGTAATCAATCCCGCGCTTCTGTAAAGTAGCGATCGCGGGTTCTAAAATTTCTTGCTGCACCCGCTCCAGAATTGCGGTATTCACAACAGGTGTAGGTGCATAAGCACCCATGCCGCCTGTGTTTAGCCCTGTATCACCTTCTCCGATCTGTTTGTGGTCTTGGGCAGGCACTAGCGGACGAATCGTGATGCCATCGGTAACTGCCAGCACGGAGGCTTCTTGTCCCAGCAGACATTCTTCAATCACCAACTGCTGCCCTGCTTCACCAAACACACCGCCTAACGCAGCCTCAACTGCCGCGATCGCTTCTGCAACCGTATGGGCCACCGTGACCCCCTTGCCGGCAGCTAATCCATCTGCTTTGATCACGATCGGCGCACCTTTGGCTTTGACATAGGCGATCGCGGCGCTTGCTTCTGTGAAGACTGCGGCTTCAGCCGTCGGAATGCCTGCTTCCTCCATCAAGGCCTTCGCCCAAGCTTTGCTCGCTTCAATCTGGGCGCCTGCCTGCAATGGCCCAAACACCGTTATACCCTGCTGCTGCAGGTAGTCTGTAATGCCAGCAGCTAAAGGTGCTTCAGGTCCTACGACAATCAGTGCTACGTTGTGGGTCAACGCCAGTCGGGAAATTCCCTCAAAATCATCCACGCTCATCGCCACATTCTGGCAGCCCTCCATTAGGGCAGTGCCGCCATTGCCTGGAACACAGAATATCTCCTGCACCCGCGCCGACTGTAGCAGCTTCCAAGCAAGCGCATGTTCTCGTCCGCCACTCCCAACCACCAAAACTTTCACGCTTCTTCTACCCTTGCTAGCACAGCTAGCACAACGCTTTTACTTCTTGAAATCCGATCGCACTTTAACTCAGACCTGGAAGGTAAACAGATGAAGGAAAAGCATAGAAGTGCTAGTTCACCTTCTGCGTCTGCTTACCCTCATTAACTATGCCGTATTCACTATGCTGTAGCCACTGTCAAGTGTAGTGGATTCGGGTTAGGCTAGCTTCGGGAAATTAAAACTTCCCGAAGCTCCCTGAAACCAAATGGGAATTAAGGAAAACTAGAGTAGGCAAGTTGGCTGTTTCAGAGATTTTCAGAGATAGGGTTGATTCAGTATGATTTGGCGATTCAAGTCGGGTAGACAGCAACACGATCGGCTGCAACACAATCAGAGACGGCAGTTTTCGGGGGCAGTAGTGGCAGTTGCCCTACTGTGCATTCCTGCGTTGCCCTTTACAGCTTGGGCAGCGCCTGACGATGCCCTGCCGCCTAATCCTCTGGAGCTAACTGAACCCGATCCACTGCTGCCAGAAATGGTGGTCGATCGTCCCCTCAATCCCCAAGAGCAGGCCGTCCTCAGCACCGCTTTAGACGAACTACAGAGACAAGGCCTCGATCGCCTACAGGGGGGGGATATTGCAGGCGCGTTTGAGATCTGGAATCGGGAGCTGCGGCTGCGGCGCTTCTTAGGACCAGAGCAGGAAGTAGAGTCGCTGAGCCGGATTGGAGCGGTGGCATGGCGCGAAAGCGAAACGACTCAAGTGCGGCTGATTACGCAGCGGCTGCAGGAGATTGAGCAAGCCGAACAGGAAAAACTGCCGCCCAACTACGATCTGCTGCTACAAATTGCCCAAGCCTATCAGTCTATGCGGGCGCGTACTCCTGCCGTTGCTTTGTATGACCAACTGCTGATTCAGGCACGCCAAAACCAAGACAAAGCCCGTGAGCAGCAAACTTTAACGGCGTTAGCAGAGCTGCATCTGGCTTACTTTGACTACACCAGCGCTGCCTCTGCCTACGAACAACTGCTGGTGCTGGCGCGAGACAAAGGCGATCGCACCGCTGAAGAAGCCACTCTCAAGCAGCTTGCCTATATCTACCAGCAAAATAACCAGCCGCAGCAAGCTGTCGCTATTCAGCAGCAGCTTGTCGATCTCTACAAACAGCAGAACAACATTGTCGCTATTCCAACCCTAAAGCTAGCAATGGGCGATAGCTATGCGGCTATAGGTCGTCCCGACTTGGCAGCTCCCAGCTACCAGGAAGCCTTTGCCGCGGCGCGGTCAGTCCAGCAATATGCCTATGCTGATGATGCCCTCACGCGGCTAGCTGTGCTTTACCAGTCTCTCGATCGCCCAGATGATGCGCTGATTGTTTACCAACTCCTGCTAGATGTGCAACAGCAGTCTTACAACACGCTGGGCATGATGGACACCTATGACAAGATGGGGAAAATCTATGCAGCCCAAGGCAACAACGGGCAAGCAGTTGCTACTTTCCGTCAAGCGCTGCAAATTGCCCAGCAGCTCAACTACAAAGTTAGCTATTTCACTACTCAAATTGAGCAGGTCGGGCAGCCTGCCGCACCGTCAGCTCCTGCTGCGCCTGCCCAGCCCACAGCTCCTTAGCCTTTCGCAGTGCCAAAGCGTTCTCAAAATGGCTATTGCTTAACCAAAGTAAATAGCTTCTCAAAAATTTGAACGCTGATGTAGAGCAGGGGAAAGGCGATCCCGACTAGCCCCAGCCAGCTCAGGAGAGAGATGAAAAGCCGAGCCGGACGCCTCAAGGGTCTATCTTGAGCCGCCGAAGCTAGCTGTGTTCCCAATGCCATCAGCAGCGCTCCCCCGATTCCAAACAGAATGCTGGCTGTCACCCATATGGGCAAGAATGCACTTGGTTGCGCCAATCGTAGAGCAGGCAGCAGTAAAAAGCTGACTGCTTCGATCGCCAGCCAAATTCCTAAACAAAAGAACAGATCTTTGCGGGCAAGATTGTTCATCGCAAAGCGACGCATAAAACTCTCCAATCATACTAAATCAGTGATGCAGGTACCCTGATGGGAAAATCATGCCGGATGCAGGACCTTTCAGCAAGCAATGGAACCGCCGACCGATCCGCCTCGTCTGCTAGTCATACAGCTACTAGACCGGGAGAGCATCAGAGAGAGCATCAGATTTTTTGACTCGGGTGCCTCTGGATAAAAATCCACAAAGGTGACACGCACCCGGGAGAACAGGCTAGATTGAGGGGTGGTGATTCGGCTTTTTTGACTTAGCTCCATCCAGCCTACTTAGAATCCTCTGACACGATGAGATACAAGGTTATGACCTCCGAACGCCCAACTCAACCCGCCTCAGGTTTTCCAATTCCATCCCCTGTGCCCTTCAAGCGTTTGGGCGCAGCGATCGCAGGTACACTGACGCTTACGGTCAGCCTCTGGATGAATCCAGCCGCCGCAGACCCTTTCCGTGCCAACAATCCTCGTGCAGTAGGCACAAAAACAGAAACTGCCTTTAAGACCCTGTTTGAGCAGGGAAACTACCGTGAAGCAGAGCGTTTGCTGCAGTCGGCAGAAACTAATGAACCGCTTGCCTACGCCATGAAAGCTGCCCTTGCTTATGTCAATCAGGATTTTGAAACGATGGGCAGGGATGCCACGCTGACTCGCGAAACGGCAGAAAAGCTTGTCCAAAGTGACCCGCTCCGGGGACATCTCTATATCGCTGCCGGACATTTTCTAGAAGGGGCACACAGCCTCTCCACCCAAAGCACCATCGCTGCCACGCCTGCCGTTCTAGCAAAACTCCAACAGGTGTTCGACAACCTCAACGAAGCCGAGAAAATCGATCCACAAGACCCAGAGCTTAATCTGCTCAAAGGCTTTATGGATCTAATGCTGGCAGTCAATCTGCCCTTCTCCAATCCAGAGCAATCGATCGAACGGCTGCAAAACTACGCCAAGCCCTCTTACCTAGCTCAGCGCGGCATTGCTATCGCCTATCGTGATTTAGAAAAGCCGGATGAGGCTCTAGCAGCCGTGGAACAGGCGATCAAAGAAACGCCTGGCAACCCTGAGCTTTTCTATTTGAAAGCCCAAATTCTTCGTCTGAAGAGCAACAAACTCCAAGGCACAGAGCAAGTGAGTGTGCGGCAGGACAGTGTTCGTTCCTTCCGGCAAGCTTGGAGACTGCGCGATCGCCTGCCGGAGGAGCTAGTGCGTCAGCTCAATCGGGAGGGTTGCCGGACCTTCCAGCAGTCGCGCAACCGGAACCCAGACGCCTGCAACGGGACTGTGAACTGGCAAGGCAATTCATAGCTTGGATCGTTGTGTAATAGTCTTTAAAGAATCTGATGGTGGTGTGGCTTTGCTGCACCACCATTTACGTTAATGCGTTAAAGGTACGTTGAAGGACGGATTGAGGCAGACGAGCGCCAAAGCTTCGACTCAGGATTCAGTGAAAATGCAGTTGTTGCCGCCTCTCCCAACGCATACTGTTAATTCAGCAAGTTCTAAGGTAGGCATCAAGTTCAGAAGCGGAATCTGATAAAAATCCTCACAAAAGCAAGTTAATTGCCTACGTGTAATGTTTTTTCTTCCAACCTCTGGGCAAAGCCAGCATAACAGCATAAACTCATAACGGCACTTGATTAATACGCTGTAAACACAAGTTTGTTGTGATTGTTAAGTGTGATTGTTAAGTCTGCTGTCTATGGTGCTGGATGCTGCGCTTGGTTTTGCAACAAGCCTGATTAATCTTGTGAGTGGTGCGCTCCGTTTATCTGAAAATTGTTATGCATACGCCAGTCGCCAACGAATTCTCCCCTGCTACCAACGAACTGAAAAGCGAAAGTCTACAGCTACTGCGGACATACCAAAACTCTCCCTGTCCAGAAATCCGCAATCGACTGGTACAGCTCAATTTTGGGCTCGTTAGAAAAGAAGCACATCATTGGGTGAATCAATGCACCGAAAGCTACGATGATTTGCTGCAAGTTGGCAGTCTGGGCCTAATTCGAGCGATTGAGCGGTTCGACATGTCAAAAGGGCATGCCTTCAGCTCGTTTGCCATTCCCTATATCCGGGGAGAAATTCAGCACTACCTGCGCGACAAAGGCTCTCCCGTACGAATTCCCCGCCGCTGGCAAGCCATTCAGCATCAAGCTGCCGCTGCTACTCGTGAACTACAAGCTAAGCTAAACCGTCAGCCTACCGATGCAGAACTGGCAGAAGTTTTGCAAATTCCTGTCTTGGAGTGGCAAGAAATCAAGCTGGCTTATCGGAACCGCTTGCCCCTGAGCCTGGATGCGCCCGTCCGCGAAGAAGAAGAAGGCGCAACCTCATTGGGCGATCTGGTGCCTGATTCACAATATCACAGCTTTCAGCTTGCCCAAGAAGACCAACTCAGGCTGCAGCAGGCGCTCGTTCAGCTGGAAAAGCGAACCCGCGAGGTGCTGGAATTTGTTTTCCTCTACGACTTAACCCAAAAAGAGACGGCTGAGCGGCTCGGAATCAGCGCTGTCACAGTTTCTCGACGGGTTAAGAAGGGGCTACAGTCTTTGCAAAAGCTGATGAGCGGCATTGCTAACTGAGTCGCGCAAAGCCCGATCGCCACAGGTCATTCGCCTGAAGTCATTTTGAAAACGCCAATAGGATCGCCTATCGGCGTTTTGCTGTTGCTATTCGATTTGCAATTGCTTGAAAACTCGACCTTTCTTGAGTGCTGCGCACAGGGCACCATACACCAAAAAACCATCCTTCATTTCAGCACGAAGCGCTATATTTAGCAGGATGTTGATTCGGGATGTTAGATAGCAAAGGCTATGGCTGGATTGAGTGCCGCACAACGCAACTTCTATTATTGCAACGAGGCAATCCGCGCTGGAGTTCATAAGCCAATCTTGGCAGCCCTCCACGCCGCCCACCGGCGACCTCCGTTGGCAGATGGCACCCAAGGGCTGGGCGTTTCTCCTGCCAATCGCATTGCCCTAGAGCAAGTTAACACCTTTGCTACCCAAGTCCAATTTGCTGCTAACACCGTTCGTAGCGTCACCGACAAGCTGACCGCGCAGGGCTGGAAGGGCAGCGATATATGGAACACCGATGAAGGGCGCTATAGCGATCGCTTCCTGCAGACGATTGCGAATGGCTACATACCCCCTCCGAGCGACCTAGCTGCCGCTCGTCTTGAAGTTAGCGATCTGCAAACGCTCCAATCTACTTATCTAGAAGATTGGACACTGGACTGCAAAGCAGCTAATTTGTCCCCTGATCAATCATTTCTGGATGGGGCACTGCTGCAAATCGCCGAGCAGATTTCTCGCTACTATATCGGCTTGTCTTTTCAGCGAGATGCTTTTCTGGAAGCTGTCCGCATCTGGCGCAAGCTCAACACTCGCCAAGCGGCGATTGCCTCCCTACTACGCCTGAACGAAGCTGATCCCAACCTTGTCAATCTAGACGAAACGCCGCTCGATCGCCCGCTGGTGCAGTTTATCCAGCAGCTAGCGCCGTTCTACGCAGGCTACCCCCACCAGCGTGAAGCGCTGTTGCGCTTAATTCAGCTTTGGCGGCAGCTAGAGTCGCGCGAAGCGGCGATCGCTAGTTTGCAAATAAGCGCCTCACCCGAAACGAACATCCGCGTGCTTGATCCAGCATTAATTGTTTTTGCACAACGCATCCCCCAGCAATACCAGGGAAAAGGCGAGCAGCGCAGCGCCATGACCGAAGCTTTCCGGCTCTGGTATGACCTGGATTCCCGTGGGGCAGCCCTGCAAGAGTTAGGAGTGGATGCACGAGTGTTAACGGCTAGCAACCCCGATCGCAACGCTTTGATTAATGCGGCCGCTCAACTCGATCGCGCCCTGCTGGACTTCATTAAGCGTATTCCGCTGCTGTACGAAGAGAGCGATCGGCAACGCGAGGCGTTGATTCGCCTTGCTCAGCTGTGGCGCGGCTTAGATGGACGGGATCGAACGATTCAAGTGCTTTTGGACGAAGTAATCCGTCTAGAGCAAATTCGCCGCGATGCGCCAGATGCCCCGCCCAGCCCTGAACCAGTACCACTGCCGCCGCACCCAGAGCAGTGGACGCTTGAAAATCTACAGATTCACGCGCCGATCTTAATCAACGGCAGCTTCACCTGGGCAGAAGCGACACAAGGGGGCTTGTATTTGCCTTCCATTCCTGAGACGCTAGAGGCAATTATTCATCTGGCAGGGTTGGCACAGCAGATCCAGGATCGGCTGAATCGACCGTTGCGGATTACGAAATGGTATTTCCCTACGATGGACGAGGGAGTTAGGTCTCCGTTAGAGAGGCTGCACCAGCGACAGCAGCGGCATTTTGTGGGAGATGCGATCGAGTTTTATTGCGATGGCTTGACAGGCGACCAGATCTATCGGGCGATCGATCCATGGTGGACGGGTGGCTTGGGGCGATACCGGAATGCAGCTTACCTGTGCTATGTAGATGCGCGTGAATATCGGGCACGCTGGACGCTCTAGAGAGGTTGTACCCAGTGCTGTATCTTACGTTGTATCTCAGAGAACGTCAGTCAGTTCTCCTGATCCGCAATCAAATTCCTTGTAAAAAGTGGAGGAAAATGCTGCTGCCTTAATAAGCGACTTTACTGAGATTCACGGGTCGTGTTTCAAATGCGTTGTTGCTCTTCTCAAGAATTAATAGCCTGACTAGGATAGTACTGCTCATCCCATCTGAGCGGTTCACCTAGCATAGTAATGGCATCAGGCAGTGCGGGCATTCTAGAACTGAAAAACTAGCTCAACGCCAGGTGCAACCCAACAGGTTAACAAGCTTCTCCACCGAACCGCCGCCTTCCTCAAAAATTGTGCTATGTCCACTCCGATCATCCTCATTGAACCCCGGTTAGCTCAAACTGTAAAACTTGCTAAGCCGCCTGCACCCGAACAACTGTGGATGATGTCCTCTGGAGTGCTAGCGGTTCTGCTGCTGGGGCTAGCAGCTTTCACCAAATTTAAAATTGCCAGACTGCGGAAGCAAGCCCGCTTTGAGGAGTTCAAAAATCGAGAACTGCAAAAAAAGCTAAAGCTAGCATTGAATACCATCTCCAAGATGGAGAAGAATCCAGATCTGATTCACTCTCGCGAATTTAACCTGGATTACCTGCGAATGCGGATGGAAGAAGAACAGTTTCACTTCATCATCCTCAACCAGATCAAGATTAGAGTCAAAGAGAAAGTTACAATCGCCCTCCGTCCGTCTCAGGCAGAACAAGGAATGGTGGGCGTTGCTAGCGGCACAGCACGGCAGGTCGATGAGATTTTTGACGTAGACTATGACCTGTCAGGGACAGCCCGAGGAGCAAAGCGCGTCCTCTTCCGCATCCAAATTAAGCTAACCAAGATGCCGACGCAGCCCACTTCTGTGACGATCAATCAAATCATTGATTGCATGCAGAAGTTTATGAGCCAGTCAACCGAAGACAACTGGCAGCCTACTCTGCAAGGACGCATCGCCTCAATGCACTGGGATCAAAAAGCAAAACCCACACCGCTGCTCGTCCTAGAACAGCTTAATGAGGGCACAAACGTCACCTTCCGGACTACCCGCATGGCAGAAAGCTAGACCGAGCTAGCCTGCTGCATTTCAGCATAAGCCGCATAAACGCCTTTAACGTTATACCAGTTTAAGAAGATACGAGCGACTTCCAAGGCGAGTTGGGGTTTGCCGCGATCGATTAGCCACTGCAGAAACGGAGCCATCGTCCTCTCGTTTAGCAAGCCACCTAGCGACAAGACGCCCCAGAGAACGCGGTGCAGCAGCGTCATCTGAATCATCAGCCGCACTTCCCAGGTCGGGTGCTTTTGATAAAACAAGACACCCATACGACCGCGCTGAATTTCTTTGTCGATCAGATTGGGGATTTGGCTGAGGGCAAAGGGCGGATGCCAGTGGTAGCCCACTGCTTCTGGGCAGCTGATTAGCTTAAGTCCAAGCTGCTTGAGCCGAACACCCAATTCTAAATCTTCCCAGCCGTAGAGCTGAAAGCGGGTGTCAAACAGTCCGGCTTGGTCGAGCCAATGCCGCCCGATCGCCACATTTCCAGTTGCAAAGTATGCCCGTGAGTAGTCTGTGAGCTTAAACGGCTCAACCGTGGGGTTGTCAAAGTTGCAGGTGTTGATAACGCTACCGTAGGTGAAGACTCGATCGCTGCCTATCTTTTGTTTGCCCTCGGCAAGCTTATCGGCGTGGGCTTGCAAAAAGGTTTCCGTAACGACTAGATCACTGTCGATGAAGACGATCGTGTCGCCCTTAGCTTCTTTTACGCCCAGATTGCGGGCGGCGGCAGGTCCTAGATGGTTTTGTTGAAACAGACGGACATGCGGAAAAGCAGTATTTTCCCTGAGCCAATCCACTGTTTCATCGGTGGAACCATCGTCAACAACAACGATCTCATAGTGGGCGATCGCAGTATCTGCTGCAAACTTTTGGTTTTCCAATGCCTTGAGGCATTTCTCCAGAATGGGCTTGCGGTTGTAAGTGGGAATGACGACGCTAAAAAACACAGATTGCCTCAAAGTAGATTGCTGGAAGCAAGTGGCACAATTACCTCAAAGTTGTTCTTGGGTTGTCCTAGCCGCTGAGCAGCGCCTCAACAAACTCGTAGCTGGAGAACGGACGCAAATCCTCAATGCCTTCGCCTGCCCCAATGAAGCGAATCGGCAACCCCAACTGCTGCACTACCGCGAGGGCTATGCCGCCTTTTGCAGTGCCATCTAGCTTTGTCAGCACTACGCCGCTTAGCTTGGCGGCTTCCGAGAAGACTTCTGCCTGCCGCAAGCCATTTTGGCCCAAGGTGGAATCCAGGACAAGCAGCGATTCTACGATCGCCCCCGGTGCTTTCCTGTCTATGATTCGGCGGATTTTGCTGAGTTCTTCCATCAGGTTTTTCTTGTTTTGCAGCCGCCCAGCGGTATCGATAATCAGCAGTTCAGTGTTGCGCGATTGGGCAGCCGCGATCGCATCAAACACTACTGCAGCCGGATCGGTATTCTTACCAGGATTGGCAATTACCTCGACGCTGCTGCGATCGCCCCACACTTTCACCTGCTGAACGGCAGCCGCCCGGAAGGTGTCGGCAGCGGCAATCAAGCAGCGGTAGCCAGATTTTTGAGCAATATGAGCAATCTTGCCGATCGTCGTTGTCTTTCCGGCTCCGTTAACTCCGGTCACTAGCCAGATGTTCAGCTTATCCTTCTCAGGAACAAATAGGGACGATTGGGATTGCAGCGGTTTTTCCAGCATTTCCTGGAGCAGCTCTTTCAAATAGGCGATCGCTTCTGAGGGGGGCAGTGTCTCTTGACGCAGCTTTGCCTGTAGGGAATCGATGATGTAGTCGGTTGCCTCTACGCCCACATCCGCCTGCAGCAGCAGCGATTCGATCTCCATCACAGCATCCTGATTCAGCGGACCCTGACCCACGATCGCCTTGAGCTGGTTGACTAAGCTGCGCCGCGTTTTATCCAAGCCCTGCCGTAGCCGCTTTAGCCAGGTGATTTCTTCGATCGACACGTCTTCTGGTCGTCGCCCCTGTGCCGCCAGAATTTCAGCAGACCAAAGGAATCCCTCATCCAGCGTTAAATCTGGAGCCGGGGCTTCGATCGCCGCAGGACTCGCTTCCAGAATTTCATTGGCAGCAGCTTCTTCTTTAAGGCGCTCCAGTCGTTCGAGTCGCTCAGTTTCGGCTTGTGCCCAGAAAGGGAGAGCAGCTGAGGCAGCGATCGGTTCTTCAGAGACAGCAGGCGGCGTTTCTAACGCAGGTGGAGGTTCTGTGCTTGGTGGAGCTGAGATCTCCTCAATAGGCTCTGGTGTTGTAGTCGCTTCATCTGTGGCTGGGGAGACTTCTGATGCCGCATCTGTTGGACTTAGCTCAGCTTGATCCGCAGGCGTTTCGCCAGCTTGGGCAGTAGTTTCTTGCTGTTGGCGCTTGCGAATATTTTCGTAGGCTAGCTTTGCCCAGTTCAGCTGATCTTGACCAACGGCCGGTTCAGCGTTCGACGGAGCTGCCTCGGCAGGCTTAGCCTCTGCTTCCAACTTCTCTTCAGGTGAGTTCTCCGTAGACTCGGCTGGCGGCTCGTTGTACTGCCGATTGAACCAATTAAACGGAGCCATAAACCCTCCCTAAGCTGCGATCAAAACTGTTCTGTATATTCACTTTAGAGAAAAATGCGATCGTTCGGCAGATTTTGGGTGGTAGGGCTTTCCGTTCCTGACTGAGTTGCCGCTACCAGGCTGTCGTGCTGCCTATGAGCCGTTGATGAACTGTTTACGGATACTGGCGACGTATTGCAGTCAGTATCTAACCTCATTTGTTGCGCAATTTTGAAATATTTTCAGCATCTGTAGCAATCCTTAAGTGATTTGTGGGAGATGGGGCAGGCTCCGTTCGTCCCACCTGCCGCAAATCATTTCACAACTCAAATAGAATCGCTATAGGTTAATAAAAATGATTGGTAAAGTTTCAGGTAGATTAACTTCAAAATAACGTCAGGTTAAATTTTTAATAATCACGCTTCTTATCTGTCAAAAGCAGTAGCTTAAACAATAGATTTTTGCTGAGGAATCTTGTTAAATCAAAGTTGGGTTTTCGAATAATTTTATTCAGTCTGCATCCAGTTAATCAGTACTTTAAAGACATCCTGAGACGTAAAGTGCTCGACTCAATTTCCTCTCCTAATCTTCGACCTAATGGAAGCAAAAATTAAGGCTTTTCAAGTAGAAGAGAGTTCATTGAATAGGTTTGGCATTAGAGCAGCTAATCGATTGGCAAAGTTTATTGCTGTGAGGTTTAATTCACCAAAACCTAAGCCTTAATTCTGTAGCTAAAAAATCTGGCGGCATCTGATTGAATGAATCATTATGTTTGACGAAGCGTGGCTCAAGAATCGTATATCCAATCAAGCATCAAGTTAATTAAGAATCTCCGTCCAGCACCTGATTAAGGAATTGCTATGGTTACCCTAAAGAGTATTAATCGAGGTACAAATAAGCAGAGAATACTTAGGCTATTGAGCGTTGTTTCTCTAGTGATAACGCTAGTACTTTCTCCTTCATTATTTTCTGATGAGCTACAGACCAATGGCTTGCCGCTAGAAGCCACTGCCCATGCCCAGACAGCCCCATTAAACCTTCTAGCGCAGGCAGATACGCCTGCTCCTGTCCCCGCTCCAGAGTCTTCTGAATCCGAGGACGAGCAATCGATCGACTTCTTTGCAATGTTAATGGGCGCGCTGGCAGGTCTAGTGCTGTTTATCTTTGGAGTGACCCGCTTAGCTGAAGGACTCGAAGATATCGGAACGGAGCGGATGCGCTCCCTGCTTGGAAAATTTACAACCAATCGGTTTGCAGGTGTGGCAACGGGTGCCGTCGCCACTACCGCTCTAGAATCTTCTTCTGTCACCATCATCATGGTGATTGCCATGGTGAGCGCTGGAGTGCTGACTTTTGTGCAATCACTGGGTGTAGTCCTAGGTTCCAACATTGGTACGGCTGTAGGTGCCCAAATTATCTCGCTGAATATTGAATTGTATATACCAATCCTGATGTTTGCTGGACTGCTGCTGCTGTTTTTAGGTAGAAATAACCGCCAAAAAACGCTTGGTCTAGTTCTTCTAGGATTTGGCTTGATGTTCTATGGGCTGGAATCAATCGACAGGGCGATGGAGCCGTTTAGAGAGTATGAACCCTTCCTAAATTGGATGGAGACATTGGGGCGCAACCCCATTCTTGGTGCCCTGATTGGCGCATTGTTCACAATTGTGATTCAGTCATCCTCCGCAACCGTGGCAATTGTGGTCACCTTAGCTGGCTCTGGGTTAATTGGGTTAGCCGCTGGAATTGCGATCATGCTGGGTGCAGAAGTAGGCACCTGTGCAGATACGCTAGTCGCTACAGTTGGTCGTGGTAGGGCTGCACTGCGGACGGGATTGTTCCATTTCCTTTTCAATTTAGGCAGCGCCATTCTAGGAATTCTGTTTGCACCACAGCTGGCTCAAGTGGCTCAGTCCATCTCTGGGGGTGGAGATGTGGGGCGGCAGGTTGCAAATGCTCAGATGATTTTTAACATCATCGGAGTGGTCGCAGTAATTGGGTTTTTACCGCTAATTGCCCGTGGATTAGAGAGGTTGGTTCCTGATACGCAAGCCGATCTGGAGCGGGAACAGCGACAAGCAGAGAAGCGGCAGAAAACTCCTGAGCCTGTTGGCGCGAGTGCTTCGAGCAAGTAAGCTGCACACAGCCGCCGCTCATTTTTCCTCTACGTGATTTCCTGTGGCTTTGGAAGACAACCGATCGCTGACTCGCCGCAGCACTCCATTGATAAACCGATGTCCCTCTTCGCCGCTATAGCGCTTCGCAAGCTCTACGGCTTCATTGATAGCGACCTGTAGCGGCACTCCCAATAGCCAAAGTTCAGTGACTGCAATTCGCAGAATGTCCTGGTCAATCCGTGCCAGTCGATGCATCTGCCATTCCACCATGGAATCACCCAACAGCTGATCGACTTCTGCCCGATTTGCCTGCACCTGTGTTAGGAGTTCCATCACATAGGCGCGCACTTCTTTCTGGTTGGCAAGCTGCACAAACTCCGGCAGCTCAATTGCCGCTCCTAGCCGGTTAATTGCAATTTGCGCTAGCTCTAGCGCCTCAGTTACCATGGCTCTCGCGCTTTGCAGATCGACCGCCCGTGTTTCGCTGCTGAGCAGACGTTCATTTCCCCGGCTCACTTCAGCAGAAGCAGTTTCCAGCGTTTCTTGTAGCTCAGTGGTCAGCGTGCGCACAGCGGCCAGGAGCACATCCTGAAGCTGTTGAGCCTGTAATTTATCGGGCTTAGTCGGAAGCTGAGACAAACTAAGGAGAGCGAGTTCACGGGCAATACGACGAGCTTGCATGGGAAAAGAGGTAAGGAATGTGGGTCAGACGAAGTAGTGGGATGCCGGAAACGGGTGGGGCGATCTGAGCCGCCCTCTAAATTCCTCGATCAAGAAGGTTTTCAACCCGATTGCACAAAGTCCTCTGAGGGATTCAGGGCATAAATGCAGAACATTTAAACTGTGAATGTAAGCGTGCTAGCGCAGCGGTAACTCAACCCGTAGAAGCTGGTAGACTCCTGCTTTGGCGAGCGAGCGATATCGGTAGTCCTTTGCGTTTATCAGCCCGGCTTCTTGCAGTTTACGAACACGCCCCAGTACCAGGATAGACGGTGGGGTCGGGCTTTGCCTGGCGATCTGCCTTAAACGGCGTGGAACCTGTTCTAGCTCCTCCTGGTAAATGATTGGACGCTGGGTGTAAAACACCAGGCTGGGTTTAGCAAAGCCGACCATCATTGCAGGTTCGTTGGGCTGCTGTACTTCAACGATCGTTGCTGCCATCTGACGCAGGGGCAACTGACGCTGCGAATCCATGAGCAGAGCGGTGGGCATGAGGGCAAACAAGATAAAGGCAGTGAAGCAGATGAGATTGATGCTCCAGAGCCAGCCAGCTTGACGACGCAGCAGCAGCACGATCGCTGCAATTGCCGCACTGCCCCAAATCATTGCCCCAAGAACGAGAATACCCGATTGCTCCAGCAGGTCTGGAAAATCTGGCATTTCGGGGTCATCGCCCATCCATTGTGTACAGTACAGGGTTGCACCTGCTAAGACAGCCAGCAAGCCCACATTCGCCCAGTGGCTCACTTGAGCAAATCGGCTGCTGCGCTGATGGGTTAGTTGGTCGCTCCAGAATAGCGCGGTCAAAATTGCGGCAGCAGGCAAAAGTGGGATCGTATAGCTGGGCAGCTTGGTAACGGCGATCGTAAAAAATCCAAAAATAACTGCCAGCCACGTCATCGCAAATAGCCCTAGCTGGCTCGATCGCGGCTGCTGTTGCCAAGCTCGCCGCTGCCAAAAGCGGAGCCGAGCGATCGCGATCGGCAAGTGAATTGACCAAGGCGCAAAGCCAATTGCCACGACGAAAAAGTAGAAGAACCAGGGAGCCGAATGCCGATTCACAACCTGGGTAAACCGCTCTAAGTTGTGATAGCCAAAGAAGGAATTGATATAGGCTTCACCATTTGCCTGAATCACCAGCACAAACCAGGGAACGGCGATCGCCAAAAAGAGCAGTCCTCCTCTAATGATCTGCAGTTCTCGCAGAACAGGCTTCAACTGACCTACATATACCAAAAACGCTAGAACAATCAGCCCTGGCAGCACGATTCCTACAGGTCCTTTGGCTAATACGGCTAACCCGCTCAGAATCCAAAATGCTAAATACCAGCGCGCCTGCCGCTTCGGATTCTCTGGCTGAGCATAGCCCATAAAAAACGCCAACAGTGCCGATCCCATACAGCCGCTCAGCAGCATATCTGAAACCCCCGTACGTGCCCAGACGATCGTCTGTGGATTCAGGGCAATTAGCGCCGAGCCAATAAAAGCAGCCACCCAGCGCTGTAGAGAGGACGCATCATGAGGGATTTCCGCGCCCCTTAGCATTGCCCCCGCCTGTCCGGCGGATGGACTCGGAAACCCAAACCGCTTCAGGACATAAAACCCCAGACCTGCTAGTCCTGTTGCAGCGATCGCTGAGGGAAACCGAGCTGCCCACTCGTTTACGCCGATCGTTTGGTAGGCGAATGCCATAATCCAGTAGACGAGAGGCGGTTTATCGAAGCGGGTGACACCGTTGAAGTAAGGCGTAATCCAGTCGCCAGTCACAGTCATTTGGCGGGCGGCTTCGGCAAACAGCGGCTCAGTTTCATCTACCAGCCCAATGCTGCCCAAATGCCACCAGAACGCCGCCAGCGACACTAAACCCACCCAGCCGATCGCCAACGCCCAAGCAAGGCGCGGCTGTTTGTCTGCCTTTGCCAACCCAGTCTTTAGCCAATGTATATTTAGCGTCATGCAGTTTCTGTCAAGCCAGCCGATCGCGTGGGACGAACGAGTCGCGTCGCGCTGGCGCTATCGCGTCCAGACCTTACTTTACTGGAAAGTTGAGCGATCTCTCACCTCATCCCACAGTTTTATGACTTTGGGAAATGGCGATCGTTCCAGGTGTTATGCACCTCAAAATGCCTGAATCCACTCCTGGAGGTTGTATTCCGTCCAAATGCCGTGCTGCCAGTAGGGATCGTCTTCTACAAGCTGTCGTGCTGCTGCCTCGTCTGCTGCCTCATAAACGCCAAACACCTTAGTGAGATCTTGAGTGGGCCCGATTGTAATCAGCGCTCCTGCTGCTTTGAGCTGAGCGAGACGATCGAGGTGGGCTTGGCGGTGGGGGGCTCGTTTTTCTAGCACGTCTGGGCAGTAGCTGCCCCAGAGGACATATTTAGGCATGAGGTTGACGAGTATAGGGTTGGCTTTTGAAAAGGGTTAGCCCTTTTCAAAAGCCTGATTTTAGCTGCGGAGTTCTGCCTGGAATTTCTCTTCCAGCGTTTCGCGGACTTTGCGATGGGCTGGCTCAACATCCTGATCGGTAAGGGTGCGATCGCTCGCCCGATAGACCAGCCGGAAGGCAAGACTGCGTTTGCCTGCTGGCACGTTTGCGCCTCTGTATTCGTCGAATAGCTCGACGGACTCCAGCAGCTGACCGCCTGCTTTTTTGAGGGCACGCTCAATTTCTGCTACCGAGAACTGGATGGGTGCGAAGAAAGCAATGTCGCGATCGGCAGCCGGATAGGACGAGAAAGGCTTAAACAGTGGCACTAGAGCTTCATCCTGGATCATGTGATTCAGCATCACATCCAGGCTCATCTCAAATACATAAACGGCATCCGGCAAGCCCCGCTCCTGCCGCACCTGTGGATGGAGCTGCCCAAATGTACCCAGGCGGCTGCCGCTCACCCAAAGTGAAGCGGTGCGTCCCGGATGGAGGAAGAAGTTGCGGCGATCGGGCTGGTACTCAACGCTTAGCCCTAGCCGATCGAAAACACTTTCCAAGGCGCCTTTGGCTTCATGCCAGGTCATTGGCTGCTCGCGTCCGCTAGTGACCCAGCGCCCCCGAACTGGATCGCCCCCCAAGATGCCTGCCACTTGATCGGCTTCGTTCAATCCATTCTCATCGCGCCAGAACACCCGCCCAATCTCGAAGGCATTTAGCGCTCCGTTGCCTTGTTCCAGGTTGTATTGGAAGGCATCAATGATTGCCGAAAGCAGCTCAGTTCGCAGCGCTGAATATTCTACGAATAGCGGGTTGGCGAGGACAATCTGGTTTCCACCGCTCGACTTAACTAGTGAATAGTGCAGCACCTCCGTCAAACCTACTGCCCCGAACGCCGCTCGGATCTTACGGACAGCAGCTTGCTCCGCAGGCAAATAGCCCGCTTCGCCCTGGTTGGGTAGCGTATCACAGAAATTGTTGTAGCCGTAGAGCCGAGCGACTTCTTCGATCAGGTCAATTTCTCGCTCTAGATCACGGTAACGATAAGGCGGCACGGTGACTGTCCAGACGCCTTCCTGCTTGGGCGTTAGTTCGCAGCCCAATGCCGTCAAGGTGCGCTCTACATCTGCGGCCTGCAGCTCGCCCAAATCTTCATCGGTCAGGTCGCTTCGATCGCCGGTTGGATTGGTGAACACTAGCCCCAACACCTGATTCACTCGCTCAAGGCGCAGATCGATCGATCGCGTAGGAATGGCTTTACCGGGGCGGGCATCATCGACCGACTGGGTTTTCACCGTGCCGCCTGCCAGCTCTGTGATTAGCTGCAGCGCTCGTCGGTTGGCAATCTCTAGGGCTGCCGGATTAACACCCCGCTCATAGCGGGCAGAAGCTTCGGTGCGGAGTCCTTGGGAGCGGGCCGATCGCCGCGTTGCTACCGTATCAAAAATTGCGGCTTCTAGCAGAATTGCCTGCGAGTCGGCAGAAATTTCGGTTTCTTCGCCACCCATCACGCCTGCCAGCGCCACAGGCTTATCGTTGGCGGTGATTAGCAGGGTTTGCTCTTGCAGGTCGCGTTTTTGGCTATCCAACGTGGTTAGCGTTTCGCTAGGGCGGGCAAAGCGCACTCCAATCGTCAAATCTTGAGTTCCCGTTAGCGCCTGCAGCCGATCGCGATCAAAAGCGTGAAGCGGCTGCCCCCATTCCAACAGCACCAAGTTGGTAATATCTACAACGTTGTTAATCGGTCTTGTGCCTGCTGCCTGCAGCTTGCGCTGCAGCCACAGGGGGGAAGGGGTAATTTTGGCATTTTCAATAATTGTGCCAACGTAGATCGGGCAGGCGTGCGCCTCACTGACTTTTACCGTGAGATCGCTGCCTGTGGAGACGGAGATCTCCGGTACCTGAGGCAGCTTCAAGGTTGCCCCAGTGAGAGCTGCCACCTCCCGCGCAATGCCCACCATGCTGAGTGCATCTGCTCGGTTTGCGGTGGAGGTGAGATCTAGCACCACATCATCCAACCCTAGGTAGGGACGGGCATCCTCGCCCGGTTTTAGATCGTCCTCAGCGAAGATGTGAATGCCTTCCGATTCTTTGGCTAAGCCTACTTCCGCCAAGGAACAAATCATGCCTTCTGAAGGGACATCCCGCAGCTTGCGCGGCTTGATCTTCAGGTCAATTTTGGGCAAGTAAGTCCCCAAGGTGGCAACAGGCACAAAGACATCTGCACGAACGTTGGCAGCTCCACAAACGATCGTGGAGGGCGTTGCTGCACCAATATCGACGGTGCAAACGCTGAGCTTATCAGCATTGGGGTGCTGCTCTCGCTTCAGCACCTTGCCAACGACTACGCCGTCTGCCCAAGTGTGGCGATCTTCTATTTCTTCTACCTCAAAGCCTGCCATCGTCAGCGTCTCTGCTAACGCTTGAGGGGTGAGAGTAATATCTACCAGTTCCCGAAGCCAATTCAACGAGATCCGCATTGCGCCGCCTGTGTTCTAACAATTTGCCTCATCTATGGTATTGCCTAACGGGGGCTAACTGGGTGTAAAAGCCCCACTTTCAAGCCCAAAATTTGGGATCAGCAATACCCCGTTGACATCGCCTAGTTTCAAGTTTGGTTCTTCAATAAAAACCGCACTCGAAAATAGCGACGCCAACTCACTCATTGTATCGAGGGCTAGTCCGAAACAGACAAGGACTTTTGGGGCTGCTAGGGCGATCGGCTAAGTCAATCTACTAGCCTACTGCGATCGGCTGATATAGAGACTTCAAAGCAGCATCAGGACTTCTGCCGCTAAATAGAAGCAATACCTAGCCAAAACACCCTACATTTTTGCACCTTGTGGCAGAAAGACAGCGGAGTCATAGTAAGTCCGAAAATGGTGGACTTGTTCTCCCTGTGTTTCCAGCACGCTAATACCGCGATAGCGCATAGGTTCACCTGTGGATAGCGCACCCTCCGAAACCCACTCCAAAACTGTAGTACCGTTTCCTTCGGCTACATGAGTAAAACTTGAGTGAATGCGATCGAACACAGACAAATAATTTTGCCAGAACTGGCGAATGCTTTTTTGACCTTGAACCGGCGCTTCCATTGCCAAATTACTCAGCTCTGCATCTTCTGTAAAGAGGGCAACTAAAGGTTCAACGTCGCCTGTTTTTTCACTTTGCTGAAGCGTTTGCATAAATCGCTCAGCCATCTGACTTGCCATCTTTCCTCCTTGCTCTGTAGTTCTATGCTCTATAGTTCTGTAAACTGGCTGTATTTAATTGGACCGCAGACTCTAATGAAAGTCGATAATAGGCTGCAGAATTAATGCAATCGCACCCACAATTACAAACGATAGCGTTACCCAAAATGCGGTTAGATTTATGTTGTTCATAGCGGTCTCCTACTAGCTGAGGTTTTTGCTAAAGTTGACTTGAAGTCTCTGGGGAAACTTCTACCCCCTCTGCTTCTTGATCGGCTGGTCTAATCAGACCATCAAAGCTCTGAATTTCTATCCCAAGATGCTCGCTTGCTTTTCGTAATGCAGTCTCAAATGCTGTGATATTTTCATATCCACAGCGCTGAGCGGCAACTTCAATGCCTTTAGCACCGTTTGCTCTTGCGCAATCTACTAATTCGCTTCCTTGTAGCGATGTCATGTCTATACTCCTGTTTAGTGGCGTGCAATTTCTTAGGTAAGGCAAGAACCAGGCAATTTTAATAAACTGCGCTGGTTCTTGCACTATTAGAATCAATGCGCTATTCGATCGCCTGACTCGCTCTAGGTTCGTACTGCTTCTGGAAATAGTTCTTTGATCTCAGCCGGCAGGATGCCCGTGACATCTTGCATTTCGCCCGCCGGAACTCGATCTGCCATAACTCGGAAAACAGCCTGCATCAACTGCTCTAAGTCAAGCCCTGCGTCATCTTTTTGGAAGTAGTGACGCAGCTCTATCCGGAGGCTTTCTATAAATGCCTCTTTCGTCCGCTCTTTGGTCGGCGTTTGTTCTGGCTTCCAACCTTCGTAGTAAAAACCGGACAGCAGAATAGGCAGCTCAGCGCCCAGGTTGGCTGCTTCACCCACCGTCAAACGATCCCGCAATACATGCAGCGTTGCCCGCAGTCCTTGAAAGGCCTTGCGCTTATCCTCTATATTTAGCTGTTTGGCAACTTCGTTTACCCACTGGTGCGTTAGTTGCGTTGTTTTGTCGAATACTTCTAGTCCAGACATCACACGTCCCGCTTAATTTCAACATTGATTATGCTAACGGGGCGATCGCAGTCAGAAACCTATCAAACTATAGAGATCCGTTGATGCTCTGCTGCTTTAGGCTCCCTTGAAGTAGCCAATTGCCAATCCCAGCAGCAGCAGTCCACCAAAGCCAAGCCGATACCAGACAAAAATCCAGTTGCTATGTCGCTGTAAGTATCGCAGTAGCCAAGCGATCGACAGATAAGAAAAGATAAAAGTGGAAACAATCCCAGCTGCAAGGGCAACCAGACTATCGACCTCAGCAAAAGCTTTGCGTGCCTGATAGAGCGTAGCAATGGTTAACGTGGGGATGCCCAACAGAAAAGAAAACCTTGCCGCCGTTTGTCTTTCTAACCCCAGAAATAGCGCAGCCGTCAGCGTCGAACCCGACCGAGATGCACCTGGAAATAGCGCGATCATCTGCCCCAGACCGACTAGAATGCCATCGCTGATTTGTAGAGACTTAAAGTCTCGCTTGCGGCTGCCAATCTTTTCTGCTAACCCCAGCAGTAGCGACATCACAATCGACATCGTAGCAATCACAGGGATACTCTCAGGCAAAATATCCTTAAGCAAAAAACCGATCAGCAGCGCTGGAATTGTCCCAACTACAATGCCGACGAACAGCTTCCATTCTTCCCGCTCCCAGGCTTTTTCCCGAAATGCGATCGCCGCTCCCCTCAAGGTTTGGCTGACATCTGCCCAAAAATACAAAACTACTGCAATCACACTGCCAAACTGAATCGCATCCACAAAATACTTTTGCCCGACATCTTCCCAGCCCAGCGCTTTGGTAAACACCAGCAGGTGAGCCGTACTGCTAATTGGCAAAAATTCAGTGATTCCTTGAATAAGCCCAAGCACGATCGCCCGAATAATTTCTTGAATGAGATCCACGTTGATTTCCCAATTGAAAGGGGGTGCTTCAAGGTTTGGCGAGCAGCGGCAAGTGAGTGGGATCAGCCTGCCTGCTAAACGTCCCCAATATTACCCTACGGAGGCAGCAGCGTCTGAGAGGCAGCCTTGTAAAATTCAGTCTTGCCTCTATGTTCTGTAACGATCGCCGTCTTATAACGATCGCCAAAAATTTCCTTACCAGCTTAGGTGCTTCTACCGAGACCAGCCTACTCTATCTCAGCGTTCTTCAGAAAAGATTTATAGTTCGCCTGTCCATCATTAAATTTGGCTTGAAATTCAAGATAGAATTAAGACTTCCGGATGCCCCCCTGGGGGATATCTTTATGTTATGTTA
The DNA here is from genome assembly GCF_014764505.1 of Phormidium tenue FACHB-886. Classification (GTDB taxonomy): domain Bacteria; phylum Cyanobacteriota; class Cyanobacteriia; order Elainellales; family Elainellaceae; genus FACHB-886. The sequence goes on from NZ_JACXWX010000001.1 coordinate 708,812, forward strand.
AAAAAGTTGAACTAACTTATTAGAAACTCTTGTCTTCCTTTACGCCGTTCCCTGAAGAGCTATTCACCAACACAGCTGAATCCCGGCTGGAGCAAGCATCTGTCGCTCAGGTAGGTGTTCAGAATCGCAACACTGCTTTACTGTTTTTGGCAGCCGCTGCTTTTCTGGTATCTGTCCCCGTCTTCATACAAGCGCCGTTGGTACGGGCTTTCCCTTGGTTAAGCTTGGCCCTGACGGGAGGCTGGCTTTGGCTTAGTTTAACGTTGCGATCCCGCCCTCAAACGCATCTGTGGGGGGATTTGCTGCTTGGTTTTACCTGGACCTGGTTAGCAGGATCAATTTACTGGGGCTGGCTACGTTGGGAGCCGTTGCTCCATTTACCCGTCGAAGCGATCGGTCTGCCGTTCGCTTGGGTAGCGTTGCGGCGCGGGGAAGGCAAGATTGGCAACTGGTTCTACCTGGGTTCGCTGTTCGGAACTGCCACGACAGATATCTATTTCTATTTAGTTGATCTCATTCCTCACTGGCGTAAGGTGATGCAGGTGGAGCCAGCACTGGTGCAGCCAGTTTTGCAGAGTGCTGTGATGCAAGTGCAGACTCCCTGGGGCATTGGCTGTGCGATCGCCCTCGCTACGTTGCTGCTGCTGGTAGGAGGGCTACCGTTGCGCCTGCGTCAGTTTCACTGGTGGGCATTTGGCGGTGCAGTCCTCAGCACAATGCTAGTGGATGGCTTGTTCTGGATCGCCGCTAGCGCTGCATCTGGGCAGCTGTAACAGCTTCATTCCGTTTAAAGTGCATTCGTTTGCTGTACTCCAAGTCGGGTGCAGCAAATTTGCATTCTCAGCCAGGCAGGGTATGACCGGGTAAAGCTATGATTGGAGTGACCGTATTCACTGTACGGGTGCGTGGTGAAATCCCCTCGACCAATTGACTGGTTTTGAGTTAAAAAATTAGTGATCTGTTTAAATTTCCACTCTAGAAGGCTTCCATATAATTTAACAGCGGGGGCTAGCCTTTTTGTGCTGGCTATATTGATGTATTGATACTTGATTGATGTATTGATACTTGATTGATGTATTAATACTTGGGAACACTGGACTAGAAGTACTAAGAGTCTCATTGGCACGTGGTGACTGTACAACCCATTCCCCACTTAATCTTGCAGACCGATTCAGGCAATCGTTTTCTCTCACTTGTGGGTAGTACCTGCTGGACAGTGGGGCGAGGAGACGACAACAACTTTGTGCTGCCCGATCGCTGGATCTCGCGCAACCACGCGATGCTGCAACGTATGGAAACGGGTGAATTTTACTTAATCGATTTGGGTAGCCGCAATGGCTCTTTTGTCAACGGGCGCCGAGTAAGTGTTCCTGTGACGCTGCAGAACGGGGATCACCTCACTTTCGGTCAAACAGAGCTACAGTTTTATGCTCCTGAGGCAGACCCGCTCATTGATTCCTCTGTTGGGCTGGATTCTCAAGAATTCACGGCAACTGCTACGCTCCACGTGCGGCGGTTAATTTCAGTGCTGGTTGTTGATATCCGCAATTTTACCGGCATGACTCGTCAGCTAGACGAAAAACTGCTCTCTGAGGTGATCGGCACCTGGTTCCGCTGTGCAGGCGATATCATCCGCGACTATGGCAGTTGGGTAGACAAATACATCGGCGATTCGGTGATGGCAGTTTGGATTCACGGCCCGCAGGGGATTGATGCCGAAGAAATGATTCGCATTACTTGCGCCCTCAGCGCTTTGCACAAAATGTCTAGCCAGCTGCATGAGCGCTACCCCTTGCCGTTTCCGGTGCGAATTGGGGCAGGGTTAAATACGGGCTATGCTATGGTGGGCAACACTGGAACGGGCGATCGCCCTGACTATACGGCCTTGGGTGATACCGTGAATGCTGCCTTCCGGCTAGAGACGGCGACTAAGCAACTCGGTGTTGATATTGCCATAGGTGAAGCGACCTATCGATATTTGGCAGAGTCTGGTATTAGCCCTACCTTGCTCCAAGAGCATGCGGTTAGCCTGAAAGGGTACGATATTCCGACGCTGACTTATGCCGGTTCGTTTGCAGATTTAGATACGTTTCTTAAGCTTGTGGCAAACAAGTGAACCTAGCATTCGGTGACAACCGCCAGCTAAACCTTAAGTCGATCGACTGGTTTCAAGCGTAGGATCTACCGCATACCAATCTTTTTCCTGCCCCAGCGCAAACCGCAGCGAGGCAGGCAGTGATTTGCTAGAGGCAGTTAAGAAGATCAAAAACCCTACTAGGCACAGTGCTGCCGAGATACCGAACAGACTCCGATAGCCTGTAGAGCCAGCCACTGCACCCAAAACAGGCCCAGCCACTGCAATTCCTAGATCAAAGCCAATCATACAAATGCCAAAGGTTTTGCCACGCTCACTGGGCAGCGATCGATCTGCCATCAGCGCTGCCATCATGGGGATCAATATCCCGGCACCCATGCCTTCGATCGCTCCTGCTAGCAGAAAAGCAGAGGCACTGGTCGCTTGCCACAGCATTGCCATCGCCAACCCATAGAGCAATAGGCTAATGCTAATAAAAACGCCACGCCCATGTCGATCGCTCAACGGTCCGACAATTAACCGAATGGCAAAGCTAGCGATCGCGGCGGCAGTGTAAAACAAGCCCACGTTGAGATCAACGCCTGCCTCACGAACAAACAGCGGCACAAAGGTGCTGAGTGCCCCAAAGGATAACCCAACCATCAACAGAATTGCTGCTGGCACTCGGATACGGCGATCGCCCAGCATTCGCCAGAACCGCGGCTCGCTGTCCTGAGTTTCTAAAACATGTCGATTGGGTTCACTGACCTGCAGCGTACAGGCTAGCCCCGCAAAGCCTAAACCTGATGCGATCAAAAACATTGGCGTGTAGCCGAACCACTCTTGCGAAAAGCCACCGATCGCTGGACCCAACGCCATCCCAACCGGGTTGACCAAGCTCATGTAGCCAATGACTTCTCCGCGCTGATGCGGCGGTGACAAATCCACCACCAGGGCATTGTATGCCAGCGCAAAAGCGGCGATACTGATCCCGTGAAACGCCCGAATAGCCATTAATAGCGGAATGCTAGTGGTGATGGCATAGCCAAGGGGGGCGATCGCCACGGCTGCAATGCCAATCAGCAACACCAGCTTGCGCCCACGATTGTCTGTTAGCCGTGCCAGAATGCCACGCGAGGGCAAAAGCCCTAGTGCAAATGCCCCCATTACAATGCCGATCGTCTGCTCGTTGGCTCCCACAGATTCAACATAGAGCGGCAGCGTTGGCAACAGCGCTGCCAAACCCGACCAAAATAAAAGACCGGCCGCAAAGAGAATCAGCAGGTTTCGCTGCAGTGCAGGGCTAAAAGATTCAAAAACTTTCAAAGCGTAGAGTCCCGGTGAATGATAGCGGAAGCGAGAACAGCTTTCCCCTTCTATGATGCCTAAATCTAAAGGTTTTGGGATAGCGCTCTGGGTGTAGTGCTTTCTGCAAAGGATTAGGCGGCCGATAAGCAGTCAATTTCCTGCCTTTCTCAAACCACGGGACGAAGCTACCGCTTACTCAGCAAAGCAGAATAACCAGATATGGGCTGCGAACTGCTGGATGAGAACTAACCGATTGGGGAAAGCGATGAATAAGCAGGAATTTGATATCGATCGAGCGATTAGCCAATTGCGGGAGGCAGTCCGTCCGTTTCCGAAGGCAGCAATGTTTGAGCTGGCGGCGCGAGGATATGACTCAGCGTTTGAACAGTTGATTGCCTGTATTATTTCAATTCGCACCTATGATGAAACGAGTTTACCTGTTTCGCAGAAGCTATTTGCGGTAGCGCGATCGCCTCAGGAGATGATGCAGTTAACGCCAGAACAGATCGATAAATTGATTCAAGACTGTACCTATCATGAGCCTAAATCAAAACAGATTTGGACGATCGCTCAGCGTATCGTTACAGAATACAATAGCGAACTTCCCTGTGATGAAACGGTGATGCTTTCGTTCTCGGGTGTGGGACCTAAATGTGCTCATCTGGCGCTGGGGATCGCCTGTGGCAAACCTTTTATTAGCGTCGATACGCATGTGCATCGGGTGACGAATCGCTGGGGCTATGTGCAAACTCGTACGCCTGAAAAGACGCTGGCAGCGCTGGAAGCAAAGCTGCCGCAGCCCTACTGGATTGAGATTAATGAACTGCTAGTGCCGTTTGGTAAGCATGTTTGTACGGGGAATTTGCCCCGGTGCTCTGGTTGTCCTTTGCTGGAGAGGTGTCAGCAGGTGGGCGTGGAGAAGCATCGGTGAGATTAGAGTTGCAGTTCAGCAGTTTGATTTTGAGTGTTCATAGTTTGCATTCATCTGGAATTTCTTCCTCCCTATTCCTTGCAGTTACACCATTCCTTGTAGTTACATCCGGCTGAACAGTTGTGGCAATTAAGTGACGAACCGTTAGTCAACCGCAAGTTTGAGAGTTTAGATGCCCTTGAAGAAACTTTAGCAACACGCTATGTCGTCCTTTCCACAATGCTGGAGGTCATTCGTCAGCAGACGCTGTTCCACGGGTGGAAGGAAGCTTAAAATAGTGTCACTTTACCATCCGGATTCCGTATTAGTCCTTGGCACAGCACAAACAACTCGAAAACCGACATTGTTGCACTTCTTGTTGCGCTCTTCACTGTTGCGATTGGCAGACCGACAAAATCTCGGACTACTGAACCAGGAACCGCCGCGTAGCACTCGCAAACTGCTAACTCCATCCATCCAAGCACTACCATCAGTGGGTGCATCTTCATAACTGTCATGCCAGCGATCGGCGCACCATTCCCTAACATTTCCATGCATGTCATATAGCCCAAAATCGTTGGGTGGGAAATTGCCGACCGCAATTGTTTGTTCTCGATTCTGTCCCTTCACCTCTTCTGCGTAAATATTTTCACCGTCGTAGTTTGCTAGGTCAGTAGACAGCGTTGCACCCACATGAAAGGGTGTGGTTGTTCCGGCCCGGCAGGCATATTCCCATTCGGCTTCGCTGGGCAGTCGATACTCTTTACCAGTTTTGTGAGAGAGACGGGCGCAAAACTCGATCGCATCGTTCCAGGAGACATTTTCAACGGGGTGATTGTCTTCCTCGAATTTGGAAGGATTAGGGTTGAGTTCTCGATCGACTTCGGACAGCGAGGCGATCGCTCTCCACTGAGCTTGTGTCACCTCAAACTTCCCCATTGCAAAAGATGACACCGTTACCTGATGTTGTGGTAGCTCATCGTCACTTTGCCCTTGCTCCTCTTCTGCAGCACCCATTTGAAAAGCTCCACCTGGAATTTCTACCATTTCCAGCCTGATACCATTGCCTAACTCTTCTACAAAGCCTTTTGACTGAACAGGACGGCGCTCAATGATTTCTCCTTTTTCATTGACTGTTACAGATGAGGATTGCCGCTGTTGAAGTAATCCTCCTGTAACTGCAATGCCAGTTCCCATAGCACCAAGCGCTGCTAGACTGGCTGTGCGTATGACACGACGACGCGACCAGTTAGAGAACATGGGGTGGCGATCGGTTGCTGCTTGCTGCCTTACCTGTTCTAGTTGTTCCTCTGCTGCTCTGCGCTGGCGATCGGCTTCTTGCCGCAGTTTTGCCTGATGTTCTTGTTCTGCTTTGCGATCGGCTGCTTGTTGAGCAGCTTCTTCCTTGCTGCGTTGTTCCTCTGCTTGCTCTAGTCGCTGTCTCTCCTCTTGTTCTTTGCGCTGGCGGTCGGCTTGTCGTTGCCGCACTCTTGCCTGATGCTCTGCCTCCAATCGGTCCAAAATTGGCTGTTCAATCGCCTCTACCTCGGCATCGCTCAAGCCGAGGCTCTGCTGAAAGTTCTTTAGCGCAATGCGGACAGGCGGAGCGCTCGGATAAGCGGCTTGAGTTGCCCGAATTAGTTCTTGTCGATATTGATGCCGCTTCTCTTCCGCTTGCTGACTCTGTTTTGCTTGCCGTGCCGCTTCGGCTGCTGCAAAAATGGGCTGAGAGATTTCTGTAACTTCGGCATCTGTGAGATTTCGTCGTGCTTGAAATTTCCTTAGTTCCGCTTCGATCGCCTCGTTAAATGGATAGAATCCGCCCTGAATAAGGGCATTCAACCGTTGTACATAGGCTTGCTTAGCTTGCAGAATTGGGGCTTGTTCTTCTATCAAAATTCCCTCGGTTTCTGCAATGGTCAGCCCTAGCTCGTCCCGAAGCTGATCGAGCAAGACCTTTTCATAATCCTCTAATCTCCGATCGGCTAAATACTCTTTGACCTGTTCCCGATACTCTTTGAGGCTAGCATCTTCTTCCTCCAGCGCTTTGTCTACTTCAACCTGAATGGCAACCCGTGTTTGGGCTGGTATCGCACTGACATCGTTGCCTAGAGTCGGCTTCTTCTTGAGAATCGGCTTCAGGTGTTCGGGAATGGTAATTGTCTTCACCGCCTCTACCACTTCTGCCTTGCGCTGCTCCTCAGAAGCAGTCGATCGCATCACCTTCGAGCTGCCAGAGATCTCTAGCTGAATCGCATTGCAGCCGAACTCATAAGATTGCTCGATCGAACACTCATAGCCTAAGGCACGGTAAAAGCCTTTAGAGAAAGCAATCGCTGCATCATCGCGGATCGTCTGCCGCATGCCAATGACGTAATCGATATGAGTGACGATCGCATCTGCCTGTTCTTCTGAATAGCAGGCGTTTAGCAATACACACTTAACGCCGGCAAACAACCGAAATAGATCAGATAAAGCCTCTGCCCTGACCCATTGTTCGCCTCCCTCATTGCCCTCAAACACCAATCCCTTTGCACCACTACCATGTCCACAAAAATGGACAATTTGGGGTTGATGCTTGAACAAGAAATCTTGCAGATCGCCCACCCGCACTGCCAGTTCATCAACTACCTCTAGCTGTTGCCGATTGTGCGATCGCTCGATCACAGCTTTGAGATCTCGAACTTCGCGATCGAGGTGGAGGTCTTTGCGGGGATTGGAGGCGAGAATCAGGATCTTCATCAAGGCGCAGGAAGCTTCTAGGCTGCATCTGACTCTAGAATACTGACAAATTCTTGATTTTCATCAGGTTCTCGCTGCCAGAAATACGACTACTCAAACGATTAGAGATCGAGCCATTAAGCGGCTGCGGATTGGGTGAGTTCTCCGAGTCGCTTGAGCAAACCCAGCACATCATAAAGCTCATTTCCACGACGGTTGAGTGAGAATTCGTCAGATAGCGCGTATTGCGGGATGGGTTGCTTCAACAGTTTGATAAAGGTGAAGTGGCTGCCATTTGTGACTAGACCAAAAATCGGACGATTGACGATCGGGCTGCTCATCATGTAGAACAACGCCTGTGGAATCGCTCTGGCTAGGCTGAACTGCTTATTCTTTGTTTCGATTACCGTTACCCAAATTTGCTCCTGGAGAATCAAGACATCAATCTTTCCTTTCACTACTTCTTCGTTATCCTCGGCGGCAATTTCCACTTCAACTTCGGCTCTGGGGTAGAACGGATAGCGAAAAAATCCTGCAAAGAATAGCAGCGGTGAAAGAACCGCCATTTTTACAATCTTTTCGTGCAATGGGTATTCGGCTAGGCTAAGAAAATCGGCTTTGACCCGATCGAGCCAGCCTTTTTCTTCCACGGTGAGTTCTGGTAGCGGTGCTTGCCATTCTGGGAAGAAGTCTGGGCGATCGCTCTGCTGGAGGTTAAATTTCTGCTTGATCTCATGCAGAGTCAAACTGCTGGCTGAAATAGTTTCCACCATAGACCCGTGCCCTTGCAATTGCCGTGATCGATCACTGTAGCAGAAACGAGCGGAATCTCCCTCGATATCACTGGTTTCAGCAGAACTGGCTTAATCAGTTGATTGCTCCTCGGCTCTTGGATCGAACATAATCTCAAACCGATCGTTTGGGTGGAGTTGCCGCACGATCTGTAGATAGCTTTCGACATTCGACTAAGCTTTAATCCACCCGCTGCAATGGCGTAATCTTTGGATCGATAATCTTCTGCCCAATCCCTGGGAACTTCACCGCCAGACAAATCTTGTTCCCGGCTCCAAAGATGTGCGTGATCTTGCCTTCTCCAAAGGCGCGATGAACAGCTCGATCGCCCACTGACCAATCATCTTCATGCGTACCGGGGCGATCGATTTCCTTCTCCTTCATCTCGCGGATTGGCGTCGTCATCTTTTTGGGAATTGCGCCCTTGACGCTGCCCAGCAACAGTTCCTTGGGCAGTTCACCCAGAAAGAGAGACGGACTAGCGGGTTCACGATTGCCATAAAGCCGTCGTTCACGCGCGTAGGACAGAAACAGACGCTCTTTGGCGCGAGTAATGCCGACATAGCAGAGACGACGCTCCTCCTCCAGCGCTTTGGGGTCTTCGAGCGATCGGAAGTTGGGAAACAAGCCCTGCTCCAGACCCACCAAAAACACCACCGGAAACTCCAGCCCCTTGGACGAATGCAACGTCATCAGCGATACTTTTGCCTGCTGTTGCTCGTTCAGGTTATCTAGATCCGAGGCTAGCGAGGCATTCGCTAAAAATAGCAGCAGATTGGCTTCCTCATTTTCTTCCTCAAACTGGCGCACCGCGTTGTAGAGTTCCTGCACGTTTTGCAACCGATCGAGCGCTTCGTCGGTTCCCTGCGATCGCAGATCGTCTAAATAGCTGGAGTCATCCAGGATACTTTGGACGATTTGCGAGGCGGGCAAATCTTCTACCTGGTTTTGGTGGTATTGAATGATTTTGGCAAACGCCAAGACAGGTTTTGCCGATCGCCCTGCCAAGGTTTGCACAGAAGTTTCATCGCTGAGAATTCGCCAAAGGGAAGTTCCCAGTTCTCTGGCGGCAGTTTCCAGCCGCTCGATGGTGGCTTTGCCAATGCCGCGTCGGGGAGTGTTGATGATGCGCTTGAGGCTGATGGTGTCGTCGGGGTTGGCGATCACCCGCAAATAGGCGAGCACGTCTTTGATTTCTTTGCGATCGTAGAACCGCAAGCCGCCCACAATGGTGTAGGGAATGGCGTACTGCACCAACAGTTCTTCAAACGATCGAGATTGGGCGTTGGTGCGGTAGAGGATGGCAAAGCTGCCGTAGTCTAGCTCTGGGTTGACTAACTCTAGCTGGCGGATTTGGCTCACTACAAAATTCGCTTCGGCGGTTTCATCTTCTGCCCGATAGCAGTAAATTGATTCTCCTGTTCCTCGGGTTGGGCGCAGGACTTTCTCAATTCGTTCGGTATTATTTTCGATTAGTTCGTTGGCGAGCTGGAGGATATTTTCGGTGGATCGATAGTTTTCCTCTAGTTTGACCATTGTCCGGGTGTCGTCGTCCGGCAAACCATCGCCAAAGTCTGATTGAAAGTCCATCAGAATAGTGAAGTCGGCAGCGCGGAAAGAATAGATCGACTGGTCTGCATCTCCCACCACAAAGATCGATCGGTGGTTCCAGTCGGTATACTTGCGAGACTCTACGCCGTTCGTGACCAGCAGCCGAATCAGATCATATTGCGTGCGGTTAGTATCCTGATATTCATCGACCAGAATATGCCGAAAGCGACGATGCCAGTAGTCCAGCACCTGCTGATTTTGGCGAAAGAGCTGGACTGGAATCAAAATCAGATCGTCAAAATCTAGCGCGTTGTTAGCGGCTAGCCCTTTTTGGTATTCAGAATAAACGTTGGCAATCACGCGCCCCCGGTAGTTGGGCTGCTCTCGCTCCACATCTTCTGGCAACAAGCCTTGGTTCTTGGCGTTGCTGATGGCATAACGCATCGATCGCGGCTCAAATTTCTTGTCGTCCAGGTTGAGCTGGTTGACGACGATATCTTTCACTAAGCTCTGAGCGTCCGATTCATCAAAAATCGAAAATGCCTTTGTCCAGCGGCTGCCCTGTGGGCTCTGATACTTCTCAATATCAAACCGCAGCATCCGAGAACAGAGGGCATGGAAGGTGCCGATCCACAGCTCTTTGGTAATGGTTTTGTAGACCTGCGATCGCAGCTTGGTTCGCTCTAGCGGAGCCAGTGCCTCTAAAGATTTGCCATACTTCGCCTGCGCCTGCTGCTCTGCAAACAGCTTCTCAATCCGCTCTTTCATTTCTTTGGCGGCTTTGTTGGTGAAGGTCACCGCCAAAATATTTTCTGGATCGACGCGATGGGTTAGCACCAGATTGGCAATGCGATAGGTGAGCGCTCGCGTTTTGCCAGAGCCTGCCCCGGCGATCACCAACAGCGGACCGCAGTAATGCTCGACGGCGCTGCGCTGGGAGGGATTGAGATGGCTAAGGAAGTCAACAGGAGTCATGGCAATTGAGGCGCGATTGAGGCTGGAGCTAGTGCAGTCAAGTCGATTCTAAGCGTATCGCATCTGTCTGCTTCTTGGGCTTTGTAGATCGTGAGCAAATTGCGTAAACTGGGCAGCCAGCGCCTGAGTAAGGGTAAAAGCAAGTCAATCAAGACCAGCGAAGCGTTTCTCGATGGGGAGCACAGCCGCTGGGCTTGGATGCTGCTCTTATCGTCTATCTTTTTGGGTTTTAGCGTATGAAATGGTTTACTTTTGCCTGTATTTGCTCGGTTCTCGCTGGATTCTCGGCTCCCTCGTTTGCTTGCCCACCCGATCGTCTGGCTTCCCTTCCTGCTAGCGCTGAATCCGCTTCGATCGCTCAAGCTGTTTCTGACGTTTATGAAACTGAGGGAACGAACGATGGGGTGCCTTTCAGGGTGCGTGTTCGCGAGCTAAGGCGGGTGAGCGGAGATGCAATTCAGCTAAAAGTTGCCCTTACCAATACTGGAAGCGATCAGCTAGCCTTCACGCTGCTCAATGTCACACCCAATGAGAGTATTTATGTAGTGGATACCCAGGAGCAAACCAAAGCAGAGGTGCTGAGGGACTCAAGCGGCACTGCACTTGCCTCCAATGAGCCATACTTTAGCCTGAATCCGGGTGAGACGATCGAGCTATCCGCTCGCTTTCCGGCTCCTCCTTCCACAACCGATCGACTGACGATCTACTTTCCACATGCCGCTGCACCGATTGAAGATGTACCGATTACACAATAAGCCGATCGCTCAGCTTGACTTAATACAGGCTTGACTTAATACATGCGTACTGCTACGATGCAATCGTCTGATTAATTCTGATTGATACAGCTAAAAAGCACCAAAGCAATCTCTACAGATTCAGATCATTGCTTTCGGCAGCTTCGACAAGGCTTGTCCTACGCTTGGGTGCGTTCTGTCTCAGCTCAGTTAGCCAAGCATAGCTAAGCAGATGGAGGGTTCATCTATGGACGATAACCGACGGTAACCCTAGCATTCTCTCGTATTGGTCTAGCGGTATATAAAAGATTTGCGGGCAGAGAAATTGGCATGTGCAGTGGCTTTTCTCAAATAGTAATCGTGAAGTATCACGATGTGAACTATCTGATGAATCGGGAGGTTATATGTCTAATGTTCCTCATGTTGTTAATCTGAACGATCTGGAGTGGAAGGAGGAGAATTACTCTGAACACTATTCGGGTTGGTCAAAGCGTTTGTCTGCCGTTATGGATCGCCAGAAGGGCCATATTGGCGTGGTGGTTGAGCGCTTGAAGCCGAAAACTTTATCCTCCCCCTTTCACTACCATGTTCACGAGGATGAGTTTTGTCTGATTCTCAAAGGCAAAGCGATGCTGCGCTATGGCAATACTGTAGCTGAGGTGCAAGAGGGGGATGCAGTCTCGTTTCCACGGGGCGAACGAATTGCCCACCAGTTTTATAACCACACGGATGAGATGGTGGATATTTTGATGGTGGGCGAGAACCTGCCGCATGAGGTTTGTTACTATCCAGATTCAGACAAGTGGCTGTCGCGCTCGATCGGTAAGATCGGCAAGTTTGAAGGTACCGACTATTGGACAGGTGAGCCAGAACTGCCAGTAATGAAGGCTTGAAGATTTCTGGGAATTTTCCTACTGCAGAAGCAAATTGTCGTTTGTTCCTACAGAGTGGATTCTAGAGTGGGTTTTAGAGTGGGTTTTAGAGTGGGTTCTGATGCGCTCTACCCCTCTCACCGTTTGGGGCGTTTGCGATCGCTCACTGCTACGAGTGTAAAGAATGGTGCATACCGATCGCACTTCTCCTGCAGCAATTCTATGATTGAAACATAGGTGCTTCATCGTTATGACAGTTGGGAGACCATGACGAGGGCACCGATCGCTACAGACTGCGCAGTGTTTAGCTTTTGATTTAGTTCAAAAGCTCGTTCAAAGTTCAACTAAAGCCCGTTGGATTAGCCATCTCTTCAGGCTAGTTTCATATACCCACATTACGAGGTCAAAATCTATGAACGTACTTCAGGCGATCGGCAATTTTGTAATTCATGTCTCTGAAGCCGCCACTCGGCTCTTCAGCAGCACTGATGACGATTATCCGGTAACAGGGGTGCAGCCCTTCACAGGCGAGCCGTATTCTCAGTGGGTAGAGGGTATTGACACTCGCAAATAGGCTAATGCACGTTTGAAGACGTATAGCAGAGACACACATAGTAGAGACCTATAGCAAAAGCAGCTTGCTCCGCAAGCTGCTTTTGCTATAAAAATCCAAGCTAAACGAGACTACAGAACCTTCTGCAAAAACTGGTTTGCACGCTCACTCTTAGGCGTTGAGAAGAAAACTTCTGGCGGAGCATCTTCCGCAACCGCACCACCATCCAAGAACAAAATACGATCGGCAACTTCACGAGCAAAGCCCATCTCGTGGGTAACGATCGCCATTGTGATTCCAGTCTTAGCCAGCCCTTTCATTACGTCTAGCACCTCTTTCACCATTTCTGGGTCAAGTGCCGAAGTGGGTTCATCAAACAGCATGACGTCAGGCTTCATCGCCATTGCTCGCGCGATCGCCACCCGTTGCTTTTGCCCACCCGATAGCCGCGAAGGATAAACTTCAGCTTTTTCCTTCAGTCCCACCTGAGTCAGCAACTGCATTCCCAAATCATCCGCTTCACCCTTCGGCAAATTCTTGACCTTGATCGGTCCATAGGTGACGTTTTCCAGCACGGTTTTGTGGGGAAACAGGTTGAAGTGCTGAAACACCATGCCCATGTTTTGCCGCACTTTTCGCACATCTGCATCGGGTGCTGTAATATCTACATCGTTAATGTAGACTCTGCCCCGTGTTGGCGTTTCCAAAAGGTTGAGGCAGCGCAGAAACGTAGACTTGCCACAGCCAGAAGGACCGATGATCGCCACGACTTGGCCGCGCTTAATCTCAGTGGAGAGATCTTTCAAAACATGCAGCTTGCCAAACGATTTGCAAAGAAATTCTGTTCTAATCACTGAGTCGCATCCTCCTTTCAAAACGCTCTGCCAGCAATGTGAAAAGCATCACCATCACGTAATAAATCACGCCCACAAAAAGCAGGGGTTCAAAGTAGATATATTTATTTCCCGCGACAACCTGCGATCGCCGCACCAGTTCTTCAACGCCAACCACAGAAACGAGCGCTGAATCCTTCAGCAGCGCCACGTTTTCATTTACCAGCGAAGGCAAAATGTTCTTAAAGGCTTGGGGTAGAATAATATCCCACATCATCAGCGGATATTTCACGCCCAGGGTCATCGCAGCTTCTCGCTGCCCTCGATCGACCGCCATAATGCCACCACGAATGGTTTCAGAGCTGTAGGCAGCCGAGTTAAGCGAGAGCGCAATTACTGCGGCTTGAAAGGCAGGAATCGGGTAGCCAATTAGCTGTGGCGTTGCAAAGTAGATAATGATGAGCTGCAAGAACAGCGGTGTACCCCGGAAGATAGAAGTGTAAAAATCAGCGAACCATTTAAGCGGCTTGAAGGTAGAAATCTTGAAAATAGAGAGAACCGTGCCCCAAGCAAGCCCAATTAGCGCCGAAACTAGCGTGATTAAAAGATTTAGCCAGATGCCGCCAAAGATGTAGGGAATATCAGGCGCAATTCTGGAGAAGTCGATATTCAGCCCGCTCGTCTGTGCCAGGATGGCGGGAAACTCCAGAACAGCACGATTGGCGATCGGCAAGACAAATTCAAAACAGGTGGGTTCCATTCTTTGGATTTCTGAAAGGTAGGTTGAGTGTAGATAGCCCTGTGGACGAGAGCAGCACTTCTACCCACAAGCTACTACGAGTAAGCCATTAGAACGGTAGGGAAACAAACAGGATGAAAACAAACAGGAGTTTGGGAATGATTCTCCCAAACTCCTAGCCATTACTAGGGTGAAGCAGAGGGTGAAGCCGAAGGAGATGCAGACGGTGAGGCACTAGGAGAAGCCGTTGCTGCTGCCGGAGATTCTTCGCCAAACCATTTGGTGACTAGCTCTTCGATTTTGCCGCTGTCTACCATCTCTTTAAGAATTGGATCGAATTCTGCCAGCAGCGGTGAACCTTTGGGGAAGGCGATCGCCGAACCGGCTTGTTCGGTGTTGGGGATTGGGTTGAGTTCCAGGTCTGGATTAGAAGATATGAAGCCTTTAGCAACCGTGTCTTCCATAATGATTGCATCCAGTCGTCCCGTCTTGAGTTCCTGCACCAATTCCGAGATGCGATTCAAAGAAACTACTTTTGCGCCCTGGATCTTTTTAGCTTCTCCTTCTTGGATGGAGCTGAGCTGAGCGCCAACGTTTTTGCCACTTAGGCTAGCGGGTGTTGTGAGATTGCTGCCTTTCTTGGCGACGATCGTTTGCTTGGCTTCGTAGTAGATCTGTGAGAAATCAACGTTTTTCTTGCGTTCTTCAGTGGGGGTCATGCCCGCCATCACAAAATCTGCTCGCTTGGACTGCAAAGCAGACAGCAGCGCATTAAAGTCGAGGTTTTGGATTTGCAACGAGTAGCCCAACCTTTCAGTAATAGCTCTGGCAATATCCACATCAAAGCCAATAATCTCCTGACTGCCGCCTGCAGTAGAAACGAATTCAAACGGCGGGTAATCTGCCGAGGTTGCCATAGTCAGCGACTTGCTACCACTATCAGAAGAAGTGCCGGAGCCACCCGGATTGCAAGCCGTCACCAGCGATACTGCAAAAATCGCTGTGAAGAACAGGGTCAATAAAAAGCGCAGTCGTTTCATAGCCATTGTTTACCAATTTGATGAAAGTTGTCGGATTCAAACACCATTTATTGAGCATTGTGGTGTCAAGTCATTTTATTAAGTGGTTGCAGCGATTTTGTGCAATTTGTTACTGAAATGCACTGAATCCGACTCATTACGATGGGATTTCAAGCGAGCGAGCTGTGCTGCCGCTAACAAGCTTAGAGAGAAGTTATACCTCTTCTCATTAGCATCTCAACTAAACCTGTGTTGCCCATTCCTAATACTTTTTTAATAGTTTTTTAAAGGCTAAAGATCCATAACTCTAAAGAGGTAAATTGCCGAGCCTGTAGCCTTTAAGAATTATTTGAAACGCTCAATAACTAGCGTAACGATAGCATTAAGCTCACCGCTTAGTGAAGCGGCGATCGCAATTTGCATTCGCTAAGTCAACAAATTTTTATTTCAATCCCTATCTCAACCTTGGTTTCAACCCTAGATCGACGGCAATCCGATGAGCGCAGGCAAAGCCAGAAAACGCCACTGCATTCAAACCCTGCCCTGGAAACGTGCTATCGCCCACACAATAGAGCCCGGGAATCACGGTGCGGTTGAAAGGCATCCCCAACAAGCCCAGCAGCTTCCGCGATGGAATGGGTCCATAGGTGCCATCTTCTCGCCCCAAGAAGCGGCGGTGAGTCCGAGGTGTGCCGGCTTCTAGATAATCCAGACCAGCATCCAAACCGGGAAAGATCGTTTCTAGGCGCTGGATTAACTCCCCAGTGACCTGTTCTTTTTTGGCGGCATAGTCCTCCGTGGACAGATCACGCCAGTCTTCTATCCAGCAAGGCGTAAACGCATGAATAATGTGATTGCCTGCAGGAGCAAGGCTGGGGTCAAGCAGCGTGGGAATGGATACAAAAATGGTGCCGAGTGCCTCTTCCATCCGCTGCCACTCTTCCAGCAAAATGTGGTGACATTCTGTGTGGGACGGCAGCACCTCTGCTTTAACGCCCAGATGCAGACTAAAGAAGCTGGGCGATTTTTGGTAGCGCTGCTGCCACTTGGCTTCGGCCGGCGGCAAACTCTCTTTGGGCAAGAGCTGCTCAAACGTATTCCAGCGGGTCGCATTCGAGACGACACGCTTGGCGCGAATCACTTCCCCAGAAGCCAGCCGAACGCCCACCGCCCGATCGCCTTGCCGCACAATCTCGGTAACTCGCGCCCGGTAGCGAATCTGACTTCCGGCTTTTTCCAGTCCTTCCACCAGCTTTTGAGCAATTTGCCCAACGCCACCTTTGGGATAATTAATGCCACCATAGTGGCGATCGCTAAAGACCATACCTGCATTAATCATTGGAGTGCGATCGGCAGGCACCACCGACCAGCAATAGCACTCCATGTCAATGAATTTCAGCAGCTCCGGATCTTTGATGTAGCGGCGGGCAAGATCTCCCACGTTTTGCGGTAGATACTTGACCAGACCCAAGCAAGCCATGGGATTTTGGAAAAAAACTCGTGCCAGATAGCGGGGTTCTTCCAGCGAAAGCAGCTCCATCGCATTCAGGCAGTTAAACACTTTCCAGCACTCGTCGTAGAACTGGCGGATGCCCTGCTCCTCATGGGGAAAGTAACGAAATAGCTCTTGCAAAAACTTTTCATAATCCCGATGCACTTTCAAATCAAGTCCATTGGGCAAGTGGTAGTGGATCTGTACCGGGTCAGGAATAGTTTCTAGCCTGACATTTACAGATTCAAGGGCACGAGTTAGCAAGTTAGTTGTGCCACGCTTACCAAAACCAAAGATCATAGAAGCGCCTACATCAAAGCGGTAGCCTTCTCGCTCAAAATAGCCCGCGCTGCCGCCGGGAATGAGATATCGCTCTAGCACCAGCACGCTTGCCCCTTTTGCTGCAAGCTGGGTTGCCGTCACCAATCCGCCAATGCCTGATCCAATCACGATGACATCGAAAGATTCGGCTACATCAGATAGTTCGGCATTTGGGTTGGTGGAGTTAGGAGAAGCAGACGGGTTGGACAGCGCAGACATAGACTAATGCCTTAGAAACCTCATTTCTTTAGTCTATCGAGTTGTGTCCCTCAGTAATTAAAAAAGGGGGAACCAGTCTACTGACCGCCCCCAGTCAATCGCTTGCTGTAGCGCGTTTTCGTCTGCCTCTAGTAGACAGTGCCGCAGCGAGATTGCAGCTCCGCCTCAAGCAATCCAAAGTTCTGTTGCCGACAAAGCAAGACTTGGGCTGCTCTTTGCTTTGCAAAAACTTGATGAGCAATCCAACCTAGCGGCGCACCTGCAAAAATTCCAAGTACTAAGCCGATCACTAAGCTAGAAATTAAGTTTTTTCGGGTAATGCGATTCTCTCGCCGCTCCGGTCTGACGGGTACTTCTTGCATGTAACTGAACTCCACTGAACTCCAACGACTACTTTTCAGCAGAACAGATAGGCGATTGCTCTGGCATCTCTCAATCTGCTGAGTTCACGGCTTAACAGTTCTTGAGAAGTAGTGATTTGAAGTGGTGATTTCTTGCTACCTAAGCTGCATTCAGGCAACAAGAATCGCTACAAATGCCCCATTTGCAGGCTCATAGGGCTTTGATCGCTTGTTAAGACCGGACTGCCAATATGCCTACTTGCCGATGCAAAATCGGCTAAAGATCTGATCCAACACTGATTCGGTTACGTCTTCCCCGGTAATTTCGCCCAGCGCCTGAATGGCGCTGCGCAAATCGATCGTCCAGAAATCTAACGGTAGCTGTAGATCGATCGTCTGCTGCACCTGCTGGAGGGCAAGCTTGGCGCGGGTAAGGGCAGCAGCCTGACGTTGATTGATCGCCAGATCAAGGTTAGCAGCTTGCAAACGCTCGGACTGCACTGCGTCCAAGATTGCCTGCTCTAGATCTACAATGCCCTGATTCTGAGCGGCAGCAGTTTTAACGACACGCTTAATCGGCTGCGGCAAGGCGGGTGGAGCATCCACTAGATCGATCTTGTTGATGACCAAAATCACTTTGTTGAGATCGTCAAGCTGCTGATAGATTGCTTCATCTGCGGCTGTCCAGCCAGATTGAGCATCGATCGTCAACAGAATCAAATCAGCAGTCTGGGCAACCTGACGCGATCGCGCAACCCCAAGCTGCTCAACCTGATCGATCGCTTCCCGAATCCCTGCCGTATCCAGAACCTGAACTGGAATGCCGCCCACCACTAAGCGCGACTCCACCACGTCTCGCGTCGTTCCGGGCAAATCTGTAACGATGGCGCGATCGCTACGGCTCCAAGCATTCAGCAGGCTGGATTTGCCTACGTTCGGGCGGCCTACGATCGCCACCTTCAGCCCCGCTCGTAGCAGCTCACCCCGATCGGCAGTCGCCAAGATCTGCTGCACTTCCTGCAGAACTTGCGAAAGCTGTGCTTTGATCGCTTGCTCATCCAGCGGCGGCAAGTCATCCTCGAAATCAATGCGAGCTTCCACCTCTGCCAAAATCTCTAAGCAGGTCGATCGTAGCTGGCGGATTGGGTGAGCTAGCTTGCCTTGCAGCCCAGCAAGCGCAGTTTGGGCAGCTTGCGGCGACTGTGCGCCTACCAAATCTGCCACGCCTTCTGCTTGGGTTAAATCCAGCCGCCCGTTTAGAAACGCCCGCAGCGTAAATTCTCCCGGTTCTGCTAGCCGCGCTCCTTGCTCCAGGCAAAGCTGCAACACCTGCTGCACCGCCATCATGCCACCATGACAGTGAAACTCTGCCACATCTTCACGGGTATACGAGCGAGGAGCCAGCATCAGCAGCAATAGCGCCTCATCCACCACCTGCCCGGTCTGCGGCTGACAAATTTGCCCATACAGAATCCGGTGGCTCTCCCAAGCCTGCCGCCCCGCCGCTCGAAAGATTGTTTGGGCAATCGTCACTGCCCGACTGCCCGACACCCGCACAATCCCAACGCTGCCCTGCTGGGGCACAATGGCGGTGGCAATAGCGGCGATCGTATCAGTCATCGATTGAGGTGCTGGCAGGACAATAACTTAGGACAATAACTATGGTAGTCGGGATGGGGAGATGAGGAGAGTTAATGGGCGATGGATAATGAGCCGCATTCGATTAAGCAAATGGTAGTGGGCAAACGGCCATAGACAATCCTTCATCTCGCATCTGTCAATCTACGCCACTTTAAAATCACTGTGATACAATTCCGGCAAACATTTGAGGAATTCGGTTCATGAATAAAGGTGAACTGGTAGACAAAATTGCAGAGAAGGCAGATGTTACTAAAAAACAAGCAGATGCCCTCTTAACTGCTATCCTCGATTCCATTATGGAAGCAGTCTCCAGCGATGAAAAAGTAACGTTGGTTGGCTTTGGTTCATTTGAGTCTCGGAAGCGGCAAGCCAAGGAAGGGCGCAATCCTCGGACAGGGGAAACAATGACCATTCCTGAAACAACAGTGCCGGTCTTTTCGGCAGGCAAGCTCTTCAAAGATAAGGTTGCAGAGTCTTAGAAACGAATCCGCAGGTGGCGATCGCCTGCGTAGATGGGTGGGGCAGAAGGGATGAGAAATCCTTCTGCCCTTTGCTTTCCTAAGCCTTCATGTTGATTCTGATCCCTGACCCGATCTAGTGTCTAGCGCTACGGGTATAGGTTAGGACAAGTTTTCGTGTAAAAGCTTCGCTTAGCGGGGCTTTTACACGAAAGGGATTTCAATCTAAAGGGCGCCATATCAATTCAATCTTCTCTTTTAGGCATGTCTCAATTATTCAAATTATGAACCTAGCTTTCTGCGAGATCTACCTGACGAGAGAGGCTAGTGGGTCACAAAACTTGTCATCCTTAGAGCAATACCGAGAGGCACTCTCAAAAGGTGACTTTTAGGTTTAATAGGGGGCTTGGGCGTTGGCATCAGCACTGCTTACGCCCAATTTTTTGTTTAAATTTCTAATGTGCAGCGCTATTACAGAATGGCGCTTATGCTATAACCCAGTTTTTGTCATCCGAGAGATCCGGAAAGTTTGCAGGTTCACTGCAAGATTAGTTAAAAATAAACAGCTAAGATTATCCGTTTAAACAAATTTCCGCTAAAGTCGGTTCATTTGTTCATTTTGCTCAAGCACATACTTTCAGAGCCTGCTTAAGTTTGTACCCGCGTGGCGGCTATATTTTGTAGGTGTGTAAAGCATACGCTTGCGTAAAATGTGCATTGGTGTAAAGTCTGGTCATCTTCCGCTTTTGCTTTAGAGGTATCGCCTGTGCTGGAATCAAGCCACTCTTCAAGAGGATCACAGCGTCGCCGATCGCGTCGTCGTCCTGCCCCATCCTCGCCTCCACCTTCCCGAATGCGGCGAAATGAACCAGCGCCTAGTCCAGCTACCCCTACCCATGTGGAAGGGGGACGGTTGGGGCAAGAGCGATTGGCGCAGGAGCGATTGGCACATAGAGAAGATCGTAAAGAACGAGAAGATCGCAAAGAGCAGCGGCGCGAAGGATTGCGGCGAGAGCGCCTAGAGAAGAGTCGGCATCGTGTTCCGCCTGCTCCTTCCCGCTCGGTTGCTCCAACGGGACATATGCCCCTGTCTGCGGAGGAGCAAACAGCTACGCGCTCCCGCAAACCACGAGAGAAGCGCGTTCGGCGCTCTTCGCCTCTGGTGCATTTGGTGCGGCTGCTGATATTGGGCGTTGGGGTAGGGGCGATCGCAGGTACGTTTTTGTCGGTTTGGAATCCGACGTTAAATCGTCCTGCTTCGGTGGCGCAGGTGCAGGCAGCAAATGCGGCAGGAGTAAACCAAGCTGAAGCTACCGGACAGCCCACCGCTGCCCTCACTAAAGGGCAAGAGCTAACTGCTCTCACGGCTAAAGTAGTACCGCTAACTCAAGGACTGCAGGATTTAACGCCAGGGGTGTTTCTGATTGACCTGGATTCAGGTGATTATTTCACGCTAAATGGAACGTCTAGCTTCTCGGCTGCCAGCATGATCAAAGTGCCGATCTTGGTGGCGCTGCTGCAAGAAGTGGATGCTGGCCGGGTGCGGCTAGACGAAAAAATAGTGCTGCAGCAGGCGGATTTGGCGGAAGGCTCCGGCGAGATGCAATATGCGCCAGTAGGGTCAGAGTATACGATGCTGGAGACGATCACCAATATGATCGTCATTAGCGATAACACAGCGACGAATATGGTTATCCGGCGGCTGGGCGGCATTGAGCCAGTGAATCAACGTTTCCGCCAGTGGGGAATGCAGCAAACTGCCCTGCGAAAGCTGCTGCCTGATCTGGAAGGCACAAACACCACATCGCCCAAAGAGCTTTCAACGCTGTTGGCCATGGTGAGCCAAGGCGACCTGCTATCGATGAAATCCCGCGATCGCGCCCTCGACATCATGCGGCACACGGTTACCGATACGCTGCTGCCTGCCTCGCTAGGTACGGGAGCCACAATCTCGCACAAAACGGGTGACATTGGCTCGCTGGTCGGTGACACGGGCATTATTGATATGCCCAATGGCAAGCGTTATGCAATTACTGCAATGGTAAAGCGCCCGTTTAATGACGATCGCGCCCAAGATCTGATTCGGCAAGTTGCGGCAACTGCCTATGAGTATCTCAACCAGGTTGCGGGAGGGCAATCGAGCTTAGAGCAAGTGGTTCCCACGGCTGCACCGCCTGCAGATGTCCCTGTTGAGTCACCCCCGACAGACAGCGCTACGCCTGGTGCGCTTTGATTCAGTGCATCTATAAACATATAAAAAACATGTAGAAGCCCCACTGTGCGGGGCTTCTACACCAAGGATTTTTCTAATGCATGCGAGCTATGAAACTCGTGTGTAAACACCAGCTAAACTGCCCAACTAAACTGCCCAACTAAACTGCCCAGCTCAACCGCTCAGCTAAACCGCCAAGAACCGCTGAATGACTTCATTGCTCAGCTCACTGGTGGCACCAGAAGCCACAATACCGCCCTTTTGCATTGCATAGTAGCGATCGGCTTGCCGGACAAAATGGAGGTGTTGCTCAACCAGCAGCACCGAAATGCCCGTTGTAGCAACAATCCGCTTTACGGCGGCTTCGATGTCCAGAATGATTGAGGGCTGAATGCCTTCCGTGGGTTCGTCTAAGACTAGCAGCTGCGGTTGGCCCACAATCGCCCGGGCGATCGCTAACTGCTGCTGCTGCCCGCCGCTAAGGTCGCCGCCCATCCGCGACAGCATCGTTTTGAGAACAGGGAACAGCTCAAATACCTCTTCGGGAATTTCGTTGGGATTGCGCGGCTTGGTGGTGCGGGCTTCGTAGCCCAGCAGCAGATTTTCCCTAACCGTGAGGCGGGGAATGACTTCGCGCCCTTGCGGCACATAGCCGATGCCTAATTTGGCACGCCGATCGGAGGTTTTGCCTAGAATCGGCTGTCCATTAAAGACAATGTTGCCGCTGCGGGGCTTTAACAAGCCGATCAGCGTTTTCAGTAGAGTAGTTTTGCCAACGCCGTTGCGCCCGATCAAGCACACCATCTGACCGCGCGGCACAGTGAGATCTACGTTCCGCAAAATATGGCTTTCGCCGTAATACACGTTTAGCCCAGAGATTTGCAGCATCGGCGCTGAAGCGATACCGGGTTCTGGAGCAACCGCTGAATTCGTCTGAATCATGAGGAATGAGGAGGGGTGACAGATTGGAATTAGGTAGCGATCGCATCTTCCGTAGACACTGGACGTGCCATTGGGGTCGTTTCGTAGTCTGTTTCCGGTTTGCCGAGGTAAACCTCGATCACCCGTGGGTCGGTTTGCACTTCGTCAAACTGTCCTTCACAGAGCACAGAGCCTTGGTGTAGCACTGTGACTCTGCCTTGAGCGATCTGCCGAACAAACTCCATGTCGTGTTCGATCACGATAATCGAGTGGCTTTGCGCCAGCGACAGCAGCAGTTCACCAGTGCGTTCGGTTTCTTCGTCGGTGAGTCCGGCAACGGGTTCATCTACCAGCAGCAGATCGGGAGACTGCGCCACCAGCATGCCGATTTCTAGCCACTGCTTTTCGCCGTGTGAGAGCAGATTGGCTTTTAGGTCGGCTTTGTGCGATAAGCCGATCGTTTCTAGCAGTCCCGCAACCGTGCGGCGTTCTGCCGAAGGCGATTGCCCAAACAGCATCGGGAAGACATTCTTTTTGCGGTTGCAGGTCAGCTCCAGGTTTTCACGGGGAGTCAGGTTGAGGTAGACGCGCGGCGTTTGGAACTTACGACCCACGCCCATTTGGGCGATCTGGTGTTCAGAGTAGGGACGCAGGTTTTTGCCCTTAAAGCGGACTTGGCCGGCAGTAGGCTTGGTTTTGCCGGTGATGATGTCGAGAAATGTGGTTTTGCCCGCGCCGTTCGGTCCAATGATGACGCGCAGCTCACCTGTATTCAAACTGAAGTTGAGATTGTTCAACGCCTTGAAGCCGTCAAAACTGACGGTCAGGTCTTCAATCTCCAAGATTTTTCCGCTCATGTTCTACCTCTGGGTCTTCATCTAGGCTGGGATAGGTGGCGGCACGTCTGCGTCTGCCGGTGAAAGACTGGAAGAAGTTTGCGCCTCGATCGCGCACCCAGCCCACAATGCCATCGGGCAGCAGCAGCACCACCAGCAGAAACAAACCGCCCTGGAAAAATAGCCAAAAATCGGGAAACTTCTCGCTCAGCGAACTCTTGGCGTAGTTGACAATCAACGCCCCCAAAACTGCGCCCACCAGCGAAGCCCGCCCGCCTACTGCTACCCAAATCACCATTTCGATCGAAAAGGCAATGTTCATGGAGTTGGGCGAAATGATACCCGTTTGCAGCGTAAACAGCGCTCCGGCTAGTCCTGCCAGTGCCGCCGACACTGCAAACACCAGCACCTTGTAGCCGGTGGGGTTGTAGCCCGAAAAGCGAACGCGGCTTTCGTCATCGCGGATCGCCACCAGCAGCCGCCC
Organism: Phormidium tenue FACHB-886; assembly: GCF_014764505.1. Taxonomy (GTDB): domain Bacteria; phylum Cyanobacteriota; class Cyanobacteriia; order Elainellales; family Elainellaceae; genus FACHB-886. The sequence goes on from NZ_JACXWX010000001.1 coordinate 732,818, forward strand.
AAACCGACCGCTCGTCAGCCAGCGGCAGAGGGCATAGGCAAGAATTAAAAAGGCGATCGTGACCACGTAAAATACAAACTGCGTCCCTGGCTTATTTACCTCCAGCCCAAATAGCGTCTTAAAGTCGGTTAAGCCGTTGGTGCCGTTGAACAGCTTTTGCTGCCCGTTGAAGAAGTTGAAAAAGATAATGGTTGTTGCCTGCGTCAGGATGGAAAAATATACGCCGCGAATCCGATTTCGGAAGATTAAGTAACCTAAAATGGCAGCGACAATTGCAGGCAGCACCACCACCATCAGCGCCGAAAACACGAACGAGTAAAACGGCTGCCAAAACCAAGGCAGTTCGGTGACGCCGTAGAGCCCCATAAACTCTGGGAGCTGACTGCTGGCATTCGACGGGATTTGCAGTTTTAGGTGCATGGCAAGCGCATAGCCGCCCAGCGTGAAAAAGACGCCATGTCCCAAGCTCAGCATCCCAGTGAAGCCCCAGATCAAATCAATGCCGAGCGCCACGATTGCCAATGCCAAAAACCGTCCCAGCAAATTCAGGCGAAAATCTGTCAGTACGATCGGCATGACGATCAGCAAAACGAGGGCGATCGCTAGAACGATGCCTGCTTCCAGCAGGAGCGATCGTTTTTTGGAGTCAAGCGTACTGCGGTCGAGAGTTTGTACGGTCATGAAAATTCTCTGTAGATGTGGCGCTAAGCGTCAACGGTGCGTCCTTTCTGAGGAAATAAGCCAGCCGGTTTGTATTGCAGGAAGAGAACGATTAACAAGAACACCATGACTTTTGCCATGCTGGTAGTGGCAAAGAAGGTGAAGAACTCTGCAACAGGCTGGATCTGAGCAAACAGCAGCGCCAAGATGCCTGCCCCAATGAGGTAGTCGAGCAGCCCGATTACCAGTGCGCCAACGATCGTGCCAACCAGCTTGCCAACCCCGCCGACCACCACCACCATGAAGGTGTTGACGATGTAGTTTTGTCCGGTGTTAGGACCCACCGAGCCGAGCAGACTCACGGCGCAGCCCGCAATCCCTGCTAGCCCAGAGCCCAGCGCAAAGGTGAGCGCATCTACTTTGCTGGTGGGAATGCCTAAGCAGGCGCTCATGTTTCGGTTTTGGGTCACGGCGCGGATGCGCAAGCCCCAAGGTGTTTTGTTGAGAAAGAAATAGATACCTGCCACACAGGCGATCGTCAGCAGCATGATAAACATGCGCGTATAGGGAAGCTGATAGTTGCCGATCGGCAAGCCGCCCTGCAGCCACTTGGGCGCGGTTACATCCACGTTTTGCGCCCCAAACCAAGGCTGAGTCACGGCAAGCTGATAGGTTTGGCTGAGAAATGCACCAACCGCTATAGAAACAGCCGCCGACAAAACTAAGAGAACACCGATCGCCCACTGGCGAATCCGGGCAAAATCTGCCCGCTTGCTAACCAGCCACATGCCGCCAAAATACAGCAGGCAAAACAGCGCCAATCCTGCGACCAGTACCCAGCTCACACTGCGGACAAACTGCTGCAGCATCAGGCTAACGCCCCAAGTTGCCAGCAGCGTTTCCAACGGTCGTCCATATAAGAAGCGAATCACACCCCGCTCCAGCGCCAGCCCCACTAAGGCAGTCACAATAAAGGCAGCAATTAAGGCAAAGAAGATATAGGTCTGCGAGAAAGCACCCAACGGCTTAAACAGGTTCTGCACCACAAAGGTGGTATAGGCACCTAGCATCATTAGTTCGCCGTGCGCCATGTTAATCACGCCCATCAAACCGAAGACGATCGCCAGCCCCAACGCTGCCAGCAGCAGAATAGAGCCAATACTAAGACCGTTAAAAATACCGTCAAGAATACTAGGTAACAACCGCGTTCTCCTAAAAAATTCTGAATAAATTCAGCAGCTCGTCTTTGACCCGTGCTGATGAGTGAAAGAGGTGCGCTTAGCGCACCTCTTCTAATTGGCATTAGCCTTTGAACTTCCCAGGTGTATCTGGCGATTGCACATCTGTCTTTGTCCAGTCGCAGGTGTAGCCCTTCGTTTCTGCAACAAACTGGTTCCAGGGAACCGGATCAACCGGACTGTCGGTTTCATAGACGATCTCAAACAAGCCGTCATCGCGCACTTCGCCGATCCGGACGGTCTTGGAGATGTGGTGGTTGCTATTCATCTTCACCGGACCTTCTGGAGCCGCAAACTCTTGCTCATAGGCTGCTTCGCGGACTTTCTCTAGGTCGGTCGGCGTTCCGGCAGAGCCTGCCTTCTCTACAGCCTGCTTCCAGATATTGACCGAAATGTATGCAGCTTCCATCGGGTCGTTGGTAACACGCTCTGCGCCGTACTTGGCTTTAAACGCATCAACGTACTTCTTGTTTTCCGGAGATTCTACGGTTTGGAAGTAGTTCCAGGCGGCGTATTGTCCCTTGAGAAAATCAACGCCGATCGCCTTCACTTCTTCTTCGGCAATACTGACCGACATCACCGGATATTTATCTGCCGCCAAGCCTGCGCCCTGCATCTGCTTGAAGAAAGCTACGTTGCTGTCGCCGTTGAGCGTGTTGTAGATAACACCGCCGTTGGGTAGCGCCGAGCGAATCTTGGCGATGATTGGTGCAACTTCGGTGTTGCCGAGCGGCAGGTAATCCTCACCGACTGTCCTACCGCCTTTGGCTTGTAGCTGTGACTTAATGATGGTGTTGGCGGTGCGGGGGAAGACATAGTCCGACCCGACCAGGTAAAAATCTTTGCCTTTGTTTTCTAGCAGCCAATCCACTGACGGTTCGATCTGCTGGTTGGGCGCTGCTCCTGTATAAAAGATATTCTTTGAACATTCCTGCCCTTCATACTGCACGGGGTAATACAGCATATGGTTCTTCTCTTCAAACACTGGCAGCACCGCCTTGCGGCTAGCAGAAGTCCAGCAGCCAAAGACCACCACAACCTGATCTTCATCGATTAGCTTCCTGGCTTTCTCGGCGAAGGTGGGCCAATCTGAGTTGCCGTCTTCCACGATCGCCTGGATTTGTTTACCGCCAACGCCACCAGCCTTATTGATTTCTTCAATTGCTAGCTGGGTTGAGTCCACGACGCTCTTTTCGGAGATTGCCATCGTGCCGCTCAGGGAGTGAAGAATTCCCACTTTGATTACATCTCCCGCTGGAGAAGCAGCGGCGTCGCTGGCTACGGGAGATGCCGAAGCAGCAGGAGATTCACCCGTTGAAGGAGAGCTGGCACAGGCTTTTAATAAAATGCTAGTTCCCAGTGTTGCAGAACTATAAAGCAGAAACTTACGTCGATTAAACTGACTACTCATTAAAATTCACCACTCCTGTACGGATGTGTTAGGGGGAAACTCGTCATAACACGCTTTCGAGATGGTATGACTGGGATCACCTCACAGTTGTATACCTTGTTACAAATGAACGTAAGTTTACAACTTTAGATAGTTGACCTGTATGGTGCTTTATACAGAGTGGCTAGCTAATCTGCTTGTCGATCGCCTAAGGGTTCGCCAGTACAGGGTTGCCCATGTGCAAACAGATAAAATTGACGATCGTCGTGAGTTCCTGCCGAGTCTTTAGATTTGTAAATACAAAAGGGCGATCGCCTCGCATCTTTTTGGCATCCCGCTCCATCACGCCCAAATCTGCACCAACTAGCGGCGCTAGGTCTATTTTGTTGATCACCAATAGATCAGACTTGGTGATTCCCGGCCCGCCTTTACGGGGAATTTTGTCGCCTGCTGCCACATCGATCACATAAATCGTCAGATCGACTAGCTCCGGACTGAACGTTGAGGCAAGATTGTCCCCACCGCTCTCCACAAAAATTAGCTCCGGCTGAAACTTCTGCTCTAGCTGCTCGATCGCCACTAGGTTAATTGAGGCATCCTCCCGGATTGCCGTATGTGGGCAGCCCCCTGTCTCCACGCCAACAATTCGATCGCGCTCTAAGGCCTGACTCCGCACCAAAAATTGAGCGTCTTCCTGGGTGTAGATATCGTTAGTTACGACAGCCAGGTTGAACTGCGATCGCATCGCCTTGCAAAGCGCATCGACCAATGCCGTTTTTCCTGATCCCACAGGACCCGCAATTCCCACCCGGAATGTCTGCATTGCTCTCTCCATTTGCAGCAAGTGAATTAGATTCTACAGCAACCATTTCTGGCAATTTAAGAGCTGTTGCCTTAGGCTTGGGACATTTTATCTCCCTACCCTGATTGCTGTGGCGGTTGTCATAATTTGGAACTTGGCTGGAAACAAACTTTTCTAACTCGCCGTCCAGTTTTTCAAGTGGGCACCATTGCGCTCGCTATAGCAACGAAAAATCAGGGGTTTGTGCTTCTCCAATTGGGACATCAACCAAACTGGACGAACGTTGTCCACTCCTATTCAGCATTCAGACTTTACTCGAATTAGCAACTTACTGGAGTAGTTTTTTACAGCTATGGAAGCTTTAGCCTGCAATTATACTGATACGTTCTCTCGCTTAAAGATTGCCGCAAACATTGTTTGCCAGTTCGTTGTTTGCCAGTTCGTTGATCTGCTGCCAAATCTCCAGCAGCGGGGCAGCGGTAGAATCAGACATGTGCTGCAAGCGCGAGGGAGCGGGCGTCGAGTGATGCAGCCTGCTTTTGCTTGAAAACTAGCTACGGAAAAGCCTGGTATAAAGCGTTTCATGGCTCATGCTGGCAATCGCCAACCCCCAACTACAGGATTCAAACTCATCCTCCGGCAGTTCCAGAACTTCTGTTGCCGTTTGTTCTAGCTGCGGATGGAGCGCCAGTAAGGTTTGCTGTCCTTGGGTTTGTCCAAGTGGTATTAGCCTTACCCCTGCATTGACCAAATTTGCTGCCCAGCTGTGTAAATAACCTAAGCTAGCGCTGACGGGATTAATTTGCCAGGTGGCAGCGGCTACAGCAAAAGCAACCGCGAAATTACACGGTTCGCCGCATGCTTCTACCAAATCTTGTCCAGAAGGCTGCAAGGGTGCTGCAGGCTGGAGAGACTGCAGCAGTCGTACAAGCGATCGTCCCATCTGCCAGCTCTGCTGCCGGAGTTCTTCGGTTTCTCGAAATGCTGAAAGCCACTGATTCCAGTAGCGCAACGCTGAAAGCTCGCCTTGAGTTGCCGCCGTTTGAACCCGTGCCACCACTGCCGCTTCTAGCCGAATGGCTCCATGCTGTAATTCCTGAGTTAACCAGTGCTCTAGATGAGCCGCATGGGTGATCGCCCCCGTCTGCACCAAGGTTTCCAATCCTTCTGAGTAGCTGTAGGCTCCCACGGGCAAAGCGGGACTAGCCAGCTGTAGGAGTCGCAGCAGGGCTTGGGGATTGTCTTTCATGACTCTGGCTTGGGTGGATGGCGGTGAGAGCTTGGCTCATGGCTATGCCCATAGGCTCCCGCTTCGGGTTGAAACGGCAGCAGGGCTTCAGTAACTTGCAATCCTAGCTGCTCCAGCATCGCTTTCAGCACCGGATCAGGGGCAAGCCGTAGGTAGTCGATCGTCACTTCAAGCGGCACATGCCGATTGCCCAGATGGTAGGCTGCTCGCAGCAAGGCTATTGGGGTTTGGGCGGTCGCAGTCATGACGGGTTCTGGTTTAGCAATAACCTGAACGATTGTTTTTCCATCTTCAGTAGTCAGCAGGTCTCCGTGCTGCAGCACAGTACCTCGAGGAAGCTGTAGATAAATGTCTTGCCCGGTTTCGGTTGGGAAATAGTGACGCGATCGCGTCCTCTCTTCGGCAGTTAGCGGCAACGCTAATTGAATAACTGCTGAAGCAGAAGAGCGTTGATTAGACGCTATTCGAGTGATCAGGTTTAAAGTCATAAATCAAAAATCTTCAATTTATACTGTCTTTATCCAAAGTTGTATAGATTGAGGACATATTGCTCAGGGCCGCTTCCCCCAATCCATCCAACTTCATTTCAGATTGATATGGAAGCACAATTCATTACAGTTCTGTTTGTCTAAATACAATTTGAGTTGAAGTTTTCAATTCCTGCTTGGTAATCGCTTCGCTTTGACCGGATGATACTCTATCTCAACTGTAATATGTTCAAGGAGATACAGTTGATTGTTGCTAATAACTCCAAAGATCGAATCTTGTAGCTTTCTAGGCAGTAGATTTACTCACGTCGTCAGATAGATCGCAAGTTCTATTGCGAGGCGGATGAGATAGGCATCTTAGGTAGGAGAAGCTGTTTACAGAAACTTTAGATATGGATGCCGTTTAGTTTAGTTATTGCTTACTTTCGTTTCTAGGTGTGCACTACCGCTCTCTGTTTAACGTCTGTCTTTTAGCAGTTTGGAGCGGCTAGAAATGAGTCAATTTCGAATTAGAAATGTTGTGTTGCCCGCAGTTCTTGTAGCTAGTGGTGTTTTCTCGACACTAACTTTACCGTTCATTATGAACCAGCCTGCCCCGGCTTGGATGCAGCCTCCTAGCTTTTTAGAGGAAGAGCCATCTTTAGTATTTGATCGAGAAAACCGGGATGCTGCGATCCGCTATGTGGGCGGGGCGATTGTCGTGAGCGTTGGGGCAGGAATTGCCACAATCGAGATTTTGCGGCGGTTGCATCCATCCAATCGCCTGTCTAAAGCGCAGAAAGATGCCATTAATTTACAAATTCGTAAGCTGGAGTCCACTGGGGAGTCCAACCCAGCCCAGCTAGCAGAAAACGTAGAGCAAACTATTTCGATGCTGGCAGCAGAAGAGTCCAAACGCCTGAGCAGCAGAGGCTTGCCGAAGGAGAAAGTTGCTGGCAGAGCGGCGGGGCAACAGTCTTCAGTTGAACGCTGGAGCGATGATGTTTTGGCAGCTACAAACTCAGCGGTTGGGCTTGACGAATTGCCTGCTCAAAGTCAAGCTCTCAACCTGGAAGACGATATACCTGTGCGTTGGCTAGAACCAGAACCACCAGAGCAGGCACCGCTTAATCAAGATGCAATTCGCCTGCTAGATCAACCTTTTGAAACGCACCGGGTAAACATTCCCGATCGACACCATACGCTGCTGGCAATATCGGTGAATGGACGATATTTCAGCCTGTTTAGAACTCACCCGCAGCTAGAGGCAGTCGAGGCGATCGCTGCCAAGCTTCAGCAGCAAGGCGATCAAACGGTGCTAACTCGACTAGACCAGCGCTACGCCGTTTGGGTTCTGCAGCCCGATGCTTACATAGAACTTGTGTCTTAAATTTTGCGTCTTAAACCTTAGTAATTTTAGCAAGCTAAATTGCGTTCCTACACCGAATTAGCTTGTCCCAGCAGGCTGGCAGCGCCAGCTTTGCGGATCGACCATACCGCGGAAGACCTCCAATGGATGCAAACGAACTGTTAGAGCAATATCAACTTGGCAAGCTAGATTTTGGTCGGACATGGTTAAGTCAAGCAAATTTGGCTGAAGCAATGCTTCAAGGTATTGAGCTATGGGGAGCCAATTTAGCCGCTGCTAACCTGAGAAACGCAGACCTGCAGCAAGCCGATTTACGCCAAGCCAATCTGTCAAGTGCCAACCTGAGAGGGGCAAACTTGCAGCAAGCCGATTTACGCGAAGCAGACCTGAGCCAAGCCGTTCTGCAATCTGCCCAGCTCAATGGCGCACTATATGACGAGACAACTCGGTTTCCATCCAACTTTGACCCCATGGCAGGGGGGCTATACTTAATCGCTCCCCATGCTTCTCTGCTGGGAGTCACCCTGAGCTATAAAGACTTGAGCGGTGTTGACCTCAGCCATGCCGATTTGAGCGGGGCAAACTTAGAAGGGGCGATCTTATTTGGTGCAGATTTCACACATGCTAACCTCAGCCATGCCAACCTGAGTGCTGCCGATCTATCTGAGGTAAGGCTCGATCGAGCCATTTTAACTGGAGTCTCTTTATGGCAAACTCGCCTCTGTCATGCTGTCCTGAAGCAGGCAAACTTATTTGATGTAGACTTCCGCAATGCCGATCTTGAAAGCACGAGTTTGCAGGATGCACTTTGCAACGAAAATACTCAGTTTCCGCCAGGTCTCAACTTGGCTGCCCTTGGCATCCACTGGATCATGCCAGGAGCTTCTTTGCGCCAAGCTAACCTCAGCTATGTCAGTTTGCCAGGCGCAGATTTACGCGGAGCTGATTTATCAGAAGCGAATTTGACAGGGGCAGACCTATGGGGGGCAAACCTCAGCCAAGCAAATTTAGTGGGCGCAAATCTAACTGCTGCAACGCTTTGGGGCGCTAGTTTAGTAGATGCAGTGCTGGAAGCCTGCATCCTGACCGGGGTAAATATTCGAGAAGCCGATTTAACCGGAACAATTCTAGAGGCAGACCCAGATCGCCTATCAGAACAGGCGGATAACCGTGACAGCAAAGAAACTGCTGAGCTATTGCCAGAACGACTACCGGAAGAGCGAGCGGGCGAAACTTCTCCTATGAAGAATCGCCCGCTGCAGCGCCGGACAAAATAAATTTCCTGAGCTGAACCTTGATTGGTGTACTATCGCAAAAACTCGTTTGGATCTGCTGGTGCGTTTGTTTGGCGTTCCTTTGGAAATGCCAGGTCGTACGGGTTTTGCGGCTCTTTGGGAATTAGATAGCGGTAGCCCCAGCCGTAGTTCTCTTCGTTGGGATCCGGCTGTGGCGGCGTAGTTGCCCCAGTAGGCAGCGCAATAGCGATCGTCTGATCGATCTGGGCATAACGCTGCCCTTCTGGAGTCGTTTGCACTGTGCGGTTGCTTAGCCGCATTCCATGTGCTGCCAGCAGTTGCTCTAGACGAGATAGCTTGTCGGGCGGTGTTAGCGTTGCCAAAAAGATAACATCAGTTGCAGGCTGAAACGATAGTCCCAGTCGTGCTTGTTCAAGCTGCCAGCTCTCCTGGTAGTCGCCATCAGGGGCAACCTGCCACAAATTTAGCTGAGTTTGCCATTTGCCGTTCTGCACTTCTGTTGGCTGGTACGCCAAGATCGAATAGGTGCGGGTGGGTTTGAAGCCCGCTGGCTCATCTAAAGACAGGTAGCGAATTGCCACTACTGTCAGCTCAGTTTCATTTGGCAGATTGGTTTCACCAGACACGGCATAAACACCTTGCGGCTCAGCTGCTTCCACGCGCAAGGTCAGTTCTATGTCTTCAAGCTGTCCAGGAAACCTCAAGGAAGTGCAGCTAATACAAAGCAGCAGCGGCAGCAGCACGAAGAGATTTCGATGCTGCCAAAAACTTTTGGCAATACGATGTGCGGCACCCAATAAACTAGAGGCTGATGCCAGTGAAACTTGCTGTAAGTCAAGATATAAGGAAAATTGCGGGCGAAACATGCGATCGAGGTAGCGCTACGGTTATGTTTTCGGCTAGGCAAGGCTAGAATCAGGAGCATTCTCCTGCTTTGCCAAAGCTTTAAGCTCGTATCCCTACAGCACTCGTAGAACGCTGGGAACCGTCAGTGATTCAAACGCGCGAATTTCCTCTAGCGCCTGCCGAAAATTGCCTTCCTGGACATGGTGCGTAATCACGACAATTTCAGCTCGATCGTCTCGCAGCCCAATCTGCACCACAGACTCCAAGCTAACATCATGGTTGCCGAAGCAAGTCCCCAATCTGCCGATTACCCCCGGGCTGTCTTTGGTCAACACGCGAGCATAAAAGCGGCTCACTAGGTCGGTGATAGGAGCGATCGTACAGTAGTCTTGATGCGAGCAAGCAAGCAGCGGGTCTAGCAGTGGCTTTCCATCTGCCTGAACTGCCGCACCCCGACCAACTTTCAAAATCGCTGCAATATTCAACAAATCGGACACAACGGCGCTTGCCGTAGGGCCTGACCCTGCTCCCGGACCAAAAAACATCACCTGCCCAACCGGATCTCCCTCAATCAGAATTGCGTTATACACGCCATTGACGCTAGCCAGCGGATAAGTAGTTGGCACTAGTGTCGGGTGTACCCGCACCTGTAGCCGATCGAGGTCACTGGCTCCATCGCGCTTTGCGGTTGCCAGCAGCTTAATTACAAATCCCAGCTTTTCGGCGTAGGCGATATCAGCAGCACTGACCTGCCGAATCCCTTCACAATGAACCTCTGGTAGTTTGATGCGTCCGCCAAAGGCAAGCGACGCGAGAATAGCAATCTTATCTGCCGCATCCAGTCCGTCTACGTCTGCTGTAGGGTCAGCTTCGGCATAGCCTAGCTGTTGAGCATCGGCTAGCACTGCTTCAAAGCTGCTGCCTTCTGTCTGCATCCGGCTGAGAATATAGTTTGTTGTGCCATTGACGATCCCGGTAACTGAATAGATGCGGTTGGCGCAGAGTGACTGCTTCAACGGCTCGATCACTGGGATGCCGCCGGCTACTGCCGCTTCTAGCAGTACATAGACCCCCGCCTCATTTGCAGCAGTAAAAATTTCGTCGCCAAACCGAGCGATCGCTGCTTTGTTTGCCGTCACGACATGCTTGCCGTGAGCGATTGCCTTCAGCATCAGAGATCGGGCAGGTTCTAGCCCACCAATGACCTCAACCACTACATCCACCGCTGGATCTGTAACGATCGAGTCTAGATCGGTTGTGAATAGCTCTGTGGGTAGCTTGACCGAGCGGGGCTTACCGAGCGATCGCACCCCAACCCGATGAATTTCGATTTCTTGTAGCAGCGGGTGCCGTTGTGCTGGATTCAACAGAATTTCTGCTGTTCCTGCTCCTACGGTTCCTAATCCCAACAGACCAACCTTAAACGCCACAGCCCTTACTCGCTACGAGACATCTCAAATATTGTAGGACTTAGGCAGAAGCCCGAATGGCGTAAACAAAGCAGAGCGCAGCCGTGGAGCCACTTTTAGGCAAATAAAAACCCCGGCAATCACCGGGGAGACTAGTTGCATTCAGGAACATGCTTTAGAGGTTGGTATTAACTTATCCACCCTCTGTGAAGCTGAGCGATCGCTCCTATGACAATTTTGTGTCAACGCTTTAAGTGCTTCTTGCCTATGACTTGCATCTGCCTATGAATTGAGCACAGACTGTGTTGCATCTTAAGGAGATGCTTGAGAGGCTGCCTGAAAAGATCCTTTCAGCCGCAAGGTGACTCGGTCCTTCTACATCCTCCTAACCCTGAAATAGGCAAAGCTTAAGAAAAGAGAAACTTTGAGTGGTAATACGCTAGCCCAATCATCCTAAAGGCTTAGTGCTTCCCCTGACTTTACAAACCGCTTGCTAATCTTTACGCCTGCTTCAACTTCTCTTGATAGACACTCCGACTTAGCCTGAACTAGATGTCATAAAATATGGGTATTGTGTAAGGTCAAGCTACAAACTGAGCAAACAGCTTCACTAACATGAAGCACTGGATTGAAGCGATGGATGATTTACTACCAATTGCTCTAGTCAATTGTCCCAGTAGTAGCTTTACTGACTTTAATTAGGTGATTTGATCTGTTCACCTAAGGCTTGTGTTGATGCACGGAGATCACCTGTCCCCCCCGATAGTGTTTGACCTGTAGTTTCTGGAGAGCGAACGCTTTCCAAGCAAGCAGTACACCAATGCTATCTGCCCGATTGCCCCCGGAGTAGGTTGAGATGGATAGCCAAAATCACCAGACTAACCAGATCACGCTGCCGCTGCTGCCGGTTGAGGCTGTCTTGTCTTCTAATACCCACGAAAATTCTAGCTCTCAAAGAACGCAGCCAGGTTTTGTGCCTGCCTGCACTGAACCGATCGTCTCTCCTGCGGTACTAGAAAGTGCACCTGCTGAAGAAATTTTGCAGTATCTCCAGAGCGGGCGGCTGTGGATGGTCAACAGCCGACGTCGCAATGGACTGATTTTGTGTAAGTCTTACTACGCTGAGTTTGCTGGACCCGGTGCTGCCGTCGGAGGGCTCTTCGATTTAGACTGCCAGCGGGTGATTCCGGTTGGCGATCTCTCTCTCCTGCAGCCAGACTCTCACGAAGAGCGGCAAAAAGCATTCTTAATTCGTCGTCAATGGATTCGCTTAACGCAGCAATTCACCGACAAATCTGTGCCTTTGCAGCGTGCTCAGATGATTCTCAATCAGTTTGAGAATTATTTTGATCAAGAGACAATTGCTCGCATTCCTGATGAAGCCTTTGCTTTGCTTGTAGGAGTTCTGCCTTACTCTGTGCGAATGGCGCGCCGTAAACCGGGCAAGCTCAATGTGAAAGTAAAAGCATGAAAATAAAAACTAGAAAAGCAGGCTTCAGAAACGATTAGAAGGCTTCGGGATCGTCCAAGAGCGTTTCGATGAGCAAATCAACCTGATGCTGCTGCCGGGATAGAAACGCTTCGCAGCGGCGCAGCTGCTCAACTGCATTGGAAAACTGATTAAAGACCTCTGCTAGCTCTAACTCTCCCATCTCGATACGGTTGATGATTGTTTCGATCTCAGCAACTGTTGCCTCATAGTCCCAGTCAGTGGGTAAGACGGAGCTAGAAATAGGCAACTTGGAATTCTCAAGCGAGGCGATCGGTGGCAGTTCGGGTAGATCCGGTGAATCACTCATAGCAGTTTGATCTTAGAGGTTGAAAATCGATTTGGTGAATTAAAGCTAGCTATTAAAATGCAGCTTAAATCAGTTAAAAGCTAAACACCGCTGTTTTATATTTGTTTTGTATCAATTCTTGTATATCTTTTACTCCTCTTTAGCTGAAATTTCGGTTACCTGAACTTTGGCTGACCCTTCGGCAAGTTGGAGAGTCAGCTCTTGACCCGGCTGCAGATCGCCAGCCGATCGCGCCACTGCACCGTTGCTTTGCCGCACCACAGCATAGCCTCGCCGCAGCACTGCTTCTGGATCTAGAGTTATTAGCTTTTGCCGCAGCAGCTCACAGTGTTGGGTTGCCGTTTGCAAGCGCTGATTGGTGCTTTGAGTGAGGCGCTGCCGCAGCCAAGTGATTGTTTGTGCCTCCTGCCGAATTTGGCGATCGAGGTGCAGCCGCTGCAGCCGCCCCCGCAGCCGATTGAGCTGTTCTGAAGCGCTGCCGAGCTGGGTGGCAACTGTCCGACTCAATGCCACAACTCGCTCTCGGTGCTCAGCGTAAATATCTTCTAGCAGCGGCACAGCTTGGGCAGCGGCAGCGGTCGGCGTGTGGGCATAGACATCGGCAACCAAGTCTGCCAGGGTTTCATCACGCTGGTGCCCGATCCCCGCTACCACCGGAATAGGACAGGTGGCGATCGCACGCACCACTCGCTCATCGTTAAAGCAAACCATGTCCTCAGTTGCGCCGCCTCCACGCGACAGAATCAGCACCTCAGCACGACCGTCCTTCTCAACGCGTTTAATCGCTTGGACGATTGAAGCTGGAGCCTGTTCGCCCTGCACCAATGCTGGAGAAAACAAAACGTGTAGGCCAGGCTGGCGGCGCTTTAAGGTGCGTTGGATATCTCCCCATGCAGCAGCTTGCGGTGATGTGACGACGGCGATCGTTTGAGGATAAAGCGGCAAACTGCGCTTTCGCTCTAAATCAAACAGCCCTTCTGCTTCGAGCCGCTTTCGCAGTTGGCGATAGCGCAATGCTCGCAGTCCTTCTCCGGCAGGTAGCGCTTGCCAAATGATCAGCTGATAAGTGCCGCGCTGCGGATGAATGTGAATGCGTCCCAGCAGAATGAGTTGCTCTCCTTGTACGGGCAGAGTTGCTAACCGATTGAGCTGATTGTTCCAGACCACGCAGCTAATGCTGGCTTGGGCATCAGGGTCTTGCAGCGTAAAAAAAAGTCCACTGCGATAGCGGCTAGCGCTCGATACTTCGCCCGTGATCCAGACCTGCCGCAATTGGTTATCCTGTTCTAAAAGCGCCTGGATGTAGGCAGTCAACCCTGCCACTGAGAGGGCAGTATCTGGCACAAGTAGGCTAGGAAGGTTAGTAGTCATAGGCGCACAATGGGGACTTGAAAACTCGAACTTTAATCCTGGAAATCCTTAAATCGGTTTTAACTTACTTGAATTTGTACGGTCTTGAATTTGTACGGTTTTGGATCTGTACAGTTGGAGGAATACGCTCCTTCAGGGTGTGCCCTTAAAGAAGCGGATATGGGGATTGCTATAAATCTAATTTAATTTAGTACATGTGTATGGTTGAATGAAAAAAACGCTACTATAGAAGAGTAGACAAAGCAATTTGGCGATCGGGGTTCATTAGGAAAGACCAGTGCAATTTTTTAATTTGGCTACTACTTGTGCTTGTCCTATTACTGTGATTGTCTAAATTATTTCTGCAATTGCTTACAGGGTAGCTAGAACAGACCCCAACTGATCGTAAGCTGGACTGCATTTTGCCAAGTTGGGTCGCAGTTTTGTCCGTGTAAGGTCTGGCAGCATGCTGGTACACAGCTATCGAACCCTCCGCAGGCTAAATTGCCGGCTTCCTTATTTCTCCAAGTTCAACAAAATTCAATTTCTCAGTCAATTTCTCAAACGCTTCTATTGAGGTGCGAATGGCTAAAGCTAGCAACGAATCTTCTGAACGCGAAAAAGCCCTAAATCTAGTGCTAACCCAGATTGATCGCACCTTTGGCAAAGGAACGATCATGCGGTTGGGCGACGCGACTCGGATGAAGGTAGAAACCATCCCCAGCGGTGCGCTAACCCTGGATTTGGCATTGGGTGGCGGGCTTCCCAAAGGGCGAGTGATCGAGATTTACGGTCCGGAAAGCTCTGGTAAAACCACCTTGGCACTTCATGCCGTGGCTGAGGTGCAAAAGTCAGGCGGCGTTGCGGCTTATGTAGACGCAGAACATGCCCTCGACCCAACTTATTCTGCTGCTCTGGGCGTGGATATTGCAAACCTGCTGATCACGCAGCCCGACACCGGAGAACAGGCGCTGGAGATCGTCGACCAACTAGTGCGATCGACTGCGGTAGACATCGTTGTCGTGGACTCAGTTGCTGCTTTGGTTCCCAGAGCAGAAATTGAAGGCGAAATGGGAGATGCCCATGTGGGTTTGCAGGCGCGTTTGATGAGCCAAGCCCTCCGCAAAATTACCGGAAACATTGGCAAGACGGGCTGTAGCGTTATCTTCATCAACCAACTGCGTCAGAAGATCGGCGTTTCTTACGGCAACCCCGAAACCACCACGGGTGGCAACGCGCTCAAGTTCTATGCATCTGTTCGAATGGATATCCGTCGTATCCAAACGCTGAAGAAGGGCACCGAGGAATTTGGAACTCGTGCCAAGGTCAAAGTCGCTAAGAACAAAGTGGCTCCTCCCTTCCGGATCGCTGAGTTCGACATCATCTTTGGCAAAGGCATTTCCACCTTAGGTTGTCTCATTGACCTTGCCGAAGAAACCGGAGTCGTATCTCGTCGGGGCGCGTGGTACAGCTACAATGGCGAAAACATCAGCCAGGGGCGAGACAACGCGATCAAGTACATGGAAGAAAAACCGGAGTTTGCGAAAGAGGTCGAAAAACTGGTGCGTGAAAAGCTAGAAATGGGCGCAGTGGTCTCTGCAAACTCGGTCGCACCGGTGGACGAAGATGAGGATGAAGATGAAGAGTTTGTTGAGGAAGAATAGATTCAGATTTTTCAACTGTTTCTTCAACCGTTAAAAAACAGCAACAAAAAAGGGGCTTTAGCCCCTTTTTTGTTGCTGTTTCAATTCTGCGGTTCTGCTTAGCTACTTACAGTTAGCAGCGGACGAAAACCATGCTTCAACGAAACCTGCCCAATTAAATCCATCTTGTCTAGCGTGATCTGATTGCGTCCCCAGGAAAAGTTGGTGTATAGCTTCTCAAACTCCAGCAGCATAGATTCGGCAAAGCAAGCAAATAGCTGCCGTGCTGGCACATCCATATTGACGATTCGCATGATTTTCCAGTCAATGTCTAGCGAATGCTCTACAATGCCGCCGTTGAGAACGTGGACGCCCGGATATTTGACTAGCGTTGCCAGGTTTTTAGGATAGCCACCGTCAATCATTAGGCAAGGCTGCTTCAAAGTTGAAAAATCAATTTCGACACCTTTTGGCATGCTAGCAACCCACACCACAATATCTGCTTGAGGCAGGGCTTCCTCCATCGACAGCACTTTACCACGCCCTAGCTCTTCCTGGAGTGCCTGCAGGCGCTCTTGGTTGCGGGCAATCAGCAGCAGTTCTGCGGCATCAGTGCGGGCATTAAGCCAGCGGCAAACAGCGCTGCCGATGTCTCCTGTAGCACCGCAGATGGCAACCGTGGCTTTAGATAGCTCAATGCCCAACTGCTTGGAGGCTTGTTCCACCTGCCGGCAGATAATGTAAGCTGTGTGGGTGTTGCCCGTCGTGAAGCGATCGAACTCCAGCTTGATATTGCGAATCTGCTGGATCTGCTGTAGGTTAAAGTTTTCAAAAATAATCGAGGAGAATCCACCCAGCGCTGTGATATTAATGCCGTGCTTTTGGGCATGCGCCATCGCGTTAACAATTTTGCGAGTAGCGGCTTTGATCCGGCGGGTTGCTAGCATTTCGGGCAGAAAGCAAGACTCAACGTATCGCCCTTCGATCTGCTGTCCAGTCGCGCTTGTTACTTTGATTGTGTCAACAATTTGCGGTGGGGCACTACACCAAAAGTCGAGTCCTTGATCGGCATATTCGGGATAGCCTAAGTCTTTAGCAACCGATTGGGCGTGTTCTAAACTTGTGAGATGACCAATTAATCCAAACATGGACAGCGTATTAGCCTGCTAAATCGAGGGAATAGAAGAGCGAAGATTAGATCAAGCGCTCTTAAGAATAGTACACAAAATTAGGCTCAAAAAGCTGCTAAGTTTTGAGCCGCACTTTTGTGTTACCAAGTTGTTAAAGAAGGCAGCTTTGCTGCCCTCTCATAAGAGGATCTCTGAAAAGACTATTTTCAATTGACAAGTTGCTCAATCCTTCTAAATCCCCTTGCAAAGGAGGACTTTGAACGGTGATTTGCGAACCCTTGCAGGGCGGTGAAGCCAAGACCTAAGCCACACAAATTTCGCAACTTCAAGTGTAAAAAAACAGCCTTGTAGACCTCTTCTAACAAATCGGCGCTTATGCTAAGTGACGAATTTAAGCCATTGCTTGGTCCAGCGACTCCCCAACCGAGGTTTTGGAGGACTGGGACAGGCGAGAGAGGAGCGGGGCGGCTCCTAGTAACGTCTGAGTGTAGGGGTGCTGAGGATTGCTGAAGATCGCTTCTGTATTTCCCAACTCCACAATTTTGCCTGCGTTCATTACAGCAATCCGATCGCACAGAAACCGCGCCACCCATAAATCATGAGTGATAAACAGATACGTTAACTCGAACTCCTGCTTCAGTTCTAGCATGAGATCGAGTACCTGTGCTTGAACGCTAGCATCCAGCATACTGACTGGCTCATCACAAATCAGCAGCTTGGGGCGGGTGATTAGGGCGCGGGCGATTGCCACTCGCTGCTGCTGCCCACCCGAAAGCTCTTTGGGATAGCGGTGATAAAAATCGGCGGCGGGTGTTAATCCCACTCGTTCTAACATCTGCTTTGCCTGCTCACGGGCAGCTTCGGCATTAGCGAGCCGATGGATCAGCAGGGGATCGGCAATGCTATCGCCAACAGTCATTAATGGGTTGAGGCAGGCAAGCGGGTCCTGAAATACCATCTGCATCTGTCGTCGCTGCTGCCGGAGTGCCTGTGGAGAAAGGCGCGTTAGCTCTTGTCCTAAGAACTCCACCCGCCCTGCTGTCGGGCGAATCAGCTGTAACAGCGTCCGCGACAGGGTGCTTTTGCCACAGCCCGACTCCCCTACCAATCCCAAAATTTCGCCAGGATAGAGATCTAACGTGATGCCGTCTACCGCTTTGATCGTGCGATCGTTCTGTTGAGACAGCAGCCGCGCTATAAAATTTTGCTCGAGGATGTAATGCTGCTGCAGGTCTTGCAGCCTCAGCAGGGGTGTAGGCTGGGACTTTTGCAGGGTGGGATCAGCTGGTTTGCCGCCTGCCTGCAAATGCAACGCTGACTGCAGGAGAGACTTTGTGTATTCGTGCTGCGGTTGAGCAAAGACCGATCGCGTAGGTCCTGCTTCTACCACCTTGCCGTGATGCATTACCGCAATTTGACCACAATACTCACCCACCATTGCCAAATCATGTGAAATCAGCAGCAGCGCCATCTGCCGTTCCTGACACAGCCGCGTTAGCTCCTGCAAGATCTGGGCTGAAACGGTGACATCCAGGCTCGTCGTTGGTTCATCTGCCACAATCAGCTTGGGATCAAGCAGCAGCGCTAGAGCGATCGCTACCCGTTGCCGCATGCCGCCGCTAAACTCGTGGGGATACTGTGACCAGCGACTTGCCGGAATTTTGACCGCTTCGAGTGTGGCGAGCGCCCGGTCTTTGGCTGCCTGCCGAGATAAATTTGGCTGGTGGGCGCGTAAGGTCTCAATACAGTGATCGCCGATCGTCATCAGCGGGTCGAGCCGTGTCATTGGGTCTTGGAAGATCAGCGCAACTGCCTCTCCCCGGAACTGGCGCAGCTCCTCTGGTGAAAACTCAAACACCGACTTGCCCGCAAACAGCACTTTCCCTTCAATTTTCGTTGAGGCAGACAGCAAGCGCATTGCCGCTCGTCCCAAGGTTGACTTGCCGCAACCTGACTCACCCACCAAGCCCAAGCGCTCACCAGGAGCCAGCGTTAGCGATACATCATCCACTGCCCAGCGAATTGCTGAACGATCCAGAGAGGCTGTCCTGTCTTGGGATGCCAAAGGATCGGCGTTGCCCATCCGCTGCTGGGGATAAGCAACCCGGAGATTTTCGATCGAAAACAGTGGCTCTGCCATAGTTCTGCCTTAAGTGCTGTACCACGTTCTATGCCTTAAACGGAATGCCTAGCCACTCCTGAACATGCGATCGTACGGCTTCTGCAAACGCCGATCGCTGCTCAAAGCGCTCAGTCCGGACTGGCTTACGCTCCTGATCTAATATCCAGCCATAGTCGCTGCTAAGCCGCAATTTGTCCTGCCAGTCGGAAACAGAAAGAATCAACTGGGGAGCAGGGCTACACTCGTAGTCTTGGACGCGAAAGACATAATTAAAAGTGTTTTGTTTGCCCGGAGCAATCGTGGAAGGCTGACCCAATTTTTCCTGCAGCCGCAGTCGTGTCCGTTCGACCAACGCTGCGTCGCTCACCTCATCTAACGTTTTCACCGCCAGCGTCAGTGCAAAATAAAACTCTTCCACCGGAACAAACTCTAGCCGCATAGTCCCCACGCTCGTTCTCAAATCAGCAATGTCAGAAAGAGTCTATCACTGTGCAGACAGGACTTACGCGAATCGATTATGCCTTCGATCTTACTTATAGATACTGTCATCACGCTGAGGAGATCTTTGTAGGGGCATCGAGTACAGCCCCACGAAATTTCCCTGTCCTCGCTGCTGTGAGGGCTGCTATAGCACCCTTCTTGAATTTGGGATTACTAGACGCTAGTGCTGCAATCCACCCTTCCTGCCTGTGCTGCTATGACCTACAACCTGAGAATTGCCGATATCCCTTCTACAGAGCGACCGCGCGAGCGACTGCTCACCCATGGGGTAAAAACTTTAGCAACTGCAGAGCTAATTGCCATTTTGCTAGGAACAGGGCAGGGCGCTGGCAAACTCTCGGCGATCGGCTTAGGACAGCATATCCTGCAGGTTTTAGGAGAAAGCCAGCGCGATCCGTTGGCAGTGCTGCGCGATATCAGCCCCCGTCAGCTCACCGAGATTCATGGCATTGGTGATGCAAAAGCCGCAACCATTTTAGCGGCAATTGAGCTGGGCAAGCGTGTCCTGCAGTCTCGTCCTGCCGATCGCACGATTGTTGACGATCCTGCTGTGGCGGCGGCAGCGCTGAGCCACGACCTGATGTGGCAGGCTCAAGAGCGATTTGCGGTGCTGCTGCTCGACATCAAACATCGCATGCTGGGAACCCAACTGATTAGCGTAGGCACGGCGACTGAGACGATCGCCCATCCACGCGACATCTTCAGGGCTGCGATCCGGCATGGAGCCGTGCGCGTCATCGTGGCACACAACCATCCATCTGGTAGTCTAGAACCAAGCCAAGAAGATATTTCCCTGACGCAACAGCTTCTAAGCGGCGGACGATGTTTGGGCATCCCCATCCTTGACCATCTAATTTTGGGTAATGGCAATTTTGTGAGTTTGCGCCAAACAACAACTCTTTGGCAGGAGTGCCCCCAAGGGGATTAAGCTTGTATTCAGTCAGGCAATGCCTCAAAAACAACCCTTCAGCAGAGCTGGTGAAGGGAGATAAACGAGCTGTGGGTTTCTGCTTTCTGAAGGGAAAGACAGCTAAAAAACACAACTTTTTTATGTTGCACAGACCTGCATCCTGACCTATACTTGAACCTCGGATAAATACTATGCGGCTACGACACATCCAGCCAGGAGGGGATTATTCCTGACCCACTTAACCTAACCGTCAGTTTAAGAGGCACACGCGAAGTTAGAGACAACTGCCAACTCTTTCGCCTTGCGGGTCTGCTTGATGCTTTTTCTGAGCCAACCTTTCGTAAGGTGCTAGAGGGATACGTTGATGAAAGCCCCAGAAACTTCATCCTTGATCTGTCTCAAATTGATTTCGTAGATAGCTCCGGGCTAGGTGCTTTGGTGCAACTGGCTAAAAAAGTACAAAATGCAGGTGGTTCACTACAAATTGTGACCAATCCGAGAGTCACTCAGACAGTAAAACTAGTGCGGCTAGAAAAGTTTTTGTCGCTTCAGGATTCTGTTGATGTGGCTTTAGAAAATCTGAAGAAGTAGAAGCATTACTATAGAGGAGCTTTCAAGTGACTTCTGGGCAGGAAACAAGTTTAGACCTCCCGGAAGTCTTAGGCTTTCTCTGGCTGCAGGCTGGCCTAAATGCCCCGTCTTCTGCAGAGCTTGTCGCTCAGTTTCGCCAGCTTTCTCCGGCTGCGCTCGCCTATTTAGGCGATGCCGTCTATGAGCTATATGTCCGATCGCGCTACCTGTTACCTCCCAAGCGAATTCAGCTTTATCACAACCAGGTAGTGGCTCAGGTAAGAGCCGAAGCACAGGCCCAACACTTGCAAAAGCTGCAGCCCCACCTAACCCCTGAAGAACAAGCTATCCTAAAACAAGGGCGCAACGCAGCCAAACGAACCAAGCGCGTTGATCCAGAACTCTATCAGCAAGCGACTAGTCTAGAAACGTTGCTGGGTTATCTGTATATCACCGATCCCCAACGCCTTGCTGACTTGCTGAGCCAGCTGCCGTTAGAGTGAGCATAGTCTTTGGTTAAGCAACGTGCTTTTAGCAATACTTGCTGAAGCAATGTCAATTGCAATAAAACCCAATTGACCTATTCTCTTACCCTGCTTTTTAATCAACAAGATACGATTCTGTTTATAAGTGAGTTCAAGAGTTTCCCTACGTCTATCTGCCGCCGCTGATCTCAGGATTTCAGCCGGCTTTCATTAAATCTAGTTTTATAGTGAGTCTAAAAATTTAAAACCTTAACGTGGCTTTGTGCGTTTCTGCAGCGCTTCTCGAAGCCACCGCTAAAAATCGCCAGTGTCTTCCTAAGGGCGATTTCTCGATGCGTTGTTAGATGTGCTCGCCTGCTGAGCCTGTTTGGGGCTAGTTGATTGGCGCTGCTAAACATACAGAACTTTTGCAATATCCTCGGAGATTCAACCATGGCACCTAAACCCCCCCGTAACTCAAATTCCTCCCGCGATCGTCAATTTTCTGCTAAACCTACTGGCAAGAAACCCGTCCGCTTTAAGAAAGGTAAGCCAGCTGAAAGCTCGGATTCCTTTGGAAAACCTAAGCTGGCAGGGGTAGGGCGCGGTAAAAGTGGTGACAGTAGAGGTGACAAGTTCTCTAAAGATAAGTTCTCTAAAGATAAGTCGGAGCGATCGCCTGAGGAAAAATTTGAAAAAGCCAAATTTTCTAAAGGTAAATTTGCGAAGCCTGCGGGTCGTTCTCCAGTGCTGCGGCGACGAAATCAAGCGGATGCTGACGCTAATATGTCATCAAAGTTTGATACAGCCCCAGAAAATTTTCGTTCAAATGGAGCGGCAAATTCTGCTGCTCAACGTGTGATCCCGCGATCGTCTACTCGCCACGAGGTCCCACGCGCTCAGCAAGCTGATGCAGAGGAAGCGGATACCGAAGCGCTTGATCTAATTTACGGTCGTCACAGTGTCCTAGCAGCTCTGGAGGGGCAGCGCAACCTGAATCGCATATGGGTCACGCCAAGGTTGCGGTATGATGCTCGGTTTCACTCTCTGCTAACTCAAGCAAAAGCTAGTGGGGCAGTGATTGACGAAGTTGATCATCGCCGCTTAGATCAGCTTACGCATGGTGCAAACCATCAAGGCATTGCTGCCCAGGCTGCGCCTTACGAGTATCTTGATCTGAGCGATATGATCGAGCGTGCTAAGGCGGCAAGCGATCGCCCAATTGTAATCGTGGCAGAAGGGATTACTGATCCCCACAATTTGGGAGCGATTATTCGCACTGCTGAAGCTTTGGGAGCGCAAGGCTTGGTAATTCCACAGCGAAGAGCATCGGGGATCACCTCGGTGGTGGCAAAGGTGGCAGCAGGTGCACTAGAAACCTTCTCAGTTGCAAGAGTTGTAAACTTAAGCCGCGCTCTAGAAGATCTAAAAAGTAGTGGATTCTGGATTTACGGAACGGCTGCAACAGCCAGCCAGCCTGTAGACAGCGTCCAATTTGATGGGGCGATCGTTTTAGTGATTGGTGCTGAAGGAGAAGGTCTGAGCCTGCTAACGCAGCGTAGTTGTGATGCTCTGGTATCGATCCCGCTTCAAGGTAGTACGTCCAGTCTTAATGCTTCGGTGGCGGCTGGGATGGTGCTGTATGAGGTATGCCGTCAACGCCGATCCCAAACGCATCGTCTAAAAACCTCTTGAAACGCTTTGCAAAAGTAGAGACAACGCAGTATAAACAAAATGTAACAGGATCGAGCAGGATATAAACTCCTTCCGGCTATCGTTCGGATTCAGTTCAGCCTATAGTGATTGCACAAATTTGGGCACATGGCAAGGTTTGAACACAAGGTTTGAAGGCTGGGCTTGAGCGCAAATTCAAGCTTGGCTTTTGGCTATTGATTTAAGATACGGGCTTGGGGTTTTAACTTTAGGGCATCGACATCTGTGGCAGGTTGAGAAAGAACTTATGAAAGAATTTTGGATTAACATACTGACGTTGTTTGGGTTGGCTTGGTGGGTAGAAGTAATTACGGAGTCTCCCAGCTGCGTGTATTACTTTGGTCCGTTTGCCACGCCCAAAGAAGCGGAAGCTGCTAAATCTGGGTACATCGAAGATCTGGAAGAAGAAGGCGCTAAAGGAATTAAAACCGCAATTAAGCGCTGTAAACCTGCCAAACTAACCATTTTTGATGAAGCTGCTGAGTCCAGCCCGCACCGAAAAATTTTTCCGATCCTAAGTGGTCAACTGTAAAGAGTTGGGGCAGCAAGATCGAGCAAGGCGTCTGGAGCAGCCATAAGTGCAGCCCCAGAGTAAGTCTTAGTCCCTAACTGCACTACTCTCAACTAGTCGATCTAGACGGCGCGCAGCGCCGTCCAGATCGACTTTTCCATGTCTTGTAATAGCGCGAATTTTAGTGCG
The DNA here is from genome assembly GCF_014764505.1 of Phormidium tenue FACHB-886. Classification (GTDB taxonomy): domain Bacteria; phylum Cyanobacteriota; class Cyanobacteriia; order Elainellales; family Elainellaceae; genus FACHB-886. Next base: position 756,406 of record NZ_JACXWX010000001.1, read on the forward strand.
CCTGCCCTACGCCACAGTTATCGGGCGTAATGGTGGCGTAAGGCAGGATGAGTGATTGTATCAAGCGTAAGTCCTGCGCGGTCAACTCATCGCTTTTTATCGTTCTATGGGCAGATTTTATTCACAGAATTGCCTTTGTATACTGCTCAGGAAAGAGCTGCTTCACCCCCAGGACTATCAGAGCTGAGCGAAGACGATGTAAAGATGCGCGATCGCTTGCTCGGAAGTTCTGTCGATAAAGCAGCAGATGAAGCTTCATGCGAAATCGCATCAAGAAATCAAAGTCTTTACATTTTCATAAGCTGCTCTGCTTGATAATTTTAGTCTTTGAGAATAAGGCTGTTGAGCAGCTGCAATTTCTACTGAGTAAGTAATTGGTCTATGTTCTCTTAGATACAATTTATCGACTCTATTTACTGTGCTTTAGGTAGATTTCTGGAAGTCTTTCCATCAGTGTGAAAATCTAGTAAAGACTGGGTTCCCGGCTATCCGAGCAAGGGCAGAGTGGATTTATTGTAAAGTGAGCAAACGTAGCCCTTACAGCGCTGTTAGCTCTTTATTTGATGTATTTTTTTGGTGAATTCTCAGTAGAAGTACTGGCTTTCTCAAAAAGGAAATGCAACTCTAGGATGCATAGGGGAACTACACAGTTTCCTTGTCAGGGTAGCTGAGGGTTCGATTCGCTGATCTATTTGGTGAACCTGAAGAGACTTAGTGAGGGAGGAGTACTCTGAATGAGTAACGTCAAATTGTTGAATGCATCTATCGATAACCTTTCAATGCTAGAGCTACTAGAAAGGCTCAATCAGGGCGTTGTTTATACTCCAAACGTGGATCATCTCGTTAAACTGCAATCCGATCGCGAGTTTTACGAGGCTTACGGCAATGCTGATTTTAGAACCTGCGATAGCAAAATTTTATTTTACGCCTGTAAGCTGATTGGCAAGCCAATCAAGGAAAAAATCTCTGGCTCCGATCTGTTTCCTGCCTTTTGCAGATATCACAGAGCAAACGACTCTATCAAAATTTTCCTTCTAGGTGCACGAGAAGGTGTTGCTGCCGAAGCTCGGCGGCGTATTAACGCCACAGCAGGTCGTGAAATGGTGATTGATGCTCATTCCCCCTCGTTTGGCTTTGAGAAGAACGAGGCAGAGTGCGAACGTATCATTGATTTGATTAACGAGTCTGGAGCTACGGTCTTGGCGATCGGTGTTGGTGCACCTAAGCAGGAGAAGTTCATCTACAAATATCGCGATCGCTTCAAGCACGTCAAAATCTTCTTAGCAATAGGGGCAACGATTGATTTTGAGGCAGGCAATGTGGCTCGTGCTCCCAAATGGATTAGCGAGATGGGTTTGGAGTGGCTATATCGCTTATTGTCTGAACCGCGTCGCCTTTGGAAGCGCTATCTGCTGGAGGGACCAACGGTCTTCTGGTTCCTGATGCTACAAATGTTTCACCTGTATAGCGATCCCTTTGCCAACTCAGATGTCCCTGACGAAGCCACAAACTACAAGGGTATGGCTGAAGCGTTAGATACATGACTAAGTAGGCAAACGAAGCATCTGAGCGCTTTAGAGACAGTAAAAAGAGTCTTAAGAAGGCTGAACTGCTAGCAGTTCAGCCTTCTTAGTATGGCTGCTCTGCCTGTAAGTGAGCCGAAATGCTATCGTCACTCTACACAAGCAACTTTTTCAATGTGTTGGCTCAGTTTTGCATTTCAATGGCTGGTTTTTGCATTTCAATGGCTGGTAAACATCACGGTAATTAGCCAGGAATGGGTTTGTGGATGCCCATAAACCTGTTCTAGGCATAATGGCAACAGCCTATGACGCTTCATACTTAAATGAAGTGCGGTTACTAATGTGGTTATTAATTGTGTGCCGCTCCAAGCGGCACACAATTAATAACCGGTACCTCGCGGCATTGGGAATCTCTATAGTTATTCTCAATAAACTTAATGGAGCTACTTTAATACAGTTGGCAATTGCTCTTGCCCAAGCAAAAAACACGCTGGTCTATCCCAATAAAAATTGCTGTAATTAGAGTGCTCCCATTAAATTTGGCTGCGTTACCCCACTTCAACTGGCGATCGCTTTCCTCATCGTTACCTGCTCATGTCACTTCAAAAGTTTCCGTTAGCTACAGTTAGTAAAATCAGGCAATACATCCAAAACACACTAGCGTTGACCGACACTGAGCAACAGTTGCAGGTTTGGACAGGCCTAGATGATTTAGAACCGCCGGAGCCAACCTCTTTAGATGATCTGAGCGGGTTGTTTCAGTTTGGTGGATTGGATCCTGAGGAAATTACTATCCCGATTGGGCATTGGCAAATTAGCACGGTAAACCCAGCCGATGCGCTCTTGAAGCTGCCAGGGCTATGGCTTAGACCTGAGTTTCGCTTGGTAAGCTTTCTCTATCGGGATGCTGAGGCAGGTAAGGGTGCAGTGTTTGCGGTTCCGCAAGACTACAGCACCACGGCTTGGCTAGAAAAAGCAATGTCTAAAAGCCGAGATATTACTCAACCGCCACAGCCAGAGGGCGCGATCGCATCGTTTATGGAGGCGGTTGACGGGGATGGTTCTGCGGCATCTTTTTTGCTGGCTTCTTTGCTGAGACGCGAGCTTGAAGAATTTGGTGCGTTGGGGCAGCACCGCGACTGGAGCCATCACCGCATTATTGATGCCATTCCACCCCAAGCCAAATGGCGCTGGCAGGGTAACCCGCCCAAAGATCTGGCACCTAAAGCCAGACTTCTTCCCGATGGGCAAGCAGCTACAGAATTTTTTACCTGCCGGCTGAAAAGCCCGGTTGCAATCTTCCGCCATCTTGATCAGTACCCATTGCGGCAATATAAATCGAGTAATCTAGACAAGCCGATCGCTGCTGCGTATCGTTAGAACAGGATAAAGGTTATAGCCTCTTCAGCTTTGTAGCCGCCAAACAGGGTAGCGCCAAATTTCTACCAAGCGGGTGACTCCAAATTTTTGCGATCGCGACAAAATAGAGAATTGGACTGGCTAGATTAGGGATTATGAACGTCGATCATATTCATTTCTATGTTGAAGATGCCTCAACATGGCGCGATTGGTTTGTTCGTAAGCTAGAGTTCCAGTCAATTGCCAGCTCCATTAGCACCCACACCCACACAGAAATTATTCAAAGTGGCAGCGTTCGCTTTTGGCTATCGTCTGCTCGAGCTTCAGAGAGTCCTGTCTTTGCTTATCTGCAAAATCACCCGGCAGGTGTAGCAGATGTGGCGTTTCAGGTTGCTGACGTGGAGGCTGCCACCGCACAGGCAGTCGCTGCAGGGGCAAAGCTGCTGCAATTACCTGAGCTGTCAGAAAGCGGCTGCAAAGCAGCTTTAATCCAGGGGTGGGGAAGTCTACAGCATACGTTAATAGAACGCAGCCTGTCAGAGCAGCAGATGAGCCGTACCAATCCTACTCGTTTAGAGGTCGATCATGTGGTGCTGAATGTCGAGCAGGGCAATTTGGAGAAGGCGATCGCTTGGTATGAGAAGGCGCTAGGCTTTCAGCGGCAGCAGGCATTCACCATTCAGACGCAGCGCTCCGCCTTATGCAGTCAGGTGTTACGGCATCCGGCAGGTAACGCTCAGCTGCCGATTAATCAGCCTGCTTCTGATAGTTCGCAAATTCAAGAATTCCTAGATTTCAACCGGGGAGCTGGGGTTCAGCACATTGCGCTACAAACGCATGGCATTGTGGAAACGATCGATCGGCTGCGTCGTAACGGCATGTCTTTTCTGTCCGTTCCGGCTAGCTACTATGAGCAACTGCGTCTGCGTCCGGGCTTTCCGCTCTCGCAAGCCGAATGGGAAGCGGTTGCTGCCCAAGAAGTGTTGGTCGATTGGCAACCCGATCAGCCGTTGGCAGTTTTGCTGCAAACCTTTACTCAACCAATCTTCTCAGAGCCAACTTTCTTTTTTGAGCTAATTGAGCGGCGGTGGTATTGGTGGCAGCAGCGACACCAGCAGGCGCAAGGATTCGGCGAAGGCAACTTTCAGGCGTTGTTTGAGGCGATCGAGCGAGAGCAAATGAAGCGGGAGAGTTTGCGATAGCGATAGATGCAAAAATCGGCACAGCCCGAACAGCTGTGCCGAAAAAACAATGCAGAATTTAGCCAATGCAGAATTTAGCCTACGCCTAAACTTTCTTCAGCCAGCTAAACATGGCTCTCAAGTCTTTCCCAACGTTTTCGATCGGGTGTTCTGCCTCTTGACGGCGCATGGCAGTAAAGCCCGGTTTGCCAGCCTGGTTCTCCAGCACAAACTCCCGCGCAAACTGACCTGACTGAATCTCGCTGAGGATTTTCTTCATCTCAGTGCGGGTGGCATCTGTGACAATGCGAGGACCCCGAGTTAGATCGCCATACTCTGCTGTGTTGGAAATGCTGTCGCGCATTTTGGCGAGTCCGCCTTCTACGATCAGATCTACGATGAGCTTAACTTCGTGCAAGCATTCAAAGTAAGCCAGCTCTGGCTGATAGCCTGCATCTACTAACGTTTCAAAGCCTGCCTTAATCAGCGCTGACAAGCCTCCGCATAGCACCACCTGTTCGCCAAACAAGTCTGTCTCGGTTTCTTCGCGGAAGGTGGTTTCCAGAACGCCGGCGCGAGAACCGCCAATGCCTTTGGCGTAGGCCATTGCTCGATCGCGTGCCTGTCCCGTTGCATCTTGATAAACCGCAAACAGGCAGGGAACGCCCTCGCCCTGCGTGTAGGTGCGGCGTACCAAATGCCCAGGTCCTTTGGGCGCGATCATAACTACATCCACATCCGGCGGCGGCACAATTTGAGCAAAGTGGATATTAAAGCCGTGGGCGAACGCCAGCACTTTCCCTTCTTTCAGGTTGGCGGCGATCTCATTTTGGTAGACCGTCTTCATCGCTTCATCGGGCAGCAGAATCATAATGAAATCTGCAGCGGCGGCGGCATCTGCCACCGATTTGACGGTCAATCCTTCTGCTTCTGCCTTGGCTACCGACTTGCTGCCCGGATACAGCCCTACAATGACATTGATACCGCTGTCTTTCAGGTTAAGGGCATGGGCGTGACCTTGAGAGCCATAGCCAATGATGGCGATCGTTTTGCCCACCAGCAGGTCTAAATTTGCATCCGAGTCATAGTACATGCGAGCCATAGGGGTTTACTCCGTCCAGCGATCGTAGAATTTACTGCCAAGCATTTGATCATATCAAAAGGTCGTATGCCTAATGCAGAAGTGTCTTGAAGAATTTCGGTTTGGGCATTTCAGCAATAGCGGGACAGACGGGATGCTAGAAAAATGACCTGGATCGTCTAAAGATCGTCATTTCACTGTCACTTCAATGTTGCGAAAACTGATACATTTTTGGCTCCACAAAATATATCCCAGTTTGACAGCGCTCATTGCCGCGATCGGCGTGGTTGGCTTAGGGAGCTGCTTGCTCATCCTCTGGATTTTGACGCACCTTTTTGAAGAAGTTTGGGAGCGAGAATCATTCACGTTTGACCGCTCAGTGTTGCTCTGGATCCATCAGTCTGCCAATCCGACGCTTGATGCTGTGATGCTAGCTGTTACTCGTTTGGGAAATCCTGGGGTGGTTGTGCCAGCCACCTGCATTGTTCTGCTGCTGCTGTGGTGGCGACGGTACCGGCAGGAAGCTAAGCTGTTTGCGATCGCCTGTATTGGCGGTGCAGTTCTCAACAGAGGACTGAAGCTGCTGTTCACTAAACCCCGCCCTGAACTATGGAAGCGGTTGATTGATGAAACCTCATTTAGCTTCCCGAGCGGTCATGCGCTGGGTTCAGTGGTGCTATATGGCATGATCGCCTATCTGCTGGCAACGCACTATCCCAAATGGGCAGCGCTAATCTATGGGTTAGCAGTCAGCTTGATTCTGGTTATCAGCTTTAGCCGCCTTTATTTGGGCGTTCATTGGCCTACTGATATCATCGCAGGCTGGGGCATTGGCTTTTTGTGGGTGACTATTTGCACCACCATGCTAAAACCGCAAAAGCTACAGCAGCGATCGGTATAGATCGACGGTCTCCATTGCTGTTATATGAAGTTGTAGCGGGTTTAGGATGGGCTCACAGGAGTCAAAGCCTAAACCAAAATTTATTAAAAGGTTTACTGCTAGATTAAGTTAACCTTTATCAAGTAACTTCGTCCTGTTCAGCAGATCTTGCGCCTGAAAGCTCAAGGTAAAGAGCCAACGGCTGTTGTATCGTCAAAGGAAATTAGGCTGATGGTTGAGTGGATCACGAATCTGATGCAATCTCTAGGCTACGCTGGCATTGCCCTGCTGATGTTTCTGGAGAACCTGTTTCCACCCATTCCATCAGAGCTAATCATGCCGCTGGCAGGCTTTACGGTGGCAAAAGGTGAGCTGGCGTTGGTTCCGGCGATCGCTGCTGGCGTGATTGGGACGATGCTGGGCGCGCTCCCCTGGTATTACATTGGCAAAATTGCAGGCGAAACGCGAATTCGCAATTGGCTCGATCGCTACGGCAAGTGGCTCGGCATCTCATCCGAGGAAATTGATAAATCCAAAACCTGGTTCTATCGACATGGCACAAAAGCCGTTTTCTTTGGGCGGCTGATTCCGGGCGTCCGCACGTTGATCTCCCTGCCTGCAGGCTTTAGCGGCATGGCGATGCCACAATTTTTGATTTACTCAACGCTGGGCACAACGGCTTGGGTAGGGCTGCTCACCTTTGCGGGCTATCTACTCGGCGACAACTATGAGCTAATCGATGAATATTTAGGACCTGTTTCTAAAATAGTGCTGCTGTTGCTACTGGTTAGCTTTGGGGTCTGGCTGTTCCTAAAGCGAAAGAACAGCAATCGCAGCACCTGACCTATCTTTGTCTAGTCTTCTAATCTGGTTCGGGTTTTATTTTGTCTAGCCTTTCTCTAGCTGCAGTTGGGCAACCACGTGATCGAGCAACCCTTCGCAGGCATCTAGCAGTAGATCGATCACGTAGTTGAACCCTGACTCACCGCCGTAATAAGGATCGGGGACTTCCCGATCGCTATGGACTCGACAAAATTCACAGATTAGCCGTACCTTGTCGCGGTAGTGTCCGGCGCGGTCAAGCCGCAAAATGTCTTCGTAGTTTGTCTTATCCATCGCCAAGATCAAATTGAATTCATCAAAGTCCATTGGCTCAAACTGCCGCGCTCGTCCCGCTAGCCTAATACCACACTGGGCAGCTGCAGCCGTCATGCGGCGATCGGGCGGGCTGCCAATGTGGTAGCTGGAGGTTCCGGCTGAGTCGCAGATGATGTGGTTCTGCAGATGTCGCTGGTTGATCAGATGATTCATGATGTTCTCGGCAGAGGGCGATCGGCAGATGTTGCCAAGGCAGACGAACAGGAGTTTGTAGGGCTGGGTCATGAGGCAGGTTACCGTATTGTGTGATTGATTTTATCCAAACAGTTTTGATCGCGCAGAACGCGAAATTCAACTTCGCTGAAACTCTAGGGTTCTAGGGTTAAACCCTCAGGCGTAACCCAACCCAGCCCACAATCGCCCCGATTAGCAGCAGTGGCGTTAACCAGTTGCCCCAGCGTACGTATAGCGTTTGTGTCTGCCGTCGGTGGATGGTGTGGATATGAGTTTCGTAGGTGCGGAAGCCAGAGAGCCATTCGGTGTTGCCATGGGGGGTAACAATTCCCGAAAAGCCTGTGTTGGTAGCGCGGACTGCCCAGCGATCGGTTTCGATCGATCGCATCACATCTTGAGCATGGTGCTGCGCCATCATTGTGGCATCGTAGGGGTCGTTATTGGAGGCAGTTAAGATAAATTGTCCGCCGTTGCGCGCCTGATGGCGGAAGATCTGCGGGAAGGCAGATTCATAGCAGATGCCAGCGATCGCCCGTCCGAATGATGTTTCAAACACCTGATCCGGACGTCCGGGCAGCATGGAAGCTTCAGTTGGCGACAGGCGGTTGATCAACCCCCCCAACACCGACTCAAACGGTATATATTCACCTAGTGGCACCAGCTTTACCTTGTCATAGCGACCGGTAATTTCGCCGCTGCCTGCAATCGAGAACAGCGTTTGGCTGATCCGGTTGCCCCTTGTCCCAAACGTGCCAACCCAGGCAGGAACACCCCGTGCCAGAATTGCTTCATATAGCGGGTTTTTGGCTTGCGACGAGCGCCCCACCCAGAGCCAGGGAAACGAGCCTTCTGGGGTTAGCACTGCTTCGGCTCCCTCGTTGACTAGCTTGTCATAGCCCAGCGTGTAGTGCTCTAGCGCTAGTCGCTCGCCTTGCTCAAATAGCTTAATGCGAGTGGGGACATTGCCCTGAATAATGCCAACTCTAAGTGCTGTGTTGGGCTGCTCAACGATCGGCTGACTATACAACGCAAACCCAACCCCATGCAGCAATAAACAATAGACAAGCGGCAGCAGATAAGGGGCAAAGCGATACGGGTTTGGCTGGCTCCTTCTTCGCAGCCAAACCTCTGCAAGACTACCGTTAACTGAGACGAGTGCTGCCGTCACCGCCTCGGCGCCAGAAAGCTGCCCCAGATGCAGAATCGCCAAATTATGCGGGCTTTGGGTAAAAGAAATCGCAGTCCAGTACAGAATACTTTGACTCCACAGCGACTCAATGCCACACCAAAGCGCAGTGCCAATTAAAATCCGTAAAAATGTCAGCAGGAAACGCGGTTCTGTGGTTCTGGCTTTGCGGAAAAGGGCAGCCATCACTCCTGCCCAAAGCGCTGCGATCGCCGCTCCCCAAAGTGTGATGAATATCCAGCAAAACAGCGTGATCGCAACGCTAGCTAACCAGGGAACTCCCATCCAAGTCAGGGGATGCAGCTCCCTCACCCAAGACAATGCCAAGCCATGGTAGCCAATGCCCCAGGCTAACCCATAGCCGATCGCTTGCCGCCGTGAACGCGCCCGGTCTATCACCAAAACCCACAGCGGCACAATGGCTATCCACGCCAAAAACCAGAGGTTAGCAGGCGCAGGCGCCAAACCCATGCCAATACCGCTGAGCCAGGCAATCCACATGCCGCGATCAGTGGAGAGGGAGCGGAGCCAGCTTATGAGGCGATCGACTAGCGTAGGCGGAGACATTGAGCCTTGGGGCAGCATGGGCATCAGCAGGCGTGCAACAGGTCGATCTCTAGTATGGGCTAAAAGTTTGTACAGGCAAAAAGCCAGCGTTAAGCTGGAGCTAAAGCACAAGAAGCCGACCCATCTCATGAATTTTGTCTGTTTGCCTGTCTGGATCAAGCAAGGCACCAAGCAGTTGGCGGCAATCCTCCTGCTGAGTCTTTTGGTGGGCTGTCGTCCAGATGCCGTTGATGAAGCAGCAGAAACGCCATTTTCCCGTCCGCAGGCTTGGTCTTCTGCTCAGACTCAGGGCAGGCTGCAGCCGTTCCCGCCTCGGCTGTCGATCCGGTTACAGCGTCTGCTGAACCGCAGCGTGGGAGAAGATAAGCTGCCAGGGGCAGTGCTTTATATTGCGACTTCAGATGGCGTTTGGATGGGAGCCGCCGGACAGGCAGATTTAAAAAAGCGTACGCTGCTGAAGCCAACCGATCGCTTCCGCATTGCCAACCTGACGGAGCTGTTTACGGCAGTGCTTTGCTTGCAGCTTGCGCAAGAAGGCAAGCTGGAACTGGATGAGCCGATCGCCCGATATTTGCCCAAAGAGGTCAGCACTAAGCTCGGTAATACTCAAGCCATTACGGTGCGGCATTTGCTCAACCACACTAGCGGGCTAGCAGATTTGGAGCCAGAAGCGCTGAAGCAGGCGGTGACCACCACACCCAACCGCAAGTGGACAGTCAAAACCCTGCTAGATTTTTTGCCTACTCGCCCTACCCAGCGACGAGTAGGCTGGTATAACCATACGGCAACAAACTATTTGCTGCTGCAGCTAATCTTGGAACAAGTGACGGGTCAGCCACTAGTGCGGGTGCTGCACAATCGGATCACAACGCCGCTCAAGCTCAACAACACATTTTTAGAGCAGCAAGAGCCGATCCCTAATGGCTTTGTGCAGGGCTACCAGGACTGGAACAGCGATGGCAGCCGAGACAGCGTTACGCAGCCCTTGATCAATACCGGGTTGGGCATGGGCAACAATGGCATCGTCTCGACTGCGCCTGATGTAGTTCGGTTCTTCCAAACCCTGTTTACAGGCGACAAACTGCTCTACCCCAACTCGCTCGATCAAATGATGACATTAGCGCAGGGCAGCACCGACAGCTACGGGCTGGGAATTGTGCATACCCAAACCCGCTGGGGAGAAGCTTGGGGGCAGGCAGGCGCCGTCACGGGCTTTTCATCGGTGCTGCTCTATCTGCCGCTCCATGACCTGACGCTGGTGGTCTGGACCAACGATGGCGATCGTGGCTTAGATAACCCCTATGAGCTTGCTGAAAAAAGCCTGGAAATCATTTTGGGCGATTCGCACTAGCGCTCTAGCCAAATAAGCCAGTGCCAAGCAAGCCTGAGGAGCCACGGCGGACCTGCAGCGTATAATCAACCGATCGCCTTGAGCCAGTCAATGAAATCTTAAGGTAATAGGTGCCTTCGTCTAGCCTGTTGCTGGTAAATTGCTCGGTTTTGTCAGGGCTCACCTTGTCAAAGGTTTGCAGGCTGCGTCCCCGATCGTTTAACACAGCAGCAACGACGTTGGGCTGCTTAAACAAGTCAGTAAACGGGTTGAAATTCCGCTGATTCTCGAGCGATAGCCGAATTTTGCTGCGTTTTTCAAGGTTGAATTTATAGTAGACAGGCTCATCTCTGGCTGCCGTGTCAGAATCAATTTTCCGGCTGGATTTGAGCGTCCCAAAATCTCTCTTGATGTCAAACAAATCTGAGCTAGCGCGACGAGAAAGAGGCGGTAAAATAGAGCCTGCGCTCGATCGGGCTGCAGAAATGGGAATAGAAGTGGTCATAGGTGATAGAACTCTTGTAGCCACAGCCTATAATAAACCGATTCAGCTCAGCGGCTCCCCATTCCAGTTCACTTGTGTTGACAATTTAAAGACAGCGTTAAAATAGCGGTGTCCAACTCGATCGCCCTTTCTTACCTACAAAATTTGTGAGTGCTGCTTCCCAGACCGGACTTGAGCTGAGTAGACTATTTCCATTTGAGCTAGACGACTTCCAGCAACAGGCAATCGCTGCCCTGGATGCAGATCAGTCCGTAGTCGTGTGTGCGCCCACAGGCTCAGGCAAAACCCTGGTGGGTGAGTATGCCATTCATCGTGCCTTGACGCGAGGCTATCGAGTTTTCTATACAACACCGTTAAAAGCCCTTTCCAACCAGAAATTACGCGACTTCCGCGATCGCTTTGGGGCTGATCAAGTTGGCTTGCTCACAGGCGATATTTCAATTAATCGGGATGCACCGATCTTGGTGATGACCACCGAGATCTTCCGAAACATGCTGTATGGTACCCCAATTGGGCAAGTAGGGACATCCTTGGTAGGTGTGGAAGCCGTCGTGCTAGACGAATGCCACTACATGAACGATCGTCAGCGCGGCACGGTGTGGGAGGAGTCGATCATCTATGCACCGCCAAATGTGCAGCTAGTGGCGCTGTCTGCCACGATTGACAACAGCGATCAGCTCACCGACTGGATTAACCAAGTCCACGGCTCAACAAAGTTAATCTATTCTGATTTTCGTCCCGTTCCCCTAGAGTTTCACTTCTGCAACCCTAAAGGGCTGTTTCCGCTGCTCAACCCCAACGGCAAGGGGATTAATCCTCGTCTCAAGCCCAAAGGTGGGCGGCAGCGAGGACGACAGGATGCCCCAAGCTTGGGATATGTTGTTAGTCAGCTGCAGCAGCGCGATATGCTGCCTGCAATCTACTTCATCTTCAGTCGGCGCGGCTGCGATAAAGCCGTAGCCGAAATGGGCAACTTCTCATTGGTCAATGATGCTGAAGTGGCTGCTCTGAAGCAGCAGATCGATGCTTTTCTGGCGCGTAACCCAGAAGCCGGGCGTGCCGAGCATATCGAGCCGCTGTATCGAGGAGTAGCAGCTCATCATGCAGGAGTGCTGCCTGCCTGGAAAGGCTTGATCGAGGAACTATTTCAGCAGGGCTTGATTAAAGTGGTCTTTGCCACCGAGACGCTGGCAGCCGGAATCAACATGCCCGCCCGCACGACGGTCATTTCTAGCCTCTCAAAGCGCACCGATCGTGGACATCGGATGCTGACGGCTTCTGAATTCCTGCAAATGGCGGGCCGGGCCGGACGGCGTGGCATGGACAAGATCGGCTATGTAGTGACAGTGCAGACGCCCTACGAAAACGCCCAAGATGCTGCTCATCTGGCAGTTGCCAAAGCCGATCCGCTGGTGAGCCAGTTTGCGCCGAGCTATGGCATGGTGCTGAACCTTCTGCAAACCCATACCGTGGAAGAAGCCAAAGACTTAGTGGAGCGCAGCTTTGGGCAATACCTCTCAACGCTATACCTGCGACCCCAAATTCAAGCAATCGCTGAACGCCAGCAAGATCTGCAGCAGCAGGAGGCGCAGATCAACTCGATCGACCCTGCCCTATTGGCAAACTACGAAAAGCTGCACGAACGTCTGCGTGAAGAACGCCGGCTGCTGAAGACCTTACAGCAGCAAGCGCAGCAGATGAATTCAGAGAATCTGGCGATCGCGCTCTCCTATGCGGTGGCTGGTTCAGTGCTGAGCTTGAAGGGCAAACATGTGCCAGTTTCAGTGCCGCTGTCTGCCACTCTGGTGATGAAAGTGCAGGGAGCGGGGCAGTTTCCTTACTTGGTTTGCATTGGACGAGACAATCGCTGGTATGTGGTTACGGTAGCAGATGTGGTGGGGCTCCACCCTGAGTTTCCGCGATTGGCGCAGGTCGATACGCTAGTGCCGCCTGCAGAGCTAGCGCCCAAGGCTGGATCGGTGCGCAAAGGGAACGAAGTGACAGCGGCAATCGTCGCTCAAATTCCGCAGCTTTCTCCCGAAGCTGACATTCCACCAGAAGTGCGAACCCAGCAGAGCCGTGTCACTGCCGTTGAGGCTCAGCTCAAATCGCATCCTTTGCGGGAATTTGGCGATCCAGGCTATTTGCTGAAACGCCACAACCGCATCACTCAGCTCAAAGAAGATATTCGATCGCGTGAAGACAAGCTAAGCCAATATTCACGGCGCTATTGGCAAGAATTTGTTAATTTGATGGAAATTTTGCAGTATTTCGGCTGTCTCAAGTCAGTTACAGAAGATACAGCGATTAGCTCTGATGGAGTACCAAACGAGGCGCAAGCTCGTTCAGAAAACGATCGCCCGGAGCAGTGGAAGCCAACGCCGCTTGGAGAAGTTGCTGCTGCTATTCGGGGCGATAATGAACTGTGGCTGGGGTTGGCAGTTGCCTCCGGCGAGCTAGACAACCTGGAGCCACAGCACCTCGCTGCTGCCTGCGCTGCACTGGTAACGGAAGTGTCTCGCCCAGATACTTGGACGCGCTACGAACTTTCTGATGAGGTAGAAAGTGCGCTCAATGAGCTGCGCGGAACTCGGCGGGAGTTGTTTAAGCTGCAACGGCGCTATCAGGTAGCGCTGCCCGTGTGGCTAGAGACCGATCTAGTGGGGCTTGTGGAGCAGTGGGCAATGGGCGAAGACTGGAAGGAACTGTGCAAGGGAACTAGTCTGGATGAGGGTGATATCGTGCGAGTGCTGCGCCGCACGGTCGATTTTCTGTCGCAAATTCCTTATACACCCTATCTGCCGCGCAGCTTGAAGGATACTGCACAGCTAGCAGTGCGTGCGATCGATCGTTTTCCAGTCAACGAAGGTAAAGACTAAACTATTGCAAACCGCACGTCCCCGGCTTGCAATAGCATCTGTATTCTGTTCAAGTGAAAACGGCTGTAATTCAGTCTGTTTAAGCAAAGCTAACTAAACAGACGCTTTAGCTTTCGACCAGACGCCGTGCTCGTCTTCATCAAACTGCTGATAAATTGCTCCCCATGCGGCCTGTTCCGCTTTACCATCATCATCTGTGGCTTTCAGCGCTGCGTTATAGCGCTCCAGGAAGAGATTTTGGGCATCGGGTGAGAGATGGGCGCGAACCTCTGGAGCCAAGTCTTCAACGCTGCCGCATTCACCTTGGCAAGCCCGGGGCAAGATAGCATCGTTGACATGTATCTCCTCACCGCCGCCAGCTTCTATTTCAGATTGCACGGCTGCGGTTTTTTCGGCGGGCACTTCTGCCATCACCAAAAACTGCCCTGCTTGAACACGGGTTTCGTAGATCGCCGCTTTGTCTTCTGGCATTCCTAGAGTTGCTAGCACCGAAGCCAGCCCAGCCCCTGCACTACCTGCTAATGCTCCGCTAGCAGCCCCCAGCAGCGCTGCACCAATCGGTCCGGCTGCCACCACAGACCCTACAAACGGAATAAACAGCACTCCTACGCCAGTCAACAAGCCCAACAATGAGCCAAACAGAGACCCAAAAACTGCTCCTGTCCTGAGCCCACCCAAAATGACATCTTTTTTCGAGATAAAACCAGAAATTCGGGTTTCAGACTTGAAATCTTTGCCTATTACAGAAATGTGATCTCTTGAGATTCCCTGGTCTAACAGCTTTTGCACAACAGTCTTAATTTGATCTTCTGTCTGAAAAACTGCAGAAACGGTTTGCTCTGGCTTGAAGGTATCTACCATTTGTTAAAGACTCCTTTGTGCTACTTTTTGGCTTACAGCGTTTGCGCTTGATTAGGTGTGAGCGTTTGTTAAAAGCTCCACTCCACGAATCTTTCAAAAATCAAGAGTCTACTGAATGGGAAGCTGTAGATCTGTTACTGCCTTTAGTTGAGCAGATGTTGTAGATAGGAATCATCGCATTTAGGAGAGAAAATTTTTAGTCTCTAATCTCTAGCGAAATGGGGAAGAACAATTGCACAACTTGTTTTCTGAGGCATCAAAGTTGCTAAATCTGCCGCGCCTAGAGTATTTTTCTGGGTACTCCAGATGTCTTCGATGAATTCAGCCCTTGTCCTATCTTCCGAAAGGGATAACCTTAAGCTTTGATGCAGATTCCTTCCTTCTTGTATGAAATTAAACTCGTTAGGATTATAGAAAGGTAGCTGCTGAGGCATAGAGATTAGGTATGGCATCCACAGATCAACTCAAACAATATCTTGCCTATTGGTTTCAGCTAGGGAAGCCAGTTGTGACTAGCAACGGCACAAAAGTGTTGCCGCAGCCGGTCCTGCAAGGCGATCGCTACAGCTTTGCATTTGAGCAGTGCTGGCAGCAGCTTTTGAATTCTAATCTCAACCAGGCTCATCTAGAAGGAACTGAACAAAGCCTTGGCGAACTGCTTACTCCAACTTGGGAGCTGTCCCCTTGCGCTCGTTGCAGCATGCCTGTGCCGATTCAGTCAGCGGGTGTGCCGTCGTTGAGTTGCCCCTGTGCCGATCTGCCCTTGTGGCCCAACACCGAATTGCCACAGCCTCGATCGCCCGTTGATAGCCACGCTCGGCTGGACCAAATTCGCAAGCGTCTACAGAGTCACTAAGGCAATTTCTGGAAAAATAACTCCTAGAAATTCTTGATTTATCACAGGAGCAAGCCGTCATTCACTCTAAACTTAAGTACTTGAGTGAGCTTAAGCACCAAGGAACGTTAGGAGACAGGACACAACCGTCCATTTCGCACCTGCACAACCGAATGATTGGATAGCCGGACTAGCTGTTCATCATGTGTTGTGACAATGACGGTAATGCCGAGCGAATTCAGCTTTCTAAGGATTTTTATGACCTGCCAGGAGTTGTCGGGGTCAAGGTTGCCGGTTGGCTCATCTGCTAGCAGAATTGGCGGCGTATTGACGACGGCACGGGCAATGCTGACGCGCTGCTGCTCGCCGCCCGAAAGCTCATCTGGAAAACAGTTGGCTTTGTGCTGCAGCCCAACCATTTTCAGGGCAGGCATTAGGCGACGGTGAATCTCTTTCCGGGTAAAGCCTTGTGCCCACAGGACAAAAGCCACATTTTCGGAAACCGTACGGCGGGGAATTAGCTTATAGTCCTGAAAAACAATCCCAATTTGGCGGCGCAGTTTCGCTAGCTGGCTGCCCCGTAGCTGCGACACGTTGACTCCGTTGACAATAATTTCGCCGCGCGTGGCAACCTCTTCGCCATATAGCAGCTTCAAAAGCGTTGACTTGCCAGAGCCAGACGGGCCTGTGATGAATAAAAAATCACCCTGCCTGATCTTCAGATTGACCTCTGACAGTGCGCAGCAGCCATTGTCATAGAGTTTTGTAACCTGCTTCAGCTGGATGATGGCATTGGTTTGTTGTGCTGGAACAGCTTGGGGTGGAGCTGTCTGTGAAGCAGCAAACGGCTGACGCTGAGGCGTATCGTGAGGCTCGACAATGCGATGAGACATAGAGACGGCGGGACAGGCAGATCTGCCTCCCGATAATAGCAATGGTTTGGCGATCGAGTCGAAGATTTCAAGTTTCTTCGTTTAAGCAATAGTTTGCCGCGGGCTCGGCGGATGTTCAGGTATTTTCGCAATCTTAATTTTCTGGTTTTCAGTCAGGATCGCCGCACCTGCTCATAAATCTTCAGCATGCTCTGTGCGATCGCCTCCCAGCTGTAATGGGCGTTAGCATAAACTTTGGCATTTGCGCCCCGTCGCAGCCGTTCTGCCCGATTTTGTAGCGCTAGCCGCAGCTGTAGAACAAGGCTCTCAACAGAGCAGGACGTTACCCAACCCGATTGGGAATCAGCGATCGCATCACAGATTTGCACGCGATCGGAAATTACCACCGGAACGCCCATGCTCATGGCTTCTGCCACGGCAATCCCAAAATTTTCATAGTAAGACGGCAGCACAAACAGATCGGCAGCCTGCAGCAGCGCTACTTTCTCTTGCCCCTGCACAAATCCAATGCATGCTGTCTGTCGAGCGATCGGTGAAGCTTGAATCTGCTGACGGATCTGCTCTTCATAGGCAGGATCTTGAGGATTTGCACCAGCTAACACAAAGCGGAATGCTACGCCTTCAGCTTGTAGCATTTCGAGTGCGGGCAGCAGCAGATCAAGTCCTTTTTTGGGATCAATCCGCGATAGGAACAGCAGTAAAGGGCAACTGTCGTCAGCTTGCCATTGAGTTTGCCATTGCATATCTGCTGTCTCTGGATCTACGGTTGGCAAGTCTACGCCCAAAGGCAATACCACATCCCGCGTGACAACGCCAAACCGTTCTGAGAGTTTAGCTTCTTGATCGCTAGTAAAGTGAACCGCTGCGGCTCCTGCCAAGTTTGTCCGCTCCAAAAGCGCAGCATAAAGGCGCTTGAACTGCCGCTTCTTTTGAAGATCCGCCGGATCGAGTGTGCCCAATGGACGCAGTAGATAAGGAAGCCGTTGGTAACGGGCGATCGCTGCTGCCACTGAGCTAACCGGAGAGAACAGCGCGTGAATGTGTGCCACATCATAGTCAGCAGCGGCTTGAGCTAGCCAGCGCAATAGCCCTGCTGAAAATTTGTAGCGGCGAAACGGTGAACAGTAGAAATAGCGAATCTGGTAGCCGTCTTGGTAGACGGGAGTAGCGATCGGCACGCCTAAAGGCGTCTGCCCTGTGTCACCGTTTGCATCGGTTGTCAAAATTGTGACTTCTGCCCCTTGCGCTGCCAACCCCTTGGACAGACCCAGCACCATTTGACTCGGTCCTCCATAAATCAGCGAGATAGATGGGACAATCTGTAGAATTCGCAGCGATCGAGTCATGGCAAGTGAAGAAAGAGTTGAGGGGAGTGATAGAACTGGTTCTAAAGAGGTAACTCATTAGAGATAAATATACGGAAGCACCTGCAGCAATTTGGTTCTAAAGGGCGATAAGGTTCTTGTTAATGGAATGTAAAGTGTTCCTAATTACAATGCCCTGAACTAAGAGACGTCTTATGCTTCTTAAGCGAATGAACGAATTTGACCCAAACTATCAAGCAGAGCTTGAACAATATGATGCTTACGGCTTTGTTGTACTCTCAGACTTAATTTCAGGGGTTATGTCAGAGGCAGCTGAAGAAAGAATCGGAATGGTTCGTGATGTATTAGTGAATGAAAAAGGACAGCTTCAGTATTTGGTAGTTGATTTAGGTTTACCTACGGTTTGTAGACAAGTTTTGCTCTCTGGCGATCGTATCCGGATAGACAAAGATAAAAATAGAGTCTATGCAGTAGGAATTTCCAGGAAGCAAGCAGAAGATTTGCCAGAGTACAGCGCAGAAGCAATGCGGAATCAAGCCCGAGCACGATATTAAGAAGAACATTGACAACGCTTCTTGCGCTCAAGCCTGTGGCGATCTAGCTAAAATCTGCTTGTAGAACTTAAGCTGCTGCTGAGCAAGGGCATGGTTGGTATACTGCGACATAGCGCGGCTGTAGCCCTGCTTGGATCGATCGATTGCCGTTTGAGGCTGCATTAGCTCCTGCAAACAGCTTTGCAGTGCCTCAACGTTGCCTTCCGGAAACACCAGTCCGGCATCTCCAACCACATAGGGAATTTCACCCGAATCAGAACCAATCACGGGAACCTGACATGCCATTGCCTCGATCAAGACATGCCCAAACTGCTCCTTCCAGCCTCTAGAGGTGAGGGTGCTGAAATTCAGGCTAGTTTCAGACGGCAACACCAGCGTACTCATCAGGTTGATATAGCGCGGTACATCTGCATGCGCAACGCTTTCTACCCAGACCAGACGATCGGCTATTCCAGCCGTTGCCGCTTTTTCCATCAGCGTTTGTTTCAGCTCACCGCGTCCTAGCAGCAGCCATTTCCAAGAGCGATGTGTCTCTAGCTTTGTCAGAGCATCACACAGCGTTAGCAGCCCTTTTTCGGGAACAAACCGCCCCACGAAGCCAACCACAAAATCTTCAGGCTGGATGCCCAATTGCGCTGCTAGCTCTGGCTGTGGCTGTGGACGAAACAGCACCTCATCAACCCCCAACTGCGGCATCACCTGTATGGCATTGTGGTAGCCCCGCTGCTGCAAAACAGCCGCTCCATCCTGATTGCCTACAATTGCCCCATGCGTGTGGCGTAGATTGTATGCTTCTAGCATGGAGATGGGGAATTTCAGCTCATAGGGCAGGTTCCACCAGGTAAAGAATATATTTTTTGCATTCAACCCCAGTAGTCGATTCAGGGTAATTAGTTCTGCATAAGCGATCGACTTCGAGCCCTGCTCTACCTGAATGATGTGCGGACGAAACTCGCGCAGAAGCTGAATAATATCTGCACCAAAGCAGAGTAAGCCTTGGTTGTTTTGGCTGAAATTAGACACAGGCACGACGCGAAACGAGCCATCCTGCCAAAAGCGGGTTTCTACCCTGCAGCTCTGCACACCGCCCGGATACCACCGCTTCGGAACCACAACTGTTACTTCAATGTTTGGTTCTAGCGCTGCGAGTGCCCGTAGCTTCTCGCAATTCAAATCCACGATGTAGGTATGGCTTACCACCAAAATCCTGAGTGGCTCTGCTTGCGCTGATAGTTCAGCCGATGTATCAACAGCATAAGTCATAAGCAAAGAATAAAAATTAAATCAACCTGTGTAAAGCGCAAATACAAACCTGAAACTCAGAAAACATTCAAGATTTAGCACTTAATGTCACAATCACTCTCACTGTAGATCTGCCCATTGCTCCAAGTTGATTGAACTAATGTCGCGATCGCGCTGAACAGTCCTGCAAAATAAAACACGCCTCGACTGATAATCTTGATCGGCGAACCGCTCTTATAGCAAGGCGGATGTCCCAATACGTGACAATCAAATAGCTTTAGTGCTAGCCGGAAGATTTGAATCGGGGTGAGGTTTTTCAGCGCCATCCAGAAGTGATTGTGGTAGAAGGTGATCTGGTACTGGAGCGATCGCGTACTAATATCATGACAGCCGCCCGTTTCTTCACCCAAATGAACTAAATGAGCGTTAGGGTCGTACCAAATCTTTAGTCCAGTTGAACGAATTCGCAAACAAAAATCAGATTCTTCCCGGACTGCACTACCTCGAAACCGTTCATCAAACCAGATTCCGTAAGTTTGAAATAGCGATCGTCTAAACGACATATTGCAGCCTCGGGCTGTGATTACCTGCTGCGGTTGAGTTGTATGTACTAAATCAATGTGATACCAGGCAATTCCCGGATTCATCGCTGCGGGCGGTAGGTATTCAATTTGTCGTTCTGGTGTATCGGCTAGCTTCATACGATCAAATACCCGACCTGCCACTGCGCCCACTTCTGGGCGGCTCAGATAATTCTGTCCATGTGCTGCCAAAAAACCCTCTGGTAGCTGCACATCATCATCTAAAAACAGCACAACTTCTCCTTTAGAACGTCGCACTCCATAGTTTCGCGCTGCTGGCAAATTCGCCCACTTCACGCGAAACCACCGAATTTTCTGCTGCGCTGCCAATGCCTCTAAATAAGTTTCGATCTGCGGTGTATGCTGGGGTGTTTGATCGATTACCAGCACTTCATAATCACAATACTCTTGCTGTAATACGCTAATGATCGTCTCGCGCAGCACATCTTCACGACCGAAAGTAGGAATGATGATAGAGATTAGTGGCATGGGAAAATGGGGGATGTAGAATAGCTTGTTTCTAAGAGACAGTGGGGTGCAGTGGGGTGAAGAGGCAGGGGTTGCTTAGCTTTTAACCACGGGCTTACTATTTATCCTTCCCTAGCCAAACCCCGGTTGTTTTATTCGATCGCGTCTTCCTCGCTTTTTTGTCTGAGGTTGTTCCTCTTCCATGCCTTCTGCCTGTGCTGCCTCTAGCTGTGCCAGTCGATCGATTTCTGGCAGCTTTAGCACTACACCCGCAAAGAACCAGAAATAGACGGCAACTGGGTCTACGTCCAGTGGGTAGTAGTAGGTGTTGTAGCTCATGAAACAGAGGAACCAGGCAAATGTTGAGGCATAGCTGCGGAGGCTGCGATCGCGCATTCCACGTCGGGCGCGAAAGCTGACTATTGTTAGCGTTGTAACGAGGGCAAGAAAGCCGAGCGTCCCGAAGATGCCGATCTCGTACAGCATTTTGGGATAGTAGGTTTCTACAAGCTGAGTTTCGCCCAAGGCGCGAGCTGAGTTGGTGGCGCGCCCTAAGCCATGCCCCAACAGCACATTATCTTTTAGCGCCCACTGAAACTGCCCCAAAATAAAAGCGTAGGGGGGGGCAGCGTTCCAACGGCTAATGAAGCTATCAAGGCGTTCTTGGAGGGTGGCAGGGTTTTGTACAGCTACACTACCCAGAACAACGCCGAGGGCAATCGCGATCGGCAAAAATCGCTTTAGATTGGCGATCTGTCCGGTGAGGATGAGCAATAGGGCAATCACGGTGGGCACTAACGCCAGTGCAATTCGCTGCCCTGAAACGACTGCTAAAACGAATATACAACCCAACGCGATTAAGCCAAGGATGCGCCAGAGTGGTTTCGGTTCGTTGAACGCCGAAGGAAACGCTAGAAAACTGCTAGAGATCAAAAACCAACCCCATTGCCATGGTGCAACGAATGTACCAGGCAGTCGAATTACGCCCTCCTGGGGGCTGTAAAGCAGTGCCCCACCCACAAAGCAGCGGGCTTCCAGCGAAGCTTTGAATAGATCGCTGCCTGACTCAAACCGGGTTCCGGTACATTTGCCCGTCAGCAGCAGCAAATACTGCACCATTGCCAAGCTGCAGCAGACGATGATCAACACAGTCGTTAACCGCATCAGAAAATAGAAATCTTTTTTGTTTTGGAGCAGATAGTAGGCACAGGGGATTAGTGGCAGGTAGCCGAGCGTTACCTTTAAGCCCAGAATTCCCATGAGGATCGGCTTTTCGCCCGCTTCGCCAAACAATTGCTGAGAGCCGTTGACGAATAAAATCGTCATGGCGCAGAAAAACAGCAGAATATAGAGCGGTGCTGCAATTTGTTTGGGAATCAGGAAGGGCTGCTTTTTTCGTTTGCAGTACTGAAACACTCCCCATAACGCAGGCAGGTACAGTCCGTCTTTGGCTAACTGCAGCAGAGGGCTGTTGCCAATCGCGTAGGTAATCGTGCCGCCAAACGGAACATAGATAAAAAAGCCCCACAGGGCGAAGCGCGGATATTTGCAGGCTAGCGCTAGCCCTAAAGTCGCTACTACACCGCCGATCGCTGCCTTAATACCGCCGACGATCGCCAACAACATGCCAACAAAAATCCCAACCCCAAGCGCCGCGCTCGCAAAGCTAAATAGCTCCTTGCGGCTGCGGTTGCGCTTCCGCTTTTCTGCCTTTTGCTCTTTCAGGCTCAAGATTGGCTGATTGTCTTGAAGCTTAGCTTTGGGCTTGCGCTTGCCTTGAGTTGGCTTGCGTTTCGCTTTAGTTAACTTAGCTTTGTTCGATTTAACTTTGTTTGATTTTCTCTGGAGTGGCGGATCTTGTGTTGTTTGCGTTGGGTGACTCGGTTGTTGGCTCGTTTTCAGCACCATCTGCTTGAGTCTTTGCCGCGATTTTACGTCTTAAGTAATTCCCTGGTTTGGAAGTTGGCTAACGTAAGGAGAATTAGGCGAAACTCGCCCAACAGGTGCGTGAGTTTTGAATATCTGAAACGCTTGAATTGAAAACTGCTGACGAGAGCAAGATGGAACTTGAAGTAATTGGACTGCTTCCGGCAGGCGGACAAGCCACACGGCTGGCTCCTTTGCCCCTAAGTAAAGAACTTTTTCCGATCGGCTTCCAGCGGATTGCCGCTGCTAACCTTGATGCCAGTCTGCGCCCCAAGGTAGTGAGCCATTATCTGCTGGAGAAGATGCGATCGGCGGGGGCAAAGAAGGCTTTCTTTGTCCTGCGTCCGGGCAAGTGGGACATTCCTGAATATTATGGCGACGGGGCAATGCTGGAAATGCACTTGGCTTATATAACGGTGCATGTAGCGCATGGGGTGCCCTACACGCTCGATCAAGCCTACCCGTTTGTGAATCAAGCGATCGTGGCGCTGGGCTTTCCAGACATTTTGTTTCAGCCAGAAGATGCATTTCAGTCCTTGCTAGCGCGGCTGGTTCGTACCCAAGCCGACGTTGTGCTGGGCTTATTTCCGGCTGAGAACTATCGCAAAGTCGGCGTTGTAGATTTTGATGCAGCCGGACGAGTTTCCCAAATTATTGAAAAGCCTCAGGAAACGCATTTGCGCTATATGTGGGCGATCGCCGTCTGGATGCCAAGCTTTACAGAGTTTCTGCATCGCTATCTAAAAACCTTTGTGCCCGATCGAGAATTGCCGATCGGCGATGTGATTCAGGCGGCAATTCATGCGGGTTTGCATGTCCAGGCTGAAGCTTTTCCGACTGGCAGCTACCTGGATATTGGGACACCCGAAGATTTGGTCAAAGCTGTAAAAGCCGGTGTAGAGCATTTTTAGGTTCAGCCTTGTGTCAAGGGAACGGTGATCTGTCCTTCCAGGTAGGTTACTGCTGCACCGGAGATAAAAACTCGATCGCCTCGATCTTGACAAATCAGCTTGCCAACTCTAGGTGACAGCTGCAAGGCAACCAGTGCTGTCTTACCCAGCTTTTTGCTCCAGTAGGGAATCAGGGAAGTATGGGCTGAACCCGTTACAGGGTCTTCAAAGATGCTTGCCTGCGGCGTGAAGAATCGGGAAACGAAGTCTACAGTTTTGCCTGGGGCAGTCACGATGATGCCACCCGGATCAAGGTTAATCTGGTCGAGCAAGGCGCGGTTGGGCTGCATCTGCTGAATCATGTCCTCATCCTTAAAGACAAGGACATAATCTCTGGCTTTTAAAACTTCGATCGGCTTTGTACCAATCCCATCCAGAATGATTTGGGGGGCTTCGGTTGGCTGGGGCAGACGCGATGGGAAGTCCAGCGTCAGTAAGCCTGCTTCGATTGTTACTCTCAGTTCGCCGCTGTTGGATTGAAATCGGAGCGGCAAGGTGGAGTGCTGCAAGTGGTGAATCAGCACATGTGCAGCGGCAAGCGTGGCATGACCACAGAGATCCATTTCAATTTCTGGGGTAAACCAGCGGATCCCAAAGCTTTCGCCCTGCTGTATAAAGAATGCCGTTTCAGGGACGGCGTTTTCCAGAGCGATTTGCTGCATCACCTGGGTCGGTAGCCATTCCTTTAACGGACAAACTGCCGCCGGATTGCCGCTAAATAGGCGGGCGTTGAAGGCATTTACTTGAAAGATAGGAAGTTGAATCATGGCAGCTAAAGTCAAAGAGTCTGTTTATTTGGATCCGGCTCGAACGTAAGCATTACCAGCAGCACTCGTCTACCCAGGGTGGCTGAAGCGTATACGTAGAGCGAATCTAGGTCGACCAAGTCTAGCGCTGCACTCAAAAGCCAGCCAAAAATGAGCGATACCGTCAAAGTTGTTAAGCAGGCTTCAAAAAGCTTTTTAATATCAATTTAAGATTTCTGTCATCTCCTCCATCTCGCACAATTCGCCTCTTACTTTAGAAGATGGCAGCGCTTGATTCTGCCGCCTAACTCAACTGGATTTCTCCAGTTTTGCAATTTGGCTTTGCGGGTAATGAGTAAAGTCTGGCTCCTGCAAAGCTGAACTATTCAACTCAGCTGGAGTAAAGGTCTCATGAGTAATCTAATTCACCTCCTGCGCTCTCTTCTGATTACCAGCATCTTCAGTTTTCTTGCTCCCATCCTGCTAATTAGCAGTTTGTCGCTTGGTCTGGTTATTCTCAAACACATCCCCCCCATGGAAGCGATCAGCCAGGTCGGTTCTGATCAGCTCTGCAATTTCTTGCTAATCTTTGGCTCCGGTAGCTCTTTGCGTGGGCTGATCACCCTGAGTCTAGTCAGCAGCTTGGTCAGCGTTTTGTTTGACGCTTATACGTTCTACCGCTACCAGATGCTGCGAGACAGCTAGCTGAGCAAAGGCAGAGGTAGGGCAACTATTTCCCGTAAAGCTTCATCCATGCGTGCTCCACATCCACTTTAAGCAGGCAGCGTGATTAGACTTCAAATTAAGGCTGTGTAATCTTCTTGTAGTTTGGCTGCGCTGCCACTCGATCGCACCATGCCTGAATACCAGGGTAATTCTCCAAGCTAAAGCCGCCTTCATCTGCCACATGCGTATAGGCATAAAGGGCAATGTCGGCTATGGTATAGCGATCGCCTACCAGAAATGAGTAGTCTTTAAGGCGCTGCTCCATCACTCCCAGCGCTGCATAGCCCAACTCTCGCTTTTTCTCTAGAACGTCTTGATAGTCGTCCAGGTTTTTCATGTAGGAAATAATGAAGCGGGATGTGGCAATGTTCGGTTCGTGGCTATATTGCTCGAAGAAGAGCCATTGCATTACGTAGGCGCGATCGAGCTTATCGGCAGGCCAAAACGGAGTGCCTTCACTGAGGTAAATCAAAATTGCATTAGATTCTGCTAGATAAACATCAGTTGCTAGCTCTAACACGGGAATGCGTCCATTTGGATTCATTGCCAGAAATTCTGGTGTCCGTGTCTCTCGGTTGAGAATGTTCTTCTCTATGTACTCGTAAGGAATGCCTAGCTGCGTTAGCAGAAGCCGCACTTTGTAGCCATTGCCAGAAGGTTTGTAGTCGTAGAGTTTGTACATCGATCCTGCCAAATAGAATCTGTGATGAGATACTCAAAACTAGAGAAAGCTCCGGTTTGACTCAACACGGTAAGGGAGATCAAAACAAAAAAATAGAGATAGCTACAGGAACTTTTGGTGGGCACAGTTTGGTAACAATGTATCTCTGTCTTCCCAAACTTGAGCAACTGATCCCTCCAAGCCTCATGTGATAGCACTGCTTGAAAGCAGGGCATTCTAGAGCAGAATCTCCAAGAATTTTCCAAAACTTCCTAAGAATTCTGCCCTTCTAAGTTCTAAGTAGGACAACTCAAATCTTGCACCTCTGGATTTTGAGAACGGCTCAAAATCTGAGGCAGCTTAATCCAAGTAGAACTCAAAGGAAGTATTGTCGCTGCCCTCTCAGTGATAGTACTTCCTCTTCCTTTTAGAACACTTCACACTCAGATGAAGAGTAGTTTTTTGTTGTGTATCGCGTCCTGCGTAGCACACAACAAAAAGCCGAAACTTTCCGCGACTGGGAATCTCTATATCCACTTGATCTGCTCGGATTGATCGATTCGGAACCTTGTCTTTAGAGTCTAAAAGCCTGCCACCTAACCATGATGAACCGTTTAAAAGTTGCGCTGTTACTCCCAACGTTACTTCTGCCATTTGTTAGCTCTGCGCCTGCCTCACCACAGGAGCGTCAAGGCTGCTTTATGGTTACCGCAAGCGGTAGATTAGTCGATTTGCCTGAAATTTGCCCTACGCCAATGCAAGTTGAAGCAGGACTTGGCACAGGAGATATTCAGGTCACGCTACGCTGGGCAAGCACTGATGACTTAGATTTAGCTGTCACCGATCCAAGCGGGGATGCGGTTTCTTTTTTCAATCCTAGAATTCCTTCAGATGGGCAGCTTGATGTAGATGCCAATGCCGGATGCGACAACTTGACCTCCGCCCCAATTGAAAACGTCTTTTGGCCGCCTTCAGAAGCTCCCCAAGGAGAGTATTCGATCGCCATTAATCTGTACACGCGCTGTCAAGGATCGGCTCCCGTCCCGTTTACGCTAACGCTGCTGGTGCAGGGCACAACGAAGACCTTAACTGGAACAGTGGATGAGCAAAACCCAGTGGCAACCTTTCCATTCTCGCTGCCGCTTCAGGCTAATTCGCAATCTCAGTAAATTCCTCAAGCAAATCTCTCAAACACATCTTTAGAATGATGAGAATGTACTTTGAACCTTAGAAAGTTGAGTTTACATAAGCTATCTTCCAAAGGCAAAACAAGAGATACTTCTCAATTGACAGTTGGTAGAATGATAAAGATGTGCAAGTAAGGCTACATTTAAACTATTAAAGAAATGGACTAATTAAAGAAATAGAGTGAAGGATGAGGAGTGAAGGAGAAAAGCTGCTGAAAGGGGTGGTTGAGAAGCAAGATTCCTACGGGTGCAGGTTGCGGTCTCAATTCTGTGTTGATTGTGTAGAAACTTACTTGGGGGAAAGGGGTATGCACCAAAGTCCATGCCAAAATCTGCGTCGAAGCTGGCAGTCAAGCGGGTGGCTGTCCTCACCTGGCTTGTTCTCAGTAACAGTGGTCGTAACGGCAGTGCTGGCACTTTCGCTTGGCGGCTGTGACTCAGGCGGAGAAAGTACGACAGCTCAGTCTCCCACTACTCCTGCACCAGAGGCTGTGCCCACACCTGGAACTTCTCCAGCAGCACAACCAGATGGGCAAGGGTTTCCTCAGCCCACTGTCAGCCCTCAAGCCAATCTTCCTAGAGGCGTTCTACCGCCCGACCTCATCAGCTCTACAGATCCTAATCAGCGTGTTAGGGTGGTGCAAAGCAATCGTCCTGATCCATTTGCATTAGTGCCTACCACGCCCTCGGTGCAAATTCCACCCCCACCGCCTCAGCCCGTTACGCCTGCTCCCGCTCCCGCTCCACGACAGGCTGCTGAGCAAAACCGCACCACCGCCACTCGTTCTACGGGACAGACTGGTTCTACAGGGCAGACTGGCGCGAACCAAGGTAGATCAGCTCCCAATGCTAATCGAACTCCCGCGCCTATTGCTGTGTTGCCGCCTCAGCCCACTTTGGCTAGAGCGGTACGGGTGACAGGGGTTGTGCAGGTTGGTGACACGCTATATGCGATCGTCAATGCTCCTAACGAACCCAGCAGTCGCTATGT
The DNA here is from genome assembly GCF_014764505.1 of Phormidium tenue FACHB-886. Taxonomy (GTDB): domain Bacteria; phylum Cyanobacteriota; class Cyanobacteriia; order Elainellales; family Elainellaceae; genus FACHB-886. The sequence goes on from NZ_JACXWX010000001.1 coordinate 784,175, forward strand.
CCAAGCTGGACAGAGCCTTTCAAACGGGCAGATACGAGTGCGCCGTATTGATGCAACAGGAGCAGAGCCAAAAGTTGTGCTCGAGCAGTTTGGGGTTGAGGTCGTGACGGCAGTGGGCGAGGGAGGTGTTCCGGCGACACCCAGTATATCTCCGGCGGCAGCAGTTCCTACAGCCGCTTCACAGGGCTAGATCAGCCTTCTAAACGCTTGAAATGCAAGAATCTTAAAAAAGCTGCACTAACCTTAAAAAGGGTGCAGCTTTTTTAAGATTCTTGGTGCTTCTGTACGTTTAGCAATAAAACTTAAAGCGTTGAGCCGATCGATCGTCCTGACAGAGTAGTACGCTGAGAACGATCACAGTTTTATACATCCTTGTCAGGCGGTTAATTTAGAGGCTGACGGTTGGGTCAAACGCTCTACTGCTGGCGTCTAAGGCTGTTTGTCTTGGCAGGATTGGATTTATAAGATCAATAATTCCTGAAGGAAAACACCCATGGTTTCACGCGGTTCTAAAGTCCGAATCCTCCGGAAAGAATCCTACTGGTTCCAAGACGTAGGAACAGTAGCGACGGTCGACCAAAGCGGCATCAAATATCCCGTGATTGTTCGTTTCGAGAAAGTGAACTACGCAGGCGTTAACGCTAACAACTTTGCCCTGAATGAAGTGGTTGAAGTTGCTCCCCCCACGAAGAAGTCTGCCGCCTCTACGGCAGCCTCTGGCGGGAAGCAAACTACTATCCAGGAAAGCACTCGGAAGACGAATCAAGGAGTTCCCCAACCCACGCCTAATCCGGCTGTGCAGCAGCAAAATCCTGACGCGCCAGGCGGTAGCTCTTCGATCGAGGGCGATCCTAACCAAGGCACCGAATCTCGTTAGAGTTGCTTTTGCTTGAGCGGGCTTGCCTCGAGTAGTGGCTCAGAGTTTATTAGAATTTAGATGTGCGTACCCATTGGGTACGCACATTTAGTTTTAATCCTATTGTGGCTGTTGCCTTGCGGAAACTCATCTGGGTGCAGTTTTCAGAGGAAATAGAGGAAATAGAAGAGGGAAAATTGGATTTAGTGTAAGGATGATTCGAGCCTGTGCCAGAGTTACCGGAAGTTGAGACTGTCCGTCGAGGATTGAATCAAGTGAGTCTAGGTCAAGCCATTGGCGGTGGACAAGTGCTGCTTGAGCGTACGATCGCCTACCCTACTGCAGCGGAATTTTTGGCGGGCTTGCAGGAGAGAGCCATTCTTCAGTGGCATCGACGGGGCAAGTATTTGCTAGCAGAGCTGAACGGGAAGGCAGGGGAGCAGAGCTGGTTGGCAGTTCACCTGCGGATGACAGGACAGCTCCTGTGGATGGAGCCATCCGAACCCGTGCAGAAGCACTGTCGGGTGCGGCTGCAGTTTGCACAGCGGGAGCTGCGGTTTGTCGATCAACGCACATTTGGGCAAATGTGGCTGGTGCCGCCCGGTAAGCCGCCAGAGCAGATCGTTTCAGGGTTGGCGCAGCTAGGACCAGAACCATTTTCAGAGGCTTTTTCGGTAGCTTATCTGCAAGGCTGGCTGCGCGATCGCCAACGCCCTATTAAAAATGCCTTGCTAGATCAAACGCTAGTAGCAGGTATTGGCAACATCTATGCAGACGAGGCGCTTTTTCTTAGCCACATCCAGCCTCAAACGCTGTGTGCCAGGCTGTCTTCAGACCAAGTTACTCGGCTCCATGCTGCCATCTTGCAGGTGCTGCAGGCTGCGATCGAGGCGAGAGGCACTACCTTTAGCGACTTCCGCGACGTAGCAGGTATTAACGGCAACTATGGCGGCATTGCCTGGGTTTATGACCGCAAGGGGCAAGCCTGTCGCGTCTGCGCTACACCTATTGAGCGGATCAAAATGGCAGGGCGATCGGCGCATTTTTGCCCGGTTTGTCAGAACGGACTCTAGCTGCAGAACTAGCCGCAACGACTAGAAAATATTGCCACCACTTCTTAGGCAGCATTGATAGATAGCATTGATAGCTACAGAGGGATTGGCGATCGCGGCGTTAGAATTTTCCAGGTTCAGAATTGATGTATGGCACTACGTGCCTAAATCAAAATTGTTTTTATGTAAAAGTCCCGCGAAGCGGGACTTTTACATAAAAACAGTGTCTTAACATAAGCGCGTAGCGCTATATTTTGCGGATTGGGTGGCTTCCCTTGATTGGACAGTTCTGCTGAAGTACTCTTCTCCAATAAGGCTTACGCAAACCTTCTGTGTGTAGTGTGGTCAAGTTTAAGGAGTACTGAGATGACCGATCCATCAATCGATGCTGCAACCTTAGTAGATTTAATGGCGCAATTGCTTGATCTTGAGCTTGACTCAGCCCATCGTCCTGGTGTGATTACCAACCTCGAGCGGACTGCAGCAATTGCCAAGCTAGTAATGGAGTTTCCCCTGCCTGACGAAATTGAAGTTGCTCCTGTCTTCCAGCCCTAGTCGCTGACGTAGGTGTGCTCTAGAAGTAAGAGGAGTGCCCCGCTCGATCCAGAATTGCTAAAAGCCAGCAGGTTGGCACCTAGATTCACTGCAAGTTAATCAACGATACAAGGAACCCCCATCATGCCGATCGATGAAACCGCTGATGCGATCGCCATCGCTACTGCAGTTCGTTCAAAAGAAGTCAGCGCCGAAGCAGTAACGCAAGCTGCATTAGCCCGAATTGCGGCGCTAGACACAGCTTTAAACAGCTTCACAGCGGTGTTGGCAGACCAGGCAATTGCAGATGCCAAGCGAATCGATGCAGCGGTTGCAGCGGGAGATGATCTAGGTGTGCTAGCAGGTGTGCCGTTTGCGGTGAAGAATTTGTTTGATGTGCAAGGGTTGCCTACTCTGGCAGGTTCCAAAATCAACGCAGATAAGCTACCTGCGATCGAAGATGCAGCTGCCGTAGCAGCGCTCAAACGAGCTGGAGCGGTGCTGGTAGGAACGCTGAATATGGATGAGTATGCTTATGGCTTTGTTACAGAGAATAGCCATTATGGGGCAACTCGTAATCCTCATGATTTAAGCCGTGTTGCAGGCGGGTCCTCGGGTGGGTCGGCGGCGGCTGTGGCGGCGGGGTTAGTGCCCTTAACGTTGGGGTCAGACACGAATGGCTCGATTCGAGTGCCAGCGTCATTTTGTGGAATTTTTGGGCTTAAACCAACCTATGGACGACTGTCGCGATCGGGTGTTTTCTTGTTTTGCAGCAGCCTTGACCACATTGGACCTTTTGCCCGCTCGGTGCGCGATTTGGCAATGAGCTTTGATTTGCTGCAGGGCGAAGACCTGCGTGACCCAGTTTGCACCTCACTGCCACCAGAGCTTTGTTTGCCGCAGCTCAATTCAGGAATTGCGGGACTGCGGATCGCAGTTGCCGATGAATATTTCGCTAGAAGCGCTGAGCCAGAAGTGCTAGCGGCAGTGGAACGGGTTGCACAAGCCTTAGAGACGGCTGGGCAATCTCTCGGACGCGTCACGATTCCAGAAGCACACCGCGCCAGAGCTGCTGCCTATATCATTACCGCTAGCGAAGGCAGCAATCTTCATCTTGATCGTCTCAAAACGCGCCCTCAAGACTTTGATCCGGCAACCCGCGATCGATTTCTGGCAGGTACGATGATTCCCAATACCTGGTATTTACAAGCGCAGCGGTTCCGTCGTTGGTATCGCGATCGTGTCCGAGAACTGTTTCAGCAAGTCGATCTAATTGTGGCTCCGACGGCACCCTGTCCGGCTCCACTGATTGGTCAACAAATGATGACGTTAGACGGACAAGAAATGCTGGTGCGTCCCAATTTAGGATTGTTTACGCAGCCTTTGTCATTTATTGGCTTGCCGATTTTGTCTGTGCCAGTTCAGCGCTCTGACGCGCTGCCGCTTGGGGTACAGCTCATTGCTGCGCCTTACAACGAAGCCCTGCTTCTGCGGACTGCTGCTGTTCTGGAAGCGCAGGGTGTGGTGTCTGCCCCCACAATCGCTTTGCGCTAATTTTCCTTATAGTGATTAAGACTTCCAAACAGTTGAATCCATCCAAGTGTATCAATGGAATACAAAGTTTACGTTAAGAAGGGTCGCATCTGCGCATGGCAGTAGGAATGCAACTGGAATTTCGGAAGTCTGCCTACTAGTCAAGAAAAGGATATCAGATGAGTGTTCTAGCCTGGGTTTTGTTGGGATTGATTGCAGCTGCTTTAGCCAGAGTGCTGAATGCAGGCGGTAATGTGTTTACCACAAACGTGTTGGGTATTTTGGGGGCGATCGCCGGCGGCTATTTTGGGAAACTGCTGCTGGGCGTCAGTACCTCTGCCAGCGTCTTAACGATGAACGTCATTACTTCTGGAATGATTGGGGCGATGATTGCGCTGGTGATTTGGGGCTGGTATACCAAAAGAGCTTAGGCTTTTGCAATCTGTTTGGGAGTCCTGCTATTTTTGCGGTGGATAAAACCTACCGCAAAAATAGTAGCTTCTATGACTCAGCCCAGCGATCGCCCTACGCCTTCCGGCATTGACCCAACCCCCGCCCAAATGATTGGGCATCTGCGCCATGCCAATCAGGTTGCGGCGCGTGCTCGTGTTGCCGGGCACCATCCGTTTGGGGCAATTTTGGTGGCGCCGGATCAGGAGACGGTGCTGCTGGAGCAAGGCAATATTGACACTGTAAATCACGCAGAGGCGGTTCTAATTCGGGCGGCTCATGCTCAATTTTCACCCGAATATCTGTGGGGCTGTACGCTGTATTCTACCGGCGAACCTTGTGTCATGTGTGCTGGAACGCTCTATTGGGCAAATATTGGTCGCTTGGTGTACGGCTATTCTGAAGAGCGTTTGCTAGAATTCACCGGCAATAGCGAGCTGAACCCTACGCTCAACGTTCCCTGTCGATATGTGTTTAAGCATAGCCAGAAGGCGATTAAAGTCTGGGGAGCTTTCCCGGAGCTAGAAGCAGAATTAGTGGAAGTGCATCGTGGATTTTGGTGAGGGCGATCGACTTTAAAGCACTCTAGCTATGGCGTTAGACGCCTAAATTAACATTCTCCTTATGTGGAAACTTTGCTTGCAGGGTTTCCACATAAGCGTTTATTTATAGCAACTGCTACAGTGCTTAATCAGTCCATTTTGTGAGCGCGGAGCGCGCTCACAAAATGGACTGATTAAGGGACGTCACTATTACATCTGAGCGTAGTGAGGAAACCTAAAACTTTCTAAAAATTAAGGTGAATCGCTCAGACCAAAGGAAATGCCAAACAGCTTTACCTTTGAGTCTCAACGATTCACCTTAGCGCGAGAAATCCGCGAATCACGCAAACAATCGAGCAACCTATAAGCTAGGCGATCGATCGGGCGGTTAGCTTAGGGATGAAACAGTAAATCGGGGAAAAATCGATTGAATTCAATGATAATTCCAGCTTGAATCGTCAGCCAAACGGCCGCCAGCACAGGCGCAGTCGAGAGGTACTTGAGGAAATATTGCATAGCGATGCTCCGTAAAGACTTTAGAACAGAATTAACGGGGAGAAACTGGGACTTCGTTGTCTTTAGCAGTCAACTCACCCGTCGTAAATTCCTTCAAGGCTGCTAGGGGCCAAGCAAACCCGGTGAGCATGTATCGAAGCGCCACAGGCACATTGATGACGACTTCATGCATTTCAGGACTGTCGGTACCGCGAGCATAGCGGATATAGGAACGACCCGCCCAGCCAATCCAGCCAGCAATGTACAGGAACAGAATGCTGGGGATGAGGAATTCGCCGAGGTGATCGGGGCGGCTATCTACAAGCAAGTGAGGCAGACCATCTGTCCCACAGAGAACGTTAGACTTGGCGTAGAGTTCAAAGCGCTGTTTGGCTTGGGGAGTGCGAGCATTGGCGGCACGCTGCAGGAAAGTCTTCGATTGGTCGCAGGGGGTTAAACCTGAAACATCGGCTTTAGCAGGGGCAGCGAAGCCAAGACACAAGAACAGAACCAGAACTAGAGCAAACAATCTTCGCATGGAGTTGTTTCCCTTAATTTGTAAATTGCAAAGAATTTGTACAAAACGTTAAGTTATTTGTACAACACATTTTGGGCTGTCAGAGCAATCATACTCCTCAAGGGAAACAGCGTAAATAGGAATGATGAGGGATGTAATTTGCTTTTGCAAAACAGCGGGATGAGCGGCGAGATAAGCGTTCGCATTGGAATACACAATAGTCAATTGAGGGCAATCGCCTTACTTCAAATCAATACAAACCTATCTAGTTTATCTATTGAAAAATAACAATAAAAACCTTAATCCTGCTAATCAATCGCTGAATGAACTAAGCTAATTTTTGTTACTTTCTCTTGATTCTTCATTTCACTTCACTTCTATTTCTTGTCCCTATCTCTTCATTTTCCTCTTTCCAGCCATGCCTCTTCTTCTTGCAATCGAAACTAGCTGTGATGAAACCTCCGTGGCGCTGGTGCGCGATTCCCTTTCCGGGACAGTACGGGAACGGCAGGTGTTGAGCAATATTGTCTCTTCGCAAATTGCTCTGCACCAGCAGTATGGGGGAGTTGTGCCGGAGATGGCATCGCGGCAACATGTGGAAATGGTGAACTGGGCGATCGCGCAGGCACAAGCAGAGGCAGGCGTGACTTGGGCACAGATCGATGGGATTGCCGCAACCTGTGCGCCGGGGCTAGTGGGTGCGCTGCTGGTAGGGTTAACGGCAGGAAAGACGCTAGCAATGCTCCATCAGAAGCCGTTCTTGGGAATTCATCACCTAGAGGGGCACATCTACGCTTCCTACCTGAGTGAACCCAATTTGCAGCCGCCGTTTTTGTGCTTACTGGTGTCGGGTGGGCATACCAGTTTAATTTATGTAAAAGACTGCGGACGCTATGAGGTTTTGGGTCAGACGCGGGATGATGCGGCAGGCGAAGCGTTTGATAAAGTAGCGCGGCTAATGCAGTTAGGCTATCCAGGTGGACCAGTCATCGATCGCCTTGCCCAAGTAGGTAATCCGCGTGCGTTTGCTCTGCCGGAGGGGCAGGTTTCTCTGCCAACTGGAGGCTATCACCGCTATGACTCCAGCTTCAGCGGCTTAAAGACAGCCATGCTGCGGCTAACTCAGAAACTGCAGCCGGAAGGCGAACTGCCAATTGCTGACCTTGCAGCTAGCTTTCAAGATGCCGTTGCTAAGGCACTGACCAAGCGGACAATTGCCTGTGCGCTTGACTATGGGCTAACGACGATCGCAGTTGGCGGTGGTGTTGCAGCTAACAGCGGTTTGCGTCGTCACCTGCAGGCGGCAGCAGCTCAACATCAGCTGCGGGTTCTCTTTCCACCGCTAAAATTTTGTACCGATAATGCTGCCATGATCGCCTGTGCCGCAGCAGATCATTTCCGCCACGGACATACTTCCCCGCTGACGATCGGCGCGCAGTCGCGCATGGCACTTTCAGACGTCATGTCGCTCTATGAGGGTGCTTAGGTGTGCTTTGCCAGCACTGCTTCAATCTCATTCACCACGGCTTCCGGCTGCTCCACCATGGATAAGTGTCCGCAATTTGGAATTTCGCTGACATTGTTGCCGCAAGACTCAAACGAGGAATGAAAACTTGCTAAATGGTGAACATATTGCGGTTCCATGATGGTGTCGTTTGCGCCAGCGATGAAGTGAACGGGCTGACGCAGGCGGGAAATCACTTGAGGCAGTAGATGCACTTCTGCCTCAGTAGTGGACTCTAGCAGCGTCCCCAAAGCGGCTTCTGGCTCAGCACGAAGCAGATCCAGCAGTCGCTGCCTACCCCACCGACGGGCGATTGGCTGGGCAACGCTGAAACGAGTCAGCATCAGATCTAAAAACGGCACATAGCTGAACCAGCGGGGGCGAAAGGTGACAAGCTGCTTTCCGACGGACCGGAAGCGATCAAACTCTTCTTTAAGGTAAATGCCGCCGCCTGAATTGACACAAATTACTCCAGCGATCGTCTCTGGAGCTTGGTCAGCTGCCCACAGCGCGATACTGCCGCCTAAAGAATGCCCCACCAACCAAACATTGGAAAGTTTGAGCTGCTGCAACAGCAGTACGAGGTCTTGAGCATAGGCAGCAGGAGTGTAGCGCGATGCAGTGGCGATAGACAGCGAGAGTCCGGAAATGCCATAACCAGGAGAGACTACTCCTTCTCTAGCGCTAATGCCGGCTGGTTCTAGAGCAGCACCGACGGAAACAGCGGCAGGGGCGATCGTCCGGGCTGAAGCCGGAGCCATAGAGCAAGAATCGCCAAATCCCCGCATGTCGTAGGAAAGACATTGGTAGCTGGCTGAAAGCCTTTGCACAAGCGGCTGCCAGTATGCCTTACTCAAGAGCCAGCCGTGCACAAAGACCAGAACAGTGGAGGAATTAGTTGGGGGTGTTAGCTCGTAAGTATGGGGAAAGCCCAAAACGTTAAGGGTATTGACCATAGAGGGAGGGAGTTCTCCAGCACTCAAGGCGGCAAAAACCACGCCGTCGCAATCAGCAGGGGGAGCTGAATATTGATTCAGCTATACCTCTATCATAAGGTCGAGATTGCCTTGTTTCCAGCAATGCAGTTTACACCAGCCGCTTCCAGCGAAATCGCTGCAGTCCCTCTTAAGGTTTAGACGAAGAAAGCTAAACGGTGGAAACCCGATAACACAAGGTTTTTACCAGAAGTACCGAGGATAGACAGGCGGGTCTGAACTGATCTCTGTCCCTCGTTTCCTCAAAACTAAAATCTCGCACCTGCTGGAGTCTCAATCGGTTCAAATCCTCTTCTGCTTGTCTTGTGTTTGTCTTGTGACAGCCCACTTTCTGGCACTAAAAAACTTGAATCCGCTGGGCACATTCTCTCAAGTGCTGCGTCTAGTCACTCAGCACAGAACTAGTAGGGCGCATTCTAGGTTTGCACTTGATTGCACTGCAGTTTGTGCGTCTCGCTTTGAGCTGCAATACAACCTGGTTTCTAGAAATTTCGCTCTGCGAAACTCTCTAAGAAGCATGGACTTCGCTATAGCGCAAAGCACCAAGACAAATTTTGACTGTCTCACACCAGGTTGGAATAAATAACCCATTGGGTTCTAAGCGGTGTCCTGAACTGACTCAAGATTCACATTGTCAGCCTTGAGCCATCAGCCAGTGCAGCCCAAAATTGTGTTGACCGCGCAACATTATTTGGTATCAGAAGTTACGGGAATAGCTATGTCAAGAACTGCTGAAGATAGCCTAAAGCAAGCTAAGGCGATCGCGCTAAATAGCTCAGGTAAAGGCTGGAAAACGGAATCAGGCTTCAACTCGAATCAGCTTTACAGCGTTCGATTGAAACAACGCAGTAGCTTCAACCTACAGCTGAATGGAACACGATCGACTGCAGAATTGATTCAAGACCGCAACCGTAATGCCCAGATTGATCCCGGTGAAACGATCGCCCGATCGCGGCTCAAGCGTGGGGTCAATACGCTGAAAGCAAACGACCTGAAACAGGGTACATACTTTGTCCAGGTCGGCGAAGCGGGGGCATACCAGCTTGCTGTATCAACGGAAGCCAAAGGACTGGATCAATCAAGCTATGGCAGTTGGTCTGCTGCGGGTGATTCGGCTGGAACAGAGCGCTCGGAAGGCTACCAGTATCTCAGCCTTGGCGATGTTCTTGATGGGATCTTTAACGGCAAAGGCAAGCGAACCTCCACTAGCCGCTGGAACGGCAGCTTTATTAACCGCACGTCTAGCGATGTCACAGATTACAGAAACTACGACTTTAGCCGTCCAGCTTTGTCTAAAGATTTGGGTGGACGTGGCAAGCGTGGCAAAGTGTTGGCACAGCTCAAGACAGACTTTGGTACCCGCAGCCCCGGCTCCAATGTGCAGAGTGATAACTATGCCATGCAGGCCTGGACCAGGGTGAGCCTCAAAGAAGGCAAAACCTACCAGATCAGCAGCAATTCAAACGATGGTACAAGATTCTTCTTCCGCGATTCCAAATCTGGCAAGGTCGTTAGCTCATTTGAGGGTGACTGGCGCGACAATGGCGGCGAATGGAAGCAATCATTTAGTGTGGGCGACAATGCAGGCGGCTCCTACGACTTCTATGTGCAGCACTACGACAAATCAGGAACTTCATCGGTCAACGTCCGCCTAGAAGAAGCCCAGCTGATGGGCACCGTCACCACCTCTTCACTTAATCTCCGCTCCAAGCCTTCAACCCTCAACAATACCCCAATCACAGCGCTCGACTACGGCACAAACTTAACGATCGTTCGTAAAGTTGAATCTTCTAACGATTCGGCTGTACCGGAATGGTATGAAGTGGTGGCTCCAAACGGCAGACGTGGCTATGTAGCAGCGCAGTCGGATCTGGTGAAGTTGAACGGTGGCAATGTCGCTACGTTTGGCAACGGCAGCATTCAGGGTGACGGCGGCACCAGACCCGACACTAATCCGCGTCCCACCCCAGGTGGTGGCGGTAGCTCCAACGGCAAGACAAACCAATCAGGTGTCGATCTGATTAAATCCTTTGAAGGATTGAGGCTGACTGCCTATCGCGATCCTGTCGGCGTTTTGACAATTGGCTACGGCACAACCACCGGGGTTTTTGAAGGGCAGCGGATCTCTGAGTCCCAAGCCGAAGCTTTCCTAAAGAAAGATTTGGAACGGTTTGAGCGAGCCGTCAACAATAGCGTCAAGGTTTCCCTCAACAGCAATCAGTTCGCGGCGCTTGTGTCCTTTACCTACAATGTGGGCGAGGGAGCGCTGGCCAGCTCGACCCTGCTTCAGTATTTGAATCAGGGTAATTATCAGGGAGCTGCCGATCAGCTCTTGCGCTGGAATAAAGGAGACGGTGTGGAACTTGCAGGTCTGACTCGGCGTCGAAAAGCCGAGCGAGCCATGTTCTTAGGACAGGATTACACCGCGTTTCTCTAAAAGTTTCTCTTCTTGCAACTAGCTCCTTGTTGGGTCTGCCCGATCGCCTTGGCTCTGCCAATCGATCGGGTTTTTTCTAGGTTCTCGTCCAATAAGATTTGTCTGTGGGCGCGTGTGTACCGGACGGAGCGTAACATTCAAACTCGCGAAAATGAGTGCTACCCCCTATGATCAAACCTATCTGAAAATTGTGATAGGCAAAAGCAGTGGCAAGGGTTTTTCTAGAGGGTATCACTCGGCAATTTGGCAACACAACCGCGATCGACGACATCACCTTTGAGATTCCAGACGGTGAGTTTTGGGTGCTGGTAGGTCCATCTGGCTGCGGCAAATCCACGATCCTGCGGACGATCGCTGGCTTAGAAGCGGCAACGTCGGGCAATTTATACATTGGCGATCGGTTGGTTAATCAGGTGCCAGCCCGTGAACGGGATGTAGCAATGGTGTTTCAAAACTATGCGCTATATCCACATATGACGGTGGCAGAAAATTTGGCGTTTGGCTTAAAGATGCGAAAAGCCGATCCTAAAACGATCAGCGCTCGAGTTGAGACGGTAGCACAAGCCCTCAACATTGCCCATTTGCTCGACCGCAAGCCGCGTCAGCTTTCGGGTGGGCAGCAGCAGCGTGTCTCGCTAGGACGAGCAATCGCCCGTCAGCCGCAGGTATTCCTGCTAGATGAACCGCTCTCTAACCTGGATGCTCAGCTCCGGGATGACACCAGAGCCGAACTGAAGCAGCTCCATCAGCGGTTAGGGGTTACTACGGTTTATGTGACGCACGACCAAGTAGAAGCCATGACACTGGCAGACCAGATCGTCGTGCTGAACCAAGGCAAGATCCAGCAGATCGCCAGTCCCCAAACCATGTACGCTCGGCCTGCAAACCAAATGGTGGCCACATTTCTAGGCAATCCATCGATGAATATTCTGCCTGCGCTCTACAATGGCAGCGGCTTACAAGTAGGCAAACAAATTTTGCCCTGTGACGATCGCCTCCAAGTCGCGCTAGCTTCAGGAAGCCATCGTGTCTTGAAGGTGGGAATTCGTCCGGAGCACATTCAAGTTGTGTCGGACTCAGAGGCTGCTCATCTAAGCGTTAAAGTCACAGTCGTTGAGCCACTGGGACGTGAAACGCTGGTGCGGGCGATTCCAATTGATTGGGATGCTCCATCAGAAGCTCACAATCCCGTGCCCGTCATTCAGTTCCAAGTTCCACCCGGAATGCAGGCTCAAATGGGCGATCGTTTGTCGCTGCAATTTGATCTCGCTCATCTCACAGCCTTTAACCCCGCTAGCGGAGAACGCCTGAACTGAGGCAGCGTGAAAGACCGCCCGTAGCACCGCTAGCTTTCTGCTACCCTAGATAGCGATCGCAATGGTGGCTTCCGGGGTAGCTTCTGGCTGGCATAGTCTGGTGTGGGCGGCTTGGCGTTAACAACGTCTGTATTAAAGCGATAGCCCACGTTTCGTACTGTTTGGATTAAGCTAGGCTGACGTGGATCTAGTTCAATCTTTTTGCGGAGCGACAGGACATGGGTGTCTACAGTGCGGTGGTTGTCGATCGCGTCGGGCCAGGCTTTTCGCAGTAGCTCCATCCTGCTTAACGGGTTGCCGCCTGCCTGTGCCAGCACATAGAGCAAGCTAAACTCTTGCGGTGTCAGGTCGATGAATTCATTTTTAACGCGCACCCGTCGCTGCACCAGATCAATCTTGAGATCGCCATAATCCAGCGAGGCAGGCGCTGCCATCGTGCGGTTGCGGCGGGTCAGCGCTTCTACCCGAGCCAGAAACTCCTGCATCCCGAAGGGTTTACTCACATAGTCATCTGCGCCTGCCCGTAAGCCTGCTACAACATCTGCCTCTGCTGTCCGCGACGACAGCATTAAAATCATGGCGCTACGGTGCTGCTGCAGCCAGCGGCAAAAATCTAGACTACTGCCATCGGGTAGCTCAGACTCTAGAATGACCAGAGCAGGATGGCGCTCGAGAAAAACCTCCCGCGCCTGCTGCAGATCAGCTGCTTGATGAACCCAATATCCCACCTGCTGCAAATGCCAGCTGAGCAGCGATCGCAAATGGGGGTTTCCCTCAACAATTTGGATGCAAACAGATCCCACAGCGCCAAAGTTTTTGTTGATTTTTTAATTTAGCAATCCTGCTTTCGAGCGCATTCCAGATAAAAATTCTAGACGCACATGAAAGCTAAAACCCGCTGCTGATGAGGCTCTGAGGTTCAAATTAAGATTGCTATACTTACCCTAACAAAGCATTTGTCAAGGATTTGTAACTCCTGCTACTTGAACAGTAAGTAATGCCAGGATACCGTTTACCGCCCAGCCAAAATGTAACTTCTGAATGAGCTAGATTGCCTATACTTTGAAGTTATAATAAGCCATGCCTACAGTAACACTCTCATTTCTTTCCTTCCCACTTTCCTTAAAGTTGCATTGGTGAGATGTAGCTACTGCAGTCTGTTAGCTCAGTTAATCTGTTAGCTTAGTTAGCTCAGTTCGCCGTTTCGTTAATTCTTCAAAGAGTTGCGTTCTTAGAACATCACCTATGCTTCAAGATGCCCTCACTATCCGTTACTACCAGAGGTTATCTGACTCTCTGGTTGAGCAGTGGAATCGCGGGTATCGCTACGATGACCTCCGGCAGTATATCGAGGGCTATATCGCAGCGTTGCGCCATGCTGATGCGATCGAACCCTATTTGATTCACCGCCTTGAGGAAGAGATCACCCGCTATCTATACGACCCGTCCAACTTTGAAACGCCTCAGCCCCAATCTGAGCGGGATTACCGTTGACTTCTACCAAAATTCCCCTCCGGCTGTAGCGAACCGGAGGGGAACAATTTTTTGGCGATATTGAACGATCGCCTGCCTCATTGAGCTAAAAAGCTCATTTGGCTTGAAACGTTTGTCTAGGCTTTGACAAAGTTTAGCTTAGCGTTTGTCTTTGCATTCAGGCTAGGCTTAGGAAGCAAGCGCGACCTCTACCATCTCTTGGAGTTCGCCCTTCTGGTAAAGCTCGATCAAAATATCGGAGCCACCTAGAAACTCGCCGTTGACATAGACCTGAGGAATGGTAGGCCAATTAGAGTATTCTTTGATGCCCTGGCGAATTTCATAGTCAGACAGCACATCAAAAGTTTCAAAGGGTACACCCAATACATTGAGAATTTGTACTACATTGTTTGAAAAGCCACACTGTGGCATCAGCTTTGTGCCCTTCATGAATACCATAATCTTGCTATTCTGGACTAGCTGATCGATTCGCTGCTGCACTTCTGGAGTCATGTCTATCCTCTTAATTCTCTTAGTGGGTATTAACTGGGTTTGAAAGTTCTACTAAGTTCCAGCTCTACATCAATTCTAGAGTTTTGTTGCATAGACGCGCAGATGAACACTGGTTTGAGCGAACACTAATAACCAAACTTCCTCAAGCCGTCTGCCCTAAAGCCGCCCAATCTTCTGGCGTGTAGGTTTCCATCGTTAAAGCATGAATCTGGTCGGATACCATGGCCTGCTGCAATGCGCCATACACTAGTTGATGGCGCTGCACCAGCCGTTTTCCCTGAAACTGAGACGAAACCACGACAACTTTGTAGTGATCCATGCTGCCCGTCAGGTCTTGCACCTGTACTTGGGCATCTGGTAAACCCGTTTTGATCATTTCGGCTACCTGCTCTGGGTTAACCATTTACCCTCCTTGCTATAGGTCTGGACATGATTCGTCCAACTTCTAAGTTTAGCAGGTGTCTATTAAGCCGTTGAAGCTGTTAGAGCAATCAAACCCGTCGAACCCCTAGCGAGGAGCCGCAGACGTAGAACCGTCTTGAGCGCGAGGGAAGGGTGAATCAACAAAGCCCAACTCATAAAGCTGCTGATAAGCTTTTTGCCCAAGTTCACGAGTGGGGTTTTGGCTACGGATAATTTGAACTAGAAGTGGCACAGATAGCTCTGGTTTGTTCTGAGCACGGTGAACCAGAGCGAGTTGGTAGGTTGCTTCGTCGCGCATCTGGGCTGAAGAAATTGCCTGCTGTCGTTGGCTGTCGGCGATACGGGTATCGATTCCGGCAAAGCTGGCAGCCAGCTCCTGATAGAAATTAGAAAGCTGGTTAAACACTTGACGGGCTTCTTGCAGTTTTTGCACCGCTACTTCATAGTTTTGAGAAGAAACAGCGCTGCCCGCCTCCTGCATCAAACGCTGTCCGCCCTCCAGGCTAAGGAGGCTGCCATCGCTCAAGGGACGTAGATCGCCGTTGTCGCCGGGTGCGGCTGGGGTAGCTGTGTCTGGCTGAATTGCTGGCTGGGCATCTGGCTGAGCCGCCTGCGCCAGGACAGCCGGAGCGCGAAACACCGTGAAAGCAACGGCTGACAAAGAGACTAAACCGACAAAAGACAAAGATCGTTGAATGCTGTGCAATAGCATGAAAGACTTCTGCAAAGTTGTGTGACGGCGAACGTTTTTAACCTTGGGGTATATTACCATTGCAATCCTCATTAAGTTTAAATTTCTATAAAGTTGATTCTTTGGCGATGGATGAAATACACCCGTTAATTATTAGCACGAACAGAGCAAGAGCCTTCTAAGACTGAAACTGTAGTGGATAAGTTCCGGTTGATTCAATCAGGCGTTTCGAGCCTTGTAAGCAGCGTGAAAAAAACAGTTTATAGCGCTTTGCGCTTGCCCAAACCCAAATCGCTAGATCGGACATTGTGCAATTTTCTGTGCGATTTGAAGATATCTTCTGCGTCACCAAGATGAAAAACCCTATTGAGCAGGAGGGGCTGATCCTACAGCGCAGCAGTCAATTCTCACCGCTCTCCAAGCTAAACGATCGCTTCACTATTCGTTTGCTCCATCCTGCTTCTGTTGCTCCACAGGCTGCTTCACTGGCGCAGCGGATTAATGCCCGCTTCCTGGGTTGGATTGAGTCGGCGCAGCTAGCTGTGATGCAGGTTGCCCCTGCTCAGCTAGAGCAAACCATGCAAGCCCTGAGAGCCGATGCCACCATTGCCTTTGTTAGCCACGTTTATGCACTGGCAAATGATCCGGCTTCTTTGTTCTACCTGACCGATCAGCTAACGCTGCAGTTTGCTCCTGGTACTGATGCCAGCCGTATGCAGGCGATCGCTGTCGAGTCGGGGCTGCAGATCCTGAAGCTTGTTTCCGGTGTTGCAAAAGCTTTTGTCTTTCAGGTTACGCCTCAGGCAAACGCAAATCCGCTAAAGCTAGCAAATCGTCTGCTGCGCTATCCAGAAGTTTGGCTAGCAGAGCCAAATATCGTTGTCCCCCTGGGGGTAGCTGATTCAGTTCAGCTGCCAGTTCGCCGCAGACCTCCACCCGATCCTACGACCCTTGCTGCTTGGCAAACTACACGAGGCGATCGCGCCATTGTGATTGCTGTCGTCAGCTCGTGTCTCGATCTAGCTCATCCAGAGTTTTCGGGAAATGGCAAAATTGTTGCGCCATACTCTGCCAATCAGTCGCAATCCGTTATGCCACCTCTGCC
The DNA here is from genome assembly GCF_014764505.1 of Phormidium tenue FACHB-886. Lineage (GTDB taxonomy): Bacteria > Cyanobacteriota > Cyanobacteriia > Elainellales > Elainellaceae > FACHB-886. The sequence continues at coordinate 800,611 of NZ_JACXWX010000001.1, forward strand.
AACCCAAACGGCTCCCAATTGTGCCCTCATGCCGATCTGCACCGATTCCTGCTTGGATGACCAAGCGATCGAGCAAATCTGTGAGTGGATTATCGATCAAGGTGCAGATGTGGTGTACTGGGACGCGCATCCCTTGGGTAATCTTTCGCTCTCGCTACGGCAGCGGATGGCGATTGCCAGAGCCGCTACCCAGGGACGGCAAGGGAAAGGCTGTGTGTTTGTTGCAGCTACGAACCAGCCTGAAAGCATTACGATGATTCATCCTGACATTATCTGGGTTGCCCCTACTACGGCAGGCGATCGGGCTAGTGGTATCTTGCTGTCGGCATCTGAGCCAGGAACAGGAGCAACCGTTGCAGGTATCACAGCGCTGGTATTAGCGGTCAACTCTCGTCTAACGGCAATTGAGGTCAGGCAGCTCTTGCAGGCAACTGCTGATAAAGTGCAGCCAGAGGGCGATACAGAAGGATATGACGCAACTGGCTATTCGCCGACTTTTGGCTATGGCAAAGTGAACCCAAAGAGAGCCGTTGAGGCTGCAGAACAACAGTTTGCGCAGTTGCCACTGGTGGCGGAGTGGCTAGAGTTTCACAATTCTGCTGCTGTGGAAATTCCAGACGGTGGACTGGGAGGCGTAGCTAGTTTAATTCACGTCGAGGACGATCGACTGGTGGTTGACCTGGAAGTAAAAATTAGCGTGGAGCATGCCTTTGTTGGGGACTTAGAGATCTGGCTGCGATCGCCCAATGGTGAGGCAGTTTTGCTACAAAGTCGGGAGCTAGGACGGCTAGAGAGCTTGAGCAAAACCTATTCTCTTGAGACCGTCCCTTGGCTAAAACGGGCAACTGGTTTATCTGGAGCGGGAACATGGCAGCTCTGCCTGATTGATAGCGTCCCTGCCCACGTGGGACGCCTGCAGCATTGGACGTTGCGACTTGGCGTTTGAGGGGTGCAGCGAAACTCTAAAGAGAGCTTCTGCCTTCTTGCCCATAGGCTTGCCATGCTAAATCCACTAGCCCATTAACGATCGCCGCTGCCACTACAGCGCTGCCTTTTCGTCCTTCAATACGGATGTGAGGGATCAGCGAGTCTTTGAGACGATCGACTGCAACATCAACACCGATGAATCCGGCAGGCGTGCCAATTACCAGCGCAGGTCTAATTTCTTCGGCTTCGATCAGTTCTACCAGTGCCGTTAGGGCAGTTTGCGCTTGCCCTACCACAAAAATTCCTTCAGGATAGCGACGCGCTAGAGTTTCAATCCCCCAAGCGGTGCGAGTTTTTTCGCGCTGAGGGCGAGTAAGCGCTTCCATGCTGCAATAGACCGGATTGGCGAACGTGCTTTGTAGCGTTGGGACAATGCCAACCTGCAGCATTGGCACATCAACTACGATCGTACTGCGGGCTGCCAGCGCCGCTGCACCTGCCTGCAAAGCCTGATCCGAGAAGCGAATCAGCGATTTGTACTCAAAATCTGCCGTTGCATAAATTACTCGCCGCACAATCTCGTATTCCGAAGGGGAAAACGTATGATTGCCAATTTCGCTGTCAATAATTCGCAAGCTTTGTGCGTCGGTTACATGCCACTCCATCGCTGCTCCAATCAATGACCCTAACCCTATGACCGAATACTGTGACCAAATACGGTATTGATACCAAGTTTATTACATCCTACTTGGGCACAATTGGATACGGCATTCAACGGTAGTTCCATCATTCTGCATCGTTTTAGCCCTACTTTTTAGCCCTACTTTGCAGGGTCAGCTTGTAGGGCTAAAATAATGCACCTGCATTTACCTCAATGCGATCGGCAGCAAATCCAACGGTGCGTTATGTTTCGGAAGTTGAAGAAGCATTGAGCATTGGCGATAGGTAGGCAACTAATGCCCCCAGCGCAAATCCAGCCACATTTCGCGCCAATGGCAGCCAGTCTGCAGTCCGAGTGACCACTGGACCAATTCCAAACGCGATGAACAAAATGCCCCAAAGCGGCGAGAAGATGAGCGCCCACTGCCAAGAAAACACTTTGCCCTCACGGGGTTGCGCGGCAAAGCCAAACACCAAACCGCCAATCACGGAGGTAATCAAGGTTAAAATCCACTGCTCTCTGGGCAACCCAGGCACAACTTGGCATCCCCCTTGCCTCAGACAAGATTTTAGCGAGTCTAGCGCATCCAAAATCGAAGCATCTTCGCCGTTTTCCCGCACATAAAACTGGTTGCCATAGCGTGTCTGCAGCTCGATCCAAAAGGTGCGGGGCAGCAGCTCATAGAGGGCATCACCAACGCTAAAGTTTAGCAAGTTGCCGCCTCTGGGATCAGCTACCAGCAGAACGCTGCGATCGTCCAGTCCCCAAAACTCTTTGACGGCGCGACCGGGTGTGCGATCGAACTGTGTCAGCACTCGCAGCTTCCAGCCTGTTTCTGCCTCAAACTCGTCCAGGTCTCGATCTAGCCTTTCTTTCTCCAGGGAAGTTAAAGAATCTGCCAGATCGATAATATTGGTGCGAACTTCTGGCAACAGATCGGGGTTGTCATAGGCTTGAGCGGTAGGTGCGATCGCCCAAGTCGTCAAAATTATCGCAAACGCAATCACACAGCTCAACAGTTTTTTAAGCAAGTTTGACATCGACAGCCTTAAAATCGCCTTGGTGAATGGAAGCAAGTGAAGAATTAATGAGTAATTCTTTACATTTTTTAACTTTAATCTAATATTAACAATACTACGGAGGGGAGGCGATCTGCGTCAATCGCTTCCTGCTCAGCAAGGCAACTGCAGCAGGCTAACGCTTGGGAGCCGAAGGATTGTCTGAGGTTGGCGTGCGTTCGGGCTGTGGATTAGCGGGGTAAGCCGGATAAGCAGAAGGAGGGGGGCTAGCCGGAAGGGGATTGGCTTCTGGCAGCCCGATCGACATTTCCTGAGATTCGGCTGCTTCTAGCTGAGGTGGGGCTGCTTCATCTGGGCTAGCAGAAAAAGCAGATGGAGGAGTTTTGCGGGGCGCTGGTGAGGACTCCTTAAACGATTGCCAAGCGGCTTTAAAGCCTGTCACGAAGCTGCGAGTTGTTGTTTGAGCTTGCTGGGCTTGTTTCTTGGCGCCGCTGATCCCCTGATCGACCTGCTGTACCACCTGTCCAGCGCTTTGCACACCCTGGCTCACGTCTCCCTTCAGCTCGGTGATCTCCATACTGGTTAATCGAATCGATTCCAGTGTAGGCGGTAGTTCTCGGTTAAGTGTGTCAAACAGCTTCTCAGCGCTACGGGCAGCTCTGGCCAGCTCTCGGAAAGCAGGCAAAGCAGCAACTAGCACAGCCGCTAAACTAACCGCGACTAGCAAGATTGACAAGCCTAACCAGAAAAGAGGATCGACCACTGATGGAAAAGGGATGAGGAATGAGGGTGGAAACTAGGGACTGTAGAAAGAAGCTGTGGGGGTAAGACAACTTCCGCGCCAAGCTCAAAGCAGACTACATCAGCGATGCGTCAGATAAAGACGTTCGCGTTTCTGTAACTGTGCGGGGATTGGGCTGTTCGATCGCCTGCCGCTCTCGCTGGCTTGCCTCCATTCCTGCTGCAATTGCTTCACGGAGGCGGGTAAGTGTTCCATCCCAGTTGCGTAATGCCGTTTCGGAAAGGCGATCGGCTTGAAGCTGGACACTGCTGGAGAGGTCTTCTGCCAATTCGGGCAGGGCATCCGCTGATTTTTTCAGGAGTTGCCGCGTTTCGCGTCCTGTCTTGGGAGTCAGCAACAAGCTAGTAATGGCACCGATTGCCGTACCAACCAATATGCCGCCTATGAATGCTCCTGCTGCTGATCCAGATTGGTTCTCTGCCATACTCCTATCTCTCCTGCAGTTTGATGTTGGGGTTGTTGAATTTAAGTGCGGTTGCAAACCTGTTGCTGTACATCCATGCTGTACATCTATATTTAGCGTACTTGGCTTAGCGCCTGTTGCGCCTTGCCGGTCTTGCTTTTGGGCGAGTGCGGCTGAGGCTCCGACGGGTATACCATTGCCAAACAAAGCGGCTAAGTCCCGTAAGGGCAAGAATTTTTTGAGCTTTGAGCAACTGTAGCTCTAAGCGGCGGTATTGCTGCCGTAGATTGTTTGTACCCGCTTGCCCGCTAGCGATCGCGGCAGGTGCGCCAGCCAGAACCGCATAGGTACTGCGCTCCGCCACCGTTAGCGCATCGGCTGCTCTTGCCAAAATCTTTTGCAGCTTCCAAACTTGCCAAGCAGCATAGAGGCAGAAAACCGCAATCAGTAAATTAATTCCAATAACGACTGTCACCATGCTTGTTATGAGTCTGATATTGGGCTAATTCCAATCTTTTGTAAAGCTTTACAGATTTATAGGACACATTCCAAGGAGCATGTCCTGTAAATTTGTGTGACTTTTAGCTAAAAAGGAAACTAGGAATAGATTGGGTAAACGTATACGAGTTAGAGATAAAGCCTCAGCCTATTGGCTTTCAGCAGAGTCATCTCGACTTGATTATTCAAGCTTAGATAAAACTCATAGCTGAATATTATAGAGAGTTCGTAGAATTCCAGGCTCTTCCAAATTGCCAATTATCAGTGATTGCAGACGTTCAAATTGCCAATCATAAAGCAGTCGATCGCTAGAAACTGCTACGGCTCTAAGCTGGCTAATTTGGGCGAGCGCCGATGCTGCAGTGCTGCTGTGGTGCAGAAACCACGGGGCAATGGGGTGCTGCCATTGTTCTAGAAAAGTGGTGATTAGCTGGCGATCGAGTTCGCTCACTTGATCGGTGGTCATGGGGCAATAGCAATGGGGTTCTGGCACAAGGCTTTGGCTCTCCAAAACGGTTGCTTCTAGCCAGTGCCATTCTGCTGCCAGCAGCGGCGGCAGCATCTCCAAGCTGTATTTTTTGCGGGCTTTGAGGGCAATGCCGCCGATTGCTGTTTTGCTATGGCTTTGCAAGAACTGATGAATTTGCTTAAAGAAGAGCTGGACGATCTCGCGTTCAGGCACCATGCCCAGCCGTGAACCTGCTTCGGAGTAGTCTACGACTGAAGCGGTGAATGCGTCTGCTTGGATGGTAAATAAAGTTTTGTAGGCGGCAGTCAGGTCTCGCTGGCTCGACTGGCTAAGGGCATTCCAGATCGCTTCGCCCAGTTCGGCTTTAAGATAGCGCCGGACTTCTTCAGGTTTAGTAGGCGGCTTGGCAGCCAGCTCTGTGGCGGCAAGCGCAGCGATCTGGGTTTCGTAGGTGGCGATCGCACCTTCTTTTTCCAAAAGATCCCTCTGCAGGTTCGACAGAGTAGGTGACTGTAAAGCGATGTCTTGCTGGCTCAGCTGCTCCTGTAGGAGGGCGATCTGCTGCGTCAGCAAAGCAATGTGCTGGTCTTTTTCTAGCAGCAGTTGCGCTTGGGTTTGTAGGCGCTGCGCTTTCTCCGCCAAATGAAGGGCACAGAGCGCTGCTCGCACTAAATTGAAGTAACGCGGCTGGGATAGGTCTACGGCTTGTGCGGTTGCTCTTTGCTTGCCCAGATATCCTTGCTGCTGCTGGGGTTGAATAGACAACACCTGCCCTTCTAAATTGCGAATGCGAAGTTCTCGGGTGGATTCGAGTTTGTGGATACTGCAAATGTATTTACGCTTGCTGTGGAAAAATTCCACTTTAGCGATCGCAGGTGCTGCCTCTAATTCAGCATCCAGCGAGAAGCGGTCGTCGGGTAAAGCTTCGTCGGGGGGAGCTAGGTCTATTGAAAGAGCCGCAACGGATGACGTAACCTCTGTCCGGGTGTTAGTTGGGGCAGATTCAATCTCCTCCAGTTTGGGCGGCATCGGAGCAGGCTCAGTAGGTTTTTCTGGGGCTGAGACAAAGCTCTTCTGCGGCGGAGATTCTGCCGTTTGATTGGGCAGGGTTGGGCTTACGCTTGTGCTGAAGGGGGGTGGCGCAGGTAGGGCAGTAGCGCTACGAGAGCCATTAAGCGCTGGAATACGGTCAGGAAACTGAGCTTGCGCCTGAGCAGGGCGAACACCCACCAGCTCTAGTTCCACCGACTGCACGCCATTCCACTCATTTAGTCGCAGCCGATAGGCGATGTCGATCGCCCTTGGCAGCGGATAATATTCGCCCCAGCGCCAAGCCAGCGCTTTAAAGGAAGTGACTAACCCTTGAGTATCCTGTTCAACGGTCAGCTTCAAATGCGCCTGATTGCGTCCGATCGGCTGCTGCTCTCGAACCTGCACGTTGGGTGTCCAAAAGACAGGATCGGCATTTTCGATGCCGCAGGGATGGAGCTTGTCGATTTGGCGAAACAGATCAAACGTCAAGTCGGTCAGCTCGGCTTGGGCATCGATCGTCACTAGTGGCTTGAGGCAGTCGGGCGAGAGGGTTTGGTGGGCGTAGGTGCGGAGGCGCAATCGAAAAGCTTCTAGATGCTCGGCTGCTAGCGTGAAGCCGCCCGCTGCTTTGTGCCCGCCAAATTTCTTTAGCAGATCGCCTGCAAACTGCAGCGCTTCAAACACGTTAAATTCGGGAATGCCACGCGCTGAGCCGCGGATCAGGGCTTTTGCCGCGCCTGATTCGGTTTCATCTGCTTCGTACGTGCCGATAAATACGGGAACGCCATAGCGCTCGACCAACCGTGATGCCACAATGCCAATCACGCCATGATGCCACTCTGGTTGCACAATCACCAGCACGCGCTCTTGCTGGCTGTCAAACTGGCTTTCAGTACAGTAGGCGATCGCTTCCTGCTCAATCAGCTCGCACATCCGCTGCCGACACTGATTCACCTGCTCGCATTTCATTGCCAGCTCTAGCGCCTGTCCATCATCATCCGTGGTTAGCAGCTCAATCACAATCTGTGGGTCAGAGATCCGCCCGATCGCATTAATCCGGGGTCCCAGCCGAAAGCCAATCGCCTCTGGCTTCAAAGCTCTTTCGTTGCTGAGCCCAGCGACTTGGATCAACGCCTGAATGCCTGCCAGCCGGGATTTGGGCAACAGCCCCAAGCCCCGCCGCACCCAGCGCCGATTAACCCCCGTTAAGGGAGCCAGGTCAGCGATCGTTCCGAGTGTAAACAGCTCAATCAGCGGCGTGGTTAGATCCTGAGTTTTGCCAAGGCACTGCGCTAGGCACACTGCCAAAATGTACGCTACGCCAACGCCTGCTACGCCGCAATAGGGTGAGTCTTCTCGAATCAGTTTGGGGTTGAGGATGGCATTAGCAGGCGGCAGCACGGGCGGAATATCGTGGTGATCGGTAACAATCACCGTTAGCCCTAGCTCTCTGGCTCTAGCGATTGGCTCTACTGCCGTAATGCCGTTGTCCACCGTCAGGATGAGCTGTACGCCTTCCTCGTAAAACTCTTCGACGATCCGCTGGTTGATGCCATAGCCCTCCTGCATCCGGCTGGGAATGGCGTAATCCACAATTGCCCCCAAAAATCGCAGCGAGCGCAGCAGCAGTGCTGTGCTGGTCATGCCGTCGGCATCGTAGTCACCACAAATGGCGATCGGCTGGCGGTGCATCAGGGCGTTGAGCAGCAGCTCCAGGGCGATCGGCAAATCTGGAAATTCTTCCAGCGGCGAGGGCAAGACCTGACTCTCTGGCTTCAGGAACAGTTGCGCTGCCTCAGCGTCTTCTACACCACGATTAATTAAGACTTGCGTTAAAAGTGGCGATAAACCGGTCATTTGAGCTAGCTGGGCGGCTAGTCCGGGTTGCGCTGGGGCAATTTGCCAACGCTGCTGAGGAAACCGAAAGGGAGAACGAGACACGGGCAGTAAAAAGTCAAAGACTCAAGAATATTGATCAGAAAATTAGGCTGAGTAATTTGGATGGCTCAGCTATTGGCATCCAGCTTTCCCAAGATTCTACCTGTGATTTTGCGCTTTGCTACATTTCTAAGCGAACTAATGTTCTAATTTTCTAGCTGCACATTTCTTAACCCCCTGGTATCATGAAGGCCAAACTGAAGGACTTTTAAGCGTGCAGGAGTGAGGGCAAAAAACTTAATAATGGTCAGCGCTCCGTATTATCCGGAACAAGGCTGAAGGGTTCTGAAAGCGCATCTGTGCGCCTGTAGTGACTACGGAAAAATCTTCATCATGCTCAAGCAATTTTTAATCGGCGGCTTTGTGGGAATTAGCTTAGCGATCGCCAGCGCTCCAAGCCAGGCCCAAACGACACCAGCGTCTCCGTCTCCAGCTTCGCCTGCCCCTGCACCATCTCCGGCGTCTCCAGCTTCGCCCGCTCCTGAACAAACAAGCCCTCAGGCTACCCAAGTGAGCGCTGAGGAGGTGCAGCAGTTTGCTGAAGCGCTCAAACAGATGCGTAGCATTCATGAGTCGGCTCAGTCTCAGGCGGCAGCTGCAATTCAGCAGCAAGGGCTAACGCCGGAGCGGTTTACTCAAATCGCCCAGGGCCAACAAGATCCCCAGGCTGAAACACAGGTCAGCCAAGAGGAGCGGCAAAAGTTTGACCAAGCCCTGACGCAGGTGACGCAGATCCAACAAACGACCGAGCAGCAAATGGAGCAAGCTATTCAAAGCACAGGCTTGGATGTGCAGCGCTTCCAGCAAATCTTTGCGATCGCCCGCCAAGATCAGCAGCTTAAAGATCGGATCCAGCAGGTCTTGCAGAACTGATTTTGAAGAAAGAACAAGATTCTTCACAGAAGCAGCTTTACAAGCGATAAAAGAACAAAGCAAGGGGCATAGGCTCCTTGCTTTTTGCATTACAATACGTCCTGCAAGCAGACAGACAGAAGCATATGGATTACAAGCAAGCGGGTGTAGATGTAGAAGCGGGACGATCGTTTGTGCGGCAAATCCGTCAGTCTGTCGAAAGCACCTACCGCCCTGAGGTGTTGGGTGGCTTGGGCGGCTTTAGCGGTTTTTTCCAGCTGCCGTCGGGATACCGGGAACCTGTTTTAGTTTCAGGTACAGATGGTGTGGGCACGAAGCTAAAGCTAGCGCATCAGTGCGATCGTCACGACACGGTTGGCATTGACCTAGTAGCGATGTGCGTCAATGACGTGTTGACATCTGGGGCAGAACCCCTATTTTTTCTAGATTATTTAGCAACTGGCAAGCTCAATCCGGAGCAGCTAGCGCAGGTGGTGTCGGGCATTGCGGAGGGCTGTCGGCAGGCGGGCTGTGCGCTGGTGGGCGGAGAAACTGCAGAAATGCCGGGGTTTTATCAAGCTGGCGAATATGACCTGGCAGGCTTCTGCGTTGGGATCGTGGAGAAAAGCCAGATCCTTGATGGTACTCAGGTTCAGCTAGGCGATGTGGCGATCGGGCTTGCCAGTCGGGGCCTCCACAGCAATGGCTACAGCCTAGTTCGCCGGATTGTGGAAGCGTCGGGCAGCAAATTGACGGATCGCTTCTCGGAACTGGGCGATCGCTCTCTGGCAGATGAACTGCTAACTCCCACGCAGCTCTATGTCAAACCTGTGCTGGCAGCTCGCAAGGCAGGTCTCGTGCTGCACGGCATGGCGCATATCACGGGGGGCGGGCTGCCCGAAAACCTACCCCGCTGCTTGGGGGCGGGTCAGTCGATCCAGGTTGACGTCCGCTGCTGGACAACGCCACCAATTTTTGAATGGCTAGCGACGCAGGGGTCGGTCAGCCGTTTAGAGATGTTCAATACCTTCAATATGGGGATCGGCTTTGTGCTGATTGTGCCACCCAGCCAGATCGATCAGACGATCGAGTTTTTTGAGGCGCAGGGCATAACGGCTGGGGCAATTGGTGAAGTGATAGCCGGAGCAGGAGAGTTAACTTTGAACGGGATCGAGGCATAAAAAACCGCGGTCGGTGAAAGGGCTTACCTCTGCAGCGATCGCGGTTTTTTAATTTATGCTTGTCCCTACAGCTTTGTGCCGCACTCTGGGCAGAATTTGTTGTCAGGCAAATTAGACGTGCCACAGTCTGTGCAGACTACCGGTGCGGCCGAATTGTTTAGCTCTGGCAGCTTGGGCAAGCCAACCATTTGGGCATTGCTCTTGCCGGGAGCCACCATTGGGTAACAGTTCTCGTCGCGTTTCACGCGCACATCCAGCAGCACAGGTCCATCGTGCGCCAGCATCGTGGCGATCGCTTCCTGCAGCTGGTCACGGTGTCTGACCACTATACCTTTGACGCCAAATGCCTGCGCTAGCAGTTCAAAGTTAGGCATGCCGGGCTGCATGTCTGAAGAGGAATAGCGTTCTCCATAAAAAGCTTGCTGCCACTGACGCACCATGCCCTGCCAACCGTTGTTGATGATTACCGTCTTAACGGCAATGCCATACTGAGCTAGCGTTCCCAACTCCTGACAGTTCATCTGGAAGCTAGAATCTCCGCTGATGCAGATCACCTGCTCCTCTGGAACTGCCACCTTTGCCCCCATTGCTGCAGGCATACCAAAGCCCATCGTGCCCAGTCCAGCACTAGAGATCCAGCGGCGTGGACCATTCTTGAGAAATTGAGCTGACCACATTTGGTGCTGCCCAACGTCAGTAGTGTAGTAAGCGTGGGGAGCCTGTCGCCCGACTTCTGCAATCACCTCTTGCGGTGAGAGTTCATCCGGATAGACGGGTGCAACGAGCGGGTAATCTTGCTTCCAGCGATCGATCCGCTTCAGCCATGCCTGGGTTTGGTTAGAATCATGCGGCTTACTGCTATCACGATCACGCTTAAGCAGATCGCTTAAAACCTGGCGAACATCGCCCACGATCGGCACTTCTGGAATTCGGTTTTTGCCAACTTCGGCAGGGTCAATGTCAATATGAATCACCTTGGCACGGGCAGCAAACTCATCCAGCTTGCCGGTCACCCGGTCGTCAAACCGAGCGCCTACGGCAATCAGCAGATCGCACTCGGTGACGGCAAAATTGGCGTAGGCAGTGCCGTGCATCCCCAGCATCCCTACCGCCAGCCGGTGATGTTCATCAAAAGCACCGATGCCCATCAGCGTAGTCGTGACAGGGATCTGATAGCGCTCGGCAAGCTCCTTAATCTCGGCATGGGCATTCGCAGCGATTGCTCCGCCTCCCACATATAGCAGCGGGCGCTGTGCTTGCCGAATTAGCTTCAGCGCCTGCACGAGCTGACGTGGGTTGCCCTTCACCGTAGGACGGTAGCCTGTCAGCCTCACCGCTCCTGGCTCAACGGGTACATAGTTAAATTCTTCTAAGCCTACATCTTTGGGCACATCAATTAAAACAGGACCAGGGCGACCAGAACTTGCAATATGGAACGCCTCTGCAACAATGCGCCCCATATCTTTCGGGTCACGTACTACGTAGGAGTGCTTGACGATCGGCAGTGTAATGCCGTAAATGTCTGTTTCCTGAAACGCATCGCTGCCAATCGCGGACCGATTAACCTGTCCCGTGATAATCACCATGGGAATTGAATCCATCTGGGCAGTGGCAATGCCTGTTACCAGGTTGGTTGCACCAGGACCGGATGTGCCAAAGCAGACGCCAACTTTACCTGTGGCGCGCGCATAGCCGTCTGCGGCATGGGCGGCTCCTTGCTCATGCCGCACCAAAATGTGCTGAACGTGCCCTGCCGCCTCCGATCGATAAAGTTCATCATAAATAGGCAGGATCGCACCGCCTGGATAGCCAAAAATATGCTTAACGCCATGCAATCTCAGACTGTCCATTAGTGCAAATGCGCCTGTTACTCGAATGGGCGCCACCTGAGCGGATACCTGAGGCTGAGAGAGTGGACGAGCCGAGGTAGCTGCCTGAGCAGCAGTTTGAGCAGTTGCCTGAGCGGTTGCAGAGAGGACGTTACTCATAAAGGTTAAAAATTTGTATCCATTGATGCACAAACATTCTAATACCTCAGCCTGCGGTTCCGGTGATTTTTCTGTGCTGGATTCTGTAGTCTAGGATAAAGATCCAGAGCGATCGCCCAGGACTGAGATATTGAGCTGTATCTAAAGGCTAACTCGTCTAGCCACTTGCCTCAGCTTCATGTCATGATCTCATAACTTGCTTGCTGTTTGCTTTGCCTTTTCGCAGCTTAACTTTATTCGTCTCCCTCCCCATTCCCTGTCCCTGCCCTGTAGCATTAGGAATAAACCAATTCGCCTTGACCGAATGAGTGACGTAGAGCGCTATTATCGAGTCCTAGGACTAAAACCTGGAGCCTCCTTAGAGGAGGTGAATCAAGCGTATCGTCAGTTGGCGTTTCAGTGGCATCCTGATCGCTTGCCCAAAGATGATCCATCGCTGCAGGCTGAAGCCCAAGAAAAACTCAAAGAGCTGAATCAAGCCCGCGACGTGCTGCGATCGCGTCCGCTTAACTCGTCATCTCGGTCTGAACGCTACGGAGATCGCTATAGCGATCGCTACGGAGACCGAGTGCGGGGCGATCGTCCACCTGCAAAACCCAACCCCTCTACAAAACCTAATCCGCCCTCACAGACGGTTCCACCCCGTTATTACTATTACCAACCCCCGCGCTCAGAACCTTCTCGCTCCGCTGCTCCACCGCCTAAATCTCCGCCCCCGCAGTCCTCGCCGCCTCAAACTACCCCCTCGCCTCCTGCCCGGTCGGCTCCACCTGCACAGCCGCGTCCAACAGCAACCCAATCGAACTTTGCCTCTTGGCAGCAGCAATCTCCTCCGCCCGCCCCAGTCAGTCACAAAGCCAATCCTGATTTGAGCGGAGCCGATCTGCAGGGAGCTGATTTGCGGGAGAGAGATTTGTCAGGACGAAACTTGAGCCAGGCAAACTTGAGCAATGCCAACCTCAGCGACGCATTTCTGCACAAGATTAATTTGTCAGAGGCAAACTTGTCTAGCGCGAATCTTTTTCGGGCGAATCTGCTGCAGGCTAATCTCCGCAATGCCAACCTGCAAGATGCTAATCTAATCGGCGCTGATCTCAGCGGTGCAGATTTGAGCGGAGCCAATCTTCAGGGAGCCAAGATGGGCTTTTCCGATCGGGTAATGGTTAAACTAACGGGCGCAGTGTTGGCTGGTATGATTATGCCGGATGGCAGCATTCATCCCTAGCGGCAAGCCACAGCTCTATTAAATAGCCCCATTAATTAATATAGTTCCGCTCTCAAACAAATCCAAGTTTTGTTCTAAGTTCTGTAGCTAAGCTTTTTGGGCAGCTAGTTTTTTGGACAGTGCCACATGCCGCTAGGGGATGTGAAAACATTTTGCATCCATTTGGAGATGAGTAGCGTACTACTTATAGCCACTTTGCGGTTATCTGTTCATCTATTCTCAGTATTGAATCAAGCAGACCTCAGGTATTTACCCCTCCTAAAAGTTATTCAGCGCAGCACGCAGCACGTTCCAAATTCCGTCTAGGTGTAAAGACCTAGTGGATTCTTCTGATATCTCTAGTATCATCTATAACAAATTAACACTACCCGATTCAACTTCTTTTAACCTGTGAAGCGCTGTTCTCAATATTGATTTCGTCCCTGTGGGCTTAGCGTTCGCGATGTTTCCCTTGGACAACAGCTTTGATAATAGAAGTGATTATCGGCTCACCATTTCAGTACTTTAAAAACGAATTGGTATCAAAATCACTTTGTTTATGGTAGATTGGCTACAGCTTTACCGTTATCTCACATAGATAAATCGAATCTTTACACAGCTTAATCCTCACACAGTTATGAAAGTATCAGATTCGGTGAACAGTAGTTCAGGGGTATATACCAGTCCGGGGATGAGTGCCAGTAGAGTAGATGCCAGAGACAGCAGAAACGAGGCATTGACATCAATTTCTTTCATAAAATGCGGAAGGCTGGTGATGAGTCCCTCTACCTCGGTTTCTTTGTTTCGATCGATTCCACCCGAAAGGGTTGGTTTAAACGGTGAATATGACCACAACGGGCTGGCAAAACGAGTTTGGCTACTATTTAGCGAGACTTTTGAACCCGAAGAAATTGCCAACCTGCGGGTAAAGCAACGAGGTGCAGTGGTCGTGCTGATGGGAACGATCGCTACCCAACAGCTGCTAGTTCGCTTTGTACGGACGGCGATGGAAGTCAACGGTGCGGTTGATGTAGAGGTGAATGGGGTGAGCCTTGCCGATCGCCTCCGTTCTTACCTGGACAAACCTTCTAGAGCTTCGCTGCTGAGCCTGCTAAGTGCGGTCAACAATAACTAGTCAACACTTAAAACTAGTCAACAATTAAAGCGTTGAACGCAGTGTCGCTTGTCCAGGCAATTTTGCTGTCTAGGTACTCTTGTGTCTACACATAATCTGGCGTCTAAGCGATTTCAAACTCAACGCCATAGATTTCCTGAAGGTTGCAGGTATGGTGATCGATGAGGTTGGTGTCGCTAAGCTCTAGGTTGTAGAAATCGATTGAGTCTTGTTCAAAGTAAGGTCCAGCGTGCCAAGTGCCCACTTCTAGCTTGATAAAGCAGTTGCCAGGGACGCGAAAAGCGACGATCGAGTCTAGCGCTGGTGCTGGTACTGCACCGGGTGGCGCGACGGCAATCAGCCATTCTTTTCCTTCCAGCGATCCTAAGCACTGCGTACACTTCTGGTGACGGGTAATTTGAGAAAATTTGCGCCCCCGCTCCTGCAGGCGCATAATGTAAAACCGCGGAACTCCTTGATCGAGCTGCAGCTGGGCATCTTCTCCATCAAAGGGTTTGCCATCAAGGCTGGCTGCAATCATCTGCCCATAAGGGCGAAAGCGACTGGGGGTAATGGGGAGAGCAGTTAAAGCATGCACAGTAGGCATAGACATTGAATCTAATTGAAAACTATTGCTCGGCAGCCCCCTTGACTGAGCCTCCCCGTTCCCCTAACTAAGCTTCAGAATAGGCATCTATGGGAAGGCAGGCACAAATCAGGTTGCGATCGCCATAGGCGTTGTCTATCCGTCCGACTGCTGCCCAAAATTTATTTTCCTGGGTCCAAGCCGTCGGGTAGGCAGCGCGAGTACGAGAGTAGGGGTGCTGCCACTCGTCGTTAATTAAGACGGCAGCAGTGTGGGGCGCATTTTTCAGCAAGTTGTCGGACAAATCGGCTTTGCCGCTTTCAATCTCGCGAATCTCCTCACGGATAGCAATCATCGCGTCACAGAATCGATCTAGCTCCTGCTTCGATTCGCTCTCTGTCGGTTCGACCATCACCGTTCCGGCAACAGGCCACGAAACGGTCGGCGGATGAAAGCCATAATCGATCAGCCGTTTGGCAATGTCATCCACCTCAATGCCAGCACTCTTTTTGAACTGGCGCAGATCCAAAATGCATTCATGCGCCACTAGCCCATTTTTGCCTTTGTACAACACAGGGTAATGGCCTTCTAGCCGCTTAGCAATATAGTTGGCGTTGAGGATGGCAACTTCAGTGGCTTTAGTGAGCCCAGCACTGCCCATTAGCCCAATATACATCCAGGAGATCGGCAGGATACTGCTGCTACCCCAGGGTGCGGCAGAAACTGCACCCACGCGATCTTCAGCGCCAGCGCCGTTCAAATTCACAACCGCATGACCGGGCAGGAATGGAACGAGATGCGCCTTCACCCCGATCGGACCCATCCCCGGACCGCCTCCCCCATGGGGAATGCAGAAAGTCTTGTGCAGATTAAGATGGCAAACATCTGCTCCAAAATCTGCTGGACGGCACAGCCCCACTTGGGCGTTCATGTTGGCTCCGTCCATGTAGACCTGGCCCCCATTGACATGGACGATCGCACAGATTTCCTGAATTCCTTCTTCAAAAACCCCATGGGTTGAGGGATAGGTCACCATCAGTGCTGAGAGGTTGTCTTGGTGTTTTTCGGCTTTGGCTTTCAGGTCAGCCAGGTCAATATTGCCTTCTTTGTCGCAGGCAACCACCACAACCTTCATGCCTGCCATCACCGCGCTAGCCGGATTTGTGCCATGTGCCGATTCTGGAATCAGACAGATGGTGCGGTGCGCTTCGCCACGATGGGCATGATATTGACGGATTACGAGCAGCCCGGTGTATTCGCCCTGTGACCCAGCGTTGGGCTGCAATGAGATACCGTCAAAACCAGTAATTTCAGCCAGCCATTGCTCTAGCTGCTGAAACAGCATTTGGTAGCCCTGGGTTTGCTCGAGCGGCGCAAAGGGATGAATATTGGCAAACTCTGCCCATGTCACCGGGATCATCTCCGCTGTGGCGTTTAACTTCATGGTGCAAGACCCGAGCGGAATCATCGCGGTAGTAAGCGATAGATCTTTGCTTTGTAGGCGATGCAGGTAGCGCAGCAGTTCAGTTTCAGAATGATAGGAATTAAAAACGGGGTGGGTTAAATAGGCAGAAGTTCGCTGTAGCGAGGGCGGAATCGGAGATGCCATCGGTTTGCCAGGCAGTTTGGCAAGGGTGGCAGGCTCCGCACCAAAGATTTGCAGCAGATCTAGCACATCCTGTTCGGCTGTGGTTTCGTCGAGGGAGATGCCGATCGCTCCACTGCCCAATGGACGCAGGTTAATTTGCTGGGCAACTGCCCGTTCTAAAATCTCGGCTTGCCGATCGCCGACTTCGACCCGTAGCGTATCAAAGAATAGCTCCGAACCAAGCTGATAGCCCTGCTTCTCTAAGCCTGTTGCTAGGGCAAGGGTGAGGCGATGAATTTGCTCAGCGATCTGCCGTAGCCCTGCTGCCCCATGGTAAACCGCGTACATACCTGCCATCACGGCCAGCAGCACTTGCGCCGTGCAGATATTACTGGTAGCTTTGTCGCGGCGGATATGCTGTTCACGGGTTTGTAGGGCTAAACGCAAAGCGGGCTGTCCGGCGTTGTCTTTAGAGATGCCCACCAGCCGTCCGGGAATTTGCCGCTTGTAGAGATCACGGGTGGCAAAGTAGGCGGCGTGCGGCCCACCGTAGCCAAAAGGAACGCCGAAGCGCTGTGTGTTGCCAACAGCAATATCGGCTCCAAATTCGCCGGGGGGCTTCAACAAAGTCAGGCTCAGCAAGTCAGCGGCAACGGTGACGAGTGCGCCTGCAGCATGGGCACGATCGCAAAATTCTTGATAGTCATAAATCGCCCCATCGGTGGCAGGGTATTGCAGCAGTGCCCCAAAGATCGGCTGCTCAAACGTAGCCGTCCGGTGGTCGCCAATGATCACTTCAATGCTCAAGGGCTTGGCTCTAGTTCTTACGATGTCGATCGTTTGGGGATGGCAAGCTTCCGAAACCCAAAAAGCTTTGGCATTGCCCTTGTGCTGCCCATAGCTCATGGTCATGGCTTCAGCAGCGGCAGTGCCTTCGTCGAGCAGCGAGGCGTTAGCGATCTCCAACCCAGTTAGGTCAATGATCATCGTCTGGAAATTGAGCAAGGCTTCCAGCCGCCCTTGAGCGATCTCAGGCTGGTAGGGCGTGTATTGGGTATACCAGCCTGGATTCTCTAGGATGTTGCGTTGAATGACAGGCGGCGTAATGCAATTGGCATAGCCCATGCCAATGAAAGAGCGATAAATCTGATTCTGGACAGCGATCGCCTTCAGCTCTTTCAGTAGCTCGTATTCACTCCGTCCTGCTCCAATCTGCAAGGGCTGCTTTAGTCGAATAGAGGCAGGAACAGTTCGATCGATTAGTTCACTGAGCGATGCCAAGCCTAACGCTTGCAGCATCACTTGAATTTCTGCGTCGTTGGGTCCAATGTGCCGTCGCTCAAAGCCTGACCGTTCTGCTAACGATGCTGTAGCTGGTTTTGGCGCAGAAGATCGAGATGCGGGCTCTGCGTCACCGTGAGCACTATAGGCTGCATCAACGGGTTCAGCCACAGTGGAAAAGGAGATCGAGTCTGAAGACGACATAAATTGAACGTTTTACTGGAAATAGAGTATGCAAACCAGAGTAGATAAGTTTTAACGATTTCAGCAACATTTTGCAACAAATCAGGGAGGACACAGACGAACTTGGCTAATATCTAATGCCTCTATTGCTTGTCCTCCCGCTGTAAAAATTTAGGCAAGTGAAGATCTGGAGAGCAAAGCCCAACAGCGTCTTATTCCCCCTCAACCTGTGCGCGGTACTCACCTGCAGATAGGGTATCTTCTAGTTCGCCGGCATCGGTAACCCGAACTTTGAGCATCCAGGCTTCACCATAAGGATCGTCAGCAAGCTGCTCCGGTGCGTCTATCAAGCTATCATTGCGCTCAACCACGGTTCCTGAAACGGGGGCTTTCAAGTCTTCTACGGCTTTGACGGATTCTACAGTGCCAAAGCTTTCGCCTTTTTCAAGCGCTGCTCCCACATCTGGTAGCTCCAAAAATACAATGTCACCGAGCTGATCGACTGCGAAAGCCGTAATACCGATCGTAGCAATTTCACCGTCTAGCCGAGCGTATTCATGGCTGTCTAAATATTTCAAATCTTCTGGATATTCCAGCGCCATATCAGGGTTCCTCTTTGGTTTTCCTCGGACAATGCCACCTCAAAGTATATCTGACCCAACTTATGACAATGGTTCCCCTGACAATCGTTCCCCAACGCCTGCCCGCTAAAAACGCTCTGGTCTAAACCCAATTTGATAAGATCAGGAGTAGGTCGCCCTGTCCGCAGAAGGAGCATTCTGTATGGCAATCACTACACAACAGCTAATTCGCTTCAAAAAGGAAGGACGGCTCATTACCGCTTTAACCGCTTGGGACTACCTGATAGCCATGGCGATCGACCAGGCAGGAGTTGACCTAGTGATGGTTGGTGATTCGCTGGCAATGGTGGCACTAGGGTACGAAACCACGATTCCGCTGACGCTAGATGAGATTATTCACCACGCCAAGGCGGTGCGGCGGGGGATCAAGAATGCTCTGATGGTGGTGGATCTGCCTTTCATGACCTATCAGGAGAGCCAAGAGCAGGCAATGCGCTCGGCAGGTCGGGTCATGAAGGAAACCGGAGCACAGGCGGTTAAGCTGGAGGGCGGCTACCCTGCCATGGCAGAAACGGTTGCACGGCTAACCAAAGCAGGTATTCCAGTGATGGGGCATGTGGGACTAACGCCGCAATCGGTGCACCAATTTGGCGGCTTCCGCAAGCAAGGCAAATCTCCAGAGGCAGGCGATCGTATTGAGGCAGAAGCGATCGCCCTACAGCAAGCTGGTGCTTTTTCAATTGTCCTAGAACATATTCCAGATGAGCTGGCAATTCGGATTAGCCAAAAGCTAACAATCCCTACAGTTGGGATTGGTGCTGGTGCAAACTGTGATGGGCAGGTGCTCGTTACGGCAGATCTATTGGGCTTGTCTGCCTGGCATCCACCGTTCGCTAAAGCCTACGCTAACCTGCAGGAGACGATCCAGCAGGCAGTCCAGACTTATTGTGCAGAAGTGCGATCCCATCAATATCCCCACTCAAATCACTCCTAGTTAACTCAGTAGGACGCCGCGCTGCAATGTTGCAAGCAAGAGGATGGATCAGCGCATTGCTGCTGTTAACCACGATGTTGGCAAATCGACCCGCAGTAGCGGCGGCAAATCATCCGATTCGCCCGCCGATCGTCTGCCCTAATCGTTTGGAGGAGCTGATGCCCCTGCTGCTACGCGATCTGCCCAGCTATGCCAATCGCATTAGTCAACAGGCATATCAGCTCGATCAAAGTCCTGATGTGCCTGGCTATGTAGTTCTAGCTGGAGAGCCAAACTATGATCCGTTGACGCTCAACCCTGGTGAAAAGCTGCCTGCTGCTGAAAGCGACACCTCACAGGTTTTCTTCACGACCCTAGAACGACAGTATGTGGATGGCGAACTGATTCGGCTACAGCACCACCACTGGCTGTTCATCACCCCAACTGCAAGTCGCGGTTGGAGATTGGTGTTGCTCTATTCTGCGATCGGCAACTATCCGGCCCAACAGCCTGTTGTATCTCAACCGAGCAGCCCTCCTCAAGATGTAAGTCAAGGCGTGATCGCTCAAGCTATTCGGCAATGGCTGCGCGACTGTGAGGCAGGTAGCGTTGCTGGTCAAAAATGACAAGCTCAAGCAGTTTGTGGAAGTAACAGGTGAAGCCTGCTGCACCTCTACCAAACGCCATGGACTACCGTACAGCCTTAGGCAATTTGGATCAGGTTGGTATATTCGGTCAGCAGTTCATCGTAGGTGAGGCTATCTGCCGCATCTTGCGGACTCCATAGCAGTTCAAAGACTGATAGAGAGGGTGGTGATATTGCTGCGATCTGCTGGAGCGCAGTTTGAAGTTCTTCGGCTGTATGCACCTGCTCGATCAAGGGACGATCGTTTTCTGTGCCGATCAGCAGCGTGACCACGATGTAGGCGGCAGATTCAGATTCATCCAGCCGCAGCGCTTTCTGACGAACTCGACCGCCCACATTTGCCAAAACCTCTACATCAAACTTGCTGCGCTCTGCGATCGAGAGTTGTTCAAACAATTGTTCAGCAGCTTCCCTAGTGTTAAGGATTTGGGAGCTAACAGCGGTATGTGTCCAGTTTTCGGGCGATCGTAGCAGTGCCAGTACGGATTCCTGAAGCAGCTGGTTCATTCCTTCAGGCGTGGTGGTATCAACCTCCAGCGCGAGTTGAGTTAAATCTGTTTGAAGTTGTTTTGCCTCTGCCAATAGCGCGACCTGAAGCTTTGTGACTGTCACCACATCATTTTCCAGCTCACCAACCGAGGGGTTGCGTCGCTTCAGCAGATAGAAGACCATAACGCCTACGCCAAATCCGCCCAGAATTAGCAACACCAAAATCACCAAAACTACCCAATCTTCTGCATCTGTTGTGGATGAAGTGGGAGCCGCGTTGGAATTGGAATGAATAATAACCGGTGCAGACGGATAAGCCGGTGATGTTTGATAGATGCGGGGTGTACTGGAGCGATCGGGAGAATTCGACCGGGTTGAGCGTGACGGAGAGCTAGACGAAGAACCTGACGAAGAACTTCTGGAGCTGGAAGGGGACGATCGCCGAAATGAACCGCTCCGGCTGCGAGCGCCCGAACTTCTAGCTTCCACTCGATCTCCATTCAGCTGCAGCTGCCCAGATTGCAATGTTTGTAGGTCAGCCCCCAAGCTGTTGACGAGGGCAAAGGCAAGCAGAGTGGTGCTGAGTAGGTGAATCGAGCGGAGTTGCATAAATAGTTTTAGTCAGTGTTTATTTGAATACATCTTTCCCAATTGGGTTTCGGGAATCACAGCGGAGCCGCAATGAAATTTCTCAAATCCGAAACCCTAGAGGCACTGCTTGAATGCCCTCAAATTCAACAGGCGCTCCGGACTACGGAGCGCCTGTTGAATTCAAAGAACCCTTGTAGCTTTTTAAGCAAAGATTAAACTTGTGCTACGGAGACTGCACTGACATCAACTTGTCGATCGAACAGCACACGGGGGCGCAGCAAAATGCGGAACAGCAGCCACAGCGACTGCAACTCACCCGGTGTGCAACGGTTTTTCCATTGCCCAGGGCGGCAGAACAACATTTCGGTGAGCTGTCGCTGTTGGGGCAGGCTCAGCGGCTCAAACATTAGCCGCGCGGTGGGAAACTCACCGTCAAATCTGGTGCGTGTGACATGCGCAGGAAGTAGTAGATCGGTTTCGAGAATCTCCAGCGTCACGGGTAGAGCTGCGGCATTTGAGCTGGAAGATTCATCTGAGCTAGCCTCAGCCTCTGGAAAGCCAGCTTCTGTCAGCGCTACTTCTGCACCAATTTCAGAAATCATCGTCGTGATTCCCCAGAAATAACGCGCTGAGGTGCGATTCTCTGACGGAGAGGCTGAGCCAACGCGCAGCTTCACTGTCCGCCGCAGATTGAACCATTCGTAGGGGCTAGGGCGTGGCACATCCAGCAAAATCAACAGGGCAATGCCGATCATAATCAGGTTGTAGCCACTCCAGATCCAGCCTAAATCAATTCCTTTAGCCTGCTCTGCCACTTCTGGCGGCACGGTTTCCATCCAGGCTCCCTTGATCATGCACAAACCAAAGTTTACCCAGAGGCTAATCGCCGTTGCCACGAACAAAATTAGCAACGGCCAAGCCAAATGCCAGTTGAACGAAAACCGATTGCTGGCAGTTCCCTTGGGAGTTACCCGGAAGCCCTTAGCAAACGGATTGAGCATCGCCTGGATCACCGTCAGCGCCAGTGGAAAGCAAAGCACCAAGGAGTAAATGTCAGACAATAAAGCAGAGCGCGAGCGAAAATTCAGCCAGGAGAATACGGCGATTTGCACCAGGTAATAGGGCAAGAAGAAATAAAGCAGCTCGGCTGGGGCTGCCCGCAGCGGAATCACACCCAGAAACGAGTATGCCAAAGGCATGATCATAAAACCAACGCGCGAGATGCTGGTGAACCAGTGCAGCAAGCCTTCAAAATGTGCTAAGCGTTGAAGTGGGTTCAGTCCGCGAATCGTTAAGGGATTGGACTGAATAAAAAAAGCTTGCAGAGTGCCGCGTGCCCAGCGGAGGCGTTGCACAGCATGCGCCGAAATATTTTCTGCCGCCAAGCCTGCACTCAGCTTTTCGTCTAGGTAGACCAAACGATAGCCCTGCGCCGAAAGCCGAATGCCCGTGAAGTAATCTTCGCTCAGAGAATCCGTGACGAAGCCCCCCGCTGCCTCTAGAGCTGTGCGCCGCACTACAAAAGATGTCCCAGAGCAAATGACGCTGCCTGCCCCGTCCCGAATCGGCTGAATTTGCCGATAAAATACTTCTTCTTCTGGTGTGAGGACGTTCTCTAAACCCAGGTTGCGGGCGATTGGGTCAGGGTTATAAAAACTTTGCGGTGTCTGCACCAGTGCCACCTGCGGGTTTTGAAAAAAGCCGATCGTCCGGGTCAAAAAGTTGGTAGTTGGCACAAAATCAGCATCAAACACCACAATCAAATCACCCTGAGTTTGATTAATGGCATTGTTCAAGTTGCCGGCTTTGGCGTGGCTGTTGTCTGGTCGTGCTAGATACTCGCAGCCCAGCTCTTCCGCAAGCGCTTTTACTTCGGGGCGGTGCGTGTCGTCTAACAGGTACACAGTTTTGTGGAGGTAATCGATCGCCTGACAGCCAATAACGGTTCGTTTGAGAATGAAGGGTGGTTCGTTATACGTGGGAATTAGGATATCTACCATAGGCGTAAACCGACCCTCAATGACATCCATTGCTAGCCAGTCTGCTTCACGGCGGCGATCGCGCACCTGCAGCATCAGAAAAAGCTGAATGGTGCTGCTAGTCATCATCAGCATTTCTAGGGCAAACAATCCCATGCTAAACACACCATTCAGCGGTGTACTCACGTTGAGCGTAGACAGCGATCGCCACAAAATGTAGCGAATAGTCAGCGCCAGCAAAATTCCCACCACTACAAAACGCGACCAAGTGCGGGGCTGTGGCGAGACACGCATCACCAGCAGCACAATCAAAAACAGTGCCACCGTTGGCACAATCAAATAGCCCCCAGCAACCATCGGCACTTCTAGCCACAGTGGGGGCTGGTTTTGTAGGTCGTTGAGCTGCTGAAAAATCTTGCTGATGGTTCCTTGTCCAGCAAACCAAGCGGCGACGATTGCCCCAGACAGCACCACCACTGCCAGCATCACCAGCGTTCCAAGCTGAGGACGGGAGAACGGCTGCTTCCCAGAAGCTTTAAGGACATTCTGGCTATCAATCCGAGACGTGGTTGTCATCTCATACCTCCTAAAGACAGGGCAACGGGCGGTGAACTGAGAAGCACCATTTGCATCGGCGCAGGGCGCGTAAGGAGTGAGGCAATCGTTGCGTGGGTCATCGTTGGATGCATGAAGTGGTTCTAGTAATCATTGAGCTAAACCGAATTAGATGCAAGCCAAGAAACACAGAGCATCATGCTCACTCGGTCGTGATAAAACTCGAGCGAGATTTGATCCATTGATCTTAAATGTTCCTTGAGAATTCAAAACCATACTTTAGCGCCGGAGACTGTTACATTGAACACCTACGGCGCTCTTGATCAAAAGCTGCACGGATAGCTAGAAGCACCCACTAGCAAGACGTATTTCAAGAAACAATGTTCCCTGTCTGGCGCAAAGTTTTAAAAATTTAACAGTAAAAAAAGCTTCTCAATTAATATCAAGTCTGCTTTACCGATCGCGAAGCGGTATGCTTGAGGTCACAATAAACCTTGATAATCTTCACTTTCTAAATGTTGACTGTTGATGCGCTTGTTCAATTCTCTTGCAGCTACTGCATCACCATTTGTGCAGTGCTTGTACCAGCCAACCTGCTAGCAACGCTGCAAACGATGCTGCTAGTCTGGTATCGCCGCCCACTTGCTAAAGTTCAACTAACTGCCACCGCTGCCAGTCTCTTTGCCCTGCTGCTGCTGCTGCATGTGCTGGCTTGGCTATCGATCGGTGTAGTTATGGCTCCAACCTATATCCTGGCGTTCTTAGGATGCCTATGTGTAATGACTAATCTGGGCTGTGTAGCGATCGCTGCCCAACGATGTAGCAACCTCATGAAAGCAGGCTAGGCGTAAAGGAGCACAAATGAACACAACCGATTGGCTCAGCTCCAATACCTTCGATTGGATTGCAGGCGGGCTGGCAGTTTCCCTGCTGGTCGGCAGCTTTGTGATGATGTTCACTACCATTTTTACTAGGCGCAAGACTAGGAACGACGAATAGCGTTAAAGCTACCGCCTCCAAAAGCTGCTAGGGCAGAGTTAAACTTTGCCTGCAAGAAATGCAGTTTCAGCAGACCGGAAAATTCCCAAGCTTAAGAGGCATCCTGGCGATGAATTTGAAATTCCTGCTCTAGCGTCGGGGGTTCAATCTCTTCTTCAGCTAATGTCGTGAGTTCATTAATTTTTTCCTGCAAAGAATGAACCCGCTCCTGGATGCGGGCTTTTATCCCCTCAGAGCCAGAAGCAACGCAGTCACGGCAGGCTTCTCCCCATGCTACGCCCCGCTGATCATAGATAACAGCTAATAGAAGCTGGTTGCGGCGGTTGCGGATCGGGTAGGAACGACGACCGCAGATGGTGCAGAATACGGGCGCATTACCAACGTAAATACTGTGTTCCCAAACAATTTTCACGAGTCACCTTTCCGTTTGCTGCACGTCAAGTTAAGTTAACTTTGTCAGCTAACTTTGCTGCACTCTAGCGCAACTTTTTAATTCATTGAGGTTATGTAAGAACAATTTCCAATTCTTGGAATTCGTAGAGCGCTCATCTATGATGCTCTGCCCTTACATAAAACCGGACTACATCATCTACTAACTTGCGAAGTCTGGTTTCTATTCGGCTTCTACAGTAGCTTAGCGCCATCAGGAGACATAAAAGTTAGTGCCACATAGCACAAACCTCTAAGGATTTCTTTCAAAGAAAGCAAAGTGTCGCCTAACATTATGGCAAAATAAAAAGCCCTACAACCAGTTGCAGGGCAGAGACAGTTAAACGCTACTTATCTATTAGTGTGCGATCGGCAATTGGCGTCCCTCGACAACCGTGTGACGATTTCTCCAGTGTCTGTATCTATCCCTTAGTTCCTTCGCTTCTACCTATGTCTGATCTGCCTCCTTTAACGGATGATACCCTGTGGGCAATTCTGCGAGACGAGATTGATGATGCCACCGCCAATCAATTGGTTTGGCAGAGCTTGGGCTATCGCTACGACGATCGCACCCAGCAGTGGGGCTCAGCCAATGCCGATCCAGCCTGGCAAACAGACTATCCAAACCCACCTGACTTTATAGAGAGTCGACCGGCAACTGTAAAGCTAACTCGATCGATTCCCACAACCGACAAACAGCTTTTGAAGGAAGAGTTGGGCTTTGGAGGCTACAAAATTGACGAACTCGTTCCGCGCAAAACTCGCCGCGCCACACTGGTGAATTGGTTGTTGAGCTATCGGAGCCGGAAGGGAAGCTGAGGGCAGAAGACAGACGCAAGATTTGGGGTGGCTAATATGGCAATTTTCAATCCCGTGAGGTACAGGTTTTCTTGAGGTACAGGTTTTCTATTGTGTGTCGCTGTGTGCCGCGCAAGGCGCTATAAAATTGCTTAGCTAATAAAACTTGCAGGTTGCCGCTATAAATTTAGCCGATTCAGATGCTTGGGAATCGGGTAGGCTTAAACGTATATCTTAAGCAGAGCGCCAACGGGTAAAATTTAACCGGCTCTGTGAATTGGCCACTATAGTTTGCGAGCGCAGACTCCTGCTGGATTTCGGCGTTTAGGCTGAAATCATAAATTCAATAGTGAACGGAAGGTAGTGAGGGGTGGAAGTCCAGTCGGATAATTTGGAGTCGATCGTTCTAAAAATTGGTGAAGCCGTTCTTGCCACCACTGAAACTGTGGACAAGCTAGCAATACAGGTAGATACGCTGACCACACAGGTGCAGCAGCAAAACTATCAGCTTTTTGCCCTCAGCGATTCGGTGCAGATGCTCATTGAAAACCAAGATAACGTGACGGAGCGGCTAAAGCAGCTCACTGACACGCTGCAGAGTTTGGTTACGGCAATTGTTGAATCAAGTGAGGGTTAGCTCCCACTGTCCAACTACTAGCACACAGGCACTGAGCACATCAGTGTTCAATGCACAAGTACCGTGTAGGGTGAGCCAAATTTTTTGGAAAGAAGAGTATAACTAAAACACTTAAGCATCAAGGACTAACGATGGGATGGCAGTAGTTGAGGAACTCCGGAAAGATTGGCGATCGCGCCTCCAAGACGGCTGCCCAACTTTATCGTCTGCCGATCGAGAAAGCGTAGTGTCTTGGCTGCTAGGCGAAGATTTGCAGCGGTTTGAAGAAATACCCACTGCTCAGTTGGCAGTGGCGCAGCAGGCGATGGATTATCGCTTCCGCATTCTGCAGCAGCGCTACTTGGGTGTGCCGCCGGAGCGGGCGTACCGTCAGTTACTACAGCGCCTCAGCAGTCTATTCCTGATTCGCAGCAAAATTCGTACTTGGGTAGCACTCTCGCGCGATCGTCGTCGTAGCGTGATGGATGTGCTGCAAGAGGTGATTCAAGAGCTGATGCAGAGCGACAACTACATGCGGCAGCAGATCGCCTGGATTGCTCAATGCACTCAAGACCCACGTCTGCGAAATGCCTTGATGCTCGCCAGTATCGAAGAATATTGCCTGCGCCCTATTCGCAACCAGCCGCTTTTGGTTTATCGCTTTGTCAACTATCTGCGGCGCTCCCAGCGGGGTGGCATGACGCAAGTACCCACCGGCGATCTAATTCGGCTGGTATCAGAAGAAATTACGCCAGATGATGCCGACAATCCTGTAAACCTGCTGGACAGCCAGGCAATCGCCCGCTACCAAGATGCGCAAGCTAGCGAAGAGCAGCAGATGCTCCGCAGCAAGGTGATTCAAGAATTCTCGGCTTATCTGGCAGAGCATGTGGAGCCAGTGGCAGCGGAGTGGCTGAAGCTGCACTTGCAGGGTCAGTCACAGGAGGCGATCGCTCAAGCTCTCGGTCTGCCGATTAAACAGGTGTATCGATTGCGCGAAAAAATCAATTACCACGCCATTCGAGTGTTTGGCTTTAAGCATGAGGCAGAACTTGTAGGAACCTGGCTAGGAACCTCACTCGCAGAACACAGTTTAGGGCTCACCCCAGACCAGTGGCAAACATTTTGGAGCAGCTTGACTGGGTTTCAGCAGCAGCTGCTGGAACGGTTGAAAGGGGGGCAAAACCTAGAGGCGATCGCCAAAGACTTTAATCTAAAAATAACCCAGGTTACGGGTGAATGGAGCAAGCTTTATTTAGCGGCTCAGGAGGTGCGGAGTGGTTCTGGATGAGTTGAAAACGCCGAGGACGAGCCGTTAACCGGAACCTAAAATTTGGGAACGCTGGATGACATTCATCCAAAGAAATTGGCGCCCCGCTCGGACGACTCTGGTAGTTCTAGAGCGGCACCCCTACAAAACTCTCGGCTAATTAAAGTGCTTTTATCATCTATGGCGTCTTCTCCAGGCGACCACAACTCATCTCAGCCCTCACAGGCAGTGCAACAGCGCATTCTCTCTCAGCTCCAGGGAGACTGGGTCGATCGGCTCAGCGTCGCGCAAATGTTTATTTTGATCGATCGGGTGCTGCCGGTTGAAGCTTGTCTCTACTACCAAATCTTGCCGCTGTTTCTGGAGGGGAGCCTTCTGTACTTGGGAATGGTTAACCCAAGAGACCCAGCCGCCGCGGAATATGCCCGCCGCATTGTCTCATATCTCAACTACTCAGTGATGCCGCGTTCCATTTCATCTGAAGCGCTGCAAGCCACTTTAACGGCTTATCTCAGTCATGTAGGGAGCCATGTAGGGAAGCAAGCGACAGAACGGGCTTCGTTTAACCATAGCACTCCTGATGCCGTTGCCAGTGGAACATCTAGCACTGATCAAGCACCAGAAGCAAACCCTGGCGATCGCAACACGCTAATTGTAGACAGCCCAGAAGAACTAGATTCGCCCAGCTTAGATCAGCCTAGTTTACTTAAGCCCAGCTTAAGTAAGCCCGGTTCAAGCGTTTCAAGCCGAGCAGATTTAATTATCAAAGCAAATGCGTCTTTTCTTCGTCGGAACTCGCAAAAGCCTGCGGGAATCCCTGCTTCATCCGCTCCTCGCAGCTTGCCGCCATTAGAATCACTGCCTGTGCTAACCGTGCAGGCTCATCATCCAGGCAGCCCACTGCAAACTTTGAGTGGTCTGCCTCCCCTGGAGCTGTTGCAGGAGCTTCTGGTGAGAGTTTTGGCAGATGGCATAGGACGGCTGTATTTTGAATGCCATGCAGGCTACGGGCGTGTCCTCTGGAGCCAGGATGGAGTTTTGCAATCGGTTTTGGAAGGGCTCCCTCTGGCTCAACTCCGCGGCATGATTAAAGAGCTGAAGCAAGTTGTGCATCTGCCGCCCCAACCCGTGGAACGGCTCCGACAAGCAGAAGCAGAATACCTATACGATCATCACCGTATTTTGCTGTGCTGCCGGTTTATGCCTAGCAATCACGGAGAAGAGGCGACCGTACAAGTTCTGCGAGGAGCTGCCCTCAAGTTTTATCAGCAGCAGCAGGTTTCTAAACTAGAGCGAGATGCCCTCAGCATTGCCAATCAGCTCCAAAACAAGCTCAAAGAGATTCGCAATCGCACCCATGCGGAACCAGGCTTAGTATCTGCCAAATCCGAGACGCTGCCTGCCCTTAGCCAGCTACTACAAGGGATGGAAGAGCTGTTAGATGATTTGGGCGTGCAGAAGACTGAAGAATGAGGAGTGGTGTTTGAGGAGTAGTATCCGCTGTTAGGGGTGCTAGGGTTGACGAAGTGCCAGTGTGACAGGCTGCCCACCTTGATTAAGCGATCGCGTTAAAGCTGCCAAAATTTGCACCAGCTCTGCCCCCAACCACCCTGACGAAATTGTAGAGGGAGAATGAGTCTGGACGCAGTTCAGAAAATGGGTGCAGACTGCCTGCAGTGGCTCAATTGGGGCGAGATCGAGCACCCGCCGGACTTGCTCGATGGGGGTATAGTGCTGTTGCTGCAGCTCCAAGCGCCCCTGTAGCAGCGTCAGCGGAGCATCACTCAACTCATCGAAAACTAATGTGCCTCGATCGCCTACGGCACACAGGCGTCGCTGCTTATCAGGATTTGACCAGCAGAGGTGGAGGGAAGCCTGGAAGCCACAGGGATAAAGCAGCTTGACCCATACTAAGTCAGACAAGCTTTGGGGCAGGCGGTCACCTGTTGTTGAGCTATCTGACCCGTTTGCCTGCAGCCAAACTTTTCCTTGAGCCTGCACCTGGATTGGCACTTGATTAAGCCAGTGATTGAAGATCGCAATGTCATGAATTGCTAGATCCCACAGGGCATCGACGTCACTTCGCACCGGGCCTAAATGGGTGCGGCTAGCATATCCATAGCGTAGCTCTCCTAGCTGCTCCTGCTGAATTACCGCTCGCCCTCGGCTAACTGCCGGATGAAAAAGATAGGTGTGATCGATCACGAGCTGACGCTGCTGAACCTCTGCCAGACAGCAGAGTTCGAGGGCAGTGAGTGGGTCTAGCGTCAGCGGTTTTTCTGCTAGCACATGCAGCTTTCTCTGAAGGGCAGCTCGAATCAGCCGATCGTGCGTTGCGGCAGGCGTTGCGACCACGATCGCCTCTAACCCAGGTACCTCTAAAGCGGTTGCCCAGTCGCTTATTAGCAGCGAATGATCTAGCTCAAATTGATGGGCAGTTCTTTCCAGGCGATCGGCATCTGGATCAACGATTGCCACCACCTCCGCTTGGGGATGCGCCAGCAGGTTTCGCAAAAGATGGTTGCCCCAGCGTCCGACTCCCAAGAGGGCGATCTTAACAGGCTGGCAGGGGGAGATGGATTGGGAAAGGGTTTGAGGGAGGCTGTGGGACGTGAGAACCAAGGCTGTATCCTTCGGTGGCAGTTCGGCTCTAGAGTTCCCTGAAGGTTGAACGGCTATGTCGGCGAAATTGCTGAAGTTGGAGAAAGAATGGCTTAATCCTGGGGCTGGAGCGGCTTTTGTTCGCGTAACGCTAAGAAGGCGACTTGGGCAGCAGCTTGTTCAGCGGCTTTCTTCGATTGTCCTTTTCCTTGTCCCCAGAGCTTGTCTTGTAGCCAAACCTCAGCGACGAATCTTTCTTGATCGCCATAAGCTTGCCCAACTTCCATGACGCGATATTCCGGCAAGGCTTTGTAGTGGGTCTGCGTCCAAGCTTGCAGTGCGCCTTTGTAGTTTTGTAAGGCGGGGTCGCGGCGGATAGTTTCTGTAAACTGCTGCAGGTGAGAATCTAACCAAATTCGAATTAGCTCAAGATTGCCAGTACTGAGGTAGAGGGCTGCCAAAATTGCTTCTTGAGCGGCTGCGAGGCGGGTTTCTCGACCCACTTTGTCGGCAAGGGCGCTGTTGCCTTGGAGCAAATAGCGATCGACTCCGTAGGCTTCAGCAACTTGGGCGAGCAGGCGATCGCTCACCAGAATGCCCCGAATTGCTGCCATTTCGCCCTCGGTTGCCTGTGGATAGGTGGTGAACAGAAACTCGGCTGCTGCCAGCTTCACCACAGCATCTCCGACAAACTCTAGCCGCTCATAGTTTGCGGTTGCTGATGCCGTGGGATGCGTCAACGCTAGGTCTAGCAGCTGCCAATTGACTGCCGCCTGCTGAGGGAGTCCTAGCTTTTGGATAAATTGGCGGAGTTGAACTTGCCGCCGCGATTCCACGCTATGATCCTGGCTGACCTCGTTCCATGTCCCATCGCTTTTGGTCATTAATTCTCTGCTGCAATTTGTTTGTCTGCTCCAATTGTTGCTCAACCCGCTGCTGTTGGGCTGTAATCTGGTCTTTCGGTTGCTCAAGCAGGTGCTGAATAGCAAATTCAGGAAGGGCAGAGTTGCGAGTCGCCGGGTGGAGAGCTGGTTTATTGCCTAAGAGTTGCTTCGATTGCCTGATCTGATCTGCAGACTGCTGAGTATGCTGCCGGGTTTGTTGAAAGATGACGCTCCGCTGCTGCTTGGACTCCCTGTGCCGGTTACGAAGATTGACAAAGCGAGCGGCTAGTTTGAGAGCTGTTGTTCTAAATGTTCCAGTAGAGTCGATCAGCTTGCCCGACCGCACAGTAAATTGTTCAACAGTGCAATGAGTGCGATCGTATGACCTTTTGATATCTCCAGGTTGCAAAGTTATACGATTGTATGCTGCCGCTTCGGCTTTGCCAATTTCTTCAGGGCAGAGAGTTTCGTTGTCAATTAGCTTCAGCAATTTAACTAATGCCTCTTTTGCTTCTTCAGACAGCTCTCCTTCCTGCAGCAAAATATGAGTAATTCCTCTGTTCTCCTTGAACGTTCGCTGTGTTGCCTCAAATATGGACTGAATTTCCTGGTTCATCAGCCCAAGCTCTTGTTGGAACATCTGTAGCTCTTGTTCTATTTCCCGCTGTTGTTGCACTCGCTTAGCCAGCTCCTGTTGAAGTGACTCAACCTGATGGCGCAACCAGCTCACTTCTGATTGAGTATTTTCTAAGTCGAATGCTAATTGCTCTTGCTTACTAGGAGTATCTGCTGAGATCAGATGCTTTTGATGCAGTTCTCCTGAGTCACCGTTGAACATAGAGTTGTCAACTTACTAGAAAATAAAGCATGTTTTATATTATGGCAGGGCAGCTCTTCTGTCTTAATGTGACTGGCTGAATATTTACTTTACAGCTGCTACAAAGCAAGTAATTTAAGACTTCTATAGCTGTTGGGAAGTGAACTTCTACTCAACCGCAGCCCTATACAAGTTTGATTGTTGGGAAGGGCTGATCGTTGGGAAGAGGCGGACATAAGCCGGGTTCTGTTCTCTAAATGGCAGTACCACTTAGAGGGTGGTTATCTATCTGGGATGTCTGTTACCAGACACCTCTAGCGGATCTCGCAGCAAGGTTGCCCTTGTTGCCCGGAGCCGGAAAAAGACCAACCGTGGCTCCTACTCCCTTGCTTCCCACCGGGGTTTACCGAGCCAACGCCTCTCGACGTTGCTGGTGCGCTCTTACCGCACCTTTGCACCCTTACCAGTGAATGGTGAGGACAGATGTCCTCGGCTACTGGCGGTATGTTTCTGTGGCACTATCCTCACGCTCGCGCGCACTGGGCGTTACCCAGCAAGTTTGGTCTTTCGGAAGCCCGGACTTTCCTCAGAAGACGATCGACACCGATCGTCGTCCGTAACCCCCTCGCCTCCTCTTCCCATTCCAGTTTATAGCGATTCCCAACCCTGTAAGGTATAACTCCGCTTTCCTGGTCTTTCCTCACTTTTTGGGGTTCCAGGGGAGCTGATCCCACCAGGGCATGTTGATCACCCTAAATTTACATAGAAGTAGATATTCATAGGTTCTGCCACCGCCGTCGCTCAGGGGTTTCATTTGTAGGAGCAGACGCAGGGAAAATTCTAGCGGTGCTTTGCGATTTCTGAATCTGCTGTTTTTTAGTTTGACTTCTTTAGGCGTTATTTTTAGGTCGGCTCTTCTTGCCAGATCGTCTAGATCGACGATCGGCTTCATGGGTTCTAAAACGTTTTTTTCAAAGTTTCGTTGGACGACTTCTTCGGGAGCTAGCTGGGCAGCAATGAGGCTGGTGCCGGGTGTGATGGGGTTGGGAACCTGGATGAGCGGCGGTTGGTGGTTGCTGATGAATTGCCTAGCAGAATTCAGGTGAATTACCCGACGAGAAGCATTGCCGTAGTCAGTCAGGGTACTTCTGTCCCAGTCGGCAAAGATTTGGATATCTTTGGATTTATTTTTGATGGTGGTAGAGAGGGATTTAGGCTGGTCGGAGAATTTGAAGCGATCGAAAGGTTTGAAGCCAAAGCTGACTTCAACAATCTCTTTGAGAGGAGTGCCCTCCAGAGTGAGGCTGCTGAGCTGGCTGTCTAGTTCACCTCTCTCAAATTCAACTTTGGTTTGGTTGTCCAGCCAGTTGATCGCGTTGTAGACCACGTAGGACACACAAATCAAAAAGATGACCAGAATGATTAGATCGCTATCGCTCATAGCCTGCCCTCATTCACCACTAAGACCTGGGTTGCACTTTGAATTTTAGAGCGTAGATTCAAAAGTGCATTAGCAGATGGCAGAAAAGACTTTTTTAACCGACAAATGGTTCGATCCTTCTAAGATCCCCCTTTAAATAGGAAGGACTTTGAGTGGTGGTGTGCTCCACGCACGCTCCACAAACGGTTTCGCCTTTTTAGGCTTTGTTTTTCTCAGGATGGAGCCCGGGGGGAGCAGCATTGCTAAAGCGAAAAAAGCAACATTTCAAACATCCTCTGAAACAAACAGGCTGCTGTTTCTTAGGGTTCCGTGAGGTGAAACTCTTTGAGCGCGGGCAAAAAGTTACGATTTTCGTGATTGGAACGGCTCAGCTTGATTAGGGCAAATCGTTGGAGGGGGGTGAGGCTTATCCACTGCTCTAGGCTCAGCGCTGTGCCGACTGCCTCCCCCTGCTGCTGAACGCTTTCAGGAATTTTGGCTAGGTTGTTCCAGTCGGGGCGATCGTCTACTGGCAGATCTGCCGGAACTTCGCCTAAGTGGGATTGCACTAGCTGATGCAGCAACGATCGATAGGCTTGGATTTCAGTTGCGCTCTCGCAGGGGGCTACCAAAACCTGCTGGCGTTCTGCGGAGCTGAGTTGGTTCCAGTGATGCAGCTTGAGTTTCACCCCGCAAGTATCGAGCTTGTAGCGCACCAGCATGGGGATGCAGCGGAGGGAATTGGCAAAATCTGCTTCAAATTCAAACAGTTCAGTCATGGAGACGATCGCTCATCTGGAGGACAGGGCAGGTGAACCCGCCTATTAACCCAGCCATTTAAGATTTTGTGGCGGGAGCACTGTACCCCGCCACAAAATCTTAAAACTATATATTTTCAATTATTGCCAGGTTAATCAATCTAAAACACGGTGCCGTCGCTGATGATCTGAATTGGCGGCACTCCACCCGATCGCCGCTCGACCGCAATTTTGCGTCCGGCTGCCCAGGTTCCGCCCTCCAAAACTTTGGCTAAAGGTAACTCGGTGGCATCCAGGTTGAGCTGCTGGCGAATCGCGGCAGCAATGCGATCGAGCAGAATCACCGTGAGGGCACGCCACTCCACAATCACTGGAGAGCTTGGCTCATACGGCTGCTGCAGGATTGCTTCATGCTTGGGCTGCAATAGCCCTAAGTCAAGGCAAAGTCCGCCATTGCGGTATTCGGGTAGTCCCGTGAGCTGATCGAGATCGGTAATTTCCAGCCCCAGCGCCTGCAGCGGCTCCAGCAGCGAATAGGTGAGCCACTGAGAGAGCTTGTGAAAGGGGACAAGCTGACTGCCCAAACCGGTATCGGGTAGGGCGGGATGCCTCCAAACATCTCCTAGATTGATGCCGGCGATCGTTACTCTTCCTGCCCAGATCGGGCTCAACCCCAGTAGGACTGCCTCAAACACCTGATGGGCTTTGAGCTGTCGATTGGCTGCCTGCCGAAGCAGATAATCGACCAGATTGCCGAGACGGGGGCGATCTGCGCCAAACAAGTCTGGCTGTTGCTGAATTGCTTCTCCGAGGCAGTGCATGAGCGCTAGCCGTCCGGCCACGCCCACCAGCGGATTCTGGTCGCTGATCTGGAAGCCTTGCTTAAAGGCAGCTTCTGTTAAGCCTATTAGTCCGGCAGCGTCGGCTTGTAGCGGTGCAGTCGGATCACTAGAAAAACCACCCTGCAAAAACAGATGAAAGCTAGCGACCGCCAAGCCTTCCGATCGCCCAAATGCCCGTGCGGTTTCGGCTTCCTGATATTGCCAACTGGCTCCTGCTCCTGCATCTAGCAGCACACTGGTGATGGCTAAATCAAACTTTGCTCGCGCCTGCTCTAGTGGATCAAGCCCTGCTAGCTTTTCATCTAGCCATGCCGATCGCTCAACTCCCCCTGCAGCAAAATGCCGCCAGCGGCTATGGAAAGGCACCTGCAGATCTGGGTAAGCCGCTTGCATCACCTGCAACACATAGGCGGCAGTTTGATCCAGCGCATCTAAGTCCAGCCGAAAGTGTTCTAGCCGATCCTGCTCGGCTAAACCAAACAGCGCCCCGCAGCGCTCGCGGATTGCCTGAGTCGATCGCAAATACTCTACAACCCTGACATCGCTAAGTTCATTCTGCATTGCACACCTCCCATACCCCCCACCTTCACCGCTGCTCACCGCGTTCCATACAGCCGATCGCCTGCATCGCCCAAGCCAGGAATAATGTATCCATGATCGTCCAGTCTTTCGTCGATCGCAGCAGTATAGATCGGTACATCGGGGTGCTGCTCGTGGAAGTGCTGAATGCCTTCGGGGGCGGCAAGCAGACAGACGAAACGGATGGAGGCAGGGTTGGCTTCTTTGAGGCGATCGACTGCTGCCACGGCAGAATTGCCCGTTGCCAGCATTGGATCGACCACGAACATATCGCGCTGTGCCACATCAGGCGGCAGCTTCAGGTAATATTCAACTGCCATCAGCGTTGTGGGTTCGCGGTATAGCCCAATATGCCCTACTTTTGCCGTGGGAATGAGTTCAATCATGCCGTCGAGCAAGCCTTGTCCGGCACGCAGAATCGAAACGATCACCATTTTTTTGTCGGCTGCCAGCATTGGGGCAGACATTTCAGTGAGCGGCGTTTTGATCGTTTCGTACTTGAGCGGCAGATCGCGGGTGACTTCGTATGCCAGCAGCATCGAAATCTCCTTGAGTAGGCGGCGAAAATCTTGCGTGTGTGTTTCTGCCTGACGCATGATCGACAGCTTATGCAGGACTAAAGGGTGTTGGATCAGATGAACTTCAGGAGTCATTGCAGGCGCTAGGGAACTAAAGGGCGTATGGTAATCTTATTGGTTCGCAAAAATTCAGCTTGGCGAACCTCTAGAAATTAGCCGATAGACAGATCCTGATTGCACTTTCTCTTCAGGGAGGAGGTAGAAGCAGGGCAGGCACAAATATTAGAATAAAACACCATCGCTTTACGAGGGCGCAACTGCTGCTATGACAGACAATTCGACCCCACCGACGAATTCAAAACCAGCATCGGCTTCAAAATCAGCTCAGTCTAAGCACATCATCCTCACGTCCCACCAAAACCGATCGAACGGCAAAGTTATTCCCATTTGCTGGGGTGCTGCCAACCCGATCGATCGCGGACCGGTCATTGGTTCGCTCCGCAGTTTGCACTATCGCAATGTAATTGGCACTCACGCGGGTTCCTACGGGATCTATCGGGCGCTTGCCGTCGCCAGTGGTGTCCTCGATCCGACTCACAAAGCAGATTTGACCGATACGTCTCCTCCAGTGCAGATTGGACCGCATCCCAGCTGGAGCGATCCAGACAAGATTGTGTCGCTCGATCCCTTTGGAGCGGTGGTGGGCGAAGTCTTTACCAACTACGACCAAGAGTACGATATTCTGCCCACGATCGCCATTACCAAAGCTCATATCAACATCCCAGAGCTCAAAGACGAAATTGCCCAAGGGCGGCTGACGATCGATGGACAACTCCTCAAGGCAGACGGCAGCCTGCTGGTGACGAAGGCGGCGATCGATCCGGTCTGGTATCTACCTGGCATTGCAAAGCGGCTGCAAATTGAGGAGTGGGAGCTGCGTCGCGTTTTGTTTCAGCAAACAGGCGGCATGTTCCCCGAGATAGTTACCCGACCCGATTTGCATGTGTTTTTGCCGCCAATCGGTGGGGCAACGGTATACATTATTGGAGACGTAGAAGCGATCGCTGATCCAACTAAGCCAGTAGCGGTGCGCGTCCATGATGAATGCAACGGGTCTGATGTGTTCGGCTCCGATATTTGCACTTGCCGCCCTTATCTGGTGCACGGCATTGAAGTTTGCATCCAGACGGCGCAGGAGGGTGGGGTTGGTATCATTGTCTACTGCCGCAAAGAGGGTCGGGCTTTGGGTGAAGTTACCAAGTTCTTGGTGTATAACGCCCGCAAGCGGCAGGAAGGCGGTGATCGAGCTGATGCCTACTTTATGCGAACGGAGTGCGTTGCCGGAGTGCAAGATATGCGCTTCCAAGAACTCACCTCAGATGTATTGCACTGGCTAGGTGTGACGCGGATCGATCGCCTCGTTTCTATGAGCAACATGAAATACAATGCCGTCACCAATGCAGGCATTCAGGTTGTTCAACGGATTCCAATTCCGCCAGAGCTAATTCCCGCCGATGCCCAAGTCGAGATTGAAGCGAAAAAATCGGCGGGCTATTACTCGGAAGATGAAGTGCTGGTGGCTGAAGAGCTGGCGCAAATTAAGGGGCGATCGTATACCGGGGAGATTTAAACCTGTTTTAAGGGTAGGTGGTGCATCGCTTGAGATATACCACTTACCCTTAAAATAAAATCCCTGCTCGCTCCCACCGTCCGATCGCCCGCCCGATTACCGCTAGTTCTTCCTGCATCAGGTGATCAAAGCGATCGGGTGTTAAAGATTGTGGTCCATCAGAGAGGGCTTTGGCAGGATTTGGGTGGACTTCGATCATCAGCGAATCTGCACCAGCGGCGATGGCTGCCATTGCCATTGCGGGCACATACTCAGCTATACCTGTGCCGTGGCTCGGGTCAATCATAATGGGTAGGTGAGTCAGCGATCGCAAGACTGGGATCACGGCGAGGTCGAGCGTATTGCGAGCGTACTGGCGATCAAACGTGCGAATGCCACGCTCGCAAAGAATTACGTTGGGGTTGCCGGCTGCCAAAATGTACTCGGCTGCCATTAGCCACTCTTCGATCGTGGCGGACATGCCCCGCTTCAGGAGAACGGGTTTATCCTGAGCGCCAACTCGCTTTAGCAGCGAAAAGTTTTGCATGTTGCGAGCGCCAACCTGCACCACATCTGCAACCTCAGCAATTTTTTCTAAATCGGCGGCATCCATCACCTCAGTAATGATGCCTAATCCACTTGCATCTCTAGCGGCCGCTAGCAGATTAAGGGCGCTCTCGCCGTGCCCTTGGAACGCATAGGGAGAGGTGCGGGGCTTGTAAGCTCCACCGCGCAAGAACTGAGCGCCTGCCGCTTTGACTCGCTGCGCCGTTTCAATAATCATCTGCTCGTTTTCGACGGAGCAAGGGCCTGCCACTACGACGACAGGCGACTGTTCGCTAAAGGTAACGGCTCCGTTAGGGGTCGGCACAATGACTTCGCTGGCTTCCCCATGCCGATAGGTGCGGCTCACCCGTTTGAAGGGTTTCTCGACCCGCAAGACCTGCTCAATCCATGGATTCATCTCCTGAAGCTGCAGCGGATCAAGATCGACCGTATCCCCAACCAAACCCAAGACGGTTTTGTGCTTGCCCACAATCTTTTCGGGGGTCAATCCGGCAGTCTGGAATTCTGCGGCTAGGCTGTCGATCTCGGCTTCTGGAGTGCCAATCTTCATGACGACGATCATAAGATGCCCTATCGTGAGGTTTAAAACAGTTGAGGGGTAGCTTTGCCACCCCCCAATGCCGATCTTAAGATTTTTTATCTGCCTTGTCTTGCGCCTTATCTTGTACCTTGTCTTGCGCTGCTTCTGCTCTAGCCGCCTTTGCTTTCTGAGCATTTTCTCGCCATGCGTCAGTGGTGCGTCCTAGATTAGTTTTAAATTCGGCAAACCCCAAGCGACTGCCAACGGCATCTTCTTCCCAAGAAGCCGACAGAACGCCATAGGTCAACCCCACCACGCCCAGCCCAAAACA
Source organism: Phormidium tenue FACHB-886 (assembly GCF_014764505.1). Classification (GTDB taxonomy): domain Bacteria; phylum Cyanobacteriota; class Cyanobacteriia; order Elainellales; family Elainellaceae; genus FACHB-886. Next base: position 839,709 of record NZ_JACXWX010000001.1, read on the forward strand.
GCCCAAGCTCACTAGCAGCACCGCATAGGTCGGCAACTGCAGTAGATCGTTTGAAACTACCAGATAGCTGACGACAAAGGTTAGCATGCCCAGCATGGTAGGCACGCCACAAAAGAACGCCATCCGCCGTGCCATCCGCCGACTCACCACCTGCGGAATTCCCGCATCTGGACTGGGCTGCGGCTTGGCTTGCGGTTGAGCTGCTTTACGAATCGGCTGCTTTTTGGCTTTTGGCTCAGGCTTGCGGCTTTTTGGCTCGAAGGGCAGGGATTGCCGACTGGCGGCTTCTGTAGATTCCTTACCGGTTTGAGCATCACCTTGATTGGAGGACATATGCCACCTTGCGAAAGAATTAGCCGCGAATCCCCAACCGCGTAATTAGCGCCCGATAGCGGTCTTGGTCTTGCCGCTGGATGTAGGCGAGCAAGCGCTTCCGCTGACCAATCATCTTGAGCAGACCCCGTCGAGACGCATGGTCTTTCTTGTTTTCTCTTAGGTGGAGGCTCAGTTTGTTGATGCGCTCAGTCAACATTGCCACCTGAACATCAGCCGAGCCGGTGTCGGTTCCGTGAACTTGGTACTCAGAGATAATTTCTTGCTTGCGTTCTTGCAGCAGTGCCATGATGAATTTGCTTTATTTCTATCAATATCAGTGCAGTCAACTATCCTATCACATCCATTAGAGTGGGTGTCTTTAATTCCCACGGACAAATTTGCGCCGATCTCCTCTGCATTTTGCCAACGCCAACCACACGATCGGCTGCTATCTGCAACACAGCAGCCGATCATGTCACCGGCTTAAACTTAACGGCAAAGACTGATAGTAAAGGCGAATATAAGGCAGCCTCTCAGGGTTGAGCCCGGACAAGCGTTCCACCTCAATTGCATCTGCAACACCCGGCTAAACCTAATCGCAATGCTGTTTAGGAGACTCCTTCATGCCGCCAATTCGAGGCATTTTCACTGGGGCAATCTTTTTTCTGCTCACCTTTATGGGTGCAGTGGTGGGCTATATCTGGTTTGGTTGCAATTTGTTTGATGCCGTTTACATGGTCATCATTACGATCTTCGGCGTTGGCTATGGTGAGTTTTGCCCGGTCACGCCTGTTAGTCGGGTGTTTACAATCATTGTGATCGTGGCAGGCGTAGTTTCAGCCGCCTTTATTGTGGGAGGAATCGTACAGATAGTGACAGAGGGAGAAATTCACCGGGCGCTCGACAGCCGCCGCAAAACCAGAGACATTGCCAGCCTGAAAGACCACACGATCGTCTGTGGTTTTGGGCGAATTGGGCAAGTGCTGACGCGGCAGCTTACCACTACCCAACAGCCATTTGTGGTGGTGGACAATGCAGCCGATCGGATTGCCAGCGCTGAGGAGCGGGGCTATCAGGTTTGTCAGGGCAGCGCTACAGATGAGCTAGTGCTGCAGGCAGCAGGCATTGAGCGGGCAAAGGTGCTGGCAACCGTTTTGCCAGATGATGCCTTGAATGTGTTCATTACGTTGACTGCGCGAGAGCTAAACCCAGATCTGGTGATTGTGGCACGGGGGGAAATGCCGACCACTGAGAAAAAACTGCGCCTAGCAGGGGCAAACCACGTTGTTTCGCCCGCCAGCATCAGCGGTTTACGCATGGCGAATTTAATTACCAGTCCCAATCTGGTGGAGTTTTTAGATCAAAGCGACGATCGCACCCACCTCAACGAGCTGCTAGCACAGATTGATGTGCAGGTCGATGAACTAACTATTTCAACCGGCTCACCGCTGGCAGATAGGACGATCGCCGATTTAGAAGTGCGGGGCAAAGGCGCATTCATCGTAGTGGCGCTACGGCGCAGGCTGGCTGGTTTGGTGCTGCACCCCGATCACACTGAAGTAATTCGGGAAGGCGATAGCGTAATTGTGCTGGGGCATCGAGGCGATATTCCACAGTTCACCCGTTTATATAAGGTGAAGCAACAGCTCCGCTATCGGGGCGGAAAAGCTTAAGCTTCTGGCAAGGCTCAAGCTGCCTGCACATCGGGCAAACGAGATTGCACGAATCGATCTAGCCACTTTTCTAGATACGCCCGATTTGCCCGTCGCTGCTCTATATCTGTCGTCGTGGGCGGGTAAGGCATCAGCCCTAGAATGGCAGCTGTGGTCACGCAGAACATTGACTTTTGGAAGCTGATGCAAATTTTTACTCGCAGATCGTCTTCGCCCCGCAAGCCTTGCATATAAATTTGGTGGAGATAATCGGGAATATAGTGCCGTAAGTCTTGCATCAGCAGAGTAGGCGGGATGCCCGCTCCACCGATCGGCAGCGGATCGGCAAACAGTGCCCCATAGCTAAAGTCTGCTTGCTCCTCAGGGATTTGCCCGGCTTGGGCATTATAGGACACCGTGCCGAAGAAGGGGAACGATCGAAAAAATACTGCTTCAACATAGGGCACAGCCGAATCCATCAAGAACGTCAGCCCTGCCGACTGCGGAATCAGCTCATAGGTTTTGTCTTTGATGGTCACTGCATAGGTGAGTGGATCGTTTGCTGCCGCCACTAACCCGTCTAGGACATGCTGCACCACCTGCTGGATTGTTTGGATCTCGCCACGATCGTAGCGGTCGGACAGCTCCAGAAACATGCGGCTCATCACATTCCAAAATTGTCCCAGAACGCTGTAATACGCCATCATTCGCACCTGTTCTGGGAAAAATTCTGCAAAGCCACGATGCAACCCCTTCCCCAGCAGGCTGCCCCTAACTTTTGCTTGAATGGCTGCCTCAGCGCGCTGCCGAAATTCGTCGCTGTCCAAATAGGCATCCAGCTTCTCTGCCCCGTGCCAAAGCATCCCTTTCATGCAGTATTCGGCGAACTCGTAGTTGATCCGATCGTGCCACCAGTGTTTCAGCAGCTTGGCAAAGGTGACTTCCCCATTCATGTATTTAAAAAAGGGAAACATCACCAAAAATTGATGCTCGGCGATGAATTGCAAATTGCGCTGATAAGCATCTAGGACGATCCCGTAGCTTTTGAGGACACCCACCACTTCCACTACGTTCTCGGGCGAGTCGGGCAGCAGCGCCTCGCCTGCCTCCAGTCGGTAGATGAAGTCTGCTAGGGGATGGGAGGAGTAAGGGAGCGTGGGGATAGTTTGAGACATTGTGCGAAATGGGGAACCGAGGGATGAAAAGTATGCCTTTAGTTAATAGTGTTCCTGGCGATACGAATTGAGTCAAGGGTTGGAGGATGTATTTGGCTTGCTGAAAGAACTCAAACGATCGGCAGCAGCACCTGCGAAGCCTGTCCCTCTCCGCTGTTTAGCGTTACCGTGATGACCTGTGCCTCAATCAGCTTGCTCTCAGCAGGTGGCGCTCCTGTGCCTGAATTCATTGCATAAGCCGGGAAACAGGCAGCGCTGACGCTAAGCCGGATGGCGCTGCCTTTGAGAATGCAGATACAAGTGGGCTGGAGGGCGATCGAAATGGGTGAAACAGCAATATTGATGCGGCGATAGCCCTGTGAGAAGTTGAAGACAGCACCGTTCGGCTTAACTTCAGAAAGAATCACGCAGAGATCAAAGCTGGGCGTATCGGCGGTGCAGTCTAGCTCAACGATCGGCACGCCAGCCAGATGTAGATCGGCTTCCAGCGGTGCTGCAGTGTAGGTCAGCACATCCGAGCGACAATCGATCGCCGCTCGATCAAACGACCCTGCCGGAAATGCCCCATGCCCACCCAGTGCCGGAACCGGACGCCAAGGATCATGGATTAGCACATCTGCTGCAGCTGGATCTACTTCGTCGGCTGTTTTCAGCTTCCCCTGACGATTGTCCATTGCTGCTAATCCCGTACTGCTTAACCTGTATGCTTCTGAATTGCGGCTTGGAAATCGATCGAACGATCTCCATTGATTCGTGCCCATTTCAAACAGGTACACAGGTGGTTCATCGGGTAATTTGGTCTCTTTACCCTTGAGGAAGTGATCAAACCAGCGAATTTGCAGAGAATCGATCGGGCTATTTGCCGCTGCGCCATAGTCAACTGCGCCGACTCTCCGTCCCCAGGGGATGTGTGCCCAAGGACCCACAACCAAATGCTGCCGAGAGGTGCTGCGTTCTGCCATCTCCTCATACAGCCGCAGCGTGCCGCGCATGTAGGTATCGAACCAGCCGCCAATATGTAGCATTGGCAAGTCCACCGGCTGCATTTGGCTGCTGGGCGATCGCTGCCAGTACTCGTCTGGCTCTGGGTGGCTCAACCAATCGTGATAGAAGGAGTCGGGTGCAAGCTGCTTGAGGATGCCCGACTGCGGACAAACCGGATCGTGCAGCGGCGGATTGCGGGCTGCGCCGTAGAGCGTGTGATAAGCATCGCAATTGCCCTGTCGTCGGGCTGTTTCGGCTGCGAGCTGCATCGCCCAGCCGAGATTGAGCTGGTAGCAAAATGCGCCGCCTTCATAGGCCCAGTCCTGATACAGGTCATAGCCCACCATGCTGGGGCAGATCGTTTTAAGGGCGGGTGGTTGCGCGCTCGCTGCATATAGCTGCGTCATTCCCTGATAGGAAAAGCCATACATTCCCACCTGTCCGCTGCTCTGGGGCAGGGCTGCTGCCCAGCTTACGGTGTCAAAACCATCTGCAATTTCATGAGCAAACAGATCAAACTCGCCTTCAGAACTGCCGCGCCCCCGCACGTCTTGAATCACGACAATGTAACCGTGCGCTGCATACCAAGTAGGATGCGCATAAACGACCGTGGAGGCGATCGCTCGTCCATAGGGCTGTCGCATCAGCAGCACCGGAAATTCGCCCTCGGCATCCGGATAATAAACATCGGCATCTAGACGAACGCGATCGCGGGTCAGCATCGAGAGAGTTTGCTTAGGGCGGACAAGCAACATAGGCAGCATTTCTGAGAAGGCGTATTTTGATTACTGTAGAGCAAGTTTCTAACGAATCTGCACCAGAGAGGGACACAGGATTTTGATCCAGCCGATCAGGGGGTGAGATAATGAGCAAGCCGATCGTTCCAGCGATTGCCTTCGATCGGCTCCCAAAGGACCAGGATCAACCTTTCGTTTAGCTATCTAGCGCCAAGCAAGAAACCTGGTTTCCCAGCAATTTCGCTCCTCTTTCATTCCTCATCATGTCCTTCTGGCACGCTGTTAAAGACTACGAAGATATCCTGTATCACAAAGCAGACGGGATCGCCAAAATTACGATCAATCGCCCTCATAAGCGCAATGCTTTTCGTCCTAAAACCGTGGTCGAGCTGTATGACGCTTTTGCGAATGCGCGAGAAGATTCGCGGATTGGCGTGGTACTGCTGACGGGAGCAGGTCCGCATACCGATGGTAAATATGCCTTTTGTGCGGGCGGCGATCAAAGCGTTCGAGGTCAGGGCGGCTATGTCGATGAGGCGGGAGTGCCCCGCTTGAATGTACTGGACTTGCAGCGGCTAATTCGCTCGATGCCCAAGGTTGTGATTGCGCTGGTGGCGGGCTATGCGATCGGCGGGGGGCATGTGCTGCATCTGCTGTGCGATCTGACCATTGCCGCTGACAATGCCATTTTTGGGCAAACCGGACCCAAAGTAGGCAGCTTTGACGGCGGCTTTGGCGCCAGCTACATGGCGCGCATCGTTGGGCAAAAAAAAGCGCGAGAAATTTGGTATCTTTGCCGCCAATATAGTGCAGAGCAGGCGCTAGAGATGGGATTGGTGAACTGCGTAGTTCCAATTGAGCAACTGGAGGCAGAGGGTATCCAGTGGGCGCAAGAAATCTTGGAGAAAAGCCCGATCGCCATTCGCTGTCTCAAAGCTGCCTTCAATGCCGACTGTGATGGGCAGGCGGGGCTGCAAGAGCTGGCAGGCAACGCTACTTTGCTCTACTACATGACCGAAGAAGGTGCGGAAGGCAAGCAGGCGTTTTTGGAGAAGCGTAAACCAGATTTTCGCAGGTACCCTTGGTTGCCATGAAGCTATCAACCGAACTCGTGCCGCTGCGGCGAATTAAAGCGTCAGCCTCCCGCTGGAATTTTGCACAAGCCGATCTAGAACGAGCAACCCAGTTGCTCTTGGAGGTAGAAAGCTGCATCAATCCGCTGGTTCTGCGGCGCGAAACTGGCAGTACTTTTGAGGTGATCGAGGGCAACTTCGAGTATTTTGCTGCTCTTGCCGCAAACCGCCTCAATCCACAGCTGTTTGACCGCGTCGAGGCCTATCTAGTTGAACCAACTCAGGAGAAAGCCATTCTCCAGCAGGTTCATTTATTTCGCCGTCCGTCTCCACGCAACGCGGAGCCAGATCGCCTGATACAAGCAGAGGCAGGACAAACCCAAATCCCACCAAAATGGTCGATTGGTGGATATTCGGCAGACTTAGGCTGTAGCAGGCTGCTAGAAACCTTCAATGTTGCAGAGGTAGGTCAACTGCAGCAGCTTGTGAAGCGGGTGGGAATTGTTGGCAAGACGGCAGAGCGGGTAGTGGAGGCGATCACGATAGAACGGAGTGAGCGTCCGTTTCAGTCGTTGAAGGAAGTGGCTCAACGGATTAAGGGATTCTCGTTTGAGAAGGTGATCGATTTAATTGAATTAGACCAATAGGCGACAAATAGCCAACAAAATTGATCGCCCGAAAGCCTCCACTGCTCAGCAGTTCAAGCCTCATCCTTCGGGATCTGAAAGCTTAAATACATCTGCAAAAACTGAGTTGGCTCCCACTAAACGATTGGCATCAGGCGCATCGTAAACTACCATCAGCGCGCTAGCCTGCCCAACACAGGGAAACAGCGTCATTCCTTCTGCCTTGTCGCCTGTAGCACTGTAGGGTAAATCAAACTCGATCGTTAGCTGGTCAGGGCTTTGACTGCACAGGCTATCGGTCGAACGTTCTAAAGCATCTTTAAAGCGGTATAGCCGCAGCGTTCCTGCCAAATCCATAGTGGGTCCTGCCAAAATCAGCAGATCCTGGTTCTGTCGAACCATCTCACGGATGCCCAAGCCATCCAGATCGAGAAAGTGCTTGCGGTAAAGGGAGTTTTTCTTGCCAACTGGCTTAAGCGTTAAAACGCCTGGTTCTAGCTCTTCTAGCTCAATTTCCAGCACCACCGCCCAGCCGCGCAGCACCGGACCCCGCAATCCTAAAAAGAGTTTGCTGCCATATGCTGCCAAGCCTTCTATGTCGAAGCCATTTTCCTTGCTGGGCAGCCCCGACTTTAAGATTTCACCTAGATGAGGGTCTTCCTTCAGTGCTTCTGTCAGTTCATTCCCTTCATCGGTCAGCTTTAGGAATGCTGCCGTTAGGGGTTCGTTCGACTTTGACGCACACGAGCGGTAGAGCTGCCCTTCTGCCACCGGAATGCGAGCGATTAAATAGCGGTTTGGCTCAGACTTAACTTTTGTCAGGCGCTCGAAGTCCTTTTCAGGGGTTTTGCCTTTCGGTTTCTTGCGCTTGCTGCTATGAGAGCCAGTCAACCACAGGTAAGGGCTGCTATAGTCCAATCCTTCAATGTCAATTTCTCCCGCCTCGTCGTGAATTGGCAGAAAATCGCGGATTGCGAACGAGGTCTGGTTAGCGAAAACTTGTGGCTCCCCTAGCGAGAGACGTTCGAGCGTGTTGAGCTCCTCTGAGCCGATTGAATTTTGCTCATCCGACCCAAGCCACAAACTGCCGTCTGGTGTCAAAGCGATCGCCGAGAGGTTAAGAGGCAGCTTGCTAGAGTCGCCATTGAAGTGAAGCAGCAAGCGGCTTAGGAGGAAGGCAGAATTCATAGGTCAGTTGAAGGGGCGGTGGATGGGGTTTTGTGAGATTCTCCTCCAGGGTTGCTCACAGAAAACGAGTTACCGCAGCCACAGCTCGCTGCAGCATTAGGATTGTTGAAACGGAAGCCGCCTCCCATCAAATCTTCGGAATAGTCCAGCGCTAACCCATCCAGGTATGCCCAGCTTTGAGCATCTACCACAATCGCAACACCGTCGCAGGTCAAGCTGCGATCGTTTGCTGTAGGCTGGTCGTCGATCGTCAGGATATAATGCCAGTCTGCACAGCCTCCTGCCGCGATTCCTAAGCGAAACCGTGCCTCTGGATTGGGGTGCTTGGCTCTAATCCGGTTCACTTCTGCTACGGCTGCCGGACTCAGTTGAATTGCCATATCCGATTTACAGAATTCAGCGATAAGTCATCTTATCGCTTTTTATCTCGCTTTCCGCATCAAGAGAATCTGCACTCAGAAAGCAGTGGGGCGCAAACTCTGCGCCCCGACTAGAAAATGAATTGTAGAACTTGTGTAAGCCCTAGAAATTGTCAGACTAGGAAAGTACGCTGTAAAAGCGCCAGTTTACGCCTTTGTTCGCGCATAGTCGTCCTGGAAGCGCACGATGTCATCCTCGCCCAGATATTCGCCGTTCTGAACTTCGATTAAAATCAGCGGAATGACACCAGGGTTCTCTAGGCGGTGAGTCGTGCAGGCAGGTACATAGGTAGACTGATTGCAGAACAGTAGCTTTTCCTCGTCATTGCAATGGACTCGCGCCGTTCCTGAGACTACGATCCAGTGTTCACTGCGGTGGTGATGCATCTGCAAGCTGAGCCGATGCCCCGGCTTCACCTCAATCCGCTTGATTTTGTAGCCTTGTCCTTCCTCCAGCACAGTGAACGACCCCCAAGGGCGCAATTCGGTTGCTGCAACCCCTTGCAGGGCAGGGGTGGTCAAAGCCAGTGAGGCAGTTGCTTCTTTCGGTTGAGCCACAGTAATTTCTCCTTGGAACAATTGCAGAATTAAATCCGATCGACTAAATCAAGGTGCAACACTCAGGTCTAGATCGCTTAGCACTTCCGAGGTATAGAGGGCTTCCGAGGCGGGTTAAAATTTAAGCCAAAACGACTGGAGTTAGCACTCAGAGCCAGAACTCAGAAAACACGGCAGAACCAGGAGCATAGTAACCATAACAAAATCCTTTCTGGTCCGAAACCTTGACCCTGCTGATCTGCAAGATTTATACCGTCTCTTCATAAACGCTAGTTTTTTATGTAGCACTCGCCACTAAAGGACATAGGCGGCACTCTGGGCCGCCTACATTTGCTGATTGAGATTATTGAGAGCTATTTCATGGAGAACTGTGAGAAATTACGAACCTGGCTGGAGAAATACGCCAATCCCGTTATGAACACGGGCAGCCGTACTAGCAGGGCGATCAAGTATTTGCCCGCCTAGATAGAGGGTAGTGGAGCTGCCGCCATCCAGATTCAATGCGTTGACAAAACCCATTTGCTGAATGATTTTGGCAGCTTCTGCCAAAGTAGGACCTAGACCATCCACTCGTTCGTGCAGCGTGACCAAGGCTAAGCTACCTGTAGCCGTGGAAGCAATTACGCTGCGCGGCGCAGATTGCTGAATGAAAGCATTGGAGAACTTTTCGGCCTGAGCATTGAGAACAATTTGACGATCGCGCAGCAGCAGAGGACCACCGCCCATAATTTCGGCAAACTGGTCAAAATCTCCGGGCTGTGTGGCAGCCTCTACTTGAATCGTTGCCCCAGTTGCTAAAGCTCTTGCTGCTTCTCGATCTGCCCGAACAACTAGCAGATAGCCATCAGCAGGAATGGGGACGGTCGTTTGTCCGGCACGGGTAGCAAGGCGCTGGCTCACGACTTGGCGATTGCGGACTATTACCAGGGTTTCATTGTCGAGGATTGTCTTATAGTTCGCCCCCCAGGCAGGCGTGTAGCGGCAAACCCCGGCCCCCACATAGCCACTGTTGAGCGATAGCACTGGCAAGTGCTGCCCATTGCCCAGGCTGATGGTTTCCTGGAGGCTGAGGTGTCCCACGCTGATTTCCCCCGTCTTTCTCCAGGCGATCGCCCCTCGATTGAGGATCGGACCTGAAACCCAGCGCTCATCGGTGCGAATTGCGCCTAGCGGAAGCTGCGTGTTGCGGTTAAAGAAGCCACCGTTAATAGCGGCTGCCGCCTGATGCCGCTGTGCCGTAGAAAGCAAAGGCGCAGTGCCAGCCATCTCAGCCGAATTACTGACGATCGGCTTTAGCTCCACACCAGGTTGGGTGGAATCCACCTCCAGTGAAATCACCGGGAACTGGCTGCGCCCGAGGCTAACCATCTGCTGCTGCCAGCGCAGCCCAGGCGCCCAGGCGATACTGCGCGTCACAAGTGAATCTGGACGAATATCAATCAGCAGCCGATTGGGGTTATTCAACGACCAGACTCGCGGACGGATGTAAGTGGGGATCGAGACGCGAATAACAGTTCGATCGCCGCTCTGCTGCACTTTGGCTCCCTGCAGGCGATTGCCTTTGCGCGGCACAAAGCCCCGGAGCGTAGCAGGATCAATTTTGGCATCGATTGTGATTGTGGCTGCCCCCCGTTCCTCGGTGACTTGCCAAGGGGTGGGCTTGTCTAGATCAATCACAATTCGATCGCCCCAGCTTTGCCGTCCCTGTCGAATCTGGGTAATGGCGGCAGGAGGCGTTGAAATTTGTAGGGTCGATCGATTGGACTGCACCTGCCAGCCAGAGCGCTGCGCCAGCTCAGTGATATCCAGGTAGCGGTATTGTCCGGTAAGCCAGGTTGATAGAGACAGCAGGTCGCGCTGGGGATCAGAGAACCATTCCACAGGCTGTGCGGCTGGGTCATTGCTGTCTAGTAGCTCTACCCCAAAAGCTCGCATCAGCCCGGTGTCAGCAATGCCAATTTTCTGCTGGCGCTGGCTCCAGGGAGCATTGAGGGCACGTCCATTAAGAACAACCTGAGCGCCTTGCTGAGTAAGGGGTGCCGGAACAGAAGCCTGTGCCAAAGTTGGCACCCAGGCAGAGCTGAGAAAAGCGGGCTGGGTGAGCGCTGCCTCTGAAGGGCTAATGACAACGGACTTGGAAAAAATGAAGAAAATTGATAGGGCAACAAGCGGAACAAGTAGAAAAATTCGGCGACCTGCTGAAGCGGTTGGAGCTAAATAAGTGCCTTGAAAGCGACGGGGACGCGGTCGTCGCCGTCTGCGCGTTCTGGTACTGACCACAGTTTGTTGGGAGGGGATAGCGTGAGGAGAGTGAACTAGAAATAGAGCGTTTCTGGAGCTTTGATGTCTACTAAATATGAATTCTTGCTAGTGGCATCTCTCCAGAATTCCCTACCCAGCTTTGATTTACCGATACTTTTCACAAATCGTTAGCGAATTATCAACAATCTTAAGCTTTCTAATATTTTGTGAAAGAAGCTGGGCAAGCGTTCCGGAACCTCCAGAACGTTATATTGGTGAGCTTTTATCAACAAAGCTTGACATGCCAGACGATTCTCGATAAATAGCCCAGTTGAGTGACGTTGAGCACTTCCTCAGAGGCAGAGTTTGGTCGCATAATAAAAGTAAGGAGAAACACCACGATTTCTCTCCTAGTCGATTTGAATAACAGGGTCGGATTAGAAGCCAATAATCAGCATGAAGCCCTTCAAGTCAGTATTTGATACGTTTCGCAGTTGAGGTATTTTGCCGTCATAACGTTCTGGCTTAGCTGTTCAATGGTGTGATCGTTTTGGGTTCATCTAGGGCTTGTTCGCTCTTTTCCGCAGACAGCAGCGGTGAATTCAAAGTTAGAAGATGCAGCCTGAGGAATACTGAGTTAGGGATTGTCAAGGCGATATACTTTCTATAAGATTTTTACTCTGTCCCTTTAGTAGATTGCTCTAAAAAGTCTCTAAAGGTAATTTTCTGCGCCTGCAATCGAGGAGCCTGATAGCAGCGGGTGATGAAAGCAGCTCTGCAGGCGTTAGCGTTGCCGTGAGGATTTGTGGAGGTGCAATCCAAAGTGAACTTCAAGCGATGTAGTGACACTTCTAGACTTTGGCTTCGTAGCGGCTGAGTCGGATTTAGGCGGTCTTTGTGGCTATTGTTTCAAATGGCTGCCGTTTGAGGTGGGTTTGAAACAGTGGGAAGGAACAGGATTTTGGATGTACGACTTATGAATGTTTCTAGTTGATTGGTTGGGGCTATTTAAAACTTCTAGCGAATTCGATCGGAATGAACAGCTTTAACACCGGGGGTAACGAGAGCGTGAGTCAGGATATACACAACAATCAGGGGAACGATTGGGTAGCGCAGGGCTGGGCTGAAACTTATGCGGGACAACCGTGGTTGGTAGAAGAGCGAGATGCCTGTGGCGTTGGCTTTATTGCAGATATGCACGGCCGCGCCAGCCATAGCATTATTCAGAAGGCACTGCCTGCCCTTACCTGCATGGAGCATCGCGGTGGATGCAGCGCAGACCAAGACTCTGGCGACGGTGCAGGCTTGATGACGGCTGTGCCATGGGCAATCTTGACAGACTGGCTCCAGACGCAAGGAATTACCCCACCTCCGATCGAACAGCTCGGTGTCGGTATGGTGTTTTTGCCACAGTCTCCGGAAGCGGCTGCCCTTGCCCGCCAAATCACAGAGCAAGTGCTGGCTGAGACAAACCTCAAGGTGCTGGGCTGGCGGGTTGTGCCCGTGAAGCCAGAGGTGCTGGGAACGCAGGCGCGGGAAAACCAGCCGCAGATTGAACAAGTTGTGGTGCATTCAGTAAATCATCAGGGCGAAGAGCTGGAGCAATTGCTCTACTGGAACCGCAAGCGCATCCGCAAGGCGATCGATGCCTCTCCTGCACAGCCTGCCGGACTGTCTGACATCTATCTCTGCTCCTTCTCGCACCGGACAATTGTTTATAAAGGTATGGTGCGATCGGCGGTGCTGAGTCTGTTCTACGAAGACTTGAGCAACCCTGCCTACGAGAGTGCATTTGCTTTGTATCATCGCCGTTTTAGCACCAACACAATGCCGAAGTGGCACTTGGCACAGCCGATGCGCTACTTGGGGCATAACGGCGAGATCAACACGCTGCTGGGCAATATTAACTGGATGATGGCGCGGGAAACGGATCTAGCCCATCCCTACTGGGGCGATCGCCTGGATGACCTGAAGCCTGTCGTCAACCCAAACTTGAGCGACTCGGCAAACCTAGACAACTCGATGGAGCTGCTGGTTCACTCGGGTCGCAGCCCGCTGGAAGCGCTGATGATCATGGTTCCTGAAGCTTATCAGAACCAGCCTGACCTGATCGACCATCCAGAAATCGTCGACTTTTACGAATATTACAGCGGGCTGCAAGAACCTTGGGATGGCCCGGCAATGGTTTCCTTTAGTGATGGGCGGACTGTCGGTGCGGCGCTCGATCGTAACGGTCTGCGTCCAGCGCGGTATGCAATTACCCGCGATGGGCTAGTTGTGGTGGCATCTGAAGCAGGCGTAGTGGAGCTGCCGGAAGCCGAGATTATTGAGAAGGGACGCTTGGGTCCGGGGCAGGCGATTGCCGTTGATTTGGAATCTCATGAAGTCCTCAAAAATTGGGAGATCAAAGAGCGCGTTGCTAGTGCTTATCCCTATGGGGAATGGCTGCAGCAGTACCGGCAGGAGTTAGAGCCGCAGCCTTACCCAGATGCACCACAGATGGAAGCGGCAGCGTTGCTGCGGCAGCAGAGCGCCTTTGGCTACACCACAGAAGACGTGGAGATGGTCATCGAAGAGATGGCATCGCAGGGCAAAGAGCCAACCTTCTGCATGGGCGACGACGTTCCTCTGGCGGTGCTGTCTAATAAGCCACGCCTGCTGTATGACTATTTCAAACAGCGGTTTGCTCAGGTCACCAACCCGCCGATCGATCCCCTGCGGGAAAGCTTGGTGATGTCTTTAACCACCCAGCTTGGCGCCCGTGGGAATCTGCTAGAAGCGAAGCCAGAGCATGCACGGCTACTGAAGCTGCAAACCCCCATTTTGAACAGCACAGATCTGGCGATGATTCGGCAATCGGGCTTTGAAACGATTGACCTCTCCACGTTGTTCCCGATCGCGGCAGGTCCAGCTGGACTCCAGCAGGCAGTCAACCACCTGTGCCAGGCGGCAGCAGCAGCGGTGCGTGACGGCAAAACCATCCTGATTTTGAGCGATCGTCGGACTCACGATGGTGAAGTGTCTGAGGGGGCAGTGACTGCCCTGACTGAGGAATACAGCTATATTCCGCCGCTGCTAGCAGTCGGGGCAGTCCATCACCATTTGATTCGTCAAGGCTTGCGAATGAAGGCATCGATCGTGATAGACACGGCGCAGTGCTGGAATACTCATCACTTTGGCTGCTTGATTGGCTACGGCGCAAGCGCGGTTTGCCCTTATCTGGCGCTGGAAACTGTGCGCCACTGGTGGGCAGATGCCAAGACGCAGAGCATGATGGAGCGGGGCAAGCTGGACAAGGTGAGCCTGACCGGAGCGCAGTATAACTACCGCAAGGCGATCGAAGCAGGCTTGCTGAAAATTCTCTCGAAGATGGGCATCTCGCTGCTATCAAGCTATCAGGGCGCACAGATCTTTGAGGCGATCGGCATTGGCGGCGATCTGCTCAACCTTGCCTTCACGGGCACTGCTTCCCGTCTGGGCGGTATCTCGGTTGCAGATCTGGCGCAAGAGGTGCTAACGCTGCACAGCCGTGCTTTCCCAGGGCTGACGACCAAGAAGCTAGAAAACTTTGGCTTCTTCAACTACAAGCCGGGTGGCGAACACCATATGAACAGCCCGGAAATGGCGAAGCATCTGCACAAAGCGGTGGCAGATAAAAACTTTGACCATTACACGCTCTACCAGAAGTATATGGAAGGCCGCCCAATGACGGCTTTGCGCGATCTTCTAGACTTCAAGAACGATCGCCCCTCTATTGCGATCGAAGAAGTGGAGCCTGTTGAAGAAATCGTCAAACGCTTCTGCACGGGTGCAATGTCCTTGGGGTCTCTGTCGCGGGAGGCGCATGAGACGCTGGCGGTTGCCATGAATCGCTTGGGTGGCAAATCTAACTGCGGCGAGGGTGGTGAAGATCCGCTGCGCTTCGTCACTCTGGATGATGTGGATGAAGCCGGGCATTCACCCAAGTTTCCGCATCTGAAGGGACTTCGCAACGGGGACACCGCTAGCTCTGCGATCAAACAGGTCGCATCGGGTCGCTTTGGTGTATCGCCAGAGTATCTGATGAGCGGCAAGCAGCTTGAGATTAAGATTGCTCAAGGCGCTAAGCCTGGTGAAGGCGGTCAGCTTCCCGGCAAAAAGGTCAGCTCCTACATTGCCATGCTGCGGAAATCGAAGCCGGGAGTAACGCTAATTTCGCCACCGCCGCACCACGATATCTATTCGATCGAAGACTTAGCGCAGCTCATTTTCGATCTGCATCAGATTAATCCGGCTGCCAAGGTTTCGGTGAAGCTGGTGGCAGAAGTAGGTATCGGCACCATTGCGGCGGGGGTTGCCAAAGCGAACGCTGATATCATCCAAATTTCAGGTCACGATGGTGGCACGGGCGCATCGCCGCTCAGCTCGATCAAGCATGCGGGTGTACCGTGGGAGCTAGGACTGACCGAAGTGCATCGCGTGCTGATGGAAAATAAGCTGCGCGGTCGCGTGCTGCTGCGGGCAGACGGTGGGCTGAAAACAGGTTGGGATGTGCTGATGGCAGCACTGATGGGAGCAGAAGAGTATGGCTTCGGTTCAGTAGCAATGATCGCCGAAGGCTGTATCATGGCGCGGATCTGCCATACCAACAACTGCCCGGTTGGCGTGGCAACGCAGCAAGAAAAGCTCCGGCAGCGCTTCACAGGAACACCAGAGCATGTCGTTAATTTCTTCTACTTTGTGGCAGAAGAGGTGCGATCGCTGTTGGCCCGTCTGGGCTATCGATCGCTCAACGAAGTGATTGGTCGGGCTGACCTGCTGAAGCTACGCGAAAGCGTCAAGCTGACTAAAACCCAGTCGCTCAATCTGGACTGCCTTACCCAACTGCCTGATACCCGCGAAGACCGGAGCTGGCTGGAGCATGAAGAAGTTCATAGCAACGGCGATGTGCTAGACGATCAGCTTCTTGCTAATGCTGAGATCCAGGCTGCAATCCGGGATCAAGGCAGCGTGGAGCAGACGATCGATCTGTCCAACACTGATCGAGCTGTGGCTACGCGCGTTTCTGGGGCAATTGCCAAACAATATGGCGATGCTGGTTTTGGTGGTCATCTAACGCTGAACTTCAAAGGGGCGGCGGGTCAGAGCTTTGGTGCATTCTTGCTGCCCTGCATGACCGTTACTCTGGAAGGCGAAGCCAATGATTATGTGGGCAAAGGTATGCACGGCGGCGAGATCATCATCAAGCCCCCTGCATCTGCCACTTATGACCCGGCTGCCAACGTAATCATCGGCAACACCTGTTTGTATGGCGCAACAGGCGGGACGCTTTATGCCAGAGGACAGGCTGGCGAACGGTTTGCCGTTCGCAACTCTTTTGCTCAGGCAGTCATTGAAGGCACAGGCGATCACTGCTGTGAGTACATGACAGGCGGTACCGTAGTGGTGCTGGGCAAGGCAGGGCGAAACGTGGGTGCAGGGATGACGGGCGGCTTAGCCTACTTCCTTGACGAAGACGGCAGCTTCCCCACCAAGGTCAATCCCGAAATTGTCAAAGTGCAGCGGGTGGTTGCGCCTGCCGGAGAGCAGCAGCTGAAAGAACTGATCGAGGCGCATACCGAGCGCACAGGCAGCGAAAAGGCAAAGACCATTCTGGCGAACTGGACAGAGTATCTGCCGAAGTTCTGGCAGGTTGTGCCACCTTCAGAGGCAGAAAGCCCAGAAGCGATCGCGGCGGCTGAGAAGGTGTTGAGTCCGGTGCAGTAATCGCGGGTATAGGCTCATGTTGTGTAAAGCTCTGCGCAGCGGAGCTTTACACAACACATTTTTGAGCTAAGCGCACAGCGCTATAAAATTCAAAAGGGCAGGCGATCGCCTGCCCTTTTGAATTTTAGACATGTGAAAACATGTGAAAAAAGGTCACGTCGAGCATTCGCCCCTCGTGACCCAAGACCAACCAAATGTCCTTACGGCTTCAGTATTCCCCGCCCAATTGTCCCGCTAACGTCAGTGCTTGAAATTAATTTGCGGACTTTACTTAGAGCCGCTCACCGCTCAACGAGGGTTCTGGCACAGGCGCAGGCTCGGTTTGCGCGATTGCCGCTTTGATTAACCCTTGAAATAGCGGATGCGGCTGGCTAGGGCTGGACTGAAATTCTGGGTGAAACTGCGTGGCAACAAAGAAGGGATGATGAGGCAGCTCAATAATTTCAACCAGCCGCCCATCCGGTGAAATACCGCTGAGCTGGTAGCCAGACTCCAAAAACAAACTGCGATAGGAGTTGTTGAACTCGTAGCGGTGGCGGTGGCGCTCGTAGATCACCTCATCCTGATAAAGCGCTTCGGTCTTGGTGTTGGGTGTCAAGCGACAGGCATATAGCCCCAGCCGCATCGTACCGCCCAAATCAACCACGTCTTGCTGTTCAGGCAGCAGCGCGATCACCGGGTTCTCGCAGTCAGGGTTAAACTCAGTGCTGTCGGCATCAGGCAGCTTCGCAACGTTGCGTGCCCATTCAATGACTGAACATTGCATCCCCAAACACAAGCCCAGAAACGGAATGTTGTGTTCGCGGGCGTACCGAATCGCTGTAATTTTCCCATCAATGCCGCGTGGACCAAAGCCACCCGGAACCACAATCCCCTGAACATTTGACAGCAGTCGATCGACTGATTCTGGATCGACATCTTCAGAATTGATCCAGCGCAAATTCAGCTCTCCGCTGCCGGCTAAGGCAGCATGACGCAAAGCTTCTACGACAGAGAGGTAAGCATCCGAGAGGCGCACATATTTACCAACGATCGCAATCTCGATCAACTGCTTGGGCTGGTGCAGCCGGTTGACCAGCGTTTGCCATTGCTGCAAGTCGGGCTGGCGCTGCTCTAGCTGCAAAATATCGAGAACCTGATTAGCAAGCCCTTCCCGCTCCAGATTGAGCGGCACTTCGTAGATGCTGCTGGCATCTTGAGAGGTGACGACGCACTCCGAAGGCACATCGCAAAATTCTGACATCTTTTCCTTGAGACCGGGTGGCAAGGGGCGATCGCAGCGACAAACGAGGATATCCGGTTGAATACCAATCGATCGCAGCTCTTTCACTGAGTGCTGCGTTGGCTTTGTTTTCATTTCGCCTGCCGAAGGAATCCAGGGCACCAGCGTCACATGCATGTAAAGTACATTTTTGCGACCCCCAACATCTTTACGAAATTGTCGGATCGCTTCCAGAAACGGCAGGGATTCAATGTCACCCACTGTGCCACCGATTTCTGTGATTACTACGTCAGGATTCGTATCTTTAGCAACTCTAAGAATTCGCTCTTTAATTTCGTTCGTGATGTGCGGGATCACTTGCACAGTGCCGCCCATGTAGTCGCCGCGCCGTTCTTTGTTGAGTACTGCCTGATAGATTGAACCTGTGGTGACGCTATTCAACCGCGACATCGAAGTGTCGGTAAACCGCTCGTAGTGTCCCAAGTCCAAATCGGTTTCAGCGCCGTCTCGCGTGACAAATACTTCCCCATGCTGAAACGGACTCATCGTACCAGGGTCTACGTTGATATAGGGATCGAGCTTCAGGATGGATACTGAATAATCTCGCGACTTAAGCAACCGTCCTAAGCTAGCAGCAACGATGCCTTTCCCGATGCTGGAGACAACGCCACCTGTTACAAATACAAATTTAGTCATATGTGGGTGGAATTTAGTTAAAGACTACCTCTGGCTTGCCCTAAGTTCTAGACACCTGAATTCTAGGCATAAGCTTAAGAAAGATATCTTATGCGACGAAATCAAGCTGCTTCGGAGTTGACCCATTCATTATGTCATTTGCTCAGCGATCGCTGCGGCTAACCCCATGCCACACTAGCGCACCAAGAAGGGGAAGACGCTCCGAATTGCTCTGCGAATCCGTAAGAGCGTGATTAATCGCCGATACTCTTGTTTGATCGGCGCTGCGTTGGGATTCTCTTGTATTTGTGCTTCCAGTTCGGCATATTCTGCTGCCGTCAAAGGTGCACCGTTGAGAGGCGATCGCGCTTCGGTAATGATCTCGGTGCGCTGAATTTCTTCAGGTGGGTCAGTGGCAGGTGGGAGCGCAAAGACAGGGGCAATGGAAGTGGAGGTAAGAACGGTTGCAGAAAACGCGCAAACGCTCTTGGGGCTAAAGAAGCCTCTTTTCGCGTTTCCTGTTGCTTCATTCTCCATGGTTGATTGCAGCCTTCCGTTCCAAAGAATATAAATGTCAGCAGCCCACAGCATGACTCGAGCACCGACTGGAACCGTTAAACCGATCCAATCGACCACGAACTGCTATGGGCTGCAACGACAACGCAAGTTATACAGGCGAATTGCTAGGCTGAAAGCCTCACAAGAGAGGCTTTCAGTACAAATTGCGAATTAGGGCGATGTGGTGGGTGAAGCTGCCGGAGATTCAGGCGAAGCTGCCGGAGAGGTTGTATCAGTCGTGCCGCCGCCGCCACAGGCTGTCAAAGCAGCCGCCAAACCTAAACCTAGAAGTAAGCCAATTGCTTTTTTGTTCATACTCTTCCCTTTGGTGAACTGTAATCAACGATATCAATGTTCGATGAGGAGCTAAACCACCGAACTGGCGAGCAAACCTCGCTTACTAGCTGGAAGATCGACCCTCTCAGCGTCAATCTCAAGAGAGTTGGCGATAACCTCGCCCGGATTCCAGCAACCGTTAGAGGGAGCGGAAGCGTCTATCAGACTCCTGCCATTGTTAGACCGAACATTCAGCCTAAAGGCAATTGCCATACAGTACGCCTCTGTTGAATCACTTAAATATTTTTAGCAGATTTATTCCTTTTTAGTGCATCTATCCAAAGTTAGGGGCAAGGAATTTGCTAGAGCATAGCAATTTTTAGGTCAGCGCTAGAAGGCTTATCTATCAAGGCATTCAGTTAGACTTCTGCCAAAAATATAGAAATTAGTGTAGCGAGCACTGTTGCTAAGCTTCCTTGATAAGCAATGCTAATCGAATTTAGAAAAACGTTCAAAATTGCATGACTTTCATTATGTCTTGAGGGAAACTTCCGGATCGATCCAAAATCTGCCCCAGCAGCTTCTCTAAATTCTCAGGACTGCTGTGCTTCATTAGCGTCAGAGAGAGGCAAAACGGTCTCTAGTTTGGCAGCTCTAGAATCATTGCGCCCAGAATGCCCTTACGAAAGTCATTCAACAGCTGGACTGCTGCCCGCTCCTTATCGGAATGATAACGCTGGTTGGCTAACGCCTCGATGAAAGTTTCGCCTGTTATAGCAGTGGGATCAAGCTGATAACGGCTGTGTAGGGCTTTTAGAGGGAGCCAGTTAGGGACCTGAGGCTGCAGGGCGTTGAGGCGGTCGATCAGAACGGCAGCGATGCGCTGATTATCATAGGCAGCTTCGCCAATGTCATCGCAGATTGCCAAATGCAAAGCAGCGTCCTGGTTCTCCAGACGCGAGGGCAATACGCCAGGCGCATCGAGTAGCTCTAGCTCATCAGAAATGCGAATCCAGCGGAGCTGTCGCGTCACGCCGGGGCGGCGAGCACTCTCTACAACTTTGCGCTTCAGCAGCCGATTGATCAGTGCAGATTTGCCTACGTTGGGAAAGCCAATGACGACTGCTCTAACCGGGCGGGGCAGCATACCGCGATCGCGCCGTCGCTGGTTGAGCTGGGTGCCAGCCGCTTGTGCTGCCTGAGCAAGAACGCCGACCCCCTTGCCTTGGTTAGCATTCGTATAGTGGGGCTGTTCTCCTTGTGCCTTAAACCAAGCCACCCAAGCCTGCTGTGCTTCTGGTGGGATCATGTCCACCCGGTTTAGCACCAGCACGCGCTCCCGATTGCCAACCCATTGGGCGATCTGTGGATGCTGAGTCGAGAGGGGAATTCGGGCATCCCGCACCTCCAGCACAACATCTACTTTTTTGAGTTGTTCCACCAACGCCTTCTCGGCTTTGGCAATGTGACCCGGATACCACTGAATTGGAGGAGAAGACATGAGATTAGCCGATGGTGTATGAGAGAAAGATGAGAGAGGCTTTCAGTGTACAAATTAGTTGACTTTGGTTGACTAATCGAGGGATCGCGCTTGTCCTTTGGATCAGATGCAGAATTACCTTTGTTTTATCTCGAATAATCTGTAATCATCATTCTTATTACAGATTAAAAATCCTTTACTTACCCGCTGGAATGTTAGACGGTTCCATCCTGCAAAAGCTCAAAGATAATCATCGCTCGCCCCATCAGCCTCATAAACGCCCGCTCAACTTTGGGGTGTATTACAAAAACACCCTGGTTGCGCTCTGCCATGCTTTGGAAGACGCGATTCTCACGGCAGACTATCAGCCCTTGATGATCACCGCCTTTCAGCGGGGCAAGTGGTATCTGGAAGAAGCCGAGCGCTACGGCGAGATTGCCGAAAAATCAGATCAAGTTGTGATCCTAGCGTCGCCAGAGGCTGGGTTTGCTGAGCATCCGACTAGCCAGAAAGCCAACGTTGCCCTGGTGAGCTTAGACAAACTTGACCCTGTTTCGCAGGAGTGGCATTTGATCATCGTATCGCCTAACTACACAGCGATGGTGCTTTGCCAGGAGCTCTCTGATGCAGATTATGGCAGCGCTGGATTGCCCCAGCGGGATCTAGAGCGCAAGTTTTACGGCTTCTGGACGTTTGAGCCAGAGCTGGTGCTAGAAACCGCAGAATTGGCGATCGACCATGTGCAGCAATACAACCCTGACTTGCACCAGCAGCTCGCTGCCCAAGTGCAGTCTATCCGCGATCGCATCCAGCATCAGGATGCGCTGTGTGGGGCTCCAACGGCAGATCATCTCGGTGCGATCGTTTCACGCGTGGTCAACTATCTGCAAACGAGCGAAGAGAACAGCAAATCGTTGCTGGGTGAAAACCTGGTCTCGAATGAGCTGCAGGCATTTTTGCGAGTGGCACAGCTGATTGATCAGACAGATTTAAGCAATCCAATGGCGGCGGCAGAAGTGGCAACCCTGGCAGAAGCAATGGGGCAACTGCTAGATCTCCCGTCGTGGCAGCTCCATCGACTGCGGTTGGCAGGCTTGCTGCACCGGCTGGCATTTCTGCAAGGCGTGGGTGCGGGGCTGAGTTCGGGCACCTCTGCTCGCGTCTTTGCCGAATCCCCCGACATGCCGCTGACCTGTCCGCTGGTTCCTGGGATTCAGGTGCTGCGCCGAATGCCTCGGCTGAGAGCGATCGCTACCATCCTGACGCACCAATGGGAGTGGTGGAACGGCACAGGGCAACCGGCAGGGCTAACAGGCGACGAAATTCCAGTTGAGTCACGTATCTTGAGCCTGATTGCTGCCTTTCAGCAGCAGGTGGCACAGCTACGCACTGAGCCAGATGGCACGCCTTCTGCTGCTCAGCCAGAACTGCTGATGCAGGCGCTGGCTGCCTGTCAGGCAGAGCAGGGCAATCAGTTTGATCCAAAGCTAGTAGAGGCGCTGGGGCTGCTGGTGTCAGCGCTGCAGCAGGGCTTGAGCTTGCCGATCGCACTACCCAAAATTGCAGCAGGACTGTGGCTGCTTGACCCTGCTTCTGAAGAAAGCTTGCAGATTGTCTTTCAAGAGGCAATCGCGGGTGCTGCCACACCTCCGCAAGACTAAGACCATCCAGCAACCCAACGAAACCACTCATGGATATTGATGCAATTCGTGCTGGCAAACTGAAGCAGCTAGCTGGCATAAATTTGGAAGACGAAGATTTATCGAAAGCAGCGCTGAGCCGCGTTAATTTGGCAGGGGCAACCCTGAATGGCGCAATACTAACAGCGGCAAACTTAAACGGCGCTACGCTAGATGGCGCTAACCTATTAGGCTGTCAGCTGATGCGCTCTGATTTACGAGCCAGTCTACTGGGCGCCAACCTGATGCAGGCAAACTTGAGCGAAACCGATCTGCGTGGCGCTAATCTGCGTGGGGCAAACCTGATGCAGGCGCAGCTTGCTCACACCACGCTAGCAGGCGCATTTCTTAGCGGTGCCAATCTGATGGGGGTCAGCCTGCGAGGAGTTGACCTGCGTGGCGCTGACTTGCGTGGGGCAAACCTGAACGGCGCCACGCTAAGCGGGGCAAATCTGTCGCAGGCTGATCTGCAAGGCGCGATCCTGATCGAAGCCAATCTAGAAGAAGCTGACTTGCGGGGCGCTAATTTAGCAGGAGCAAATTTAACAAGAGCCAATCTGCTTTGTGCAGATTTAGAAGGCGCGAGCCTGACGGGTACAAATTTGACAGACGCTTGCGTTAAAGGAACGTTGATAGAAGCAGCGGATCAGTAAATTTATGTCATGAGCTTACATGAGCTTAATAGCCCGATCGCCTTCGTGTTAATGAGTAAGCGTACCAAAGCGATCGGCTGAACCACGTTACGATTTCCGCAACCCGCCGACCGCTCCTCTAGAGATCGCTCATGCTGTGGCAAGCGTCATCTTTCCGAGGAGCGTCTGTGTATGAAGACTGCCTTAGCTAGCCTTTGTTTAGTTTTAGCTGCCTGTAGCCCGCTGTTAGCGTCTTTACCATCGGTTGCCAGCCCACCATCAATTGAGCTGCAGCAGAATGCCGCAAATGCGCAAACTGCCGTCATTGTAATGGAACGCACGGCTTGTTTTGGGAGCTGCCCTGCTTACCGGCTGACAATTGCCGGAGATGGTCGAGTCACCTACGAAGGAATTGCCTTTGTTGCCACTCAAGGAACAAAGACCGCTCAGATCAGCCCTGAGCAAGTGGAAGATCTGGTAACCGAGTTCGAGAAAGCAAATTTCTTTCGGTTGAAGAATGAGTACACGGTAAATGTGACCGATCTACCTGGTACAAAAACCGCCATTACACTGGACGGACGCAGCAAACAAGTTTGGCACTATGGCTCAGTTGGCGATCCTAACCTAGACAATGCTCCTCCAGCCCTAAGCAGGCTAGAGGAGGCGATCGACCAAGCGGTAAATGTGAAACAGTGGGTCGGGCGCTGATGGCGTTTGTCCTGGCTAAAAGCCGTCTTACTGCTCCCCTACTGTGGGCTTAAGGATGGAGCGGCGGGCGGCACAGGAGCCGTGGGCAAAGGAGAACCCGACTGGGCAGGGCTAGGAGCAACTGGAGCAACTACAGGCGCAGGCTGACCCAAAATACCGGGGTTCCCCGTATTAAATACACCCGCCACGCAGGCGATCATGTAGGTGGCAAGCGTCCCGATAAACAACGCCTTCCAGCCCAGCTCGCTGATGTCTTTACGGCGAGAAGGAGCTAGGGCTGTCGCGCCGCCAACGAAGATCGCTAGGGCCGCCAAATGCGCAAACCCCGAAAGCGCATAGCTCACAATCACCAATGCTCGACTGCTCAGCGTTCCAGCGGCAGCGGCGGCTCCCAATGCCTGATAAGGCGGAATAGCTGTCTCAAACAAGCGCCGACCGATTAGCACTGACGAACTCCATAACTCTTGCCAATCCAGCGAAACGCCTGTCAGCACTGTGAATGGCAAAAACAACGCGCCCATGATGTTTTGTAGTGATAGCACTTTAAACAAACCGCCCACCGGATTTGGCAACGCCGCCAGCCCTGCAAACAACAGATTCAGCAGATAAACCAGTCCCAGTACCAGAATCAGCACTCCAGCGATCGCCACTGCCATTCTGATTCCATCCAGTACGCCACCGATTGCTGCATCAGTGGGGTTGGCTGGGGCTATCGGCTCGTTGGCATCTCGATCTCGCCGATAGCGCTGACTCCGATCGCTTACAGGATCGTCTGTTGTTAAGGGAATGCTCACCTCTGGCACCAGGATTTTTGACAGCACAAAACTAGCCGGAATCGCCAGAAGTGATGCCGAAACCAAATGTCCTAGAATATTGGGAAACACGGGGCGCAGGAAGCTATAGATTGCCAGCGTTGAAGAAGCTGCCGAGCTAAAACAGCAAGCCAAAATCGCACATAGCTCACTACGAGTCATCTTGGCGAGATAGTGCCGCACGACGATCAGCGCCTCAACCCCTACAAAAATATTCACCACGCCGCTGAGGGCTTCTGCCCCGCTTAGCCGCAACGCCGCATGGAAAATCTTAGCAAACAGGTTTGTAATCGCTTGGATCACGCCTAAGTAATAGAGCAGCGCCACCAGCCCTGCGAAGAAAATCACTGCAGGCAAAGCTCGGAAGGCAAATATATAGCCAAGCTGAATTCCACAAAATCCAGCAACAATTTGCCCTGCTGTTCCGGGTGGGCATCTTCCCGCTGTTAGTGGCGACAAAACGAGTGGATCTTGCCCTGGGAGCGGTACAAAATTCCGGCCAAAAATGAACCTTGCCCCCGCATCTGCTGCATCGAACACCACATTCAGCAAATTGCTCAAGCCCCGTAGTAGCTCTAGCGTTCCTGGCACAGCAAACACCAAAGCCCCCAGCACTAGCTGCAGCAGAATTCCCCCAATTACCACCCGCCACGGAAAATACTTTGGATTGCGGTTTTCGGAGAATAACCAGGCGATCGCGCATAATCCAAAAATTCCAAGAAAAGAGACGACATTTAGGAGGCTCATAGTATCGGCAGATCCTTGCTAACTGAAAGGAGGAATGAGGAATGAAGGATAAGAGATGAGGAATAGATCGAGATCCCGATTTCTATGTCTCTAACAGGCGATCGCTGCTCCCTGAACTCCCCGAAATCGTACCTAAAGAGAATAGCTAATGCTCATGAATTTGGCGCATCAATTCATGAAAAATTATTTTTACCCCTGATGCTGCGTCGGTTGCCAAGCTATAGCAACCGCTATGGTAGTTGAAGCCGGGACATTTTTTGGAACGGGCAGAGCCCGTTCCAAAAAATGTCCTAGACGGACTGGTTCTGCGTGTAGGATAAAGGAGGTCTTTCCCTCTGGGCTGCACGATATGGATGCCTTCGCGATCACTCCACCTGATTGGACAAATGCGGCGGTTCATGCGCGTGACTTTTGCTGTCCGAGCTGTCGCGCTGCTTCACTTGACGCCAAACAAGTATGGGTTAACCGTCGATCGCCTGTTTTCACAGAAGATCACCGCCGTAAATGGCAAGAGTTTTACGAATGCCAGTGCGGCACAATCTGGTGGGCATGGAGCAACGATCGCCCCCCCACCACACTCAAAAAACCTGATTTCCCCCCCTCTTTGCCCTGGGAAAATCGCAACTGGTCTGACCTGTAAGCCTGCCAAGTCGCTCAGAGCGGAGTCGCTTTAAGACGAGTTTTTAAAGCAAGGAGCTTCGAATAGCCCTATAACCCTAACCATTGCTTAACAGCTTCCGCCGCAGCAAATCTAGAGCATTGCAGGCGCTAAGCCAGCGGATAAATTCTCGTCCACGAATTTCGCTGAACTGATAGCGGTGTGCCTCTACGCTGCCGTTGGGAGATGCCACACCGATGTAGACCAAGCCGACGGGCTTGGTGGGGCTACCACCGTCGGGTCCGGCGATGCCCGTGATGCTGAGCGCCCAGTCTGTGTGGAGACGATCGCGCACTCCCGCTGCCATTTGCCGAGCGACGACCTCGCTGACAGCTCCCTGTTCAGCCAAATCATCCGGATTCACGCCTAGCAGATTGACTTTGACCTGGTTATCGTAAGAAATAATGCCACCCCAGAAGTAAGCCGAGCTGCCAGAGACAGCAGTAAACAAACTGCCCAAGCCTCCACCCGTGCAGGACTCGGCAACTGAAACCGTCTGCTGGGCAGCTTTCAACAGGGCGCCCACGGTCGAAGTCAGCGTATCCTCATCGCTGCCAAAATAGTCGAGTCCGCCAATCTGCTGGAGCTGTTGAACGATGGGGCTAATTTTTTGTCGGGCAGCGGCTTCAGTTACGGCTTTGGTGGAAACGCGCAGACGCACTTCGCCATTGCCAGCGTAGGGTGCAACGGTTGGATCGGCTAGTGCCAGTAGGTCAGCGGCTTTGTCTGCAAGGGTAGACTCGGCAATGCCCCAGAATCGCAGCGTCTCACTGTAGATGACTTCCTGTCCCCAGCCCTGACTTTGCAGATAGGGAACTGCCGTCTGCTGCCACATAGCTTTCATCTCGCTGGGTACACCTGGAAATGTCAGAATCGTCAGACCGGGACGCGGCTGCCAGATAATGCCAGGAGCGCTGCCTGTGGAATTGGGTAGAACTTCTGCCCCCTGTGGCAGGAGTGCCTGCTTGCGATTGCTCGCGCTCAAGGGGCGCCCACTTCGAGCCAATTTTTGCGTCAAATCTTCTATCACTGCGGCGCGCTCTTCTAGCGGTGTGCCAAAAAAGTCAGCGATCGCCTCAGTCGTCAAATCGTCGGGCGTGGGGCCCAACCCGCCCGTGAAGATGAGCAGCCGCGATCGTTCACAGGCAATGGCTATTGCCTTCTGCAGCCGCAGCAAATTATCTCCGACTACCGTTTGGTAATAGTGCGGAATACCTAGCTCTGCCAACTGCTGCGCCAAATACTGTGCATTGCTGTTGAGAATCTCGCCTAACAGTAGCTCCGTCCCGACACAGATAATTTCAGCGCTTTGGTTGGGTTCAGTCATAACTTTAATTGCTTTTGGAGCTGCACCTGAATCAAAGCTTTGGGGTTACTGCTGCCTTGCATGTTTGCGGACGCGCCAGCCCGTATAGCTCAACAGCGCAGTAGCAGCGATCGCATAGGCAGCACCGCTTGGGACACCAGAGAACGCCAGCGCCAAACTGCCGACCCATAGCGTCAGCACATAGATGAACAGGACCGTGAGGCGATGAGACAAGCCTGCCTTGAGTAAGCGGTGGTGCAGATGAGTTTTGTCTGCCTTGAAGGGCGATTTGCCTTGCCGAAGCCGATCGATGATCACCGCTGACATATCCAAAATTGGCACTGCCAGAATCAGATAGGGCAGCAGCACCGCCACAGTGGTGACCCCTTTCACTAAACCAATCACCCCCACGCCTGCCAGTGTAAAGCCCATAAAATAGGCTCCGCCATCACCCATGAAGATCTGTGCCGGGTTAAAGTTGTAACGCAAAAAGCCGAGCGCCCCACCTGCTAACGCTGCCGCAATCAAGGCTGCGGGCAGCTGATTCATAAACAGACAAACAATCAGCATCACCACGGCAGCAATGCCAGAAACGCCAGCCGCTAGCCCATCTAGTCCGTCGATCCAATTGATGGCGTTTGCCATGCCGACTAGCCAAACGATCGTCACTGGGAAATTAATCCAGACGGGTAGTGCAGTCAGCCCTATTGCAGGAATGCTGAGAAACTCAATTTGGACACCAGCATACCAGGCACAGCTTGCGGCGATCGTTTGCAACAGTAGGCGTACAAAAGGAGAGAGCGTAAATAAATCATCTGCTAAGCCGATTAGAAAGAAAGCTAAGCCGCCGAGCGTCACGCCCCAAACTTCATACTCTTCTTTAGGAGACTGTGTTCCAAAGCCACCCGCCCACCAAACGATCAGCAGAGCGACCAGCGTTCCTAGAAAGATCGAGACACCACCAAGTCGAACCATCGGACGCTGATGAACTTTGCGACCACCGGGTGGATCAAAGTAACCGTTTTCTAGCCCAAATTTTCTGACCAGCGGCGTCGTTAGCAGAACAACGAGCGTTGAAAGAATGAAGGCAGCTAAATGATAAAGCTGTGGGGGCATCACAAGTTACAAGTGCGACAGAATAGGTGAACAGAGCAAGACAAGTGATTAAGTAGCGAGGCAAACAAATAATTGCTGTCAGGCAGAGTCTACAGGAATGACGGATTCCAGATCTAGAGTCTTCGGCAGAATTTTTATTGCTCTAGCTCCCCTTTTTGGAAAAATGTCTTTAAAGTTCGCTAGCTAATGCGGCAATAGAGTATTTAGAGAAACCTTCTAAAGACAGCTTTAGCTTCAGCTAGGCTTGCCCGACCGTATTTTTAACACATGACTCTGACTTGGTATCACCAATCTGATCACATTGGAGCAGAATTTTTTAAGATTTCTGAGAAAACTAATCAATCGGCTCAATCCTTGATTGCGATCGTCTAGACGCGATCACCTCATGTGCTCCTTTCGATCTTCCACCTCAAACTTCTCCAAATCCAGAAATTTCTTGCTGAAGCGGCTAACTTTAATAGTCATTAATAGTTAGTAATTTTTAACGCCTTGTACCATATCCCCATCTCTAAAACTGCAGACATGCCCTTAGCAATGTCCCTTTCTTATCGGTGTGGGGGTTGCTATGGCACTAGCGACCGTACCGAGTCCTGCTGCAATCCTCATTGAATTACCCCTGCCAACCGGAGCCAGCAGGGGTATTAAAGGTATTTAGATAGCTTGAAGTCTCGTTTAGCGGGGTACTTCTTCCAGATCTATTGTGGTCTCGGTGAGTGAGTCACTAAAGATCGCCCATTCGATCGGGCTCTGATTTTCGCTCGATAGGTAAACTCGCTCGGCCATTTCGCTCATGTAGCCTACATAGTGGCTCATCAAAAAATAGACTGCCATCATTGCTGCGGCAGTGCTAGACACTAGAAAACCTGCCAGCATCAGAGAGAACTCGCGCTTCTGCACGGCTTCCTGCATCAGGTGAAGCGCTAGGGCAATTAGCCCCACCACGATTATCAGAATAAAGACCATTTCTTAAACGCGTTTACGATATGTAATATTTACATATATTAACAAATTCTCAGAAAGCTGTCTCTAAGAATTTTTTGCCCAAACGACCCGTGTAGTAGCCCAAGCAACCAGACAGATTTGGCTGTCGCTCGCGCAATCGCTGGGATCGCACTAACGCTTCTTTTCCTTATCTGTAAGACATCAAACTATAGCAGCAAAATTTAATCTATATATCAAAAGTACATAATTTCTGCTGAAGTGATTTATGGAGCTAGGCGCCCAGCCTGGGGTTTAGGTTTGTGTAAAGGCTCGGCTAGGCAGAGCTTTCACACAAAATGGTTGCCCTGAGGTGTAAATGGAGGGCTATCTCACAGACAGGCATCTCGCCTGCCTCACCCAGCAGCGTCTTGTGGGCGATCGAGTTTTGGATAGAGTGTTAATTTAATTAAATTCAAATAGCTTTGAGGATGAATGCTGCTCCGCTAGGTCTTGACCACCGAAACGCCAACTTCACCCTCGTTATCTTCTAGCGGGATGTCAAAAAAGAAGGCAGACAGCGTGGCAGGCTCCAGCACTTCTAAAGACAGAGTGTCGTTGTAGCCGTTCAACGTTGACCAAGTTGCCCGAACCGGAACGTTGGTTTTTTGATTAATGACTGTGCCCCCATAAATCCAAATCAAAACAATTGGTTCGCCTTGGAAGTTGACACTGCGATAGCCAAAGCTACCTTCTTTGATGCGAATTACATATTTCCCAGGCTCTAGCAATTTTGAGGCAGCGATCTCTGTCTGCAGTCGGTGCATTTGCTCAGGATCTAGCAAAAAGCAATTGCGGCGGCTGTCAACCGTAAGCCTTTTAACAGAATAGCGATCGACTGCAGCTCTATCGAGATTGCCATTCGCCGTTGCGAGATCTGAAGATGAGGGGATGGAACGATCGGACTCTGGCAGCTCTGGAACTGGAGCTGCACCTGCTGTCACAGCTCCAATCATTGCCGCACCTGCTGTTGCTATTCCCAAATCCACTCCTGAATCTGTGCCTAGATCAGCTTCCGGGTCGGTTTCGGGCGGAGCGTCTGGCAAAGATAACTCATTCGATCGCGCAAGCTTCAGCCAGTGCCCCTCCAGAGTCTTGTAGCCGATCTCAGCGGTGTAGCTGCGATTACCTTTGGACGGAATCTGCAGATCCTGATCCATATCGCTGAGCTCGAACGTCTGAACGCTATGAGCAGGCTGCTTGTCCAGATTCACTCCAGTTGTATCGTAGAGCCGAAGCTGAAACTGCTGCCCGCCTTGCGTTTGGAGTGTAGTTTTGCTGGCGGGTGGAGTTTCCCAATAGGCATACAGTGTTTCAGCATCACGCGCGGCTAGAACAATGCGGCTGTCGTCCACCACGGTGCTGCGATCGAGCAAACTTTCCTCGGTTGCGCCTGCAGCCGCTAACGCCGCTCCGCCTGCCGCGCCTGCGGCTAGACCAATGCCATTTGTGCTAGTGCTATTTGTGTTCAATTCTGGTTCTATGCTGGCTACAGCCGCAGAGGCGGCAGATGCTGTTTCGGTGGCTTCGGCAGGAATTTCATCAGGAATTGTACTAGGCGCTGCAGCCAACGATGCGCTCGGCACTCTTACCACAGCCGATCGGGCTAGCTGCAGCCACTGCCCATCTGCGGTTTCGTAGCCAATTTCGGCAGTGTAGTCGCGATCGGGATGGGGAATGGGGACATGCCGATCTTGGTCTGTTTCATTAAGGTCAAATTCATGCAGGCTATGGGGCGGTTGCTTATCTGGCTCTAGATCTGTGACATCGGCAACGCGCAATTTTAGGCTGCGTCCGCCTTGCTCGCGCAGCGCGGCTCTGTGCAGATCTGGAGCCTCCCAGTAGGCATCGGCGTTTTGTGAGTCGCGTGGAGTTAGGACGATTCGGCTCTCGGGTCTACCCCGCGCAGCCGCACCCAAGGCAGTTGCCCCTGCGATCGCTGCGCCTGTCGTTCCCACTGCTGCGATCGGAGACACGGATGCTGCGGGTTGCGCGGCAGGTGGAGCGACAGGTAGAGGCGCAGGCGGCACCACTGACCCACGCGCGGGTGCCTTACGTTCTTTGACCCACCACCACAGCCCAGCTGCTGCTAGCGGCAATAGCAGCCAGCCCAGCCAGCTCGGCACTCGCGATTCGGCAGCGGGTGCAGATGCTTCGGGCGCAAGGGCAGTATCCGCTGGAGCAGCCGCTCCGCTGGTCGGCTCGGCTGCTGAAGAAACAGCTTCGGGCGAGGCGGAGCTAGCAGCCGAGATTGGGGCGGAGCTAGTAGCAGTGGCATCTGTAGGTGCGGTGGAATTAGGAGAAGAACTAGTATCAGGACTGGTAGCTGCTCCGCCCGCGGTTTCAAAAACTCTGGCATCTTGGATCGCTGCCTGCCCGGGTGCAGCAGTCGCAAATCCTAAGAAAGCTTGTACAGCAGGGCTTGCTTCCCCTTTGTATACATAGCTGCGGGGATGCGAGAAGGGATAGGCTGGGTTGTCGGGCAGCGTCTCGTGCATAGAGATGATCCTGACATTGCCCTGGTTCACAACTTGACTTGCGATCGCATAGCTAATTCCATCTTTGCCCAGTTCGTTGACCAGCGCTGCCGTATCGTCTTCTACCTGCGTAGCATTGCTGCCCGTTTGAAAAGGGGCACTCAAGAACACATCATATTTGCTCAACGAAATGCGGGTGTCACTAGAAGCAGGGCGATCAATAAAGCGAATTGCACCTGGTGCGCCGCCTAACTCTGACCAATCCGTGATCTCGCCCCAGAAGATTTTGGCGAATTTGTCAAAGGTGATGTCTCCCGTAAAAGGATTTTCTGAACTGACGATAATGGCGATCTTTTCACGGTTGATCGGCACTTCTTGCAGCTCTTGGGCTTTTTCTTCGGCGGTTAGCGGTCGCCCAATGGCAGCAAGATCAATCTTTCCATCCTGGAGTGCCTGAAGCGCTTTGTTAGTGCTGCTGGATGCCAACTCCACCGTTGTGCCAGAATACTGCTCCTCAAAGCCCTGCTTCAGAGCTTCGTTGATCACCGTCATGCTAGTGGAGCCATTAACCTTCACTGTAGTACCGCTAGGGACAGTGCTGGGTAGGGGAAAGCTGCTGGGGCTAGAAGTTTGCATCAGCAGCGTTTCAGGCTTGAGGGAAGTAGCGATCGCCTGAGAGGAAGTGGTGGTCGCCAGCAAAGCTGCTGCCACTTGAATCAACGTCTTTTGGGAGTTCAGCATGATGCCATATTGACTGGAGAAATATTAAGCATGGATCGAGCGAGGAAAATGATGGAACTGGGAAATATGAAAGGCTTTTTCTAGAAAAGGCTTTATCTAAACCTGTATTCTTTCCTTCAGAGCGATCGGAACTAGAAGGAAGCGGCGATAGTAGCTGATAGAAATGCTTATAAACCAGCGCTGCAGCGATCGCTTCTGCCATTGGGCATTTAAAACCTTCTCCTATTTGATGGGGCGACAGATAGGGAGGACAGCATCTAAATAGATCTTAAGGAAAAAGCTTGGTTTTTTTCAATCAAAACGCTTGTTCGACCGTACGATCGAACCTTGGTATCTGAGCGATCGCATCTGAAGTAACGCTTGTATGAAAGCTAAATTCGCACCATCTAAACTCGCGCTACTCTAAATTCGGAATGTGTCAACGATATTGAGACACTTTGGAGCGAGAAATTAGAGTAGTCCCGCCTGGGGTGGATGGTTGAGAGGGGGAGGATTGATCCAAACCTCTGTCGGCAG
>NZ_JACXWX010000010.1 GCF_014764505.1 Phormidium tenue FACHB-886
GTAGCCACGATAGGTATAGCTGCAAATAAAGGTGCTCCGTTGGCACTGTTGATTACGACATTTGTAACGGGGTTTTCCAGCACTAGAGCGACCATGCCTGACGATATTATCACTGCCACAGTCTGGACAAACAACGGGTTCTAACACCATGCTGCAATTTCAGAAAAAACATCTCTCTAATTCTCTCTCATTTCCACACGTCTAGAACATTACCCCTGCGTTCTATATTTTCTAATTGCTTATAGGCTCCAGGAGTAGTTGCGGATACAGCAATTAATCCTGGAGCCAAACACGCCTCATTGCAAGCTTTTTAGAAGCATATTTTTTAGTCTGGACTAGATTTGGACTAAATTTTTAGCCCTCCGATCGCCCATTTTTACGCCTTTTTTAGTGCTTTAGTACTAGATCGACTGCTCCTGGAATCTGTTCAATTTGCGATCGAGATACCATCAAATTTGTCACTGCCCGTATCGAATGAGGGCCAACCGCTAGGACTGCAATGCCCTCCTTCAGCAAACCATCGACTAGCTGCTGAGCCGGAATCTTCGTATGGAATACTACAATGTTGGTCTGCACATCTTCTGGATTAATTTCAATTTTTGAGATTTGGCTTAATCCCTCTGCCAGCATTTTTGCATTCTCATGATCTTCACTCAGCCGTTCCCGTTGATATTTCACTGCGTATAGCGCACCCGCTGCAATAATTCCTGCCTGTCGCATTCCACCGCCAAACATTTTGCGGAATCGCCTTGCTCTCTGCATCATCTCCGCTGACCCTGCCAGTGCTGATCCCACAGGCGCACCTAATCCTTTCGAGAAGCATACACTCACCGTATCAAAGGGTGCTGCATAGTCTGCCTCTGAAATTCCTGTTGCCAGACAAGCATTCCAAAACCGCGCCCCATCCAAATGCAGCCGCAGCGAATGCTCTCGGCAAACTTGCTCGATCGCTTTAATCTCTTGCAGTGGAAAAATTCGTCCACCGCTGCGATTGTGGGTATTCTCCAAACACACTAGCCTTGTTCGTGGGAAATGCGGATCAATAGGGCGCAACACTCCCCGCAAATCCTCTGCCCCAAACACCCCCCGTCTTCCCTGCACCAGTCGACAAGATACCCCCGACAGCGCTGCGGGAGCGCCTCCCTCATAGTAATAAATGTGCGCTTCCGACTCCAGAACCACCTCATCTCCCGGTTCCGTGTGCAGCCGTAGCGCAATCTGGTTCGTCATCGTCCCTGACGGCATATAAACTGCCGCCTCCTTTCCCAGTAAATCTGCGACATACGCTTCTAACGCATTCACCGTGGGATCATCCCCAAAAACATCATCCCCAACCGCTGCAAAGGCCATAGCTTCGCGCATCTCAGACGTTGGCTGCGTAATCGTATCGCTTCGCAAATCAATCATCATCGCGGTATTTCCCTATTCCCAACTTATGGCAACAGCTTGAATATAGCGTAATCCCACCCAAGGGCTGCACACAGAGCGCGACTCTAGCACCCGTCTCAAACTGTCTCTTTTTAGACTCGTTTGTATTCTTTTGAGTCTAATTGGAGAATAATTAGTCTTAAGTTGGACTAAGAATAATACTTTTAAGTCTCTTTTTAGACTCACTTGTATTCTTTTAAGTCCAATCAAAGAACAGTTAGTCTCAGATTAGATTAAAAGTAATACTTGCAAGTCTCAATTAAGACAAACAGATAAAACCAAAAAAAGTTCCTTTGGTCAAAACTAATTGCCCCTTTCTAAGTAGGCTCTTCTGAAAAATTCAACGATCGCTTTAAAGCTGTCTCTACATATCCCCACGAGACAGATCACATCTATAGGAATGTGTCAATAGAAGCTGCAAAATCTCAATCTCATTCGAGATTTACGAGATCAATTGCTGGACTCGATTAATATCTAATAGACTCAAATAAGACACAGATCGAGTCTCCTCCCTGTAAAACTTTGTACGAACCTTGTACGATCGAACTGGCTCATTCAGCTTTGCCAATATCTAAAACAGTTAACGCAGTTAGCATGAACCGTTCTTTCTTTAATCACTTTCTAACGCTAGCCTTCATACTTCTAAGTTTTCTAGCTGCCTTAACTTTCATATGTCAGGCAGCGTTCGCTGCTGTTCTCTATACTGCCGACACATCCGGTTCTGTTATCATTCAATCTCGCCGTACGCTGCACGACCAAGACCACCATAGCTGGCAGGCGATCGCCTTCAAGCCCATCCAGCCTGACGGCAAAATTGGTGAACTATCTCTGCGGTTGATTGGGTTTCCAGGCACTGTTGAAATTGCTCATCCTCGATCCATTACCCTCACCAATCCTCAAGGGCAAAGCATCTTAGTTCCATCTGCTCCTTCCCCTAGCTTTTCCAACCAGCCTCACGTCGGTCAATACAATTTGCAAGCCATCTTGTCCCAGCTCTCCACAGACTACCGACTCCAGCTAGAGCTACCCAGCCATCCCTCCACCCGCCTGCAAATTCCCCCCGCCCTTCTGCAGGAATGGCAAACGATCGCCAATCTACAGCCCAGCGATCTAATCCATGCTTGCCAAAAATTCCCGCTAGAAGCCCAGCACAATCCCGCCTTTCCCACCTGGATCGGCTGTTCCGATTAAGGATTATGGCACGTAGTGCCATAATCCTTAATCGTTTTTATGTAAGCGCATAGCGCTATAAAGGTAATAACTTAAATCCGCTGTTGATTCTCCAAACGATCAACAGCCGAAACAAGGGCAATCACTGCATTTATCGAGAAGTTTGAACTACCACAGCGGTACCCGTCGCCGTAACCAACAGCAACGCCCCCGACTCATCAATATTGATCGTGCCTGTATCTACCTCAATTCCAATCACCGCATTTGCCCCCAAGCGAGCCGCCCGCTGCTCAAGTTCTGCCAGTGCATCCTGATGTCCCCGCTCAAAGACACGCTCATAGCTCGCCGTCCGTCCCCCAATAATGTCTCGGATTCCGGCAAAGAAATCACGCAGTGCGTTCGTTCCATAAACGACCTCTGCCGTTACCACCCCCAAATAAGACTCAATAATCGCTCCTTGAATGACATCCGTCGTTGTTAGCAGCATATACATCCTCTACTAGCTGTAGTACAGCGTACGGTGGTATGAACAGCACAAGTTGTTGATAGAATCAACTACTGTTTCCCTACAACGCTCCCTATGACACTATCACTCAAACTCTTACCCGTGAAGCACCCGTTGTTAGGCGCAATTAGCCTGTTGTTGATCGGCAGTTTTATCCTCCCTCAGCAGGTCTATGCCCAAGCCAGCCAGCTCAACCAAGCCCAATCTAGCCCCAGCAACGACGATCGCCTCAACGACCTCTTAGAACAAGGGCGCGAAACCGTAGAAGCCGGCAACCTAGCAGATGCTATTCCCCTCTATGAAGAAGCTGCCCGCCTCCAGCCCGACAACGCCCGCATCTTCTCAGCATTAGGCTTCCTGCAGGCACGCCAGAATAACTACCAAGCCGCCGTTGATGCCTACCAAAAAGCGATCGAACTCGACGCCAGCAACGGCGACTTTTACTACGCCCTCGGCTTCAGCAAAGCCAACCTGGGAGACAACGAAGGTGCTGCTGATGCCTACCGCCGCGCTACCGAACTCAACCGTAACAGCGTTGAAGCGTACCTCGGCTTAGGCGTTGTCCTTGCCCGCCAAGGCGACTACGAAGGCGCGATCGCTGCATACCAGCAAGTTCTTGCTTCCCGTCCCAACGATGCCCGCCTCTACGAATTTATCGGTGCTGCCCACGTCCAAGAAGAACAATATCCTGCCGCGATCGAAGCCCTCCAAAAAGCCGCCCAGCTCGACCCCCGCCGTGGCAGTATTTATCTTAACTTGGGCGTTGCCCTGCTTAACTCCGGTGACACCGCAGGCGGCATGTCAGCCTTCGAGAAAGCTGCCCAGCTTGACCCGCGCAACGGCTTAGTGCATCTGCAAATCGGCGATATTCTCCGCTCTCAGGGCGATGAAGACCAAGCCATCCGGCAATACGAACGCGCCCTCTCCGTCCAGCCCGACCTCACAGAAGCCCGCGCCACCCTCGGCGAGATCTACCTAAAACGCGAAGACTACGTACGGGCGATCGTCGAATACCGCGAGCTGATCAAACTTGCTCCCGAAGATGCTGATGCCTTCTTCAACCTTGGAAATGCCCTCGTCGGACGCGATCGCAAGCCCGAAGCAATCGCTGCCTACCAAAGCGCCCTCAACCTCTACCAGCAGCAAAACAACAGCGACGGCATCGCAAAAACCGAAAACGCTCTCAAAGACCTCCAATAACAC
This sequence comes from Phormidium tenue FACHB-886, assembly GCF_014764505.1. Taxonomy (GTDB): domain Bacteria; phylum Cyanobacteriota; class Cyanobacteriia; order Elainellales; family Elainellaceae; genus FACHB-886. The sequence goes on from NZ_JACXWX010000010.1 coordinate 4,307, forward strand.
ACCTCACTTATCCCACTGACGCGCTCTATCGAGCGATATTCCCCATCGCTTCCTCATTAATCTCACCTTGGATGCTAGACGATTCCCCCCAAACTGCGGCATAGTTGACTGCACGAGCCTTTGATCCCTAGCAGCCTATCTGCTGCCTTGATCTACTCTTTCGGTTCACAGTCGATCGTCGTTCTATGCTCCAGTCCATCGCTAAACTGCCGCGTCTCCTTACGCTGGGAATAGCCTTTCCGTTGCTCTTCCTCAACGGTTGGCTATTGCTGGTGCTAGCCCAAGAACTCCAGCCCCTCCTCAGCATCTTAATTACCGCCACACTGCTCGCCTTTTTGCTAGATTATCCAATTCGGTTTCTGGTCGATCGCGGGGTTAGGCGAGGCATTGCTGTCAGCTCTGTTCTGCTGCTATTTTTGGTGCTGCTCAGCCTCCTCGCTGTATTTCTCGTGCCGCTGATTTTGCAGCAAGCCAACGAACTCCTCACCCGCCTGCCAGAGTGGATCAAATCTGGGCAGCAGCAGCTCAAAACTTTAGAGAGCTGGGCGGTCGCACAGCAGTTTCCCATCGACCTCAGCACCGCCTTCAACCAGGTCGTGGCGCGGCTCACTACAGGAGTTCGATCGCTCACCAGCCAAGCCTTTGGGCTGGTCTTTGGCGCGATCGGCAGTGTCGTCAACGTCTTTCTCACCCTAGTCTTCACCATCTTTCTGGTGCTGCGCGGTGAAAGCCTTTGGAGCGGTATTCTCGGTTGGCTCCCCGCCCGGTGGAACACTCAAATTCGGCAGGCGTTGCCCCAAAACTTCGAGCGCTACATCGTCGGGCAAACAACCATGTCCGTCATTATTAGCCTTTGCCAAATCACCGTCTTGCTCTTTCTGCGCGTCCCACTTGCCCAACTGTTTGGGGTCGGCATCGGCGTTGCCAGCCTCGTCCCCTTCGGCGGCACCACCACAATTTTGCTCGTCAGCCTGCTGTTAGCTCTGCAAAACTTCTGGCTAGGAGCTAAAGTATTAGCCATTGCGCTCTCCGTCAACTGGCTGATCGAAAATATTCTGGCTCCTCGCATCTTAGGCGAACTGACCGGACTCAACCCCGTTTGGATGCTGATCTCTCTCGATCTGGGGGTCAAACTAGGTGGCGTTCTAGGCTTAGTGATTGCCGTCCCGATCGCCAGCTTTATCAAAGCCACCGCCGACAGCATCCGCACCAGCCAGCCAGAACTATTCCTAGAACTGCTCAAACAGGGGTTAACTAGCTCCTCAGAAGAGCGCGACCCACCCGTAAAATCTTCCGCGATTGCTACCGAGTCAGAGTAAGCAAGGTAGGGCAAAAAGGCAAATGTTGCCACTTGCCAAGGCAGCAGCTAGCTTGGGAAAGATCTCTAGCTGGTTTCAACTTCCCCCATGATTGGTAAGATCGTCGACCGTTTCAAAGACCTCATCACATCTGACAGTCCTACCCTGGCAGGCACACCCCCCCAAGGAGAATTTGTCAAAGGCATTAACTTTGGCGGCGAAGCCGTGACGATCGAAGGACATCTATGGGATGCCTACGAAACTGCCCTTGCCCAAGGCTTATCCGTTCCGGATGCCACCTGTATCAGCACTCACGTCAAACCCACCCCTGCTGCCCCCCTTGAGCTCCGCAAAATGCTCAACACCGTCATCTACAAACGGCAGCAGCTCGACATCACACAACCCTTACCCAACGGCAGCTACAACCTTTATCTCTGGATTATGGAGAACTACGCCACCGACTGGCACTCCCTCACCCTCCAGATCGACAGTCAGCCGATCGCCACAGAAATCGGCAAGCTCGCTCTAGGGCAATGGAAGCGCTACGGCGCCTATCCTGCAACAGTTACAGACGGCAAGCTGCAGGTGTCGATCGTCATTGCCAACCCGGAGCTAGATGCCCACCTGATGGGAATAAGCCTCTTCAAGCTGTAAATGTAGCGCTTGCCCTCATAATGAGGACTATTTTTGTTGTGTGTCGTGCTCTCCGTGGCACACAGCAAGAAATAATATCGTGTACAGCTAGGAATCGCTGCAGATGACTGTAGAGTGATAGATTTTGCGATTAATCTATTAAACAGTTCTGTCAATAGCAAAGATATATTTGCCACCATTACGTTCATAAGAGCGTACTAGATCGCCATGGCGTGGCGTCATGCGTCCAGTCTGAGTTTCTTCTCAAAGCCTTACTCAGCAGAGCTTTTACAAAGAAAGACTTGTCATCAAAAAGGAAGAGTACCTGTACGGGTACTGCCCATCCTAACCTTGCCGACATTACATTGTATGTAAATCGCTCAAGGAAAAAAATCATGCTTGTTTCTACTTTTGAAGTTCTGGTCAAGCCTCAACTACCCAGTACAACTCCAATCGGAAAACTTAGCCGTAAGGTCATTCAAGGCTATTTCTTAACCATCGCTAATGTTAATTTCTTTCCCGTAACTGTATCCTTAGTTTTCACTGTTAAATTCCCAAACGATCCAGATAGTAAAACAGAGCTTCCTACTTCATTTAACGATTTCCTTCAAGTTGTTGATATTTCAGGTCAAAACCTCTTTAAAGGAGGATTTGCTCAAGCAAATCTTATTCCAGAAATAGTTCCCGAAAATAACAAAGCACGGCTGACGTTTACGCTGCCTGCAAACGGCACAGGCTTGCTCATATTGCAGCCCGACGTTACCAAAAAGGACGTGCTATCTGGAGCAGACTTTGAAGCGCGTGGATATGTAGAAATCTTCTTATCCTCGCTATCTGGTTCAGACACCGCTACCTTGCTCATCACCCCTGAACAGCGCGGTACCTTCTTCAACGATCTAAACGGCGCAACCCCAGATGATGTCAATCTGGATCAAATTGCCTACGCCCTCCCGGTCAGCAACGGCGGAGTTTTCACGCTCTCCAATGCCTAATAGCATTGCCGATTTCAGAGATGAATTCATCAAGCAATGCCAGTAATTAGCCAGTAATTAGCCAGTAATTAGCCAGTAATTAGCCAGTAATTAGGAGAACAGAGGGCAGAAGGTACAAAATTCCCTTTCGCCCTCTGCTTGCTACTACTTATTACTCCCCACCTTCTTAAGACCAGATCCAACTTACGCGCTGAAATCGCCCCTTCACAAGACAGCCATGCCAGCAACTTTTAAGTTCCGTCCAGTCTCCTTTAGCTGGGTAGCCATACATCCCCAACCCAAAGGTGTCGTTCAATTTATCGGCGGTGCTTTCTTTGGCACTTTTCCTACCCTGTTCTACCGATATTTTCTGCAGCAGATTTATGAAGAAGGGTACACCATCATTGCATTTCCCTTCAGGTTTAGCTTTCGGCATTGGTCAATTGCGATCGATCTCCTCAAAGAGCAAGAGAGGCTGCGCCAAGAACTCTCAGCCCTCACAGGCGATGAGATTTATCAAGAAAAAGCCAGCTACTTTTGGCTAGGTCACAGCCTAGGCTGCAAGTATATCGCTCTACTGGAATTTCTTAGCGGTCAGAATTGGCAACAGATCGTAGAATCTTGCGTTGAATCAAATGTTTACCAACAGATTGAAACACTGATTCACAACGCTAATCTAAAAGATGCCTCCATTCTAGGTCAGCCCTCCTTACTGATTGCACCCGACATTAGCAATACGGAAAGCGCAATTCCCGTTCCTGCCATTGCCGCTCTTCTCGATCGCGTTGGCTTAGGCGTCTTGCCAACCAGAGAGCAAACCCAGTGTTTTATTGAACAAAGCCGCTTATTCAACCTCACAGCCCTACTCTCCTTTGAGCAAGACACAGTAGCAGGCAGCAAAACCGACCGATTCAAAGACGAGCAAACCCAAGCAGATAGCGATGTCCTTTGGTTGCTCCAGCAGCTAAAAACCAGAAAGTTTCCAATTCTGCATAGAGAGCTACCGGGCAAACACCTAGAGCCAGTAGGCGTACAAGTCGGTAAGTACATTGTCGATCTAAACCCATTCGACAAGTTTATTGAGCTGCTCAGTGGTCGATTACTGGAATGCTATACCCTCCAATTTTTAGCCCAGCTCAGGCAGCGCCAAAGCCAGCTTGACAACCTAACCGAAAAAGTAGAAATACAGTGCCAAAAAACTATTGAGCATCAAACTGTTGGGTATCAAACTATTGAGCATCGATCGCCGCCAAAACCCTCGTGACCTCCGCACAAAGCTGATCATGGCGAACGCCATTGCTAGCGATCAAACAGCCCCACTGATTGACATCCCCCGTGTTGTAGCGCAGCGGTGACCCATCCGCATGAGTAAAGCATCCCCCTGCCTCCGTCAAAATTAGCTCCGGAGCTGCCATATCCCAATCCTTTGGAGCTGACTTTCCCGAAAGTGAAATATAAACCTCTGCCCGCCGATCGACAATTGCCGCAATCTTGCCGCCCACACTGCCCACCGCCAACTGCTTTTGGGACGACAGCTGCTTCAGAAGCTGATTAAAACGATTGTCCCGATGCGTCCGGCTCACCACCAGCGTTAGCTCTTCGATCGCATCCTGCTGCGAAACATGCAGCCGTGTACTCATCCCATCCGGCGTTTCCACAAACGCTCCCCCACCCAAACTGGCATAGTACAGCCTGTCCAACTCTGGGCAAGCCACCACCGATAGCACCGGACGCCCCTGATGCGCCAGCGCCAAGTGAAACGCAAACTCCCCCGTTCGCTCAATAAAATCGCGCGTTCCATCCAGCGGGTCAAGAATCCACACCCAGTCCTGCGGCAAAGGTTCCGGCACAGCCTTCGCTTTGTAGGTTTCCTCGCTCAAATAGCCAAACCTCTCCCCAAAGGCAGCCTCTAGCTTGCCCAGCACAAAGCGGTTTACTGCCAAATCTGCTGCCGTCACCGGGCCATCCTGCTTATCCTGGATCTCCAGTGCCGCTCCAGTCCCCCGGTAATACGATCGCAAAATTGCCGCCGCCCCCCAGCCCAGCGACCGCGCAGTCGCCAAAATCTCCTCCTCCAATTTCCCCGTGATTGCCTGCAACTCCTCCACAAACCGCTCCTTCACCTAACAATAGTTAAATCTTGAGTCAGCCTAAATTATAGGAGCTGTGCAAGCCAACCTCGGCATAGCGATCGGTTTGTGCAACTGCATTCTGAATCAGGAAGCGGCCTGTAGCAGTTCAAAACATCACCACCTGCTACACCTAGCAATCGAGCTTTCCCCGATTTTCTGAGACGATAAGATGGGCTACGCTTTCAAACACGGTCTCAGAGCCAAGGGAAGAATAAGGGTTTATGCAATCGCCACAGGAAAACTTGCAGGCAGGACTAGCAGCGCTAAAACAGCAGCACTATGAAACTGCGATCGCTCACCTGGAAACAGTCTGCCAAACCGCCACAGAAACAGCCCTCATTGAAAAAGCCCAAGCTGCCCTCGTTAAAGCCTACATCCAGACAAACCAGCCTAACAACGCGATCGCCCGCTGCCGCTCTCTACAAGGCAGCCCCAACCCATCCGTACAAAGCTGGGCAGCTCAAACTTTCAGCGAACTCTGCCGTCGCTATCCCGCTCTAGCAACGTCCGCATCCAGCCCCGACGAAACGGGCTTTGTTCCTCTCACCCAACAGCCCGCTCCCACCAGACAAGTCATTTCCCCACCCACTTCCCCACCCCCCGCTTCTGCATCCCTTGCCCCCACCCCGCTCCCCACAGCACCGCCTACTCCCCCACCCGCAGCACCGCCTACTCCCCCGCCCATTTCCTCCCCCTCCGAACCTCTCCCCACCCTCGCCAAAACACCCCCCACGCCCACAGCTCCCAAATCCATTCCTCTAGCTGCAGCATCCGTCTCCCATTCCTGGAAAAACGCTCCCCGTTCCCAAAAGTGGAACAACCTCAGCCCCCTCGATCGTTCCCCCCTTTGGGCCCTCATCGCCGGAACTGCGATCGCCCTAATTTGGCTGCTAAAAACGCTGCCAATGGTTCTGCAGGGCTGCTTTCGCTGGTTTTCCTGGCAGGTCGCCCTGCTCACTCCCTTCAAAGCCCTGGCCCTGCTGTCTAGCTCCCCGAGCGATCCGTGGCTCAGTGTGGCGATCGTCTTGCTGCTCCTCTTTGCCCTCTCCCCCTGGTTGATGGATGCGATCCTCAAGCGATTTTATGGGCTGCAAGAAATCAAACCTGCCAACCTGAACCACTACAGCCCCGAAGCCGTTCGCCTGCTGAAACGAGCCGCCGGCCATCATCCACCCACTCTAAGACTTTTGCCCACGGCTGTTCCCCTCCTCTTCACCTACGGCTACTTGCCGCAAAATGTCCGCCTTGTCGTCACCCAAGGATTGCTCGACCAGCTCGAAGATGCCGAGATTGCGAGCCTCTTCGCTGCTGAACTGGGGCACATCGCCAACTGGGATTTTGGTGTACTATCTTGGATCGCTCTAGTCGCCCAATTGCCCTACCTGGTCTATTGGAACGTTGCCGCTTGGGGCGATCGCCAATCCGATCGAGTCCTGCAATCCCTCGCAGTCCTCGTCTCCTGCCTTGGATATGGGTTGTACTGGCTCTGCCGCCTCCCTGGACTTTGGCTCGCCCGCCAGCGGCTCTACTACAGCGATCGCACCGCAGCAGAGCTAACCGGCAACCCCAACGCCCTCACCAGAGCGCTCCTGAAGCTAGCAATTGGCATAGCCCAGGAAACCGAGCGCTGGGGGCATAGCAGCTATCTCCTAGAAAGCTTCGATCTGCTCACGCCTGTAGGCTACCGTACCGCTCTTAGTCTAGGCAGCAGTTGGGGCAACTCCCCATTGTCCAATGTTCCACAAAGCACACCCGCAAGCATTCTGGAGTGGGATCGCCGTCAGCCCTATCGCCACTGGCTGACACTCCTTGATCCGCAGCCTCCTTTGGGCGATCGCCTGCACCTGCTAATGCTCTATGCCCAGCACTGGCGGCTAGAACACGAACTCAGCTGGCAGCCCACAGCCCACGCCGCAAACTCACCCATGCTTCGCCGCAAATTCCGCTTGCAGGTTGCCCCCTTTCTAGGTGCGCTAATTGGCTTTGCGGCCGCATTCGCATTGTGGCTACTGGGCTGGGCAGCAGATAGATTCAACTGGCTAGAGTTGACCTGGCTCACAGGCGATCGATCTCTGCTAGTTGGCTGTACTCTAATTGGTTTTGGCATTGGCATGATGACCCGTATCAATGCCTTCTTCCCAGATATCAAACGGGCTAACCTACTGAGCGACCCCGTGCTACCCGACCTGCTAAGCCCAGCCACTGCACTGCCCATCGACAGCCAACCCGTCCGTTTGCAAGGAAAGCTTCTAGGACGGCGCGGCTTTGCCAACTGGCTCCACCAAGACCTAATTTTGCAGACATCCACAGGCTTGGTCCGCCTGCACCATACTACCCGCTGGGGGCTCCTCGGCAATTTATTTCCCCACCCCCTCCGTCCAACCGCCTTCATGCCGCACCCCGTCACCGTTACTGGCTGGTTTCGGCGCGGAGCAACCCCTTGGGTTGACATAGAAACCTTGCAAGGCAAAACCGGGCTATTGCAGAGTCAGCATCCCCTCTGGTCTACTATCCTTGCCTTCTCGGCTGCCCTCCTCGGGGTCCTCATCATCCTCCTCGGGGGTGCCTAATCCTCGTCATCTTCCACCGCTAGTTCTCGCTGCGCCGCTTCACTAATCACCCGGCGCAGCCATTCAGCTCGGTTGGGCAACTTGTAAACCAGCTCATAGATCGACTCAGGCAGGCGCACACCGATCACCTGCTTCGAGAGCGGTTCAGCCCCGATCGGGGTAAAAGTGCCGCCCTCAGATTTTTGGTTGGGGTTCAGTAAAGGCATAAATAGCGCAAATAAAATTTCAAATTCTCGCTTGAGGGGTTGCGACTTCCTGCTTAGAGGGTTGCGACGGCATCATGGTAGCACTATTTCCGGCAAGTGGAAGAGCACTTTAGTAGTACACCTATAGAGTGAGGGAAACCGCCCTGAAACAATCTGTAAAACCTTGGCAGAATGCGTGTTAACTCGATAAAATAGAGATAAGCCAACTAGATCAATATAGCCACGAGTGTACTACTCATCTATACTAGTTACGAGCTACCAGTTACTAGCTCTTCTAAACGCATTCCCCTAACTTCTATGACTCCCTACATCAATACCGAGGCAGTCCAGCAGGCATTAAACGAAGCCGCCATCGCGCTCCGAGTTCGCTATGCCCAAGAAATGGGTGAAACCTATTGCGTCGAAGAGCTGCAGCAAGCCTTAATCCACTGGCTAGAGCTGTCGATCGAAGCCCTTGCTGAAGACGCTCTGTTTCACACTGTCGAGGGCGATCGTGCCTACGCCTTCAACCGTCGCGCTTTTGAGCAGCAAGTCCAACGCCTCCAGCCCACTAGCCCCCTCCCCGCAGAACTACGGCGTGCCTCCCTTGCCGCCTAATTAACTCCATCAAATTTCAAGGATTGATATGAAGCTGATTGATTACCCTGCCGCGATCGCCCAACAGCAGCGATCGCTCCTTCGCGAAGAACAGCACGTCCGCCGTCTTCAAGAAGTCGTAAACCGGATAATTGCCGAAATAGATACGCAGATTGCCTTTGATACAGACCTGCGAAACGATGCCCAACGCAAAGCTAAAAGAGTCGAGCTGATGCGATCGCCAGAATATCAAAGAGCCTTTGTCAATCTGCAAATGGCACAGGATCGCCGCTCTGAGATCGAGATCGATCTCAACCTGCTACGGAACCAGTTCTCAGTTCTGAAGCTAGAAATGCGAGAAGCAATCGCCACCCGCGAACTACAAATGCTTGACGCAGCATAAGGTTAACCAAGGCTTCCAGGCGGGGCGGGCAATGCCCGTTTCCAGGTTTTATGGTGCTCGTTGCCCAAACTAAAATTCTCATAGAAAAACCCCGCCTTGCGGGGTTTTTCTACAGAAGAACTGTTTTAGGAAGGACTGTGCTTAAAGGACCGTGCTTAACAGGTGCAGATTACTATAGCTATCCAGCCATCACGACTCAGGATGAACGGAATTAAACGACACTGCACCTGGCACATGCATAAAATGCGGTGCATGGGTCGGCAGTTGCGTCTGAGGTTGATGCAGCCCAATCAGCTGCACCAGCGTTTTCTTGAGCTGAGTCCGAGGCACGATCGCATCCAAAAAACCATGCGTCAACAAATACTCTGAAGTCTGGAAATCGTCCGGCAGCTTCTCGCGCAGCGTTTGCTCCACTACTCGCCGCCCCGCAAATCCAATTGTTGCCTTCGGTTCTGCCAAAATGATGTCTCCCAGCATCGCAAAGCTCGCAGTCACGCCACCTGTGGTGGGATGAGTGAGTACAGGCACATAAAGCAACCCTGCTTCCCGATGCCGCTCCAACGCCGCCGAAATCTTTGCCATCTGCATCAGGCTCAGCATTCCCTCCTGCATTCTCGCTCCCCCAGATGCACAGAGGATTACTACCGGCAAACGTCGTTGGGTAGCAGCTTCAATCATCCGCGTCAGCTTCTCACCTACCACAGACCCCATGCTGCCGCCCATAAACCGAAAATCCATCGCGCCCAGCCCAACGCCGTAGCCCTCTATCTGTCCCAGTCCCGTCTGTACCGCATCCACCAAGCCCGTCTTGTCTTGAGTTTCTCGCAGTCGATCGCTATAAGCCTTGCGATCGCGGAACCCTAACGGATCGATCGGCTGTATAGCCACATCCAACGGCTGCCACGTCCCCGGATCGATCAACTGCCGAATTCGCTCGTCGCTAAACACCCGCAGGTGATGCCCACACTCCAAACACACCATCTGGTTTGCCCTCAAATCCTTGGTGTAGGTCATCACGCCACAAGCAGGGCACTTGCTCCACAGCCCATCCGCGATCTCGCGTTCCTGCCGCTCTGGACTGGTGGTACCCGATTTCCGCCGATTTGCAAACCAATCAAATAAAGACATGCGACCTCTTGGGCACAGGGAATCAAGAATATAGACAATACAGGACTGAAACAAAATGCATTGCTTCAATCCGCAGCCGCGCCCATCCTCAATCCTATCAGAGGGAGCGATCGCTATTTAAGTTCCAATACTTTAAGGGGAGACGGTTTTGCCATCTCCCCTTAAGCGTTAGTTGCTTTCTATACTTAAACTGTACCTAGCCCCCAATCCACAACCGCTGTTTTAGGAGCATAGTTGTCAAACCAGCTTACGACCTCCTGCAGGTCGCTCTTGCTAGTAACGCCAATACAGCCTACTGTTCCTGGCGAATAGCTATAGTTAGCATCAAGGTGAATGCCGATCGCCGATCGCTGAGTAGACATCTTCGGTTCAACTGCAACCCAAACGGGACCCAAGCCCTCGCCCCAAGAGCTAGAGTAATTACCCCGCGAAGACGCCCATTCCACAGCACCTAAGCTCCATTTTCCTTCAGGCAGCGGTTCCATAGACCCCGATCTGCTCTCGCCAGCCCTTTTGAAGGCTTGCCTACTCGCTACGCCTGATATGGTAGTTACTTTATCAACCACCTTGTTGCCATTCATCAGCGCCAAGTCTAGGTTCTCCAGTCCATCTGAACCTTTAGTCTTTGTGCGTGTCAGCCGGAGAAAATAACCCTGTTCACCGTAGTTGGAACTGCTGCTACCGCCAGAAGAACCACCAGAAGAACCACCGGAGCTACCACCGGAGGAACCGCCGGAGCTACCGGGTTTGGGTCTAGGAAGGGGAGACCCACCGGAAGAACCGCCACTAGAACCACCGCTAGAACCACCGCTAGAACCACCGCTAGAACCGCCACTAGAGCCATTACTACCACCGCTGTTCTCGCTCAGCCCCAATGCACCTGTAGACATCTCCAAGGCATAGCGCATTTTAGCGCGACTGCTAGTAGAAACCTTGACATAAAATCTTCCCGTACCTAGCTGCCTGCTGATCGACTCAGCCGTGCCGCTCGTATTTGATGTAGCAATTTGATTGCCGTTGCGATCGAAAAGCTGAAGGCTAGCCTCTTGGCTGAGGTTGCGTAGCGAGAACTGTACCTTGCTGCTTTCAGACAAATCGAACTGATACACATCATCTCGATCTTTGCCGCCAATGACCCGTCGAAAGACACGCTGCGTTCGCGATAAATTGCCTGAATCAAAAGCAGCGTCAATATCGCTTCCCGCGTCATTGGCAATCCCAGTTCCTTTCAGGTTTAGCGTATAGTCATTGTCGCCATTACCCGATACCTGCACATGATACGTACCCGATCGCAGGCGATTGTTGATCTTACCTGTCCGCCCCACGCTCTTAATTTCGCTGCCATTTTCATCTAGCAGACGTAGCGACATGTTGCCATTCGCATTCGACAGGGACAAATCCACCACCGTCTTGTTCGACACACTGAACTGGAAATAATCATCATTGTTACCAGTACTCAGCTTGTCCTTCCAGGTATAGCGAGTCTTCCCGCTAACATCCCCAATGTTGTAGGCACTCTCCAGCGTATTGCGAACGAAATTGGAGCTGTTGAGCGATTGCACCTGAGTATCTAGCGAAGAGGTGCTGTTGCCGCCACCTAGATTCAAAAATCGAAAGCCATTGCTATTGCTGGATTTGCTAGAACTGCTGCGTCCCGATCGGGAAAAGTTTTGATGAGATTTGAGACTAGAATTCTGGAAATGACCCTGACTCGCTTGTATCCGTAGTTGGGGTGAAGTATTGAGCTGTCGGGTTTTCGACCCCGATGCTACGAAGTCTTGCGACATAAATCCTCCTGATAGCCTAAGCGCTGTATAAGCGAACAAATAGAACAGCCAGCACAAGAAGTGAGGGCGATCGGGACGCACCATGCCCGATTCCCTGCAAAGATGCACGGATGCTATTAGGGAAATCTGGAGAACTTTGAGTAGGAAAGAACTTGAGTAGATGCGCTTCCCAACTCTAAGCTCAGCAATTTTCCTTTACCTGTGTGACAGTTGGATACATTGACATAGGCAAGCCAAAATAGTTCCGGAAAATGCGATCGATTTGTTAGCGCCAGATCTAGTGCCTCAAGCTAAAGTGGGAGACTGCATTTTGAAGAGAACTTTCTGCTTCTCTAAACTCTCCATTCCTGCCGGGCAACTGTTTTAGCCAGTGGAACTGCGATCGCTACCTTGCTTAGCTTTATGAGTCGCTGTGGTGGGGATTTGCCCTATTAGAGCATGCGCGCCCACAGTATTGTGAATTCAACAGTATTGTGAATTCACAAGATGGCATTGGGCTGCAGCAAGTTGGCATAGTCAGCTGCCGTCCCTATTGAGAATTCCAATTGACCATTGTTTGCACAGCCGTATCTTCGTCACAGTTGAGCGAAAGATTGGGCAAAATATAGGCTCAGATTATCTGTCACTGTGGGTTTCCCTGCGCTTTTCAAACTAGTTACCCATACTCAACTCTTCCGACAGCGACTAGAATTGCCAGTGGTAAATCCTCCTCGCTTAAGTCTTCGTGGCACTTCCAAAATTCTTCTGTCTCTCCGGTCTCATCAGCGCCTGCCTGATCGCCACCCCCGCCGAAGCAGCCCGCCTACAATCCTGGAACTTCGACTCAACCCGCAATCAGCTGAATATTGTCACCGACGAATCTATCCAACCGATCGTCCAGATCATCGCCAACCCAAGTCGTTTGGTCATCGACTTGCCCGGAACACGCTTTGGGCAGCCGCGCACCGAACAACAGCTTGGGCAACAAATTCGAGCCGTCCGAGTTGGACAATTCAACGCCCATGCTACCCGGTTAGTAATCGAGCTAGCGCCAGGATATACCCTTGATCCAGACCAAGTGACTGTGCGCGGCGAGTCTACCAATCGCTGGGTCGTGGAGCTTGAAGTACAGCCAACTAGCGGCATCCAGCCGACAGAACCGCAGGCTGTTAACACAATTCCCGTCGCCGATCGCCGCTTCAGTGAAGCGATCACCCTCAATCAGCCCTTTAACTGGCTACAGCAAAGAATATTTACTTTGGAATCTGAATACCCCGATTTAGATATCGGCATGTTCTTTCTGGATCTAGAAACGGGAAACTACTTAGATTTGGGTGGCGATCGGACTTTTCCCACCGCAAGTGTCATCAAGCTACCCATTTTGATCGCCTTTTTTCAGGACGTAGATGCCGGAAAAATCCGTTTAGATGAACGCTTGACCATGCGCTCAGATTTGGTTGCTTCTGGCTCGGGGGATCTGCAAGATCGTCCCGTGGGAACGCAGTTGACTGCGCTCGAAACTGCCACAAGAATGATCACGATCAGCGACAATACTGCCACAAATATGATCCTCGATCGCATGGGAGGCATACAGGTATTGAATCAGCGCTTCCGAAGTTGGGGGCTGCAAGACACTGTCATGAACGATATGCTGCCCGATCTCAGCGGCACCAACATCACAACCGCCAGAGATCTAGTCTATTTGCTAGGACTGGTAAACCAAGGCAAACTGGTCTCATCCCAAAGCCAAACCCAGGCGATCGACATTCTCGGCCGCACCAGCACCCGGTCGCTCTTGCCTGCCGGCTTAGGAGCAGGCGCAACGATTGCCCACAAAACGGGTGATATTGGCTTTGCGATCGGCGATGCAGGCATCATTCAGATGCCAAACGGCAGGCAATATCTGGGAGCTGTCCTGCTAAAGCGTCCCTACAACGACCCCAGAGGCAGAGATTTTATTCGGCAAACTTCGCAGATCATCTACACGTATCTAAATCAGCTCTAATTCAAACTTTATCTGGCGCTACGCACATACGTTTAGTGGAGGGTAGGCAAAGCCTACCCTCCACTAAAGAAGGAACTTGCCTCGCTAATCTAGCTCAGCGACTCCAAATAATCCCGCACTCGATTACGACGCTTGGGCTGGCGCAACTTTTGCAGCGCCTTTGCTTCAATTTGGCGGACTCGCTCACGCGACAGATCCAGCGCCCGACCGATCTCTGCCAGCGAATAAGGCTGACCATCGCCCAAGCCAAAGCGCATCAGAATCACATCCCGTTCGCGGCTAGTCAGATCGGTGAGGAGCTGTTGTAGATCGCGGTGCAATGCTTCCCGCATCAACACTTCTTCTGGCGAGACATCTTCCGTTTCCAGCAGATCGCCCAATTCCGTGTCGCGCTCCTTGCCCACCTTTGTTTCCAGGGAAACTGCACGTGGCACTCGCAGCAGCACTTCCCGCACCTGCACAGGGGTCATGTCTAGCTCCACTGCCAGATCTTCGATCGTCGCCGTTCGCCCCTTCTCCTGTGAGATTTTGCGCTGCGCCTTCTTGATCTTGTTCAGCTTCTCGGTGATGTGAACAGGAAGGCGGATCGTACGGCTTTGCGTGGCGATCGCTCTCGTAATCCCTTGGCGAATCCACCAGTATGCATAGGTGCTGAAGCGGTAGCCCTTAGTCGGGTCGAACTTTTCGACCGCCCGCTCTAGCCCCAGCGTTCCTTCCTGAATCAGGTCTAGCAGCTCCAGCCCTCGATTCTGGTATTTCTTCGCCACCGATACGACCAAACGCAGGTTCGCTTTGATCATGTGATCTTTGGCACGCGTTCCTTCCGTTTCGATCTGATCTAGCTCGGCAACGGTTAAGTTAGCCAGCTCTGCCCAGCGGCGCTTTCCGGCAGACAATGCAGGCTTCAGCTCTGCAACCGGAACTCCGGCGTCATGAGCCCAGCGCTCCCAAGAAGGGCGGTGTCCCAGGTTAGAAGCGAGGCGATCGTGGGTTTCGATCAGCTTGACGAACTGCTGAATTTGGGCATCCATTTCAGCAGACTGAGTGCGCAGATCTACCAGGCGCATGTAGCGCTGAACGCTTTGAGCTTCAGAAACCTCTTCATCACGTCCTAGCAGGCGAACCCGACCAATTTCCTGGAGGTATAGCCGCACGAGATCGGTGGTTCGTCGTCCAGCCGCTTTGCCAGGGGCGGTAAATTCTGCATCCAAGTCTGCCATGTCGCGCTCGATGGCATCCTCATCCAGTTCTGCCCGATTCTCATCATTGCTGAACTGGAGGCTCACAACGTTGGAAGACTCATCGTATTCGGCATCAGCGTAGAAGGGTTGTGCTGGCATAGTACTTGCTCTATTGCTCCAGGTAACAAAGGGGGCTTTATCGACTTACCGCTAGTGTTCCCGTAATCAGGAATCAATTCACTTCAGACTCACAAAAGTCGCCTAAAGTTCCGCCCAGAAGCCCACGCAGAAGGTAGGAAATAGGCGATCGCTTCGTCAAGCACAAGGCTTGCAACAGCGGCAGCTAGCGAGTCAAAACAGATCTAAAAACTCAAACAGGGAAGCACAACAGGAAATCTACAGCGAGTTGACTCAGGTCAACATATATTCTCTACATCTCTTGTATCGTCAATTCCTGAGCGGCTCTTTGAATTCTTGGTAGGGTCCGCATCAAGATGAAGTGAAGATCAGTAAAGATCAGAGAATTGCCGAGTGGCGATAAACACTTATAGGGATCTATCTCTCAAACGCATAGAGATTATGCAATTGTGAAAACTTGCTTCCGCAACGTTTCCAGCCAATCATTTATACTTCACAAAGCGCAAAGTATGATCAGCAGAAATTGATCCCTTCATTTAAGACGTTCACCCAACGAAAGATGTTTCGGGATAATAAGGGGATGAAGAAAATTCTGAAACTTCTTGCTTGGTCACTGGGGTTGCTGCTTTGGGCAGTTCCGGCGATCGCCCAAGCGCCAGATCCCTCTCCTTGGCGCTCATCTACCGGGGCTGTACTGGCTTCAGAAACCGTGTTAGCCGACTTGGCGCAGTCCTCCGTTGTTTACCTAGGCGAAACTCACGATCGCGCCGAAGACCACAAAGTGCAACTGCAGACCATACAGGCGCTATCGCAGGTGCGGCCACAGGCAGCGATCGGGATGGAGATGTTTCAGCGCCCGTTTCAACCTGCGTTGGATCAGTACTTGGCTGGTGAAATTAGTGAAACAGAACTGCGGCAGCAGAGCCAATACGACCAGCGCTGGGGCTTTCCGTGGGAGTATTATTCCCCTATTTTGCAGTTTGCCAAAGCCAACCAGCTCCCCGTGCTAGCACTCAACACCCCCACCGAAATCACACGTCGTGTTGCACAGGTGGGACTGGAAGGACTCACTGCTGCCGAGCGCGAACAGATTCCGCCCGCCTCTGAAATTGACCTGAGCAATGCTGCTTATCAACAGCGCGTTCAGGCAGTGTACGAACAGATCCACCAGGGGCACAGCGTCAGCAACGGCTTTGAGAACTTCTTTATGGCACAAGTGCTATGGGATGAAACGATGGCAGAGACGATCGCCAACTTCCTCAAAGCCAACCCAGCCGATCCAGTGATCGTTTTAGTGGGGCAAGGACATCTCTTTTATGGCGACGGCATCCCCAGCCGCGTAGCACGACGACTGCCAAAAGGCTTGCAGCAGCGATCGGTATTACTAAACCCTGAGGCAGCCACAGATGAATGGGATGAGCCGATCGCAGATTATCTGTATGAGTCGCAGTGAGGCTATGTCAAGAAATTGGAACATTAAAGGGCTGGTTGCTTTTATCCTGAGTTTATGCCTGCTGTCTGGTTGTCAGCCCTCCCCGATCGATCCCGTGGTGCATCTCACTCTTTGGCATGGAGTCAACCCGCCGCCCAACCGCGACGTCCTGCAGAGATTAGTTGATGTTTTCAATCAACGCCATCCAGAGATTCAAGTAGAGTCGCTGTATGTCGGGCAGGGCGATCAGCAAATTCCCAAAATTTTGGCGGCTGTTGTGGGAAACGTCCCGCCGCACTTGCTCTGGTATGCACCCATGATCACAGGTCAGCTCATAGAGCTGGACGCAATCCAGCCGTT
This sequence comes from Phormidium tenue FACHB-886, assembly GCF_014764505.1. Taxonomy (GTDB): domain Bacteria; phylum Cyanobacteriota; class Cyanobacteriia; order Elainellales; family Elainellaceae; genus FACHB-886. Next base: position 21,106 of record NZ_JACXWX010000010.1, read on the forward strand.
AGAAGACTGGCTAAATGCTAGCCCCCTCCAAGACAACCTCGATCCAACGCTGCAAGAAGCGATCTCCTGGGAAGGGCACACCTGGGCAATTCCATTCGATGTCAACAACTTAGGAATTTTTTATCGTCCAAGTTTATTTAAGGCAGCTGGTATTACCGAAATTCCTCAAACCTGGGATCAACTGCGGCAGGTTGCCAAACGGCTGACGATTCCAGCAAAAAATCAGCATGGGATGCTGTTGCCACTGGGAAAAGGCGAGTGGACAGTCTTCACCTGGCTACCGTTTTTATGGAGCGGCGGTGGCGAGCTGACAGCCGGATCAGCAATCCAGCTCGCTAATCCTGGTGCAATCACCGCCCTCCAGCTCTGGCAAGACCTGATTGCCGATGGCTCAGCAGTTTTATCGCAGCCCGAACGGGGCTATGAGCTAGATAGCTTTTTGGCGGGCAAAGTGGCAATGCAGCTAACAGGAGCCTGGACGCTGGGGCAACTGCAGCAAACCGGCGTTGATTTTGCCGTTATGCCGATTCCCACGGGAGCCAGACGCGCAACCAGTATTGGCGGTGAAAATCTATTCATCTTCAAGACCACACCGCAGGCAGAACAAGCCGCCAGAGTCTTTGCTGAATATGTTCTCAGCGAAGAGTTTCAGACTAAATGGGCGATCGGCACAGGCTATTTACCCGTGAACCTGAAAGCCCGCCAAAATCCTGCCTACCAGAACTTCGTTGCCCAGCAGCCCGCCCTCAAGGTCTTCCTTAAGCAAGCTCCCTATGGGCGATCGCGCCCCATCTTTCCGAACTACAACCGCCTTTCAGACAGCTTAGGGCGGGCGATTGAATCTGTTCTGCTGCAGAAAGCAACCCCAGAAGCCGCACTGAAAGCTGCCCAAGATCGATTGGAGCTAGTTTTAGGGAAATAGGGTTTAGAGTCCCTACAGTTTAGCTGCATAAAGCGCAGCACCGATCAGCCCGACCTTTTGATTAAGGATGACATGGACAGGAATACGTTCCATCAAAGGGCGCATCCGTCCTTTGTCAGTCATGGCGTGGAGAAAAATTCCTGACTCCAACAGCGGTAAATTCTTAGCGGCAACCCCACCTGCAATATAAAGTCCGCCATAGGGCAAGAGCTTGAGCGCAAGATTTCCGGCTTCAGCACCGTAAAGCTCCACAAACGTTTCCATCGTCTTTTTGCAGAGGGGATCGCTACTCTCGGCAGCAGCGGTCGCAATCACTGCTGCTGGATCAACTGACTTTTCGGACAGTCCAGCTTCTCGCTCCCAGGTCCGGATTGCCTCAGCAACAGCAGGTGTCTCGCTGGCAATTTGACGATCGCGTAGAAACTGATAAATCGCCGCGATCCCCATTCCCGACACCACCCGCTCGACTGAGACCCGAGTCAGGGTCATTTTGTCGCGCAGGTACTTGAGCAACTGGAACTCTAGCTCATTGCGTGGGGCAAAGTCGGTATGTCCACCCTCGGTGCCATAGACACGATAGCTACCCCCCTCACGGATCAAAAAACCTTGCCCTAAGCCTGTTCCAGCGCCGATTACCGCGATCGGTGCATCTGCCTGCGGTTCACCTATCTGCAGCGTACGGATATCTGTGGCATCCAGCCCAGCAATTCCATAGCCTACAGCCGCAAAATCATTTAGCAGGCTAACTTTGGTGAGGTTGAGATCGTGCTGTAGCTCAGCCCCATCCAGCAGCCAGGAGAGATTCGTGAGGTGGCAGGTGTTGTTGACTACAGGACCAGCGATCGAAAAGCAGCCCTTCTGCGGGGTAGGCGTTTGCTCTAGCTCAGCAGTTGCCTCTCGAAGAAACCGCTGTACCATTGGCGTAAGGCTAGAAAACTCAGCGCTAACGTAGCGCTCTTCATAGAGCGTCTTCAGCTTCACGTCCTTCTCTGTAGGCTGAGCCTCTACCAATCGCAAGATAGTTTTTGTGCCGCCCGTATCGCCTGCCAAGAGTTGCATCATTGTCTCAAACCGCCTCCACTCGTCTTTTGCATCTAGATGCGTGTTGCTTTTTAGTTTTGGAGCTTTTGGGGGATAGCTTTGCCGTCCTCCAAAAAATTAACATGCTCTCTTCATGGTCGCTTGTTGCTAAGTTTAGGTCGAGTGCAGAAGTGAGTATTTTTGCGCTTATCTCTGCTTCGATAGTTGCAATCGCAAGCCTCCTTAGTAAGAAAACCCAACGCAAAACCGACTAGAATGAGCATTGATATTGGGTTCCACTTAGTTCAACAAGTTTAACCCCCTAAACAACCCACAAACATGATGTCTTTTGCCGCTGCGATTGCTCCACTCCAGAAGGGGCTGATCGTTTCTTGTCAAGCCCCGATCGAGTCACCGCTGCACGAACCTAGCGTGATTGCTGCAATCGCCCAAGCTGCTGTTAATCAAGGTGCGGTGGGAGTGCGAATTGATACGCCTGCCCACGTCAGAGCTGTTCGAGCACAGGTGGATGTGCCCATTATTGGACTCTGGAAGCAGCAGATTCCAGACTTTGAGGTTTATATTACACCGCAGCTGAAACATGCAGAAGCGATCGCCTCTGCCGGAGCCGATGTCATTGCAATTGATGCAACGCTGCGGCAGCGACCGGGTGGCGAAACTATGGCAACGCTGATTACCCAAATTCATCAGGAATTGAGCAAGCCCGTGATGGCAGATGTGGATACGCTGGAAGCAGGCATCGCCGCTGCCCAAGCCGGCGCCGATTTAGTCGGCACGACCCTGTATGGCTACACGACAGAAACCCGCGATTGCCTTCCTCCCGGGTTTGAACTGCTGGCGCAGTTGGTCGATCGCCTGTCGGTTCCAGTTATTTGTGAAGGGGGAGTAGCTTCACCGCAGATGGCAAAGCAGGCGTTGAAACTGGGAGCCTATGCGGTAGTAGTGGGAACTGCAATCACGGGCATCGACGCGTTGGTCAAATCTTATTGGGCTGAAATGCAGTGAAGCGACGGAGGAATACAAAGTTAATACAGACTTAAGAACAAAATATTTATGAAAACCATCCTAATTTTGGAGTCTAATCCCAGACAGGATCTAGATTTAAACGAAGAAATTCGTGAGTTAACGAGTGTCATAGAGCAGTCCAGAAATGGAGAACAATTTGACGTAAAGATTGCCTTAGCCGTGCGCCCCAAAGATCTACAAAAGCTGCTGCTCAAATATAAGCCACAAATCGTTCATTTCTGTGGACATGGCACTGGCGAACAAGGCTTAGTTCTGCAGAACGATGCAGGACAAGAACAGCGAGTTACCACTGAAGCGCTTTCTGATTTGTTTGAGCTATTTGCTGAACAAATAGAATGTGTTTTGTTAAACGCCTGCTATTCCGACGTGCAAGCCAACGCGATCGCGCAACATGTTGAGTACGTAGTGGGCATGAAGCAGGAAATCCAAGATGATGCGGCAATTGCTTTTGCAACTGGCTTCTATCAAGCCTTAGCGTATGGAGAATCAATCGAGCGAGCCTACAAATTTGGCTGCACCGAAGTTCACCTGACAATTTCTGGTGATTCGGCAGTTCGATCGATCGATACCCCGATCCGCAAGCTAGAAGCTATTGATGCTGTCGAAAGAAAGTTAATACCAGAACATTTGCGGCCTGTTCTGACAGCGAAGCGGAGCTTGAAGAAGAGCATCACTAGCTCTGGAATAGATCTAGATCCTTCGCCTTCACCAACCGTAAACACTTCATCGAATCCTAATGCTATACCAAAGCAAGAAGCACATAGGCAATTACAATTAACTCCTACAGATAACTTTCATGCAGCATCAGCAATAGATTACACAAAACTGAAGAACTTGCTTCAAGCCGCGAACTGGAAAGCCGCAGAAGAAGAAACACTGAGCCTGATGCTAAGAGTCGCAAAGCGCGAACAGAAGGGTTGGCTAGGCGAAGCAGACATCAAAAATTTTCCCTGTGTTGACCTCAGCCAGATCAACGATCTCTGGAGCAGCCACAGCAGCAAGCGATTTAGCTTCAGCGTTCAGAAGCAGATTTATTTAGAGTGCGGCAACAAACTTGACGGCAGGCACGACGAAGCTATTTGGCTTAGGTTTGCAGATCAGGTTGGATGGCTTAAAGAAGGTAATCTAATATCCTATTCAGAAGTCACTTTTAGTAGCTCTAATCCATTGGGGTATTTCCCTTTCAGAATATACCGAGAGGGTTGTTTGCAGGTGGGTGCTTGTGCTTGGTGGGTGTTGCGCTTCCTTTCCTGTGGGCTTTAGCCTGCTAACTTGCCGGGGTTTCGGGAGCCGTAGATGAACTTTCAGCAGATGAACTTTCAGCGATCGCAGTTGCCCCAGCGTCCAAACCCGCCTTCCAGTTTTCGCAAATCAAATCCGATGTTCCTTTGGCAGCTTTTTTGACCAGCAGCGTCCCCACCATGACGGCGATCGACTGCGGCAACCCCAAACTGCCCACCAGCACAGGTGTCAACAGCCCCGTCATCTTTGCTGCTGCCTCAGCCGATTTTTGGCTCATCAGCTTGTCTAGCTCAGCCGCCAATTCGCTATTACCGCCGATCGGCGAACACAAAATTTTGTAAGCTTGAGCGCTGGCAGGGGCAAAAATATTTTTGCCTGCGTTCAGCAAGTCATCAAACGCACCCCGGGGCACCGGAATCTCTTCGGAGAGAGATTCAAGTGACGCCGCGTCAGGATTGTTCTCAATTTCTTGGTCTCTTACCCCAATTTGCGCCAGCAGCTCATCCTCATCAAGGGCTAGCAGCCCTTCGGCAACCGCTTCAACTTCTGCCATCTTTCTGACTCCCTAAGACTCCCTAAGACTTACGCCTCTGCATTATACCGATCGGCAAGCACCAGAAAAATAAACAAAAGCCAACAAATCTAGCCCTCAGCAGGGCAGCAGATTGATGTAAATCGAACTGGCTACATCCGATTTAAAGTCCACTGCCCTAGCAGTTTGCTACGATCGCAGCTGCTTTTGCATCTCCTCAGCATACTGGTCAGCATTCAGCCCGACCAGCAAATGCAGACGGTGATCCGGCAGCTTCATCACCCCCTGAACGCCGCTCGCCTTCAGCGCAGCTTCATTGACCGCGCTGTCATCCGCCACTTCCACCCGTAGCCGTGTCAGGGCAGCAGGCTGCACGTTCAGAATATTGGCAGATCCACCCAGTGCGGCGATCGCGTCCTTGATTTTGCGGGCGGCTTCTGGATCACGCTGCACAACGGTTGAAGGAGCTGGCTTCGAATCTCGCTCTGAGACTGGCTCTGAGGAGGCAGGAGCCGAAACCGCTACTGGAGCCGTAGCACCCGTTCCGTTGCCAGTCGCGGCAGCAATTTCAGCCGCATTATCTTCAGGGACTTCTTCCAGATCGGCCCCTGTACTGCTTAGGTAGGTCAGCATATCGGTTTTCAAGTTTTCCGATCGGGGACCAAAGATCGCCTGCGCATTGTTGCCCACTTCCAATACACCCGATGCCCCCAACTCCTTCAGACGAGCTTTGTTTACCTTCTTAATATCATTCACGCTAATTCGCAGCCGCGTGATACAGGCATCCAGCGTTTGGATGTTTTGGCGACCGCCAAACGCTTTTACCAGCTCCCGTGACATATCCGATGTATTCGTTGTGCTGCTGGTTTCAGCTATACCTTCGTCATCTTCTCGTCCGGGTGTCTTGAGGTTAAACCGTTTAATCGCAAAGCGGAAGGCAAAGTAGTACAGCGCAAAGAACAAAGGACCGAACGCCAAAATCAGCCACGATTTTGTACCCAGGCTATTGAACAGAAAGAAATCAATGAAACCATGGGAGAACGTAAAGCCCATCTTGCCGCCCAGAATTTGAAACAGCCAGTCACAAAATCCGGCAATAAAAGCGTGAACCACATAGAGAGCAGGTGCAACAAACAAAAACGAAAACTCGATCGGCTCAGTAATCCCTGTGAGAAACGATGTGAAGGCGGCCGACACCATCAAACCGCCCACCCGTGCTCGGTTCTTAGGATAGGCTGCATGCCACATGGCGATCGCTGCCCCCGGTAGCCCAAACATCTTGAACCAGTACGCACCGCCCAAAATACCTGCCGTAGGATCGCCCGCAAAAAAGCGGTTGATATCCCCCCGCACCACTTTGCCCGCCGCATCGGTAAACGACCCGATCTCAAAGAAGAAAGGCACGTTCCAGATATGATGCAAGCCAAACGGCAGCAGCGATCGCTCTACCACGCCATAGAGTGCAGCCGTCAGCGGCACATTATCCCCTGAAGCAGCAGAATTCGCTGCCGTCTGAATTACCCTACCGATCGGCGGCCAGATCACGCTCATAATCAGCGCGACCCCAATTGCGGCAAACGAAGTAACGATCGGCACAAACCGCTTACCCGCAAAAAAGCCAAGATACTGGGGCAGCTGAATCCGAAAATACTTGTTGAACAAATAAGCCGCCACGCAGCCCATAATCAAGCCGCCAAATACCCCCGTATCCAGCGAAGGAATCCCCATCACGGGCTTGAGGCTATCTGCTGGAACGCCCCATAGCGTCACCGATGCCCCGCCCAGCGCCGCCACAAAGACCGCAAAGCCAACGGTCGCCGCCAGCGCCGAAACCCCATCATTTCCGGTAAAGCCGATCGCTACCGATACCGCAAAGATCAGCGGCAAGTTACTAAAAATAGCGTCGCCCGATCGCTTCATAATTTCTGCTAGAAACGCCGGCATCCAAAAAAACGTTTCTGGCTTACTAAACTTGGCGCTGCCCAAACCTAGCAATAATCCCGCGATCGGCAACACCGAGACCGGCAACATCAAGGACTTACCCATCTGTTGCAGCAAAGCAAACGATTTCTTCCACATAGTGTTTAGTGTTTATGACAGATTGAGTTGAGGGTTAGTCTTCTTGTGGTGAGTAGAGCGATCGCACTTCTGCGGCTGTGTTGCAGGCGATTGCTCTGGCAGCTAGCTCTCGACACTGCGCCAAGCTGAGTTCACGCACCTGCGCCTTAACACTGGGAATAGTGGGAACGCTGACGCTGAGCTCCTTCACGCCCAAGCCGATCAGCAGCGGCACGGCATGTGGATCGCTGGCAATGCCGCCGCAAACTCCCGTCCATTTGCCCTGTTGATTGGCTGCCGCTGCCGCCATCCCAATCAGCTTCAGCACAGCCGGATTCAAGCCATCGCAGAAGGGCGCGAGTTTCGGATGTCCCCGATCCATTGCCAAGGTGTATTGGGTCAAGTCGTTCGTGCCGACCGAGAAGAAATCTACCTCTTTGGCAAACTGCTCCGCCATGACGGCAGTCGCCGGAATCTCGACCATAATTCCCACTCCAACGGGCGCAACACCTAGCTTCTGGCGTTCCTCTTCCACAACCGCTTTCGCAAGGCGAAATTCCTCCAGCGTGGCAATCATCGGAAACATAATCTTGACGTTGCCAAACGTGGATGCCTTGAGAATGGCCCGGACTTGCGTTCGCAAAATCTCCGGGCGATCGAGCCCAATCCGAATGCCGCGTTCTCCCAAAAATGGATTCTCTTCATGGGGCATCGGCAGATAAGGCAAGGGCTTATCGCCGCCCACGTCCAGCGTCCGAATAATCAGCGGACGATCGCCCATCGCCTTAGCAATGTCCGTGTAAATCTGCGCCTGCTCTGCCTCAGACGGTGCATCTGCCCGATCGAGAAAGATAAACTCCGATCGCAATAGCCCCACACCTTCTGTGCCCAGCTCGATCGCCTTTTGCGCCTCTGCAAGGCTGCCAATATTCGCCACAATCTCCATCGCCTGCCCATCTGTCGTTACAGCAGGCTGATGCGTAACACTGAGTTCTCGTTCCCGTCTTGCCTTCAGCCGAACTTGCCGCTGCCGCACCTGCTCCATTTCCGTCGGGTCAGGATTAACGCGCAGTGCGCCTTTGCTGCCATCTAAAATCACTGGGGTTCCATTGGGTAAGTCCAGCACACGGGGTTCAGTGCCAGCGATCGCGGGCAGATCCATTGCTCGTGCCAAAATCGACACATGCGAAGTGGCGCCGCCGCCCACGGTACAAAAGCCCAGCACTCGCCCCCGATCCATCGTTGCCGTATCAGAAGGCGACAAATCTTCTGCCACCAGAATGGCATTCGGCGGATACTCGATCGCCTCCGCCACGGTACCCGTAAGAACTCGCAGCACCCGACCGCCCACATCCCGCAGATCGTTTGCTCTTGCCGCCAGCAGTTCGTTTTTAAGCTGTGCTAGCTGCTCTGCCTGCCCGGTATAAGCCTGCTTCCAAGCAAACGCTGCACTTTTGCCTCTGTCAATCGCGCTGATTGCCGCATCAAACAGCTCCGGGTCTTCCAGTAGCTCCTGATGCGCTGCAAAAATTGCCGCCTTACCCGCATCTGCCTGTCCCTGCACTTTGGCTCTTAGAGCCTCTATTTCTAGCCGCGCTTGGGCGATCGCCTTTTCCAACTGCTGCCGCTCTTGGCTAGGATTTTGCGCCGTTTCTGCCACGCTAATGTCCTGATGGGCGATCCGATACACATTGCCCACTGCCACACCCGGAGATGCCGCCACACCCAAAATCAGATTCGGATCAGTTGAGCGGGGACGCGGTGCCGGAGCCGCCACTTCCGATACGGCAACGCTCGCTGGAGCCGCAATCGGCTTTGAGCCTGCTTCCCCCAATCCCGACCGAATCGCTTCCGTCAGTTCAGCAATCGCTGCGTTAGCATCTTCACCCGTGGCAGTCAGATAAACTGTACTTCCCCGCTCCACCTGCAGGCTCATCACGCTCACCACACTCCGGACATTTGCCTGCTTGTCGCCCAGCTTGATCCGAATGTCTGATTGATATTTTTTAGCTAAATTTGCCAGCACCGCCGCCGGACGAGCGTGCAGCCCCGTAGGATTGGGAATGGCGATCGCCTCTGAAGTCACGGCTCGGGCAACCGAGCCACCGTTCGCTTGAACTGTATTGACTGACTGTCCGCCCACTGGCTGTGCACCCGCCAGCCTCAGCTCCAGCGCCACATCCTGCCCTGCTATCACATCTCCTGTCTGTGGTGCAAACTGCCCCACCACCTCGCCATTCGTAATTACAATCTGCGTTAACAGACTGCGGGCGTGAGTGGCAACATAATCTGCATCAAACTCGATCAGCGGATCGCCCGCCCGGACGCGATCGCCCACCCGCACCTGCGCCTCAAACCCTTCACCGCGCAGCATGACGGTATCTAGCCCAATGTGAATCAGCACTTCCACGCCTTCTGGTGATCGAACCGTCACGGCATGGCGAGACGGATGCAGCTGAATGACCTCTCCATCGCAAGGAGCCACCAGCGTTTGGCTGATTGGGTCAATTGATACGCCATCCCCCACCATTTTCTCGGCAAACACCGGATCGGGCACATTCTCAATATTGACTAGCCGTCCCGATAGGGGGGCAACCAGCGCAAGACTCGCTTTTGCTGGCGTAGCAATGTACGTCATGATGGTCTCCTGATTTTTCTTTTAGATCAATTCTTAAAATGAGCAGTCATGTAGCTTGCAAAAAACACTGCATCTCTTTAACTTTTTCATTTGCGTTTTAACGGCAAAACAACGTTCCTCAATTCATCTCCTTCTTCGCAAAAATTTATTAAAATTTATGTAGCGCCATTTGTTCAATTGCTGAATTTTTTCTGATATGCCGCTGTGTCAACTTTGCGATCGCAACTTGCCTACCCTCACTGAACACCACTTGATTCCACGCCAGAAAACCAAACGCAAGCACCTCAAGCCCAGTCCCACGATTAGCATTTGCTCTGCCTGCCATCGTCAAATTCACACGTTGCATGACAACACACATCTAGCTAAAGAACTAAACTCGCTAGAAGCCCTCAAAGTCGATCCACAATTGCAAAGATTTATTGCCTGGGTCAAAAAGCAAGACCCACACAAAAAAGTCCAAGTTCGCTCCAAAAATTACTAAGTTAGACGGCCCCAAACTGAAAAAGCCAATATTGTTTCAGCGGCAGCGAACCTTAAGCACCGATATCTACAGGGTTGCCGAACGCAAGACTTCAGACAGGCTGACAGCTTGCTGAACCACCGACTCAAGCGCCAGAAATTCGGATTGGCTACGCGACGGGCGATTGGTGATAGGAACCCGTCACAGTGTGGATTCCCCAGTCGTTTTTCGGTGTGGCTAAAGACTGCAACAAGCTAAGCCAACCGCAGGCTATTGCACTTCTGCAAAAATGAATTGCCCTTGCTTGCCGCATCCGGATTTTGCAGATGGGCAGGCGTGTGGCGCACAACCCCCTCAAACAAATCCGTCAAGCCGTAGGGTGTGAAAAACTGCCAATTCCCCTGCCGATCGACCCGCACCCCCACCGCTGTTGCCGTGTGCAGCCAATCGGATACGCCATCTTCCACACTGCTGTAGGGGCACCGACCCGCACGCCAGCGGGCAAAGCTAGCTTGATTCTTCACATCAAACTTGTAAGCTGGAAACTGCTGCGTTAGCCTATCTTTCGCCGCTAGCTCTTGCTCTCGCCCCCCAGCGGCATCAAAAAACGCCACATCAAAATCGTTGATCACTAGCCCACAGTTGCTAAACAGCGATCGCCAAACTGTATTCCGCACTGCGCCACCCGCCAACCACCAATCCGGCAGGCTGAGCTGAGCGATCGCAGGCAGTACTTCCCCCACCGGCGAAGCCGCCAAAATCTGTTTGAGCTGCTCAGTCCGCTCCATCTTTGCACTCCATCCCCAGCAGAGGCAAAGTCACCGTTACCGTTGTCCCCATCCCCTCTTGGCTATCGAACTGAATCTGTCCCTGATAAACCTCTACACAACGTTTGACGATCGCCAACCCCAAACCTGTCCCCCGGATTTCCCCTACATTGCTGCCCCGGTAGAACGCATCAAACAAATACGGCTGACTCGCAAGCGGGATGCCAATGCCGCGATCGCAGATCTGAAACTGCACAGCGTCCTGATAGTTTCTTGGACTGGTCACTCGTAGCTCAACCAGCTCCCCGGCAGGAGAATACTTGATTGCATTCGTCAGCAGATTAATCAAAATTTGGCGCAACAGCGTTTGATCCACTTCAACCACCGTACACTCTGCCGCGTAGCTAAACTGAATTTCGCAGGGTCGATCGACTTCCGTTTGCAGCAGCTCCACCACCTCCTGACAGAACTGCTGCAATGCCGTTGGCTGTCGCTGCAGTTGGCTGGTTTCAACACTGCCCAGCCGCAACACTTCATCCAGCAGATTCAAGAGATGGTCGATCGCCGTATCAATTTTATTGAAATAGCGTGCTTGAGTATCTGGCGGGTGTGGACTCATGCGCAGCAGCTCGGTGAAACCGCGAATGCTGGTCAGCGGCGTGCGAAAGTCATGGGAGATCATCGCCACAAATTCAGACCTGAGGCGATTCAGCTCCTGCTCCTGCTCTAGCGCTCTGAGTGCTTCGCCTTTGGCTCGCTCCAGTTCTAACTGCGCTCGTCGCAGCACAAGCTGATTTTCTACGCGCGCCAGCACTTCTTCCACCTGAAACGGCTTCGTAATGTAATCTGCTCCGCCTACCTGAAATGCTTTAACCTTATCGCTTGTCTCGCCCAACGCACTCAAGAAAATAATCGGAATCGTCTTAGTCTTCTCATTCAACTTCAGCTGAGTGCAAACCTCATAGCCGTCCATTATCGGCATGTTAATATCCAACAGCACTAGATCAGGATGAATTCGCTCTACTGCTCTCAGCGCCATTAAGCCACTAATTGCGCTCCGGACCCCATACCCGTGCTGGTGCAGCATGCTAGACAGCAGCCGTAGATTGCTGGGCGTGTCGTCCACAATTAGAATATTGCCTTTAGCTGACGGCTCCTCACTCATTAGCATTAACAGGTCTAGCGTTAACAGGTCTGAAACAGCACTTCTACTTCCTTCGCAGGCAGCGGCTTCGCAAAGAAATAACCCTGCCCCCGCTGACAGCCCAACGCCTGCAATTTTTCAACCTGTTCCTGCGTCTCCACCCCTTCGGCAATGACATCTGCGCCTAGATTTTGGGCTAAGTTAGCGATCGCCCGCACCAAGAACTCGCCCCGTTCCGAACAAAGCTGCTTCACAAAGGATCGATCGATCTTCAACACATCCAACGGCAGCTCCAGCAGCCGGCTCAGCGACGAATATCCCGTACCAAAATCATCGATATAGAGCTGAACGCCCAACGCCCGAATTTCACCCAGCACCAGCTCCGCTGCTTCTGCATTTTCCATAATGGCGCTTTCCGTAATTTCCAGCTTCAGATTTTTTGCAGGCAGCTTTGTTGTCTGGAGCACTGTATCGATCTGGCTGACCAAAGTTGGCGCAGCGAGCTGCCTGCTCGACAAATTCACGCTCACCGATAGCCCTTCAACCTGCTCGGCAAAATGCAATTGCCACTGCCGGAACTGACGACAAGCTTCTTGCAGCACCCAAGCCCCTAGCTCAATGATTAATCCATTTGCCTCTGCAAGCGGGATAAAACGGTCGGGCGCAACCATGCCTTGACTTGGGTGCTGCCAGCGTACTAGCGCCTCAAACCCAGTAATTTTCCCAGTCACTAGAGATACGAGCGGCTGATAGTGCAAGCAGAGCTCTTGTCGCGGCACTGCGTGATGCAAATCGGTTTCTAACCGCAAGATCGCCAGTTCTTCCGCTGAGATTAGACTAGATGGAGCAACCCGATTGTGTTCCAGCGCTGCCGTTAGCCGCATCAGCCGATCAACATTGCTTTGGGCGATTGTCAGCATCCGCTGTCCTTGTCCATTCAAAAGCCCCAGCTTGCCGCTGTTGAGCAACTCTAATGCCGCCTGAATTGCAGTTAACGGAGTCCGAAGCTCATGGCTAATGTCTAGCGGTAGCGCAGAAACAGGCTGATTTGAAACAGGCTGGTTTGGAACGGGTTGACTGCGGGGAGTAGCAATATTGTAGTCATCCCAATTGCGGAGGGTCATGGCAGAGTGGTAATACAGACGGCTGAACGGGGCAACAGGAAAACAAACTTAAAGACTACCTCTAAACTATATTCCGCTTCTTACGGCAATTTCCAATTGAATGCATCTTTCTAGAAACCATGCTATGCATAGTTTGTGAGAAATAACCAGGACTTGACCAAGCACAAAGTACTACAAATTTCTTGTTGTTTTAGGTGATTATTAGCATCGTAATGTAACTATTAAATTCGTACAGGCAGGCTTCTAGATAGTTTCTTTGGCATGGTAATCCAAGCATCAATTTTTATATGTGAGGCGCAGAACAAACCATCTTCTTAAAACGCTATAATTCCCAACCTGTGCTAAGGCTATCGTCATACTTACCTTAGTTTGCGGCTATACCTACTTTCCTTGGTTGGACTATAGATCGCCTTGATCAGCAAGGGGCTTAAACCCCTTACTTTAGGGTTGATAGAGTTGAGAATTAGTATTACTAAAGCTCTTAGAGATCGTAAGAACTTACGGATGAGAATTTACACAAGTCCTTACGCAATATAATGCAAAGCGCTGAGGAAATATAAAAGCCAGTCTTCAGGTTGCCCTTTCACTTTAGCTCTGTTAGCCCAAGATCTCCAAAACTTGGGCAGCTAGCTTTGCAGGTTTAAACGGTTTAGCAATCATTGCAGCAACGCCCAGCTCGGCAAAACGCCGCTGATCGACTGGTTGCACCTTAGCAGTTAGTAGAATAACCGGAATATGCTGCGTTGCGCTGTTCTCTTGCAAACGCTGAAACACCGTTAAACCATCCATCTCTGGCAGCATCACATCCAGCAAAATTGCATCAGGCTGTTCAGCTTCGGCTTTGAGCAGTCCTTCTTGGCTAGAACTTGCAACCAGCACTTCTAAACCCGCCATCAGTTCTAGACTCACTTGGGCAACTTCTCGAATATCTTCTTCATCGTCAATTACTAGAACTCGCTTTGTAGTCACATCCCCTTCCCTCAACTCCAACCTATTCGGGGGCGTGTTTCAATGCATTGTTGACGTTTTAGTAAAGAGTTCCTTGTTAGCGTTAAACATCAACCCGTCTAGAACTTGCCACCCATTCAACGATCGCCCTGCTCTTTGCCCTATACGCTCCAAAAACGTGCTCTCAGCTTAGCCGCAATCCGCCCTACAGAATGAGAGACTCAAATCTCACCAATCTCATCCAGTGGGTTCTGGTGGCACTTCGCACTGTTGATCCATGAATGCAAAGGCGCAAGATGAGGGCGCAAAATAAGTCAGTATGCCATTCTGAATTGGCAAATCCTGATTATTGTAGAGGTCAACCCCCATTCTGTCCCACAGCAAGGATGCGTAGATAGGGGTGATGCCCTGCTACTTGCGATCGAACTTCATATCCGTATTTCTCACGACATAGCCCAGTAAATATAGCTCAGTAAGAGAGGGCTAAATTCTTCTGTAGCACAGACATCTCTGTAAAACTGACAAGGGTTGTGGAGGATGAGTCTTGCCCACCCTCCCAGCATTTGCTATAGCGCTTTGTGCTCAAATTAGAATCTTTTTTTGTGTAAAAACTTTGCTACGTGCGGTTTTACACAAAAGCTTGTTCTGATATATGCGCGTAGTGCTACAAGAATCAGGAAGTACTCTACTGCCTATCGTTCAATTGGATAAGTTACATACAAATCGCGCTGAAGCGTTACTTCCGCAGGCAGCGAGGGATCGTAGTAAGAAGGGGTGGTATAGCCTGCAGCAGCAGCAGCGGGGATGTCTTCGAGATCGCAGGGTGAAACTGCATAAGGGTTGAAAGGAAGTCCAAATGCGCCAGCAGACTCTGCTACAGAGGGAACTTCCATCAATTCCACATTCATTGCAGTTGCCAGCACTTGTGCCCGCTCGCGTGCATCCGCCACCGCTGCCACATACGCCTCTTGCGCTAGTCCGTCACAGCTTGCAGCTGTGTAGGAAACATAGCGATCTTGGAGATACAGCTCATCGCGATTGCTCACCGCCCCCTCCACAGCCGTCATAATCCGCTCCACCTGCTGTGTCGTCGGCTGTGTCAGGTCAAACTGGAGTACCGCACTACCTTCGCCATAGTACGAGAACGGATCGCTGCTGTTGTAGCTCGGTTGACTAGAGCCAATTCTTACCTTGATTGCATCCGCAGGCACACCTGCCGCTGCGATCGCATCTAAAACAGGTTTCAGCGTTGCTTGGGCAAGCGGCTGGGGTGGGGGTGGGGGGGCATCAGGATTTTCTGAATAGGCATAGGGATTGTAGTTAACTACCACAATTGCCACCTCTGCTTTATCTGCCGCTCGCTTTACCTGCCCATGCCCGACCACCATCAAAACTTGCTGGTCAGGCGTTGCAGGGGGATAAAACAGCTGCGCTACTTCTAGGGCGGCTGGTTCAGTCGAGCTAGAAGACAAGCCAGAAGACGTGAGGGCAGCTTGAGCCAAACCTGCGGGCAGCGTAGCAGCGATCGCCAACCCCAAACTCAAAAACCGCAATTTAACCATAGTAAAACTGTTCCTTTCTGCAAATCGAACTGTTGACAGCGTGAAACCTCGTAAGCAAAGAACAGCCGAATTAACCTGCTGTCCCTGCAATGTAATTATCTACACAGATGATTTATCCATTTCCGTGCTCTCTCCCGAAGAAGGTGAGATTTCAAGCTCTGCGCCTTAGTAATCCCCAGTAATCCCCGACTGTTCCCGAATTGCTGCAGAATAGAAGCTAACCCCTCCTTCGGTCAGGACGAACAACTGCCCCTCAGTCCCCTGCTCCGTCTAGCAAACTTCGTTCCCATCCACCTCTTTACATCTCTCCTATGCCCACCGTCGCTGATGCCAAAAACCAGCTCTCTGACCTGATTCAGCGCTACCGCTCGCAGGTCGATTACCTTGCTATTCGCCTAGAAGAAGCAGAAGGCACTAACATTTTGCTGCGCGGCAACAAGGTTGAAACCCTTAGTGAAGATATTTCGATCGGCGGGCAAGTTCGTGCCTGCTACAAAGGGGGCTGGGGCTTTGCCAGCTTCAATCGGCTGTCTGTGTTAGTCGAACGGATTGAAGAGGCGATCGCCGCTGCCCGACTCGTTGGCGATGAAGAAACCCTGCTGGCACCGATCGAGCCGATCCAAGATAGCCGCCATTTGCGCCTGACGGGAACCGATCCACGCCACATTTCGCTTGCCCAGAAGAAAGCGCTTTGCAGCCACTATGCCGAGCTGTTGCGGAGCGTCGATAGCCGCATTGCTACAACTTCTGTGCGCTACGGCGACAGCGCTCAGCAAATTATTCTGGCAACCTCCGATGGCACCCTGATTGAGCAATCTTGGGTTGACATCGAAATGCGATTTGCCGCCACCGCCCGCAACGGCGAGACGGTTCAAACGGGGCGAGAAACGACCGGATCGCGCAAAGCCTATGAGGATTTAGTCAATTTAGACACCCAGGTGCAAAGCGCTGCCCAAAGAGCAGTCGATGCGTTGGCGCTGCCCCCCGTGAAGGGCAACACCTACACCGTTGTTATTGACCCGATCTTGACAGGGCTATTTGTCCATGAGGCATTTGGGCATCTCTCAGAAGCCGACATGACCTACGAAAACCCGGATTTGCTAGAAGTAATGACGCTGGGACGGCGGTTTGGCACAGCCGATCTGCAAATTTTTGACGGAGCCGCCCCCGAAGGACATCGCGGCAGCTACTACTACGACGATGAAGGCGTTCCGGCAACCACCACCCAGCTCATCAAAGACGGTGTTCTGGTGGGGCGGCTGCACTCGCGCGAAACCGCAGGCAAGCTCGATGAAGCCCCGACTGGCAACGCCCGCTGCCTCAGCTACCACTACCCGCCGATCGTCCGCATGACCAACACCTGGATCGAACGCGGCAGCACTCCCGTCGTCGATCTGTTTAGCGGCATCAAAGAAGGCGTTTATGCCCGCAACTGGCTGAACGGCATGACAAACGGCGAAATGTTTACCTTTGCGGCAGGCGAAGCCTGGATGATTCGCGATGGCAAAATTGCCGAACCTGTGCGCGATGTTAATCTCTCTGGCAATGTCTTTTCGACGCTGGCAGACATCGAAGCGATCGGCGATGACTTTCTGTGGGACGAATCGGGTGGCTGCGGCAAAGGCGGACAAAGTGGGTTGCCCGTTGGCTGTGCCGGCCCCAGCCTGCGCATTCGCAATGTGGTTGTAGGTGGCGAGGCGATCGAAGACTAGCGTTTGGGGGGTAACTGGTGTAATGGGTTACCCTTCCCAAGCAGATTGGATTCGCCAGCCTAACGCACCACGAGCGCGTCTGCCTTCAGCTCAAAAATTTTCTCGATCACTGTCGCCACCACTTTGTCTGGCGTTGAGGCCCCCGATGTAATCCCAACGACAATTTGTCCGGCTGGTAGCCAGTTTTCTTGCACGGTTAGATCACCCTGCAAGGGTTTATGCTCTACCTGGTTACCAGGTCCAATTCGATCGCCGCTGTCAATGTGGTAAGAGGGAATGCCCCGCTCGATGGCAATTTCCTGCAGATGGGTGGTGTTGGAAGAGTTGTAGCCGCCGATCACCACCATTAAATCTAGTGGTTCGTCCACCAGCGTGAACATGGCATCCTGCCGTTCCTGGGTAGCATCGCAGATGGTATTGAAGCTGAGGAAGCGTTCGTTTAGCTGTGTGGGTCCGTACTTCTTCAGCATCGTGTGTTCAAACAGCTTGCCGATTTGCTCCGTTTCGCCCTTCAGCATCGTCGTTTGGTTGGCAATTCCAATCCGCTCCAAATCGCGATCGGGGTCAAAGCCGGCGGAGCAGGCGCGACTGAATTTTGTCATGAATTCAGCCCGATCGCCGCCATTCAGAATGTAGTCGCACACATACTGGGCTTCTTTCAGATTTAAAACGATCAGATACGTCCCCGCAAATGAGCTAGTGGCGATCGTTTCTTCGTGATTGTATTTACCGTGAATAATTGAAGTGTGGCTACCTTTTTTGTGCTTTTCTACCGTATTCCATACCTTAGAAACCCAGGGGCAAGTCGTATCGACGATCGTACAGTTTCGATTGTTCAAGAGCTGCATCTCTTGAATACTCGCGCCGAATGCAGGCAGAATTACGACATCGCCATTGCCCACTACCGTAAAATCTTTAATACCAGCCTCCACAGGCACAAAATTTACCTGCATCTCCCGCAGGCGCTGGTTCACCGAAGGATTGTGAATAATCTCGTTAGTGATCCAAATCTGCTCAGTTGGGAAGTGCTGTCTGGTCTCGTATGCCATCGCCACTGCCCGTTCCACACCCCAGCAGAACCCAAACGCCTCAGCTAGCCGAATCGTCACGTCCCCCCGCTGCAGGGTATAGTGATTCTCCCGAATCTGTTGAATCAGGCTGCTCTGGTATTCCGACTGCATCTGCCCTGACACAGCTTCTTCGTGCCCAAAGCCCTTGCGGTGGTAGTTCGTAGAGCTATTGAGCGATCGCTTAAACGCTTTGGTATCCATCCTGCTTGGTCAAATTACGCTAGTCCCAGATTACCAAGGAAAGGCAGACGAAAGCGCGATAAACCCTGAAAACTTACCCTTAAGGGTAGAACAGGTAAGTCGATCGCCCACTGTCCCTCACTCCTCTGCTGCCTCGTCCCTCTTCTGCGCCTCCAATACCTCACGGGTGTATACCTGCAGCGCAGCACTCCAGACTTGATAGCCCTGAGCGCTGAGGTGTAAACCATCGCTGGTTAGCTCAGGGCGCAAATTGCCCTGAGAATCAGCGAACAGCGGGTAGAGATCGAGATAATAAACACCTTCCTGCTCAGCGATCGCCTCCAATTCCTCATTAAGCTCCTGAATGTGGCTTGTGGAAATTTCCTGAAGCCGATCGCGTCCTTCCCAGGTCGCTCGCGCTCCGGCATGAGGCAAAATGGATTGCAGCACAATCTGCGCTTCAGGGTGAGCCTCTTTGAGAGATTGCACAATTTCCTGCTGGTTTGCCAGGAGCGTCTCATCGCGGACATCCTTAATTAGATCGTTGATGCCCACCATTACAAAAATCGTCTCTGGCTCGGTCTGGTCAAACAAATCCAGCCGCCTTAACAATCCAGCGCTAGTTTCGCCAGAGATGCCTTGATTCAGCCAATTGAGCTGCTGCGGCAAGAGCGCCTGCGGAAACCAAAGGCTAATCGAATCCCCTGCCAAAATGTTGAGCTGGTCAGGTTTTTGAGTCGCAGCCACTTTCGCTTCTTGCGCCAATAGCGTCACCCACTGCTGGTAGGTCAACTGATGCCGTGCTCCCAACTCACTAGAAGAGCCTGCCCCCGCTGAAGCTGTTGCAACAGTAGTGTTCTCCGCTTTGGCAGTAGACGGACTCGCAGTAGATGGACTGGCTCCCCGCAGCAGCAGTAGCCCAACCGCGATCGCCAACGCACCATTGCTCACCAGCGACCACAGCACCCAACGTGGCATTAGCCGCAGCTGCAGTATTACAGGCGAAAACGTGAAAAAGCGGACTGCCCCCTGCAGCAGCCGATCGCGATCGCGCCGAAAAGACCGATTCTCAATCCGTCCGCTGAGTTGCTCCATCGGCAGCCCTGTCACAGCCTTCGTTGTGTGTTCCCGCTTATTGCGTACTAGCCCAAAACCCATTGCCTCAAACCCATTTACTCACCAACAGTTTCACGGCGCTTTGCAACTGAGTAGAGTATCTTCTTTGAGAATCACTCAGAGCGCGGTTCTCAAAGTACAATTTTGCTCCTTTTGAGCGTAAAGCGCTGTGACTGCGCCAATCATAACTCGAACTTTTCGATCTGCGGCATCAAGTCCTCCATGCTTTTTATACCTTCTTGCAAGTCCTCCCTAGCTCCCCTTAAAAAGGCGTGCGCGCGTCGCTTGTGTTCCGGTTTAGCTGCATAGGCTTTTGCGCGCATCGCTATAGCCCCCAAGCCCAATTGAACGTAGAAAGCAAAAAAAGCCAGTGAACCTCACTGGCTTTTCTGACACTTTAGGCTAAAGCCTGATTAGAAGTCTGCAACCTTGCCTACGCTAGGTGAGCTATGAACACTACCTGGAATCCCGCCGGCATCCTTCAAGAACCCGCTGTAGGCTTCCATGCCATGTTCACCAATATCCAATCCAACCAGTTCTTCTTCCTCAGATACCCGGATGCCCAGTACCGCCTTCAGGGCAATCCAGAAGATCGAAGACAGCAGGACGGTCATCCCGCCGACCGCCAAAGCACCCATTAGCTGGGTGAAGAACTGACCAAAGCCACCGCCCAGCAGCAGCCCTGCGCTCGGTCCAGCCGAGTAAAGTGCGTTCGGCGCATCACTGGGACCCACAGCAAACAAACCAACTGCCAAAGTTCCCCAAAAGCCGTTCACCAAGTGAACCGACACAGCGCCCACCGGGTCATCAATTCTAATGCGATCGAAGAAGATCACCGCAAACACAACCAGGATGCCGCCAATCAAGCCGATGATTGCCGAAGACGGCACAGACACAAAGGCACAGCTTGCTGTAACTGCCACCAAGCCAGCCAGAATACCGTTGATGATCATCGACAAATCAGGCTTGCCCAGCACCAGCCAAGCAGTGATCGTAGCGGCTATACCGCCAAACGCTGCCGCTGTATTGGTCGTGACTGCAATGTGAGCGATCGCTACGCCATTGCCCACGGACATCGTCGAGCCGGGGTTGAAGCCAAACCAGCCCAACCACAAAATTAAGCAGCCGAGCGTGGCAATACTCATGTTGTGACCGGGAATCGCGTTGATGGCGCCGTCAGCATTGTACTTGCCAAGCCGAGGTCCTAAGAAAGCCGCACCCATGAGTGCTGCCCAGCCTCCAACTGAGTGAACCACCGTGCAGCCTGCGAAATCCCAAAATCCAGCGGTTGCTAGCCAGCCGCCGCCCCAGATCCAGTGACCTGTGATCGGGTAGGCGATCCCAACTAGCAACAAGCTAAAGATCAAAAAGTCAACAAATTTAATCCTCTCAGCCACCGCACCCGACACGATCGTCGCGGCAGTTCCGGCAAACGCCAGCTGGAAGAAGAACTTTGCTAACAGCGGCACACCCGTCCAGCTCAGCGAGCTATAGGCGCCTTGGTAAGCATCACCCGTCAGCGGGCTGCTGTCAGCCCCCGACAGGAAAAACAAGCCCTCAGTACCAAAGAAGCCGTTACCGTTGCCAAACATCAACCCAAAGCCCAGCACCCAGAAGGCGATCGTGGAGAGCGCAAACACGATTAGGTTTTTTGATAGCACATTGACCGCATTTTTCTGGCGACAGAAGCCGGTTTCCAGCATGCAGAAGCCAGCGTTCATGAAGATGACCAGCATTGCGGCAATCATCACCCACATGGTGTCCAGTCCTACCTTCATTTCAGCTTCTAGCTGCTCTACGGTTTTTGTACCCGTTTGAGCAGAAGCCGAGAAAGCAAACACCATCACAATCAGCATCGCCAGCGGTACGCAGGCTTGCCAGGTGGGCGAAAGACGCTGAAAGAATTTCAGATCTTTCCTTAAGGTTGAAAAAATAGAAAACTTGAAGAAACGGCTAACAGGCGATCGCCGCCCTATTTTACGCGTCTGACTATCGAGTCGAGACATTATACCTATCTCCCTTGAAGCAATGAACTGAGGTATTAACCATCGGATGGAGGAGCGACGAGTTCCCTTCGCACAATCGATTTGAGCTGATTGCGCCTCAATGCGGGCTGTTCAAGCCCAACATTGTTCATTCGGGCAGCATTGTTAGACAGAAACACTTTCAGCAAAGTGAATTTTCTCAGACGCACAACCGCCTCAGGTCTTAGATGCGTTTTAATGCTCTACCAATCTCACCAATTCCTTAGAGCCTAATTCTGTATTCCAAAACACATTTCTGAGAAGGATTTGAAGAATATGTGAGATATGATGAGTTTCCTGAGAAATTGTCTAAATTTGCCTGGCTTCCGCTACAAGCCCTCTCAGCCAGAACAGCTCAGCAAAAATCGCCGTTTTTTGAGTAGTGTTCCATGCCCACTCTCAGCACAGCATTTTCACAAGCAGCGTGGCGTTGATTTTCTGTTATCCGCAAAATTTAGTTTGAAATTATTTAGCTTTGCAATTCAGGCTTCACAAATAGGCTTCACGAATAGATCGTCTTGTCTTCCTGTTGCCAAGCTGAACCAACCATGCAAACAAAAACAAGCGGTTCAGAGTTGTAGTCAAGGAATGCGTGTAGTCAAGGAATACGTGTAATCAAGGAATGCGGCGTTGAAGTTGCTTCAGGTAGAACGATCGCCTGAGCCAGGCTATATCGAATGTCGATTGCCTACTTATCAGGATGCAGCAATTCTCGAAGTTTGGTGCCATCCCCTGCAATAAACTCAGGACAATTCAAGCAATTTTTGAATCAGCATTGTAGAGCGTTGGGGCGATCGTTTCCAGAAGAGTTAGCTTGAAGAGCTATCCCGATTCACTTGAGATTGCGTTACGCTATCGCCCTTCAGCCAAACCTGCTTAGCGAAGGAGTATAAGGTTCGTAGTCTGGACAGTTGATGGCCTCATCTGACAGCGCTTCAATCGGGTGCACCGGGCATTTCAGCCGATGATTATTGGTAAAAAACTGACAGTTTGCACAGGGAATTCGGTGCATTTCTTTTGCCTGGTGAACACTATCCCGCAGAGCGCTCCAAAGGCTATGAATTAACAGAATTACCGTTAGCCAGGCAACTGTAAAGCAAAGCGGAACAAGCAGCGGCTGCATCAGATGAATCAGCCCACGAACCGATGAATAAAACACTTGATCCATAGCAAAACCTAATGAAATCTCCTGATCTGCCGAAGCGAACTCATAGCGCCCGCCGCCATGTCAAACCCTATTCGCATTATTGAAGCGATCGCTGTCAAGCTGTCGAGTTGGTTAAGACTTATTTGAGAAAGCTCAATAAATTTAATAAACCTTTGTAGCGCTTCGTCTCACCTGAAGCCTGTGGAGATGTCTTATACAACGCTAGAGCGGTTGAGGCTGGCAACCACAAAAAATTTAACCCCCAGCTCGTTTGCCAGGGGTTAAAAATTGACTCAGAACAGATTGCCTGAATTAGTCGGGATTAGACTCTGGATGGTTGCGAATTCGCTCTGCTTCGGGACAGTCTTCTGAAACCAGCGGCTCGAAATCTCCTCTAGGAACTGTCGCCAGCTTCTGCATGACTGAGCCAATGCTCTCTAAGCGAATCATTTCCTCCCAAGAGCAAACTTCATCATCTTCATCGGTTTCGTAGCGGACTGTAACCAAATCCCCTTCAATGTCGAGGATGCGAGCGCGCTCGATCCAACGTTGCTGATCCCGCAAAAAGATCCAAATCTCTCTACCATCACAACAAAGTTGATAGATCTTGCGGTGTAGCATGTATCGCTTCTCCTGAGCAAATAAATTGCAATAACTAAAAAAGAACGCCTCTCCCGCTGGCAGGCTAATACCAGTGGCGCTTCAGAGGAATGACTTTAAATGTGCTGCACCTTTCGGCTGCCTCATCAGAACACATTCACGCATAGAGCGAGCATCACAGGCTGTAGCTTGTGATGCCGTAAGCAACTGCAATGCGGTGGAGTGATACGCCGAACCCTTTGCACTCCAAACAAAAGAGTGAGCTAAGTTGTGACAAAAAGCTTTGAAGCGTCTTCTAAGATTGCAGGCAGCCATTGAGTTCATGACACTTGAACGAATTAGGGAGAGCCTGGACACATCACTCAATTACAACTTGATTAAGGCAATTAAAGCCTGAGTTGGCAAGATTGTGAAGGGGAGTGTCGCCTGAGAATTTTAAAGAACAGGTAAAGATGGGATGCCGGATTAGGGGTGTGCTTCTAAAGTCATTGCCTCCAAATTACTTCAGCTTATCTGAACATTTCTGTTCTAGGCACTGAAATTTACCTACTATTTTAGCGAGGATAGAGAGCGTTTAGGAATTCATCTCGTTCAAAGCCTAGAAAAAGCCCGGAGAAGCAGCTTGAAACCAGCCCAAACTTCGAAATTTCAAGCATTTAAGCTAGCCCTTGCAGCGCTCTATCCGCTAAGCCATTGCTAACTATGTAAGGATAGAAAACTGTCTCCCAAAAACGTCGATGCTATTACATCTCAGTACCTGGCTGGAGGTCGAAGCTTACTTGTCCCAGTCGCAAGGGTTGATTCTACCGATCGGCTCCACTGAACAGCACGGACCAACCGGTTTAATTGGCACGGATGCTATCTGCGCCGAAGCGATCGCCCGTGGCGTCGGTGAAGCCACCCAAGCCCTAGTCGCTCCTTCAATCAACGTTGGCATGGCGCTCCACCACACGGCTTTTCCTGGCAGCATTAGCCTCCGCCCCAGCACCCTAATTTTGGTAATTCGAGACTACCTCACTAGCCTTGCCAAAGCCGGATTCACCAAATTCTTCTTTATCAACGGGCACGGCGGCAACATTGCCACCCTCAAAGCTGCCTTCTCAGAAACCTATGCCGTATTGGCAGACCTCAATTTGCCCAATGCCGATCGCATCCAGTGCCGCCTCGCCAACTGGTTTACCTGCGGTTCTGTGTATACCCTTGCCAAAGAGCTATATGGCGCTGAAGAAGGCTCTCATGCTACCCCCAGCGAAGTTGCCCTGACCCAGTATGTCTACCCCGATGCGATCAAGCAAGCGCCGCTGTCGCCCGAAGTCGCCAGCGGATACCCAATTTATGGAGCCGCCGACTTCCGCCGTCGCTATCCAGATGGACGGATGGGGTCAAACCCAGCCTTGGCAACCCCGGAGCATGGCAAACAGTTTTATGAGCGAGCCGTCAAAGAGCTAAGCAGCAGCTATCTAGCGTTTCTAAATCAAGAGTGAAGCGCTAGCCCCGCTGATAGCGTGATCCGGGCAGCTGAGAAACCAGCCCCATTAGCTCTAACTGGGTGAGGGCACTGAGAACTAAGCCTGGAGCTAACCCCGCCCTCTGCACAATCAAATCGATTGCGATCGGCTCCAGGCTAATCGTTTGAAACACCTGCTGCAGATCTGGACTAAGCACAGGCGCAGGTGCGATCGCCTCAGATACCCCAGAATCTAGCAAAGAAAGCTGCTGGGTAGAGCCGATCGGCGGCTGGAGTTGAAAGCGGGGCAGATGGCTAAGCAAATCGAGCAGATGGTCTTCGCCGAGAATGACCTGTGCGCCTTGGTTCAGCAGTTCCAGACAGCCCTGACAGCGCGAATTATCCAGCGAACCCGGCAGGACATATACATCCCTGCCATATTCATTAGCAAGACGCGCAGTAATGAGCGCGCCAGATTTTTGCGGTGCTTCTAAAACCAGCGTGGCTCGGCAGAGTCCGGCAATGATGCGATTGCGGCGAGGAAAATTGGTGCGATCGGGCTGAGTTTGGGCAGGATATTCGCTCAGCAAAAGCCCCTGCTGGGCGATGCGCTTGGCTAAGCTGCGATTAAGGTGTGGGTAGATGATATCTGTGCCAGTAGCCATCACCGCAACGGTGCGTCCGCCTGCCTTGAGGCAGCTATCGTGGGCTTCGGTGTCAATTCCATTTGCCAAGCCCGAAACCACCAAAAAGCCAGCTTGCGCTAGTGCTGCACTTAGCTTCCGCGTCCAGCGTCTGCCATAGTCTGAAGGAGAGCGAGTCCCTACAATGGCAATTGCTGAGATAATCCCCTGATTCTCCAGCAAATTTACTTCGCCTTGGTAGTACAAAACAGCAGGCGGATCAGGCATCTCCAATAGCAGGTGCGGATAGTCTGCGTCTGCGGGTGTCCAGAAGTAGGGGTTTTCGCGTTCGTGCTGCTGCAAGAGCGGAATGGGGTCAATTGAGCGACGGGCGATCGCCACTGCTCCTGCCGTCTGGAAGCCAAACCCATCCACCGTCTGTAGTTCTTCTGGGCTAGCTACCCAAGCCCGCTCCAGTGTGCCAAAGTGTTCGTGCAGCCGCCGAATCAGAATGGAGCCAACCCCTGCCACCTGCGACCAAGCTAGCCAAAACGCCCGATCCTGCACTGGAACACTCCGTAAACTTCGCCCCTAGTGTTCCCCTGCCGCCGATCCGATCGCCAATCAGCTCATCACCCGTCCCGACGAACGATCTGGTTGACCGTCTGCTTGCGCAGCTTGGCGTCTTCGTCATCAAAAAAGAAAGACAGCAAAGCAAAGCGCTGCCCCTGCGTAACGGGCGTCACCTCATGCACCAGCGAACAAGAGAAGATAACCGCGTCACCCACACCTGGTGAATAGAGCGCCTGACTATACTCTGGGAAGCGCAAACAGCCCCCTTCATACGCCCCTGTATTAAGATTCAGCGTCATGGCAAAGCGACGATGGGCAGAGCCAGGGTTGACGTTGTCGCGGTGGGGGCGAAAAAATCCCTGCTGCGTTGCTTCATAGCAGCCGATCGTATAGCGCTCAAAGCGAGTGATACGAAATTGAAAAACTTTGTAGACTTCGGGCATCACCCGCCGCCCGATGAAAGCACTAATTTGATTCAGCAGGGTAGCATCTGTGAGCAACAAATCTCGCCGCCGTTTGAAGCTAGCATTTAACTCTACAACAGCTTTGCCATCCTCCTGGGTCATAAATCCTGATTCTGTGCCGCCGTCGGCTTCGTAAAGCCCGATCAAATGCTGACAAAACGCAGGCGGAAACACGTTGGGAATCAGCAGCACCGGAGCATGGGCAGGCGCTGGGCTGGAGGGGGGGGAAAGCGGCAGGCGTTGCACCTGCTGAAGCACCCGATCGACATGGGGAAGGTGCATCTCC
Organism: Phormidium tenue FACHB-886; assembly: GCF_014764505.1. Classification (GTDB taxonomy): domain Bacteria; phylum Cyanobacteriota; class Cyanobacteriia; order Elainellales; family Elainellaceae; genus FACHB-886. Next base: position 47,812 of record NZ_JACXWX010000010.1, read on the forward strand.
AGTGGAACCACACTAAGGACGCGCAAATTTTCATCTAAGACAAAGGTGGTTGGGGCAAAGTTGATGCTGCCATCTGGTGCTGGCTGGCACACCCCATAGCCAATACTGACCTCGCCTTTGGCATCAAACAGCCATTCAAACCCGCGATCGGCTGGCATTTGTTGTTCCAGCTTAGAGCGCTCGTTGGCATCTAGCCCTACCGCAAAAACCGTGACTTGCTGTGCCTCAAACTGTTCTCGCTTCGCATGGAACTCTGCTAAAACTTTCTGAACCAGCGGATTGCGGATGCTGCCAAAGAAGAAGAGCACCGCCCGATACCCGCCGGCGATCGTCTGCTGGTGGGCATCTAGATTGGCCAGTGACGGCACAATAAACCAAGGAGCCGGATCACCAATTGTGAGAGCAGACATTTGACTAGAGGCAGTAAAGAGCAAATAGCGGCAAAAGCTGCTCTTGGCAGTTTCAACCGAGATTTGAGCAGTTGTCAACTCTAAGCAGGCAAATATCTAAGCCAGCGCTATAGCGATCCTGAACCTTGTGCGATACAGTCTTTTGTTGTGCGCGTTGCTCTACGCCACAGACCAGAACCGCACTCTACCAACATTTTTGCCAATGCTAGAAACTCCTGTAGGCTGGGGCTTGCTCTTTGTAATCGGCACCTTCACCGGCACGTTAGCAGGGTTACTGGGCATCGGCGGCGGCTTGCTGATGGTTCCAGCGCTGACCGTGTTCAACGTTCCACTGGTGCAGGCAACCGCGACTAGCCTGGTTGGTGTATTTCTTAGCTCTGTGTCGGGCAGCCTCCGCAACCTTAATGCAGGCGAACTCAACTGGCAGGTTTCGTTAGCGCTGGCCCTTTTTGGCATTGTTACTGCTCAGATAGGTGCTTGGCTGGGCAATCGCATCCCCGATGCTGCGCTCTCGCTTGCCTTTGCCGCCCTGCTGCTCGTCACCATCTTCCTGATGAACCTGAAGCAAAACCTGCAGCGGCAGCAGGCAAAACCTGACGAGGTAGCTACAAAATCTCAAGAGATTCGGGTCGGTTCATCGCTGGGCGCCATTGCTGGAATTGGCTTGCTGGCTGGCGTTCTTTCCGGTCTGTTTGGCGTGGGCGGTGGGGTTGTTATGGTTCCCCTACAGATGCTGTTTCTAGGCGAAGCGATCAAATCAGCCGTCCGCACCAGTTTAGGCGCGATCGTAGCGATCGCCATCTCAGGGCTGATTCAGCACACGCTGAACAGCAACGTGCTGTGGATTCCTGGTATTTGCCTCGGCTTGGGCGGCATCCTCGGTGCCCAGTTTGGCACACGGCTGCTGCCCCGCTTAAGCGATCGCGCGGTCAATCGGCTGTTTCGGCTATTTCTGATTGGGTTAGCCATTTACATGGCGATGCGGGCAATCGCCGCGTGGAAATAGCAGGCTGGATGCTGGATTAAGCCACTTTTAAGCCACTTTAACGACCCGCTTTAGGTATTCCTGGTCCGTAATAATATCTTGAACATTTTCCAGGCGATCGAGAAACACCATGCCGTTGAGGTGGTCAAACTCATGCTGAAAAATCCGCGCCACAAAATCTGTGAGCTTCTGACGCTGAAGCTCGCCCTCACGCGTGGTGTACTCAATCTCGATTGTCCGATAGCGCGGCACCAAACCCCGAATTCCCGGAACGCTCAAACATCCTTCCCAATCTTTCACCACCTCACTAGAGTGAGTCACCAAACGTGGATTCACCATCACCGTTGGCTCCATTTCTGGTGCATTTGGGTAGCGGGGATTGGGACGCGATGCCACAATCAGCAGCCGATAAGAAGCAGAAACTTGAGGAGCTGCAATTCCTACGCCATTGGACTGCACCAATGTTTCCATCAGGCGATCGATCAAGTCCTGCACCCAGTCTTCTTGAACGTTGTAGATGGGCTGAGCGATCTGCCGCAGAACTGGATCGCCAAGCTGTGAAATGGTCAAAACTTCTTTCATTGCCAAACTCCCTGATAACAGCAGATTTCAGTAACTTGTCCTCAAGCCTTTTGTGATGAATCGCAGGCAGAATGCTAGCCACCGCAAAAGATGTTTATCTCAGGGCAAGCAACTATGCATCCATTTCTTGACTCTAGCGCACAGGGATTGCAGGATTAGTATCGTGACTCACAGCGTTTATGCTAACCGACCCACCCCATCTCAGCGCGATCGTTCTTGCGGGTGGACTCAGTTCACGCATGGGACAAGACAAAGCGCTAATCCAAGTGGAAGGAGTGCCCTTGCTCTGGCGCACTTGTCAAATCGCTTTGCACTGCACCAACCACGTTTATGTTGTAACACCCTGGGTGGAACGGTATCGGGTGCTCGTTTCGCCCCAAGTGCAGTTTATTGCAGAAACACCCGCACCCGGAGAACTTAATTCACAAACGCCCCTCAAAGGCTTTCTCCAAGGGTTTGCCCACATGCAAACCGACTGGGTGCTGCTGCTTGCCTGCGATCTGCCCCATCTCCGGATCGAGATCCTGCAAAATTGGATTGAGGCACTCAACGCAGCAGAAGCAACGATCGCCTTACCCCAGAATCCAGAAGGCTGGTGGGAGCCACTCTGCGGGTTTTATCATCGTCGCTGTTTGCCCGATTTGCAGCACTTCATTGACTCAGGTGGGCGATCGTTTTTGCGGTGGTTAGAACAACAGCCCGTTCAAGCGCTCCCGCTTAGCGACCCAGCAATGATATTTAACTGCAACACACCTGCCGATTTAGAGAATTTGCAGGACTCCTCTCGGTAAAGCATCTTTTATAGTTTCAGCGTCACTTCTGACATGGCTTACTTCTCAGCCGCAGAGGTGTCAGACTGCCGCTTCGTTTCATAGAACCGGGCAGCAAGATAGCCCAGCCCATAGAGCAGAGCGGCATCACTCGTAATCCCTACTGCCGCACCAATGCCAGGAAGCAGTTCCACAAAGCTCAATCCTGTTTTCAGCAGACCCGATCCTCCCGTAGACAGACCCCAAATTGCCAGCACCTCTCCCCGTCGTGTGGGCTCCTGTGGTGAAAAGCCATAGATCGCCGCAATCCGGTAAATCATTTCAGCTTGGAGCGCCGCGATCGCGCCCAGATCTACCGCGAACAAAAACAGCGCCAAGGGCGGGACAAAATTAGTGACTAGCCCAATGCCAGCTGCCCTCCAAGCCGTTTCCACAATCACCCGTTGTGCTAGCTGTTCAGCAGTCTCCAGCGGATAAGTTTGCCGCAGTTCCGCTACTTCGCGCTGCACCTTTTCTACATTCACTTGCCCCAATGCCGCCATTAACCAGCTAATGCCAGGAACCTTGGTCGCAAATTTGATCAGCGGATTTTCTGCAATCGGTGCAACGATCGAGCCGATCGTTTCTGTACTCTGCTCTATGATCTGATGCAGCTGATCGGCAACTGCTTGCGCCGCTTCGTGTATTGAGTTGGGCTGTGAGTCTCGTGGGTCAGTGGTCATTGTTCTAAAGTGTCTCCGATCGAATCGTCCCACCTTCACTCTATAAAACTGCAAACCCGACAATTTCTATCCTTAGGTAGCAAGATCCGATCGTTTATTACCAGATTTCACCCTCAGTAACTCAGGATTTCATTGCCTCAAGATTTTATTGCTTCAGGATTTAGGTGCAGCAATAAGCTTAGAACGGCTAGTAGTGCTGCTAACATCGCCTGCATCCGATCGGCTAACTGTGTCGTACCGTCATTGTTCAAGCTCAACAAGTAGCTAATAATGACTTCGTACAACACCGACGAAATCCTCAATCAATTGGATCAGGCGCTCAGTAGTGCTGGATTACAAGACAATGGAAAAGTTCGCGATCGAGTAAGTCAATTTGTATCTGATTTAAGGGCGAATCTGTCTGACGAAATTATTGGGCGATTGCTTAGCTCCTTGACCAAAACACTTGCTAAGCCTGAGCCAACCACGGCTGATTTTGTAGGACTAACCTCTGATAATGACCTGGCATTTTTCGATGCTGATAACTTGAACAGTGTTACTAAAGTTGATATTAAGGGGCTACAGCCTCAGGAAACTCTGGTAGGCATTGACTTTCGCCCCAACACCGGGCAGCTTTTTGGTGTTGGCAGCAGCAATCGCCTTTATACCATTGATATCGTTACGGGGATAGCAGTACAGGTCGGCAGCGATACCTTTGCAGTAGGGCTAAACGGTGAGAAGTTTGGTGTAGACTTCAATCCCGTTGTCGATCGCGTTCGAGTTGTCAGCGATACAGCTCAAAACCTCCGTGTCAACCCCGACACGGGTGCAGTCGTTGATGCCAACACAATGGTCGATGGCGTTCAAGCTGACGGTAACCTTAACAGTGACTCTGACTCGATAGTGGCGACAGCTTACACCAATAGCTTCACAGGTACAACCTCCACTACGCAGTATGGTATTGATGCAGATACTGACCAATTATTCATCCAAAACCCACCGAACAACGGTACTCTGAACAGAGTTGGCTCATTAGGCGTTGATTTTGCCGCCAGTGCTGGCTTTGATATTGTCTTCAAGAACGGTAGCAACGCTGCCTTTGCTACCTCTAACTCCTCGCTCTTTTCAATTGACCTAGAGTCAGGCGCGGCTACGCTACTGGGGACTATTAAAGACGGCATCACTCCCGTTAATTTGGTTGGTTCTGCTGCAGCTAGGCTGTAACGATCGTCAGCCTAAAACCTTGTAAGAGCTTTGGGAAAAGGTTAATGAAGCTGCCCTTTTCCCAAAGCTCCGCCTCCTATTAGCTGCATAACCCTTTGCGCACAAAATATTGCTGTATTTATCTGGAACCCTGTTTGTCCCACCCTAGTCTGTAGCAACAGTAACAACAGCGTTCTTGGAAGAGATTATGCGGCAAGCGTTGGCGATCGGGTTTTTGGCAATGGTAATGACGGGGAGCGGGGTTCCTCTTGCCGCTTTGCCATCCCAGGCTGACGGCGTGCTCTCTAGCAATCCAGCCCCAAGTAGCCCTGTCACGAATAGCCCAGCCGTCGACAGCCCAAGCGCTGATAGTTCGAGCGATGACACGAACGCTATCCTTGCCAGTCGGGATGCGTTTTATTTCAGCAGTCGGGGGTTTCGGTTCGTACTGCCCAGCAGCTATACGCTTGAAGATGCAACAGAGTCGATCGCAGGACAGGCAAACGCGCCCTTGCAACTGCTGCAGCTTTGGCAGCAAAAAGACTTTGTGAATCGAGAGAACCTGCCCGAATCGCCGCCGCTCATTCGGATCTATATTTACGATAATTCGCAGCAGCTACCCCTCACAGATTGGAAAGATGAGCTGAGCCGCGCTGACGATCGAGCCGTAACCGTTGCAGGACAGCCAGGGATTGCCTACAGCGCTACCGGACTGTATGACTCCGATAATGTTTTGTTTAAGAGCTTAGACGATCGCTATGTGGTTCGCATTCAAGGTGGTTATCTCGATCGCAACGATGAAATCCTTCAGACATTTCAGGTGGTTGTTCAGAGTTTTAGCTTCGATATACTGCCGAGTGCAACTGCTTCACCCCGCATCAACTATAGTCGTCTCCAAAGTTTGCTAGAAAATCATAGCTGGCAAGCTGCTGATGTGGAAACGCGGGGCATCTTACAGCGATTGGCAGACGGGAAAGATTATCTCTATAGCAGTGCTACCTGGCTCAATGAAATTCCCTGCGAAGATTTGGAGACGATCGACACCCTGTGGTCGGAGGCAAGCGACGGCAGATTTGGCTACGCGGCACAGCGTCGGCTTTGGCAGCAAACCAGCGGCAGCGCAAACAGCCGGGTGGAACAGTTTGGACAGCAAGTGGGATGGCGGGCACAGCCGTCTGCATCTGGAACAGAATTATTTGAAACCGGATGGAAATCGGACATCGAGCTAGTGCCAACTGCCGAAGCACCGATCGGTCAGTTTCCTTGGGTTGGAGTTTCTTCTAGCGCCTTGACCGATTTTCTCAACACGCCAGGGTGTGGTAGCTGCACGATCGACATGCTTTACCTGAAAGGCGATCGGTTCTATCACTACTTGCCCGCCCTTTTCACCAAACTGGAGAGCTGCGCCAACCCCACGGCTGCCCAAAAATAGCTAATGCGCGGTGGATTTCCCACCGTGCATTAGCCCAATACACCACAGCTGAATGTCCAAACTAAATATCCAGATCGGTCAGGTTTAGCTTGGGTCCGTAGGTTTCGATAAATTCCCGTCGGGGCGCAACGCTATCCCCTTGAAGAATCCTGATGATCCGATCGGCTTCTGCAGCATCTTCAACTTCTACCCGCTTCAGCGATCGGGTTTCTGGGTTCATCGTAGTCTCCCAGAGCTGCTGCGGCATCATCTCGCCCAGACCCTTAAAGCGCTGAATCTCGTATTTAGCATTTTCAGGGAAGCCAGCGATGATTTGATCGCGCTCTCGATCGTTGTAGCAGTAGTAAGAATTGCGACCGCGCTCAACTTTGTAAAGCGGCGGACAGGCAATGTACACATAGCCTTGATCGACCATGTCCCGTTTGTAGCGGTAGAAGAAAGTCAGCAGCAGCGTTCTGATGTGTCCACCGTCAGAATCCGCGTCTGTCATGATTATGATGCGGTGATAGCGCAGCTGTGATGGATCAAACTCTTCCCCTTTGATGCCTAAACCCAGCGCAGTAATTAGGGCTTGGAGTTCCGTGTTCTTGTAGATCTTGGCATCGTCGGTTTTTTCGATGTTGAGGATCTTGCCCCGCAGCGGCAGGATTGCCTGGAAGCGACGATCGCGCCCTTGCTTTGCCGAACCGCCCGCCGAGTCGCCTTCCACAATGAAGATCTCCGACTCACGCGGATCGCGGGTGCTGCAGTCTGCCAGCTTACCGGGCAGCGTTGAAGACTCCAGCACCGACTTGCGCCGCACCAGCTCACGGGCCCGCCGAGCCGCTTCAGCCGCATTAAAGGCTTGGATCGCCTTTTCCAAAATGGCATCTGCCACACTGGGGCGAAACTCCAGATACTCCGTCAAGCCTTCGCCCACCGTGGAATCAACGATGCCCCGCACTTCGGTATTGCCCAGCTTTGTCTTCGTTTGCCCTTCAAACTCTGGCTCGGGCACTTTCACCGAAATCACACCCGTCAAACCTTCCCGGACGTTTTCGCCTGCCAGGTTTGATTCATTTTCTTTGAGCTTGTTGCGCTTGCGGGCGATCGCGTTCATCGTCCGCGTCAGCACTGCTTTCAAGCCTTCCAGGTGAGTACCGCCGTCGATCGTGCGGATGTTGTTGGCAAAGCCCAATAGGTTATCTGTGTAGGCATCGGCGCACCATTGCAGCGCCACTTCTACCTGCACATTATTCCGCTCGCCCTGGACATAAACGATCTCTTCATGCAGGGGCTGTTTGTCGACGTTCATGTAGGCGACATACTCGCGAATACCGCCTGCATAGTGGTAGGTTTCCACCTTCGGTTCATCGCTCTTGAGCAGGTCAAGGCGATGATCGGTAAAGGTAATTTCAATCCCTGCATTCAGGTACGCCAACTCTCGCAGTCGGCTTGCCAGCGTTGCAAAGTCAAACTCTGTACCTGAGGTGAAAATTTGGGCATCAGGCTTAAAGCGAACGGAAGTGCCGGTGCGCGATCCTGCACCTGGCGTCACTTCTAGCTCAGTCTGCGGCACCCCTCGCTCGTAGCGCTGCTTGTGGATTTTCTTATCGCGATAGACAGTCACTTCTACCACTTCCGAGAGGGCATTCACCACCGAGATGCCCACGCCGTGCAGGCCGCCAGATACCTTATAGCCACCATCGCCAAACTTACCGCCTGCGTGCAGAATCGTCATCACCGTCTCTAGTGCTGACTTGCCAGTTTGGCGCTGAATATCTGTGGGGATACCGCGTCCATCATCGTCAACCGATACAGAACCATCGGCGTTGAGCGCGACCTCAATGTGTTTACAATAGCCTGCCAGTGCTTCGTCCACTGAGTTATCGACAACCTCGTACACTAAGTGATGTAAGCCACGAGGACCAGTGCTGCCGATATACATGCCGGGTCGCTTCCGGACTGGCTCTAGACCTTCTAAAACCTGAATCTGGTCGGCACCATAGTTTGTTGTCATGGATGAAGCGCTCCTGTAATTTTGATTTGAAGCCGTCTCAAACCCCAAATCACCAAATATATCAAAATTATAGCAAAAATGCGCTCAAGGCGGTTTTACGCCAGTCTGAGAAGAGGTTCCAACAGGGGATGGATCGGTGATGGATCTACGCAATCGATTGCATGAGTGCCAACAGGCTTTGATATGACTGATGTGGGATGGTGTTGTGGAAGAAATTAATACATTTGTATCAGGCCCTCCTGTCTCTATTCTAATCGTGATTTGTGGGGCAACAGCAACAGGTAAATCAGGCTTAGCGATCGCCTTAGCTGAACGGCTACAAGGAGTCATCCTCAGCGCCGACTCCCGCCAAGTGTATCGCGAGTTTGACATTGGCACTGCAAAACCTTCAATTGCCGATCGGCTGCGGGTTCCCCATTATCTGATTGATATCTGCGATCCCACAGAAACGCTAACGCTAGCAGACTACCAGCAGCAAGCGCAAAGCATAATCGGCACAGGGGGGCTACCGCTGCTGGTAGGCGGCACCGGGCTTTACATCCGCTCGATCGTCCGAGGGTTGCTCATCCCCCGGGTAGCTCCGCAGCGAGAGCTACGATTGCAGCTGCAGCAGCTCGGGCAGCGGCAGTGCTATAGCTTTTTGCAACAGGTAGACCCGATCGCCGCCCAGAAGATTCACCCAAACGATCAGGTACGGACGCTGCGGGCGTTGGAAGTGTTTTATGCCACGGGCAAGCCAATTTCTGTACAGCAAGGGGAAGTTCCACCGCGCTATCCAATTTTGCAAATTGGGCTGGATTGCCCTGATCTAGATGCGCTGGAGCGGCGGATTCAGCAGCGGACTGCCCAAATGCTGGAAGAGGGATTTGTGGAAGAGGTGGAAGCGCTCTGCCAGAAATACGGTGCAGATCTGCCGCTTTTGAACACGTTGGGCTACCAAGAAATGAAGCAATATTTGGCTGGAGAAATCTCTCTGGCTGAAGCCGAAGCGCTGACCGTCCTGCATACCCGCCAGTTTGCCAAACAGCAGCGCACTTGGTTTCGAGCCGATGAGACGATCGACTGGTTTGATGCCGATGTGCCAGATCTGTTGGAGCAAGTTTGGGCGCGGCTGCAGCAGTTTTTGGACAAAGCCTGAGGGCGCTGTGGTTTGCCAAACTGCGGCGAGCGCAAATTTTCGGCACACTAGGGAAGATGCCATACCGAGTTGCAAAGTGAACTGCCCATGAAAATCTTAGTGCTGAATGCAGGATCGAGCAGCCAGAAAAGCTGCCTCTACGACATTGCTGCGCTACCCGACCAGCCGCCTGAGCCGCTCTGGGAAGCCCAGATCGACTGGACGCATCAGCAGGGCGTGGCAGAAGTGAAGGTAAAAACGATCGCCGGGGCATCCCTCCAAGAAACCATTCCGTTTGAGTCACCAACGCCCGTGATGGAGTGGATGTTTAACACCCTTTGGAGCGGTGAAACACAAGTCATCGACAGTCCCGCAGCGATTGGGGGCGTAGGGCATCGGGTGGTTCACGGGGGGCATTTCTATGCCGATAGCGTACGAATAACGCCCGGAGTCAAGGACATGATCGAGCGGCTCTCTGCCCTCGCGCCAGTCCACAATCCGGTTAACCTGGAAGGAATCAAGGCGATCGAGCAGATTTTAGGTGCAGCCATTCCCCAAGTTGCTGTGTTTGATACTGCCTTTCACGCCCAAATGCCTGATGCAGCCACTGCCTACGCCATTCCCTATGAGCTAACTGAGCAGGGCATTCGTCGCTATGGGTTTCACGGCACCAGCCATCGCTATTGTGCAGAACGCACCGCCCAGATCCTCAATCAGCCGATCGACGATCTACGAATCGTCACCTGTCACTTGGGCAATGGCTGCTCGCTGGCTGCCATTCAAAAGGGACGCAGCGTAGATACCACAATGGGCTTTACGCCGCTGGATGGGCTGATGATGGGCAGTCGATCGGGATCGGTTGACCCCAGTATTTTGCTGCACCTGATGCGGCAGGAAGAGTACACGGTCGATCAGCTAGATACAATGCTGAATCGCAAGTCCGGTCTGCTGGGTGTATCAGGTGTCTCGAACGATATGCGGCGGGTGATGGAGGCGATCGAGCAGGGCAACGAGCGGGCTCAGCTTGCCCTGGATGTTTATATTCACCGTCTGCGGAGCGGCATTGGCGCGATGATTGCTACGCTGGGTGGTTTGGATGCGTTGGTGTTTACGGCAGGCGTAGGTGAGAATGCTCCGAATGTACGGGCGGCTGCCTGCGAAGCCTTTGCCTACATGGGCTTGCAGCTAGACTTGCAAAAGAATGCAAACCATCCCCACGATCAGGTGATTTCGGCTGACGGCTCCACGGTTAAAGTGCTGGTGATCCACACGCAGGAAGATTGGGCGATCGCCAAAGCCTGCTGGGAGGTTGTCAGAACCGCCTGAAGGAGTAGCTGGATGGGTTTCGAGCAAACCCCGCCAAACCCATAGAAATATTTCACAGTCCTTGGACTGGCTGTTGATCCTGCTATCTTTAACACTCGTCCTCTTTGAGCCACTGAACCATGAGTACATCCCCTCGTATTAAAACCATCTACACCGACGGAGCCTGCTCTGGCAATCCGGGTCCAGGCGGCTGGGGAACCGTGGTCTACTTTGAGGATGGCTCGGTGCATGAAATGGGTGGTGCAGCTGCCCAAACCACAAACAACCGCATGGAAATTCAAGCGGCGATCGCTGCGCTCGACTATCTGCTTGCCTCCGGGGAAACCCAGCCTGTGTCGCTCTACACCGACAGCGAATATGTCAAAAACGGCATTACCAAATGGGTGACGGGCTGGAAGCGCAAAGGCTGGAAAACTTCATCTGGGGCGGCTGTCCTCAACCAGGACTTGTGGGAAACGCTCGATCGGCTCAACCAGAAGGTAATGCGGCAGACGACTCTGCAGTGGCAGTACGTGCGAGGGCATTCAGGTGATGTGGGCAACGATCGCTGCGACACGATCGCCCGTGGCTTTTCCCTCAGCTCGCCGCCAGCCTTGCGTCAGCAAACCAACGGTGCTGCGGCTAGCTCTCTGACAAACTCTGCAATCGACTCTGCGACAGGCGACCTAGAAGAGGAGCTTGCCTCCGCGAGTGTGGCTACGTCAGATTCTTCCCCCCTTCCCCCGTCTTCCTCATCCCTCGAATCTGCCTCTTACATCACCAATTCCCCTAGTTCTGAGGCGATACAATCCAAACACGGAACTACTGCAACAGAGACGATCATGGTCAATTCAACCAGTTCAACGCTTAACGATGCCTCTGATTTGCCGCGCGAGGTGAGGGTAGCTCAGCTCCGCAACATGGTAGAAACACTGCAAATTGCCGACGAGATCGCGGCGAAAGGCTATCTGATTACCAGTGCCGAACTGGCAGATTTAATGGATGTAAACGCTAGCGCGGTGACAAGCCGAGGGGATAACTGGGTCTGGCGAAACTGGGTGGTGTCACGGGTGCGGCGAGAAGGCAACCAGATTTTGTGGCAGCTAGAGCGGGTGGACTAAATCCAATTGCTCCAAATTCAAGCGCTATCGAAGGCATTTTTTTAAATTTGATCAAAACCTTAATCATTTTGTCTGGAAAAATAGCTCCAGATTTAGAGTTTTATGGCATTCTATACGCAACACCTAGTAGAGTCTCATTCCCGCTTCAAAGATAAGCATTGAGTCTGGTTTCCTTGAGAAGCTTATACAGCACGCTTTTCAGGCAAAACGATCGAGCTTTTGGGGGATGGCTGCCTGCTTGAGCGATCGAGGAGTGTTTTGGCGGAGTTGAGGGCTAGTTCGGTTCTATAGAATCAAGCGGATTAGCAAGATTAAATGTGGATTTTTGCTGAGAGGTCTTATATTTAATCGAGCCAGCCTGCTGCGAATGGTTATGGGGCTGTGTGTAGTTGTGCGATCGGCGATAGAGGTGAGCAGTGGAAACTAGCCTAGACAGCTTTTGGGAGCAGGTGTTGGAGCGACTTCAGCTCCAGCTTAGCCGCCCCACGTTTGAAACCTGGATCAAGCCAGCGATGGCAGAACGGCTTGAGAAAAATAGCCTGGTTATCTGCACGCCAAACCCCTTCGCCCGCAACTGGCTGCAAAAATACTACGTCAAGGCGATCGCCGATGTGGTGCAGGAGATTTTGGGCTACCCGGTCGAAATTCACATCACCGTTAAACCGGGAGCTGCCTCCGAAGCAGCCGACAGCACAGAAATGATGTGGTCGATGCCTACACCTGCCGCAGAGCCTGCCCCCGCCCAGCGCCCGCGCCATTCTGATCTCAACCCTAAGTCGGTCTTCTCTCGCTTTGTGGTTGGCTCTAATAACCGCATGGCGCACGCTGCTTCGCTGGCGGTGGCAGAGTCACCGGGACGCGAGTTTAACCCACTGTTTCTGTGCGGTGGCGTTGGGTTGGGCAAAACCCACTTGATGCAGGCGATCGGGCACTATCGGCTAGAAATTGACCCCGCCTCTAAGATTTTCTACGTCTCGACAGAAAAGTTTACCAATGACCTGATTGCTGCCATCCGCAAAGACAGCATGCAGAGCTTCCGGGAGCATTACCGGGAGGTGGATGTGCTGCTGGTAGATGATATTCAGTTCATTGAGGGAAAGGAGTACACGCAGGAAGAATTCTTTCACACGTTCAACACGCTGCATGAAGCCGGCAAGCAGGTGGTGCTGGCGTCCGATCGCCCCCCCAGCCAAATCCCCCGCCTGCAAGAGCGGCTGTGTTCGCGCTTCTCAATGGGGCTAATTGCCGACATTCAGGCGCCCGATTTGGAGACGCGTATGGCGATTCTGCAAAAGAAAGCAGAGTATGACAACATTCGCCTGCCGCGCAATGTGATCGAATACATTGCCTCAACTTACACCTCCAACATCCGGGAGCTGGAAGGCGCACTGATTCGAGCGGTTGCCTACACTTCGATCTCAGGGCTATCGATGACGGTAGAAAATATTGCGCCGGTGCTGAATCCGCCTAGCGAGCAGGTGGAAGCCTCGCCGGAAACGGTAATGACGGCAGTGTCGGAGACTTATAATGTGTCGATCGAAGACCTAAAAAGCAATTCCCGCCGCCGCGAGATCAGCGTCGCTCGGCAGATTGGCATGTTTTTGATGCGGCAGCACACAGATTTGAGCCTGCCCAAAATTGGTGAGGTATTCGGCGGCAAAGACCACACAACGGTGATGTATAGCTGCGAGAAAATTACGCAGCTCAAGAATACCGATCCAGATCTAGCGCGAAATTTGCGGCAGTTGAGCGATCGAATTAGTTTTTCCAACCAGGCTCAGTCGCGGAAGTAGACGGGAGAATATAAGACCTGAAAAAGTACCACAGTGGGTACTGTCAGAATCGTTGAAAGTTTTGTTGACTAGAAGGTGAGGACAAGGCAAGTGTTGAGTTCCAAGCCGCACAACTTGGAACTCTTTTATTGAATATAGAATTTGAGCTTGAAAATGGCTGTGATGCATCACACAACCATTTTCATTAGAATCTACTGCTGGAGCTGTTTAGAGAAAAGAGCATAGCGCCGCATGGGTGTAGCATAGTGGCGACTGAGGTTGCGAGACTTATTTTCTTCATGCATCAGAGCGTGAATAGCGCGACTGTAGCCGAGCTGATGCGCGATCGCCTGCACATTTTCCACCAGCACATTGCCCAACCCTGCATACTGTCGCTCCGGCAAAACCGCAACGGTTTTAATGATCGCTGTATCGATCGCTTCACCCCGTTTTGCTTGTTCTAGATTGGGAATCGCAAACAAAAAACCGACTCTTCGCTGTTGATGTTCAGCAACAAGGATCAAATTAGGGTCAATATAAGGCTTGATTTGACTGTATTGCGCTATAAATTCTGATTCGGCGATTGGCGTATATAGTAGATTCTGCCGAAAGCTAACCAGCGAAAGCTGATAGAGCTGCTGAAGTTCCAACTCAAATTGCTCTGGATCAAACGATCGAATCCTCACGCCCAGCTTGCTAAGACGCTGCGCGACTGGCTGAAGACGAGGATTGCGCTGCGTTAAATTGGTGACGAGCGCAGAACTATAGTGAGCGAACGGCGCAAAACCTGCCTCTACGAACTGCTGCGGATAGACGGCAGGATGGTTTGGCTCCAGGAAAAACAGCGGTTCTGTACCCCGATCGGTAATGAATCGGTAGCTCCGCCAAGTATTGCCATCAATTGGCGCGATCACGAGGGTACAGCCTTGGGCAGCTAGCTGGTTGCAGGCAAATTGCAGCAGCCTTGGAGCAGCATCACTTTGGGCGGCGTAGTGACCGATGAAGCCGAGTTGATGATTGGGGTAGTGGGGGAGAGTGCGCCACCAGAGGGAGCAGTGAGCGACGATCGCTCCTTGTTCGATCAGAACGAGGTGACGATCGGGGGCTTGCTGCTGAAAGAGTTTGACATCCAATGGTGGCAACCCTTGTAACTGATCCAATGCAACCAGTTCAGCCGCCGTTTGGATTTGCAGACAGGTATACATTCATTCACCCGAAAGTTGACAAAATACTGTCCGCTTGCGAGCGCCGTCCAGCTCAAACAATAAGACAGATTGATAGGTGCCCAACGCAAGCTCACCGTTAGCGATCGGAATAACCTCGCTGGTGCTTAAGGTCATTGCCATCAGATGAGAATGGGCATTCATCGGTTCATCTGCTGGGATGTTCTCTCGTAGATGCAAGTCATTGTGTAGATAGTTATCACCCTGGGGTGCAAGCTTTCGCAAATAAGCCTTTGTATCTTCCAAGAGTCTAGGCTCATATTCATTGATAGCCAGGGCTGTGGTCGTGTGACGTGAGAAGACTAGCACCTGCCCATTCTGAATAGCGCTCGCTGCAAGTAGATCTTTGAGCTGGGGTGTAATGTTGTAAATGCCGATGCCAGGATCGGTTTCCAGTTCGATCGTGTGATTTGAAAACATTGTAAAAGTAGACCCTAAAAACTTACTGTAAGCGGAATCAATGCCAGAAGAGATGCCAGCGCAGTATAGACAATGCGACAAGTCCAAGCCAATGTATCGATGGGCAACCGCCTCAGGGTAGGCTGACTGAGGTAATAGGCAACCGCACTCAAGGCCGTACCCAGCAGCCCGATTAGCGCCACATCGATCGTTTCTGCCGATAGCCCAACCATGCCCAGCAGCGGCAAAAACAAAAATAGCCACCCCTTGAGGATATGGCTAACCAGCAGCATGAGGTGTGCTCGCCCCCAATACCGAACGGGTGACAGTCCTGCCACCCCAACGATCGCTAAATTTGCTGCAAACGCCAGCGTGTAAGGATAGAGAAAAGCAGGGCGATCGAGGGCGCTAAATAGCATTAACCAGAGTAAACCCGGTGCACAAACGCTCAACACAGAATGAATCGTATGAATCCGCTGCCACTGTCGAGGGCGCTCTGAAGCAGCAGGCAGCCAGCGCATGATTTTCTGTTCTTGCGGCGTCAGAGGTGTTTTCTGCGGATCAATCCAAGGGACAAATACCGGATACGTAATCAGCAGCGTGAGTGGGGCTAAGAGCCATTGCCAGCCGCCCAATGTCCAACTGAAATAACCAACGACAGCAGCGCCCAGCAGCGCGCTATCGTTCAGCGTCGTTCGCTTTCGCCAGCTCAACACCAGCAGCACCAGCGCCACCGTCATGATCAGCCGCAGCAGTAGCTCTGTCACGCTCATGCTGAGATGAGATCGCAGCAGCACAAAGCTTCCCAGTGGGATAAACAAGTTATCTAAACCGCGCCAAGCGATCGCCTCCAGCAGCATCACCAGCAGACCCAAGATCAGAGAGATCAACAGCGTTTCAATTCGTCCAGTCTGGCTCAGCAGCAGGAGAGGCACATGAACACTGAAAAAAGCAGCGACAAAGAATGCAAGCGAGCCTTCAGCGCTCTTAAAACCTTCTGAAGTCGTGTAACGAACTTGACCATAGCGGATTCCAATAATTGCTGCGATCGCATCCGCCAAGGTGAGAATCAGAATTGGAATGCTAAAGAGTAACGGATTGCCCTCAGAAAAAATAAATAGCAGCGCTACTGCCACCGGAAAATAAACCTCACCGAGCGATCGCCGCTCTACTCCACCCAAAACGCTGCCAAACTGGTTACGGACGGGTGAATAGAGGCGGATGGTCAGCAGCGTAGCGATTGCCAGCCCCGCCAGCACTAAGACAGGTTGAGGAGATTCGAATAGCCACGGAAAGGTGAGCGTTAGCAGCCCCATCGGCACATGCAGCAGCTTCCGCACCACTTCAGGATGAGGAGAGAACCGCCGCTGGTAAAACCGCAGCCCGATCAGCAGTCCGCCCAGCACC
Source organism: Phormidium tenue FACHB-886 (assembly GCF_014764505.1). Lineage (GTDB taxonomy): Bacteria > Cyanobacteriota > Cyanobacteriia > Elainellales > Elainellaceae > FACHB-886. The sequence continues at coordinate 64,238 of NZ_JACXWX010000010.1, forward strand.
ACTAACACTCCACTCACTGCCATCCAGGCGTTCATAAGCTTCAGAGGATTTCTTCTAAAATGAAAGCGCTGTAAAAGAAGGCTTTGTCTTGAGCATGGAGCATTTGTGCTAACTCGGATAGGGGCTGGAGCTGATGCGCCATTTCGGGGGGGCGCGATCGCTGCACCAACATATTCCAGTACGCCAACCGTCCACCCTTACGTCCGGCTTTGATTAACTGCTGCAGGAGAGCGTGATAGCGATCGGGTGAAAGATACTCAAAAATATCGCTGAGATTGTAGCGATCGATAGCATTCTCTCCGGCTTGCGCCAAATAATCTTCGATTGAGGTATGATGCCATTCCAGCCGATCTAGATTATTGCGGATCGCCTCAAAGTTCTCTGGACGGAGAGCATAAGGTAGCGCAGCAGTATACTCTCCGGTAAGAATCCATTGTAGATAGGGGTTTTCGGCGGGATTAAGCTGCGTCAAGGCAAACTCAGTTCGGCTAAGGATGCGATCGGCTACACTACCCTGAACATACTTAAAGAAGCTCGGATCGCGTCCGGCTCGTCCCATCACGACGCGAGAAAAGAAAATCCGAAACAGTAAACGCCACCGCCATGTATCCCAGCATTGGTCATAGAACGTTTCGCGCTGCGCGGCCGTGCCGCCCTTGAGCAACTGATTGACTAGGGTGCGATCGTGAATCAGCGGCAGAATGCGCCTTCTGAATAGGGCGAAGTATCGCTCAAATTTGCCAGCTCCACCAATACCCCGATCGACTTCAACGCTGTTGAGATCCCAAAAATAGCGTGCTTCTGCAGAAAGCTGGCTGCGGCAACGCTGATAGAGCGGCTGTCGCTCGCCTGGTTTTGCGCCAATTAAGATTAAGAGTTCTGAGTGGTTCAGTTCACGATAGGCGGCAACTCGTAGCTCTAAGCAGGCAAGCTGAGCAGCGCTTAAATCTATGGCGATGACTCGCTCCGGGTTCTGGCTCAGTAAAGCGAGCGTATTGTCTCCTGCCGATGCGATGGATAGACAAGTATCACCAGGTTGAATAGCGAGCGCCTTGAGCAGGATATCTGTATCCTCCCAGCATTGGGCATAACGAATATATGAAAACTTAGCGTGATTGCTCACTTCACTGGACATGAGAAATTCTCTACTTGCGATACGCTGCTTTCAATTCGTTGAATTGAACCCGTGCTACCGTTCATTTCCACCCAATCGCCATCCTTGAGCAATCGCGTGATGCCCGAAATCGAAACAATTGCCGGAATGCTCATCTCACGGGCAACGATCGCCGCATGGGAAAGGACGCTGCCTCGCTCCACCAGCAGCCCAGCTGCAGCCGGGAACAGCAAAATCCAACCCGGATCAGTTCGTTCTGCCACAAGGATGTGACCGGGCTGAATCTGGACAGTGTGTGGGTTGGTGACGATCTGCACCGGGGCACGAACTACACCCGGACAGCAGCCTGTTCCTTGCAGGTGGGCGGGTGATCCTGCAACAGAGAAAGAAAGGATGGGAGAGAGCGGGTGAACAGCGCCGCGCGTAGAGAAGCGATCGTGGGGAGCAGACATGGCACTGTAGCGCCGAAATTCGGCTCGTCGAATATTAATCAGCCCTGGCAAATCGGTGCAGGTCGTTGTACCTTCCACAAACCCGAGGACTTCATCTAGATTCAAATAGAAGATGTCTTTAGGATGTCCAAGTATATCGAGTGCATAAAAGCGTTTGCCAAGCTCTACCATGATCCGGCGAACGCGACCGAAAACCCGAGTGCGCTCAAACCGCAGATTCTCACGATCGCGCACTCTAGCTCTAGCATTTTGCAGCACCCAGTTGAAAATAGATTGCTTAACCGGATTGGCTTTGAGTGCATCTTTCACTTTCGCTTCAGCTTCAGAGCGGCAGGTAGAAGGTTGACCAGATTGGAGACAGTCCTGCCGCTGTGCCAATTGTCCAATCGATCGCAGCAGCAGCAGTGGATTGTCCTGAAGCGTTTCGCTTTCTAGCTTTAGCTCCTCGAGGCAGCGATCGCCAAATTTCTCCAGGTAGGCGTCGTACTGAATTTGGAAGGCTAGAAATCTGGGAATTTCCCGCAGAATTTCTGGCAAGGAGCCATGACAGAGAAGCTGCACAAAGCAGGTATCACGGGCGATGGTGGCTGCCATCTGGCGGATTCGCTGGGCCGGTTCAGCGCTGATGATGCCACCTTCGCCGCTGATCAGATCGTTCTGCAAAGTGCCATTGCCGTCATCGCACCACCGTGCCGTTAGCTTCCGCAACACCCCATAAAAAATCATGGCAAAAAAATCATTGACCAGCGGCGCATCCCAGTGCGTTAACAGCTGCCGTTCAAGCTGGCGGTAGTGGGCAACCAGCTCATCCGGACGCAAGCTTGTCAGCAGTATTTCTGAGGAGGCACTAGCAGATCGATCTGCCAAAGCGGCATTAAGCCGTTGATAAAAGCGATGAATTTGGCGCGGTAAGGTAACATAGTTCTTCAGCAGCCCGACGATCGCGCTGGCAAGCCGCAGGCTGTCCTGCACTTTGGCGCTTAGACTGGCTTGCTCGATGGTACGCAGCACCTCGATCGGCAGATCTTCCCGAACACCCATCATCTGTTCCATAAAGCGGCGGTTGACGGTAAATCCGGGCAGCAGTGCCAGCACTCGATACCAGTTGAGCAAGTTATAGTAAATCCGTCCCTGTACTAAGCCCAACATGCAGCGGAACGTTGCATCCTGACGATCGATCACAGCTTCAGAAACTCCCATCAGTCGGCAAAACTGACGATATACCGCTTCATACGCCTGTTGAGCGAAGGAGAAGGTGAGCGGGGTAGTTACGCCGCCATAGCTTTCAGCGATATTGCTGTTATCCCAAATCTGTAGCACGCCGTCTGGATCAGATAGATTTTTTAGGGTTGTAATTGGTCGTGCTTGTAGTAGGTAAAGATTTTCTGCTTCAATTGCCCATTCAATATCTTGTGGTCGCCCTAACTGCTGCTCGACTCGGCGAGCCAGCGTAGCAACTGCTCGGATCTCCTCATCTGTGAGAATTGCCGCTTGCGCTTCATCTCCCCGAGAAATTTCGCCATTTCGATCGACCTCCCACGTTCTCCCCTCCTGCGCTCCAGACACCAGCGCTTCGCCCAGACCACACACCGCCGAAACCACAGCAGTCCCCCGCTGACCTGTGACCGGATTAGCGCTAAAAGCAACCCCTGCCGCCTCTGGCTGAACCATTTTTTGGATCAGTACAGCAGGCGGACTGGGCAACTGCATCAGCTGATGGTCTTGGCGGTAAGCAAGCAGCCGATCGGCAAACCCCGATCGCCAAACGGCAACCACTTTTTGTGCCACATCTGAAATTGCCACATTTAGAAAACTATCGAGCTGTCCTGCAAAGGAGTGCCGAACGCCATCTTCTTCCAGAGCAGACGATCGAACTGCAACAAGTTCCCCTTGAGGGCAAAGGTGCATCAAAGCTTGGGAGAGCTGAAACAGCACCAATGCGCTGGGCTGAACGTCTGTCAAGCTGTATTCGCCTGCTGCAATCTGCTGGCGTTGGAGGTCTGTCAGGCTGTTGTCAAAGGCAGCAGGAGACAAAACGAACCAGTCGGGCACTGGCATGGAGGAAGCCAGCTGAGCCAGAATGCTGGCCTTTCCACCGAATTGAGAGGCGGAATTACTGAAGTCTTTCGCGTAAAAAATATAGTTCATTGAATAAAGAGAGGAGCGATACCTAATGTTGGATAAACTAGCAAAATCCAGAGAGCAGACATAAACTCAAACGCTCTCGCCTGAGTAGAAGTGGATTTAACTAAGAACTGCCAGATTACCAAGACTGAACCCACTAAGAGAGCCAAAAGCATTAACGCAATTGGCACATTAAACTGAATCGATCGAGCTGAAAGAAGAGTTGTCAATCCCATCAGCCCCACTACACTCAACCAAACGATCGCAGCACGTCGCCGTCCCCAAAGCGCCGAATAGGTTTCAACACCAAACTCTTCATCCTTAGGAGCGCGAATTTTTCGACCCAGTTCGATCGCCAAGCTGGTAAAAAAGCTAACTCCCATAAACCAGCCGAGGCTCATTGAAGGAGCCTCCTGAGCAACTAACCAATCCCAAGCGGTTGCATAAAGTGCCATCAGTGGCAGAATTACTGCATGACTCAGCATGTAAACCAAGGGATGTGCCTTGAGCCATCTGCTCACAAAGAACTCTTGGCTCATCAGCCCCAAATAGCCCCAAACTAGCAGCAACAGCAACACCATTGGGCTACCGATCGCGCTAGCAAATCCCAATTGAACGATGCCGCCTGCCACTCCCAAAACTCCCAGTTCGCGCAGGCTAACTAACCCACGCGGCACCGGGCGATAGGGACGATAAGTTGCATCATCCTGATAGTCTTTGAACTCGTCTGTAATCCTTAACTGTAGAAAGAATAGGAATAGCGTGAAGAAGGCAACTAAAATGGCAGGGAGAACCTCAGAGAGGCGTATGGTTGCGCCACGCAGCCGTAGCGAGTAGCACACTGCAGAACTGCTAAATACTAGGATGAGTATGCTGTTTTGAACAACTGGGAAGCGCTCTTCTTGATAGCTCCACCAACGCTTTAGGTTCATTATTCTGCCCTGTTTTAGCTGACTCGTTAATGCTGTAAATTTTCTGACGCGATCGCTGTATCAGTTGTTGCCACGCGTCTTATTGCCTACTGTATGGGGTCTTTTCTAATCCGCACCCAAAGCTGTACCAGTCTTTGAGAGTGGAACAGAGCGTCATCAAACTGCCCTAAAAAAACTCCCCGCTGCAGCACAGCGAGGAGCGATAAGGTTAGGACTTGAGAACTGACTGCTAGCTGAGGCTGCCACCATCCAGTCGGTGGACTGCAATCACGCTAGATTTGGCAGGAGCGTTGGCTTCCTTGCTGGGCCAGTTAGAGCCGATCGGCACTTCCCGAGTTTGGGTAAATTCTTGACCATCAATTGTCTTCAGCACATACTTGCGGCTTACAGATTCCATATTCTGCCGAATACCACCGTACTCGCCTGGATGCTGCGCTGCCAAGAACAGCGTCTTCTGGTCGGGCGTAATTAGCGGACCCGTCATTTCAGCATCCATTGGACCAAAGCCAAATAGGAAAGCTTGTCCAGCGTTATCTCCAGAGGTGGGGATATACCACACCGAATTGTTGCCAAAAATGCCGCGTAGATTGGATTGGCTGACAGGTTTACCTTCATCATCTATGCGGCTGGCGATCTCCTTGTTGTGCTTATCCGTTGACATATCCGTCACCATCCAGAGATTGCCCTTGCCGTCAATCTCCAGGTTGTCTGGGTTGGCAAAGCCCAAGCCGCCGTCAGCCGGTTCGCCACCGATGGATAACATGGACCACTTAAAGGTCATTGCGGCCGGGTCGTTGTTGTCTTCCTCCAGCTTGGTGATCCAGCCGTATTCATAGGGTGTTTGTTCTTTTGGACCTTTGAACACGCGGGCATCTGGTCCGCCGTCCCCGCTGCTAGGTGAGCCAGAGGTGAAGGTGATAAACAGAGTGCCATCCGGACGAACATCGGTATCTTCGGGGCGCGCTGTGCAAGTCGCTCCGGCAGCGCTAGCAGCAAGGTGGGCATCAATCAGAATTGCGCCCTGCTTTTCTTCAGCATTGCCGACATATAAGTCATTTAAGGTCTTGAACTGCTGCTTGTAAGGGGCGATCGCCGCATCTTCTTCAAATTTGGCTCCACCGCCTGCCGTGCGATCGGGGTTGGGCAGGTAGATCAACTTGCCTTCGTGGACGCTCGGCAAATCAGGATTAATAGCGGTGTTTGGCTCCAGCGCGATCCAGCTGCCTGTGCCGTCAGCATTAAATTTGGCGGCATACAGCATCCCATTGCTGAGCAGCTGCGAGTTGGCTTTATCTTTGGGGTCGCGCACAGCTCCAGCGCTGACAAACTTATAGACATGTCCGCCCCGCCGATCGCAGCCCGAATAAAACGCCAGCGGTTTGCCCGCAACCGCCCGAACGCCGACTGCCTCATGGCGATAGCGCCCCAGCCAAGTGTGCTTGGTACCGTTGTCATTTGGGTTTGCCGGATCGACTTCCACAACCCAGCCGTATTTGTTGCCTTGTAGCCCCCAAGCGCTGGCAAATCCGCCGCCTTCCTCAAGTGCGCCTTCTTCAGTGCTCCATACAAAGGGAGTTTCACTGGGCTGCATCGAGGTGCCGTCTGCATAAACCGCTTCGGGCACTTGCTCCTGAAAGTTCTCTTCGGCGCTGAGGCTGGTTCCCCAAGGTGTAGTGCCGCCAGAGCAATTCTGCGCTGTGCCAACAATTTTTTCACCCAGCGTATCAATGTAGCCTTGTCCGCTGGTTTTTTTGAACACAGCAACGGCTGGACCTGTTGAGTTCAGGTACTTGCTATCTTCCAATCCGGCAATTCCTGAGATACGACGATCGGCGCTGGAGTTGGTGCGCTCCCAGCTGCCATCTGGATTGCGACGCACCGAAATGATCGACAGCCCCATGTCATAGAGCGCTGCCTTAGAGATCGCTTTGATGTCTTCTTTGAGCGGGTCACCATCGGCTAGCGCATAAGTATCGATCTCACCGTCTTCTGCCTGCTGTGCAGCAGCTCTAACCGTTGCAAACGGCAGCTCTTTGCCCACGACCTGCTGATAGCCCTGCGACCACGGCTTTAGGCTGACATATTCGTGGTTCACCATCAAAAAGCCTTCACCGGGCTTGACTTCAACGTAGGAGATGTGATCGCAATTTGTGCCAAAGTGATCGGCTTCGCCCAGGCGATCGCCCCAAGCCGCAATAACGTTGTAGGTATAGCCTTCTGGCAGCACAACATCATCTACTACCGCGAAGGAGCTGTACTCGCTGATTTGCTTGGCCTGATCCAAACCATCCGTCGTTAACGGCATGGTTCCTTGAACAGGTTTGAACGGTAGCCCTGTGGGAACAGCCGCCCTTGCAGAATTGGGCTGCAGGCTACCATTAGAATTGATCAGAGGCTGTAGGGCGATCGATCCCGCACCAGCGCCCATGAACAGTAAAAACTCTCTGCGCTTCAAGCTCATAATTTCTCTCTCAAAGGAAAATGTTTATCATGGTTAACTCAACGTAGCCACACGGCAGCAGAAAGCCATGCCCCCAGCGAGCAACTGATGTACCATGCCGAAGCTACCGAAAATTTATTAAGAACAAGTAAACGAGATATTAAACTTCTCAACTTGCGTCTAATGATGGTGCTTCATGCACAAACGGGTTTTGAAAGCTAGATCCTACGCTGCTTCCAAAACCCGTTTGTATTGCACCCAGTTGAGAATTGCGCTGATCTACGATGAACGAGATTTGGCTGATGCAGGCATCTTGGCGCTTCTGCTGACCAAATACTTATACTCAACAAATGAGATCGCTCAGCAAATACTTAAATTTCGTAGCTCAATTCCTTCACTTGCATTGCTCGTGCCAATTCTGCAGCGACCTCTGGACGCGAGAATTCTGGCGGAGGCATCTCACCGCGCCGCAGCATTTCGCGAACTTTAGTACCCGAGAGATGGACGCGTTCTTCTGTGGTGCTGGGGCTGGTTTTGGTGGTTGCCATGCCCTGAGTGCGGAGGCAGTAGAATGCGTGTTCAAACTTGAGCGGCTGAATGCCCAGTTCCCCCGGCTCAAATTCGTTAAAGATATGTTGGGCATCGTAGGTGCCGTAGTAATCGCCCACCCCTGCGTGATCGCGCCCCACGATGAAGTGAGTGCAGCCGTAGTTTTTCCGCAGGATAGCGTGAAAGATTGCTTCTCGCGGACCTGCATAGCGCATGGCGGCAGGGTTAATCGCCAGAATCACGCGATCTTTTGGAAAGTAGTGTTCCAGCATGATCTCATAGCAGTTCATCCGCACGTCCGCCGGGATATCGTCTTCTTTGGTGGCACCCACTAAGGGATGCAGGAACAAGCCGTCCACGATTTCCAGCGCACATTTAATAATGTATTCGTGAGCGCGGTGAATTGGGTTGCGGGTTTGGAAGCCAACCACCGTCTTCCAGCCTTTGTCTTTAAAGAGCTGGCGGGACTCACTTGGGTCAATTTGATAGGTCGGAAAGCGGGGATCAAGGTTGCGTTGCAGCAGCCAAACGTTACCTGCTAGATAAACTGAACCTTGGTGATAGACGACCCGCACGCCGGGGTGTTTTTCTTCATTGGTGCGGTAGACGCTAAGGGCTTCATGGCGCTTGTCGTAGGTGTATTTCTCAGCCAGTTCTAAAACGCCTACGAACCGCCCGCTGAAGTCGTCCAGCCGCACCAAGCTGCCTTCTTTAAGCGGAGCAGCAACTTCTTCTGTCACTGCCAGCGTCACCGGAATTGCCCAGGGTAGACCGTTCGTCAGATGCATCTCGTTGACGACGCGATCGTAGTCCGCTTTGCCCAAGAATCCCGTTAAAGGGCTAAAACCACCGATCGCAATCAGCTCCAAGTCTGAGAACGCCCGTGCATCCAACTGCACTCGGGGTAAATAGTCTGCTTTATCTAGAAATTCAACGCTTTGCTCAGGCGTGCAAATGCGGTTGATTAGCTGTCCACCGTGGGGAGCAATGTTGTCTGGCTGGCTCATAACATTGTTTTAAGTTTTCTGGTGCAGCCCTGATCGTATCAGAGAGGGTTGACAAACGGTATCAAGAAGGTCTGCGAAAGCCGAAGACAGATGGCGAGGGGCAATCTCAATTAAAACGCTCTTATTAAGATTTATTGCTAGACAATTGTTTTTGAACAGCTGCCTTACTCACTCAGCAACAACGCTAAAACTGTTGCAGTAAGCAGGCCTAACCGATCGCCTCGTACGGTGAGCGTTGGATGATTTTAGTCTCAAAGGTGACAAAAGCAACAGCATTTCAATCGGCGAACGCTGAGTCTGGGTTGCCTTAAGGTTCACACAAACACGTACTCCAAGTTACAACTTGTCCTTCTTTAGATTCGCGCTTTTACTGCAATTCTTCGACCTCTGATGGAGTGAGTTAGCAAACTATTTCATGACACTGTATCTATTCGCAATTTGCTGAAACGCCTTTTATTGGCCCAGCAATCGCGCTTTATTCCTACGGTCATCTTTTTATTAGTTGGAGTTGCATATGAAGAATATTCGTGAGTTTTTGGAAGCGGCTATTTTTCTGGATAGCTTCAAAAGAGGAGTTTGGCTTCTGGGCACCACCATTGGTAGCTGTGCAGTACTGAATAGAAGTTTGACTGCTCTTATGGATGGGCATTTGACTGAACTCGATCTCATTGAGCTCTTAGCAACTTCCTGTCTACTAATTGGTTGGCTGGAGTTGAAGCCAAGATCTCTGATAAATAGAGAAAACTTCAATGGTTGAACGGCTAAAAACAACCTTTCAAATATCTAAACTCTACAAATTCATTTACATCTATGAACTGGTTGATTTCTTTAGAGCAGTTTGAGGAGCTAGCAACGTCCAGACCTTCGCCCCCCTATTTCTTGTTGCTAGCGGGCTTGCTCATTATCCTGACCTGCGCAATCCCACTTACGATCGCGATTCGCCAACGCATTGAGTATTGGTCCAAGCGCATTTCTCCTAACGCTTTTCCAGCCGAAGCAAGGCTACAAACTATACTGCCATTCTCAGGCACCGTCAGCGGTTTTTGTATCTTTTTGACTGCCGGATTAGAAGTGCTTGGACTACCTGTTTTGCCTTCGCTTGTTGTTGCTTTACTGGTCTCCGGTTCGGTTGCCTATCTTGCTTGGTTTATGTTAGGAAGAATGTTTAATCGGCGTGCCCTTCGCTCATATCTTGAACAATTTTCTGATGCCAATTTTCGGTAAGAAACACTGCGTTTATCTGTGAGGCTATAGATTGAGAGAGGGCTAAGGTGAAGGTGCTTTTTGCGAACTAAAATTACTGCTTGAGCGTCCGACAAATTAATGTTCCTGTCCCATTAGATGCAAACGGAACCAATTTTCCATCTGCCTGTGTCCGTAATCGATCGTGACAGTTATACACTTCAATGGGCTGCTTAACACCATCGACGCTGACTCCAACCCGGTACTCCCAATAGTTCTTAGCGCTGCGTTTGATCGTAACGATGCAAACCTGTCGGTGATCAAGGGTGTGACAAAGCGCTGCTTCTGCTGGCAGCGCCATCAACAATATCCCTACCAACACCAGAATTAGCAGCCGCACAACGATCGTTCTCCCCAATCTCTGGTTGTCTTCAGAACCGCTGTACTCCAAAATTACCAGCAATGTCGCCTGCAGCGTTTCTTTTCACTTTCGAGCAGAGTTAGCGACGCTTCTTAGACAACTTAATATTCGTATTAATTCCTCGCTGCGTTAGCACGTGAAGTATATGCTCCATCTCAACTTCATCTGCTTTGATCGCTGCTGCATAGGCGATCGCATCCTCAGCAATGACTTGGATCATTCCACCATTAAGAACTAGCTGTTTTGCTAGTTCTTTCCATTTGATATTTGAATTAAGAGGAACAGAGCTAGGAAAAGCTTGTTTCCAAAGCCGTAAGCGATCGGCTTCTTCCGGCGGCGGAAATGCAAAGCTGTGATCGAACTGCTGTCGCCACTGTAGGGCAATGGCTGTAGGGCGCTCGGTACTAAGCAGCGTCAGGCAGGGCAGCTTGCGCCGCTGGGCAAATAGATGATGCAGGCGATCGGCAGCCAGACAGGGTGCTCGTCCTAGCCAGCGCTGCGCTGATTTAACTAGCAGAACGGTTGGGGTTTGTGCGTCGATCGTCTCAACCAGTTCTGGCATCTCATCTGGGCTAACCTGTGCCAGATCGATTTGAAACAAAGGCGTTTGCAGCGCATGGGCGATTGCATGAGCCACCATCGTTTTTCCGGTTCCAGCGGCTCCTGTAAACAGGACGATCTTTCCCGGTGAAGCCTTGGGGTGAACCTCCCAGCATTTTTCTGCCTGACTGTATCCCCAAACCTGCTGCACCAGATATCGTAAGGATGCCAAGAGCGCAGTGGGTAACACTAGATTTGTATCGTCTAGAGCCGCTGGATAAAGGTGGGGTAACTTGTGTAGCGCAGCTTTAGGCGATTCCTCAGGCTGCAGGAGACTTTCCAATGCCTCGCGCGTTGGCTGTTCTGCAATTAGGTAATCAACCAGCGCATCTTGCAGTTTGAGGGAGCTATTCAGCCGCGTTTCTTCCAGCCCGGGCAATAGCTGAAGCAGGCGGTGTTGCGTTAAGGGAGATCGCCCCATGACGCGATTTCGAGCTACTCGCCACTCCGAGTCATTGCGGCACAGTAGCCGCAGCACCAGATCTAGGCTAGGCAAGTCTGTGGTAGCAGCTGCGTCTTCACCTTGCAAAAAGCGATAGAGCCGGGCATAGCGCCGATTCAGCTCTGGAGCCAAGCTCATCAGCACCAAATTCTTCTCAAACAGCGTTAAGTTCAGCCGATCGCACAAATGGGGCAATGCCAAGACGATACCCCGATCGCGGCTAAGCTTAATGCGCTGATCCATCTGCTGCTGGTAGCCGACCTTGGGGGCAGTGCTAGTCGATTGGGCGGGCTGGCGATGCTCATCATATGCCACATTCCCTTCTAGCGCCAAAATGCCCTTCCACCAATGACTCGTCGCTCGGTCGGCTTTGGACTGTGCTACCCGATCGACATCTTTGCTATCTTTCCGCTGTTTTGCCACTGCCAACATCAAAACCCGATCGAGCCACACAAGTTCTGCTTTGAGGTATGCCCAGTTGTCCGCAAAGCTCTCTGTGAGACTCCCAGCCTGATCCATTGACATAGCAGTTTGTTCGCACGTGTGTTTCTATTGTGCGCGATCGGTGTAACTTTGGGGGTCGTGATTGCACCATTCCCCTTCTTCTATGGGCAATAATAGTGACTACGTAATCTTACGAACCGATACAGTTTTTTGATTGGCGATCGATATGCTAGAAACCCTTGACATCAAGCGCGAAGTTGAACTGCTCTCTAATCGCCTGGGTAAAACTCAGGACTATCTTTGACGTTCCGGCCCTCACCGCTAGAATTCAAGATCTAGAGCAGCAAGCCGCTCAGCCAGAGTTTTGGAATGACCAAACAAAAGCTCAAACCACCCTACAAGAACTCAACGAGCTGAAGTCGCACCTGCAGCAGATGGAGCAGTGGCGATCGAAGCTGGAAGATGCTAGAGCCGTCTTAGAACTGCTAGAGCTAGAAAACGATGAGGCGTTGCTGCAGGAAACCGAGGCTAGTTTATCTAATCTTGGTCGTGAGCTAGACCAATGGGAATTACAGCAGCTCTTGTCCGGCACCTATGACCAGGGTGGCGCAGTGCTAAGCATTAATGCGGGCGCAGGTGGAACCGATGCTCAAGATTGGGCAGAAATGCTGCTGCGGATGTATACCCGTTGGGCAGAAGATCACGACTATAAAGTCCGCTTGAGCGAATCTTCCGAAGGAGACGAGGCAGGCATCAAATCTGCCACGCTGGAAATCGAAGGCAAGTATGCCTACGGCTATCTCAAAAACGAAAAAGGCACCCATCGGCTCGTTCGCATTTCGCCGTTCAACGCCAACGGCAAACGGCAGACTAGCTTTGCAGGTGTTGAGGTGATGCCAATCCTGGATAACACAATTGACCTAGACATCCCTGATAAAGACCTGGAGATCACCACCACTCGATCAGGCGGCAAGGGCGGGCAAAACGTCAACAAAGTGGAAACCGCTGTACAGATTAAACACGTGCCTACAGGCATTGCCGTGCGCTGCACCGAGGAGCGATCGCAGCTTCAAAATAAAGAAAAAGCGCTAGCTCGCCTGAAAGCCAAACTGCTAGTCATTGCCCAAGAGCAACGCGCTAAGGAGATCGCTGATATCCGGGGTGACATCGTGGAAGCTGCCTGGGGCAACCAGATCCGCAACTATGTGTTTCATCCCTATCAGCTGGTCAAAGACTTGCGAACGGGCACTGAAACAACCGCCATTACAGACGTGATGAACGGTGAGCTAGATCCATTCATTGAAAGCAGCCTACGGCAGGAAAACCAGCTTGTAGAAGCTACCAGCGTTTAGCATCATCAATCTGGGTTGAATCTGGATAACGTCAACCCTAGCCCTTCTGCTTGAGTAGAATCAAGCCACCAGTCCTGTTAATGTTAGAGTCGAAATAGCCAGCGCTTTGAGCAATTTTTTGTTGCGCTCGCTTCACAAGCCAGCTTATGACCCAATCCTCCACCCCATCCGAATCTCCAGAACAACTGCCCTCAGAAGAGCAGTTGCCCCCCGAGTCTAAACCCCAGCCCAGCTACGTTAAGCTGGCGATGCGGAATATGGTGAAAAAACGCGGCAAGTCGCTGTATCACTTTGCCCTCACCACGATCGCCCTGCTGACGGTTTTGGTAGGTCTCGCCTACCTGACCCGCTAGGGCGTCTTTTGAAACTTTGAAAGGGTTGTTTTTTCGGGTGCGAATCGCTCAAAAACGACCTTTGAACCAGAGGAGGCTGGTATGACTCAATCCCCTGTACAGGTCGAAGTGGTCGTACAGGATCATTTTTTTGCGCTTGGCTCCACGCCGATCGCCGAAGCAACCTGGCAAACTTGGTTCCAGCATTGGCTGACAGCGCTTCGATCGGCTCTGCCAGACCACTTTGCCTATGAACTTAGCCTGCGCCTGACCGACGATGCCGAGATTCGATCGCTTAATGCAGACTATCGCCAAAAAAATCAGCCCACCGATGTATTAGCATTTGCTGCACTAGAACTAGACTGTCCTAATCCTGCAGCGATGCAAGATTTTCCACTCTATCTTGGTGATATTGTCATATCGGTTGAAACAGCTCAGCAGCAAGCCGATCAGCGACAGCATTCTCTCCAGCAGGAGTTGGCTTGGCTAGCCGCACATGCTTTGCTACATCTGTTGGGATGGGATCACCCGGATGAAGCAAGTTTGCTGTCCATGTTAGAACAGCAGGAGCTTTTGCTACAGACTGTAGGGCTAACGCTTTACTACGATGAAGAGAAATTGATAAGCGAGTGACTGCGAGTCTTGAGGGTGCGAGAATGATTTGTAACGTAGTGTTGCCTATTGACTTCGCTAGTAAATACTTTGTAATAAGTTTTTATCAACTTTTCCGGAACAATCGGGGCCTGCTCTTGTAGTTACGGAATCTATAAGTGACTGAACGGGCGTGGCTCGTTTTGCCACTTTGCCCTTCAGCTAGCTAATGTCCTTGGAATGCCTATGACTATGACTCCAGAACTGCCAACGGAGGCTCCTCTGCGCTCCACGATCGCCTCAGAGAAGTCGAATCGATCGCTCTCTTGGCGGGTCGCATCCAATCTCTTCGTGAGCTTCCGCTACGCATGGGCAGGCGTTAGCTACACCTTTCAGACTCAGCGAAATTTCCGAATTCACGTTGTAGTGGGTACGTTGGCAATCCTGCTCAGCCTTTACCTGCAGCTGACCCGCGTCGAAATTGCCATCATTGGCCTAACGAGCGGGGCAGTCATGACGATGGAACTCCTCAACACGGCGCTAGAGTCAGTCGTTGACCTGACCGTCCGCCAGACCTACCATGAGCTAGCCAAAATTGCCAAAGACTGTGCTGCGGGTGCTGTACTGATCTCGGCGATCGCCTCGGTGATCGTGGCGGGTTCCCTCTTGCTGCCACCACTGCTGGCGCGGCTACAGCTTGTTTTGTTTAGCATTGCTTAAATTAAGTTCGCTTAAGTAGGTTCAAAGACAAGTAGGTTCAAAGGCTGAAAATAGGCATTTGGGGCGGTTCATTCCTGTGTTGCTTAGCCTTGGTTCTGCTTTGCGGAATTGGGTGGAGCCATCAACGCTAAAATTTATCCACGTAAAGCTACACTTCCTAACCGTTCTCCTCCCCGCCCTATGATTCTCGTCATCGATAACTACGACAGTTTCACCTACAACATCGTGCAATACCTGGGTGAATTAGGAGCCGAGCTGCCGATCGCCGCAGATGTGCAGGTGTATCGCAATGACCAAATTACCCTGGCGCAAATTCGACGGCTTGCTCCAGATGCGATCGTGATTTCGCCCGGTCCCGGTCATCCAAACGAGTCAGGGGTTTCGCTGGATGTGATCGCCGAGCTGGGGCAGACGCTGCCCGTTTTGGGAGTGTGCTTGGGGCATCAAGGCATTGGGCAGGTGTTTGGCGGCAAGATTGTGGCTGCACCAGAGCTAATGCATGGCAAAACCTCACAGGTATTCCACACAGGGGTGGGGGTTTTTGCAGGCTTAGAGAACCCGCTGACGGCAACCCGCTATCACAGCTTAGTCATCGATCGGGCAACTTGTCCTGCAGACCTAGAGATTACTGCTTGGGTAGAAGACGGCACAATTATGGCAGTGCGTCACCGGAACTATCCGCACCTCCAAGGCGTCCAGTTTCATCCAGAAAGCGTTTTGACTCAGACGGGCAAGCAACTCCTCCGAAATTTCTTAGTGGCAATTCCCCAGAAAGCAGCGGCGGTAGGCTAAACGGAGCGAATCCCTGTAAGCTTACTTGTAAGCTTAGACTTGTAAGCTGAGAAAGGCGCTTTCTAGAACGCTTTCAATCAACTAATGATCGCCAGGGCAGTGGTTCAAGGCGATCGCATCAGTGTGAGGATGATATGCAGCGACGACAGTTTATTCAGTGTGCTGGAGCCAGTTTAGCCGTCTCTTTTGGTGTAGGTTTGCTCGATCGAGGCGGGGCAATCGCCCAGAGCGGTGGTGTAACGATTCAGTCTTTAGGACACACCTGCTTTTTGTTTACCGGCGACGGACGGCGAATTCTGGTCAATCCTTTCCGTCCGATTGGCTGTACTGCTGGCTATCGCGCCCCCAATGTTGCAGCTGATTTGGTAATGATTAGCAGCCGCCTGTTTGATGAAGGGGTGGTGGAAGGGCTGCCGGGAGGTCCGCGTCTGCTAGATGAACCGGGAGTTTATGAATTCACCGGGCTGCAGGTGCAGGGCATTCAAACTGACCACGACGATGTGCAAGGCAGGCGGTTCGGGGTCAACGTTGTGTGGCGATGGAATCAGGGCGGGGTCAACATTGTACATATGGGCGGCGCGGCAGCCCCAATTACAGTGGAGCAGCAGATCCTCCTCGGTCGTCCTGATGTGCTGCTGCTGCCAGTGGGCAATGGACCCAAAGCCTTCACGCCAGAAGAAGCCCAAGCGGCGATCCAAACGCTCAATCCTAGGCTGATCATCCCAACTCAATACCGAACGCAAGCCGCTGATGCGAGCGCCTGTGATATCCTGCCGATCAACAATTTCTTAACCCTGATGCAGGGGACACCTGTGGAGCAGGTGGGGGATTCTACTTCGGTTAGCGCGTCGAGTCTGCCACAGTCCAGCGCAATTAGGGTATTGAGCTACGCTTTCTAGGCTTTGTAGACTTCTCCGGTTAGATCAGAGAGAGGGTTGTGGGCACGCTTTGCACCCACAACCCTCTCCTTAATGGAAATCTGACTTAGGCGATCGTCTGTCCGATTGTTCTTCAACCTAACCCTTCCATCACTGGGTGATAGTAGAAAGCAACGCCCAAAATCGCATAGGTTGCCAGCAGTAGAACACCTTCCAGCCAGTTCGATCGCCCATCTAAGCTAATCAAGTTGGCTAACAGGACGGCGATCGTAACGGCAACCACTTCAAACAGGTTAAAGTTCAAATCCATCGGCTGTCCGATTACGCGCCCCACCAAAATCAGAATAGGAGCTACCAGCAAAGCGACGAGTAGGCTCGATCCCATTGCTACCGAAACCGCCAGATCCATATTGTTCTTCACAGCAACGCGAACAGCCGTGACATACTCTGCAGCTCCACCCACCAGCGGCAGCAAAATCACCCCCGTAAACAAAGGTGACAATCCTAACCCAGCGGTAGCTTCTTCCACAGCGCCCACAAAAATTTCTGACTCAAAGGCAACTGCGATCGTGGAAACCGCCAAAACACCTAGCCAGAACCACAGGTTTGGTTTGTGTTCGTTCGCTGGAGCGGCTTCTCCTTCCAAATCGGCAACGCCCACATCGTACAAATAGCTGTGAGTTTTGAGAGAGAAGACCAAACTGAGAATATAGACCAGCACCAAGATAGCGGCCGCCGCCATCGAAATCTCGCTAATCTCCAGCTCATTCACGCCAGAAGTAGAGACGACCAAAGCAGGCAAAATTAGCGCAGTCACCGCCAGCGTCATGGTGGAGCCGTTTACCCGCGCCACAACGGGCTGAAATTCCTGCTCTTTGTAGCGCAAGCCACCCAGCAGCATCGACAAACCCATCACCAGCAGCAGGTTACTCACGATCGTCCCCGTGATGCTGGCTTTGACAATATCCACCAGTCCCTCTCTAAGGGCGACTAGGGCAATGATTAATTCTGTCGCATTACCAAACACCGCATTGAGCAATCCGCCGATCGAGGGCCCAGCGACGACTGCTACTTCTTCTGTTGCCGTACTGAGCCAGATAGCAAGGGGCACAATGGCGATCGCAGAGGTAATGAAGACGGTGAGTGCACCCCATCCTAGCTTCTCAGCAGCAATAGAAATGGGGATAAAGAGTAATAAACCGAAGGAAATAATATTTTTGATGGACATAGCAATGCTTAATGGCGTGAGGGACAGGGTGTTCTGTCGGTGCGCAGCTACTTCACACTAAAGCATCTGTCGCTGGTAAGTCACCCCAAAACGATGCGGGCTGACACAAACTGCGTAAGTCCTCGCTGTCAGCTTAAAGGATATACCTACCGAACTGATAAATCAGCTAAATCAGCGTTTGTATAACGTTAAATCGTTTCCAGCTTTGTTTAAGGTGATCTAGGTTTAGGGTGCTCTAGCCCATGCCCTCGATCGCTGGATGATAGAAGAAAGCTGCCCCGATCACAAAGTAGGTTGCTAGCAGCAGCGTTCCCTCTAGCCAGTTCGATCGCCCATCTGAGCTGACCGAGTTTGCAATTAACACAGAGACCATCACTGCAACCAACTCAAACGGGTTAAAATTCAAGTCCATCGGCTGTCCCAGAATCGATCCGGCAATCACCAGCACAGGCGCAACAAACAAAGCAATCTGCAGGCTTGAGCCCAGCGCTACGGACACAGCCAAATCCATTTTGTTTTTCGTTGCCACGACTACTGCCGTGGCATGTTCTGCCGCATTGCCAATGATCGGCAGCAGAATAATACCGGTAAATAGTTCTGTCAAGCCCAGCGTCCTGGTCGCTTCTTCTAGCGACTCGACCAGCAGCTCCGATTCGATCGCTACCAGCAGCGTTACACCCAGCAGCACCCCAACCCACAGCGGCAGGTTTGGCTTTTTGCCTTCTTGAGTGAAGCCACCTTCTTCTTCTTCCGCAACGCCCACATCGTAGAGATAGCTGTGGGTCTTCATCGAGAAGAACAGCGTCAGCAGGTAAACTGTAATCAGAGCAACTGCCACTACCACCGACAGCTTTTGCAAAATGGGTCCGCTGATTCCTGCAGAGGTATAGTTTAGGGCAGTGGGCATCAGCATTGCGATCACCGCTAGATTCATCGAAGAGGCATTGAGGCGAGCAACCGTGGACTGAAATTCTTGCTCTTTATAGCGCAAGCCACCCAGCAGCATCGAAAAGCCCATCACCAGCAGCAGATTGCCAATGATTGATCCAGTCAGGCTGGCTTTAACCACGTCAACCAGCCCCGCCTTCAGCGCTACCAGCGCAATAATCAACTCTGTAGCGTTGCCAAACGTGGCATTGAGTAAACCACCCAAAGAAGGTCCTACGACGATCGCGATCTCCTCGGTTGCTGTGCCCATCCAAGCTGCCAGCGGCAGGACCGCTAAACAGGCAGTAATAAACACTGCTAGCGGACTCCACTCCAGAAAGTGAGCGGCAACCGAAACAGGCACAAACACCAGCAGCACTGTAAAAATCCAGTCTTTCAACGAAAATTTTCTTAGGTTCATCGGAACTCAAACTTGATCAGACTTAGCATAGGCTAGCTCAGCAGATTCGCTTTCGTAAATTTCCGCGTCGCCCTTGACGGCTCTAAAGAATTTGCGATCGGGCTATGGCGATTTCCAATTGCTTGAATTTCGGCAAAAAAAGAGGACACTTAATTTGTGCCCTCATCTACACTCTATTTGCAGCTTTGCTTCGTTGAGCAGCAGAAATCAGAGCGATCGCGCTACTCAACGAACACAGCCTTAGCAGTCGTAGTACAGTTCAAACTCAAAGGGGTGAGGCAGCTTGCTCAGCGGCTTCACTTCGCTATCCATCTTCAAGGAAATCCAGTTGTAGATGAAGTCTTCGGGGAAGACGCCGTTTGCCGTCAAGAAGTCGTGATCGCTCTCCAAGTTTGCCAACGCTTCTGCCAAATTCGCTGGGGCCTTGGGCACTTTCGCCAGCTCTTCGGGCGCCATTTCATAGATATCAACATCCAATGGCTCGCCCGGATCGATTTGATTCTTCACCCCATCTAAGCCTGCACACAGCATTGCCGAGAAAGTGAGGTAAGGATTACTGGAGGCATCTGGGCAGCGGAACTCCATGCGCTTTGCCTTCGGGCTGCTGGCGATCGGGATCCGGATCGATGCCGATCGGTTTCCTGCAGAGTATGCCAGGTTAACCGGCGCTTCGAAACCTGGAACCAAGCGCTTGTAGGAGTTGGTGGTGGGGTTGGTGAAGGCAAGCAGCGAAGGGGCGTGCTTCAGGATACCGCCGATAAACCACAGGGCAGTCTGGCTCAAACCTGCGTACTTGTCGCCCGCAAACAGGGGTTGACCATCCTTCCAGATGGAAATGTGGCTATGCATCCCTGTACCGTTGTCGTCGTGGATTGGCTTCGGCATGAAGGTAGCAGTTTTGCCATACTTACGAGCCACGTTCTTGACAACGTACTTGTAGGTCAACACAAAGTCTGCTGCGTGAACTAGATCAGCAAACTTGATGCCTAGCTCACACTGTCCGCCGCCAGCAACTTCGTGGTGGTGCTTCTCGATCGGCAGACCACACTTACCCATGGTCAGCAGCATTTCTGTCCGCATGTCCTGCAGCATATCCGACGGAGCGACAGGGAAATAGCCGCGCTTTTTGCTGACTTTGTAGCCCAAGCTGCCGTCCCTACCGGAGTTCCAGATGCCTTCGTCTGAGTCGATGAAGTAGTAGCCTTCATGACCCGATTGACCGTATTGAATACTGTCAAAAATAAAGAATTCTGGTTCAGGACCGCAATAAACTTTATCGCCTACCCCGGTGGAGATCAGGTAGTCTACCGCTTTTTGAGCGATCGATCGAGGATCACGCTCGTAGGGCTCACCCGTACGCGGATCGGCAATTGTGCAAACCATGCTAAGGGTCGGCACTTCCATGAAGGGGTCGATCCAAGCCGTTGTTGGGTCGGGAATCATGCTCATGTCGGAGTTGTTGATTGCCTTCCAACCCCGAATGCTAGAGCCGTCAAACGGAACGCCAACTTCAACTTTGAAAGAATCTTCTTCAATTAAGCTTTTGTGAAACGTGCAGTGTTGCCAGATGCCAAAGAGGTCAACGAACTTGAGGTCAATCAGTTCGATGCCCTGTTGCTCGATCATCTGTAAGACTTCTTGTGCTGTCTCAGGCATTGTTACTCCTTAACTAGTTGCGGCACTTCAGGGACTTTTCAGCGGTTATTTCTAGCGTTGCAGAGGAGAGGACGTTTAGATGACAACAGTAGGGCAGGGATCGAGGAGCGATCGGGTGAAACCGTCTTCGAGTGGCTTACTGCCCGCTCTTTAGAAAGATTCGATATTCCACAGCTCTGACGAGATGGGAGCCTTGCGAATCCTCCAAAGATGAAGGTTTGCAGGAAGCTGCACCATCATAAGTACAGCTTTAACTAGCCGTTTGTAGTCAATCACACTAAACACTGCCCATTCCGGTCCAACTTAGGTTCAGCTATCTTTAGCCATTCGGTCAAACTTAACCTTAAATTAACGATCAAAAACTGTATTATCGGATACAAAAAATGATACTTTAAGGATTTAGTGGCGGTATATTTTTTAACTTTATCTGCAAATTATTTTGGGGCTGAATCACGAGCCTACATAGTTGCCTGAGCATCCTCCTTAGCGTAATTTTTTGTAGCAAAGCAAGGACACAAACAGCGTCAGCGCATCGTGGTAGACTGATGTTCAACGCTGTGAAACACATAACGATACACAATTTACCCTTAATCAAGCTGTTGGGAGAATAGATTTCATGCGGGATGCGGTGACTAGTCTAATTAGAAACTACGACAGCACAGGTCGATACCTCGATCGCAACGCCCTTGACTCACTCAAGTCTTTCTTTGATTCTGGCATGGCCCGCGTTCAAGCGGCATCCGTCATTAATGGCAATGCTGCAGCGATCGTTAAACAAGCCGGATTACAACTCTTTGAACAGGTCCCTGAGCTAATTCGTCCGGGTGGCAATGCCTACACCACCCGTCGCTATGCCGCCTGCCTGCGCGATATGGACTATTACCTCCGCTATGCTAGCTATGCTCTAGTGGCAGGCAGCATGGATGTGCTAGATGAGCGCGTTCTGCAGGGCTTGCGCGAAACCTACAACTCGTTGGCAGTGCCGATTGGTCCTACTGTGGTAGGCATTCAGATCATGAAAGATATTGTCAAAGAGCAGGTAGCGGCGGCTGGCATCACTGATACAGCGATCGTCGATCAGCCCTTTGATTACATGACTCGTGAGCTGAGCGAGCAGGATGTCTAGGTTACGTTAATAGGCTGTAATTAAAAAAAGGGACACTTGCCAAGTGCCCCTTTTTTGTTCATCTTGATTGAAGCTGCTTTTGAAGCTAACCACCCCAAACTTTCTCTAGCACTTGAGCAGGCGGAATATCAGCAAGCTTGCCTGTTGACGATTGAATGGCAGAAAACTTGTCACTTTTAGGCAGCAGTGTGGCGGCAGTCTTCGAGCCGAACAGGGCTAGAGTATAAACCTTCAGCGCCACCGCCAGCTGCATCGGTACACCGGATGCTCCCACCACCAAATTGGCTCCAGCGATCATGGCAGCAAGCTTGCCGAGGTTGGCAGGACGCGTCACCTTTAAATCGGGATAGGCTTGGGTGAGAGGGACAATTGCCGCTGGCTCGCCCGCAGTTTGTGCTAATACGAGAGGTATATCTGGCTGGCGATCGCGGAAACTTTGAACGATCTCCTTCCAGCTCTCAATTGGATAAGTTTCGCTTTGTTCAGAATCTGCCTGCAGCAGCACATAGCCGCTGTTGCCGATGCCTAATCGCTTTCGTTCGCCATCTGCCCAATCTAGATCGGCTTTGGGGACGGTGAGGCTGAGCTCTGGGCAGGACACGTTGATGTTCAGCCCTTGCAGCAAATCATGGTAAGCATAGGCAGTGTACTGATCAGGCTTAAAGGGCACGACATTGGTATAGAACAGCTTGCCCGCGCTGTTGTCGTAGCAGATACGCTTAGGGACACCCGTTAACCACAGCAGCATGCCCACACCCCAGCCCTGCCCTGTATAGATTGCGGCCGTGTAGTAGCGATCGCGCACCACACCTAAGAGGTTTGCCCAATCTGCCGGACTGTTGCGATCGGGGTAATCAAACGCCAGCACGTCGTCGACAGATTTAGAGAGCGAGTAGGCAGCCTTGGCTCTTGGCTCCACTACCACGTCAATCTCTGCGTTGGGATAGCTTTGCTTCAAGCTATCCAGCGCCGGAAAAAATAAAATCTGCTCGTTTATCCCGCCAGGGACAAAAGCTATTATCCGCATAGAAATTCCGCTACGAATATGGCGATTACTCAACTCCAGGTGCGGGTTCCTAAACCAAAGCGGAGCTCATCCACTCTATTTAAACCCTCATAAGTCACCACTTTACTAGCTTTCTTCAAGCAGGAAGTGTATTTACACATGCAGCCCTGATTAACTTACCAGTCCCTACCCAAATTCTCAATATTCTACAGCAGGGAAATAGTAATTTCTCCCTTCCGATAGAGCAAGCCAAGCCGAATAGTGCTGCTGCCCCTCACAATAGAGATCAAGTCCCTTCCTGTTCAGCCTTGTGTCTACTGTCTCCCTCGATCTACAAGTGCAACAAACTGCCGATCGCCTCGATCGCTTTCTGGCAGAGCAACTGCCTGACCTCTCCCGATCGCGTATCCAAAAGCTGATCGAGCAAGGGCAGGTGTGGGTGAATGGGCAGGTTTGCACCTCAAAAAAAGCAGGCGTGGCGGTGGGCGATCGGGTTTCACTGGCAGTTCCGGAAGCAGCTCCGCTCGATTTGCAGCCAGAAGAAATTCCACTAGATATCCTCTACGAAGACGATCAGCTGATCATTCTCAACAAGCCTGCCGGACTGGTGGTTCATCCCGCACCCGGGCATGCGGGCGGCACCTTGGTCAATGCGCTCCTCGCGCACTGTAGCGGCAGGCTGGCGGGGATTGGTGGCGTTCAGCGTCCCGGTATCGTGCATCGGTTAGACAAAGA
Organism: Phormidium tenue FACHB-886; assembly: GCF_014764505.1. Classification (GTDB taxonomy): domain Bacteria; phylum Cyanobacteriota; class Cyanobacteriia; order Elainellales; family Elainellaceae; genus FACHB-886. Next base: position 87,709 of record NZ_JACXWX010000010.1, read on the forward strand.
TACGAGCGGCGCGATCGCCATCGCCAAAACCGACGCCGCTCACCACAATCTGCAAGCTCAATTCAAAGCTAAAACGGCCCGCCGCGAATATCTAGCCGTCATCTACGGAGCGCCCGCCGCTCAGGAAGGCAGGATCGACGCGCCCATTGGTCGGCATCCGATCGACCGCAAAAAAATGGCGATCGTGCCCCCCGAGAAAGGCGGCAGACCCGCCGTCACCCACTGGTTTGTCGAAGAACGCTTGGGCAACTTCACGTTGATGCGCTTTCAGCTAGAAACCGGACGAACTCACCAAATTCGGGTTCATGCAGCATCGATCGGCTATCCGGTAGTAGGCGATCCGGTCTATGGAGCAAGACGCTCAATCGGAGTGAATCTTACAGGTCAGGCGCTCCACGCCTGGAAGCTTAGACTTCTGCATCCGCTGACTGGCGAGTGGGTTGAGGCAATTGCCCCGCTGCCGCAGGAGTTTATAACGCTGCTGGAGGTGTTGAGACGCCGATCGGTTAGCTAAACGGTGACCCCGTCTACCTATCACCTTCCCCGACATGGCACTACGTGCCCAAATCGAAATTATTTTTATGTAAAAGCCTTGCTAAGCAGGGCTTTTACATAAAAATAGCGTCCTAACGTAAGCGCGTAGCGCTATACCACCGCTCGATTGTCTCCGGCGGCACTCCCAGAAAGTAAGCTGCAATCACAAGCTGGTTGGTCAGCGTCGTTTGCAGAACGCCCAGTTTGTGCCATCTTCGCCCGGAGGTAAGAACCGCTGCAGGCACGATTGCCACCTTGCCCAACGATCGCAGCCGCCGCACAAATTCAAAATCTTCCATGATCGGCAGCTCCGTAAAGCCGCCCAGCGCCCTAAAAATATTCGCTTTGAGGAACAGCGCCTGATCGCCATACGGCATTTGCAGCAAGCGCGATCGCCACTTCACCCCCCATTCCACCCAGCGCAGCCCTACCTGATCGCCCTCAATCCCTAGTTCAAACGCACCCGCGATTGTTTTTGGCTGCGCTAGGGTTTGTTCTACCCATTCCAAAAAGTCATCTGGCAAACGGGTATCGGCGTGGAGAAACAGCAGCGTTTCTGCAGTAGCGATCGCTGCGCCTGCATTCATCTGCTTGGCTCGTCCGACGGGTGAGTTAATCACCTTTGCGCCTGCCGCCCGCGCTACAGCCCCAAGAGTCCCATCCTGGCTGCCCCCATCTACCACAATCACTTCTACGCCGTCTTGCAGAACAGAGGGCAACACTTTCTCAATCGCCGCTGCCTCATTCAGGACTGGAATAATTACAGACAGCTTGGGTTGCTGAAGCGCAGCCTGCTGAAGCGTAGCCTGCTGAACCGTCGCCTGCTGAACCGCTGCCCAAATTGGCAAATCTTCCGGGCGATCAATATCCGTCAGTGGAGCAAGCAAGCCAACCGCCAGCTTTTGCTGTTCTGCGATTGCCAGACTCTGCTGCAAAACTCGCTCCGTACTCCAGTCAATGCCCACAAACAGCTCGGGAACAAATCGCCGCAAGCCGATCAGGTAATAGCCGCCATCTGTAGCTTCACCCAGCACCAGGTCATGGCTTTGCAGTTGCTGCAAGGCTTCCGATAGACGATCGGCATCCAGCTGCGGACAGTCTGTGCCGATGATCACCACCCGATCTGCACCTTTGGCAAAAGCAGCTTCAAAGGCTTGCGCCATCCGGCTTCCTAGATCTCCCGTTCCTTGAGCACAGTAATCCCAGCCTGCACCGAGCCACTGCTGCATCTGCAGCCGATCGCTCTCTGTGTCGGCGCTGCTGCCTGCAAACCAAATCTCGACGGCGGTCAGGGACTGTGCCATCAGCTGCCTAACCTGCTTCAGCGTATGCTCAGTCATCTGGCGCTGAAGCGCAGCGGCCCCCTCAGGCCCCAGTGCTGGAATTAAACGGGTTTTAGTAGTTCCAGGCTGGGGATAGCGGGTGAAAAGAATCAGACGAGGTAGAGAAGCCAAGGAAAATTAGCGGGAGGAAGGTTGGCGGAGTTGTTGAATCAATAGCTGGATGCCAAGGGCAATTAAGCCTGCAGCGGCGATCGCAAAAATCGCTGTAGCGAGGGTACTCATGCCGACAACCAATGTCCGCACGGCGATCGCAATATTGATGGAAATCTGATTGCCTCTGGGTAGCGGCTTTCCAGCAAACGATTGGACGATCGACTGGGTGAGGAGGTAGAGAGCTGTGCTAAAGCCGCCTGCAATCACCGCGCCGATAAAGCAGCGGAGGGGGGTTGGCGGGTTCTCGGCTGCAGCCTGCGTGGGCGGAGTGGGCGAACTGGGCGGGGTTTGTGAGGTAGAGAGGCGATCGTCAGACGAGGAGTCAGGAGTGGGAGTTGCCATAACCAATTGGGCGCGCACACCATGCTTAAAGGAATACTGTTTGGATTGTATCGGGCTTTGCAGGTTTTACCAATTTCGCCTAGCTCGATCGCCTAGCTCCCGTCGCACGGCGTAATCTTGGCGATCTATCCTGATGTGCTGCTTGCAAGACTGTATCAAGCAACAGTGACGCTATCAGTTGTGCAACCTTCCTTTGCAACCCATCAGGAACTTTCGGAATCAATCTAAATCAATGGAGGAAATACACTCTGTATTCTCTATTGGATAAATATAAATTCCCAATGCTAGAAATGACGGCTGTTGCCGTTTCCTCATTCAGTAACAACGCCTTTGATGGTATGGTGAAAAACAGCGTTTTTGGGTGAAATCTCGGCGGCGCGATGGAATTGCTGGGGTTAAGTGCCGAGTATAATTCCGCAATATTACGCTGTTAAGGGTCACCTTTTTAGTTTAGGCTGACCCGTGCGCTATGTGCATCAGCTTGCTCTCTGATGCTTTCTAAGGGGCTGTTTTGCTACGGCAATCTACAATTGTCCGGTTGCAGGCTGTCTTTTTAGCGGGAGAGCCGCTTGCGTGTGTCTTTTGTCAAATCTCCTCCTAAGTACTTTGTCAACGCTGGCTATCGATTCAGTTCGCTCATGCTAACGGTTCTGTCTCTATTTTCATTGGCGCAAGTTGTCATTCCTGGCACACCGAGTCCTCCAACAAATCCAGTTCCGCTTATTCAAACACCACCCCCTGTAGTAGCGCCTACAGGGCAACCTGCACTTCCTACTGCACCAGGAGTGCAACCTGCTTCTCCTCCCCAGCCGCTAGCCCCGCCACCACCCCGTCAGGTGGAATTGCTGCGTTCTCAAGAAGTCCGTCCTCTGCCTGGGCAGCTAGACGATGTGCCCATGTTCAACAGCAACAGCCCGGAAGTTATTCAAAACCCAGGCATTTTGCTCTCAACCTTCCCCACCACTGGGATGCAGGTTCCAAGTGCCCATCTTGACTATGCCTTCAATGGGCGGTTCGATATTTTCGCACATCATATTGCTAAAGGGATCGATCCAATTGACAACCGAACGCTGTACATGGCGATCGTTGTCTACAACCATGGCGATCAGCCCGTAACGCTAAATATTTTGCAGGCGGTCAGCTATTTGAGCCAAGACGCGCCCTTTGTCAATTTGCCGTCCTATGTCTCCAATGCCACTAGCAACGTTTTCGCCGGGCCTGGAAGCCGCACCACGGGCGATCTGCTGCGGGGGCAGCGGCAATCCCAGTGGCCTGCCCAGGTCACTATCCCGCCTAAACGAATCCAACTCCTGGTGAACGTACCCATTCCGCTGCGCCGCCTCACCGTTCCCACAGATGGCACACTGCCACCCGGGTTTATTATTCCAGCTCCAGTTACGACTGCCCAAGCCGCTAACGGGGATCTGGTTGCCAATGTTTCTGGAGCAGCTCCCGCTACAGCCCCACGAAATAGACCGGCGCCGCCTGTTGATCGCGATATCTCAATCAACGGACGAACTTTGCAAATGCAGCTATCGAGCAGTGCGCCCGTGTATGTTGCCAGCTTAGCCATGTATGCGCCCCAGGTAGAAGGCGGGGCCGAGCGAGTACCAACGCTATCAGAATGGGTAGATCTACTCACTAAAAGTGGGGTAGCAGGTCCGCGCGATCGCCCCCCCTCCCCGCCTGAAACGCGCAGTTTTGTTCGCTATTATTACAGCCGCGTGGCAGGAGTTTCTCAAGGCTCAGAGTGGCGTACCACTGTCACCGACAAGCCAGACGTTGACCACTTGACGATTCCTGAGGCGGGGCAAGGAATTTCTTACGTGCTAAGTACGGTCGATCGAAACACCTTTGGCACAGGGCAAGTGCAAAGCGCCCCCATGCTAGTCCGCTACCCTGACACCGCCTACCGCGCTCACGGTAACTATGGCGTGCGCTACAATCTGTCTCTGCCGCTCTACAACGACTCAGACGAAACTCGCCGTGTAGCGCTGATGGTGCAAACGCCCGTGCGGAACGAAGAGAATACTGCCCTCAAGTTTCGCAATCCGCCTGACAATTTGGTGTTCTTTCGGGGTACTGTTCGCCTGCGCTATACAAATGATTTTGGCATTCCCCAGACTCGCTATACGCATCTAGTGCAGCGGCGTGGAGAGGAAGGCCAACCGCTCCTGGAGTTAACGTTGCCCAAGGGCGATCGCCGTTTGGTGCAGGTGGAATTTCTCTATCCTCCCGATGCAACGCCACCCCAGGTGCTAACGATTGAAACGCTAGACGATCGCAGCTTTGCAGGAACAAGTAGCACAACTGAGGCTGGGCAACTAGCCACTCCCTAGACGAGCCGCTACAGCCTTTTCAGAGCTTACGCAAATCCGCTATGCCTAAAGAATGCACTAGATACAGCAACTGCCTGAGCACCATACAAATCTGGCGCTCCCCGCTTAGATTGAAGTCTTTATTTGAGTACAAGCTCTGCGTAGCGGGGCTTTTACTTAAAACCTTGTCCTGACGTCTGTGCGGAGCACTATATCATCGTTGCCCCGTCACGATATACGCAACCCGCTTACCAATGTTTGTGGCATGGTCTGCCATTCGCTCTAGATAGCGGATGACCAGCACCAGCAAAACGATTGGCTCGATCGCACCTGGTACATCAGTCTGGCAGGCAAGCAGCGTATAGAGCGCTTCATAATCTGAATCAACCGCATCATCTCTCAGCTTAATATTTAGCCCAGATTCAGCATCCAGATCAGACAAGGCAACCAGCCCCATCGCCAGCATTGCCCGGCAGCGATCGAGCATGGTCTGCACCCGATCCATACAGGGATGAATCGGGTAGGGAAAAAGCTTAACGGCAATTTCCCCCAGATCTTCTGCATAGTCGCCAATTCGCTCTAGATCGCGAATTAGCTGCATCAGGGCGCTTAACAGGCGTAGGTCCTGGGTGACGGGCGTTTGCAGCGCTATCAGATTGACGCAATCTAGCTCGATCTGGCGATAGAGTTGGTCGATCTGTTTGTCTTGCAGGGCAATTTGTTGGGCAGCTTCCAAGTCACGCTCAAATAAGGATTTACGGGCAAGCCAGCAGGAGTTTTCCACTAATGCACCCATTCGCAGCACATCCCGCTGCACCCGTCGAAGCTGGCGTTCAAACTGAATTCGAGTGGGTTTAGAACTTTCCAATGGCGAACGCTTCAACCTTGTTAATACAACCAAAATCCTAAGAGCGCACTCCCATCTCTAAAGACTGCAAAACTCTATTTCCAATTATCTATTGAGCAGGGCTGCGAAGCCATCCTCCTCGCTGGCCCAGAACTTTGTTTTATTTGCAAGTCTCATTTAGCCGCCTGATCACTGTTTCAATGCGCGATTTATCAAATTAACGCGGATTCTTCTGGGTTGCAAGCATATACAGCACGTTGCCCCAAGTTTACTTTGGTTTTCCTTCGTCTTGCTTAGGGGAACGGCATTCTCACCCTTCTGTTACATCATGTGACGAAGGGTTCCATGGTGTCCCAATTTAACCGAAATTATGAAACGTTGGCACTTCTTGCGCTTTCGTCAGGAAGCCGAGGATACCACTCATCAATGCACTATGAGATTAGGAGTTTTTCGCTTATGTCAATATCAGATACTCAAGTCTATGTGGCACTCGTGGTTGCCTTAATTCCTGCTGTCATGGCTTTTCGGTTGTCCACCGAGCTTTATAAATAAATAGTACTTAGCCAACAGCCGATTCTTAGAAAATAGCCCTCCTCGTCAAACATGAAGGGAGTGGCTAAATAGCTTCTAGTTAAACAGGGCAGCAAAGCTGCCCTGTTTAGCTTTGTGCCAACCAGCAAAGCAACTGCACTACAAAGGAGCAAGTCATGGGCGATAGACAGTGCCACTCGGTAGAGTTGCGCCTGTCAAGCAAACTCCCTCAAGGTTTGCCTCCCAGAGGTTAGCTTGGTGCAGATTAGCACCACTCAAGTTTGCCCCTGACAGGTTGGCGCCTGACAGGTTTGCTCTGCTGAGATTAGCCTTGCGCAAGTCAGCCTCAATCAGATTGGCTTTACCAAGGCTAGCTTCTCGCAGATCGGCTTCCTTCAGCACTGCTCTCTCAAACTGGGCGATGTAGAGATTGGCACCGATCAGGTTGGTGCCAATCAGAATGGCGTAACTCAGGTTGGCGTGGCTTAGATCCGCCATGCAGAGATTCGCCATGCTGAGGTTGGCTCTCCATAAATTTGCTTTGTAGAGCGTAGCGCCGACTAAATTTGCCAGACAAAACACAGCCATGCTGAGATCGGCTTCGCGCAAGTTTGCTTCACGCAGGTTTGCTTGGCTAAAAATCGCTTCCCGGACATCTGCCTGACTGAGATTGGCAGCGTACAGCGTCGCTTGGCTAAAAGTTGCAGTGTAGAGTTGGGTTGCTTTTAGATCTACCTGCGTTAGGTTTGCCTTGGTAAAGTCAGTGAGACAAGCATCGGCGTGACTGAGAGCAGCAAAGCTAAGGTTGGCTTCCTGCAGATTGGCTTCTCGGAGATTGGTATCTCGTAAATTAGTCATACAAAGAGAAGCCTGCTGGAGGTTAGCCTGCTGGAGGTTGGCGCCTTGGAGGCTAGCTTCTCGCAGGTCTGCGCCACGGAGGTCTGCGCCACACAGATTTGCTTGGTCTAAATTGGTGGTATAGAACAAGGCTGCCTGCAGAGTCGCGCTGCTGAGATCGGCTTGAGTTAAATCTGCCATGCAAAAATCAGCGTAGCTCAGCACTCCCCCTTTCAGGTTGACATGGCTAAGAATCGCTTCACGGAGATCAACGGCTTGAAGAAAAGCTTGACTAAGGTTCGGTTGAATGTGCTGATGTTGATTTCGCCAATGATTCCAAGCTGATACACCCTGCTTGAGCAGCTCTAGATGCTCCTCATCTACCATTGGCTCTACCCCTACACCCTTGCTTTTGCAGCACCCTGCGCTCGACTATTTTTGGAGCCGCCTGAAGTGCGGCTTTAGCTCGTAACCCGTGCAATTGAGAATTGCTAGAAGTTTATATTACGCTTAGTATTCCCTGACTCGGCGTAAAGTTTTTAGGGTGATCTCAGGGGTAAATAGAATCACCTGTTTACTTTCAAGTCCTATAAAGAAGCACTCTAGGCGCGTAGCGCTGTATAAATCTCTTTAAAAAAGTTTTGCTGTAAGTGGCAGGCAAAATCTGCCACTTACAGCAAAATGTATGAGTCTTAGTTTAGTTAAAGTACTCCTGGAAATTAGAAGCTCATGCCCGCTGCTTGAACGCGCTCTACTTGCTTCTTCTTCAGCACCAGCATGATTTGAGACAGCGTTACGGCTGCCAAAAAGGCTAGCAAACCTTTAACTCTTCCGGAGCTTTGCAGAACCACTTCTACGTCTTTTTGTCCAAAGCCGCCAACGTTGGGATTGTTTGTCAACGGTGCGCCTGAAGCAACTTCTTCACCTTCAGAAACAATCAGTTCAGGACCTGCAGGAATAGTTTCAGTGATAGTGCTGCCATCTTCCTTAGTCAGCGTCACATCGTAGCTACCGTCATCCTTCTTGGCGATCGCTGAAATCGTTCCGGCTGCCGAAGCGGTATATATCGTGTTGTTGCTCTTTTCACCTGTGGGATATACCTGCCCACGACCCCGGTTGGCGCCCACGTGAACCTGATACTTACCAAAGTGAACGGATTTGTCGGTGCTGGGATCGGGCGAAAGAACTGGGAAGACGATCTCTTGATATTGCTCACCGGGCAGCGGACCTACCAGCACGATGTTGGGCTGGGTGTCGCTGTAAGGCTGGAACAGATAGTTGGGTCCCACTTCTTCCTTCATTTCTTCGGGAATCCGGTCTTCAGGGGCGATCTTAAAGCCTTCGGGCAGCATCAGCACTGCACCTACGTTCAGCCCTCCCTTCTCGCCATTGCCCAGGACTTGCTGCACATTTGTGTCATAGGGGATTTTTATCACCGCTTTAAAGACGGTATCAGGCAGAACGGCTTGCGGCACTTCTACCTCGGTGGGCTTTGCTGCCAAGTGGCAGTTGGCGCAAACGATCCGTCCGGTTGCTTCGCGGGGGCTAGCGTAGTTTTGCTGCGCCCAGAACGGATAAGCAGCTGCGGCTTGCGGCATTGCCAAATCGCTGCCCAGGAAAAGAGTGGTGATAGTTAAAACAGTCAGGGCACTGCCAAAGAGTATTTTTTTGCCCTGGAGCAATAAGGTTGACAAAGTTGATTTCATGAGTTGGAGGTTCTTCAACAAAGGATGCAGGCAGGATTTCTCAACCTAGCTGCTGCACAGCACACAGCAGCCAAATAAATTACGTCCGCTGGGGTCTTATGTCCACCATGGTTCTTCCTGAGTCCGGAAGTCGGTCTCTGTCCATTGTGTAAAGGCAATCTTACCGTCTTCGGTGGGCGTCGCGTGGGCAAGCGCCAGAGACAGGGGTGCGGGTCCGCGCACTACTTTGCCTTCGCTGTTGTATTGAGAGCCATGGCAGGGGCACATGAACTTGTTCTCGTTAGCGTTCCAGGGGACGACACAGCCGAGGTGGGTGCAGACGGCATTCAGCCCGTAGTTGGCGATCGCTTCTTCGCCTTCAACCGTTAAATAGGTGGGGTCGCCTTTCAAGCCCTGTGCCAAAACACGCTCTCCAGCCTTGTGTTCTGCCAGAAATTGGCTGAGGAAGATTTCGTTACCCAATGCATCTTTAGCGGTTGTGCCGCCACCGCCGCCGCCAGCCGAAGGGGGAATGAAATACTTGACGACTGGATACAGCATCCCCAGCACTGTACCCCCGCCTGCCCCAACCAACAGCAGGTTCATAAATTGGCGACGCTTTAAATCGGGGACATCAGACGATCCAGAAAGTTGAGCCATGATTTGACCAGAACGATTGCGAAGGGTGAGTTTTCTAGTTTGGAACAGGCTTGAGGCTGCTGCTCAGTCCTGTCAGCTTGTTCAGTCTGCTTCTCGAATTCAGAACACAGGGCTAAAACACTGGGCTAGAACTATGGGGCAGTTTAATAAACCGCCAGAGAGCAGAGCTAGCGTGCAGCCCAATAGCCAAAGCTACTCAACAGCCAAAGCTATTACGTTGCAAGATGTTTACAGTTTTCTAATTAAGTATTATTGCACGGGATGGATACCGCGCTTCTAGAGTTTGAAAGAACGCTAGCGGCTAAAGGCGGAGATTCGCCCATTTGCGGCAGCGTGGTTTTCATCTCCGGGTAGACATTACCCGATCGTCCGATAGCCGATCGCAAATCCTCGTAGTATCATGGCTTTGCTTGCAGTCTTCTAGGCTTTTTCCTGTCATGCAATACTTTGAACTGCGATCGCTCCGTTCTTCCCTAAAGGCAGTCCGCCTGCTGCGCCTGTCGATTGCCCAGTCCATCACGGCAGGGCTCGTTGTGACAGCACTGCCAGCAACGGCGCTGACTTATGATGGCACCTCCGACAGCACCTTCCGCAGCACCCGTCGCGATTACCAGACCTGCATTGCAGATATCGCTGGTACAGGCGTTGAAGCGGCAGCAGCGGCAACTGCTTGTGGAGCAGCCCTCTATCCTAGAGATTTATCGCGCTGTGTCGTGAGAATTGATTCCAACACTGCCCTCACCTCAAGCGATGCTCTGTCTAACTGTCGGGAGGTGCGTCGTCCGGTGGAGTTATCAACTTGCGTGGTAGATATTAGTTCGATCGACAACCCCACCGAATCTGAGCCGCTGCTTAATGTGGTGGATCACTGCCGTCGGAGCTTGTTGCCAGTGCGCTTCTCTGCCTGCGTTGTTGGCTTGCGGAGCCAGGCCGAGCTGTCAACCGAGGAGATTCTCACAGACTGTATTGCTGCCACAAATCGCCCACGCGACGTACTGCCGAGCTTCCTGCCGGGTAATACAGTCCCGACTTTGCCGCCACAGGTGGAGCCACTGCAGCCCCAATCCGCCCCTGTGGCGCCGTCGTTACAGCAGCCAGCGCCAGAGCAAATCCAACAGCCAGCACCAGAGCAGCTACAGCAGCCAGCGCCAGAGCAAATCCAACAGCCATAGGTGCAAACGAGTAACTGCAGAAAGCAAAAAGGAAGCGGGGCAAACCTCGCTTCCTTTTTGCTTTTTACTATTAGCTCACGCCTCTACACATCAGCCTGTTCGACCCGGGCATAGAATGAGCCGCGAATGCGGACATCGACTGGGGGTTTGCCACCCATGTCCGTGTCCGAGGGCTGGATACTTTGGAACGTTCCAGCGATCTCCCCGGTGGTATTGTTCACTTTGGAAACCTGCAGCGAAATCTCGCCTTTGCCGGTCACAAAGCTCTTCATGTTTTCCTTAATCAATTCTTCATCGTCCGCACGAGAGGGCAGCGCCACCGCGTTGTCGTAGCCGGAGGTCAAGCCACGTCCTTTCGGATCGAGGAAGTTAGAAGTGCGGTAGGAAGGCACTTCAAACTCGCCAACGAAGTCTGTGGAGGTGTTGATGCTGCCGGAGCTACCTTCAGCACTAGCAACGAGCTGCTTGATGGTGAACAGGAAGGGCACGAGTTCGCCGTTGGGTAACTTGACGGTGATGGCTTGGAAATCAAACCCATCTTCTTCAATGAAGGTTAGATCGCCGTTGGGATTAGCCTTAAGCTTGCCGCTGACCTGATCGATCGTAGACGTAGCCCGTGTTGTGACTTTGCCTGAGATGTACTGAGCTTCCCGACGCTTGGTAGTTTCTTCTTTGACCTCAACGGTCACAGGCTGTAGGCAGAGTCCCGTAATGGTGTAAGACTGATCTGGGGCGATCGGGATAGAACCCCGGCTGGTCACTTCCTCTAGCTGTGGACAATTGTTTGCCAGTCCAGTGTTTCTGATGTCTTCGTAGGTAAGAGCTGCTGTAGACGTGGGGGAGCCATTACTACAGGCAGTCAACAAACCCAAGCATATTGCCACAAATGCAGCGATTAAAGCGCGATACCTCATGGTCAACCTCTAGTATCTAATGTGGAAACCACCAATGTGATCTTAAAAATAAGGGCGGTCGCTTGTACCCAAGCGCCAATCAGTCCAGGGGGCAACGCTGGGTTTGCTAGGCTGAGTTCGGTAGAGATGAGTCAAGACTCACCTGTATTTCAAGCCCCAAACGGCTTGCCTTGAAGACTTCAATACTGAATTTTACAAGACCTTGTAGCATTTGTTTTGTCCTGTAAAGCAAATTCAGTTTTCTTGCAGCTGATCGAGGCGGCAAAATTAGCTGAGTTACCGATCGGCAGAAGATTTGTTCTATTTTGGGATCTGAGTTGGTTTGTCAAGTTCTGTGAATTAAAAATGAAGCCAAAGTCAAATTCGTGGTGGCTGAGTCTGAATTTATAGAAGTTTTTGAGTAGATTTACAAAGATGTGGAGTGTGGCAGATTGTTTGGAGACCTATAGCGCCTATGGACAGCTGATGATCGGCATTCAAAACGACACATCTAACGCCCCTCATCCTATGCTTGATTCGTAAATTAGGAGTTTGGTGATGAACGAAGCGGATGAAATTAACGTTAAGCGAGCGATCGCCGCTGCCACCGCTACGGATACAAGCCTTAGCGGCAACATTGTGAACATAGATATTCCTAGCCCAAACCTGATTAGCCCTGACCCTGCACAAAAGCAGGAGTTAGAGGCGATCGCTATGCTGATTCGCACCACTGCGCAAACCTGTAAAGGTCAAAATTTGAAGCTGCTGGCGCTGCTGCGGCTAATCGAGTCGCTGCACCAGGAAATTCGGGATGGGCTATTCCAGGAGTCACTGCCAGAGAACCGGCAAGCCCTGTATGCGCTGTTGCGCGATATTGAAGCAGATGGCGGTTGGCCCTACATTCACCGGATGAAGCTGCAAGCATTTTTGGCAAACCTGCTAGAGGAGCCTGAAGAAGAAACGCCGCCTCAGTCCTAATGCGGTTAATCCTAATGCGATTAATCCTAATGCGGTTAGTAAAGCTACCTTTCCGGCTTTATGCAGCTTCAACGCGATAAATAGCGGTATTAGTGTGGATCTCCGTATCCTAGCTCTATCTGGGGGCGGGCGATCGCTAGAATGATAGGAAAGCTACATTCAGAGAATTCCATGATTCCTACCGTTATTGAACAGTCTGGTCGCGGCGAACGAGCCTTTGATATCTATTCTCGGCTGCTGCGTGAGCGAATCATTTTCTTGGGACAGCCGATCGACTCGGATGTCGCCAACCTGATCGTGGCGCAGATGCTTTTCCTAGAAGCCGAAGACCCCGACAAAGACATTTTCCTCTACATCAACTCCCCAGGCGGCTCGGTAATGGCAGGGCTGGGGATTTTTGACACGATGAACCACATCCGCCCAGATGTTTCCACGATCTGTGTTGGGCTAGCCGCTAGCATGGGGGCATTTCTGCTTAGCGCTGGCACCAAAGGCAAACGGCTAAGCCTGCCTAACTCGCGCATCATGATCCACCAGCCGCTAGGGGGCGCGCAGGGGCAAGCGGCAGATATTGAGATCCAGGCAAAAGAGATTTTGTATCACAAGCGCCGTCTCAATGAGTGGTTGGCAGCTCATACAGGTCAGCCAATCGATCGCATTGAGCAAGACACCGAACGTGACTTCTTTATGTCGGCAAACGAAGCCAGAGACTATGGCTTAATTGACCAAGTGATCGACAAGCGCGCGATCGGCAATCCAGCCGCTGCTGCCGCTGCTGCCAGCTAGGGCTCCTTAAATCAATCACTACTATCCTGTATCCTGTCTAAAAAAGACCGACGCCCATAGGAGTCGGTCTTTCTGTATCTAAAACAGCGACTGTGCTGAAGAGGGCTGCGCCTCTAGATAGCTGAGAAAGTCTAGCAGCTCGCTGTCGTCTAGCTCTTGGCGCGATCGCTTCCCATAGGTATCTTTCAGATAGCGCCGTCCTTGTTCAGTCGTCCAGCCAAGCCGTTTCATCTCAACGCTGATTTTGGCAATTTCGTTAGAGCGATCGCCGGGTTCTTTGCTAGGCTCTGCCGCCGGTGGAGCGGCTGAGGGTTCTGGAGGTGGCTCTTTGCGTTTGCTAGCTCTGCTTGATTTAGTGGGTGGAGGCGGCGGCAACGGCTCTGCGGCGCTCGTAAGCGGTAGCTCAAAATCAACAATTTCGGGTGTGATCGGGGTTGGCTCCACTGCTGATGCTGCTTGCTCTGTGACTGGTTCGGCTGAGTAATCGGCCGAGTAATCGGCTGAGTAATCAGCTGAGTAATCGATTGAAGGAAACGAAAGCAGGGGTTCAGGCTCTAAGTTAGAGGTAGCGTTGGGCTGAGCGACAGCCGCATAGTCAGAGCCTAAATCTAAACCCAATCCTGAAGAAGTCGGAGAAGCCAGGGTGGCTAAGTCAGGCTGAGGGGGTGGAGAAACTTCAGGATAGGCAGATGCGATCGGCGAGGCGCTGCTTGGCTCCTGCAGAGAGTAGTCATTTGGCGTTAGGGACTGATTGTTTAACGAAGGCAGGTCTAAAGACGGCAAGGGGGTGGGATCCGGCACATTTAACGGCGTATGCAAACCCAAGGCTTCTAGCGCTCTGATTTTTGCTCGATCTTCAGCAGCTTCGATCGTCGGAGCAGATGCCATGCCGCTCGCCAATGTAGCACCGCTGCTTTGAGCCAAAGCACGCACTACATAGCTGTCTTGGTGAATTGTCAAAAGCTCAGCGACGATCGCACCCATTGGATAGCGGGCTTTAAAGTCGGTTAGGAGGGCTGACAGGGTTGAAGGATGGAGTGACAAGGCTAAGGGCTGTTACAGTTTGAAGGGGTCGCTGAAATAGTAGCCCAAAAATGCTATTCTGTCCGTTCGATTGCGGCGGCAAACTCTAGATTCTGTTCGGGGGTCTATAATGCTTCAGAGCCGAAGACGTTAAGCTGAGAGAGGAGCTGTGCCTGCAAATGCTCCAAGCTGAAATCGATCGAACAGGCAGCCTTCAACAGAAGTGCAGTTTTAAGAAGTCCAGAGAAGTCCAGGTTTTTCCCAATTGATGTTAGACCAACTCCTAAGCTATTCCTCCAATATTGGCGTCGATACGCTGCTCTTGTTGCCCGTCTTGGTGTCGCTAGAGGTTGTCCTGTCGGCAGACAATGCGATCGCCCTTGCCGCCATTGCCCAAGGGCTAGACGGGCAGCAGATGCAGAGCCGTGCCCTCAACGTGGGTCTAATTTTTGCTTTCTGCCTGCGGGTTGTTCTAATTTTGACGGCGACCTGGGTGATTCAATTTTGGCAGTTTGAGCTGTTAGGTGCTGCCTATCTGCTGTGGCTTGTGTTTCAGTATTTTACCTCCTCTAGAGAGGATGCCGAAACGTCGCAAAATCATCCGCATCACGGACCCAGGTTTGCTTCGCTCTGGCAAGCCATTCCCATGATCGCCATCACTGACTTAGCGTTTTCGCTCGATAGCGTTACAACCGCGATCGCTGTTTCCAAAGAAACCTGGCTGGTTTTAACAGGCGGCTTTATCGGTGTGGTTACGCTGCGTTTCATGGCAGGGCTGTTTATTCGCTGGCTCACAGAGTTTGAGCATTTGGAAGATGCAGGTTTTGTCACGGTGGCACTGGTCGGCATCCGGCTACTGCTGCGGGTGTTTGACTCAGACTTTATCCCGCCAGAGTGGTTGATGGTGACGCTGATCGGCTTGCTGTTTACCTGGGGCTTTTCCAAGCGCACGGAACAGCCAGAAGCCAAACTAACAGAAACGCCCCCCACAGCAGTTGAGCCACAGGAGACGGTAGACGACGACACCACTGAGCCAAAAGAACCTCAGCTGACGGTGGAGTAAGCTCACGCCTTAGCTAGTAAGCTCAGGTCTTAGCTTTAGAGGCCCGCAGCTGACCGCAGGCGGCATCTGCTTCCAGCCCGCGCGACCAGCGAACGCTGACGGCAATGTGGCGATCGCGCAATGCCTTCATAAAGGCTTGCACCCGACGTGGATCGGGACGCTTGTAGTCAGCTTCCTGGATGGGATTGTAGGGGATCAGGTTTACGTGGCTCTGGAAACCCTGCAGGTGCTCGGCGAGTTCGGCAGCATGTTCTGGGCGATCGTTCAGCTCTGCCAGCAAAATATACTCAAACGTGACCCGCCGTCCTGTCGTTTTCACGTAATCGCGGCACTCGTTTAGCAGCGCCTCTAGCGAGTAGTGGTGAGCACTAGGAATGAGCTGTTTACGCAGTTCCTGATTAGAAGCATGAAGACTAATTGCCAGCGTCACCTGTAGCTGTTGCTCTGCCAAACGGTGAATACGCCCGGGGATGCCAACCGTCGAAATTGTGATCGATCGCTGCCCAATTCCCACATCCTGATTGATCGATCGAACTGCGCCCAGCGTATTGTCCAGGTTCATCAGTGGCTCACCCATGCCCATGAAGACAATATTGCTGACTCGGTGCTGAAAATCTTCCTGTACGGTCAACACCTGATCGACAATTTCGTGGATTGCCAAGTTACGCTGAAACCCGCCTTTGCCGGTTGCACAAAAATCACACGCCATCGGACAGCCGACCTGCGAAGATACACAAACGGTGAGGCGATCGATCGCCCCGTTTGGCTTGAAGGTAGGAATGCCTACCGCCTCAACGATCTGCCCGTCTGCCAACTGCAGTAAAAACTTGACTGTGCCATCTGGTGCTGCCGAGC
This sequence comes from Phormidium tenue FACHB-886, assembly GCF_014764505.1. Taxonomy (GTDB): domain Bacteria; phylum Cyanobacteriota; class Cyanobacteriia; order Elainellales; family Elainellaceae; genus FACHB-886. Next base: position 103,729 of record NZ_JACXWX010000010.1, read on the forward strand.
GGTAGTGTAGCGTTGAGCGTCCGATTGCTACATCTGCGTGGTCGGCTCGCCACTGTTTAGGAAAAACCGAAATTTCGCTGAGCGAGCGTGCCCCTTGCTGATAGAGCCACTGGTGAAGCTGTTTGCCGCGATAGGCGGGCTGTCCCTGCTGCTGTACCCACTCGGTTAGCTGACTCAGCGATCGCCCTAGCAGAGGCGAATCAGACGGCAGTGCAGCAGATTGGGTTGCAGCAGGTTGAGCGGCAGTAGACAATTGAAGTGGGGAAGAAGACATATCGAAACCAGGCAAACAACAAACGCCAGTGGTGGGATTAAGCTCAAGATGTGAAAGGCAACTTTACCGGGTCTTTCAGGCATCTTGAAACCTGAAAGACTACTCAAACGCCTACTCTCATCGTAAAGGATAGCGCCCAGAGCGTGGGCTTCACCACGCCGAGCAGCTCACCTGAAAATTGTCTTCACGCTTTACAGATCTACTTGCAATATGGTGAATAGACCCTAGAATCAATACTATTTAGCCAGGTCGAATTTAGCCAGGTCGAAAGTTCACCGAGTTTGGAGTTCACCTAGCCCAGCATTCACTGAGTCTGGAGTTCAACCATCATGACGGCTGACGAAGCACTGGCGCTCCTAGACATTCTCTTGCAGCAGGAGCACCTCAACGATATTCAAGAGCAAATCTTCCGTCACTGCTGGGAGGGCGAAACCTATGCGGATATGGCAGAGCGTATGGGCTACGATGCAGGCTACATCAAAGACACTGGCGCAAAGCTTTGGCAATTTCTTTCAGAGGCGCTAGGAGAGCGAATCACCAAAAGCAATGTACAGTCGGTCTTGAAGCGGCAAACCCGCATAACTTCTTCCGCTCCCGCTCCCCCCGTTCCTCCCCCACCGCTTCCCTCCCTTCTCTCGCAGCCGCTCCTCGATTGGGGCGAGGCGATCGACGTCTCCACCTTCTACGGACGTACCGACGAACTCGATCTGCTCCAGCGATGGATTCTTCAAGACAACTGCCGCTCTATTTCAATTTTGGGCATGGGTGGCATCGGCAAAACGTCTCTCTCGGTGCGGCTGGTTGAGGAAGTGGGTGGAGTTCGGAGCCAAGAGCTAGGAGCGCCGCAGGGCGATACTCAAAAATCACCGTTTCAATTTTTGCTGTGGCGAACGCTGCGGAACGCGCCACCCGTCGAGAATCTATTGGCAGACTTGATTGGAGTTCTGTCGCAAGATCGAACTATAGAGCTGCCTGCTGATGTGCCAAGCCGAGTGTCACGGCTGATGGAGCATTTGCGATCGCACCGCTGCCTGCTTGTGTTGGATAACGTGGAAACGATTTTGCGGAGTGGCGAGCATTCCGGCTACTTTCGTCCAGAACATGAAGGCTACAGCGAACTCTTCAAGCGAATTGCTCAAACATCCCACCCAAGCTGTCTAGTGCTGACGAGCCGCGAAAACCCCAGAGATTTGACTGCCCTCGAAGGGGAGACGTTGCCTGTGCGCTCGCTTCGCCTCAGCGGACTAACTGGTAATGATTCCAGAGCCATTCTCCGAGCCAAAGGCGCTTTTGCAGGAGCCGAAACAGACTGGCAAGCTTTAAGCGATCGCTATGCCGGGAATCCACTGGCTCTCAAAATCGTTGCTACCACCATTCAAGAGCTGTTTGATGGCAGCATTCCTGAATTTCTTGCCCAAGGTACAACGGTTTTCGATGACATCCGTAACCTGCTTCAGCAGCAGTTTGATCGCCTCTCTGCCCTCGAGAAAGACATGATGTACTGGCTGGCAATCGCTCGTGAGCCAATCAGCTTTGCCGAACTCCAGGATGATCTGACCAGCACCGCACCTAAAGCCAAATTGCTAGATGCAATCGGCTCGCTGCGGCGGCGATCGCTCATTGAGAAGAACGCCGATTTCTACACGCAGCAGCCCGTTGTGATGGAGTACGTCACCGATCGGCTAGTCGAGCAGATGGGGGCGGAGCTGGGGGCTGAAGCCACCATGGCAGATGCTCTACCCACCTCCTTACTCCTTAACTCTCATGCCCTCCTCAAAGCCACTGCCAAAGATTACATTCGCAACCAGCAGACTCGCATGATTGTGGAGCCGCTGCTAGAGAAGCTGATGACAGCGTTGCGATCGCAAGCTGCAGTACAGCAACAGCTTCAAAAGGTTTTGGTCGGCATTCAGGAAGCAATGGTGAATGCCCCCGGATATGCAGGTGGCAATCTGCTGAATTTATTTCGGCATTTAGGAGTGGACTTGAGCGGATATGACTTTTCCGGGTTAACGCTCTGGCATGCCTATCTGCAAGATGTCAAGCTACAGGGCGTCAATTTCGCTGAGGCAGATCTGGCAAAATCGGTGTTTGCCCAAACTTTAGGCAGCATCCTAGCCGTAGCGTTCAGCCCGGATGGCAAGCTACTTGCAACCAGTGATGGCGATGGGGAAATTCGCCTCTGGCAGGCGCGAGACGGCAGGCAGATGTTTACCTGCCGCGATCATGCTTCTTGGGTCAAGTCGATCGCCTTTAGCCCTGATAGCCAAATCCTTGCCAGCAGTGGCGAAGATCAGATAATTCGCCTGTGGGATGTTGCCACGGGGCAGTGCTATCAAGATTTTCGAGGACACACAAATTGGGTTTGGGCAGTGGCTTTTAGCCCGGATGGTGAGCTGCTAGCCAGCGTTAGCGAAGATCGAACGGTGCGGCTGTGGGATACTGTCACGGGGGATTGCCTGCAAATCCTCGAAGGGCACACAGGTGGCGTTTGTGCGCTCGCTTTTAGTCCGGATGGTCGCATTGCCACAGGCGGCGAAGACCAAACCGTCCGCCTCTGGGATATTGACAGCAATAATTGCTTAAAAATGCTGGAAGGACACAGCAAGCGGATTCGGACGATTGCCTTTAGTCCGGATGGACAATGGCTTGCCAGCGGTGGCGACGATGCGGTCGTTCGAGTTTGGAACGGGCAGACTGGAGATTGCTTGCGGTCTTTCAACTGTGAGCGGCGACTCTGGTCGCTGGCGTTTAGCCCTGACCCAGCAGAACCGATGTTAGCAACAGCAGGTGACGATCAGCTCGTTAAGCTATGGGATCTGCAAACGGGCGAATGTTTAAAAACCTTTCAGGGGCATACCAGCAAAGTTTGGTCGATCGCCTTTAGCCCCAACGGCCGAACGATCGCCTCTGGCAGCGACGATCAAACGATCAAGCTTTGGGAAGTGGAAACAGTGCGCTGTATTCGCACATTTCAGGGCTATAAAAACCTCGTTTGGTCTGCTGCATTTAGCCCGGATGGAGCGCAGCTTGCCAGCGCTAGCGAAGATGGTAACGTCCGCTTATGGGATGCCCAAACTGGGCAGTGCAGCCAAACTTTGGAAGGGCACACGGGGCGAGTTTGGTCAGTTGCCTTCAGCCCTCAGGGGCAGCTAATTGCCTCCGGCGGTGATGACCAAACTGTTCGCTTTTGGCAAGTTTCAACGGGGCGTTGCGTTAAAGTATTGCGGGAACGATCGGGGCAGATTCGTCGCATTGAGTTCAGTCCAAATGGTCGACTGTTAGCCACCAACAATGGCGACAACACGGTTAAACTTTGGGAGGTCAGCCAGCTCTACCCCAACCCGCTTGATCCGCGCGATCGCCGTACCACAGCACCGCCTTCTGTGTCGCGGCTGCGAACGCTGCAAGGACATGGCAGCAAAGTTTGGTCGATCGCCTTTAGCCCCGACAGCCAACGTATAATCACGGGTAGCGAAGACCAAACCATTCGCCTCTGGACGCTTCAGGGAGACTGCCTCAAGGTTTTAGAAGGACACGATCGCTTCGTCCTCTCTGTTGCCTACAGTCCGTTTGACGGTTGGATTGCTAGCGGCAGTGACGATCAAACTATTCGCTTATGGGATGCTGCAACGGGCGATTGTCTAAAAGTGTTGGAAGGGCACACAGGTTGGGTGCAGGCAATTGCCTTTAGCCCGAATGGGGCTTTATTGGCTAGCAGCAGTACCGATCTCACTGCAAAGCTGTGGGATGTGGCAACTGGAACCTGCATCAAGACGCTAGAAGGACACAGCAAGTGGCTGCAATCTGTCTGCTTTAGCCCTGATGGAACGCACCTCGCTACGGGTAGCGAAGATGAAACAATCAAAGTTTGGGATGTGCAAACCGGGGAGTGCCTGCAGACCCTAAGAGCCGATCGCCCTTACGAAAACCTGAATATTACCGGGGTCAAAGGGTTAACCGAGGCGCAGAAAGCAGCGCTGAAAGCTTTAGGCGCCCTTGAAGAGGACTGGTATTAATACTGAGTATTCTTCTGATTTCTTTTTTCTATCTTCTAGGATTTTCCCCGAATATTCTAAGAAATGCTGCGGCTGTTCATAAACTCTTTTTAATTGGCAGAACTAAACATCGCATCTTTATAGATTCTCGTCACAGCTTTCTAACAATTGCTCACTAAGTTCCGTGATTATACTAGGCTAACGTATCACTAATATTTCCTGCTCGATCTACTCCTTCTGCTTCCAAGGCTTAAAAAACTTGCTCAGTGGGGGTTGTTACCCCCTGGTATATAAATCTTTAAGCGGAATATCTTCGACTTAGGATACTGTGCTTTTCTAAGTAGTGCATTGGCAAGTTCCAAGTCATTTACATTAAAAAGCCACCCCTTAAGGCGGAAAGAAATCGCCTATCGAACGAAACATCTCTTGGTTCTTTTGAAATCCAAAAGGTTTCGTAAAGCAGTTTTGCGGTGAAGCTCCTAAAAAGTTTGAACGAGGTTGATCGATGTCACGGGACGCTTTGGTTGTTGGAATCAACACCTACAAATTCTTGCCCAGCTTGAAAGCCCCAGCGCAGGATGCAGAAGCGATTGCTCAGCAGCTCCAGCGATATGGGGAGTTTCGAGTACATCGTTTGCCCGAAGTCATCCAAGACGGCAAACCGCAGATCGGTCAAAAAACCGCGATCGCTTTGCGCGAGCTAGAAACAGCTCTGATCAACCTGTTCAAACCCAAAGGAAATAGCATTCCACAAACGGCTGTATTCTATTTCTCAGGGCACGGAATCCAGCGCGATGCGGGTATCCAAGAAGGCTATCTAGCGCTGAGCGATTCTAACCCAGAAAAAGGAATTTTTGGCTTGTCGCTGTTTTGGCTACGGCGGCTGCTGCAGGAAAGCCCGGTGCGGCAGCGTATCGTCATTCTAGATTGCTGCAACAGCGGCGAACTGCTAAATTTTCTGGAAGCCGATCCTGGTGCGCGTCCTGGAACCGATCGCCTGTTCATGGCAGCCGCCCGCGAATATGAAACCGCCTACGAATCGCTAAACAGTCCCTACAGTATCTTCACGCAAGCCATTCTCACCGGGCTCGATCCCCATCGCAACGAGTCTGGCATTGTCACTAATCATTCGCTCACAGATTGGGTTAGCCATAATCTCAAAGGCGAAATTCAACAGCCTCTTTTTGAGAGCTCTGGCAGCGAAATTATCCTGACGCGCTGCGGCACCGAGCAACCGCCCGCTCCACTGCCCCAGCCTGGCGGCATCTGTCCTTATCGCGGTATGGAGTGCTTCAACGAAGACCATGCCGAATACTTTTTTGGACGCGAGGCACTCACAGGAGAACTATTGGAAAAGGTGCAGCACGATCGCTTTGTGGCAGTGGTCGGCGCATCTGGGATTGGCAAATCGTCTCTTGTCCGAGCAGGGCTGATGGCACAGCTAAAGCAGAGCAGCACCTGGCAAATCAAGCTATTCACCCCAACCGATCGTCCCCTACGAAGTTTGGCGAGTGCCTTCATCGACCTAAATGCCAGCCAGTTAGACCGGGCAGATCAGCTACGGCGGGCAGAAAGCTTTCTGCAGGACGGTGGCAGAGGCTTGGCGCAGCTTGTGCAAGCTAGCCTGCCCAACAGCCCAACCGAGCCACACGCTCGGATGCTACTGGTAATTGACCAATTTGAAGAGGTTTTTACGCTGTCGCAAGGGCTGTCTGCTGAGCAAGAGCGGCAGCAGTTCTTTAACTGTTTGCTTCAAGCGCTAGAGATCGCCAATGGCAGGCTGAGCATTGTCATTGTCTTGCGAGAAGACTTTCAGGCAAAATGTGCTCTGTATGAAGGTTTTGCCCAGCAGCTCGATCGCCATTGCCTTCTGGTCACTCCCCTCAAATACGAACAAATCAAAGCCACCATCCTCAAGCCTGCTCGCAAGGTGGGTTTAGTTTGCGAACCCAGCCTGGTGTACAACTTGCTGCTAGATGCGATCGGTGCACCGGGCGAACTGGCATTACTGCAATGCACACTCCTGGAGCTTTGGCAGCGCTGCAGCACAGAGGGCAAAGCAGCCCGGCTTACCCTGGAAGCTTATCAAGAGCTAGGTGGCATTTCGGGAACGTTGCAGAAGCGTGCCACAGAGGTTTTCGAGCAGCTCACTGAGGTGGAACAATCCGTTGCCAAGCGGGTCTTTCTGGCACTAACACAGCTAGGCGAGGGCACAGAAGATACCCGCCGCCACGCGATGAAGTTGGAACTAGTCAGCCCAGCTTTTCCGGCAGCGCTAATTGAGCAAGTGCTAGAAAAGCTGGTGTCCGCCAAGCTGGTAGTCACTAGCCAGGAAGGACACCACACCCAGCCGCAGAGACAGCAACCGCTGCCCAATTCTGCTACAGAAATGATAGACATTGCCCATGAAACCTTAATTCGCCATTGGTCGCTGCTGCGCAGCTGGCTAGATAGCGATCGGGAGATGCTGCGTCGGTTGCGCCGCATTGAGCAGGCAGCCCGGGAGTGGAACAGTGTTGGACAACCGCCTGCAGAGGAGTACCTGCTACATGGCTTGCGCCTGCGGGACGCTGAGGATTTTCAAAGAACCTACCCTGGACAACTTTCTGCAGTGGCACACCAATATGTCACCTTGAGCCACGAGGAAATCCGCCGAGCGCGGCGTGAATCGCGGCAGCTTCAAATTGCAGTGCCTGCAGTGCTCTTAGTAACGCTGATGGCAATCTTTACCCAATATCGTGGTGCAGTGCATTCGCAGGCAGAAAAAGATCGTCAACTCCAGATCGTCACAGCACGTGAACGAGCGGCAATTGCCCAAAATATTCTGCAGGAAAAGAGCCACGACCCTATGGCGGCTCTGCTGGTTAGCCGGGTGGCAGCAGAATCCAGTAAAGCGACTTCAGAAACACAAACTAGTCTTAGAGCTGTCCTGCAAGCGCTGCGGCTGCAGCTAGAGCTGCCTGGGCACACAGGAGCGGTACGTCAGCTCGCTTTTAGCCCAGATCGACATCGTCTTGCTACGGCAGGCGCAGATGGAACCATTCGCCTTTGGGCAGTCAGCGCTCAAACGATTTACAGTGCCCCACCGCAGCCGCCCCAGATTCTTGCCTGGTCGAACTCAAGCAGCGAGAAAGCGGATGTTCTTGCGCTAGCGTTCAGCCCGGATGGACAGCAGCTAGCGGCGGTAGCAAAAGACTCGCCGATCGTCAAAATTTGGTCGGTGGCAACTGGAACCCTGCGGCTGCAGTTGATTAGCCCAACAGCGGTGACTCAAGCTATGTTCAGTCCGGATGGTAATTGGATCGCCACCGTGCAGGACGATCGCACCCTTTCCATATGGAAATCAGATACCGGACAGCTTCAAGTCCGCTTGCCGCTGGTAGACAAGCTTACTAGCTTGCAATTTAGCCCTAATGGGCAGATGCTGCTGGCTACCAGCGCTAAAACTACTCAGCTCTGGCGTTTAGAGGTGAATACGTCTCAACGACTGGCACTGCAGCCGCTCGCCTCACTCAAACACACTCAGCCTGTAATCGACGCTCGTTTCAGCCCCAACGGGCACTGGATTGCGACTGCCTGCCAGGATGGCAAAATTCGCCTCTGGTTGCCCAGCGGACAGCTCCGACAAACCATCGCGCCTGTCTCCCAGATTGCTCAAGCTTTTGCCTCGGTTCAATTTAGCCCTGATAGCAGGCTGATTGCCGCAATCAATCGCAGTCATCACGTTTGGCTGTGGGATACTCAGTCTGGGAAATTGCAGGCGGAACTAGGACATTCTTCAGAGCATGCACCAGGGATAACAGCATGGCTGCAGTTTAGTCCAGATGGCCGGTTTGTGTTAACCAGTACTGATAATCGCCACAATGCTGTGCGGCTGTGGAACTCTCACACAGGCAGGGAGATCAATGTTTTAGGCGAGCCAGGAGGAGTGATCACGGCGGCGCAGTTCAGCAGCGATAGTACTTACGTTGCAACTGCTAGCCTGAGTGGATTAGTGCAGCTCTGGGCAACCGAATCGAATAGCGAACTTCCGACCATCCATACCGCAGGCGCGATCGACTGGATGGCGTTTTTGCCGGCCGTGCCCAGTGCCAACCCAGACGCTACTTCGACAAGCGTCAACCAGCTAAAGACTTTGACTGCGGATGGCAGGGTGCAGAACTGGCGCATTGTTTCAGATGCTGTGCCATCTGTTCCAGCTCGTGCCAATGGTACTTCTCAGCCAGCCTCACCGCTACAAACTGCAGCAATCAAACCGCTGAATTTCTGGCAGCGGCTCTTGGGGTTTTCCGAGCATCCCTCTGCTGTGACTTCGTCGGAAGCAAGCGGGTTGCAGCCGGCTCCCAAGCCAATCCCCGTTTCAGCAGAACTCGGGCAATCTACCCTGTCTGAAACGCTAATCTCTGCCGATCTGGATGCTGCCCCAACCTCAACCCAGTGGGCTGCAGCCGCCATCAGCCCTGATAGTAGCTGGATCGCCACTGCCACCAGTAATGGAGTTCTGGAGCTGCGCCAGATTCAAGCCGATCGCTCGGTAACAGTGGTGCACCGTATTCAGAATTGGCGCAGCATCATGGGCAAAGAGACTCCGCTAAGTGAGATCTTGCCAGTCACAGCAACCAGTTTGCAGTTCAGAGGTGAGCACGTTAGTCTCAGCCGGCTCAGCTTCAGCCCGGATAGCTCGAAAGTAATGGGCATTGGCGATGATCTGATTGTGCGGCTGTGGGATGTGCGATCGGGTCAACTGCTGCAAACCCTCAGGGGACATGAAGCGATGGTGCAGCAGGCGCGGTTCAGTCCAGATGGACAGTTTGTAATTACGGCAAGTCGGGATAAAATTGCTCGGATTTGGCAAGTTAGCTCTGGGCAAACCGTGAGAATTCTGCCGCACAGCCATACCTTAGCTAGCGCCAGCTTTAGCCCTGATGGGCAACAGGTTGTGACAACAAGCTGGAATGGAAAAGCCTATATCTGGGACGTTGCAAGCGGTAAGCAGGAGCAGCAGTTGGAACAGCAAGCAGCGGTTTTAGATGCACAATTCAGCCCGGATGGGCAACTGCTGGTGACTGCTAGTGCAGATGGCACCGCTATGGTTTGGGACGCCAGCACAGGAGCACAACAAGCGCATCTGTCGCCACTTTCCGCCCAAAAAGATACGCCAGAGCCGATCGTGCAAGTTAGCTTTAGCCCAGACGGACAATTTATTGCAACCCGCACTCAAACAAGCAAGGTCTATCTCTGGGCAGCAACACCAGAGATGCTGTTGGAGCTCGCTCGCCAGCGGAGCCTCCGACAGCTTACTACAGTTGAATGCAGCAAATATCTTAGCGTTGCGTCTGATGCTTGTCCAAATTTGGTGCTAGGTGACGAGATGCAGCCTTCTCCAGGCAGTCTTTCGTTGAACTGAGAAGACTCTGTCAGAGCGCTAAGCTCTTGTAGAACGGACGCTTAACGACCTTAGCAGCATAAAGCTTGCCCCGAATTTCTACTTCCAGCAGCTGGTCTACCTTAGAGAACGGAGTGGAAACATAGGCAAGCGCGATCGGATAGCCCAAGGTCGGGGAGAGCGTTCCACTTGTGACCGTGCCTACTGCCTGACCATTGCAGAAGATTGGATAGCCGTGCCGCGCAATATTGCGTCCTACCATCTGCAAGCCCACCAGCCGCCGCTCAACCCCCTCCTGTTTCTGCTGCTCTAGGCGCGATCGCCCGATAAACTCCCCTTTGCGATCGAGATGCACCAGCCAGCCCAATCCAGCTTCCAGAGGAGTGGTGTGGTCACTGATGTCTTGTCCATACAGCGCCATTGCCGCCTCTAGCCGTAATGTATCGCGGCAGCCCAAGCCACAGGGAACCACACCCACCGCAAGGAGCGATCGCCAGAGCTGCTTGCCGGTGTGTGAATCAACCATAACTTCGTAGCCGTCTTCACCTGTGTAGCCTGTCCGTGCCAAAAATCCGGGCTGTCCCAGCACTGTTCCTTGCAAATGTCCAAACCGCTTGACGGCGACTAAATCTTCTGCCACAAACGCCTGAAGTGATTGAATGCCAGTGATTCCCTGCACGGCGATCAGCACCTGTTGGCGCGAGAGGTCTAAAAATTCAATTGGGGTGGAGCCGAGCTGGGAGAGGAGCCAGGTTTTGTCTTTTTCGGTGGTTGCAGCATTGACGATCGTGGTAATTTGCTGTTCGCCAGATGCCGTTTCGCCCTGGTAATAGATGATTAAATCGTCCACAATTCCGGCTTCTGGGTTGAGCAACACAGTGTACTGGGCTTCTCCGGGCTGCAAGCGGCTCAGATCAGACGGCACGAGCATTTGAAGGCGATCGATCAACCCCTGACCGCGCAAAACAAATTTGCCCATGTGGGAGATATCAAACATGCCTGCTGCCTGCCGGACGGCTTGATGCTCTTTATTGATGCCGCCAGTTGCACCACCATACTGCACGGGCATCTCCCAGCCCGAAAAGGGAACCATGCGGGCGTTTTGCTCTAGATGCAATTCATAGAGCGGGGTACGGGAAAGCGTTGCTTGGGCAGGGTTGAGGTCAGCCATTGCAGGAACGATCGAACTCTATGGAACAAAACTGCTACCTTTCAACAATACCGCTTTAGCACCGAGACTACTGGCTGATGTAGTTTGGCAGTTGCCGCACTCGCTCTAACCAAGCCAGTACGCTTGGAAAATGCGATAAGCTAATTCGGCCCTCCTCCGCCAGATTGATGTAGGGAAAGCAGGCAATATCGGCAATCGTCGGTCGGCCGCATTCTAGCCACTGCCGCTGCTGCAAATGGTCTTCCAGAACTTGCAGGAGGCGATCGGCAATTCCTTGAGCTTTAGCTTGATCAACTGGCGCATTCAGCACAAAATGCCGTCTCAGTGCGGTGAAGCTGTGCTCAATTTCGTTAGCGGCGATCGATAGCCACTGCATTACTTTTGCCAGTCCGGCTGCATCTGTGGGCAGCCAATTGCTATCGTACTGCCGCGCCAAGTAAACCAGGATAGCCTGTGAATCGCGCAAAATTAGCTCACCCTCCTGCAAGACCGGAATTTGCCCCAGCGGGTTGAGCTTCAGAAAAGCAAGCGATTGATGCGCTTTGGCAGCGAAATCTATTGCTACAAACTCGTAGGGCAAGTTTAGCAAGGACAGCATGAGACGCACTTTGTAAACATTGCCCGATCGCACTGTGCCGTAAAGAATTCGAGAAGTCATAGTCATCGCTTTCAATCTAACGTCCATCCACCTGGAACTCATCAAACCGCACTACAGACGAGTTTGGCTGACGCGTATCAAAGGCATAGCTGCTGATGGTTCCAGTCGCTGTATCCAAGATGCTAAAGGCAGTAATGTCATTGCTTGCCAGATAAGGTTGGGCATTGCCTGCTTCATCTGCCAGCGGCGCAAGAGTAGGCAACACGGCTGCTAACCCGTTGGGATTGCCCATCGCCACATAGTCTAGATTGTCGTTGGGGGTCTGCCGCTGTTTGCTCGTTGAACTGCCCGCCAAATAAGCGCCGTAGGTATTGCCCACGTTAGAGCTTTCCAAAAAATTCATGCCACTGGGGCTAACAAAGCGATTCCAGAGGTGCGAATGCCCATAAAAAACAAACTGCACCCCCGCAGCTTCCAGCAGCGGCATCACATCTCGAATCAGATAGTCCGACTGGAGCGGATAGTCGTAGCGCACGGCTGTTGCTTGCCCTGCTGGAGTGCGATCGATCGTCTGCACAGGGTCAGTATATGCCGGAACAATGTTGTCGCCTAGCGAATGAGCCGGGTGATGAAACATGACAATTTTGTATTTTGCCTGCCGAAACTCTGGGCGATCGAGTTCTGCTTTAAGCCAGTTGTACTGGTCGCTGCCCGCCGAAATGGGCTCAAAGACGTGCTGTCCATAGCCCCAGCGGCTTGAGTCGCTGAGGTCTTCGTCTCGTTCGCGGTATCTGCCTCGGGTATCCGGCGTTAGGTTGGGCGATCGCCAAATGGCAGTGGCATAGAGGCTAATCAGCCGGACATCGCCAAAGCTAATGACATAGTACTTTTTGCCGCCCGGACTGCTGGTAGGCAGCGCAAAGAGTTCTTCATAGGTGTCGGTGTTGAAGGTGTTGTTCTTCAACCATGCCTGCTGCACCGTCGGATCGCCAGCAGGATTAATTTGTGCGGCAATTGTCGTATAGAGCTGCTCGGCTGCCGATCGCGGGTAGGGATCATTAAACTGATTGCCTAACGTGGCATCAGAAAGACGCCCCATCACCTCATGGTTGCCGATCGTCGGAAATAGCGGTGCGGATTGGATAATCGCCCCACCGCGATAGATTGTCTTCGTGTCGTTCTTCTCTAGCGAATAGCGAGCGCGCCCTTGCAGGCTCGGAAAAAAGGCGTTACCGAGATTGCTATCGAACCACTCCGAGGCACGATCGGCAACATCAACCAGATCACCGGCAAAAAAGACTGCATCCACCTGTCCCACTGTTTCAATCACCTTTTGCAGATTGGCAGGGGTCATCGGCTTGAGCTGGTGATCGGAGGTCAACAAAATCTTTAAAGGAGTGCCAGCAGGCGGCGCGGGGGCGAGGGTAAAGCGATCGCTGGTCAGGGTTTTGCCATCTTCGCGCAGGCTAACCACGCGATACGGCACGCGCCCCGTGATGCCTTTGACTTCTGCCTCATGCCGCCAGATATCTCTGGGAGTCGGGGCTTGGTAAATTTGCCCTTCTTCTGTCTGCGCTCCCACTTTAGATTGCTGGTCTTCTCGAACACGGCTCAGCTTTGTTGTAAATGCGGCGACCTGCTGCGACAAGGGTTGGTCTGGTGCTGCTCCATATTCCACCCGGTGCTCTGATCCAGCAAACTCTGTGAACCATACGACCCGCACTGAATTGGGCGTCGGCAACTGCAAAAATGGATCGGTGAGAAGGGCAGGCGATCTAAACCCAGTTTGCAGCCCCAACTGCACCGCCAACAGGATGAACGCTAAACCAAACAGTGTGGCAATCGCCAGCAGCAGGAGGCGACCATTAGAAATGTGGGTGAAAGCGGTACGCAGACTCAATTAAAACCGTGGAATACATTTACGTCAGTTCCAGTTCAACACAGCCAGGTAATGATCGGGTTAAGACGGGCAGATTTAGCGGCAGCCCAAGGATTCACGCGTTTCTACACCTGTTTTGGAGTTGGCACCGATCGCCTTCTGGCAAAGCTCCTTAACCTGTGCGCCATCTAGAATGGCATCGCTAAAATCTGCGCCTGTGATGTCTACATTGTCAAAGGTTGACAGCAGCAAAATCGATTCGGCAAACACAGCATCGGTCAAATCAGCTCCGGCAAAGTTGACCTGATCTGCCATCGCGTTCGTTAGGTCAGCCCCGTGCAGGTTCGCCTGCGTCATCACCGAAGCACTAAACACCGTGCCGCGCACATCTGCATGAGAAAAATTAGTTAGTTCCAGGTTGGCGTTGGAAAACTCTGAGCCTTGCAGCTCTTGCCCCGAAAAATCTCGCCCTCTCAGGTCAGCGTTGCTGTAAGACATCGGCATTGTCCAATCTGCCCAGGCTGCCTCGCCCGGCAAAACGAACAGGGCGATCGCCATCATCCAAGCCAGCAGCCATTGCCTAATCTTAAGCACTTGCCTATCCATAAACACCGGGAACAATTTTTTCTATTGTCGCATTTTGCTCTTTTGTCGGAACCGCCCAAGGTTATACCGTTTTTAAGCCTCAGCCCGCAGATACCCCAGCGCCACGCAGTCTTCTAAGACCTGCTTGACAAAACCCCATAGTGCTGGAGTGCCGACTGCAACCGGCTGGACTCGCTGCATGACCCGATCGAGTGGGATATTATGCAGCCGCCAAGTGCCGCCTTGAGTCTGCTGATTGAGCAACAGGGGTTGAATTCGATCGAGCGCTGCAGCAAATTTTGCAGTTGGCGTTTCACAAGCTTCAAATTCATCCCAAATCGATCGCAGATCTTGAGCCATATCAGCAGGCAAGAGCCCGAAGATTCTGACAGCCGCCAGTTCTTCCCGTTCAGCTTTGTTGAGATTGCCCTGCAGGTCGTAGCAAAAAGTGTCACCTGCATCGATCTCCACCAGATCGTGAAGCAGCAGCATCTTGAGAGAACGCAGTTCATCGACCCCTGGCAAAGCGTACTCTGCCAGCACAATCGCCATCATCGCCAAATGCCAAGAATGCTCTGCGCTATTTTCCCGCCGCGAAGCATCGGTGATTAATGATTGCCGCAATATTTGCTTGAGGCGATCGATCTCCAGAATGAACTGGATCTGCTGGCTGAGGCGATCGGACATAGCTTAACAGGTCTGCGCAACTCAAAGATTATAAGGCTTCAGTCAGACGACCAGATGTAGGCGATCACTCTATTTGAATGGCGATCGGCGGCTGCAAGCAAGGGAACTGCATGACATCCGCAGGTGTTTGCGCGGAAGCATTAATTTCCTGATCCAAAACGCCTGCAAGCTGCAGAGCAACCGTGACTAGCTCTGAGCAAAACAAAGCGGAATAGTCGGCAAGGTGCTTCAAAGTTGTGTGTGTAAAGGCAGCCACTCCAACCTCGATCGCCTGCGTAAAATCATAGGGAATCTGCTGCGCTTCCATATGCCGTAGCCAGGTTTGCATCGCTGTGATCGCTTCTGCGCTTAGAGGCGTTTTGAGTGGCGACCACCACAGCTTACCGTCGTAAGTTGCGAGGCGCTGCGACAGCCATTGCATCTGCACACCTAACATACATTTTCCAGTCCCAACGCTAGGCAGGCTGACATCGACATGAGATTCAATAATCAGAATCGAGTCACCGTAGGAATTTTGAGAAGCATTTTGTGGATCGTTGAAAAAGACGATCCACAAAATGCACATAGCAAGAGCGAGTTGCCAGCCTCACCAAATCTGAAGGGAGGTCTGCTCCGCCAAATGCCAGCACATCACCGATCTTCAGCTGGCTCTCAAGCGCAGCATAGGGGAGGGATACAGAATGGGGTTTGACAAGGGGCTGGGTCACGGTGAGCTTGATAGCAGCGGGACGATCGTAGCTTTTTTCTCTGCTACAGCATTATAGAGGAGGCAAATCTAATTAAAGCAAAGGTCTAGTTAAAGCAAAGTGTGCCGTGCAATGCACGGCACACTCTATCAAGCACACTAATCTAAGCAATCGCCATCTAAGCGCCAGTCCGTATCTGAATTAACGCCGTCTGCCGCCAGTCCGAATGCGGCTCCCGCCGCTGCCAAAGCCGCGGTTCGATCTGGTCGTTTGTGGACGAGATGGGCTGGGAGACCGTCGCAACGTAGAGGAACCGTAGCCAGACCCAGATGGACGGTTAGTTTGGGTGCGGCGAGCCGTGGAGGGCGTGCGGGAAGGAGCTCGTAGCTGCCCTGTGGTGCGGAGACGCTGGTTGCGAACGGCTGTCGGAGGGGCATTATAGCGAGAGCTATAGTTTTCTGCCGCTTGGTTATAAGTGCGACCGTAACCGCCGTAACCCGTCAGCGCTACACCAGGCTGATACACAGGTGGGAAGTAGTATTGCGGTCTAAACAGCAGGCTCCCCAGCGCTTGCCCTGCTAATGCACCCGCAAAAGGCGTCCAGAAGCTTGGCTCCTGCCGAACGACTACTACCTGCTGTTCACCGGTTTGGGGATCGGTTTGAGTTTCGGTAACGTTATGGACGTACTCAATGCGGAAATCTTCTGTAAGGTGCAGGGAAGGCTGACCACCCTCGAATTTGAGGTAGCTGCTTTGTCCAGCTTTCACTTCTTCTTCGGTTAGCCGTGCCATCGGTAAATTGGCACTACGGTAGGTAGAAGGCTGACCGGCAGGGGTATTGAGCAGCATAACGGTGTATTCACCGTCAATGTCATTATAAGTGGCTTGCTGCACGGGATAGGTGCCGTCGGTGAGGCGGGGGTTGCTAGCTTCTGCAGTGGTCTGGGTAGGACGTGCAGCAGGGCTAGTACTAACCGGATCACCATATGACTGAGTGCTGCCGCAGGCAACAGAAGTGACCATCAGCATCAGCGCCATGGAAAACACGAGAAATCTACGAAACATGCCTTTAGGATGAGAATTAGAGTGTTTTGCGATGAGTAGCGATCGAAAGACTGAATTCATAGTTTAAAGCGGAATGAGTTCTGGGTAATGTAAGACCAACTCGTCGTCGGTCAGCTCATCGCCAAACTGGGCAGGAGAATAGTGAACTTGGATGGCGCGGAGCTTGCGGTCGTAATGCAAATTGATGATGGCTTTGAGACCGGCGCGGAGTGCACCCAGGCTGGCAAGGTCAGTTTCGAGGGCGCGAACTTCACCTTCATAGGCAACGGTTATCATCACGACTACGTTCTGCGTAATCGGGATCGTTAAAGGTTCTTCGGCAGCTTCATTTCCAAGACTGCTGCCATAGCGCTGGGCAGAGTCTGTAAATAGCTCAGTGACGTAGGCCTCGGCTTCCCCTTCTTCATAAAACACATCGCCTTCATTGGCAGCAGCTTGCCAGTAGGTGTCGAGCTGTAGCAAACTTTGACAGATATCTACCAATCCTTCGCCCAAAATATCAAGATTGCTGCCTTCAATCTCATCTTCAGAGTCGATCGCCTGTCGAGCTGCGCTGTTAAGCACGCCCAGCAGGGGAGCAACTTCAGAACCTGCTAGATGCACAAAAATGCGACAGACTGTAATGCGAGTTTTGCCGCTAATTCGATTGAAGCGATCCCGCCAAGCATCCATTCCTGGCTCTCCTCCGATGATGGCTGCGGTTGTTTGCCCCAGCCGTTTACACTTTCAGCAATTCTATTCTTACCCTAGAGGATCGGCAGTGAGAAAGCCGTCTACCTATAGATCTAAACAAAAAACCAGCTGATCTGAAGCAACTCCAAGATACGGATTCCTGGTGGGGCTAAAGTTCGGTTGGACTGAACCGGTTGATAAACAGAATTGGAGCCATCGTAAGCACAATTCAGCTTCTCAACCGCGCCAATGTTTTGGAAAGAGAAGGTCATTGCATGGCTCTTAGAGCGGCAAATAGATATTGCTCTATCAGTATTTGACGAATGATTCAATGTATATCGCTCAACATACCAAAATAGAGATAAATCTATGTTCTTTAAACATGAATGAAACCTCTAGAGCAGCACTCGACTCTCCTCAAAATAACTTTAGCTTCTCGTTCCTTACAGCAAAGTTATTTTGAGGCAGCATAAAAAATTTGAACTTTGCAATTTAATTTAATTCGTGAAGCTCTGGTGAAGATTGCAAGAGCTTAATATCCGTGAATTTACGCTGTATTGTTGGAAAACTTGCCATTTATTGCCCGAAAACTCCAGTTTATTCTCTGTAGCCGATCGGATATTAAGAGTGTATTGCTCTGCTACAGTCGGGGCAACTGAAACAACACAAATTGCTTAACGAGTTCATATTGAAACTCGGCTGCGGAAGCTGCATCCAGAGTGGCTTCCAGAAATGCTTGCGCCTTGATTGACGCACAGCAGTGCAGTCATCGCATGAAATTTTGACTGGCTTAGGTGCTGTAATTCATCAGGAGTCTCTGGTACCGATGGCAAATCCCTCAGCAATCGATCGCCCCCTAGTTCATCTCCAGTCCCTCAGGCGGACGATTCCTCCACGATGGCGGCTTCTGTTAATTGCCTGCATCATGATTGGGATTACCCTGCGGTTTGCCAATCTAGATGGCAAAGTGTATCAGTACGATGAAACCTTTAGCTCTCTGAGGGTTTCTGGCTATACCGAAGCGCAAGCCGTTCAGCAACTTGCCAGTGCTGGTGTCATCAGCCCTCAAGACTTGCAAGTATACCAAGAGCCACAGTCCGAAACTAGCATTGCCGATACCGTGAAAGGATTGGCGATAGAAGAGGCACAGCTAACGCCGCTCTACTTTGTCTTTGCCCGCTTTTGGGCAGAAGGATTTGGCAGTTCGGCTGGGGCAATCCGTAGCCTCTCTGCAATCGCCAGCGTGCTAGCTTTTCCGGCAATGTTTTGGCTGTGTTGGGAATTATTTGAGTCAAGGCTAGCGGGGTGGCTAGGCATGACTATTTTGGCAGTCTCGCCATTTCAGTTGCTCTATGCCCAAGAAGCTCGCCCCAACAGCCTCTGGGCAACTACTATTTTGCTCTCTAGTGCTGCTTTACTGCGATCGCTGCGCCTCCAAACAGTTACCAGCTGGGGAACCTATGCAGTTGTTATGGCGCTCAATTTCTATGCCTATCTGTTCTCGGTGCTAGTAGCCATTGCCCATGTCTGCTATGTACTGGTTGTAGAGCGCTTGCGGTGGAATGCTCGGCTCAAAGGCTTTGGGGTCGCGCTAAGCATTGCGCTATTAGCATTCCTGCCATGGATGCTAGTAATTTTCTCTACGCTGCAGCAGATCGAAAGCGCCACAACTTGGACAGCACAAGCGCACTGGCTAACTTTGAGAGAGCATGCGAAGCAATGGCTGTTTTATCTCAGCGCTAGCTTTGTCGATCCGGGTGATAAACCTTTGGGGGGATTGCGTTACTTCTTTTCGGCTGCACTTTGGCTGGTGCGGCTGCTGGTGCTGTATGGATTTTATCTTCTTTGTCGGCGGACACCCCTGCGCGTCTGGCTGTTTGTATTGAGCCTAACTTGGATTCCAGCGCTCGCTCTGCTGCTGCCGGATCTGCTGCTGGGCGGAACGCGATCGGCAGTGCCGCGCTACATGGTGCCGTTCTATTTAGGCTGCCAGCTCGTTATTACATACCTGCTGTCTCAGAAACTGCGCAGCACGCTAAGCGCAACGCCTTGGCGGCAATGGTTTTGGCGGGGTGCAACGGCAGTCATCCTGACGGCGAGTTTACTCTCTTGTGGGCTAATCATCCAATCCAATACCTGGTGGAACAAGATGATCAGCAATAATAATCCTGCGATTGCCCAGCTCATTAACCAGCATGATCGTCCGCTAGTCATCAGCGACGCGGGATTGGGCGATCTCCTCTCGCTCAGCCACTATCTTGATCCAAAGGTGAATTTGCTAGTCCGCCCTCACTGCTACACCGATTGCCAAGTCGATCGTGCCTACCGGGAGCTGGAAACTGTCCCCTTCTTACCGCCGATTCCCGACGGTTACAGCGATGTCTTCCTATTCCGTCCGCGTCCCAAACCTATCTGGGTGGAGCAGTTGCAACAGGCAAATTATTCCCTAGAGGTGTTAGCGAACCGGGATGACGAATGGCTGTGGCGAGTGAAGTAGCCAACTAGTTCATCAGTCTGAGGGCTACTCAGACTGATATCACCTGTCCTGTTTCTGCCGATCGGCGGGCAGCATCCGCAACGCGCAGGGCATGAAGGCTAGACTCGATCGCCACATAAAGGGGTGCACCTGTGGTGAGGTGATCCAGCACGATTGCAGTGTCTTTGGCGAATAGTCCCCGCCGGCTGCCCATGTCAAGATCGCGAGTTTCGGTAGGCAGCACTAGCTTGCCTGTTTCGCCATCGATCAGAATTGCACCTTGGGCAGCATGAATTTGTAGAGTGCGATCGCTCTGCCAAATGGCGTCGCCTTTCCCGTATACCACGTCTGCAGCCAAGCCACTGGCAAACTTGAGCTGGGCAGTGCAGAGGCAGGCAGTGTAAAAATCTGCTGGACTGCCTCCCCAAAACCGCGCCTGACTGCTGACACTAGCCACTCGCCCAAACAAATTTGTGAGTCGATGAATCCGCGATACTGCCCCCATCAGCGGAAAGCCAAACAGCTGTGGGTGATAAGTCCACTTTTGGGGGGCGGGTCGCTGCGGCACAAGGTTCGTATAGCGGACGTAAAACGGCTCACCCACCTCTGCTAGCACCCCCTGAATTGCCAGGTGAATACCGCTCAGCAGCTCAATATGCTCGACATGCAGCAATGTTTCTTGAGCCGCTGCTAACTTGATCAACGCCTCTGCCTCCCCCAGATCCAGCGAAAGGGGATATTCCACGACAACATGCTTGCCGTGTTGCAGAGCGGCCTGCACGATCGTCCCATGCTCAGCATTAACATTGGAAATCACAACCAGATCGATGTCCGATCGCCCCACTAGCTCCTGCCAGCTTGAAACAGCTTCCGCTTCATAGGTCTGGCTAAAAGCTTGCGTTTTATCAGCGGCATTACCTGCCACACCAACCAATTGCGATCGCGGATCTGCCTGGAATGCCTCCGCCCTAATTTTGGCAGCGTAGCCCGTCCCTACTAACCCAACGCGAATAGACTTCATGAGGAGCAATCAAAAACCCTTCGATAAGTAGGCTAACCTAAATTGTCTACCCAATATGTTGAAGAGAGACAGGTATGTTAGAGAGAGACAGGAGACAAGAGAGCCTTTGCTTCTCCCTCTGCCTCCTCAGGGCAGGCAGTCACAGATAGCGGTTACTTATACAAGCGGATTAATTGCAAGCAGATCAATTTAGTCAACGTAGCGCACGAACAAAGCGTAAGCTAAAGCATAAGTTGTAAACAGTAAAAGTACGGCTGGCATACTATTTCCCTCCTGGGATGTTGGATTTGAAGCGTAAGAATGAAAGTGGGGAATTTAACTGTATCCGGGTGCTTACTGTAGAGAACACCTATCTATTCCTACCGTAGTGCAGAGATCAGGGGATCACTTCGGTCAACCGGCTTACCCAATCGGGTGATTTTTAAGCCGACCGTCGATCCTGACTCCAGATTTTCTGCTGCTAGAGCTAAATGATTCGAAGAAGACCCAGTAGAGGTTGCAAATCTCCTTAAGCTAAAGTATTTCAAAGGCTGGCATAAGTTCCCGACCAAAAACTGGTCTAACCTATTGTCTCCTGTCGCTGTCCATCGCCTATTCTCAAAGCAGCGCTACTCAAGCATCCAAACATCAGAGAACCATGAATTCGCTAGTCGGGAAAGCATTGCAGGGAGGGAAGTATACCCTGGAGGAGCCGATCGGGCAGGGCGGCTTCGGTGTGACCTTTCGGGCAACTCATCACTTCCTAAAACAAACGGTAGTGATCAAAACGCTAAACCCAACCACCCAAAGCAACCCGCAATACGTAGAATTCGAGCGGCAGTTCCGTGATGAGGCCCGCCGATTAGCAATGTGCGTCCACCCCAATATTGTGCGGGTCAACGACTTCTTCATCGAAGAAGACGTCCCGTATCTGGTGATGGACTACATTCCAGGGCTCACATTAGAGCAAGTTGTTTTTCCAGATCAGCCGCTCACCGAATCGATCGCTATCCATTACATCCGGCAGATTGGCGCAGCGCTAGAAGTTGTTCATCGAAACGGCTTGCTGCATCGAGACGTGAAGCCACAGAACATCATCCTGCGGCAGGGTACTCAAGAAGTTGTGCTGATCGATTTTGGTATCGCTCGTGAATTTACACCGGGTGCAACCCAAACCCACACCAGTTTAATCTCAGCGGGCTATGCGCCGATTGAGCAATACATCGCCCATGAAAAGCGTACCCCTGCTACCGATGTTTATGGGCTTGCTGCTACCCTCTACGCCCTGCTGACTGCACAAGTACCGATTGCATCCATCCTGCGCGATCGCCAACCGATGCCTGCTCCCCGCGATCTGCAACCCCAGCTCAGTCCGGCAGTGAATCAAGCTGTGACGCGGGGGATGGCTATAGATGTACGCTATCGCCCTGAAACCGTCTCGGCCTGGCTCGATCTGTTGCCTAACCGTCCGATTACCGAACCGGGCACAGGCCATACTCAGCCTCCCATTCCCCCATTTGCGGTGGCGGCACCATTAAAGCCAGCGATCCCCAATCCTTCCACGATGGCGACATTAGCGGTTAGCCCGCGTCCACCGCGCCCGCCGGTTGCCCTATCTACGGCAGAAACGGTAGCTCCCGCCAAAGCCATTACTGCGCCTTCACCTGCCCGTCCCCGACGAGGTTGGATTTTGGCGCTAATGGGAATAGCGGCGATCGTTGGGATCGCTGTGTCAGCCATTATCATGGTGCTGTCACAGTCGCAGCAGCAATCGCCCCTACTAGAGCCTGAGGCGCCCTCGCTAGACGCACCCGCAGCACAGCCTTCAGAGACAGTATCACCTTCAGACGTAGAAAGCCCAGAAGTGCTTGAGCCATCTCCTTTGGAAAGCCCGGAAGAAACGCCCTCGCCCATAGACACCCTACCGCCTGAGTCTTCTTCTGATGAATCGCCGCTGACCCTACCAGAAGACTTTGAGCCAGATGCCCCAGTGGATCTTGACGCACCGCTGATCGACTCACCGCCGCCGCGGTCTAACAGGAACTCCAACAGAGACAGAGACAAAGATGATAAAGAGGAAGAGCCACGCCGGACGTTGCCCAATTCTTTGCGACGAGAACAAGAAGCAGAGAACCGCCGAAAAGAAGATTAGCGCACTCAAATGCGAGTAAACACAGTCTGTAAACAACTAAGCACAGAACGCTGAGAGTCCGAGGCGTGATCTGGTGATTGTGCTTACAGTGAGGTTCGTCTCCACAGCGTTTTTGTTCGGCTGTTAAGGTAGGACAGATAACGGCTATTGCTTCTAGCAGGCATCTATCGCATTTTACTGGAACATCCAGACTGAGAATCTAGACGATTTACCGTAGCAGCGAACGGCAGTTCGCCCCCATTTAGCAAAAAGAGCGACATCGATTCCCCTACTCGTTGATCACAATGCAAGGCTTTACACTGCGACGGCTATCAGTTCTAAGCGCGATGATCGCCCTCCTCATTGGCTGCACTCAAGGCAGTCCACAAATTATCGTTTCTCCAACGGCTCAGCCGCCGGCCCCCCAGCAGCTACCGGGAGAAAATGTTGCCTATGGGCAACCCCCCGGTGCGGTTGCCACGGCTGCCAATCTCAATTTGACAGAGCAAGACCTGCTTCAGCAAAGCTGGCAAGCTTACCGCCAGCGATTTATTCAGGCGGATGGGCGGGTAATCGATCGCGAAGCAGGCGATCGCTCTACGTCTGAGGGGCAAGCCTACGCCATGCTAAGAGCCGTGTTTATGGATGACCGCGATACCTTTGAACGGGTCTTAAACTGGGGTGAGAATAATTTGCAGCGCCGCAATCCCGACAACAGCCCGCGGGATCGGCTGTGGGCCTGGAAATGGGGCAGAACTGACCAAGGTGATTGGCGAACAATCGATGCCAATTTTGCTAGCGATGGTGACTTAGACGTAGTAACAGCCCTGATTTTGGCATCGCGGCGCTGGGGGCGATCGGACTATGCAGAGCTGGCGCGGCTGAAGCTGGAGGATCTGTGGAATTTGGCGACGGTGGAAGGCGCATCCGGGCGACGCTATTTTCTGCCGGGACCCAAAGAAGTCTTCCAGACCCAGCCCAACCGCACGTACCTGAACCCGTCCTATCTAGCGCCTTATGCCTACCGGCTATTTGCCCAAGTCGATTCTCGGCACAACTGGCGCAGCCTGATCGACAGTAGCTATGACGTGCTTGAAACCGCTGCACAGCTCTCTAAAGTGGGGCTACCCAGCGATTGGGTGGTATGGGATGCCACCACAGGTAACTTTCAAGCGGCAACAGACCAACGACTCAAAAGCATCTACAGCTACGATGCCTATCGTGTTTGGTGGCGAGTGGCGCTGGATGCGGCTTGGTTTAACGAGCCAAGAGCCAAAAACTTCTTGGAGAAGTCCATGCAACCCTTACGCGATCTCTGGCAAAAACAGCAGTCCATTCCTGCCCAGATCGATTTGCAGGGGGTGGCGCTCGTCAACTACGAATCTACGGCACAGTACGCCATGATGTACGCTGCCCTACGCCAAATTGACCCCACGACGGCAGAGCAAATCCGTCAGCAAAAGCTGTTAACCACCTACCGTGATGGCTTTTGGGACGGGGATTCTGCCTATTACAGCCAGAATCTTGCTTGGTTTGGGCTGTTTCCGCCTACGCAGATTGCCGATCGCTGGGTGAAACAATAAATCTGTTGCCTAAATAGTGGCATAGCTTCGCCACGCCACTATTCAGGCAGCACCCACCATCCAGCGTGCTACAGCAAAGGTGGAATTCTTGCTACCACGCTAGTTTTGAACAGCTCAGGACGATCGCGGTAGACCAGTGCCCCATCCGGTTTAGCGTGATATTGACTGGCACACTCCAGCACTGCTGCCGTAGTTGTTTCTAGCCGCGTCTCATCGGTGGGTAGGTCGCCAAAGAGATAGGTGAACTTGCCGGCACACATTAGCGCGATCGCACACTCGCGAGAGCAGACCCCCATACATTTAGCAGGCTGAAGCCGAAACTGATCGTGGAGATGCCACTCTGAATGGAGCTGGTTGAGCCGGTTGAGCAGGCGCTGCCCTCCAGTTGGGGGTGGGTCGGCATTGGACGAGCGACTGCCGAGACTGGCGCAAGTGGTGCAAACAATCAGCGTGTGTTGCCGCGATGATTCTGACGATCGATCGGCAAGATCCGATCGATCTAAACTAATTTCTGACACAGCCTGTACCTCGCAGAAACTTGTGTAATGGTTGCGATCGGCGGGCGTTCTGACTTAGAAAGACAAGCCCTGTAGCCCAAGACCTGCATCTCAACACAGCTGCGGGACAGCGCCGGATTCACACCGGACTTTCCCCCTTACTTCCAACGGCTGCTCCCCGTTGAAACCGAACGGCTTTCCTAATATAGCGGTTCCTCACCGTGTAATGTACAGTTTTTTGTGGTGTATTGCGCTCCGCGTGCCCCCCGCAAAAAACACCCTTCATTTGAGCGCGAAGCGCTATATACTAGCTCCACTGGGAAACAAACCTGGGATAATTTTGAGGCAGCTACCCTGCAGCCTAGCCCTATGGGATGGTCAAACTGTTGATAAATCACACTATGGATAATCTGCTGAATTCTCTACCAACTGGCGAGCGTTACCTCTATCAGCTTTTCAGTTTGATTGACGTAGGATATTTGACTGTGGTGAATCCTAACGGCAAAGAATTTTATTTTGGGAATGCTGCCTCTTCGCCGCAGCTCCGCCTGATAATCCACAATCCCAAAACTTACGATCGCATCTTGACCTTTGGGGCGCTTGGCTTCTGCGAAGCCTATATGGATGGCTGGTGGGATGAAGAAAATAATAATTTGGCTGAGCTGATTGGCTTATTTTATCGAAGTGGTGCGTATACTAAAGCGCGAGACAAAGTTACTCCCCAGTTGCTCTTCAAGGTCATTACTCAGCGCCTTCTTACGGTTCCCACTCTGATCCAGAATAGCCGTAAGAATGTTCAGCATCATTACGACTTAGGCAACGACTTTTATCAGCTATTTCTCGATCCCACCCTCACCTATTCCTGTGGCTATCGCATTCGGGAAACCGATTCACTGGAACAGATGCAGCTGCAAAAATACGAATTAATTTGCCGTAAGCTGGCGCTGCAGCCCGGAGAGTCGTTAGTTGATATTGGCTGTGGTTGGGGCGGGATGTTGATCTATGCGGCAGAGCGATATGGCGTGACGGGAACGGGAATTACGCTGAGCGTAGAACAAGCCAAGCTTGCCCAAGAACGGATTGCACAAAAAGGATTGAGCGATCGCCTCAAAATAGAAATTGCTGACTACCGTGAAATCCAAGGGCAATACGATAAGTTCGTTAGTATTGGTATGTTTGAGCATGTCGGCAAGGGCAGTTTTTCCACATTCATGCAAAAGGCTGCTGCCCTCCTGAAGCCAAACGGTATTGGGATGTTGCATACGATCGTTACTTCTAGCTCAGAACGGAATGGCGCTTGGGTGGATAAATACATTTTCCCCGGTGGGTATGTACCTCAGCTCCATGAACTCGCTCAAGAAATGCTGGCAGCAAAACTTACGGTTGCCCACTGCGAAAACCTGAAGCCTCACTATGCCGAAACGCTGAAGCGATGGGACGAAAATTTCACCAAAAATAAGGAAAAGATCACCTCGCTTTCACCACGTTATGACGAGCGTTTCCTGCGGATGTGGGATATGTATCTGCAATCCTTTGAGGCTTCGTTCAGATATGGCAGCCTGCAGGTGCATCAGCTCTTGTTCTACAAGGGCAAGTCATGGGCGTTAGAGATGCCGCTAGATTTCTCGGCAAAGACGATTGCAGCCGAAATGATCGGTGTGGGCTGAAAGAAGCAGCTTCCAATTGTTTTGTGAACAGAAGAAAACTGGCAGCGGGGAATGAACGTGTATCTGGCATGGTACTCACTACCACCTGAACTGAGGCACTTCTAAAGGGTGCGTACTGCAAGTAGTTTTACTGAGAAACTAGCCGAAAGACCAGCCAATGACAGCTCGCTGCAAATGCTTGCGCGTTCGCTGTGTGGCTGGTTGCGCTAGGAACCATGGCGGCTTTCAGTCCTCAGTTGAGCAAGGCTTCGCCCGAACCCGCACGCTACTGGGTCGCTTTTACTACGAGCCTGGATAACTCGCTCAAGCCAGAGCGCTCTACCAAGAAGCGCTGTATATTTCAGCCTGCTGATCCTCAAGCCCTGCTGAATCTAGCACAGCTCAAAAATTTGCCAAGGGCAATACCAGAACGTAGAGGCTTATTACACCTCGCTGCTCGATCGATCGCAGGATAGCCCTACTCTCTACAATGGGCTAATTCTCAAAGACAAAGTGCATATCGAGTTCATATAAGGAAGTTGGCTTGCTAGAGCAGGAATTGCAAGATGCTTTAAAAGCGCTGGTGTTGATGCAGGCAGAGGTAAAGCGACAACGGGACGCCGAAACACTAGATACCTATGTATGGGATACCTATGTATGGGCATTGCTACAAGCAAAACAGCCCCAAGCCGGGAAATAGCAAAACTGTCGTGAGTGCTTGTCTGGTTGGCACTCGTGTCGCACTAAAACATTCCCGCTCACATTCGTCCAATTCTCATTTTGCCTATCCTCAGCGCAGTCAGAATTATGTTGATTGAATTGGAATTTCAACTCGTGCAGTTTTGCAAATGTTGAGATAGTTTCTGGTCTTTGCGTAGTTAGTAAAGATAACCAACCGTATTAGAGCGATCGATTATGGTTAAATCTTGAAGTTTGAGCGTAGCCATGTCTGAAATATTGCTGCTATCGGTTTCGCTAATTGCTGCTGATGCGTCATTTGCTCAAACGATTACTGACGTTCTAGTCGATGATGGGTTACTCTGCTACAGGGTCAAGATGAATGGAAGGTGTTGGATCTCAATGGCATTTGTGGCAGAAACGTCAATCCTCAAAATCGAGCCGCTGCAGCGCGAATTCATGAGCGTCCTCCGGGCAATCTAGAAGGGTTAGAAATCTTTAGGAGAGGAAATGCTTCTCCGCCTTGTTTTGGGCTGGACGATCAAGGATGGCGCTCTCCTTTGTCGCAGTAGTTGCCTCTCTGTATTGCTATGACTTTTTAAATTCTGGACAATGATGACATGCAGGTAACTTCTCTTCCTCCCTCAGTTTGGCAGCAGCTAAAGCAGCAGAGAATTAGCTGTGAGCAAGCCCTCGAACTGCTAGTTGATCCAGAGGGTAACGTTGAACTCGATCGTCTCGATCGAGAAGTCAGCAGTCGCTTTTGGCGCAACTTCAACGATCGCGATCTACTGCCGCCCGTGATGCCGCTCCTGCTGTGGCGCAATTGCTATTATTTGGGCAGTCCGGTCGTGCTAACGGCTCAGGTGGTGCAGCATTTGAGCGATCGGCTTGGTACCGATATTCAAATTATTTCAATTGCCGAAAAAAGCTATCGCTATTGGCATCGCCTGCGCTCACTAGACACAAACCGAATCAATGCGGTCACTAACATCAATCCGCTGACCGGAGAGCTAGAACACGAAAATATCACCGAAATTGCTGAGCTGCACCTGTCGCAGGCAGACAACCAAATCGAGCGGATCAAAACTTTGGTCTCTAGTGCGCTTCGCAACCGCGCCAGCGATATTCACCTAGCGCCCTCGCCAGAAGGTTTGCAGGTGCGTTTCCGAATCGATGGCATCTTGCGACATGTCACTACGCTGCCGCCGATGATCAGCCGTAAGGTAATTGTCTCACTCAAGGTAATGTGCGATATGGACATCGCTGAAAGCCGCCGCCCCCAGGATGGCAGAATCGGCGAGCGCTACATTGCCGACCAGGAAGAACAGGGTTTGGATATCCGAGTTAGCACTCTCCCCTGCATTAGCGGCATCAAAGGGGAACCAGGCGAAAAAGCAGTACTGCGGCTCCTACGTCAGCAAAACTCTTTTGCTCAAATTGCCGATCTAGGCTTTTCAGCAAGCACCCTACAAATTTATGAAAGCTGGCTGCAAGAGCCTCAAGGCATGATCATCTTCACAGGCCCAACCGGGTCTGGCAAAACTAGCACCCTCTACACCAGCCTGCAGGCGATCGCCACTGAATCGGTAAATATCGTCACTGTTGAAGATCCGGTGGAATATGTCTTGCCCAAAATCACCCAAACGCAGGTTCATGAGCTGGCGGGCATGACCTTTGCAGCAGGGCTGAGGGCAATCTTACGGCAAGACCCAGATATCATCATGGTTGGAGAAATCCGCGACCATGAAACTGCAGAAACCGCCGTACGGGCTGCCCTCACCGGACATCTGGTGCTAACAACGCTCCACACCAACGATGCGATCGGCGCAATTCCTCGTCTGAAGGATATTGGTCCTGATCCAGGGCTAATCAGCGATGCGCTGCTTGGCATTGTGGCACAGCGACTGGTAAGAAAAGTCTGTCCGCACTGCGCAGCACCCTACTCGCCTACGCCCGTCGACCTGGAGTTTTTGGGCTTGAAGCCAGAAGATGCCAACCCGGAGGGGTGGCGCAAGGGTAAAGGCTGCTCCCACTGCTTTAACTCTGGCTATTTGGGGCGAGAAGCCATAATTGAACTCCTGAACGTGGATGACATGGTGCGCCAGATTATCTACGAAGGCACGGTTACCCAACTCCGCCGCTATTTGAATTCGATCGCCTACGATTCGTTCCAGAAAGGGGCGATCGGCAAAATAATCAACGGCAGCACCACACTTGAGGAAGTTCGCCGAGTTTTGCCACACAGCGCTTTGTATACTAAGCGCCGCACAGACTAAAACAGGTTCATCTGACGCTTGCGTTAAATTAAACAATCGCTCCTCCGCAAAAGGTCAGTCTGGGGGGTATCCTGGTCGTACATATCGATCGTTTTGGGAAGTTGGAAAGCGCTGTGACTGTAAGTATTTCATCTAGCAATGTTTCGACGGATCAAGCTGCGGTAGGCAATGCAAGCAGCCGAGCGCAAGGCTGGCGTGGCTTAATTGAAGAATATCGGCAGTATTTGCCTGTCACTGAAGCTACGCCCGTTGTGACGCTGCTAGAAGGCAACACGCCTCTGATTCCTGCCCCTGCGATTGCCGCTCGGTTGGGCAAGCAAGTCCAGGTTTGGCTGAAATATGACGGGCTGAACCCCACGGGCAGCTTTAAAGACCGGGGCATGACAATGGCAGTCTCGAAAGCTAAAGAGGCAGGTGCAGAGGTTGTGATTTGCGCCAGCACGGGCAACACTTCTGCTGCTGCTGCTGCCTATGCCCGCCGTGCAGGCATGAAGGCTTACGTCCTGATTCCCGATGGCTATGTAGCATTGGGCAAGCTGGCGCAGGCGTTACTCTATGGGGCGGAAGTGTTGGCAATTCAAGGCAATTTCGATCGCGCCCTCCACATCGTTCGGGAAATGGCAGACCACTACCCGATCACGCTGGTCAACTCAGTCAATCCCTACCGCTTAGAAGGGCAGAAGACGAGCGCATTTGAAATTGTTGACGTGTTGGGCACGGCTCCCGACTGGCTGTGCATTCCCGTTGGTAATGCTGGAAACATCACCGCCTACTGGATGGGTTTTTGTCAGTATCACCAAGATGGCAAGAGCGATCGCCTCCCCCGGATGATGGGCTTCCAGGCTGCTGGTGCAGCGCCCTTGGTAACAGGCATCCCCAACGAGTATCCCGAAACTCTAGCAACGGCCATTCGGATTGGCAATCCGGCAAGCTGGGAAAAGGCGATCGCCGTGCGAGATGCTAGCCAAGGAGAGTTTAATGCCGTCTCTGATGAGGAAATTCTCGATGCCTATCGGCTGCTTGCCGCCGAGGAGGGGGTTTTCTGCGAACCTGCCAGCGCTGCTTCTGTGGCAGGACTACTGAAGGTAAAAGACCAAGTCCCCGCTGGCGCAAAGATTGTTTGTGTCCTAACAGGAAACGGCTTGAAAGATCCAGATACTGCAATTAAGCATTGCCAGAATCAGTTTAAGACAGGTATAGTCGCAGAGCGATCGGCTGTGGCGCAGGTGATGGGCTTTTGATCCAGTGAAGGCAAAGCACTAACTTTTTAAGGTTTCATGCAAAGCACAGTACCTGCAAAAGCTGAAGGGACTTGGCAGAACCAAGTCCCTTTGAGTAACCAGGAAAAGTAAACGAGAGCTGTGCAAATGTACCAGCAGTTTTGTCTAGCGGGCAGTGCTGCCTAACACCTCTAGCTTGACGGGTGCAACACCAGACTGCACCAAGCCAATCACGGCTGCCGCACCTCGTGACAGGTCGATAATGCGATCGCCAGCATATGGACCGCGATCGTTAATTCGCACCACCACTGACTCGCCGTTATCCATGTTGGTGACACGAACCTGAGTCCCAAAGGGCAGATCAGGATGGGCAGCCGTCAAAGCATTTTGGTTGAATACTTCGCCGCTGGCGCTATAGTTGCCATCAAAACCAGGACCATACCAGGATGCCCAACCTGATATAGACAGCCGTACCGAACCCAGCGAAATTTCAGCCGCCGCTTGGGGTTCGCCCACAACGCTTTCGATCGGTGGGGCATTGCCCACCTGACGACGGATTAAATTAGTCGCATGCAGCGCATCCTCAGAAGGATCTTGGGTCGTGTTGGGCAGGATCGTGTCTGCGGTCATGTGGACAAGGAGCTGATCACCCGCCTTAATCAGATAAGACTTCTGCTGTTCATCCCAAACTGCGGTGATAGTATTCGCATCTAGGCTGTCGTGGTAGAACTGGTTGAGCCGAGCAGCGATTTCAGTAGCGCGCCAGAGGGGATCGGCTGGATCAGTTGGCTGCGCCTGAGCCGGGGCTGCAGCCGTTGAGCCTGCTGGTAGCGTTTGGTCTTGGCTGCCAACTTTGGTGTCTGGGGAAGCGCTGCTAACTGGTGCATTACCGTCTACAGAGCTAGCCGTTTTGGACGCGGCTGCGTTCGCTGGGTCGGTGCTAGCTGGGCTGGCATCAGCTTCCGCACCAAGGAACGTTAAGACTGGAATATTGCGAACATACAGGGTGGCAGCACGTCGTCCAGCTAGCTCGTGAGTTTGAACGGTAGTAATCGTTTCATCTGGATCTGCTTGCTCTTGAGATTGGTACTCCCCAACTTTGACGGCTTCTTGCGAGCTGGCTGGGCTGGCAGAAGGGCGGCTCTCTAAGGGAGGCGCTGCGTCAATCACCTGGGCTGGCTGAGGGCGAGTTGCCTCTGGGGCAGCTTCTGGGCTGCTAGCCTCTAGACCAGATACCTGACCGGATACTTGATCCAAGGCAGCTGCAGGGGCGGAAACCTCTACTGCTGAACCGTCGTCTGAGACTCCGGTGGAAATCCTAATCTGGTCAGCATAGCTGGGAAGGACACCTAGAGTCGCCGAGAGCAGGGTTGCGGTAAAGCCGCTTAGAAATTTTTGATTCATACGTCCATCGTGAAAAGTACATGGAGTATCGAGCGGAATGCCGACCAGCTAAACAGCAAGCGATACAACGGCAGCTGAGAGCTGAGATCGCTTTGGCGAGATCGCCAAAAGCTAACCGGCTGGGCAGTCAAGCAGAGCCAAAATTGGCAGACTGCATCCCTGATTAACTCGTACTCGTTACGGGTTCACTCCTGGTTACTGAACTGCAACAGAGTAACATGAAGTTTTTGTGATCCGGATCAGGGACAGCTGAAAAACCGGCACAACTTCATCAAAGCTTTATACTGAGTTTTGACTGAAAACCTCATTTGGATTGGCTTTCAACTATATTTGCCCAAAAACAGCATCATTGAAACTTCATAGAAACTTCACACAGATTTGGGGTCAATAGGTTAAGCGGTCGCTTAACTAAACGTAGTAATTTGGGGATCAATCAACTAGCAGCTGATCCCGCGCTCGTTTTTTGAATTGCCGCCCTCTACAGCAGCCGCAGTTGCGACATTTCAGAATCGATCGATAGTTCTGAAGTCCGCCTTTGGGGAGAGGCGACTGCTTCCTCTGATTGCGCCAATAGCATTTGGGCAGCTGCCACCATGTCTGCCTCAATGTCAGCAAGGTGAGGCTGATGGGTCAGATAGGTTTGTAGTGCCGCCAATGGGTCAATGCTGTTGCCTGTTCCCAGCTCAGGCGATCGCGAGCGGACCGCAGGATTAATCATCTCTGCCTGAATCGTGTATGTATGAGTAACCTGAAGAGCTTGGTGTAAAACAGCACTTTCAATCATAGGGAGCTGGTCTGCTCGCAGCTGGTAGATTAGGCGGACTACAGCATCAGCAATTTCGGCTTTCTGTATGGTTTTGAGCAACTTAGCCTGAGGATCGTCAGCTTTGCAGAGGTCTATATTAATGGTGTGGAATCTACGGACCGGTAAGGGACAAAACTCGATCTGCGTCTTACCACGCTCGATATCCACCAGCACAAAGCCTTTCTCCTCGGCTTCTTCGCTAAAATCAACCCGTTCAATACTGCCCGGATAAACCACATAAGGCTGCTCCGACAGGATTTGATGCCGATGCACATGTCCCAGCGCCACGTAGTCAAAACAAGGACGCGCCAGCATCGACATCGGCACATGAAACCCTTTACCTACAGCTAAAAACCGCTCTGCTCCAAACCGAGCGGTGTCGGTCATCAGGTGCGCCAGCAGCACAGTCGGCAAAGCCGGGTCGAGGCGACGAATTTCACCTTCTAGCGCCAGTCGCAGACGATCGATCAGCATTTGATTGATTTCGGTCAGCGACAAACCTTCGGTGTCAGGGCGGGTGAGCAGAGTAGCGCGAGTCAGCCAAGGCAAGGTAATGATCTGAATTTCACCGCTGCGGGTGTGGAGCCGATGCGTGTGCAGGCGATCGCCCACTACAAAACCTGGAACGCCTAAGGTGCGATAGATGCATAAACTTGCGCCGCCTAGCCCCTGCGAATGCTGATCGTGATTTCCGACTAGCAGCACGGTTGGAATTTGGGCATCAACCAATCGACGGAACTGAGCAGCGAATGCTTCCTGTACAAATGGTGGGGGCGTCGCATCTGGAAAGGCATCTCCCCCAAACAACACCAAATCTACTGATTCTGCAATTGCTCGATCGATGCAGCAGCTTAGCGTTTTCACAAAATCTTCGAGGCGGGTGTTCAGACCTGTTTCAGGGTTGAGCCGTCCATGCGAGAAGCCGCTGCCAAGGTGGATATCAGAAAGATGGAGGAGTTTCATGCTGGAGTGAGAAGCAAAGATTTAGCTAAGACAACGATTTAGTAATTAAGCAATTTGGAATGAGGGAATGCACCAATTTCAAAGATCATTTTCAAAAACCGGTTGATTTAAAACGTTTCACGGTATGAAGTTTAGTGAACATCGGTAAGCTAAAGAACCAAATCTCTATTTGTAGTGAAATAGAATGGGAAAGCTAGAAGGTAAGCAGTCTAGAGGGCTGAGAATTTAGACGTTTAGCACTCAATTCGTTCTGAACTTAAATACTTCAGAACATAAATTCAGAACCTAGAAGGTTCACTACATTGATGATTTCACAATATTGTTCAATATTGTTTTAGGACAGTATTGCACATATTGTTTCAGCAAAGGAGTTTCTTGATGCAGTTTTCTCAGCGCTGCTACATGCTGAGAAAACTGTCTGAGGCTGCGGTAGCCTGTGCTGAGATTGCTGAAATTAACGTTAAGTTGATTCAGGATTGCCATTTACGCAAATCATAATTTGAGATCAGAAAGGACAAACCTAATCGCTACCGCTTGGAATGGATATGGGATGCAGAGTCATCACCATTGCATAGGAGAGCAACCAATATGGGGATTACCACGATTAACCCGGCAACGGGCGAAACGCTGCAAACGTTTGAGGCACTCACGGATGCAGCGATCGCCCAAAAACTCGATCTTGCCCAAACTACTTTTGAACATTATCGCCGCACAACATTCGCCCAGCGCGCCGCCTGGCTTAACGCTGCCGCAGACATTTTAGAAGCCGAAAAAGCAGCGTTTGGCAGGCTGATGGCACTGGAGATGGGAAAGCCAATCAAAGCAGGCATTGGTGAAGCCGAAAAATGTGCGCTAGTCTGTCGCTACTATGCCGAACATGCTGCTGAGTTCCTGCAAGACCGCAAAATTCCTACAGATGCCAGCCACAGCTTCGTTCGCTATCAGCCGCTTGGCATTATTTTGGCGGTGATGCCGTGGAATTTTCCGTTCTGGCAGGTCTTTCGCTTTGCGGCTCCTGCGCTCATGGCAGGCAACGTCGGCATCCTCAAACACGCCTCCAATGTGCCGCAGTGCGCGCTGGCGATCGAAGATATTCTCAATCGTGCTGGATTTCCAGCGGGCGCATTCCAAACGCTGCTGGTCGGTGCTGACAAAATCGCTCAAATTATTACAGACGATCGCGTTAAAGCCGCGACGCTAACGGGCAGTGAAGCCGCCGGAGCTAGCCTTGCCAGTCATGCAGGTAAGCAGCTCAAGAAAACCGTGTTGGAGCTAGGCGGCAGCGATCCGTTTATTGTGCTGGAAAGTGCAGATTTGGAGGCGGCAGTTGCTACGGCAACGACAGCCCGCATGATTAACAGCGGGCAATCTTGCATTGCTGCCAAGCGCTTCATTGTGCAAGAGTCGATCGCTGCTGCCTTCATCGAAAAACTGACCTTAAAGTATGGGGCACTGAAGGTGGGCGATCCGCTAAACCCTGAAACAGACATTGGACCACTGGCAACTGGCGCCATTTTAGAAGAGCTAGATGCCCAAGTGAAAGCCTGTATTTCTCAAGGGGGAACACTTTTAATAGGCGGTGCGCCGTTGCCTGATACGCCAGGCAATTTTTACCTTCCCACCATCCTGACAGATATTCCCGCTGCTGCTGCCGCTAACCAAGAGGAGTTTTTTGGTCCTGTGGCGCTGCTCTACCGGGTTGCTGATCTAGATGCTGCCCTTCAACTTGCCAATAACACTCCGTTTGGGCTGGGCGCAAGCGGCTGGACGCAAAATGACGAGGAGCGCGATCGCCTGATTGATGAATTAGAAGCCGGATGCGTCTTTATCAACGGCATGGTGAAATCTGACCCGCGCCTGCCGTTTGGCGGCATTAAGCGATCGGGCTATGGACGCGAACTCAGCGCAGAAGGCATTCGGGAGTTTGTGAATCTCAAAACGATTTGGGTGAAATAGCCTCTGCAATGACTGTTTGATTGATTTAGTTTAGACCAAAGGTGAGGAAATTATATGACCGTGAATACTGCCCAGTTACTCGTTCAATGCTTAGAAAATGAAGGCGTTGAGTATGTGTTTGGCTTGCCTGGAGAAGAGAACTTACATGTCCTAGAGGCTTTAAGAGACTCTTCCATTCAATTCATCACGACGCGCCACGAGCAAGGTGCTGCCTTTATGGCAGATGTGTATGGACGGCTGACGGGCAAAGCGGGCATTTGTCTTTCCACGCTAGGACCGGGCGCAACCAATTTAATGACAGGTGTGGCAGATGCCAACCTCGATCGCGCTCCCTTGATTGCCATCACCGGGCAAGTTGGTACCGATCGCATGCACATCGAATCGCACCAGTACTTAGATCTGGTGGCGATGTTTGCGCCTGTGACCAAGTGGAACGCGCAGATTGTTCGTCCTAGCATTACGCCAGAGATCGTCCGCAAGGCGTTCAAGATCGCTCAAACAGAAAAGCCAGGGGCAGTTCATATTGATTTGCCAGAAAATATTGCTGCTATGCCTGCACCCGGTGCGCCTCTGAGGCTAGACGAACGGGAAAAAGTTTATGCGTCGTTTCATAGCATCGAGCGAGCAGCTGCCGCCATTTCTAAAGCTGAGAATCCAATTATCTTAGTGGGCAACGGCGCAATCCGTAGCCATGCCAGCGAAGCATTGACTACCTTTGCAACTGAGCTAAACATTCCTGTTGCCAATACCTTCATGGGTAAAGGCGTAATTCCCTACAAACATCCACTAGCACTGTGGTCGGTGGGTTTGCAGCAACGCGATCACATCAGCTGTGGCTTTGATCGCACCGATCTGGTGATCGCAGTCGGCTATGACCTGATTGAATATTCACCGAAACGCTGGAACCCAGATGGGCGAACCCCTGTAATTCACATCAGTCAAACCCCTGCCGAAGTAGACAGCAGCTATATCCCCCTGGCTGAAGTCGTAGGCGATATTTCTGATGCGCTCCAGGAAATCTTAGGACGGGTCGATCGTCGAGATAAATCAGACCCAGGTGCAATTCACTTGCGCCAAGATATTTGGGCGGATTACGAAGAACACGCAAATGACGATGGCTTTCCTATCAAGCCGCAGAAGCTCATTTATGATCTGCGGCAGGTGATGGGACCCGAAGACATTGTGATTTCTGATGTGGGCGCTCACAAAATGTGGATGGCACGTCACTATCACTGCGATCGCCCCAACACCTGCATTATCTCCAACGGCTTCGCGGCAATGGGCATTGCCATACCAGGAGCCATTGCGGCAAAGCTAGTTGCCCCCGATCGCAAAATCGTGGCAGTTACAGGCGATGGCGGCTTCATGATGAATTCTCAGGAGCTGGAAACGGCACTGCGATGCAATACGCCATTTGTGACGATCATCTTTAACGATGGTGGTTATGGCTTGATCGAGTGGAAGCAGCTCAATCACTTTGGGCGATCAAACTTCATTAAATTCAGCAATCCCGATTTTGTGAAGCTGGCAGAAAGTATGGGCTTGAAGGGCTATCGCGTCACCGCCAGCACAGACTTTATTCCAATGCTGAAGGATGCGCTGAATCAGTCTGTGCCTACTGTAATTGACTGTCCCGTAGACTATTCCGAGAATCTGCGATTCACAAAGCGAGCAGGCGATTTAAGCTGTGCAATCTAACTATTTTTGAATCGATCAGGTGGTTTAGGCATCAAGAGCGCTCTTGATTTTTATAACGCTACGCGCATTCGTTAGGACAGACCTTTTTGTGCAAAAGCCCCGCATAGCGGGGTTTTTGCACAAAAAGGATTTTAGTCCAGGCGCGTAGAGCCATACTGGGCTGCAGACCATCTGTGGCTGTCACCATCATGCTTAGGACAGGATTATGCATAGGGCATTTTTGACAAACAAGTGACAAGCTGTAATATTTGTAGTATAACTGTAGCATGACATCATCTCCTCAGCTGTAGAGGAGGTGAAAGAATTAAGTAGGATATACAGCAATGCCAAACAGCGTGTCACCAAGGAGGATGAGCAATGACTGAATCAGTAAATACCCAACGCGAAAACCCTGTAGACACCTTTGTCTGCCTATAGAGGAACTGATTCAGCGATCGCCGCTCCTGAAGTTCCTCTATGGACAGCAACTCCATTGAGGAACCTAGACAATGAAGCTTGAAGATTTAGGCTGGAACCATTTTTTTGCTCAAAGTTTTGCCCAATTACAAAGTTCTGCGTCGCTAAGCGATCGAGCTAATTTTTCGATCGGGCGTGTTGCGGTGCAGCATAAAGACACGTACCTTTTGTATACCGAAGCAGGTGAACTGAATGCAGCAGTGACCGGGAAGTTTCGGCATCAAGCCGCTAGCGCTCAAGATTTTCCGGCAGTGGGCGATTGGGTGATTATCCAGATTCACGCTGACACGCATAGTGAGAATCACGCAACTATTCACAAAATCTTGCCGCGCAAAAGCCAGTTCTCCCGAAAAACCGTGGGCGGTAAAACCATAGAGCAGATGATCGCTGCCAATGTTGATACTGTGTTTCTCGTCTCTGGCTTGGATCAGAACTTCAATCTACGACGGATTGAACGCTATCTGGTGCTGGTCTGGGAAAGCGGTGCAGCTCCAGTGATCATATTGAACAAAGCAGATTTATGTGAGGACGTGGTGGGGCACATTGCCGAAGTCGCCGCGATCGCTCCTGATGTGCCAATTCTGCCGATCAGCGCTGTGCAGCAGCAAGGATTGCTAAAGCTACAGCCCTACCTGCAATCTGGACAGACGATCGCCCTACTTGGTTCGTCCGGTGTGGGCAAATCGACCCTAACCAATCAGCTCATTGGCAAAGCAGTGCAGTCTGTGCAATCTGTTCGCCAAAGCGATGACCAGGGCAGGCACACCACTACCCAGCGTGAACTGCTGCTGTTGCCAGAAGGTGGTTTAATCATCGACACGCCCGGAATGCGCGAACTGCAGCTTTGGGCGGGGGAAGACAGCTTACAAACTACTTTTGCCGATATTGATGAACTCTCAAACCAATGTCGGTTTCGCAACTGTCTGCATCAACAAGAGCCAGGCTGTGCCGTGCAGGCAGCGATCGCCATTGACAGACTCGATCCCTTCCGCTTGTTCAGCTACCAAAAGCTGCACAAAGAGGTGGAGTATCTCGATCGCAAGCAAAACCAACGCCTGCAGCTCGAAGAAAAAGCCAAATGGAAGAAAATCCACAAGGCAATGCGACAGCGCTATAAGTAGCGCCTTGTCAAAAAACATTAGTGCTTTGCACTTGAATCTGCTGATTACCTGCTGAAAGTTATTTCAAAACGGCTTTCAGCAAGTTTAGCTATCGCTGTTGCAGTTAGGACATTTTTGTGGGCGCGCTCTGTGCCCACAAAAATGTCCTTATCCTGACCGCAATATGGCAGTGGGCTTGATGGCAGGTCGAAAAGGCTACACCCCCGCTCCCACCTTCACTCCTGCAGGGAAGGGTGCGATCGGTAGCTGCGAGACGGGATTTTGCTGCCAATCACCCAAAGTCTGCGTTTGCTGTGGTACAAAAGGCAGCTCAATTCTGCGTGGAGGCTGAGGCGGACTGTCAGCTGTAATCTCAGGTGCTGTTTCGGGCTGTGCCTGTTCGGGTGCTGTTTCAGGTGCTGCTTCAGATTGCTGAGTTTGCAGTGCCATAAGCTGAGGAACCGTTACAAACCGGTAGCCCTGCTGCTTCAACGCCGAGATAATCTGCGGTAACGCCTGCACAGTGGCCGTCCGATCGCCACCGCCGTCATGCAACAATACAATCCGACCGGGCTGCACGTTTCTCAGCACATTGTCGATCAAAATCGGTGCAGAGACATAGTAATCTTCCGAGTCCACCGACCACAGCACTGTGCCATACTTCTGTTCGCGGGCATAGGTGACAAGTTCCCCCTGTTCCCCCTCAACCTGCTCGTTGGAAGGGCGAAACAATGAGGTTTGGACGCCTGTGGTTTCATAAATTAGCTTCTGCGTACTATCTATCTGCTGAGCGGCGGCGGCAAGGCTAACATCATGCAGGGGATGATCCCAAGTGTGATTGCCGATCGCATGCCCTTCTGCAGCAACTCGTTTAGCGAGATCTGGGTATTGCTGCAGATACATCCCTACCATAAAAAAAGTGGCTTTAATCTGATATTGCTTCAGAATATCCAGCACTTGGTCGGTGACTCCGCCCCAGGGCCCATCATCAAACGTGAGCGCCACCACCTTTTCGCCATTAGCTGGAGCAAGCTGCATGATCACCTCACCCTGAAACTGTCGCGGCATCTCCATCGTCCGGTCCTCTGAGCGGGACGAAACTGACTGCGCCTGAACAGACGGCTGATAGCTGGGCAGCACTGCTAGTGCTGGCATGGGCTGTGGAGCGGTTTTGCCGCTAAATAAACGGCTCAGCTCCACATAAAACAGTCGATAGCCCAGATAAAACCCTGCCAGCGTAACGCTGCTGAGCAACAGCGATCGAACAAACTGAAAACCAAAGCTAGATTCTTGCTGCCGGAGCCGTTGCGCCTGTAGCTTGCGAACGCGCTCGGCGTTGGCAGGCGTGTTGATGCGAACAGATTGCTGCCATAGCACTTTGGCTTCGCCAGGAATTCGAGCGACAATTTGCACACCCAGAATTGCCTCTGAGTTGAGCGTCCATAGCCGGTAGCAAATGAACCGCACCAAGCGCTCGCGCAGCTGCAAACAAGTCTCGCGGCGGTGCGGCGGCTGAAAGTTCACCAGAATCTTTAAAGCTTGACCTGATGCCGTCGGGGTCACGCGAACTTGAATGCCTTGGGGCGCGAGCAGGCTATTCATCCAGTAAGCTACTGCGCGGCTGTTGCCTGCCTGAGCCAGTTCAATTACTGAAGGTTGGTAGAGCGTATTAGAGTTTGTTGTCATGCCTAGTCCTCAACACAAGCCACATCCAGTTCTTCAAGCACTTCGAACGCTTAAATTACCGTTTGAAGCAAAATACATGCCCGAAAACGCTACATATAGAAGCACTGCCGCAGTTTGTTCGATCTTTCTCTACAAATAGCGGTTTTCTAACATAGCGCTAGCTGATCCCAGAGGATAGCGCATCAATTGAAAATTGAACCGTCGATCTTCAATTTTTTGATTAGAGCCTACTCAAACCCTCTGGCTACGGCGCAGCCTAAAGGAAAGGTAATAGGACTATACACTGATTGCTATAGCAACTGTGGCAGTTAAGGCAGAAGCAAATTTTTTGGGTGAGCCCCGAAGATCTCAAAAGATGCTAACTGCAATAGCAACAGCTATAAATTCTGCTGGTTTACGGAATTCCCTGGGCAGACGCTGTAGTTATAACGAAGTAGCTAATTTTGTTTGATTAAAGGTGAATCTAGCTAGAGCTATATTTCCTCGGAAATATACGAGGTTCGCCTTAAACGAAGTCGAGGTACAGCAAATAGACTGGCACAGGTGTTTGTGTATAGAACAAAATTCTGAGGCATAACGAAGTGGAGCGTTCCCTGCTTCTTGTCGCGATTTTGAATTGAATCTTGCCCTTGTTAGAGGTGGATTTTTTGTTTATGAACGCGATCGTTTGTTCAAAGCACTTAGGTGGAAGTGTTTTTTGATTTCTCCCGTAGGTTGCTTCACCTAGCTAAAAACAAGCGTAGAAACAGTGTGGTTGAAGGAGTGAGGTGTTATGGAGCGGTTTTTGGGTGCCCTATCAATAACCCTGTTACTATCGGGCTTGGCTGCTGTAACGCAGCTTCAAGCGCCATCTGACCCACTTGAGCAAATCGTGCAAGCTGGTTTAATGACTCCTCAGCCCGATAGCTCATCCAATATTATGCTCAGTCGAGCAGAGCTGGCCAGCATCTTAGTCAAGGTGTTTCATCTCGATCGTCAATCTTCAGGGTTGCCGAAGACTTTGGTGCAGCTTGGAGATGTGCCTACCTCCCACTGGGCCTATCAAGATGTCCAGCTTGTGCTAAAAAATGGCATCATGAATGGCTACCGGGAAGGCAGGTTTTATCCCGACCAACGAATTACCAGAGCTGAAGCCTTTGCCATTTTTGCTCAAGCCTTTGGGGTTTTTCAATTTCCAGAGCCTACTGTGACTCAGGTGCTGGCGCAATATCCCGACGCGGCACAAATTCCTCACTGGGCCCGCAAGCCGATGGCAACTGCCCTACAGGAAGGTTTTGTCAATACAAAGGGCGATCGCATTGATCCCCTTAGCCCTATGACCCGTAGCGATATCGCGTATGCGCTGACCGTTTATCTACAGCGACAGGATGCACGAGTTCAGGACAAGTCTGTCCTCGCTCAGCTTGTCACCACTGTAGCATCTGCAACGGCAGAGCCTACGATGGCACAATCTGCACAATGTCAGCAAATCTTGCCATTATCGTTACCTGGGAGACATAAAAGTTGAGCAAGAAGCTGATAATTTATCAGAGCTTCGATAAATGCTTTAAAAATTCTCAGCCAAATTCTTGGTTGCTTTAAACAACCCAACCGGGTGCTATTTATGCTAGAGATAGGAAGGCGATCTACTCTAGCTTCCCTACAGATTCCAGTATTAACCCTACAAGATCGTCCATAACCAGTTTAACCAGCCTCTAAAAGGCACGTCCTTAGAAGAAGGCAAGCCTCCAGAAGGCAAGTTTAGCCCAAAGGCAGTTTTGTTATGACTCCTACATCTACGCTACTAAGTAGCGACTCCCTACAAATAGACACCCAGCAAATCTATCTAAGTTCATCTAGCTCCCTGCAATCGAACTTTTCACAGCCCAGCCTACAAAATCGTCCAGGCAGCTCCTCACAGCGCGTTCTGCTCCAGCCTATCCGCAACTGGTTAGACCGTCTTCAGGTTCGCGATTCCAAAACCGCTCACCGCATTGCTAAACTGATCCCTTCGCAGTGCCCTTTCGAGCGAGATATCAAGCTGTTTGGTCGTACCGTGGCGCATATTCCACCCCTCTGCAAGCTCAATCCGTTTTA
Source organism: Phormidium tenue FACHB-886 (assembly GCF_014764505.1). GTDB lineage: Bacteria > Cyanobacteriota > Cyanobacteriia > Elainellales > Elainellaceae > FACHB-886. The sequence continues at coordinate 146,384 of NZ_JACXWX010000010.1, forward strand.
CGATCAGTTTGTCGGACTGCGCTTCCGCGCTCTGTGTTATCTGGTAGACGAATGCGGTGAAGATATCCAATCTTACTGCTAAGGTTTTGGACCTGTCTCACAAACGCAGCAAAGCTTAATATTGGCTCTCCTGTATCAGGTTGCCAATTGCCGAGTAGCACTGCTATCGGAGAGGTTCGTTAGATGTAAGTGCTGACGTTTTAACGAACCTCCCACCTCTGCCTCTAAATCTAAGAAATTCTGCCCCTAAATCCAAGAAATGTGGACAGATTTATCGTAATTTAGCGTGGGGATCAGCTCTCCTGAGCTGCCAGCGTCCCTTCTTGTCCCAGTGGGGTCGCTAACCCATCAATGCTGATGACGTTTTTCTGCTGATGGTACGTCTTTAACCCTGCCTCTCCCTTTTTTCTTGCCCATTCAATCATCTCCTGCCGCTGTTCTTGATAATTAAAGAGCGGTACGCCTGTGCCACAGGAAGTTTGAACGCGATCGATCTCCGCCACAAAAATCTGTCGGGTTCCAGGAATGGGTGGAAATAGTGTATAAAGATCTTTCCAATCAGGCGAGCTTGGCAGCACAGTTCGCCCTTGCCCAAACAGTCGTAAAATCACTGGCGCACCCTGAAAGGCACAGAACATGAAGGTAATGCGTCCATTCTCTAATAGGTGAGCAGAGGTTTCGTTGCCGCTGCCGCTTAAATCTAGGTAGGCAACTCGATTGGGTGAGAGGGTGCGAAAGCTGTCTAATCCTTTGGGCGATAGGTTGACATGACCCGCAGGGCTGAGAGGTGCTGTTGCTACAAAGAATATGTGTTGAGCAGCGATAAACTGCTGGAGATTTTCGGTGATGCGATCGAAAACTTTAGCCATAGCAGAGAAATAGTGGAGCTTCTGCCTAGTCTAGCGCTTTGTCGATCGTCCATAAAAGAAATATGAGTTTTGCACTTTGGCGGAACTCAGGGCTTTTGTCAGCAGCAAAAAGAACGGTGTACTAAGAATACACCGTTCATACACTAAGCCGTATACTTAAACTTTGAGCACCCATTGGCTGCGGGTGTCACTGCTGACAAAAGAAGCAGGAACAACCGGCACATCAACCCCTAAAGTCACAAAGGCAGCTCGAATCGCAGTCGCATGAGAAGCTTCAGTAGAGCCAATGCTCGCACCAGCGGTAATTAAGGCAGGCGTTTTGAGTTTGGCAATCTCGCCTGCGTAGGCGATCGCTGCATCAGTTTCTAACGCCAGTGCCAGCTTAGCAATGTTGACGTCGGAATCAATGTTGCCCTCTCCTTTCTGAATGTAAGAAGACAGTTCGTAGCTGGTTTCCGCCATAGTAGAGTTATTCATACTCACGTTAGTATCTCCTACTCACTTTATTTGCAGAATGACCTTACAAAAATCTCTTCTCTGAAACTGAAGGGATTTTTGTGGTTACAGATTGAGAATAAAACAAGCACTTAGCTTGAAACATTCTAGATATGAATACAGAGGAAAGAAAGAATTGGATTAATATCGGTTTAAAGGCTTTAGTTCGATTGCTAATCAGCTAAAAACATGAAAGAAGAATACACTCCCAGCGTGTTCATCGCAGAGACTTGATGTTGCATATAGATTTTGCAGGCGGTCATCCTGTTTAGTGATGCGACAAAATTGATAGAACCCCTTAAAGGCGAAAGACTGCCTACAAAAACTGCCTATACGTTTTTCAAGCTGAGATATGCTCGTTAGAGTCGCGAACAGCCGTTTGCTCCCACAGGCATATTGCACCTGATAGAAAACAGTCTTCTAAAACCTATGGGCTTCTGCGAAGAAATACGCAAAGCTCGACCGATTGGATTGCGTTTGACTTATCAGAATCTTGTGTTTGAATGATGCAGATTTCTGCGGAGGCTGCTGAGCCGCCAAATTATCTGTTTGCTGTCTTGGTTTGCCGCAGCGATCGCACCGTTTCCACCACGGCTGCCCCGACCCGATCGATCTCTTCTAAGGTGTTGAACCGTCCAATGCCAAACCGAAGTGAAGCATACGCCAAATCAACCGACCGCCCCAATGCCTGCAGCACATGCGACGGTGCAACTTTAGCAGTGGTGCAGGCAGAGCCAGAAGAAACGGCAGCGATCGGCTGGATGCCCAAAAGTAGTGCCTGCCCATCTACATTCTCAAAGCTGACATTGAGATTGCCAGGAAGCCGCTCGGTGAGGGAGCCGTTCAGGTGTATGCCAGGAATGGGGTGCAGAATTGTCCAGAGGCGATCGCGTAGTTCTTTAACCCGCTGCGATTCGGATACCAGGTCTGTTAGGCTTAGCTGCACCGCTTCCGCAAAACCCACAATTTGGGGTGGGTAGAGTGTGCCCGATCGCAGCCCCCGCTCTTGTCCGCCCCCGTGAAGCTGAGGGGCAAGCTGCACTCTTGGATTGCGCCGCCGCACATATAGTGCGCCAATGCCTTTAGGACCGTAAACCTTGTGTGCCGTCAGCGAGAGCAGATCGATTTGCATTGCCTGCACATTTAGAGAAATTTTGCCGATTGCCTGGGCTGCATCGGTGTGGAAAAGCACCTGATGCTGATGGCATATGGCGCCAATTTCTGCGAGGGGCTGCAAAACACCAATTTCATTGTTGGCTGCCATCACCGATACCAGCACTGTATCAGGGCGAATCGCTTTCTCCAGACAATTGAGATCGAGTAGTCCGTCGGGCTGTACCGGCAGGAAAGTGACTTCAAACCCCAATGACTGCAAATAGCGATAAGGATCGAGAACAGCGCTATGCTCCGTTTCTAGGGTAATTAGGTGCCGCCCTTTGCCAAAATATGCCTCTGCTATACCCTTGATGGCTAGATTGTTGGCTTCTGTAGCTCCGCTGGTAAAGATGATTTCTTCTGGGAGGGCGTGGATAGCCTCTGCAAGAATCTGACGCGATCGTTTTACGGCTGCTTCTGCCTCCCAGCCATACTGATGAGCGCTGGCAGAATTACCAAAATGCTCTGTGAAGTAGGGCAACATCGCCGCTAGCACCCGCGAATCGATTGGGGTTGTGGCGTGGCAGTCCAGGTAAATAGGACGTTGGGTCATAGGTGTCGATCCGGGTGCAATTCCAGAAGTGCTAGTTTCATGGTAAGCATTGAGGCAAGCAGTTTGAATTTGGCTGTGTAATTAAACAACTATCAATCTACCGTCTCTATCAAGATTGCCCCGTCGGGATATTATAGAGAACGGCTAGTGCAAGGCATGACTCGGTGCAAACAGGCGTAAACATGGCAAACTCCGATCGCAAACCCATCCTCCTTGATTTTGAAAAACCCCTTGCCGAGCTTGACGTTCGGATCGCTCAGGTACGCGAACTTGCCGAAGAAAACGACGTCGATGTATCTGACCAGATCTCGCAACTGGAGGCTCGCGCCGTGCAGCTTCGCCAAGAAATTTTTGGAAGTTTGACTCCTGCCCAGCGGCTACAGGTTGCCCGTCATCCTCGCCGTCCTAGCACTTTGGATTATATTCAGGCAATTAGCGATGAATGGCTGGAGCTACACGGCGATCGCAGTACAGGCATAGATGATCTGGCGCTGGTTGGCGGTGTGGGTCGGCTGGAGGGGCGGCCAGTGGTGATGCTGGGCAACCAGAAGGGGCGAGACACGAAAGACAATGTGAGACGCAACTTTGGGCTGGCTTCACCGGGCGGCTACCGCAAAGCGATGCGGCTGATGAACCACGCCAACCGCTTCAAGATGCCGATCCTTACTTTTATTGATACTTCGGGGGCTTATCCAGGCATTGAGGGAGAGCGCTTAGGGCAGGGGGAGGCGATCGCTTACAATCTGCGGGAAATGTTTCGGCTGGAAGTCCCAATCCTTTGTACCGTCATTGGCGAGGGTGGATCGGGAGGGGCGCTGGGAATTGGCGTAGGCGATCGGCTAATGATGTTTGAACACTCGGTGTATTACGTTGCCAGCCCGGAAGCCTGCGCCGCTATCTTGTGGAAGGATGCCGCTAAAGCGCCTCAAATGGCTGAGGCACTCCGGATCACCGCTACTGACCTCAAGGAGTTAGGCATCCTTGATCAAATCCTGCCGGAGCCTGCGGGCGGTGCTCATGCTGATCCACTGCAGGCAGCTGCTACGCTAAAACAGGCGTTACTCAGCAATCTAGAGCTGTTGGTTCGGCTGTCTCCTACAGAGCTGCGCGAGCTGCGATATCAAAAGTTTCGGAATATTGGAAAATTTACTGAGGTCGCGGTTTAGCCTCAGAGCTGCAGATTCAAGTGGGTTCAGGGGTTAGGATCGTTTGATTTGACAGCTTATTGAGCAAAAAATGGATAGCTGATACGGTTTTTTCGACTGTAAGCCTGGGCTTACCACCTCAGAAGCGCAATGAACAGTGGTATAATCAGCGAGTAACATTTATTTACAATTACCTCATTTCGCTGAATTCGCCAATTGCCCGTACTTTCACCCCTGAAAGCGCTTTAAGTATTCATTCTGGAGCAGCCACTTGACGTTGACGTAAATATTGTTGCCTCTGTCTTATTTTTCGCCTAGCTTTGTCTCTCGCCTAGCAAAGTTTCCCGTACTGCTTAATAGGCTCCTTCAAAACGGCTAATGCTTTAGAGCGGACAAACCGTCAGCGCAACCTAAATATGAGTTTTAGCAGCGTTGCTTTGCCAAATTTGCCCAGGTAAGCAGTTAGATCGCTTAGTAGCTGCCTTTGTATCCTTTGTTTGATTGCTCTCCATTTCCCGAAAGCAAAGTTCATTCGAAAAGCTTCATGACTTCAAATCACCGTGCCCTTATCACAGGAGCAAGCAGCGGTATTGGCAGAGCAACTGCCTTAGCGTTTGCCGAAGCTGGAATCCATTTGGCGCTTGTCAGCCGCTCCCATGACAAGCTAAAAGCGGTGGCGCAAGCAGTCGCCCATACTGGTGTTGAAGTAGAGCTTTACCCGCTTGATTTGTCCATTGTAGAACAGGTGAAGCCGCAGATAGAGGCGATCGCCGCTCAGTTTCAACCCACTTTACTAGTTAACAACGCTGGAATGGGCTACACCGGGGATCTGTCTGCAACTTCTTTGGCAGATTGGCAGCAGGTGATGGCGCTTAACCTTACTAGCGTCCTGCAATGCATTCAGGCAGTTGTACCAGGAATGCGTGCTCGTCGGCAGGGAATAATTATCAATATTGCCTCGATTGCTGCCCACAATGCTTTTCCGGGCTGGGGGGCGTATAGCGTCAGCAAAGCCGGGTTGGTCACGCTCTCTAAAATTCTGGCGGCAGAAGAGCGGGACAATGGAATTCGCGTGACGCTTATTACACCCGGTTCCACGAATACCTCTATTTGGGATACTGACACAGTTCAGGCAAATTTCGATCGCTCTAAAATGTTGACGCCAGAAGCGATCGCCCAATCCATTCTTCATGCCGCACTGCTTCCACCCCAGGCGGTGATCGAAGAACTCATTGTTATGCCTAGCGCTGGTGCATTGTGATATCTAATGCAGCTGTATTGTAGATATCTGGCACGAGTTTATAGCAGGCATTGCTTGTTCCTAACTTCCTCTTGAATGATTTTTGGAGTTTCATTCGCGTTATGACTATTGCTTCTTCTAATGGTCTCGGTAGCCCCAAAGGCAACCCATCTGAGAACTCTCCTAACATTGAAACGCGCCCCGATCGCACCACAACCCATGGGCGTGAATCTAAACCGCAGACACCGCCCCCGATCGATTCAACAGAAATGGCGAATGCTGTCCGCACAATGCTGCTAGGTGTTGGCGAAGACCCAGAGCGCGAAGGTTTGCTAAAAACGCCTAAGCGTGTAGCTGAGGCAATGCGCTTCCTGACCAGCGGCTACGATCTATCGCTCGAAGAACTAGTCAATGGGGCAATCTTCGATGAAGGGCACAATGAAATGGTGCTGGTGCGCGATATTGATGTATTTAGCCTCTGCGAACATCACATGCTGCCGTTTATGGGCAAAGCGCATGTTGCTTATATTCCCAACCAAAAAGTAGTGGGACTTAGTAAGCTAGCGCGGATTGTGGAAATGTATTCCCGTCGTTTGCAGGTGCAAGAGCGCCTCACACGCCAGATTGCAGAAGCGGTTCAGGAGATTCTGGAGCCGCAAGGGGTTGCCGTGGTGATGGAAGCAACTCACATGTGCATGGTCATGCGTGGTGTTCAGAAGCCAGGATCTTGGACGGTCACAAGTGCGATGCTCGGCGCATTTCAGGAAGATTCTCGCACTCGTGAAGAATTCCTGAGCCTAATCCGCCATCGCCCTGCTTTCTTCTAGAGCGGCTCTAGCGCTATTGATTCATATCTTTGAATGCCTGGAACGTAGTTTTGATAGTGCTATAGGCAGGCATCCTGTTTAGGCATTTCTTTTGTGTAAAAGTCCCTCTGCAGGGGATTTTCTACACAAGAATCTGGAGTGATGCACGTAGCCATCAAGAATGCAATAGACCTGCTTTGAAAGTCAATCTTGAAGCGGGTCTATTTTTCAAATGGATCATCTGGCAGATCCGAGGCAGGAAAAGCAGCGGCTTCCACAGCATTAGGTTCTCTGGTGGCTACCATTTCTGGCGGATCAACTGGCTCTTTATAAGAGGATTGATTCCAGTTATTCATGATGTCTTTAATGACGATCTCCTGGATTAGGGTTTTGGCAACTACCGTCAAAGGCAACGCCAGCAATAGCCCCATAAACCCAAACAGGCTAGCAAACAATAGCTGAGCAGCGAGCGTCATAGCAGGCAGAAGCGATACCTGGTTTGCCATAATCGTAGGCGTGATCAAATACGCCTCTAGATTCTGGATTACCAGGTAGAGGACGATCACCGCTACGACTTTCCAAGGGGCATCTAAGGCTGCTACCGTCAGCGGAAACACCATGCTGAGTGTGGGTCCAATGTTGGGAATAAAATTTAGCAGTCCTGCCAGCAGTGCTTGTGCCAACACAAACTGAATCTGCAGTGCCCACAGCCCGATCGCGCTCAAAATTGCCACAACACTGGAGCTGATCAGGGCTCCGCCCATCCAGTTGGTGAGTGCCACTTCACATTCCCGCAAAATCGTAAAGGCACGACGACGGTAAAACGATGGAAATAGCTGAAGGAGAGCATTGCGATAGGCAATTGGATTTGCCAGCAGCATCAGCGTCAGGATGACCAGCAGCAACAGCTGCACAGCGGCAGAAAGCGTGCCTGAGAAAAAATCGAAGAAGTTGGGCACGATTGCCCTCAAGAAGGGCTGAATTTCGGCAAGCAGATCTGAAGGAACGGGCAGGTCGACATTCTCTAGCCAAGCAGGGCGATTGTTCAGCAGCCCCTCAATATCATTCACAACTCGATTTAAGCCGCGCGGCACCAAAACAATTAGCTTCCAGAGCTGGCTCGCAAACGGCGGCACAATCAGATAAACCACAAGTACTGCGACCAAGAGAGCGATCGTCAGCGTTAGCATCATTGCCTGCCTACGTTGCAGTCCCGATCGCTGCAGTCGATCAACAACAGCATTCAACGCAGTTGCCAATATCACTGCCGTAAATACCAATAGCAAAATCTGCCGCGCCTGCCACAGAAGCATCAGAACGATGAGGATGCACAAAAAGCTAAGGAGCTGACCAAGTTTCACCGTTCTTCCTCCTGTCTACCGTGTATACCGTGATACGACAGGCTTATTTTACTGGGTTGTGGAAAATTTTGAATCAATCGGCGGGAGAGGGCTACGGTTCAGAAACGGTATTGGCTATCTACTGGCTTAACCAGGCGATCGCTTCACGAATCCATTCTTCGGCGTTAGCGGTTTTAGAAAGGGCAGTTTTTTGCCCTACAGCACGGAGGGCTTGGGTAATTTCGCTGTTGGTGTAGCCGAGGGCAAGCAGCGTCATTTCTGCGTCTTCCTGGACAGAAGAAACAGGAGCAGCATCAGGCAGCGGGGTCAACCCAGACTGCAGCCGCCATTCAGAAAGTTTGCTTTTCAGCTCTAGGGCAATCCGTTCGGCAGTTTTAGCACCAACGCCGGGAGTGCGAGACAGCTGGCGTGTGTTGCCAGAAACGATCGCCTGCACCAGTTCCTGCAGTCCTAGTGAATCAAGCAGCGCCATTGCCATCTGCGGACCAATGCCGCTCACCCCAATGAGCTGACGAAATAGATCGCGTTCTGCCATTGAAGCAAAACCAAACAGAACGATCTGGTCTTCGCGCACCTGCTGATGGGTAAATACCTGCACAGGTTCACCGCCTGTAGGTAACTGCTGGACGAAGCGCGAGGTCACCTGTAGATCGTAGCCAACTTGGTTTACGTCTAGCGTTAGGATGACCCGATTGTTGGCGGGTTTCTGCAACCCAGCGATCGCGCCTTTGAGGTAGCTGATCATGAATCTTGACTGGGAGTATTGACGGATAGAGAAGCGTTATTTCGTCGTCATTGTATACACACCGTCCCAATCTTCCGGGGGTGGATTAAAGATGTAATTGGTGGCGCGTTCGATGTGAGTAGCGACCGCTAAATCATTTGCTCTTAATCGCTGTGCGCTCTGGAAATGGCGAATTGCCCGCTGAAAGTCCCGGGTGCTGTATGCCTCGCGTCCGGCATGGTAAAGGTCGAGGAATTCTTGCATGAAATCTGTGAGCGGAGTTTGGCAATCGCCAATTAACTCATAGATGCGGATAGGACGGGTTTTGCCTTTGACACGGATGCGATCGAGTTCGCGCACCCAGATTTTGTCACGGCAGAGTTCGTAGGTATATTCGCTCAGCACGATGTCGCAGCCGTACTCTTTGGTAACCCCTTCTAATCGAGAGCTGATGTCTACGCCATCGCCGATCACGGTGTAATCCATCCGCTTTTGGGAGCCGATGTTGCCAGAAACCACTTCACCAGAGCTAAGTCCGATTCCTACGCGAATTTGCGGCTGTGAGGCGATCTGTCTTCTGTGATTAAATTCTGCTAAACGCTGCCGCATGTCCAATGCTGATTGAACTGCCATCCAGGCATGGTTCTCCAGCGGCAGGGGTGCACCAAATACCGCCATCAGCGCATCCCCAATGAATTTATCTAGAGTGCCTTCAAAGTTGAAGACCGCTTCCACCATTGTCTCAAAGTAGTTGTTAAGCAGGGAAACGACTTCGGTAGCTCCCATTTTTTCGGTGAGGGAGGTGTAGCTGCGGATGTCGGAGAACAGAATGCTGACTTCTTTGCGTTCGCCCTCCATCAGCGCATCGTCTCGTAGCGCCATGACTCGCTCTGCCACGCCGGGGGTCATGTAGCGATACATCGTGGCTTTCATCCGCTTTTCCTGGCTGATATCTTCTAGAACCACTAACCCACCCCGCACGCCTCCCTCTGGGTTGGTGAGGGGGTTCACCGTTAAGTTAATGCTGCGCTCGATGACATGCTGCCCTTTGATACCCGCTTCACCCGCTCCAATCACCAAGCTTTGTTCTGGAACATAAGATTTAGCCGCGTGCTTGAGGCTGTCTTCTAGACGCATTTGCAGATTTTCGATCGGCACGATCTCCCATACCAGCTGACCGATCACCTCAGTGCCCTTCGCCTGCGGTGCGCCAGCAGACTGAGGGCAGTTGAGCAGAGCGAGCGCAGCATCATTGATCGTCACAATTCTGCCTTGCATGTCCGTAGAGATGACCGCATCCGAGAGACTTTGCAGAATGTCCTTTTGATATTGCTTTTCCAGCAGGACGCGCTCAAAAAGCTGTGCATTTTCCAGAGCGATGCCTGCTTGGATATTAAAAGCACACATAAATTCTTCGTCTGAAGGCGTGAACGTGCCTTGCTGCTTGTTGATCAGCTGCGTCACCCCAATCAGCGCTCCCGCGGAGTTGTAGACGGGCATACACAGAATCGTGCGGGTACAGTAGCCAGTTTGCTCGTCTACTGTGGGGTCAAAGCGGGGATCTTCGTAAGCGTTGGTGATGTTGAGGATTTGGCGGGTAGAGGCAACATAGCCAGCGATCCCGCGATCGACCGGAATCCGCAAATCCATTAGGGTTGTGCCATCAGCCTTGGCAACTTTTGACCAGAGTTCATTGCCATCATCGCTCAGGAGAAACAGGGTGCTGCGGTCGGCTTGCATCAAATTTTGTGCCTCAGTCATAACGGCGCTGAGGGTTTTCTCCAGGTCGAGGCTTTGCCCCAGCGAGGCAGTTGCCTTCAGCAGGGCTGCCGCACCCCGCTGATTACGAGCGGCAATATAAAAGGAATTGCAGCTCTCCAAAATAATGCCCATCGATTCGGCAAAGTCCCGGAATAGCTGCTCATCGGTCTGGTCAAACGGCTGCTCGCCGCACTTGTTGAGGAGCTGCACTACAGCAACCACACGATTCTTGGTGCTAAACACCGGCATACACAAAACATTGCGGGTGCGGTAGCCCGTCTGCTGATCGACCTCCCGGTTTAGCAGAGGATGGCTGTAAGCATCAGGAATGTTGAGGCACTTGCCCGTAGCAGCCACATGTCCCGCGATGCCAACATTGAGCGGTAGGCGAATTTCTAAAGGCTTCTCACCGTCATCCTGTGCCACTTTTGACCAGAGCTGCCCTTTTTCTTCATCCACTAAATAGATCGTTGTGCGATCGGCTTGGAGGATCTGCCCAATTTTGAGGGTAAATGCCTCTAAGATCTGCTCCAACATCGTTTCTAGTGTTTCGTTGTTGATCATGTCGATCGCCCGCAAGAATTGCTCAAACTCGCGGGTGATTTGATCTAGCAGATCAATAAATTGAGAAATTGGCAAATCGCGCACTCGGTTCGTTAGATCACCTCTGCGATTTGCCTGGGTCAAAGCTGCCAACGTGCCGTTGGGAGAAGATGCAAGTGTCATGGCGCGGAGAGGAGAAGGGGATACTGCAAGCGCCAGCGAATCTTTAGAATAGCAAGCGCTTACGAGGCGGATTGAATGGGCAGGATTAGTGGGCTACTAACTCCTACTAGAGTAATGCTTCATGCAAAGAAAAGCTTGGAAAGTGCTACCTGCAATACTTTCTGATGGAAGTTTGTATCAACGCATAAACGATACACCTTACAGCCAGAATATCTTACTCTTGCTCCGTTGTAGTCATGAGGAATACAGCGATCCCTACGATTTTCCAATTTCAGCGGTTGTTGAGGCAACTCTCAGTCGTTTTTCATCTTGGAGCTGCGAAATCTTTATGATCTCAAGGAATAAAACGTCCTGACACCCTATACCATGCATCTAAAGCAACTCCTACTCGTTGGCATTGCTGCAATTCTTGTGGGTTGCGCTGGGGCAAATTCGATCAATCGGGCACCGCTTCCCGCCGATCAGTGGTTAACCCAGCAAAAACTGGTCCTTCGGCTGAAACAACACAGTCCGATCCTTCACCTGAGATCGCTACTGTCAATGGTGCAACTGCTGCGGAAGCAGGCATGTTTGCCAGCGGTGAGCATCCCGTAGAACTGCTAGCATCGTGCAACAAGAAGGGCAACTCAATGCCACTTTTGGCGCGGCTGCTCTAAAGTGAATTGCCCTCAACGTCGATATTCATCCCCACAGTCGCCAATTACTTGAAACAGATCGCGCGATTGAGCGCCGATCGCCTCCAACTGAGCATAATCTTCTGCATCCAGCGTCAGGTCAAACACTCTGGCATTGTCCTGCAGATGTTCCGCAATCCCAAGACGAGCGCCCACAATCACCCCTCCCACAGCAGGCTGATCGAGAACATAGCGGACAGCCACATTGGCGATCGAAACATTGTGCCTTTGGGCGATCGAATTAAGTGCAGCCAGCAAAGCTTGAAAAAGCTGCCAGCCGCCCCATGTGTCGATCATCTGCTTGTATTTCTTCTGCGAAACCGTTTCCAAATCCCATCGTCCGGGAGCGGGTTGCCCCAAATATTTTTCCGAGAGCAAACCACCGCACAGGCTGCCATAAGCAAATAGTTTAATGTCATGGTCTTGGCAGAATTTTGCCATCTGCACCTGAGGGCGGCGATCGACCAAAGAGTATTGCACCTGATTAGAAACGATGCGGATACCGTTGTCCAAAATGATCTTTAGATGCTCAGTGTCAAAATTGGTGAGTGCCAGATGCTTGATCTTGCCTTCTGCCTGAAGATCTGCCATGTGCTTCAGGGCATCGAGATAGTTACTGTCACGATAGTCCCACCAGTGAAACTGCATCAGATCTAGGCAAGCTGTATCCATGCGGCGCAGCGAAATATTGATGTTATCTTCCACAATCCGGCGTGTCATCCGACCAGGACGCGGCACCCATTTTGTAAAAGCTTGGATCTGTGCCAGCGCTGCCTCGCCGCGTTTGGCTTTAAGCTGGCGGCGAAATTTACCAATGAAATCTTCGGCAGGTCCATAATGATCGGCAAGATCCCAGGTAATATACCCAGCATCTATATAGTCAAACATGCGCGAGATAGCGCTGCGTGGGTCAATTGTCCCATGGGCACCTGATACCTGCCACATGCCGTTGAGAATGCGGCAAATTTCTAAGTCAGGCGTAAACTGGAGTCTGCTGGAGGGGGATAAGCTCATGCTGCCAAGCTGGAAAGACTATACTTCAATAATTTCTACGGTTGGGAAGGTGATCGAACTTTGCTAAAGCCTGGACTGTGCCAGTATTGTTAAGGCATATTAAATAAAGTTAACAGAATCTCTAGTACATCTGCCCAAAGACTCGATTATTCTTGGTGATTAGCCTAAGTTCAAATTTTTTAGCATTGCTTGAATCAAGATGTGATATTGGCTTTGGGGACTACTGACTCAGGTCAATAATTCACATTAGGAGCCAGCAAAACCCGTTCTTGAGTTGGGCGCTAGGTTAATCGGGCAATTCATTCACTGGACGCTAGCTCGTTAAGCACTGTTTACATAAGTCCTCTGTTTTGAAACACAGACTGTTTTGCAGCATAAACTGGTTGGAAATGCGTCTACTTTAGGGGAGACATTTTTGCTGTCGCATCGTCTCCGATTGGAGGGTGATGGGGCGATCGATCTGTGGCTCTTTCTGCCCTTGCTCAATCTGTGAGGAAATTAAACTGAATCTGCTATCCGTGATGAAACGAAATTTTGGGAACCTAGAGAAAGGTCTGCTGCTGCTGGCAGGAGTTGGGCTATGTGGCTTAGTAGTTCTGGAAGCTAGCCAGCAAATGGTCAAAGCATTTGACCTGAAGAATGTACCGATTGCAGAAACCCAAACGGCTGTTGCTCCACCCGCTGCCCCGCCCGTTGCTCGATCCACTCAGTCAAGTACTTCTCAGTCAAGTACTCCGCAGACAGGGGCGAGCGGCTCAACACGGTCGCTTGACTTTGGAGTTACCCAGCAAAAGGAGCAGCAGATGCTGGCGCTTAATGCAGGCAATGCAAATGATCCTCAACAGCCAATTTCACAGGCTTCTGCCCAGCAGATCGCAGCAGTCGGTAATGGTTGGACGGGGGCATCCTTTCCATTGGAAGGCTTTCAGGCATATACGTCACCGTTTGGCTATCGCCAATCGCCCGATGGTAGCTATTCTCAAGAGTTTCATTATGGGTTGGATATGGCCGCTCCAGAGGGCAGCTATATCCGTAACTGGTGGGGCGGCACGGTGGTAGAAGTCACTGATGATACAAACTGTGGAACTTCAGTCGTGCTGGAGTCGGGCAACTGGACACACATCTACTGTCATATGCAGGGGCATGTTCAGGAAGATGCCAACGGTCGCTTCCTGATCGATCGAGAAGGCGGCATTCAGATCTATATGGGTCAACAAGTTCCGGCAGGCTCACGAATCGGGCGAGTAGGGATGACTGGGCGTACCACCGGACCTCATCTGCACTGGGGCTTAAAGTTTAACGGAAACTGGGTTGATCCTGCGTATGTGCTGCAGGCAATGTATTTTAGCCAGCAGGAGACAGCTACTCGAGCAGGGGCTAATCGCGTTCAGTAGGCTAACCCTCTACCGCTATCATTACTCCTTACTCTAAAGAATCCCACCTGCCGACATAACGCAATTGCCTTACTCTATCGGTAAGCTATAGTCAAGCCGTCAGGGTTGCTCTAGCTCAAGGTTTATGTCTCGCTGAGAAAGTAGCCCTTGAACATCACCCAATCCGGTCGCTGCTGTTGAGTAAGCCTGTGAAGTTATGGGAACTTTTGCAAAACTCCGATCCTTCGGTGCAACTGCCTTAGCGCTAGCCTTGGTGAATGCGTTGGGCCTTGAAATTCAGCCTGTTCATCAAGCTGGGGGACTGGAAGCCCAACTGGTGCTGCAGGGCGATCGCACTGAGGCTCGCACTTCTGGAGGGCGATCGCGAGGTGGTTCCTTCAGCAGACCCTCTAGTCCATCGCGCTCGGATCCTTCTTACAGTAACCCTGCTCCTTCATACAATAACGATCCTTACTATCCACGCTCTGCTCCCGTTCCTGTCCCTATTCCAGCTCCAGGCTATGGCTACGGCTATGGTGGCGGTGGCGGTGGCTTAGGTTTGCTGCTGCTCTTGCTGTTGGGAGGTGGTAGTATTCTGCCGATCGTCCTGTTCTACCTGATGCGGTCGCGCATCTCTGCAGGCGGGCAAGGCTATGGGGGCTACACCAATGGCTACAGCAACGGTTACAACGGCGGACATAGCAATGGCGGATATAGCAATGGCTATGACGGCTACGATAGCTATGGCTACACGGGCAATCGGGAAATCGACAACGATACGGTGACTGTGACCCGGCTGCAAGTCGCGCTATTGTCGCAAGCCCGACATATCCAAGACAGCCTCACAGAATACACTCTAAATGCAGACACTGACACAACAGAGGGTCTGACGGAGCTGCTGCAAGAGTCTGTTTTGGCGTTGCTGCGATCGCCCGAAAACTGGTCGCATGTGCGCGTCAATTCTCAGACGGTCAAAAGCCGGGAACAAGCTACCCAATTGTTTGAGCAAATCTCGATTGAAGAACGAAGTAAATTCAGTGCAGAGACGCTTGCCAACGTGGGCGGACGAGTTCGACGGCAAGCGATGCCCAAGAATGAAGACGATGCACCTGCCTCTTACATTGTGGTGACTTTAGTGCTAGGTACAGCAGACGATCGTCCCTTGTTCGATGAGAAGATTCGCACGACTCAAGAACTCCAAGCTGCGCTGCAGCGCCTTGGCAGCATTACGCCAGAGTATTTACTAGTCTTTGAATTGCTCTGGAGCCCGCAAGATGCTTCTGACAGCCTCACCTATGATGAGCTGTTAACCGAGTATCCTGGACTGATTCAAATTTAATTAACTCAAATTTGGTGCAGATGATTGAGCTGAAGTGGATAGCTTAGCAAAGTATTGGCTGGCAGTACGATAGCTAATCTCCTCATCAGCTTGGCATTACAGCAGAATCTATCCCACCGCTCTATACGCCTGTAGAAACCAAGAATCTTGCGTTTCTACAGGTTCTTTATCCGGCGGATAAACATTGCCATTCACATCTGTATCTATTTACCGATCTCAAAAAGCATGACAAATAATACCGATGAGCTACAGAACACAATAAATACAAGGCTTTGAGCCAGGAGATTAAAGAATGTAACAAATATGCCGTCATGCTGTTCTGCTGGCTTGACAGTACTAGAGAAGAAGCGTTACTCTACATCCATACCCGGGTATTAACCATGTAGTCGTTATGCAAGATAAGCACAAAGTCACTCTCTACCTCCCTCCAGAGCTGCACCGCCAACTAAAAATTCGCTCCGCAGTAGAACTGGAACCGATGTCTGCAATTGCTGAACGCGCAATTGAGTTTTATCTCCTGCACTCAGATGTTGTAGATGAGGTTGAGGCATCCCACGGGCAAGTTCACCGGGTCTACAATTGCCCTGAATGTGCAAACTCACTATTGCTACGAGCTGGAGAGATAATTTCTATCCGAGAGCAGGTTGGCATTGTGGATGATGTAGATGATGCTGAAGTGGTGCGCGATCGGGAACACGTCAGTCCGGGTCAGCAGGGCGAAGAGGAATTAGTTCCTTGCTAGGTAAAGCCTTGTTCGGTTGATGAGGGTGTCAGTGGTGTGTGATTGGGGTGCCTAGCCTAAATCTTTGCAGTTGAGCAATTTAGCGTCTGCACGAGTCTCTATCTAGGTCTGATGGTCATGAAAGAAGAGCTTAGTATCCTAGTTCAAGCTCAATATCCCCTGATTTACCTCGTTACATCCGAGGAAGAGCGGGCTGAGCAGACGATTACAGCGATCGCCCAGTCTAAGCCGCAGCGGCGAGTCTTCATCTGGACGGTAACGCATGGGATTGTTGAGTACGGGCAACCCCGGAATATCACCCAGCACAATACAGTTTCACCTGAAGCGGCCGTGGAGTGGGTCATCCGTCAGCGAGAGCCTGGTCTTTTCGTTTTCAAAGATTTACATCCTTTTATCGATTCTCCTGCGGTAACGCGCTGGCTGCGAGATGCAATTTCTTCATTCAAAGAGACAAACAAGACAATTATCTTGATGTCGCCAGTTCAGACCATTCCTATCGAACTGGAGAAGGAAGTTGCAGTTCTAGACTATCCCTTACCGGATATGTCTGAGCTTAATCAGGTCTTGTCTCAACAGCTGGAGCAGTCCCGTAATCGTCGTCCTACAACCGAGACTCGTGAGAAGCTCCTCAAAGCAGCGCTTGGGTTGACTCGTGACGAGGCTGAAAAAGTCTATCGCAAGGCACAGGTCACAACGGGCAGATTGACGGAAGCTGAAGTTGATATTGTTTTATCTGAAAAGCAGCAGCTTATTCGACGCAACGGAATTCTGGAGTACATTGAGGAAGATGAAACTCTGGATTCTGTGGGTGGCTTGGAGGAGCTGAAGCGCTGGCTCAGACAACGATCGAATGCTTTTACTGAGCGTGCTAGGGAGTACGGGCTACCTCAGCCGAAAGGGATGCTAATTCTGGGAGTGCCTGGCTGCGGTAAATCCCTAATTGCCAAAACGACTTCTCGATTGTGGGGCTTGCCGCTGCTGCGATTAGATATGGGTCGCGTCTATGATGGCTCTATGGTAGGGCGGTCAGAAGCCAACCTCCGTAATGCGCTAAAAACTGCTGAATCCATTTCTCCGGTGATCCTCTTCATTGATGAGATCGATAAAGCCTTTGCAGGCAGCGCAGGGTCAGCTGATTCAGATGGTGGAACGTCTAGCCGTATTTTTGGCTCGTTCTTGACCTGGATGCAGGAAAAAACTTCGCCAGTGTTTGTGATGGCGACTGCGAACCGTGTGGAACGTCTGCCTAGCGAGTTTTTGCGGAAGGGTCGATTTGATGAAATTTTCTTTGTGGATCTGCCCACCCCAGAAGAACGCAAAGATATCTTCCGAATTCATCTTAGTAAGCGCAATCGAGAGCTGAGTCGCTTCGATCTCGATCAGCTAGTAAGAGTATGTGAAGGTTTCTCGGGAGCGGAAATTGAGCAAGCGCTAGTTGCAGCAATGTACGATGCATTTGCCCAGGATCGGGAGTTTACCCAACTGGACATTATTGCTGCAATGCGTGCTACCCTACCGCTTTCCAAGACAATGAGCGAGCAGGTGACTGCCCTACGCGATTGGGCAAGTCAGCGAGCAAGACCTGCCGCCGCCTCTGTCGCTGAGTACCAGCGATTAGAGTTCTAACAGGCTTTCTCCCCTGCTCCCAACAGGGGGAAAGGCTAGCAATATGCTAGCAGCATGGACGAAAGGCAGCCGTATCCGTTGGCATTCCAACCGCTGACCTGTGCGGCATATCTACTCTCAATACGTTGTCGTTTCTCTCAACTTCTCTACTGGAGGAAATCCGAAATGTCTCACTTTAGCACTCTGCGTACCAAAATCACCGACGCTGAAATCCTCAAGGCTTCTCTGCGTGACCTGGGTATCTCCGTGAAGACCGAAGCTGATGTTCGGGGCTACAACGGTCAGCGTGTTCGCTCCGACATCGTAGCTGTTCTGGAAGGCGAATACGATCTGGGCTGGTCTCGCAATGCTGATGGTTCTTTCGACCTGATCGCTGACCTGTGGGGTGTTGCTAAGAAGCACAACCAAACTGAGCTGATCAACTCGATCAACCAGAAGTATGCTGTGAACAAGACCCTGGCAGAAGTCAAGCGCCCTGGCTTGCAGAACGCAAACGTGAAGCTGGTGCTGCAAAAATAGTTCCTCTCAGCGTTCCCAAATCGGCGGGTTAATCCGGAGCGGGTTAGCCCGTTTCCTACTATGAACCATTGAGAACTATTGAAAAAGCGCGTCTATAAGACGCGCTTTTTTACACTTTTTCAAAACTATTTTGTTTCTAAGACTCATCTGCTTCCAAAATTTCTGTGGATAGAAACTCCTCGGCGCTCAGAAATTCATCGAGCAAATTGTCTTCTGGTTCAAAAACGGTTTGAGTCACAAACGGCAGAAATGCACCTTGCAAACCTCGCTTAATTCGTTCAGGCGTTTCTGGAAACAGGACAAACAAAGCATAAATTTCATCAGATCCTTCGCTAAGAATATGACGATAACGATCGGGCATTATCCACTCATACCCCTTGTCTAAATGGATCTGGGTTTGCCGCCAGCGACCCAGCAAATCCGAAAAATCTTCATCGGCGCGGTGAATAAAGACAAAAATCTCAACACCCGTCTTAATCTTCCACTCTGGATCGCACATAAGAATTGCTGTATCACAGGGTAGGCAGAGAATCTCACTGGATGGCGTACCTGCAGCTACAGAGCGAATGCGAATCAACGGGAGCGGAATAGTAATGACGCTCTCGCTGGGGCGACGCATGCTCGGAATCATTTCGAGATACGGACGATGTTGCTTCAGGAGCGCGATTGCTCCCATGTAATCGCTACAGGTTGCCAAAACTTCTTCGTAGTGCCATCGTTTAATCGTCATAGCTCGATATGTTGCTTCAAATCGGTTGCAAATCTCAATTGGGTGAAGTACAGGTTATTTTTAGCTGCGTAGAGGGCAACTAATACAGTTTGATTTTATTGAAGTGCTAAGGGCTGCTTGCTTCTCTGGCATTATAGGCAGGGTGAACTTAAAACTGCCAATTAAACGATCAAATAAATACCCCCGACAATTGGGGGCATGTTGGTACTTACAGTGTTTTTGAGTTTATTAATAATTGCACCAGGTGCAACTATTAATAAACTCAAAAATAGATCTAAGCATTGCATTGAGGTGCAAATTCTGAGTGGCAAAACAACCTGGGTTACTTAATTGCATCCATGATTGAGAAGATAGGCAAGTACATCGCCACCAAAATCGAACCAACCATACCGCCAAGAACCACAATCATTATTGGTTCCAATACGCTTGTGAGTGCCTTCACGGCTTGTTCGACTTCATCCTCGTAGAAGTCTGCTACCTTCATCATCATCGTATCGATTTCTCCAGTTTCTTCCCCAATGCTAATCATCTGAATCGCCATTACCGGGAAGACTTGTTCCTTCTGTAAAGCAAGGCTAATCATGCCACCCGTCTGGACTTCCTTACGGGCTTCGTCAATTGCATTCGCAATAACCTGGTTACCAGATGTATCTCGCACAATCTCCAGTGCTGTTAGAATCGGCACGCCAGAGCGAGACAGCGCTCCAAAGGTACGGCAAAAGCGAGCAGTTGCAGTTTTTTGAATTAGATCGCCAAACAAAGGCATTTTTAGGAAAAAGCGATCCATTGTTTCCCGACCTACACGGGTGCTGTAGAAGCGGTTGTAAGCAAAAGCAGCAACGATGATCGCAATAACCAGAAATACTACGTAGAAGCTACGCAGAAACTTACTGATTTGGATCATAAGCTGGGTAAAAGCGGGCAAGGGCGCGTTCAGCTTATCGAAGATATCCGCAAAGATCGGCAGTAGGAACATCGTCATACCCAAAAATATCAAGATGGCGATCGACCCCACTACAACCGGGTAAGTCATTGCAGACTTGATTTGGTTTTGCAGTCTGGCAATGTCTTCTAAAAGCTTTGCCAATCGGTTCATTACCTCATCCAATACACCACCAACCTCGCCTGCCTGCACCATGCTGGTATACAGTCCGTCAAAGCACTTCGGATGCTTCCGCATCGCGTCTGAGAGGTTGGTTCCTTGCTGCACGTCAGCGCTAATTTCTTGCAGTGCTTTCTTCAGCTTTGGGTTCGGGCACTGATCAGACAAAATACCTAGACCCCGCACCATTGCCACCCCAGCATTGATTAGCACGGCAAACTGGCGAGAGAAAACCGCTTTATCTTTGACGGTAACATTAGTGAGTGCAGTCGAGATTTCTTTAATGTCGAATGAATTTAAGCGCTCGACAAGCCCTTTATCTTCTGTAATTTCTTGAACAAATAAGCCCTGCTCGCGCAGCGTGGTGCGGGCTTCAGATGGAGTCTCAGCGGTAATGCGCTCCCTACGAGCATTGCCTTTGGTGTCTCTGGCACGAATAAGATAAGTCGGCATACTTAAACTTGATGGAGAGAACAATGATGTCCTAGAGGGGCGAGATGGTGCTCATCCTGTCTCAACTAGAACAGAGTAGCGTGTTGAGCTAAGCGATCGGCTATTGCTTAATCGCCTAGCTGAAGTTATTTAGCGAGCGGCAGCTGCACCCGGCTTGCCTTGGGGCACAACCGCACCCCCAATCAAGCGCTGTAGCTCATCCGGGCGAGAAGTTTTGGACATTGCCGCTTCAAAAGAAATGGTTCCAGCTTTGTAAAGATCAGCTAACACCTTTTCCAGCGTCTGCATGCCCAGCTTGCCGCCTGTCTGAATTGCAGAGTAGATCTGCGAAGTTTTGCCTTCTCGAATCAGGTTAGAAATAGCAGGGGTCACCACCATAATCTCCTGTGCCATCACTCGCCCATACTCACCGGGCTTAGGATTCTTCTTAGACACTAGGGTTTGACTAAACACTGCCGCCAGCGAGTTAGAGAGTTGCACCCGCACCTGCGTCTGCCGCTCTGAAGGAAATACGTCAATAATCCGGTCAACAGTTTGCGCTGCCGAGCTAGTGTGCAGTGTTCCAAAGACCAAGTGACCCGTTTCAGCAGCTGTGATTGCCAACGAGATTGTTTCAAGGTCGCGCATCTCACCCACTAGAATGATGTCTGGATCTTCCCGGAGAGCCGCTTTCAGCGCATTGGCAAAGCTCTTAGTATCTTCGCCCAACTGCCGCTGGTGGATCAGGCTCTTGATCGGCTCGTAGACAAATTCGATCGGATCTTCCACAGTCAGAATATGCTCAGCTCTGGTGCGGTTGATTAAATCGATCATTGCCGCCAGTGTCGTTGTTTTGCCAGAACCTGTGGGGCCTGTCACTAGAATCAAACCTCTTGGCTTCTCTGACATTTCTCGTACTACATCCGGTAGACCCAATTTATCAAAGCTAGGGATCTTGGAGCTGAGCGCTCGCAAGCAGGCAGCATAGGTGCCCCGATCTTTGTAGACATTGACTCGGAACCGGGCCAAGCCCTTTACGCCGTAAGAGCAATCGAGCTCCCAGTTCTGCTCTAGGTTTTTGCGCTGGGTGTTGTTCAGCATGCTGAAGATCAAGCGCTGACATTGCTCTGAGGTCATTGGTTCATCGCCAATCGGCGTCAGGTGACCACTGATTCGGAAGTAGGGTGGCAATCCGGCAGACAGGTGCAGGTCAGACCCACCCATTTCGATCAGCTGTTCCATCAGGTCTTCGATCATCAACTCCATGTAGGTTTCTCCTTAGCGATAGTGAATCTTGCGGGATTGCTCTGGCAATGTTGCTGATAACGGGCTGAGAGCATCAATCTTGGAAGCGTGGTGTAGTGCAGTAGGGGCAGTCTAGCCATTCTTGCTTCAGCTCTGCGCCGCAGCAGCGGCAGGTGAGCGAGGTTTTACGACGGGCTTTGAGTTCGGCTTCCAAGCCGGTATCGGTGAATGTGACGCGTTCGACTTCCTCTAGCGTGGTTGCACCTTGACGCACAAGGTTGAGGCTGTAGGCAAGCAGCGTCTTCATGCCTTCCTCAACGGCAGCTTCCTTAATCCGTTCAGTGGGTGCGCCTTCGGTGATCAAAGTCTGCAATCGTTCTGTAACCCGCATTACTTCGTAAACTCCACAGCGCCCCTTATAGCCCACCCCTTTGCAGGCAGGACAAAGCGTCCCATCTTTCTGAGCAAATTGAACTTGCTCATTTGTGAGCATGTTGGATTTGTAGAAGGTGACTTCGGCTTCTCTAGCGATAGAGAGACCAAACCGGGCTAGCTCGTCTGAGGTGGGATAGTAGGGGATGCGGCAATCGACGCAAACGCGGCGCATCAGACGCTGAGCCAAGACCCCAATTAGTGAGCTAGACACCATGAAAGATTCCACGCCCATTTCATCTAGGCGAGCAACAGCGCTAGCGGCGTCATTGGTGTGTAGCGTGGTCAAAACCAAGTGCCCGGTGAGGGCAGCTTCGATCGCCGTCTTTGCCGTCTCCTTGTCACGTGTCTCACCCACTAGAATCACATCAGGGTCTTGCCGCAGAAACGCTCGCAGAATTGAGGCAAAGTCCATGCCTTTTTCGCGGATCACCTGCACCTGAGTCAAACCAGGGAGTGAATATTCGATTGGGTCTTCGGCAGTGCTGATGTTGATGCCAGGATCATTGCGTTCTGCTAGCGCGGAGTACAGGGTTGTGGTTTTGCCCGATCCGGTTGGACCTGTGACCAGAATTAGCCCAAAGGGACGCGCCACCATATCTTGCACAATTTGCAGCGTTTCTGGATCGGTGATTAGCTTATCTAAGCCGAGCTGAGTGGCGGAGTTGTCTAGAATACGCAGCACCACCTTTTCGCCGTAGCGGCTGGGCAGCGTGTTTACCCGAAAGTCGACCTTGCGATTATCAAATAGGCGGCGAATCCGCCCGTCTTGTGGCAACCGTCGCTCAGCGATGTCGAGGTTTGCCATGATTTTGAAGCGAGCCGTGATGGCAGGAATGATTTTTTTGGGTAGAGCCTCCAGCCCTTCTCGCAGAACGCCATCTTTGCGGAAGCGGATGCGAAGATATTCCTCTTGTGGCTCGATATGAATATCGGAGATGCCGTCTTGCAGTGCCTTGGCAAGGACTTTGTTGGCGAGGGCGACGATCGGCGCAGCATCGGCATCCTGGAGTGCAGCATCCAGGTTGGCTTCAATGTCTTCTGTTTCTTCCTCTAGCTCTAGATATTCTAGGTTTTCAATATCAGAGGTGACATCAACTTTTGCCTCTTGTTCGGCTTGCTTTTGACGCTCGACTTGGTCGTCTAGGTATTGGGAAATAAGACGCTGATAGTCTTCTGCGGTAATCACCATGCGTTGAAGCGACAGCCGCTGGGGACGCAGAATGCGATTTAGGTCATCCTGTGCTGCTAGATCGTCTGGATCGACCATTGCTACCAAGACAAAGGGTGGCTCCGTTTCGGTCTTGGACAGCGGCAACAGGCGATAGCGACGGCAGATATCAACAGGAATCAGCGTTTCGATCAGCTGGTTCAGATGATGCCCATTGATTTCGCTAATTTCTGGATCGAGGGATTCTACGCCATAAAGAATTTTTAGCTCAAACAGCTGCTGCTTTTTGTATTGGCGAATTAGGTCTGGCGGAAGCTGTTGCCCCGTGATCATCGCCAGCACATCTATGAGGGGTCTGCCAGTTTTGCGGCTTTCAATGAGCGCCTGTTGCATCTGCTCGACGTTGACGATGCCAGCCTGAATCAACTTATTGCTGAAAGGAGAAAAGTTATTTTGGACGACTAAGGCGCGTCTGGACGAGGAGTTTGCCATGGCGATGCGGAGTATTTCCTTACAACGTAGAGTGTTCCCAGATTGCAGCACGAAGTTTACTTTGCACTTTTCTGTGCTTTGCAGATTATGCCCTGCAGGCTGACCGATGCGGTCAGGAGTGAGGGATAAGTATCTAGCGGCGCTGCATGTAGGGATGATTTCCTGGTCTGGGTAGCATTTGTATTGACCGCAAGCGGTTTGGGCAACTCCGGGATAGCCAAGTCATTTCCTCCAAGAACTTGAACCGTAATTCATGTACTGCTTCCAGAGACATTGTGGCTGCTGTAGCAAGCGCTAGTAGAGGTTGAACCAGGGAACAAACGTGTAAGTTGATTTCGCAGAGCACTAGGTGTTGAGCCAGCATAAGTGCTGTAACACCTATCAGACCGTATAATAACCTGCAACGTGAGACTTGCTAGTATCCTTTGATGTCAAAGTGCTGAATCTCCACCGCATCCAGTGAACTCAGCGACTTTTTTAGAATGAGCATGGAGGCAATATTCTAAAAAGCCGCTGCAGGTTGACGGCTGTGTGACGGCACTTTACCGCGAGGTGGGGCTGAGACCCGTACAAATTTATGAGTTGGGCTGGCGGTGGATAGAGTTGCGGAAACCAAAAGATTTTCTGGTAGCGATCGCGCCACTCCCAAGGAGTCCCTTATTCTAAGGTATTAAAGGTATGTAAGAGTCTATGAGTGCGGTAGAAGTATGCTGTCACAAATTGTGCGCCCAATGGTTCGCACCCAACTGCGGTTATTGGCAAACAGTCAGGCAACACGAACGACCCTGATTACGACGATCGCCCAGTGGCTGAGTTTTTTGGGGGTGCAGGCAAAAGTTACCCACCTTGATACGGCTGCCAATGAGATTCAGGTGTCACTAACGGTGAGCCGACCTGATGCCTGTGACACTCGGGATTGGCAGCAGATTTTGCATAACCTGGAGCAGACGGAAGCCGCTAGCTCCACTCAGCCGAGTGAGCTACCCTTATCTGCTTCGCAGGAACGCAAACTGCAGCGACTGCTTGCGTACGTGGTGCAGGTGGGCGACCCAAACACACCTGTAGACTGGGAAAGATTGTATCCGCAGCTGCAGTCATTGGGCTTTACCGAAGACATGCTGTTGGGCATCAAAGCCGCAGCCAAGGTTCCTCAGACGCTAGAGCAATTAGTCGATGGATTGGATGCCGATGTTGCGGCAATCGCGCTTTCCAAAGCAGTGGGGATTGCATTGCTCGATCGACAGGTGAATCCTTTGGAGGACAAAGCATTGGTGACGCTGCTAGAGGCGATGAAGCATTGAGAAATGAGATGGGAATGTCATAGCTTGGAAACGTCATAGCTAAGGAGGGTAGCCTGGCTATGCTTCCTGGTAATCATCTTTCAACACATTAAGTGAGGAGTGGACTTCGTCCACTCCTCACTTAATGTGTTGAAAGATGCATCAAGAATCGAGAACTTGTGGAAGTTTGGAATCATTTAATTGAGCTGATCGAAAGCTGCGCCGGATTCCATAGCGTTGCTTCGATCTGCCGCTCAGCCCGCGGATTGGTGTTGTAGTAATAGACGGTGACGACTGTTCCATCTGGTTTGACGGTATCTCTGGTGTATCCCAGGTCAAAATTGCCGCCGTCTGTCCGCAAAACGATTTCGTTGCTCCAGGTTTTTCCTTCATCATCGCTGAGTCTTGCCCGAATCCCAAAAGGCTGAGAGCGGTAGCCATAGCTCAGAACAAGTCTTCCTGTAGGCAACTTCACTACGCTGGGTGGGGTAGAGGTGTTGTTGGTGCTAATGCGGGAGAGAAATTTCCAGGTATTGCCATTGTCATTGGAGTCCCAAGCTTCTATCCAGCCTTCTTCTGCCTCACTGCCATCCCATTCGCGATGGAGTGAGATGAGCTTGGTGGGCGAAAGTCGAGTGAGTGTTCCCATGATGGACGAGTTTGAGGCTTCACGCCCTTTTAAGGCGGGGGTTCTACCTGCATTTGCGACCACACGCCAAGTTAAACCGCCATCTGTTGTCTGAATTAATACATTCCGCAGTCCATCGCTATTGTGATCGCTAACCTCGCCCACCGTAACCATGAGCATCATGTCTTTGTCGCTATTGATGATGTAGTTGGTGCGGGCATTAACTGTGGCAAAGCCGAGATCTGGAAATTGAAACGATCCCTGCCAGGTTTTGCCGCGATCGGTGCTGTACCAGAAGCGCGAAAACCCGAACTCATGGTGCTGCATTTCTACATGGAAGGCAAAGTTGGGATCAGCAAAATTCATTGGCGTTTCCAACGGTTTGGGGGGTGTGCCGTTGTTACCCATCTCTTCCCAGCTTGCGCCACCCGGTCTAATCGTTTTGCCTTTTTCGATCGTCCAAGTTCTGCCGCCGTCTAAGCTGCGTGCCTGTTCATTGTCGATCGGCTGGTCATAGTTAATTGCATGTTTTTCAGGGTCTTCGATCAGCAGATTGCCGTCGGTATACATCACTAAGATTTCATCCCCCCAACTCCAGATGCCACCGTTTGCAGGCCAACCTTTGAACCGACCCGGTTCTGCTGCCACAGTGACCTGCTTGTACGTCTCTGCTGCTAAGGTGACTTGTTCAAATGAGTGAGTAGAAAATAGTACCGCTGCAAGCATGGCAGCGAAAAATAGGATTGCGATCGTTATGCGCTTGGACTTCATGTCTCAGATCCTCAGAAATGCCAGTTTGATGATCTGCTATTGACAGGTGAACTAGGCGCGCGTTGAGGTTGGGTGAGTTTGCTAACTTACCCAGACGCTAAAAAGCAAGCACTGCTCGATCCGAGCTATAAATTTTTGTTTGAGAGGCAAACAAAAAATCGTGCCCAAAATTAGCAATACCAAAACTCAAAAGGAGAACACGCACCCGCTGAACTCTCACTAGAGCTATTTCGTTTTACAGCGAAGATCTTTGCAATCCGTAATATATTTGGCGCTTCAAAAGCTCAATTTTCGCTGAAAGGTGCGACAGTGAAGTCATTTAGCAATTTTCTATTAATTTTTATCTTTATGGTGCTACGTGCCTTACAGGTTTGCGCCAATCTAGCTGCCGTCGTGCGGCTCGATCGACAGATCACTGTGATGGGGCGGGCTTCAAGCCTGCGATCAAAGCGCTATAGAGTAAGGAGAACTGAGTTTCATCTAGGGGAGCCATGGAATTATTCCACGTCGTAGAAACACAGTAGGTTGTGCCATCGGGTGCTTGTAGCCAGTGAGTTAGGTTCAGAACACCCGCTTCGGAGCCACCTTTATAAGCAATCCGCGACCACCCTGTGGGATTAATTCCGGGAGTGACGCTCATCAGCGGTAGATCTTCAACCTGTTGCATTAGCGTACAAAGCTCACGGGAGGTGAAGAACCATTCGGCACTGTCGATCGCTACAGGCTGAGTTGCGGTACCGAAGTCAGCCCGATTGGGCAACGGCAGCTGAGCAAGCTCTGCCAGAATTTGGCGACGCTGAGCGGTATCTGCCGACTGGTAGCGTTGCAGCAGGGCAGAACTTTGGGGGGCTTTGAGGATCAACAGTTCTCGCGTGGTTAACAACGGTTGATTGTGAGGTGCGAGGAATTCGATCGCCTCACGCCCCACTTGATTAATCAATACATCTGTGGCAGTGTTGTCGCTTTGAGAAATCATCAGCGTCGCAAGCGATTGCAGCGTCAGCAGCGCTCCGTCGTACCAGGTGTCTAGGATGCCGCCGAATAAGCTTCTATCCTGGGGGCGCAACTCTACCACGTCCGCCCAAGATCGCTTGCCTTGATCAATCTGTTGCCGCAGCGCCAGCAGAACTGCCAACTTGAAGCTTGAGCCGACCGCTAAAGGCTGATCAGCATTGTAAGCCGCTAGCTCCTGTCCATTTTTGAGAATGAGCAAGCTGGTTTGACCTGGCAAGGCTTTGAGTTGAGTGATCGCCTCCGCAGCTGAGATTGCATTTAGCTCTGGCGGGCTAAAGAACAATCCTGCAATCCGGCCCTCGGCATCTAGAGCAATCTGGGTTGAAACTTTGCCGCCTGCGAACACAGCCGAGTAGCTAGAACCATTTGGCTGAATCTGTTGGTACTCCCCTAAAGACTGTCGCAAACCAGCAATAATTTGTTCTAGCTGCGCTACCGGCACCTGCTGAAGGAACGAATCGGTAAACCACTCTGACTCAACCCGAGGGGTAGTGAAGAGGCGATCGAGGGCAGCGCTCGGCGAAACAGGGGAAGCAGGCGGAAGCTGAGCCATTGTAGAAAAAGAAATAAGGGGAGATACAAAAAGTATAGAGATTGCCGGAAGCTCCAAACTGAGCATAGACCTTACCTCACTTAAAATAAATTAGCAGATTGAGTCCGGGAATTGTTCGGGAGAGCGTCCAGAGCAGCAGTGCAAAATAAAGTAAACCGATCGTCCACTGATACCAGACTAGCGCAGTGATAAATCCTGGAATATGTTTGTCGCGCAAGCGGATGTCATTAAAACCAATGCGAAATAAATTATTGAGACTAAAATCAAAATAGTTGAGCCAGCTCCAGCGGCGATTCCAAACGATGGAGCTATAGCGTGCCCGAAAGTCGGGATAGGCAGGAATATTCGGCAATCTGCCAATCAGAAACCGGAGCTGACGGAGGCTGGCATCTTCAACAAAATAGCTGACGGTCATCAAGTCATGATACCGTCCGCGCCAGTACATTAACCCAGTGAGAACAGCAGGAATGGGTACGATCACCAGCGCAAGACATCCCAGCGTAAACCAGGGATGTTCGCCGTTGCGAAAAATAGCCAGCAGTCCCAGCAGCGTAATTAGAGCAAATCCACCGCTTGTCCATGCTAATTCAGGAGCAGTCGGCACAATCGGCTGCGGCACAAGCCGTCGAAATCGATCGACTAGCCAGAACAAGACGCCAAAGTGAGCGATCGCCACCAGCCCCACGCCAAACACCAGCCAAAAATTTGTCCCGTAATGGGTTAACAGCAGCAAGAGGCTGAGCCCCACCCAGTAGAGTGCATCTAACAGCCAGCTTGCCAGCGAAAAAGGTTCGCGAGCTACGATGCGATCGCGCACTTTCACGTAGGTGGCGAGGTCAATACCATCGACTCGCAGAATGTCATTGGGGTTGCGGAAAGTTTGCTGCAGGCGGAGAGTGGCGATCGCATCAGCTTGTGCCTCCGAAAAACCCACCCGCATCAGCTCACGACGAGTAGCGCTATTAAGGTTGACCCCTAGCAGCTGACGGCGGAGCTGCTGCAGCCGCAACTTTTGGGCAGTGTACTCAACTTGATTGGCATCAGCTACCTGCTGGAGCTGGCGAAAATTCTGCACGAGCTTTCGAAATAGCGCTTCGTTGCCTCGCAAACTGGGCACCGAGAGAACACGCCCAATCTGCCCTGGATTGCCCAAAAAAGTCGCTTGCTTTGGATCAAATTGGAGATTAGAAATATTTAGATAGGCAGTCGGCGCGAACCCGGCATCTGCAAAGTCGGCTTGGTTGAGGAGGCTAGCACCCCGCAGATTCACAGGCTGATCAAACTGGGTCTGCCAGAAGCTGACAGCTTTTTCAAATACAGCTTCTGTTAAAAACAGCGCTTGGGTAAACTTGCTGCGATCGAACTGCACGGTAGCCTGCCAGCGGGTTTGAGCAAAGTCGGCTTTGTCACGCCACTGAATGCGGCTAAAGTTGGCGCTTTGCTGAAAAATAGCCTGGTGAAAGCTGGCATTTGCCTGAAATTCGCTGCTCTGAAAGTTGACTGCACTCTCGAACTGCACCTGATTAAACTTGGCACGATCGAAGAAAATGGCGCTGCGCCAGCGGCTATCTCGCTGAAAGCTAGCGCTGGTAAAGCTAGCAGGTTGGCTGAAGCGGGCTTCTGACCAATCTGCCTCTTGGCTAAAGACGGCACCCTGAGCCTCTACTCGCCCCAAGAAAAAGGTATTGGTGAAATTGGCAAATCCTTCAAAGTGAGTTTGTAGCAGCGTCAGCGGCGCATTGAGCACGGTGATCTGCAGCGGTGTCACTTGGCTTTGCGTCAGCAGCGATCGAGAAAGCTGATTGAGTTGGAACAAACGACGGCGATCGCGGGCGAGTTGCGCCTGCTCTGCGGGGCTAAAGATGGGTGGTAGCTGCCCATACAAAGGAGTGCGTTGCGCCAGCGCGCTAATTTTGAACTCGCCCTGAATCAACGAGTTGCTGAAATCGAGCCCTAATGGTGTGGGCGATCGCTGAATCTGCGTTTGGATCAACCGATAGAATTGGTCACGGAATTCGCTGTTTTCGGGGCGGAGGTCAATTGTCAGGCGGCGAAGATCGATCGTGCGGATCCCCTGATCGACCATCGGCGACTTGAGGCGAGCTTGCAGCAGATCGAGCGTGAGGGGTGCTCGCGTGCCGATCGGGGCAGCCTGAGCTGGGGGAGTGATAACCAGCCAAACGCAAAGGAATAGCAAGAAGAAGATGGATCGCATGAAGCCAAAACGGTAGCCCACCCTACATCCTAGTCGAGATAGGCAATCGTGACTCCAGTCCCGCCGTCATTTTGTTCGGCATACTCAAAGCGCGACACATGCGGATGCTGCTTCAAAAACTCGTGAACACCCTGCCGCAGCTTCCCTGTGCCATGCCCATGAATAATCCACAGGGCACGGTTGGCTTTAGCAATTTCCCTTTCTAACACTGCCTCAGCATCAGCAACGCGGCTTCCCCGCAGATCGATCGTATTGCTAGAGGTGCGGATTAGAGGCGGGGGAGCAGCGGGGGCTGGAGGCGGTTCAATGGGTTTAGGCTTTGGCGGGATTTCGATTTTTTCGCCTTGCAGAGACTCCACGTCCGCCAGAGAGACTGTCATTTTCATCAAGCCGAAGCGAACGCTGAGTTCACCATCTGTATCCGGATTTGTCAACACCTCTGCCGTTTGCCCTAGACGGGGAATGCGGACACGATCGCCCACCTTTGGCATGAAGCCGGGTTTAGGTTTGGGCTGCTGGCGCGAGGGCAGCCGTTCAGAAATGTGGTTGAGTGCGTCTGTGGCCTGTTGGGCATCTTGCGCGGTGGGTGTGCCTTTCTGCAGGCGACGGATGACCTGGGCAATTTCTGACTTCGCTTGGGTAATCGCCTGCTGAATGGCTTGCTCCTGCTGCTGCTGGAGGTCTCGCTCGCGATCGCGTAGGAAATCTGCTCGGCGCGACACCTCCTGATATAGCCGTTCGGTTTCCTTCACTAGATTCTCGGCAGCTTTGGCTTTTTCCTCCTGCTGCCGTCGCTGTGCCTCCAATCCTGCAATCACCTGATTTACATCTTGATCAGACCCAACGCCAACGTAGCCCTGCGCCTGTTGCACGATCTCCTGGCTCAAGCCCAACCGCTGAGCAATAGTCAGCGCATTCGATCGCCCTGGAATTCCCCAAAGCAGACGGTATGTGGGCGACAGCGTCACATCGTTGAATTCCACCGAGGCATTCTCAAACCGCTCATCCTGGTATTTCAGTGCCTTTAGCTCGCCAAAGTGAGTCGTGGCAATTGTCAAAGCGGCATGGTCTGCAAGGTACTGGAGGAGAGCGATCGCCAAAGCACTACCTTCCGAGGGGTCAGTTCCAGCACCCACTTCGTCCAGCAGGACAAGAGCATTGGCGACACTGATCTGATCTGTTTCTGCCGGGGTTTTTGGAGCGATCGCCGTTAAAATTCGGCTAATCCGGCGGATATGTCCTGAAAAAGTAGACAAACTTTGCTGTAACGATTGCTCATCGCCAATGTCAGCTAAAACTTGGTCAAACCAGGGTATCTCAACGGGTTCACGAGCGGGGACAAACAGCCCCACTTTTGCCATTAGCACTGCCAAGCCAAACGTCTTGAGCGTCACGGTTTTGCCGCCTGTGTTCGGTCCAGTAATGGCAACCACGCGGATATGCGGTTGGATGACCAAATCGATCGGCACGACGGCTGTCCCTTGCTCATGCTGATGCTGCCAAACTAAGAGAGGATGGCGTAACTGCCGCACGGTAACTTGCTCGACTGACGATGTATTAGTTGTTGATGTATTGGTTGTTGATGTATTGGTTGTTGATGTATTGGTTGTTGATGTATCAGCCGCCGAACCTCCACTGGTAAACCGGACGAATCGAGGCGGATTGGCATTTAGCCAAAGCGAATAACGGGCGCGAGCAGTGGCGAGATCCAAAATCGTGGCGGTCGCCAGCAGCCGTTCCAAATCTGGCTTGACGGCAGCCACCTGTTCTGTCAGGGCACGGCGGACTGCCTCTTCTTCCGCTTGTTCTTGCCGTACGAGCTGCCGGAGCTGGTTCCCATGGTTGACGATCGCATGTGGCTCTACGTAAAGCGTTGCTCCACTAGTAGAAGTATCATGCACAATGCCAGGAATTGCGTCTTTGTGGGTCGCTTTCACCGGAATCACAAATCGATCGCCCCGCTGGGTAATCAACGATTCCTGCACAGCATTCGATTGACGCTGCAGCAAGTTTTGCAGCATTTGGTAGATGCGATCGCGCACTTCTTTCAAACGGACGCGGATGCCTTCTAGCTTGACGCTAGCGCGGTTCTCAACCTGACCGCGATCGTCGATACAGCGATGAATCTCTTGCTCAAGTTCTGGGTAGGTTCGCAGTTCAGCGACGAGTTCTGTAAGAACAGTCAAATCAGGCTGGTTGTCGATCGTGCGGCGAATCTGACGTGCCCCTGCCAGCGTGGTTGCAATATCTAATAGCTCTGTGCCTGCCAACACACCCTGCAGCTCTGCTCGCTCCAGCGAATCGCCAATATCATGGATGCCCTCAAACGAGAGTCCAGTGGTGAGGGTGCTTTCTAGCTGGTAGACCTCTCGCGTTTGCGCGAGCAGAGCAAGACTATCTTCCAGACGAGAGGGGATGCTGAGCGATCGAGCTGCCGTTGCGCCGAGCTTGGTTGCGGCAAACGTGGCGAGGTGCTGGCAGAGGCGAGACCATTCTAAAAGTTCGAGGGTTTCGGCTTGAATCAAGGTCGGGGAGGGCGAGGGATACTACAGGATGAAGTATCTGTATTGTACCGGAGGGACAGAAAGGCGTGGGGACGGCGATCGAGAATCTGTCTGGTGGGGGAGCGGTTGGGTTTGAGATATTGCTTTTTCTCTAAAAATTGTTATACTAATACGTAGTCGTTATGAGTTCGCTATGTTATGTCAACCCCAACCGTAGAAAATTTAGTCATCATTGGCTCTGGTCCGGCTGGCTACACTGCTGCGATCTATGCTGGACGAGCAAACTTGAAACCTTTAGTGTTTGAAGGATATCAAGCAGGCGGACTTCCGGGCGGGCAGCTCATGACTACCACCGAAGTTGAAAACTTCCCTGGCTTTCCAGAAGGAATTATGGGTCCGGCGTTGATGGACCGCATGAAGGAGCAAGCCATCCGCTGGGGTGCAGAGCTTTATACCGAAGATGTCATTTCGGTAGACTTTAGCCAGCGTCCATTTGTCATCCGCTCGGAGGAGCGCGAGGTTAAAGCACACAGCGTTGTCATTGCTACAGGCGCAACGGCACGACGGTTAGGCTTACCCAGCGAATCGCTGTTCTGGAGCCGAGGCATTTCTGCCTGTGCAATTTGTGATGGCGCAACGCCGATCTTCCGCAAAGCTGAGATCGTGGTGATCGGCGGTGGCGATTCGGCAGCCGAAGAAGCAATGTACCTCACTAAATATGGCGACCAAGTGCATCTGCTGGTGCGGACTGAGAGAATGCGAGCCAGCAAAGCAATGCAAGATCGCGTCCTAAGCAATCCGAGAATTACTGTTCACTGGAACACTGAGGCGATCGATGTTCACGGTGGCGAAGGCTGGATGGCAGGTGTTCGCGTCCGCAATACTCAAACAGGCGAGGTAAGCGAGATTCCTGCTAAAGGTCTGTTCTACGCGATCGGGCATACGCCCAACACTAGCCTCTTCCAGGGGCAGATTGAGCTGGATGATGTTGGCTATGTTGTGACTAAGAATCATGTTGAAACCAATGTGGAAGGCGTGTATGCTGCAGGCGATGTGCAGGATCATGAATTCCGCCAAGGTATCACTGCTGCAGGGACGGGCTGTATGGCGGCAATGCTGGCAGAGCGCTATCTGGCAGTGAATGGGCTGGCGCAGGAATTTCATCAGGCAGAAGAAGCCGAAGAAAAACCCAATCACTCGGAAGCTACGCCCAAATCTGACGAGGAATTGGCGGCTGATTTTGATGTTGCTAAAACGCGCCATGTGGGTGGGTATGCCCTGCGGAAGCTCTACCACGATAGCGATCGCTTAATCATGGTGAAGTATGCCTCACCGACCTGTGGTCCTTGTCATACCTTAAAGCCAATCTTGAGCAAGATTGTGGACGAATTTGAGGGGCAAGTTCACTACATTGAGATCGACATTGAGCAAGACCCAGAGATTGCTGAATCTGCAGGTGTAGTGGGCACACCGACCGTCCAGTTCTTCCGCGACAAAGCGCTGGTTAGCGAGATGAAGGGTGTGAAACCCAAGAGCCAATATCGAGAAACGATCCAGCAGCACCTCCCTGTGGGTGCAGCGAAATAGAGATTCAATCCATCCAAAAGAGTCGGGCAGCAATGCTGCCCGTTTTTACTTTAAATGGCTTCTTGAAGGTGTCCCAATTCAGAATAATTCTTTAGACTGAATAATCAAGCTTCTTTGCAAAGTACGGCGACAAGCAAAATAGCCGTGAGAACAACTAAGAAAAACTATTGGGATAATCCAAGATACGCTATCGGAAATCACGCTATCGCCGTTCGACGTGAAGTAGGAAGAAGTAGAACGAGCGATGCAGCCTAGACACGTCTAGAAACGCACGTAAAAAAATAAAAGGATAAAGAGGGATAGCATAAGACTTATCCTCAGAGGAACGCTTGAAATCTGCTGGTGGCTTATAAAAACTACAATGAACTATCACTTTTGCAGCTGGTTTAAGTCTAATGTTCCGCTAAAGCAAAGCCGAGTCCAGCTAAAGCAGAGCTAGCTTCGCCCCGAACTGAGCTTATCCAAAGTTGCTTGAGGCTAATTTAGACTTGACTTAGAGCGCACTCTAAGTTCTATGGTGATAACGATAGATGATGAACTGAGGATTCAACAAGTGGCAATCGGCTCACCTAAAGTGATCCGTATTGGAATTCCATGGCAATTAGTTAAACAACTTGATAACCTCAGCTCACTAGTCTTCAAACCACAATTCATCACCGTAAAGCACTGGAGTTATACCATGACACTGGCAGAGGAGAATGTACGCTACGATCGCGGCTGGCAAAAGCTAGCAGAGGTAGACGGTGAAGCCGGACATCGCGTAATTGAAAGCTTGAAAGACATTGCGCCTGACTTGGCGCGCTACATCATTGAGTTTGCCTTTGGTGATGTTTACTCTCGCCCCGGTCTTGATTTGAAATCCCGAGAAATTGCGACCGTTGCCGCCCTGACTGCGCTTGGTAATGCTCAACCTCAACTCAAGGTGCATCTGCATGGCGCACTGAATGTAGGATGTAGCCGTGAGGAAATAATTGAAATCATTCTGCAGCTAGCAGTCTATGCTGGATTTCCAGCTGCGCTAAATGGTGTGTTTGCTGCCAAAGAAGTCTTTGCTGAACGCGATGCTCAAGGATTCAAGGATGAAATTGGAAAGGCTTAACCTCTAAAAGCTCTTCTGCCTCATTTTCAACCTCTATTGGAGTCAACCTCTATTTGAAATAGCCACCTAACGCTTTTGCAAGAGCCTTGTGCAGCAGGGCTTTTACAAAAAAATCATCCTAACGTATGCGCGTGGTGTCATATCCGAAAGATTCGGGAATGATAGGAGGGATTTTCACTGATCCAGCAACTAGGTGGCATGAGGAGGGGTGCTGCATGAGCAGAAGACGTATGCACAGATCGAAGTCAGCTTTACGGTTCTGGCGTCAAAAGAATGCCACAGCAGGCATGACGATCGTTGAACTGCTGGTTGTGGTCATGATCGTTGGAACACTGTCTGCGATCGCTGCTCCGGGTTGGAAAGCGTTTCATAGCAATCGGGGGCTATCGGCAGCCCAAGACGAAGCCTTTCAAGCAATCCGTCAAACCCAGTCACAAGCTATGCAATCTCACAGAGTTTGGCAAGTGTCGTTTCAAGATGTGGGAAATAAGGTGCAGTGGGCAATGTATCCGGTGATTTCCTCGACCAATCCAGTTGTTTGGCAAACTCTGTTCTCGGAAGTTGATATTGACACGGGGTTGACAACGTTAACCCAGCAAAATGGCATCTATCGATTGCAGTTCGACGGACGAGGAAATGTAAATGGTGCCTTGGGCAAGCTAACGTTTAGTATGGCTGACAGCAGCTCCAAGCGTTGTATTGTTGCCTCAACGCTACTTGGTGCGCTGAGAAAAGTAGCAGATCAGGCATGTAATTAAGCACAGCAGATTGAAAAACAAAAATCTAGTTTTCACTGGGGCAAGCCGCTTGTGAAAACTAGATTTTTGAAGCAATAAGTGCGGCTCTACGCTCTACAGGGGCTGCATCTCATGGTTTTTGCTGGAGCGATCGCGATCGCTCCAGCCGATTGAGCAACCGCATCACTAGCTCAGCAGCATTTACAGGTTTTGAGATGAAGTCATCGGCTCCAGCTTTAAAGGCTTGCTGCACTGTTTCGGCATCCTCCTGGGCACTTAGAAAAACGATCGGCAGCCAAGACCAGCGGCTGTGATTTCGTAAGGTTTGGCAAAGCTGGATTCCGCTAGTACCAGGCAATTGAAGATCTAAAATTAGCAGATCAGGCTCTACAGCCTCTAGCTGATCCCAAAACTGTAGCGGATCGCTCAATGTTAAAACCTCAAATCCTTGAGGCTTTAGCATTACCTGGAGCAGGCGTAGCACGAAGCAATCGTCATCCAGGATCAGGATTTTGCCATTGGAACCGCTTGCCGCTCGTTGTTTCTGAAGCCTCTGAGCAGTTTGGGAGCCTGCACTAACCGTTTCAATTTGCTGCTGCAGCGCTGTCACATACGCCAGAATGAGGGGCTGCTCGGATGGGGAGATTGCCGATGCTGATTGCAGCAGCGTTTTAATTTGCTGCACCATTGCCGCGCCTTCTGGCAAGCCCAACATGCCCAATAGCCCGATCAACTTATGGCACTCGCGCTGTGCCCGCTCCAGCAACTCCTGATCGCCTGTGTTCTGGGCAGCTTGCTGCAAAACCGTAATCCGTTCTAGCAGCTTAGACTGATTTTGCTGCCAAAGGTCTGATGAGGAAGGGGCAGGGGATGGGCTAATGAGACGATCGACGAGCTGTGGGTCTGGGTTGAGCTTGTAGCCTATCCCGTACACCGTTTCGATTAAGTCTGCAGCTCCAATAGCTTTGAGTTTGTGTCGGAGCCGTTTAATGTGAGTGCGGACGGCATCTTCGCCGGGGATCTCCTCATCAATTGACCAAAGCTGGTTCAAGATTGTGCTTTGGCTATACACCCGCTGTGGGTTTCGCATCAAGAGTTCCAACAGCGCATATTCTTTAACCGTTAGATTGAGCGGCAACCCTGCAAAACTAGCTTCGCAGCTAGCTAGATCAAGCCGCAAATCTCCCCACTTCAACACAGCTGATAAGACCATTCGTTGGCGACGCAACAAGGCACGTATCCTGGCTTCTAGCTCTGGCAGAGGCGCTGATTTAATTAGGTAGTCATCGGCTCCAGCATCTAAACCAGAAATTCTGTCATCGCAGTCTGCTTTAGCGGTAAATAGCAGGACAGGAACCTGATTTCCTTTTGCCCGCAGCTGACGACAAAAGCTAATGCCATCTAGCTGCGGCAGCATCACATCTAGCACGACAAGGTCATAAGCAACCGACTGCACCAAGTCCCAGCCTATTTGCCCATCTGTTGCAACATCAATTACATACTGCTGGGGGGCAAGACGGCTTTTCAGCAGATCAACCAGTTGTTCATCATCTTCCACTAAAAGAATCTTCATTCTTCTCGCAATTCTCAACTGCGCGAAACCTAGAGTACTTACCTCTGTAAGCCATGACTTTTGCGGCAATTTACAGCGGTTCTCGATCGCCTCAAGCCCAGAATTTCTGGTTTGCTGCATTGCAAACCCAAAAAACAGAGCCTTCAGCCAAACTCAAAGCGTCCAAATCTAAGCACTGTTGTTTAGCGCGATACAAACTTGTGTTTGGTATGGACAGCTCGGTTCTAGTAATCCCAAAAAGGGAGTGAAAGAGAACTCTTGCAGAAAATTGGTTTGTAAAAGTCAGTCTGGCGATCGTCGCAGGCGATATTCGTTAGGCACTGGGTAGTACAGCGCTTTGTGCTGAAACAAAATCAGATAATTTAGCCTATTCAAGTGAATACTGCTGTAGGTATTGAGATAGGAAGCGTTACTGTGCCTGCTGTGCAGCTAAGGCAATCGCGCTAGGAAAAATGCGGTGTTCCTGCACCTGTATCCGCTGATGCAACGTTTCTGCTGTGTCATTCGGCAGGATTGGTACTGCTGCTTGCATCAGGATGGGACCGCTATCTACGACCAGCTCGACAATGTGAACCGTGCAGCCTGTAATTTTGACTTTTGCGGCGATCGCCTGCTCAATAGCATGTGCTCCCGGAAAGCTAGGCAGCAGGCTAGGATGGATGTTGAGGATACGACGGGGAAAAGCGTTGATCAAAACTGCTGTCACAACCCGCATCCAGCCAGCCATGATAATCCACTCCACGTCATGCTGCTGCATTGTGTCGATGATCGCTTGATCTAGTGCTTCGCGGCTGGCATACTCGCGATGGTTGAGCAGCACTTTGGGGACATTGAGGCGATCGGCACGTTCTGCGACTTTGGCGTTGGGGTTATTGTAGACCAAAACTTGAATTTGAGCGTTGAGTTTTTGATGGGCAATTGCTTGGGCGATCGCTTCCATATTGCTACCGCTTCCAGATGCCAAAACGCCTAGCCTCAAGACAGACATAGAATCAGTGGTGGGCAGCGGGAGGTCGGGCGAAACTAAGCTGGGCGCAGCATCAGAAACCATGAGAGCAGAAAGATGAATTGCGATTAACTACCCTAACATGTCCTTGAATAAGGAATGCAGCCATTCGCATTGCGCTAAGTCCAGATTATTTTGACGGTCCCGATCGTTGGATATTTAGTAAATCTACAGAGCCATGACACAAGTAAAACTACAGCAACTCACTCAATCCCAGCGTCAAACTCTGACGGCTTGGCTATTTCTGGCTCCGGCGCTTGTGTTGCTGGGAATTTTTGTGGTCTACCCGATCGGCTATCTGATCTACCTCAGCTTCACGTCCGGCAGTTTTACCCGGGCGGGTCTTCGTTGGGTTGGGTTACGGAACTATTGGCGGCTGCTAGCAGATGCAGATTTTTGGCAGGTGCTAGGCAATACCCTGTATTTTACGATCGCAACGGTAGTTCCCAGTTTGGTGATTCCGCTGGGGCTGGCGGTGCTGTTGAATCGGTCGATCGCTCTACGCGGCTTTTTGCGGACGGCTTATTTTATTCCGTCGGTGACATCGCTGGTGGCTGTAGGGCTGGGCTTTCGGTGGTTATTTCAAACCAATGGCATTGTAAATGCGGGTTTAAATCTTGTGGGCATTGCTAGTATTCCTTGGCTGGGGAGTGTCACTTGGGCAATGCCAGTCCTGATTTTACTGAGCATTTGGAAGCAAATTGGCTTCAATCTGGTGGTGTTTTTGGCAGGGCTCCAAACGATTCCCCAGAATCGCTATGAAGCGGCTGAGCTAGATGGTGCAACCGCATGGCAGCAGTTTTGGCATGTGACGCTGCCCGGACTGCGACCCACGCTAGTTTTTGCGGCAATTACAACCGGAATCTTCACGCTCCGCAGCTTTGAGCAACCTTATGTGATGACAGGCGGCGGCCCGCTGAACTCTACAAACTTGCTAGTGTTCTACATCTACAATCAGGCCTTTGCCCAATTTGATTTGGGCTATGCGGCAGCTGCAACAAGCGTGCTGTTGGCAATTACGCTGGGGCTAGTTTATCTACAGCTACAAACTTCGCAGGATGAGGAACAGTAAATCTTTTATTGGGTGGCATGATCCGTTCGTTGCCCTTCAACCGCATCAACCCTCAATTAGTGGCTCGCCTTGAGAGGGCGACAGCGGATACATTCTGACGATCGCGCCTACCACAACCAGTAGCCCAATTAACGCAGCCCCAATTCCAAGCGGGCTGGGCAACCAAAATACGGCTTGCAGATGGTTGAGTTCTCCCGAATGAAGTTGCCAAATGAGCTGGTGTCCTTTGCTGCGGAGTTGTGGTGGGTTCTCGGCATTCAGGCTTTTGGCGCTTCCCGGTATGCTGAGACTAAACTTTAGCTGAAGCAGC
Organism: Phormidium tenue FACHB-886; assembly: GCF_014764505.1. GTDB lineage: Bacteria > Cyanobacteriota > Cyanobacteriia > Elainellales > Elainellaceae > FACHB-886. The sequence goes on from NZ_JACXWX010000010.1 coordinate 186,459, forward strand.
TTGCTGGGATCGAGCGACAGGGTTTCTGCGGTTAGAGGAGTGAGCGATCGTAAATCTAACTCGTAGTCCAGTACGAAGCGCTGCCAGAAAATCCAGTTGCCCGACCGCATCTGCAGGTGGGAAGTGGCAGTGGGCAGGTTGGGCGACTGGGCGGATTTTGGCTGCCACTCGGTCTGAAAAAGTTGGTTGAACTTAGCCTCTAGATCTTTGGCATTGAAGAAGGGCAGGGTGAGGGTTGCTTCTTGCTGGCCAGCCCAACGGAAAGACCCGCCCAGTTTCTTGCTCTGCTGTTCCAGATTGTCTAGCCAGATTGAGGCGATTGCATTCTCCAAGCCGGTTTTGCCTGGGTCGATATGGATGTGCTGGACAATTGTGCCATGGTTGGCATCTTGGAAGCGAATGCCAATGTCAGAGCGAACACAGCCCGTCAGCAGGAAAAAGGCGATTAGAATGAGCCACAGCCGCAGCTTTAGAAAGACTAAGGCGATCGCTTTTAGCTCTCGTAAGGGCAGGGGCGATCGTTTGGATGGAGGTTGCCATCGTGCCAATTTGCTCATTGCTGCCTTGAGAATGCCTGCAAAAATTTAAGTTTGCAGGATAAATTGGGGTTTGGCAACCGCCAGATCTAATTTCGGGCAGCTACGCCAAGCTGATTGAACAGCAGGCTGGGGACATAGGCTCCACCCCCCACCCATTCTGGCGTATCGCCTAGATCGGTAAGCTGCTGGAACGCTTCAAAGATGCTGCCTGCCACCATTGTGTTTTTGACCCGTCCGACGATTTCTCCCTTTTCTACTTTGTAGCCCAGCGCCAAATTGACTGAAAACTCACCTGCTAGCTGATTGGATTGTCCTGCTCCCAGCACCTGATCGACTATTACGCCTTCGTCAATGCTGGCGATCAGATCTGCCGTCGAAGTTTGACCGGGCGCAATGCAGAGATTGATTGTATTGGGCAACGGACGGGACAACCCTCCGCGGAAACCGTTGCCTGTAGATACCTGCCCCGCTCGCGCTGCCCAGCGGCGATCCCAATAAAAGCTTTGCACCGTGCCATTCTCGATAAACGCCTTGTGGCTAGTCGGGGTTCCTTCATCATCAAAGGTGCAGGCGCTAACGCCGAGCGTCGGGTCTTCAAACAGCGTCAGCCGCTTATCAAATAGCGTTTCGCCCAGCTTGTCGGCTAGCGGCGAAGATTTTTGCACCACTGCCTGACCCGAAAGAATTGCATCAAACAAGCCGCCGATCGTGCTGACTGCCGATCGGGGCATAAATAGCACTGGGTAAGTGCCACTGCTGATGCTGGCGCTGCGTTCTGCCCAGCGATATTTTTGCAGCAGCGTTTGCAAGATGCGATCGTAGTCTGGATCGCGATCGCGTCCGACATCGTAGCTATAGATCTGCAGAAAATCTTCGCCCTTGACCAAATTTCCCGATAGGCTAGCGCTGATCGTTTGGCTCGATCGCTCAGCGTAGACATCGCGGCTGGTAGCGATCTTTACAGTCCCAGAACCCACCCGAAATCCCACATCTACTAGGATCTCCGGATTGTATTCATGCATCTGTTGAATCAGGCGTTCGCCCACGCTGACCAGCTCTTGGGTGGTGGGGGGTGTGTAGACAGTGCCATTGCCGGTATCCCACTGATGGAAATCTGCGGCAAACTCGAATTCGGCGGGGCTACCAATCTCAGCCGTTTGCACTGCCGCATCCACCAGATCGTCCAGTCTGCTCAGGTCGGTTGAGCTGGCGAAGCCCAACCTGCCGTTAGAAATGACCCGCAGCGCCACTCCCTGCGACGCTTTGGTTTGCAGCAGCTTGAGTCGGTTGTTTTCAAATTCGATCGGGGTGCTTTGGCTGGAGGCATAGTAGACCTCGGCTGCATCAGTACGCTGCGCCGCGAGGCTGAGGATCTGTTCGAGGATGGGGTCGGACATGGTTGAATTGGGAGGATGGAGAAACGCGAAATTCGATCGTAAGGCAGGAGAATATCCAGGCTGAACTAGCCATCAGACGGTTAGCTGAGCCAGATCAACCCTCCCAACAGTAGCCCGATCGCTGCCAGAGCAATCCAGACAAAGCCGTTATCTTTAGTGTTGACTTGGCTGAGGTCAACTGGCTCTGGTTCAGACTGGGGGCGTGGACGCGGGGGTGCTTTTTTAGCGGTTTCGGCAAAGCGAGACGCCCCTTTGTTATCTGTCTCAGCCGTGTCGATGCTGGACAGATCGGGAATTTGAGTGAGCCATTCGGGGCGGGTTTGCAGCTTGGGCGCTTTGAGGATGTAGAGCAAGCGGCGACTCTGTTTGCGGGTTCGCAAGTCAGGATGTGCATCTAAAGTTTGGCAAAGAGCGATCGCCTGCTGGTCTTGCCCTGCTGCCTGATACGCCGTTATCAGCCAGATTTGCATTTCGCCGCCTAGTGGCGTTCCCTTTGCCACTAAGCTGACTGCTTTTTCCAGCAATTCGATCGACTGACGATACTGCCCTCGTTCAAAAGCAGCTTTTCCGGCTTGATATTGGCGATTAGCGAGATCAAGAGAATCGGACATGGTAGATCAACGTAATTTCTGAAAGGGAGACTGCCTCCCTTTCACAAAATAACAAGATTCTACGCATGGTAGCCGGATGCCACGATCATTGAGCCAATCCCGGCATCGGTAAAGGTTTCTAACAGAAGGGCATGAGGAATGCGCCCGTCGATAATGTGGGTGGCGCGGACACCCTGAGCCAGCGATCGGACGCAGCAGTTAACTTTGGGAATCATGCCGCCTGCAACGATACCTTCCTCAATTAGATTGCGAGCCTCTTGGATATCGAGCTTGGCGATCAGCGTGGAGGGGTCTTTGTAGTTTCTGAGGATGCCTGCTGTGTCGGTCATCAGGATCAGCTTTTCGGCGCCAAGGGCGGCTGCCAGCTCGCCAGCAACGGTGTCAGCGTTAATGTTGTATGCCTGTCCGCGATCGTCTGCCGCGACGCTAGAGACGATCGGAATATAGCCATCTCTAACCAGAGACTCCAGCAGCCGCACATCGGTAGCGCTGACTTCTCCAACAAAGCCAATGCCCAGATCCCCTTGAGGACGGGCTTTAATCAGGTTGCCATCTTTGCCACATAGCCCAACCGCTTTGCCGCCTGCCTGATTAATCAACGAGACGATCTCTTTGTTCACCCGACCCACCAGCACCATTTCGACGACATCCATCGTGGCGGCATCGGTGACGCGCAAGCCGTTCTTGAACTGCGCCTCAATGCCAAGTTTGTCGAGCCAGGAGTTAATTTCAGGTCCGCCGCCATGAACAACGACCGGGCGCAAGCCGACGCATGAAAGAAACACGATGTCTCGCATCACGGTTTCCTTGAGTCTGCCGTCTTTCATTGCAGCCCCGCCGTATTTCACGACGATCGTCCGTCCAGCAAACTGTTGAATATAGGGGAGGGCTTCGCTGAGGACTCGTACCCTTGTGGCTTCGGCTTTCCGAATATATTCGCTGTCTGTCCCAACCATGAGTTGCAGAATGATTTTTAAGGTGCTTGGTTGTAGTGCAGTTTAGCAGCAGTGAAGTGGAAAGAGTGTTCGTGGTTACGCTTTTGACCAGCAGCAGCGAGAAAAGCTTTATTTTCCCTGAAGCTGTCGTTGGATTTGGCGGAGGGTTTTGTGCATCTCTGGTAAACGGTTAAACACTGCTGATGCTTTCAGGTAAAGATTATAGGGAATTGCTGGCGTCCCTAAAACGGCGGTTCCTGCCGCAACGGTGCTGTGAATACCCGCCTGTGCGCCTGCCTGCACCCCATTGCCTACCTTTGCCTGATTTGCCACACCAACCTGCCCACCCAAAATCACCCGCTCCCCTAGCTGTGCCCCGCCTGCCAACCCTACTTGCGCCGCTAGCGCACAATTTTTGCCAATCTGAGAGCCATGCCCGATCTGCACCAAGTTGTCGATCTTGGTGTTGCACCCTATGCGCGTTTCGCCGACCGCCGGACGATCGACCGCGCTGTTGCAGCCAATCTCTACCCCGTCTTCCAGCACCACCAAGCCAGACTGCTCCATCTTCAGCCAGCCTTCGGGGATGGGCACAAAGCCAAACCCCTCTGAGCCAATCACTGCACCGCAGTGAATCACACAATCTGCGCCGATTTGGGCGCGCTCATGCACCACGCTATTGGCATGTAGCGTGGTGCGATCGCCAATCGTTGCGTGAGGGTAGACCACCACATTGGGATGAATACAAACCTGATTGCCAATCGATGCGCCCGCCTGAATTACCACATGAGCGCCGATCGACACCTCCTCGCCCAGCCGCGCCGATGGGTCGACCACTGCGGTGGGATGAATGCCCGGAGCCGGACGAAACGGCTGATAGAACTGGGCGATCGCTTTGGCAAACAGCAGGCGTGGGTGTGGCGTACTGATCCAGGCAATGTTGCGGGCGATCGCTTTTTCCTGAAGCGCGGCATCCATTGGCAAAATCAGGGCGGCGGCTGCAGTCGTTTCTACCTGCGCTGCAAACTTTTCGCCTTCGATGTAGCTCAAGGCTGTGGCTGTGGCTCCCTCGATTGCTGCCACGCCTGCCACATTTGGATTAAGGTCGGCGCGGCTAGAGAGACTGCTGGAGGGTGCACCTAATTTCTCAACGAGTTCGCTGAATTTCATCGCCCGATCGTAGTGCTGAGTGGATATGCTGCATTAAAGCACCGTCATCATATCGAATTGTGGCGCGATCGCAATCTGGTTATTTTCCCTGCGGCTGCATGTGGGGCGGGTAGCCTTTGATGAGTTTGGCGTCGGGGGGTTGGTAGGTCAGGGCTTTGCTGGTTTGTTTCTTTAGCGCCACCAGCGATTCTGCCAGCTTGACGGCAGCGGCAACGGCATCAATGATGGGAATGCCCAATCGGTGCTCTAGCGCCTGATCTAGTCCGCTCATGCCCGCACAGCCTAAACACAACGCTTCAACTTTATCTTCAGCGATCGCCAATTTTCCAATTGCTTCCAGGGCATCGGTCGTTGCCTCTCGGGCAGTCTCGGTTTCAACGACCGCAATCCCACTGGTGCGGATCGAGACGCAGCGATGGGCGAAGCCCGCTTTGTAAATTGTTTTTTCGATCATGTCGAGCGTCCGATGCTGCGTCGTTACAACTCCCCAGCGGGCTGCTAGCATATTCGCCATGTACATGCTCGCTTCGGCAATACCAACGACAGGTTTGGTTGTGAGTTCGCGGGCTGCCTCAACCCCCGGATCGCCCCAGCAGGCAATCACAAAGGCATCAAAATCAGGGGAGAGAATGATTTCTTCGAGAATTCCAGGAATCGCTAGAAATTCATCGTAGTAGCTCTCGACCGACTCTGGACCCGACTTGGGCTGTGTCGTCACAATTTCTGTCTCTTTAAACCGAGCTGCTTGTGCCGACTCATCGATGCCCTCGGTCATCGGTGTGTAGGTATTGCCGTTGATCACCTTAATTCTCATGGTTAGGCGCTTAGATAAGTTTTAAGCTTTAGCCTACAGGCAAGACCAGCAATCCTGCGGCCGATCGCCTAATATTGAGAAAGGTAAAGGATAAGAAAGATAAATAATCAATCGCTTAAAGTCTTACGCTCTTTTACAAGACGCATCAAAACCTTAAGTCTAGGTAAGCGGAACCGTCATCCGAACAGCGGGTAAGATACTATCTCTTAAATGAGTGTAAGCCAGATTACAAGTCTTATGGAGCAAAACACTACGCCAACGGACTTGCCGACCGAGGTGATTCTCAATCACCCCCAGCAAACGATCGGCAAGGTCCATTTAGATTGGAATCCGCAGCCTGGTGCCTATCTAGATTTGGAAGGCAAAACCTATGCGGTACTGGAACGCCGCCACCGTTACCAGTTTAAGTCTGGAAAATATCGCCTTCAAAAAATTGCGCTCTATGTCCAGTCGGCCCAACGCCCCACCGAACTCAACCTGGTGGATGGGCAATGGATAATCGGCAATGTCACCTGCCGCTTCAACGCCCGCTCTGTTTTGGTGCGTTGCGCTGTTAACCCCAGCGGGCCTTGCGACGGCTGTCGCCACTACGCTCCGTCTTAGTGAGCGCTAGCTGGACTGCAGCATCTCTCCAAGCTGGAGGCGCGTCCCATTTACAAAATCCCAGCCTGATTGCGATCGTTTCCCTGCCATCTGCACTTCCTGCAGCAGCAGCACCCCTTCGCCCGTCTGCACCACTGCCCCCTGATTCTTCAATAGCCCGATCACCGTTCCAAATGGGGCTAATTCGGCGGGTGCGATCGCTAGCCAATCTTGTTTGATCTGAGCAATCTCAGGCGGCAGGGAAGAATTCGGCAGGCTGAGCGGCAGCGCTGCGGTGATTTTGAGCGGACTGCCTCGGAAAGTGCTGACGCAGTTGGGATAGAAGCCTCGGATTTGGTTGTGCAGGGCAATCGCTGGCTTTGACCAATCTAGCTGGTAGTCTGCTTTTTGAATGAGTGGCGCATAGGTAGCTTGCTCGTGATCTTGAGGAATCGGCTGAATTGTGCCTCCTAGTCCGAGCAGCGTCTCTACGAGTAAATCTGCTGCTGCCACCGAGAGCGTTTTTGCCAGATCCAGCGCGTTATCTGTAAGGGCGATCGGCGTGACAGACTTGAGCAGCATGGCGCCCGTATCCATGCCTGCATCCATTAGCATGGTGGTGATGCCAGTTTCCGATTCCCCGTGGTAAAGGCTCCACTGGATGGGTGCAGCTCCTCGATATTTGGGCAGCAGCGAACCGTGCGCATTGATACAGCCCAAGCGCGGCATATCCAAAATTTCCTGCGACAGGATTTGCCCATACGCCACTACCACAAAAGCATCCGCTCCCGTCGCCCGCAGCTGAGACAGCGCTTCCGCTTCTTTCTTGATGCGGCGCGGCTGCCAGACTGGAATCTGATGCGCGATCGCCACTTGCTTCACCGGAGACGGCATCACCTCATTGCCGCGCCCCCGCCGCTTATCTGGCTGTGTCACCACTGCCACTAGCTCAAAAGCCTCATGCTGAATCAACCGCTCCAAGCTGGGAACGGCAAACTGGGGAGTTCCAAGAAAAACGAGTTTCATGAGACTTTAGCTGGCAGAGAATTTGGCGGGTACTTTTGTTGGAACCCGCCTTTAACAAAATACCAGCTTGGCTATTACTGTGGCTCGATCGCGATCTCAATCCGCCGATTTCGCTGGCGATCGACTTCGTTGGTTCCGGTGGCGATCGGCTGACTATGCCCATAACCAGCCACCGTCCAGTGATAGTCTTCGCTCAGCTTGCCAGACAGATACCCCTCGATCGCCGTGGCTTGCTCGAAGGTGCGGGCGCGATCGGTGGACTCGTCGCCTTGAGCATCGCTATGGGCAGAAATGCGAATGGTGGCACCGGGATAGCGCTGGAGATCGATCAAGATGCTGTCGAGAATCGCCTCAGAGCCGGGCTGCAGATTAGTTTGGCTGTTGCTAAACAGCGAATCAGTAGGCAGCGTCACGAGTAGCGTGTCGTTTCCAGAAACTTTACTGGTGGTGGGCGGCACGAGCGGCGTAGCTGATGCGGCTGGGGCAGCAAAAGCGGTGGGGTTGAGCTGCTGCTGAATAATGCGAATGCGCTCTTGCAACCCTGCAGCTTGCTTGGCACGTTCGTCTTCTGCAAGGTTGGTCTGTCCACTCACTCTTGCTAGCTCGCTCTGGAGCTGAGTCAGCTGTGCCTGCAGCTTTTGCCGATCGATATCTGAAAGCGGTGGCGTTTGAGGCGCAGTAGGGGCAGGCTCAGCGGCAGAAGGCGACGGCGATGCCTTCGGCGCAGCCAAACCTAGCGTTTCGGGAATTTGCTGGAGTTCTAACCAGAGCGATCGCGTCCCTCGTGCTACTTTTTCAACCAGTGGTGGGTCTTGTGTCGGTGAGGCAGGTTGAAACTGGGCGATCGCAATTCCAACTAGCGCTGCCACACCACCGCCGACCCCCAGCAGCAGCAGCCGGAAGATCAGCACTAACAAGCCCCAATTTCGCTTAGGAGCATCTGTCGGTGATGTTTGCGGCACAGCAGACGGTTGAGGCATCGAGGATTTAGCCATACACTTTTCCCCTATGTAGTGTCATGTCAAGTAATTGACAGACCAGTAGTCTTGCTGCGATGTTAGCGCAACTAAGCCGAAAACATAAGCGTATGCGTTTAAACGAAGCTAGACCGATGTGTTGATTAAGACACTAAGGGAAGCTCTCTAATAGCTTATGCCCAGATAAAGAGACCAGAAGATAGAGAAGACTCAAAGCAATTCGTCGTCTAGACCCAATAGAGATCGTTGAATACCCGCCTTGCCAAGTGCTTTGGGCAGACATGATGGGTGGCGATCGCGTCAGACATTGCGCTCACTGCCGGCTAAACGTCTACAACTTTGCAGGCATGGCTACCGCTGAAATCTATGACATAATTAACGCGCACGAAGGCAAACTATGTGCCTAATTTTACATCCATTCGGACGGAACGGCGATGTTTGCTCTTGCCCTGAGCGAGATCGTTCTGTGGAGCTTGAGAGAGGGGGGCTCCTCTTAGCAGGTTGGCAGTAAAGGAAGAAGTAATTTAGCCTCCTTTGCTCGACCTGATAAAACAAAGGCATGTTTCAGACTGATTAGACCTTGGTGCTAAGCACTGAGCAGTTTGCAGACCGCTGAGCAGAAAGTGACCCATAAAAATCGAGAATTCGATTTCGCACTAAATCTGGATAACGATGGTGAAAGAAATAGCGCCCATGGGGACATTGCCAAATCTGATCGCCTGCCTCCATCCAATTCTGCCAGCCCTGTAGCTCGTGCGAAGAAACGACGCTGTCTTTTTCACCACCACAGAATAGCGTAGGAACCTGGGAGCGCTCAGGTGAGACGCAAATTCGACGGAACAAAGTATGCGGGGACAAAGAAGTAATTAGATCCTGTTCCAGAATTTTGATTAACGATCGGGTCATGCATTGCGACTGATACCCAAATAGGGTATGCACCATCTGCGCCAGAATCATTTGGCGATCGCACGGCAGCAATTGGCAGTGGACATAATAAAAGGCTTGCCAGTCGATCGCTGGATGCACACCCACCGACAGCAGCGCTAGCGATCGAACCCGCTTGGGATAGCGCTGAGTATAGAGCCAAGCCAGTAAACCGCTGATACCATGACCCATTAAGTGAATGGGGCGATCGCGTTGCTTCAGGTAATCATGCAGCAATACCAGTGCTGTATCCAGAGAGGTGGCTTCATCCTGAGTTTGGCTATATTCCCACTGTTTGATGGTGAAATCTGGGGCAAGCGCTTGCAGCAAAGGGCGATCGAATCGTTGCAGGCTGGGGCTAACGTTTAACCAGAGAAGTTCGGGGAGAGATGCCATTGATTTTAGATTTTATAGATAAACGTCAAGGACAGAACTTGGGGGTTGGGTGGCGCGAAGGCTTACCCAACCTGCGTTAGTTGGAGAGTTCCCAGAAGTCCAAGTAGTTTTAACTTAATGAGAAAGACTATCAAGAAACTCTCACCGAGTTAGCATAGCTCCAAACGAGATCTATTGCAAATTACTTTCAACAAGACGTTGAGCAAAATTTCTGCAAAATCCTCTGTAGCGACTACAGCCGCTATAGCGCTTGCCTTACGGTTTTAGTAGCGCAAAGAGAAATAGGGAGGAATAGTGCTTCTAGAAGAGCAGGCTTGCGTCAACGGATGTGAGGTCGCCAAAACCTCCTTTGGCTATTGACAATTATTGCAATATTATTGCCATCCTTGCCCGAGCCCTTAGAACAAAAATTCTATCGAGCGACAGTCGCTATCTTTGCTAGCCCAATGAATAGATCATTCTAGGGCATGGCAAAAAATTTGCTACTTGCTTGTCAGAGCTTATCAACGCTTGTCCCCTGCACAATCTCTAAACTTACTCACTGAAATCAGGTAAGTCTATGTGGGTTTTTTGTTGCGGTATGTACCGCTCTGCTTCAACACTGCAATTTCAGATTACCGCTCGGCTAGTCAAAGAAAATCAATTGGGTCAACAGGTTGGCTGGATCGATGCCAATCGCTTTTCGGAAATGCGTGATGCTTATGCGAATGTAGAGGGTTTAAAGGTTATCAAAGTTCATCGCTGCACTCCCTCAATTGCTTCAGAGTTTATGCACAATCAAGCGATCGGTATTTATACATTCCGGGATATTCGAGATGTTTATGTTTCCAGCATGTCCCAGAGAATGAAGTCGTTTGAATTTATCTGGGCAGAAGAATTCATTGAGAGCTGCCTAGAAGAATTCAAACGCTGGACTCAGCCACCGAATGTACTTGTCTCTAAGTATGAAGAAATTATTGCCGATGTACCTAAAGAAGTGAAGCGGATTGCAAACCATCTCGGAATTCCAATGGAGCCGCACCAGTATATAGCGGTCGCGGCAGATTATTCGCTCCAATCTCAGCAGAGACGGATTGAGAAGTTCAAACAGCAGTTGCTGCAGCGTGAGCGTGATCCAAACGATCACCGGGAGCTGGTCGACTATCACGACGAAGAGAACTTGCTCCATCTAAATCATATTGCTTCTGGTAAGACAGAACGCTGGAAAGAATACCTGTCTGCCCAAGAAGTAGAGCTAATAGAGCAGCGCGTTAAAACTTGGTGTGCCGAGAATGACTTTTCTCCTGCCCTGTTTTTGCGGGATGTCTTACAGCTAGAGCGCAATCAACTAAATCATTAGTCCAACACAATAACAACAGAGGCAGACAATCTGTCCGCCCCTGTTGCTCTATTATTCAATTGATCGAGTCACTTAGTGAAGCAGATGCAGCACATCACGCAGTACGCTATATCCTGCGGCATCCCACAGCAGGTAAGCCACAAAACCAATCATTGCTAGACGACCGTTCCAAAGCTCCTGCTGAGGCGTCCAGCCAATCAACCAAGCGTTACGATCGACACCATTGTAAGCGGGTGCAAAACCGCTATATTCTTTTACGTTGTTGTCAATTGCAGATGCATTAGCAGCTGCGCTAGTTGTTTTGGGTGATTCGGTTTGCATGATTTTCAATCCTCGATTACTTCGCTCTAACCCTATGCTAGTGGTAGATTTGGCGATCGCTGTCTTTCTTCAGAATGACTCTGGGGAAGCTAAGCGACACAAAAGAAGAAACAATCTAGGAATTCCTGAAAGCACGCTTCTTGACCCTATGGGTAAAACAGCAGGTCAGGGAAGAAAGCATTAATGAAAACCCAGGTTGAGAAGGCAACTGAGACCGAAAGAACAGCAAGTACTGGGGCTAAGGAAAGATACCGACTGAAAAAACCGGGTTGATTGTTCGATTGCGCCATGAGTAGTTCTCCTAAATCTTTGGAAGCGAAGAAACAGTTGAGAAATGTTGCACCTGAAGGTGCTCTGTGCGGTCCAGCTCTAGATGCTGTTTACTCTACCAATTCCTGACTCGAAAGGTGCCGATTTTACAAAACCGTAGTAGAAAGCAATGACCGCTGTCAATAGATTAAACCAGACATTATTGCCATAGATCGGCATTGTGCTGAACAAAGTATTGGTGTAAGGGAACAAACCTAAAACGGCAAGCCCAATGTAGAGGACGGCAAAAACTTTGTTGAAAGTGATTGATCCACCCAGGCTAGTGTAGGCGGCAATCCCCCAAAGCCCAACCAAGACGTGAATTGCATTATGGAAGTGGTTGGTAGGAAAAATGCCAAAAAGATAGCCATGGGCGTAAACCAGAGACAGATCTGGTGGGGAAGCGACAAAACTAGGCACAAACCCAGCTAGACCAATCAACAGGAACATGACGCCCAAACCAAGGGCGCAGAAGCGAATTTTTATTGCATCAGCAGCGGTTTGCATTACAGTACCTTGCTCCAAGAGATGTGCATGATGTATTACCACATATTCAAGATCAGATCGCAGTCTAAGACCTCATCCTTAGAGTGAGTCTGTCGCCTGCTGCAGCCCTGCTAAAAGGGAGATAGGGCACAAGCTTGAATGTGATCGACAGCACATTCACAAGCTACTCAGGAATTAACTCGATTGCTCTACTGAAGATTTTGTGCCGTCATACACTTACACCATTTGCGAAGCTCAGCAGTGCGTTTGCCTACTGAGCTTCGCGGGTCAAGGAAGGTAGCAACAATTGAAGCCTACATGCCTGACGAGTATCCAGGTTCTGTTTCAGAGGCAGGAACATCTAAATTCTTAAGCGGGTTCTCTGCTTCCTTCACCTTAAAGGCAGAAGGTGACATGGGGGTTCCTCCCATTGCCTCTAGAACCGCTGCTGGTGGCTCTTGTCGACCTGGAGCCGTTAGATATTTGCCAGTTAAAACAGGGTTTGCAGGCTTAAGTTTGTGCTGGATGCTGTAGTAGCGATGGCTTTGCCCGATCATGCCGCGTTCCTGTAAAGACTCGTTGGCGATCTTCTTACGCAGCTTGATGATGCCATCAATAACCGCTTCTGGACGGGGAGGGCAACCGGGAATGTAAACATCAATTGGGAGAATTTTATCTGCTCCACGAATTGCCGTTGGCGAGTCCGTGCTGAACATGCCTCCCGTGATCATGCAGGCTCCCATGGAGATCACATACTTGGGGTCAGGCATTTGCTCATAGAGACGCAGCGTGGGTTGCGCCATCTTCATTGTGAGAGTGCCTGCCAGGATGATTAGATCGGCTTGACGGGGACTGGCTCGCGGCAGCAAACCGTAGCGATCGAAGTCAAAGCGCGAACCGATTAGCGCTGCAAATTCAATGAAACAGCAGGCAGTGCCATACAGCAGGGGCCACAAGCTAGAAAGCCTTGCCCAGTTGTAGAGATCGTCAACCGTTGTCAGGATGACATTTTCTGATAGCTGCTGAGTGATTAGAGGATGCCCAATTGGATTGCTAATAAAATCCGATGCTGGTTGTTGTCGATCGGGAAAAGCGTTGGTCATAACAGTGTTGGGACACAATACAGGCGCTAAATTTAAGCTCGCAGCAAGAAGCTTATAGCAAACGTGCCTCTTTTAGTCAGCCTGTTGTCTACCTTAATAGGTATAAGATGTTTTTTCCTCGACTATAGGAGGAGATACAAGAGGGTTTGTCTACCTCTTAAAGCAGAAGTGATATTAAGAGCCACTGTCTAGAGAGATACATTAAAACAGCTTGAGTGCTTAGCGTTTCACAACGGCACTTGAAATACTGAGCTTGAAATAACGTTGTCAGCAAGTCGTCTCCCTATCTCTTCTCTATCTCTAGAGAGGGAATTGCAGAATTGAGATGAGGATGCCCCCTGCGTTAGAGGAATCAAATAGCGTGGATCTGTAAGCTGTAATCGTCAAATAGCGATAAGTCGATCCAATTTCTTTGGATTGCTTTTGTTTCAAAGAATACCCAGGAGTGTTCCATGAAAAAATTAGTTGCTTTTTTGAAAAAGTTGCCGATCGCCAGATTTGCGATCGTTTCTTTGCTTGGTGCAATGTTGCTGGTGACAACTGCCTGCAACAGCGGTAATGAAGTGGGTGCGCGTCCTAACAATCTGCCTGTGCAAATGGGTGGGCAAAATAATCCTCACAAGATGGGCGGAGATGGATATACAAAGTACAACACCTCTCCTAATCCCATCTCAAAACAGGATGCAGACCGGGCGAGCTTACCAGAATCAGCTCAGTTTCTGATCGCATCAAATGAGCCGAAGACTGAGTCTGATGACTTTGTGCTTTATCCCGCTTCAGGTGAATATCGATCTGCCAAGAGCGCAGATGAGTTCTTTAGCCCAGAGAAGCAGGCTAAATTAGCCAAAACTAGACAAAACCCGGACGAAGGACAACCCAAAGTTACGGGGAATGCGAATCCCAATGGAGAAGTTTTAGATAAGGCAGGCGAAACCTTTAAAGACGCCTCTGGTTTCCTAGGAAAACCAGCTGATGATAGCTACAATCGCTCAGGCTTAGAGTAGGTCTGCTGTTAGAAGCGAGCTGCGCAGGCTCTTAACTGAGTCAAATTGAAAAACGCCAGATGAATGGCAGCGCGTTTCTATAAGGCGCTGATGAATGATGCCTCCCCCAAATCCAGCCATATCCTTCTGGTGGGGTGGGCATCCCTACTGACCTACTGGTGCGTGTGTACAGGCGGTATCGGGATAAACTGACTCAAAGTGCTATATCTCACTGGGTCAACCCCGCTTCTTCATGTCTCTTACCTCCTGGATCGCCCAACCCACCCAAGATGGCTCCTTTACTTTTTTCTCAGAAGAATTTGGCGAAGCGTTTCATAGCCGGCAGGGCGCAAAAGCCGAAGCGTTTCAAAAATTTGCTGAGGCAACACAGCTTGCTAAGCGATCGCTACACTCTCCCCTGCGCCTGCTCGACGTTTGCTACGGCTTAGGCTACAACACAGCAGCAGCAGTTGAAACTATTTGGACAGCGAACCCAGCTTGTGCTGTGGAAGTGTATGGCTTGGAGCTAGATGCAACGGTTCCCCAAGCCGCAATTGCCCCTCCCTTAATCGAAAGCTGGTCTGCTCCAGTACAGGCTATTCTGCGATCGCTGGCGCTTCAGTCTGAGTGCCAGGACGATCGGCTTTCTGCCAAATTGCTAATTGGTGATGCGCGGCAAACGATTCAACAAGTGATCGGGCTGGGATTCCAGGCCGATGCAATTTTCTTTGATCCGTTTTCTCCTCGCCGTTGTCCCCAGCTTTGGACGACTGATTTCTTTCAGTTGGTTGCAAAATGTCTGGCGCCGACTGGTAAATTAGCGACTTATTCTCGCTCGGCATCGGTGCGAGCAGCTTTGCTACAGGCAGGATTGCAGATTGGCTCTATTCCACTCAAGGGAACCTATCACGCGCACGAATGGTCACAGGGAACGATCGCCAGCTTTGATCCAAACGATCTGCCGCCGCTTTCACAAATGGAACAAGAACATTTGCATACGCGTGCAGCCATTCCATACCGCGATCCGAATTTATCTGATGCGGCAGCAGATATCTTAGCAAGACAGCAGCAAGAACAGCAGCAATCCTCTTTAGAATCTACGTCTAGCTGGCGGCGACGATGGGGTGTGCACTAGCCGGAGAATAGATTGAAATTCTTGTTTGTGAAAGCGCAGCTACACGGCGCTTTCACAAACAAGAATTATCCTAACGTATGCGCGTAGCCCTATAGACCCAGCCGAGAACCCGAATGACATCGCAGCCTCAAGACCAGGCTCCTCTGCTAGAAGCCCTCCGATCGGCCGCTTGGCGATCAACCGCTGCCTTCCATACCCCCGGACATAAAGGTGGACAAGGTATTCCCTCCGCTCTGGCAGATCTGCTCGGCTCCAAAGTCTTCCCAGCGGATTTGCCAGAATTGCCAGAGCTAGACAATTTGTTTACGCCAGAAGGTGTCATTTTGAAGGCGCAAGCCTTAGCCGCTGCTGCTTTTGGCGCAGAGCAGACCTGGTTTTTGGCAAACGGCTCGACCTGCGGCATTCAAGCTGCTGTTCTGGCAACCTGCCAGCCCGGAGAGAAGTTAATCTTGCCCCGTAATGTGCATCAGTCTGCGATCGCTGCTCTAATTCTTTCAGGAGCCGTTCCCGTTTGGCTGGAACCCGAAGTTGACCCGCTCTGGGGCATTGCTCACAGCGTTGACCCAGCCAGCATTGCAACCGCGCTTGCCCAACACCCTGATGCCAAAGCCATTCTGCTGGTGTCACCAACCTACTACGGGGTTTGTGGCAATGTGGTGGCGATCGCCCAACTGGCGCACGCGCACGGCATCCCGCTGCTCGTTGACGAAGCTCATGGCGCTCATTTCGCCTTTCATGCCGATCTACCCCTGTCCGCCCTGAAAGCCGGAGCCGATCTGACGGTGCAGTCTACTCATAAAACCCTGTCTGCCCTCACTCAAGCTGCAATGCTACATGTCCAGCACCAGCGCATTGATCGCGATCGTCTTAGCCGCGCCTTGCAGATAGTTCAGTCCACCAGTCCGAGCTACCTGCTGCTGGCTTCGCTAGATGCGGCTCGTCAGCAAATGGCAACGCAGGGAGAATCCCTGATGGCTCAAGCGCTAGCGCTAGCGGCAAGCATCCGTGCTCAGCTTGCCCCACTGCCGATCGCGGTTCTGTCGTCCAGTCGTTCCCCTTCGCCGGGTTTCTTTGCCCTCGATCCGCTCCGCCTCACGCTTAGTATTACCGGACTCAGCGGCTTCCAGGCAGATGAACGGCTACATCAGGAATTTGGTGTCACCTGCGAACTTCCCGGACTCCACCATTTAACGTTTATCCTGACCCACGGCAATACGCCAGAGGAAGCCGATCGCCTAGTCATATCCCTGGAAAAATTAAGCCGAACGCCGCCTGCCTTTTCTTCCTCGCTCCCGCCTGCGGACTGCCTGACGCCGCCCGCCCGCGTTCCTTCCCTCTCGCCTCGGCAAGCTTTCTTTGCGGCTCACGCAACGGTGCCTGTGCAGGAGGCGATCGCCCAACCCAGCGCTGAGTTGATCTGCCCCTACCCCCCAGGGATTCCAGTGTTAATTCCTGGGGAAATCATTACTCCCGAAGCTATCTGCTCGCTTCAGCAAACTCTGCTCGCCGGAGGGATTTTAACGGGCTGTGCCGACTCCACCCTCCAAACTTTAAAGATTGTTAGCTGCGAAAACACATAAGCCCTTAATAATAAAACTATTATTTCCCAATCTACTCAGGTAGGGCAGCAGCAGGATAAGGCGTTAGGGTAATTACTAAGCCCTCATCCTTCATTGCCCATGCCTTCTCCCCTCTGGAAATATGTTTCTCCCGGCATCCCCGATCCTTTGTTTGAACGGCTTCCTGGCATTCCACTGACGAAGCGGGAGATTCGCGTATTGCTAATTTCGTCTCTGCGGCTGAAGCCAGATTCAGTGCTGTGGGATATTGGCGCGGGAACTGGCACAGTAAGCGTTGAGGCTGGTTTGCTCTGTCCGGCAGGGCGAGTGATCGCAATCGAGCGGGATGAAGATGTGGCAAGTTTAATTCGGCGCAACTGCGATCGCTTTGGCATTAAAAATGTGGAGATCGTTGAAGGTAGTGCTCCAGACTGCCTTCAAGAACTCACCCCGCCTGACTGTATTTATGTGGGCGGGGGTCGCCCCATCAAAACTATTCTGAAAGCCGCATGGGAACGGCTACAGCCTAATGGACGCCTGGTAGCAACGGCAACGAATTTAGAAAGTCTCTATGCTATTTCTGAGGCACTCGCAGAGCTGCAGATGCGAAATATTGAAGTGATTCAGTCTGCTGTCAACCGCTTAGAAATGCGGGGGACTCACCAGGTTTTTGCTGCCCTTGATCCCACCTTTGTCTTAAGTGGAGAGAAGTTAGATTGAGAGCGCTTTCAGGTCGCAACTATCCAGGGATTGATATACGATCGCGATAGATGCGGCAACCGTCGTAAATTCTGTTAATGTAAGCCAAAGAAGTTTTTAATTCCTTCTTAAAGGAATGATCCCTTCACTCTGCCTGTTCTTCTGCCCTCTCTCTCCCGCTCCTTATGTCTCCTGCACGCCTCATTAGCGCCATTGTCGCGATCGTCCTAGCGTTCGGGGTGATTGTCTTAGGCGGATGGTATTTTGCTCTATTCTTCGGCATTGTAGTAGTTTTGGGGCTGCGAGAGTATTTCGATCTGGCACGTGCTAAAGGTATCGTCCCTGCGAGCAAAACTACGATTGCGATGAGCCTGCTGCTATTGACGGCAGGAGCAATCTCCCCGACTTTAGCCGATGTGATGATGCCGCTCGTCGGAACGGTTATTTGCTTTTACCTACTGTTTCAGCCTAAGCCTGCCACGATCGCTGACCTCTCTTCTTCAATCTTGGGGCTGTTTTATGGGGGTTATTTACCCAGCTTTTGGGTACGGCTGCGATCGCTGGGCAGCCCCGAACTTAACAACCTGCCGCTGGACGGCTACTTTCCTCACTGGTCAACTTTGAGTTTGCAAACGATTCCAGAGGGGTTGAAGCTGACCTTACTGGCGTTTGCCTGCATCTGGGCGGCAGACATCGGCGCATATATCATTGGCAAAATTTTTGGTAGAACCCGTCTCACCGATATCAGCCCCAAGAAAACGGTTGAAGGGGCTGTGTTTGGGGTGTTAGGCAGCGTAATCGTTGCTACAGTTGGCTCTTGGTATTTGGGTTGGGCAGGTGCGCCCCTGAGCGGGACAGCGCTAGGGCTATTGATTGGAGTGGCTAGCCTGCTGGGAGACCTCACAGAGTCGATGATGAAGCGCGATGCAGGCGTAAAAGACTCGGGACAATTGATTCCGGGACATGGTGGCATTCTCGATCGCACCGACAGCTACGTCTTTATTGCGCCGCTTGTCTACTACTTCGTCACCCTTTTGCTGCCGCTGCTGCCTGCTTAGGTGACCACAGCGCTCAGCCCTGTTGTCGCGCTAAAGTAAAAGCATACGAAATAAGTGCTTTTTGCTCCCTTTTTTGCTTCCTTTGTCCAATGCCGTCCCAGATCTTTGAGCAGTCTATCCAAATTCGCGCAAGCTCTACTGCCGTTGAAAAGTGCATTACTGATCTCACACTGATGCATCGCTGGCTTAACCCTGCCCTGCGCTGCCAGCCCATTGGCGATTGGAGTACAGTGTTGGGAAGCCGCAGCCGCTTTGTGATTCAAGTACCGCTGTTGCAGCCGACGTTGAGAAGCACCGTAGTTGAACGAGAACCAGGACTAATCGTCTGGGAGTTCAATGGGTTTTTTAAGGGTCGCGATCGCTGGGAATGCCAGCCCAATGAGAAAGGAACGCATTTAATCAATCGCTTTGAGTTTCGCATCCCCAATCCGATCGTCCGCTACGGCTTCAACGCCTTTGCCGCCAAATGGACAGAGCAAGACATGCAGGCACAGCTCCGCCGCCTCAAGCGGGTCGCCGAAGAAGTTTACCTCAGCTTAGGGTGAAACCCTGATCAGCATGGAGCAGCCGTGCCGATCAGAGTTTTGTCAATCTTTTACTGAGCCTGTTACTGAGCAACCTGAGCTACCGTTGCCTTCAGCGTTTTGAGGCTTGTCATTGCCTTTACTCGATCGTTGCTTTGCAGGGCGGTTGCCAGCTGCTGCTTTTGAGTTTCGATCGTGCTGTATGCATCTGGCGACTTTGTTTGTACCTCTGCTTGCACCTTTGTCCACTGCGTATTGAACTTGTCAAATTCAGTTTGTGCAGTTGCAAAATCTTCCGCTCTAACTGCTCTGCGAGTGCTATTGACCAGACGACCCAAATGTTTGAGACTGGCAGTGGATTGCTGAACGGCAGCAGGGCTGGAATCAGCCGCCGGAGCACTCGTTTGGGGTTGTGAAGTGCTGCATCCTGCCAGTGTCAAAAATCCAACGAGGCTGGTGGCAACTAAAATGCGGTGTTTTGCATTCATAATGAGTTCTACTCCAACGTTCAAAAGAATCCAACAAGAAAGTCTAATTCGGTAGTATGACTGAAGCAGTCGAGAATGAATGCTTTAATACAATACCTTAACTCTCTTCTCCTTAAACGACCTTATCTTGAAGCTCTCCGTTCCCTACAGTTCCCTACAGCGCTGTACTTTGCTATGCGGCGGAGCCAGCATTCCAGCTTTCAACGTCCTGGACAACGCCAGCCTGTTGGGCGATCGTCTGGCTGTCCGGGTTTAGCCCCACGATCGTCACCTGTTTTTGAAGTCGTTGGTACTTCTGAATCACCGTTAGAACTGCCTCTGCTGCCGCCCGATCCCATAGATGGGCATCGCTGAAGTCGAGCACGATTTGCTGTGGATCACCTGTGTAATCAAATGCCTGGATCAGGTGGCTTGTGGAATGGGCAAATAGCTGACCAGAAAGGTAGTAAAGCTGGATGCCATTTTGCTGCGCTGAAACAACTTTGAGCTGAGCTGCCCGCCAGCCAAACAGCAGCGTACTTAGCACTACCCCGCCCAAGACCCCTTGCGCTAAGTCATGCGTCCAGAGGGCGATCGCGGCTGTAAACGGCATCACAAGCGAGTCGGGCAGAGGGGTGGTGCGGAGCGTCTTCAAAGACTTCCAGCTAAAGGTTTCAAATGCCACCATGATCATCACCCCCACCAAAGCTGCCATTGGGATTTGCTGCACGGTATCCCGCAGCGCAAAAATTGCAAACAGCAGAAATGCGCCAGCAACGCCCGTTGAAAGACGGCTCCGTCCGCCAGAGCGAACGTTGATGATCGATTGTCCAACCATGCCACAGCCTGCCATGCCGCCCAGTAAGCCTGTGATGACATTGGCAATTCCCTGCCCACGCACTTCCTGATTGAGCGAACTTTGAGTGTGTGTTAATTCATCTACAATACCAGCCGTCAGCAATGACTCTAGCAGCCCAACAATCGCAAGTGCCAAAGCATAGGGCAAGATAATTGTCAGTGTTTCTAGGGAGAAGCTGACTGCAGGCAGATGGAAGCTGGGAAGCGCTCGGCTAATCTCTCCAATATCTCCTACGCGGCGAATTGGTAAACTCATTAGATTTGCAGCCGCAGTCATCGTAACAATAGCCACGAGCGGCGCAGGAATCTGCTGGCTGAAGCGCGGTAAGAGATAAACGATCGCCAGCGTTACAGCTACCATAACAGGCATTTGCCAGGGTTCTCCAGCAAACTGCTGCAATTGCGCCAGAAAAATCAAAGATCCTAATGCATTAATGAATCCGGCAATTACAGAAGAAGGAATGAAATGAAAGAAGCGATCAAACCGAAAAACGCCAATTAGAAATTGAATAATTCCGGTCAAGACAGTGGCAGCAAACAGATACTCAACGCCATGCTTTGCAACCAGCGTCACCATCAACAACGCCATTGAACCCGTAGCGGCAGAAATCATTGCCGGACGACCCCCTGCAATAGCAGTGACAACCGCCATGCAGAAGGAAGTATATAGCGCCACCATAGGGCTGACGTTGGCGATCGCTGCAAACGCCAATGATTCTGGAATTAATGCGAGTGCAACGGTAATTCCTGCAAGCAGCTCAGTTTGAAGATTTGCAAGCTGAAGCGGTTGCTTTTTCCGAAGACGATGAATACCTTGGACTTTGGCAACCCTAATAAATTTACTGCGTAAAGCCATGCTGGTTCCTACTGATGAGTGAATGATTGAACTTGAGCCAAATCAAAATTTGTCACAGCTATTTCAGCACTTGCCCAAGGTTGTGCTGCATCAAAGAATTAAGCAGGTTAGAGTGCTCGAACTACTCTAGAGGGTGGGAAGCAACACCAGTAGTTGATCTCCCTAGCCCTTGAAAATAGGAAATCATTTGCGTAGCGTGCGCGGAGCTGATCACCTCAAACATTCTCTTAGGCTAACGAACGCTTAAAATGCTGTATTGAATCGAGTCAGTGGACAAGCTCAGGGTGGAGTAATACCACTCGGAATTCTCACCGCAAACACAGGTTGCAGCACTTGTTCAGGTTTAGTACAGAGTACACCCTTTAGCATGGGCTGCTGTGCTTGAACTAGAAGCGTTAATTTCAAGGGTGCTAGCTGAAACATAAAACTTGTAAAGCGCTCAGTTGAAGAGTGACAACCTGGCTAGAAGCCATCATTTGCCTCGTTATGGCAAACAATAGCACTACTGCCTCTCGTCTCCTACAAATTTCTCTTCGCTTCTCGCAACTTTTATAAATTATTCGATCGCACTTTACAAAGCTTTTGTCCTGCCTCCATGCATCTATTATTCTTTGAATCTACTCTGTGGAGTCATAGTGTCTGTAGAGGCTAATTATGAATGAGGACTTTGGGTGTACGCTGAGCGCTTTCAATCATATCTCTAGAGTATTAGAACGTAGATAATCAGGTATTAGACAAGTACAGCGGTTCTCTCTACTGTGGTAATCATCTAATCAACCGTAGAGATTACCTATAGTATGGCAAACGTCTCGAATCACTGGAATGCTGCTCGATATGAAACCCAACATGCTTTTGTCTGGCAGTATGGCAAATCGCTGATTGAATTGCTCTCGCCTCAATCGAGCGAACGCATACTTGACCTTGGCTGTGGTACAGGACAGCTTACCGCAGAGCTAGCGGCAATCGGGGCTCAAGTTGAAGGCATTGATGCTTCTTCTGCCATGATCGAGCAGGCGACCCAGAACTATCCCCATCTTTCCTTTTCTGTTGCCGATGCTCGAACCTTTCAGGTAGCTCAGCCATTTGATGCTGTATTCTCTAATGCGGTGTTGCACTGGATCACTGAGCCAGATACCGTAATTCATCAGGTGAGGCAATCCCTGAAAATAGGCGGACGATTTGTGGCGGAGTTTGGCGGACGGGGCAACATTGAAGGAATTCAGCAAGCGCTCCAGCAGGCAATCGCTCCCTACGTTGCTTCAATGCCCAATCCCTGGTTTTTTCCCAGCCTGAGCGAGTATGCGTCTCGGCTGGAGCGGCAAGGTTTCGAGGTAGTGTATGCGGTGCTATTCGATCGCCCTACTCTGCTACAGGGGGGCGAGGAGGGACTGGCAAACTGGCTACAAACCTTTGCCAATGCTTTCCTAACGGCTCTGCCTGCTGAGACGCAACATCAGGTGATTCAAACGATCGAGGCGCAGCTGCGAGCGACGCACTACACAGACGGCAGCTGGACAGCCGACTATCGGCGACTGCGAGTGGCAGCGATCCAACGGGATTAAGATCCAGCAATTAAGATCTAAGAAGTCTTAAAACACAGAGAAAGATATATTGGACACTCGTGCTATTGTTTTCTACTGTGTTATTTATGGCTCGATCGCAGTCTAGCTCTTATCGAGCTTCTAGAGGGTAAGGCACTTAGTGCTGCCATAAGATGCTTGCATAAAATATCTGTACTTCACGTAATTGGGAATGGCTGAGACCATGAGCAAAGGCACTCTGTTTGACAAAGTTTGGGAATTACATACAGTTGGGACGCTGCCTTCGGGGCAAACTCAACTTTTCATTGGGCTGCATTTAATTCACGAAGTCACTAGCCCGCAAGCCTTTGCCATGCTGAGAGAGCGGGGCTTAAAAGTGCTATTTCCAGATCGCACCGTTGCCACGGTCGATCACATTGTGCCAACCGACAATCAGCTGCGCCCGTTTGCCGATGCGATGGCGGAAGAAATGATGCAGGCGATCGAGCAAAATACCCAAACCAACGGCATTACGTTTCACAATATTGGGTCGGGCAATCAGGGGGTGGTACATGTGATCGCGCCAGAACAAGGCTTGACCCAGCCAGGAATGACGATCGCCTGTGGGGATAGCCACACCTCGACGCACGGCGCGTTTGGGGCGATTGCCTTTGGCATTGGCACAAGCCAAGTCCGGGATGTGCTAGCATCCCAAACCTTGGCGCTCTCAAAGCTGAAAGTCCGCAGGGTTGAAGTAAACGGGCAACTGCAGCCAGGGGTTTATGCCAAAGACGTGATTCTGCATATCATCCGCACCTTAGGCGTAACGGGTGGCGTGGGCTATGCCTATGAATTTGCCGGCACTACAATCGAGCAGATGAGCATGGAAGAACGGATGACCGTTTGCAACATGGCGATCGAGGGCGGCGCTCGCTGTGGCTATATTAATCCGGATGCGGTCACGTTCGAGTACATCAAGGGGCGCGACTTTGCCCCCCAGGGTGAAGCGTGGGAGCAGGCGGTCAACTGGTGGCAGTCGATCCGCAGTGATGCAGACGCCCAGTATGATGATGTGGTGGTGTTTGATGCGGCTGATATTGCGCCAACTGTGACTTGGGGCATCACGCCGGGTCAGGGCATTGGGGTTAATCAAACCATTCCCACCCCCGAAACGCTGTCGGATGCCGATCGAGAAATTGCCGCCGAAGCCTACCGCTACATGGCTTTGGCTCCTGGTGCGCAGATCGCTGGCACAAAAGTAGATGTATGTTTCATCGGCAGCTGCACCAACGGACGGATCAGCGATCTGCGTGAAGCTGCAAAGGTGGCGAAGGGTCGTCAAGTGGCAGAGGGCATCAAAGCCTTTGTGGTTCCTGGCTCTGAGCGAGTGAAACAGCAAGCCGAAGCCGAAGGACTCGATCAAATTTTTGAGGCGGCAGGCTTTGAATGGCGCGAGGCGGGCTGCTCGATGTGCCTTGCCATGAACCCCGATAAGCTACAGGGACGGCAGATTAGTGCTTCTTCTTCCAACCGCAACTTTAAAGGACGGCAAGGCTCATCTTCAGGGCGGACACTGTTAATGAGTCCGGCGATGGTGGCAGCGGCGGCGATCGCCGGAGAGGTGACAGATGTGCGGGAATTGCTATAGCGCTGAAGAAATTAAAACGCTGGGCGAGGTCAATCATGAGGGTGCTGCGTCGGAAGACATTGCCGTCTACAGCTAATACTCAAAGCACTCAGTAAAACACTCAATGTCTTGGTGAACTGGGAGAACGGCTCTTAAATCTGCTCAGAAATCCCTCCTTTCTGAGGCGTAACCAGGATGAATTTTGTAAAAGCTGAGTCACTTAATTAAGGAGATTCTTATGAGCCAATTTAAATCTGTTTCGGAACGGGCAGTTCCCTTAATTGGGAACGATATTGATACCGATCGCATTATTCCGGCTCGGTTCTTGCGCTGCGTCACATTTGATGGATTAGGCGCACAGGCATTTGCTGACGATCGCACTCAAGCGCAGGGGCAGCATCCCTTTGATCAGCCACAGTATCAGGGGGCGAAAATTCTGGTGGTTAACCGTAATTTTGGCTGTGGTTCATCACGGGAACATGCACCGCAAGCGATCTCCAAGTGGGGAATTCAGGCGTTGGTGGGCGAAAGCTTTGCCGAAATCTTTCTTGGCAACTGCGTAGCAATGGGCATTCCTTGTGTGACGGCAGAACCAACAGCAGTGCAAAAGCTGCAAGACTGGATTGCTGCCAATCCTCAGCGCTCAATCGTACTCGATTTAGAATCAATGCAGGTTCAGTTTGGCGAAGAGGCAATCCCGGTTCAGATGGGCGAAGGAGCCAGAAATATGTTTCTCAGCGGCACTTGGGATGCCTGTGGGCAGTTGGTTGCTCAAGCTGAACAGGTGAAGCAGACAGCGGCTCGTTTGCCATACGTTGCATGGAGTCAGTCCACGCGTAGTGCAGCCGTCTAGTTCACAGGGGGCGATCGCCAAATCACTGTGCGTTGATTGGGCGTAAGGCGATCGCTTTCTGCTTGCATTACTTCGGTTGCTTTGTTTGGATCAAACAAGTAGTTGAGGTTTGCCTGTAGCCGATCGACTCGCCCTCTGAGTGCTACAACTTCTGCCTGAAGTTCTTGCAAATTATCCTGCTGGGCAAAATTGTAGGGAACGAGTTTGACCAGAGTAGAGATCGCTACAGCGGCTAACATGACATTCACCCCTAGCTTAAATCCTGTTTCAATTGAGCTGCTCCAAGGGCGCTTGCGGCGCGATCGACTTCGTATCCGGTGAGAAGAAGGTGAAGAAAAGCGATCGGTTGAACGTGCGTTCATCATGGTTCGAGCCTAATTTCAATCTCTTACTTTCTATAGCTAGCTATGGATTGTGAATGAATTTCTGCTTCTAAGAAAAGTTCAATTTTCTCGTTTAAAAAACGAGAAAATTGAACTTGGGTTGTGTTGTTTTGAGGTGAAAGTGTTGGTTGACCTTGCACTTTCATCTCAATCCTAGAGGCAAAAAAGCAAACTGTTTCAGGGGTACATCCCCCTGACATAGAACAGCGGACTCCCTCAGGGGTCACTCCCCTCATGGGTTTCTGATGTGACACGATTCTGCACTGCTCAGCTGTTACAGCGATCAGAAAGCCAACATAAATCGGTAGAGCTACTGTATTTCTGCTCATAAAATCTCTATTGATTAAAATTCTCTATCCTGTTCTTTATCCAGAATAAGTATCCTGGCAGCCTTATTCACCGGCTAAAACTAGCCGATGTTTGTGCTAAGTAAATTAAGAGTAACTATTTTGTACATATTACTTACATTGCTTCTGCCTGAGAGAATTCAAACCTTCACTCAGAACGGTCTACTAAATATCGATCAAAATTCGCATCTAGTTGAGCTAGATGTTTTTAGCTATTATTTCCTTTGTAACTTCGCGAGTTCTGAACGATCGCCAGAACTCGTTTATCCTCTAGGTCGCAACTGTTCTCTAGGTCTCAACTGTCGTCTCCTAGCTCACTTGTGCCCAAGACCATCTGCAGGACAAAGGGAGTGCCATCAGTAGAATGGTGGCGGTTCGCCCACCCCCGCACTAACTCATCCAACTCCTCAAACGCCTGCTCCTCGTCGTG
>NZ_JACXWX010000100.1 GCF_014764505.1 Phormidium tenue FACHB-886
TCGCAAAAAATTTTGAAGACACTAGATAAAGAACAAATGCTTCTCAAAATTCTGCATTCAGGCTCTAGCTATAGCGCCCCTAAAATTTTTTGCGACACAACCGGGGAAGACGCTGGACTTACGGCACGAGCGCACTCGCGGGATGGCAAGGCAGCAGCCCACTTCTTTTGCAAAGTACTCAAGGGTCAGCACACTCAAGCTTCCCGGGTGATCACAGTGGACAAGAATGCCGCTTACCCAGTGGCAATAGGCGCTCTCAAAGCAGAGGCGACAATTGATCAGGAGACTCAACTGAGGTAAAACAAATATTTGAATAATGTGATTGAGCAAGATCATCGTCATATCAAGCGCATCGTGAAACCGATGATGGGATTGAAGAGGTTTAACACGGCAAGAAGAACGTTGAGCGGAATCGAAGCGATGAATATGATTCGGAAAGGACAAGTAAACGGCGTCGATCGAGGGGATAGTGTCTCTCAAGCCAAGTTTATTGAGGTAATCTTTGGAATTGCTGCTTAAGGAAATGCAAACAATACCGATCGTTTGTCCTTAAAAAGTTCTTGCGACACAACCCGTCGGCATGGGTGATTCTGATGCCAGCGACACTGGCTAAATTGATTAGCGCAAACTCGCAGCCGTGACGAGACAACTCACTGCCAGTGTCATTGCTATTGCTCGTGCCACAATCACACTGTCCCAACGGTTCTGAAGCTCCCGAATATCGCTTAAAACCTCTTTCCGTTGAGCAGCTTCGGTCATCTTAGTATTAATCGGCTTTGCCACAACCAGATACAGACTCAGTTGAACAAGCAAGCCAGCGATCGCGCTTAAAGCAAGCCAACTGGCAGGAGTGCCAATGGGAGAAACCGCTGCTAAAGCGATCGTGGCTAAAAGTCCAGTCACTCCAAAAATTGGCATTCGAGCATCCGCAACTTGGTGCAAACGACCCATCACGTCAGCAATAGCAGCATTGTCACTTTCAGCCAGTGCCCGTCGACCAACCACAGCAAAAAATACATCCACGCCGTAAACTACGCCCGTACACAAGACTGCCAACACGGGCAGTGTGTTAGCGAATTGCATCAGTTTCTCCCTGTAGTTCATCAAAGAGGGAGGGGGCTTGGGGTTGCCAATTCAAAACTTGTCTTGCTTTTGCTGCGCTAACCTGTTGATCCAGTACCAGGGCATCAGCAAAAGCACCCATCGCTTGTTGAGCATCGCTCAGTGCCCATGATTGCGTTTGACCTGGTATGCCTGCGGCGTGACTTGCAGCTTCTGCAATCGCCTGCAACGAAAAAACTTGACGGTCGTCTGCCGAAATGAAAAGTGAACCGCTCGGTGCACGGTCGAGTGCCGCAACGTAGCAACGAGCCAGATCATCGACATGAATCAAAGTCCAGCGGTTCTGACCATTCCCCACAAATTGCACAACGCCCTGCTGAAGTCCCGACTGAACGAGCATTGCCACTAATCCACCAGCATGACCGTAAACCAACGCAGGTCGAATCACGATGGTTCGGATATTGCGTTCCTGGGCAGCCAGGACTAGCGGTTCAATTTCAGCCCGCCAAGCGATCAACGGTGTGGGGCTTAATGGGCTGGTTTCATCCGCGATTGTGTCCCCCGTGTTTCCCAGAATCCAAGTTCCACTGGTGTAAATAAACGTTTTGCCCGTTCCCTCAAGGGTTGCAAGAAAGATTTCCACCGCTTGTCGATCCAGCACCGCGATCTCGGCATCATTTGTTGCAGCGACATGAATTACGGCATCGGCTTTCTGTGCCCCATTCATCAAACTCTGTGAATTGTGTAAATCTCCTTGAATTGGTTCAATGTGGTGCGACCGCAACTTCTCTTCTGCCACTGTTGATCGCGCCAGTCCAACCACTTCATGATTTGCAGTCTGTAATGCGGTTGCGATCGCGCTACCAATGTAACCTGTTGCGCCCGTTAGAAAAACCTTCATCGCTGTTACCTTCATGTAAGGATATCCTCAGCTTAAAAGAAACTGTCAGAACTCGGTACTCAAATTGAAGGCAGAACCCCCTACTTGATAGACTGGCTACTACCCCTAATCTCCGCTCAGCGAACGCTCTATGAACTGCCCTGATTGTGGCTCAGCCCGCACCACCCGCTTGCAACGCACAACGAGCCTGAGCTATGCCATGTTTCGCTGCAGGGATTGTCGTCGCACCTTCAACGAACGGACTGGCACACCTTTCAACTTTATCGAGGTGCCCACCGATATCGTCTTTCAGGTTTTGCTATGTCGATTCCGCTACAAGCTGAGCTTTCGTGACATTGCCGAATTCTTCCTGCTGCGAGGGTTCGAGTTCACCCATGAAACGGTACGCGATTGGGAAGAACGCTTTGCTCCGATATTTGCTCAGCAGTTGCGTGCCAAACGCCAAGGGAAAGGGGGCAGAATCTGGTTTGTGGATGAGACGTACATCCGTGTCAAAGGTCAGTGGTGTTACTTGTACCGAGGCGTGGATGAGAACGGAGATTGAGTCGATGTGAGGTTGAGCGAGAAACGGGACATGGAGGCAGCTAAAGCGTTTTTTGCTCAAGCGTATGAGGTGGCAGAACAGCCGCCGCAACGAGTAGCAACGGATGGACACAGGAGCTATCCCAGAGCGATAGCAGAAGAACTGGGAAAAGGGGTTGAACACGAGGTCAGAGATTGCAGGGGAAATCCGATCGAACAGAGTCATCGAGGGATCAAGCACCGCTACTATCCAATGTTAGGCTTTGGAGCGTTCAAATCCGCGCAGCGATTTTGCCAAGCGTATGATGAGGTCAGGAACTTCATGAGAGTACAGCGCTACATGACAGAAGCAGTGTCTCTATCTAAGCGAAGAGAACGATTTACAAAACAAGTTAGCGAACTACAAGCGATCTTCCAAGCTGCTTAACAAAGACAAGAGCGAGAGAAGATATATCTATGAAAAAGAGACGAGATTTGAA
This sequence comes from Phormidium tenue FACHB-886, assembly GCF_014764505.1. Classification (GTDB taxonomy): domain Bacteria; phylum Cyanobacteriota; class Cyanobacteriia; order Elainellales; family Elainellaceae; genus FACHB-886. The sequence continues at coordinate 2,965 of NZ_JACXWX010000100.1, forward strand.
TACTCAATTCTGACAATTTCTCTAAACCTGCACAATGGGCAATTGGTTTCGTAGAGAGATTAAGCGATTAGTTGATGGAGATTAGCCCCTCATTTACGAACTGAGCAAGTTGCTCTTCTATCCAGGCTTCAAACTGTTCATCCAGAAGGTTTTGTTGCATGGCTTCATTCAACTGAGCAGGTATGAGTTGTTCTAGGCGGATGATCGCAAACCATTCTCCGAACTGCGTCAGCGGCAGTAGTTGACCGGGAAGATGGGCGTAAAATTTGGGAACTAACGCTGGATTGAGCTGCCCTAGCTCAATAGGACCAATTAATCCACCGGTTTTCGCCTCTGGTTCTGGTGCATATTTTTGAGCTAGCTCAGCCAAAGTTTGTTCGCCTTCTTGAATCCGAAAATAGAGTTCATTTGCGACCCCAGCATCTTTAACTCGAATTTGAGAATAAATAACCTGATCGAGGGATGATTTGTGGTCGAGAAAGTATGATTTCAGTTTGTGTTGCCAAGTTGCTCGTTTGAATTTTTCAATTCTTTGCTCTCTACAGGCTAAAACTTCTAGGTCTTCTAAGGTCATTTCATAAAGCTCTAGCCATTCCTGCCGTTCTACCTCGGTAGTGATTTGATATTTTTGATAAAATTTCTGGCAAGCTTCGGCTTGTTCTTCGGAAGTGCAGGCAAAGGGGGCGATCGCTTGGTCAATCATTATCTCACGTAGAAACTGAGGCAACATCTGGTAGTTTGCCAGCAGGGTGACAACCTTCTCGGCGGAAATAGTTTGGGTTCCAACTTGTAAAGCTTGGGACATGGATTAATTCTCAATATGTTATAGGAAAGAGTGAGGAATAGAAATTGTGCAAATACTTAATTTGCCTCAATCCGGATTTTAGAATCGCAATGAGACTACGAATAAATAGTAATAGAATTCAAATAATTTATTTCAAGCGTGTCAGGTGACTTGAAGACGATCGTCTGTGCAGTAAAAAGCGAGTTCAGGTGCTAGGGGGTTGTTCTTAGAGCAACACAAGAAAAGATAGTGGACGAACTAACCAGGCATGATTAATGTCAGCCCACTATCTAAGAATATAAAGGTTCTACTGATGGGGCAGCTAGCCTATCTCATGAGGGGTGCCCCATCATCCACTTGGCTAACCCAGCACTTCGTAGACTAGGCTGTAGTTGGCTCCCCCACCAGTGAAGCTTGCGGTTCGTTCGCCCAGTCCTGCTTCCGAAGCACGAACCGTATGGCCGCCCAAAAAGTCGTCCTTAAACACGTCATTCTCGAAGAGCCTTAGTACGTCAGAGGAACCGCTCATATCAAAGATCTTGTTGATATTTACCGTTTCACCAACCGACACACCGCCTTCAGAATAAACTTTGGCACCATCTTTTTTCAGATAGATTTCGTCACGGGGCCATTCATTCGTGTCCTTGCAGATCATGTATTTGAGTTGGATCTTAGCCATGATATTGTCTCCAAATTTGATGAAGTGAATTAGAGTGGGAAGACTGCTCGAATATAGGTTGTGAACTTATTTTCGGTTGCCTTCTGTTTCCATAGTTCTAAGTATGCTGAATCATTTGATGCAGAAGTTGAGTTAAATTGAGGAGTGCGATCGCCTATCTACGCGGTGAAGGGATGGCGAAAAGTAAGCTCAATTCAGGTTAATTGAGGTAAATTCAGAATCTGGGCGCGGAGCACTGGTTCCGATGAGATTTGTCAAATATTTGGGGGATAATGAAGGATACGGTTGGTCTACCCCTATCGGTAAGCCCTATGCATTTTGATTTGAAAGAAGCAATTAAGATTGCCAATCAAGCGGTCTTGGCTAAGCTGGGCAGAAACTTGACCGACGTAGAGATTCTGGTGCTGCAGGGAGCCTGGAACCGAGAAGAGTACGATCAAGTGGCAGCAAAACATCAGTATGCAACCAGCTACATTAGCCAGGATGTGGCACCCAAACTGTGGAAAGCCTTGACGGATGCGTTGGGAGAAAGAGTTAGAAAAAGTAACTTTAAAGAAGCCCTCAAACGCTACTACGAGCAGCAATCCTCGACAGAAACTCACCGAGCAGAACAAGGTGCAGAACAAAGCTTTGACAAAAGGATAGCCCAATTGCACACTATGGCAAACCAATCCTCTCAATCGCAATTGAATAGGATAGGCGATCGCTATGTGGAACGTCCACCCTTAGAATCCTTATGTTACGAAACTCTTCTGCAGCCCGGTGCCCTTATCCGGATTAAGGCGCCCATCCTCATGGGCAAAACCCTCCTGATGAATCGAGTCTTGGCGCAGTTGGTAGCCCAGGATTATCGCACGGTACATTTGAGCTTTGAACTGGCAGACCGAAAAATCCACTTTACCAACCTGGATAGATTTTTGCGCTGGCTGTGTATCAATCTTAGCCGAGAATTAGGTCTACCCAATCAAGTGGAAGACTACTGGGACGAAGCTGGGATGGGCAGCAAAGTGAGCTGTACGACTTATGTTGAGGACTACTTATTGGCAGAGAGCGATTGCCCCTTTGTGCTTTGCCTCGACGATGTAGATTTGATTTTTGCCTATCCTGAAGTCTACGAAGACGTATTTGGGCTGTTGCGCTCTTGGTATGAGAAGGCACGCAGTCGGCACAGCTGGAAAAAGTTGCGACTCGCTATTGTGCATTCTACCGATGTTTATATCCAACTCAATTTGCACCAGTCGCCGTTTAATGTCGGATTACCACTAGAGTTACCCGAATTAACGTTTGAACAGTCGATTGCTTTAGCCCAACAGCATGGATGGAGCGCTAAACCTGAGTGGATTGTCTCCCTGATGAATCTTGTGGGCGGGCATCCCTATCTCTTAGAACAAGCTTTTTCCTATCTCAAGCTTCATCCAGCGGTGACAATTAGCCAATTCTTGGCAGAAGCAGCCACAGAGGCAGGGATCTATGCCCACCATCTCCGAGAGCATTGGCTGACGCTACAACAGCAGCCAGAACTTTCGCTAGCGCTGAAATCAGTGCTGATGTCAACTCAACCCATTCAACTGGAGCCTATGAAACTCTATCAGTTACAGCGGATGGGATTGGTGAAGCTTTCGGGAAAGCAGGTTACGCCTCGCTGCCATTTGTATCGGCAGTATTTTCAGGCTCATCTAGGAGGATAGTGGTGTTCTACAAGTATCAAGTTGGCGGAAGTCTGCCACCCGATGCTCCCACTTATGTCTTGCGGCAAGCCGATACAGCGCTCTATGAGGCGCTATTGGCGAGAGAATATTGTTACGTTTTGAATTCCAGGCAAATGGGCAAATCTTCTCTGCGGGTGCGGACAATGAAGCGTCTCGTGCAGCAGGGAATCGTTTGTGCTGAAATTGAACTGGCGGGAATTGGCAGTCAGCAAATTACGGCATCCCAATGGTATGGCGGCATCATTCAGGAGCTGATTAGTGGATTTGGGTTGCGAGTGAATCGGCAGGCTTGGCTGAGGGAGCGAGAAGACCTTTCTCCAGTCCAGCGGTTGAGCGAGTTTATTGAACAAGTCCTTTTGGTGCAGATCTCGCAAAACCTGGTAATTTTTATTGACGAAATTGATAGCGTTCTCGGCTTGAACTTTCCAACAGACGAGTTTTTTGTCTTAATTCGCCATTGTTACAACAAACGGGCAACCCACGCCGATTACCAACGGCTAACGTTTGTGATGTTGGGTGTTGCCAGTCCATCTGACTTGATTCAAGATGACCATACAACACCCTTCAACATTGGTCGAGCAATTGCGCTGCAAGGTTTTAATCTGCAGGAAATCAATATCCTTGCTCCTGGATTAGCGGAGAAAGTTCATAATCCCCAAGCTGTTCTCCAGCAAATATTACATTGGACAAACGGACAACCCTTTTTAACGCAAAAACTCTGCTGGATGATTGCAGTCCTGGAGACACCGATCCCAATGGGACAGGAAGCACAGCAGGTTGAACGACTGGTGCGATCGCAGCTGATTGCACATTGGGAATCTCAAGACGAACCCGAACATCTCAGAACAATTCGCGATCGCCTCTTGCGAAGATCTCAGCGGAGCTATCATCTCTTGCGTCTCTATCAACAGATTTTGAGAAAAGGAAAGCTTCCCGCTAATCCATCACCTGAATATCTGGAATTACGACTGACAGGATTAGTTAGACAACAGGAAAGTGATTTAAAAGTTTACAATCGTATTTACGGAGCGGTCTTTAATCAGGAATGGGTGTCTAAACAATTAAAGTCACTTCAACCCCGTGAAACAGTTCCGATTTGGACTACGTTTTTGATCAATACAGGGGTGATAGCTTTAGTTTGGGTGATGCGATCGCTTGGCTGGCTACAATCCCTCGAACTCCAGGCATTTGATCATCTCATGCAGCATCGTCCACCGGAGATTGCTGATAGCCGCATCTTGGCGATCACCATTAGCGAAGCCGATCTTCAGTATCAAGACCAGCAGGGCATGGAACGTCGGGGTTCTTTGTCCGATCAGGCACTGCTCCAGCTTTTACAAATCATAAAACCTCACCAACCCAAGGTAATTGGCTTAGATATTTATCACGATTTTTCATTCGAACCAAGTTTAGCGAGTGAGCTATCGACTCATCAGTCCTTTATTGCAATTTGTGAAATCGCTCAAACCCCCGATCGCCCCACCAGCATTAAGGCGCCTCCTGGAATTCCCACGGAGCAGCTTGGCTTTAGCGACCTCCTGCTGGATACAGCCTATGTGATTCGTCGTCAGCTCCTGGCTACCCTACCCGCGGAGGATTGTCCCACAAGCCAATCTTTTAGCTTGGCGCTGGCGTTAAATTATCTTGCCCAACAGCAAGTTCTGTTGCAAAAAACGCCGGCGGGAGCCATGCAAATCGGCGATGTGGAATTTCCTCAATTGTCTGCCCGTGCGGGGGGCTATGCATTGGCAGAGGATGAGGTCGGTGGCTATCAGATTCTGGTCAATTATCGGGCGGTTCTGCCCCAGCAAGTTACTTTGACTCAACTACTAGATGGGTCACTTGATCATCAATTGGAGCAATTAATTCGCGATCGCATCATCTTAATTGGTGTCATCGATAGTAAAGATGCGCATCTCACACTCTATAGCCAGGGAGAAATTCCTAACCGAATGCCTGGTGTTCTGATTCAGGCGCAAATGGTGAGCCAAATTGTCAGCGCGGTTGGCGATCGCCGTCCATTGATTAGCTGGTTGCCAGAGTGGGGGGACTACGTTTGGATTGGCGGATGGTCGCTGGCTGGCGGGCTGTGGATTTGGTATTGCGGTCAGTCAGGGGTAATGAATCGATCGCATCAAACACTCCTGATGTGGGTATTAACTACCAGTATCAGCTTAAGTATTGTGTACGGATTTTGTTATGTCTTGTTGCTGAAAGGCTTGTGGGTGCCGTTGGTGCCAACGCTGTTCGCTATTGTGGGAACACAGAGTGGTTGGATGGTTGTCAAGTCTTTATCGATACAGCCCAAGGAGCAAAATGGCTCGCAAGAAATGTCGAAAAAAACGGTGCCCAAATCCCAACCCTGATCCATCGGCAGGTCAGCTTATTCCCGGAGGGGGTGGAGCGTTGCCCACCAGTGATGAAGCCGATCGCTTGAATATCTACCGATTGCTATCAACCGGAGGTTGGAGAATTAATGGGTTTAACTTAGCCAACGACACGATTGGCATCTATGTCGGCCAGTACAGCGTGGCATCTGCGTTCAGCAATGCGGGTTTAATTGCCAATGCGCCGCTTTTAGCAAGTCAATTCAAGCAGATTGGCGATCCACTGGCTCTAGTCTTCATCGATCCAGACGATCGCTTTCTTTACAACGTCAGCACTGGCGAATTATTCTTTGACCGCGATGGTTCAGGCTCTACAGCAGCCGTACCGGTTGCAACCTTACAGGACCGACCGAATCTCTCTGCATCCAATATTCTCCCGTTTGATGACTTTAGCACCGCACCAGGGCGCAATAACCTGCTTGGAGGAGCAGAGAATGACCGTCTCACAGGACGTAACAACCGAGATTTGCTGTCAGGGCAAGGCGGAGATGATATTTTGAATGGCGGCGGCGGGGATGACGGCGACAGTAAGCTTGAAATTCTTAATGAATCAGGGCTATTTGGAGGCGATGGCAATGACATCCTCAACGGAGAGGATGGCAATGATGCATTATATGGCGGTGCTGGCAATGATACGCTCCGGGGTGGAGCAGGAAACGATCGCTTATTTGGCAATATGGGTGGCAGGTTTGTGGTATTTGGTGGGTCAAATGAATCTCTTGGCTCCAATAGTACCGTGAAACCAGGAAGCGATCGCTTGGATGGCGGGGATGGGGATGATGAGTTATTAAGTGGCTTGGGCGATAGTATTCTGCGGGGAGACGATGGCAATGACCAACTCCTAGCGCTACGAGGAAATGATCTACTAGATGGCGGAGACGGAGATGACAGACTCAGAGGTGGAGCTGGGGTAGATATCTTATTAGGCGGACGAAGCAGAGATCGACTCGTAGGGGGCTCTGGAAATGATGTTTTGAACGGAGGAGCGGGTGTCGATCTGTTCATCCTGGAACGCAACGGTGGCAAAGATACTATTGAGGATTACAACGACAGTGAGGATTTTCTGGGGCTGCCTCGAAACCCGAATCGCCTCGGTGAGGCTATCCGCTTTCAGGATTTGATAATTACCCAACGAGGACGCAATAGCTTGATTAGCCTGGGAACTGAAAAGCTTGCGGTCGTGAAAGGAATTAATCCCAGTCAACTACGAGCTTCTGACTTCTTTAGCCTGACTGAGTTTATCTCTCAAATTCCAGCGCCGACTTCAACATCTAGGGTAGCGTCCATTTAAGCAGAGGGGGTAACCGTGGACACAACTATCAACCGATGGCTCGCCAATCTATTCTGTTGCATCAGTCTACCCTGCTGGATAACACTAGCCACGCTTCCAATCCAAGCTCAGGTCACGCCTGATCAAACCTTGCCAAGTCCATCTACTGCCAATCTCAACGGCAATCAATTCGCTATTACAGGTGGAACCCGTGCCGGAACAAATTTGTTTCACAGTTTTCGCGAGTTCTCTGTGCCTACAGGTGGGGCGGCTTCCTTTCAGCAGGTTGATCCGGCAATCACCAATATCATCACCCGTGTAACGGGAGTATCAGCTTCTCGAATTGATGGCGCGATCGAAGCATTACAAGCAGGCGGTCAAGTGAGTTCTGCTAATTTGTTTTTGATCAATCCCAACGGCATTCTCTTTGGAGCGAATGCCTCGCTCAACCTTGGCGGTTCATTTCTAGCAACTACGGGCGATCGCCTCAACTTTGCCGATGGTACGCAGTTTAGAGCAGATGGAACTCAAAGTTCACCTCTGTTGACGATTAGTGCTCCAGTCGGGTTACAGTTTGGTGTCACACCAGGTGCAATCGTGAACCACTCGCGTCATAACCTCAGGTTTTCCAATGATTTACTGAACGATGCGATCGCGGGTGGGTTACAAGTGCCTCGGGATCAAACATTGGCCTTAGTCGGTGGCGATGTTCGTTTGCCTGGAGGGGTATTGGTAGCGGAGGGAGGACGGATTGAATTAGGGGCGATTGGCAACTCGTCTCAAGCGTTAGTTCGTTTAACTAGTGACGATCGAGGGTGGCGATTGGGATACGAAAATATCAACAGCTTTCAAAATTTACAATTTTCTCAGGGTGCAAATGTCAGCGTGAGTGGATCAGGGGGAGGGAGTGTTCAAATTCAAGGCGATCAAATTGACCTGACGGGGCAATCCTTTATTACGTCTGTCACTAGAGGAGACTCCAACGGAGAACTGATTCACATTCGAGCAGATCGTTTGGATGTTGGCGATCGCTCTTTGATTAGAAGCTTCACCCAAGGCGCAGGCGTAGGCAGTAATGTGGTTGTTGCGGTAGATCGATTGAACATTGAAAGCGGTGGACAAATCGCAGTCAATACCAATGCTAGCGGCAATTCGGGTAATATTCAGATTAACGCAACTGATGCAATTACGCTCGATGGTGGAGATGATGTACGGGGCGGAACGCTTTTTGGTACAGGGTTGTTTAGTCAAGCGAGATCGCAGGCTTCAGGAAACGGCGGTCAGTTAGAGATTTCAACTAGAACTCTAAATATACGCGAGGGGGCACAGGTGAATGCTCCAACATTTGGTGCAGGGGATGGGGGCAGTATCCGAATCCATGCAGCTAGCATCGATCTTGTAGGGACTGCTCGCGATGAAGCAGGAGAGATTATATACACGCCACCCCCGCAAGCACAACGCCCCTATCCCAGTGGATTGTTCACCGGAACTCGTAACCGGGCTAGCGGAAATGGTGGACTTTTGCAAATTGAAACTGAACGGCTCAGCTTACGAGATGGAGCGGCAATTAAAACCAACACAGAAGGGAGCGGCAATTCTGGTTCTTTAAACATTCACGCGACTGAACAGATTGAAGTCATAGGACGAGTTTCCAATAGTTCGTTGCCTTCATTCATTTTGACCGCATCAGGCGGGGTTGCTGGAATTGATGATAGCGGCGTGAATGATGCAACTGGACGCAGCGGAACATTGAGAATTCGCACTAGAGATTTACGGGTTGAAGATGGGGGTGCGATCGCCGTCAGCAGTTCTAATCCCAATGAACAAGTCGCAGCAGGAGCTGGCAATCTACGAATTCGAGCCTCAACCGTTTCCTTAGCCACGCAAGGGAGGCTTTTAGCAGACACGGCATCTGGCGATGGTGGCAATATTCGCCTCAGCCTAGATCATTTCTTATTGCTTCGAAATGATAGCCAAATTTCGACCACTGCAGGGACTGAACAAACAGGAGGAAACGGCGGTGATATTTCGATTCAAGCCAATTTTATCGCGGCTCCTGCTGCAGCCAATAGCGACATCACGGCAAATGCATTTACCGGAACAGGTGGCAATATTAATGTCACCGCTCAAGGCATTCTGGGTATTCAGCCTCGATCCCAACAAACAGAGCTGAGCGACATCACCGCCAGCTCAACCTTTGGCAGAAGCGGCACCATCGAAATCGACGCGGCTGAGGTCGATCCCAAGCGAGCGCTAATTAGTTTGCCTACTGACTTTTTCTCTGCTCGCTTGGATCAGCGATGTCAGATGGGGAGTGGGGGAGCTGGCTCATTCAGCCGATTTGTCTATACAGGGCAAGGCGGTTTATCCCCTAGTCCTCAGGAAGCCGATGTAGGCGATCTATGGCAAGACTGGCGATTGCCGACAGCAGGCAGCGATCGTCCTGCACAGCGTTTATCCTCCAGCCCGCCTGAAGACACAGTATCCCGCTCTTCCCGCTCTATCCCCCTTGTTGAAGCTCAAGGTTGGATATTTGATCCGCAGCGGCAAATCCAGCTAGTGGCTCAAGCTCCGACAATAACTTCCTATAGTTCTTGGCAAACCCCCGGTCGTTGTTATGCACATCAATAATGTTTGTTGAGACTTGTATTATGAATATAAATTTAACTTCTCTTCTTTTACCCGTTGCCGTTCTCAATAATTTTTTGTTTACGAGTCAAGTTTAGTTTAATGCTGCCTAGATGATCTTCAAACTTCTTCTCAAACTTCAAAGTCAAGAACATCGTCCAATGAATTCACACCTTTGATTGGCGGTGGAGGCTTTGTTGGATGAAGGGTTTGCGGATGGGCTACATGATAAAGTTAAAGTACTACCAACAATCTTTCACGGCGATGAGTTACTATATCCGCAACTAGCCTATTAATTTATTTAAGCGATTAAAAATAAATTTAGGATACCCCTTGTGGGTACTATTAGAAATTAATCTAATTCCACATACTGAAGGAATTGAAGTACTTCATCCTTCCTATCAGCACTTCTTTAGTGTGTTATTGAATTGAATTTATACGGCTAGACTTTCAAAGTTATTCATCAAACAAACAGGAGTGTCTAACATGGCAATTAATGGAGACGATGGAAATGACAAGTTAGTAGGCAATAACAAGAATGACGAAATCAATGGGAGAGGAGGAAACGATATCCTCGAAGGTAGAGGAGGAAACGATATCCTCAACGGTAATGCTGGAGATGATAGGTTACTAGGTGCTAATGGCAACGACGCCCTGAATGGAGGTTCAGGAAACGATCGTCTGGATGGTGGTGCAGGGACTGATATTTTAGGTGGCGGTGGCGGAAATGATATTTTAGTCGGCGGTCCGGGAGATGACAGTCTGAACGGGGGTAATGGGGATGATATCGTTTTTGGAGGTGCTGGGCAGGATACTTTAACTGGAGGTGCAGGGCGAGATATATTTTATTTAGGCTTCCCGAGAAGTTCAGATTCTGAAACTGTAGCGAATATCACCGATCTCACGGCAGAAGATACCTTAGTATTTGAAAATCTCGATTTACAGAGACCAGGAAATCTATCTCGTAGTTCTTCGTCCAGTGAAACATTCGTATTCGACGGGGCTAGGGGTAAATTGTATTACAGTGCCTACGGTCAAGATCTGAGTACACGGGTACAAGTTGCAAACCTTCCTGTGGGACTTACTGCAAAAGATTTGAATATTTTTACGCTTGGCGTCGATACGCTAACCCCTACCTACTTGCCAAGCTTAAGCTCCTTGTCTCGTCAACGGGCTTCAGTGATTGACCTAGACGACCTGAGTTCCGCTTCTAAGAATCTGACAACTACCCCAGCTAACTTCAATCCTCTTATATAGGATGCCGTACCATTAGCAGGAGACACAAGCCCCTGCTAATGGTAAAAAAGCTGAGATACTGAATTTATGGCACCGTAGAGGCTTATTTCAGCTTTAGAAACATTTTGCTAGCTGCAGTAGATAAATCCCATGCTTTGCTCCCATTCCCCTTCCAGCAATTGGTTGCAGCATTGTACTTCTTTGCTCAGAAGTGTTGCTGGTTTATTTTTGTGCAACTTGCTCATTGCTGATATTGCTCGGTCTCAAGTGGTGAGCGATCGCACCACTGCAACCAATCTCAGAGCTTGTGGCACAAGCTGCATTGAAGTTGGTGGAGGGACGCAAGGAGGCAGAAACTTATTTCATAGTTTTTTGGAATTTTCGCCCAGACGAACAACTGTTCGGTTCATCAACAATAACCCTGACATTCAAAATGTCATCGGTCGGGTGACAGGCTCTTCTGCATCTCGCATTAATGGCATGTTAGAAGCCGGAGGAGAATCTCCTCAATTCAATTTATTTTTACTGAATCCTAATGGTGTTGTTTTTGGTTCCAATGCACGCCTTAATATTGCTGGATCATTTGTCGTAACAACCTCCAGCGCCATTAAATTTGGTAATCAAGGTTCATTCAGTACGATAGATACAACGCAAAATCCTTTGCTGCTGACGGTGCACCCTTCTGCTTTACTGTTTAACCAAGCTGCGCCTCAACCCATTATTTATCGAGCGACTGCTTCCAGCCCAGATCAATCAGCACTAGAAGAACAGCTACAGGTTCCCAATGGTGAAAGTTTACTTTTAGTTGGAGGGAGAATTGAGCTAGATGACAGCCGATTAGTGGCTCCAGCAGGACAAATTGAGCTAGCAGCCATTGCTGCTCCAGGAATGATTAGATTTGCTGCTAATCGTTCTCGTTTGCAGTTGACTGTTCCCAATCAAACAGTGCTGGGCGATACTACGCTCACCAATAGAGCGCAAATTCGAGCAATTGAAGGCGGCAATATTAATATATTCAGCAGAGATATCAGGCTCAACAATAGATCGCGAATTCTTGCGTACGATGGAGGCAGTCTTGGGCTATTTGGGAGACAAGTGACGTTGACAAATGGGTCGCAGATCTCCACCAGTACTTTTGGCGGCGAAGCAGGTGGAGATTTAACGATCGTTGCTGCAGAAACAGTTCTTCTACGAGGTCTCTTTGAGGACGAAGAGGGAAGAGGAACAGCAACTGGTATATTTGCCCAAGCTGAGTCAGGTAGCACGGGCGCCGGTGGAGATATTAGTATTATTACAAGGCAACTCATAGTTCAAGGTGGTGCTCAGGTAACGGTCTCCACCTTCACCGAAGGGAAAAGTGGAACACTCACAATTGACGCTTCAGGGGTTGTTTTAGTGAGAGGAATCTCTAATCCTGTACTAAATCTGCTCGGGGAACCAATTCGCCTTCGTAGCGGTTTATTTGCCACTGCTCGTAGAGCACCTGGAGCAGGTGGAGATTTGAGCATCACAGCCAATCGCCTTGTAATTCAAGATGGAGCACTAATTTCAGCAGAGACTTCAGGCTCCGGGCAAGGCGGTCGCTTAAGCGTCAATGCTGCTCAAGCTGTTGAGATTTCAGGAACCTCGACCAATGGCACGGTCTCCGAATTATCTACTAGATCATTAAGAATCGGTGATGTGGGAGTTGTCGGTGATGCAGGTGATGTGAACATACAGACTGGACAATTGATTATGCAAGACGGTGGCAATATTACTGCAGCTACCGCGTCTGGAAATGGAGGAAATATCAGTCTACGGATACGGGATCAACTCCTCTTACGCCAAGGTAGCTCTATTTCGACCACTGCAGGAACTGAACAAAGCGGTGGAGACGGCGGTGATATTTCAATTCAAGCCAATTTTATCGCGGCTCCTGCTGCAGCCAATAGCGACATCACGGCAAATGCATTTACCGGAACAGGCGGCAACATTAGCATCACCGCTCAAGGCATTTTGGGCATTCAGTCTCGATCCCACCAAACAGAGCTAAGCGACATTACCGCCAGCTCAACCTTTGGCAGAAGTGGCACTATTGAAATTGACGCGGCTGAGGGCGATCCCAAGCGAGCGCTAATTAGTTTGCCCACTGAATTTTTCTCCGCTCGCTTGGATCGGCGATGTCAGATGGGGAGTGGGGGAGCTAGCTCATTCAGCCGATTTGTCTATACAGGGCAAGGCGGTTTATCCCCTAGTCCTCAGGAAGCCGATGTAGGCGATCTATGGCAAGACTGGCGATTGCCGACAGCAG
>NZ_JACXWX010000101.1 GCF_014764505.1 Phormidium tenue FACHB-886
TTCAATCCCTGAAAGGGTTTGGTAGTGATCATCGCCTGGATTTTCAGCTCTCCCCTGGCAGTTCCCAACCGTTTCAATCCCTGAAAGGGTTTGGTAGTGATCATCGCTCCACCCCAAGATGCCCCCCTCATCATCCTGATCGTTTCAATCCCTGAAAGGGTTTGGTAGTGATCATCGCCCCAACCAGCAGGTAATGTTGCCGAAGGATCATAGGTTTCAATCCCTGAAAGGGTTTGGTAGTGATCATCGCCGGCGATCTAGAAATTGCTCAGCTCAAAGTCAAGGGTTTCAATCCCTGAAAGGGTTTGGTAGTGATCATCGCCGCCGAGCGCCAAGCCGGCGGCACCAATCACAACATCACTCATAGTTTCAATCCCTGAAAGGGTTTGGTAGTGATCATCGCTTGATCGTCGCGCCGTCAGGCTGTGGAAAAACGCGTTTCAATCCCTGAAAGGGTTTGGTAGTGATCATCGCTTTCCCGGTCTGCTCTGACGACCAATCTTGCACAGTTTCAATCCCTGAAAGGGTTTGGTAGTGATCATCGCGCGGGGAATCTGTGAGATCCGGCGCGATGATATTGGTTTCAATCCCTGAAAGGGTTTGGTAGTGATCATCGCCTGGGGTAACAGTGCAGTATGCCTGGCGTATGCCGTTTCAATCCCTGAAAGGGTTTGGTAGTGATCATCGCCGCGGAAGCCTGAAAAAGTAACCATATGCACTTTTCAAGGTTCGACTGCGCGGATCGCTCGAATTATAGCATTTTAGGTGATGCATTAGCTTGGTCATCGGCTCCAGTTGACGACTGTACTGCAAGCACACAGGGCTTTTCAGGTCCTGCGCGGAGCAAGTTTTGTTAAAAATTGCCCAAACTGCTTCTAGATGTATGTTTCAGCTCTTTAAAGACAAAAGCCTGAAAAACACCTACCCATCCGCGCACTACACAAAGAATATTTCCTCATCTCGAAGGGGTTCGCCACCAATGCGCTCTACCTTTGCTTGGCAGCAGCGACAAAGGAAATAAAAGCGAATGCTGTCCTGCTCTGGCTTAATCAGTTGGCTGAGCCGAGCGTGTAGTTTCGCATACTGCGTGTTGTTCAAGTCGCACTCAAATAGGCTGTACTGCATCCATTGCCCATACGATTTGAGGATCTTGTGAATCTTAGTTCGACGTTTATCATCTGGGATATCGTAACTAATAACAACATACATAGAGCATTATTTCAATACCAGTGGCGGGTACTTATCAATTTCACTCATCAGGTACTTCGCTAGCAGCCGTGCCTGGATCTCAAATGCCTCCTGGTAAGTGCATTGGGTTTGCAGAACAGGGTGTTTGAATTTGGACTGTTTCTTTTGCTCATAAAGCCGTAAAAAAGCGCGTAACCCTTCTGGAGTCAGCGATACTGCACAGCTTAATGGTTCTCTAAGAAAATCTTGAGCAGATAGCACTCGTCGATTGATCCCGCTGAGGACAATCGCATCCACTATCAAGGGACGAAACTCTTCCATCAAATCGAGTGCTAACGAAGGTCGTCCATAGCGTTCAGTGTGCAAATAGCCCAGATAAGGATCAAACCCCACCAAGTTCACTGCACTTTGCACATCATGCCGCAGCAAGGCGTATCCTAGACTAAGCAACGCGTTCACTGGGTCTGTGGGTGGACGACGATTGCGCCTAGTGAAGCAAAATCCTTCTGCACGAATTAGGGAACTGAAACTACCAAAATAAGCGGCACTCCCGCTTCCTTCTAATCCCCGTAGAGAATCAATCGTATCTGTTTTGTCAATTGGGGCAATCGCCTGCTCTAGCTGAGTAATAGCAGTATGCAGCTGTAGCTCTGGAAATTCTCGTTGCCCTCGCAGTAGGGCATTGCGATAGTTCTTTAGCTTGCCTCGCACAAACCCACGCACTAGATGCAAAGCCGGTTCAGATGGGGCAATCGCTTTCCATTGAGCAGAACGGACGAAGATGTTTTTGGTTAGTTCTGGCTCCAACCGTCCCAGATAGCGCCCGGTGTGGGTGAGAAAGCTAAGTGCGATCTTACGTTCGAGTAGTTCAACGACAACCGCTGGCGAGACTGTTGCCCGTCCTAGCACTACCACGCCATCGACTTTGATTAGGGGCACGTCCAGCAGCGTCTGCTTGTTTGCTCGAACCGTTAAGCGTTCATCTGTCTTGCCGATAAAACTGTCATCTTGGGTAATGTAGAGCGTTCCCATGATTTTTGCTCTCCTATTGGGCTTCTTGATATCGAGTCACTTTGGCAGCCGCTTTCGGTAGACATTGGGTGTAGAGGCTGCATCCTTTACAGCGAGGTGAATAGATCGCAGGTGGCATTGCGCCGGTATCTAAAATTTGAGCGACGGCTGCAATTGTGGCGATCGCCTGCTGTCGTAGTTCAGCTGATATTTCCACAGGTTGCCGCTGGTGGGACTGAGCGTAGTAGAGGTAGCCCAACGTCACAGGCTGATCTGTCATCTCTTCCAGGCAAAGCGCTTGAGCACAGACCTGCAACTCATCGTTATCAAACTCGCCGCGATGCCCTCGCTTGTACTCCACTGGATACCGGCGTCCATCGTTTTCTTCAATCAAGTCGGACTTGCCAATCAACCGGTATCGCTCTGACTTTAGCCATACTGCCCGAATCTGCCAAGTTTCTTCTCGCTGCCCCTCGCCTGTAGTGTGAACGCGATCGTGCAAGCTCGTTCCTTCGATCGTATATTGGTTATCCACAAACCCACCCAAGCAGAACATCCGCCAGCAGCGGTGGGGACAATAGGCGTACTGGTTTAAGGCAGCAATGGGAATATAATCATGCTCCATCACATCTACTCCTTTTTGTCGCTTCCGTTTAAACAAATCTTGATCTATTTGAATCAAGAATTTCGCTACTGCTTCTTTGAACTTTTGCTTTTTGGCTTTAGGAGGGGCTTTTTGCAACTAGTGTAGCCAGCACAAATGCTGCCACCCTAACTAAAATGGTCACACTGCCGGTCGCTATCACTACATTGAAGGTAACTGGAAGGGTTATTTGCTTAGCCGTCTGAGCATTCCCATCCCCATTGGGGTTTTGCGCCCGACTCCACTGTAGAGGGCAAAATCTGCCAGCGTATTGATCTGCTTAATCGTCTCAGCGGTTGCTTCTCCTAAAATTCGATAGCTGATTGTCCCCACACACCCAGCCCATTTGCCATCCGGATTGTTAACGAGTTCGGTTTGAATATCAAAGAAGCTGGGGAAGAGGCATTCAATTAAAGTTTCAGGAAAGGGAATACCGCTATAGCGATTCCAGCGACTAAGTAAACTATTAAAAACACATTCTCTAGTCGGTAGGGCTGAGTCATACTTGCCCTGCCGGAAGGTAGCAGGGGTACAAAGCGCAAAGGTAATCTGACGGGTATCCTCAGAAGCTTGCTCATAGAGCTGAGCGTAGGAACTAAAGTTTGCCCAAGGCTGAGTGGATTGGGGAGTTCCTAGAACACTCGTAATCTGTAAATCAGCAGGACCTAAATGCCAAGGGTGAGACGGATTAAGATTGAGCCACAGTGGAGTCAAATGACCAAACAAAGCGTCATCTAGCAAAGAAACACGCCACCAGCAAGATATACCCGCTGCAATTGCCCGGCTATGCTCCCACTGCAGCAAGTGTCCTCTAGAGGAGCGCCCTGCGCTCTGTAATGGACTGAGGGTAAAGGCTTTTTCGATTTTTTGTCCATGCAGGTGATCGCCTAGCGACTGATCGACTGAACTGACCACCGTTAGAAATAGCGCATGGAGGTGCTTGCCTGTAAGATAGCCAGCAGGAACAGGCGATCGGGGTTGCAGGTTGAGAATAAGGCTGTGTGGCATGGTGAAGCTTAACCTGTGAATCGATATTGTAGTTGAGCTGGAATTTTGAGGTTGTCTTTAGATCCTTCAAAGGTGTAGTACTTCCCTCGCATCCGCACGTTACGAATCAAGCTAACAGGGGGCATATTTACCGTGTCATAGCTAAGAACTTGATTGGTAAACATCACATCTAATGGATTGAGTGGGTAAGAATAGGTAAACTCAGCTTCCTGATGAAGTTTGCTCTTTTCTAATTCTTCGACAAGAACCTCCGCTTTACTTGCCCACTTACCCAATCGAATCCACTTTGGCAGCACCAGCGGCTTCTCAGAAATAATGAAACACTCAAACTGGCTTTCTGGAGCAATTTCTTTGGCTCGACCGAAGCTAGGAATGTTTTTCTGGGTCTTTTCCATCTCAACGTGGTAGTTGTTGTTGGCGTACTTCCAGGTACTGAGAACTGTGGCATGCTGAACAGCCCGTGCCGGAGTGACATAGATTCCCTGTTGGTTGAGCGGCGTGAGATGTGCTTCGTACTTTGGAACTTGCTCCGGGCAGAAGTAGCGATAGGAGTGTTCTTCAGAGACCTTAGTGGAATGGCGATCGCTATCTACTAGCCCCAGTGCGTAGCACAATCCATAGTTGTGCAAAATGGGTTCTGTCTCGTACAGCCGCCCAATTTCACGGGTGGCAAAGTACAGCGAGTCGTGCAACTCTAACGTACAGCGATAGACAATGGTCATACACTTTTACTCTGCTACGGCTGCGGTTGATTTTTTGTTGGTCTTTTTGCCTTTTTCAGCGGATTTGAAGATGTGTTTGTTGGCATAAGCTGTGGATTCAGCATTGGCTTGAGTCAGCATTGCTTTCAATTGAGTTTCATCCCCTGTAATTGCCTTGACTTCTGTAAGTAAAGGGGTAAGAGCCGTGCCAATAAAATTCGTATGAGGAATGAATTCTTCTGCCATGAGTTGTGTGATGGCTTCGCTCGCCCCATTGAGAACATGATCTTCATTCAGAGGATCAGGTAGTTGAATTTGACCCTTCTCCATCAGCAGATCATAAATTTTCTGAGTCCAACGCAAGTTGCTGACGATTTCGCCATCAGCAAAAATAACGCCAATTAATTCATTGCGAACCCGACCTGTGCGAGTGGTCTGTGCTCCATAATGCCGTGTTCTCAAGATGTTATTGAAGACATACAGGAAACCTGCTTCTGTTGGGTCCCTGAGCGTCACAATGCTGGGAAAGAAGACTTGAGGCAGGATATGATCTTGGCTATTGATTCGGCTTGTGACTTCCCCATTACGGCTCATTGTGCCATTTTCAAATGGAGCATTGAATGTGAAATTCAGATGAGAGTCATCAAAGGGTGTGATGGAGTAAGCCGTGTCGACAACTACTTTAGATTTTTCTGATCCGGCATCTCCGATGGCAAATCCATATAAGACACAATCAGGCGTGGTTTTACTGAAATCAACGTTGTAATCGCACTTCTCCCAATCCCCAATTTGGTAATTTCGCAGTAATTCACGTCCTGTTAAACGCTCAGGGGTAGACTGTTTACGTTTGAACATGGCCAAACGGCTAATTGCTTCTGGATATTTTACTCCAGCTCGGACTCTCGCCTTGTTCAATTCACCATCCGTTTGAAACAGGGGATACGACTCTGTAACGCGAATGGTGATGAAGTGGACATACTTGCCCATTGGTTTGGCAGGAATTTCTGCATGAAAATGTTTTGCATCAACTGTTTTGAGAGAAGCCATGCTATTACTCCAAAATGTGTAATGGTTATTTGAGAAGTGTCGTAAGCAATACTGTCTTAAGCAGCGTCTTCAATTTCAAGTTCAGGAATATTTTCAGGTTCGGGCTGTTTGTGAGCTTTACGTTCTTCATCATCTGTCAGACGGTACAGGTAATCACAGGTGTCCCGGATTAGATTAAGCTGTGCCCCAGCCAGACGAGCGCGATCGCCTTTAAAGGTTTCTCGAAAAAGATCTTTGACTAAGAACTGAGCAAACTCATAAATCGCCTGTCGCTCTTCTTCAACAGTTAATGCGGGTTTCCATTTACCATCAACAAACGCCAGTGTTGGCTTCCCTTCAGCCGTTCTACGCCGCACGTTGGTCATGAGTTTAGAAATTCGAGCGGCTACCACATCAGTCAGAGACTGATCATCTGGAGCTAATGCCTTATCAATTTTGAGAATGACATCCGCCGCCTCATCGATTGGTTTTAGAACGGCATTGGGTTTAGCATATTGGCTCTTAGCACGGTAAAAACGGCGATATAGCCGAGTCAATTCACGAAGTTGATTCACGTCGTCTCCTGTAGGATCAAAACAGTGATAAAAGTCGAGATACAGTTTGATTTTGGCGATCGGGGCAGAGTCCCAATCTAGTTTGCGAACTAGCTTTGTCAAGTAATGGAATACATAAAGAGGACTAGTTCCCAAATCTCGCGAGAGAGCTGACAATTTGCCCCAATCGGGATCACCATCTTTTTTGCGATTTACCTCCAAATGAATGCAATAAGCAGCACTCAGGGCGTTGAGCGGAGAAAAGGTTTGGTTTGTGTTGCGCGGTAAAATGGCATCCAGTCGATATTGCTCTTGTTTGACCAGTGTGGTAATTGCTTGATGTTCGCCATCCAAAATCGTTGTATGTTCAAAGTCAGCACCACTGATGAAGGGCGGAACGGGTGATTCGGAAGCTACCACTTTGACATCCAAAACCAACGGCAACGCGAAGGCTAACCAAGCAGGCATCACCCAAGATTCTGTATCTGTTGCATCTCTTCCTGGTGGTAATGCCATGAAGAAGAAAGTCATTGGCTCATTAGAGTAGCTGAGCTTGAAGGTTTGGTCGCGGTCAGATTCTGCCTGAATTAAAAGTGAGTCTATCTTCTGGTAATTCTCAATATCAAGTTGAGCAACTTGCTGATCTGTAACGAGGTGCTTACGAATATCAGCATCGAATCGAGTGCGCCGAATCCACGAATAAGCTTTTTGAATAAAGGTATTTGTTTCAGGAGTAAAAAAGTAAGCAGGGTAAAGATAGAGATAACGGTATTTACGTCCCTCAAAATCTCCTCCTGTTGCGTTTGTTTGATTCATTAAGATCTGACGCAACATAATTTCGACTGACCAAATTGCACAAATTTGCCGTTTGGCAGCCTGGGCATTAAAGAGAATCTGCCGATTGCTATAAACCTGGGGCGTAAACAGCGTGGCAGATTCCATCTGTTCTGTCACAGTGTAAGACGAGCTAGACATAGCACAAACATTCTCGCGCCCTCGACCCGTCACTTTTGCAGCCTGGTATCGATTGAGTTCTAGTAAAAACGGATCAGGTTGCGGCGGAATAATTGCCCCAGTAGGTAAGGAAACAATCTGCTGAACGTAGGTGCGTAGATCATTCCAGCCATCTGGTAATGTGAATTCTTGTGCGAGCACCTCCACAGTTGTCGCAGCATAGTTCACCATTGTATTCATTACATCTCGGACTTGCTGCTCATCAAAGTCAGAATGATGCTGGATGAACTTGGCAGCAAGATAGTACCAATCGAGGGGAACTCCTCCTGTTTTCTTAAGGCTATGAATAGCTCGAATCGCTGGAATTTCGTGGCCCAATCCTAAATGTTCTGCAAGCTTCTGAGTAATCTCCAACTCAGGCAGCATCTTACGTTCAGCTTTTGGCTGCTGTTTTTGCCAATTACTAAAGCGATCGCACCATCCTCGCCAAATGCCGCGACAGAGACTATCGCCGAACTCAGCAAGGCGATCGATCCGGTAGTCATCACCAAATTCAACGATCAAATGATTTGGTAGCTCCCCGTCCGCTTTAAAGTTGGCTAAACTGGCGCTGCGTTTAGCAGCCGAAGAACTTTTAGTGGAGGGAATAATGCGACAAGCGGCAAGCTTTGCCACATCCATCAGCTCAGCAACATCAAAAAATAGCCAGTAATAGTCAGCAAATTTTAAGCCTTTTCCATCTCGACCAAAGCCAATCTGTCGTTGCTTAAGCTGATCACCACAAAGCGCTTTTATTTTGTTAACAACTTGTGTGGAAATCTGTTGAGTATTAACCACTGGTGCGTCAGCTCTAGCAAGATAAACAACTCCATCAGGCAAATACAACAACTGCGTATAAAACTCTTTGGGGTGTAAATCCATCAAGGCGTTGTTAATGATATTCGTTAAAACGCCGCGATTGTCAGATAGTGCGTGGTAAGTAAATTTGAACTGTCCCTCATTGCTCAGGCTGTTCAGCAAATCCGTCAGACTACTTTTAGTAATATCTTGAGGATGTTTGATGATTGAGGCAAAGCGATCGGACAGCTTCACCAAGTTTACTAACACGTTGCGGATTCTGCCATCCATGCGGTCATCTTCCAGCGGCTTTAATCCGCGAGTGATTAAGCCTAGATCAGCATCACTTTTATCTCCAGCATTCCTGCTAATCCAAATAACGTCGTCGATGAACTCCCGCCATGATGTACCCAAAAATTGATCTAATCCAAGAGCAACAATTTTTTGAGCGATGTAATCTCTTCCTAGGTTAGGAGCATCCTGTTTATCAGGTGATTTATTAACCCAATCGCGATTTTTCCATTTACCATCAGCGTCTTGTTCAATTAACCAGGGTTGATAATCTGGAAACTTCTCATAGTCATGCAGCAGATAGGCAGCTACATAAATCCGAAACTGTAACTCTTCACAGTAAGCCTTCACCTGATTTCTGCTGACATCCGACTGCTGTAAGCATTTTGCAATGCGATAGGTTGGTAGCAAACCATTTAATAAATGTGTTGGAAGTGATTGATCACCTGCGTTGTCACGCCGCTTAACTCTACTTCGTGCATCTAGCCGTTCAAAGAACTTTCCTCCCTTTGCCGTTGTGCCTGCCAGTTGTTGCATTAAGTTTGGCAAAACATATTCGGTAAAGTCGATGAGGAGGCGATCGTCTTCATTGCCTTCTGCTTCACAGATAGCTTGCTTAAACAGCCGTATAGTCAGTAGTTCTGGTTGAGCGATCGTGTTTTCGTCGTCTTCTCGACTCGCCTCAAAATCTATAATTGGCGGGTCATCATTCTCAAATAGAGATAACTGCTCATCGTTCATCCTCAGCTTCCTCCGACTCGATGGCTTGGTACTGCTGAATGCTGCTGCTTTGGACTACCCAAAGCTGACCCGCAACGTCTGCTTGCTCTAGACCTGCTATAAGGGTGTCGATCACTTCACGTCGTTCCTCAAAATTAGAGCGAGGTGGTAAACGAAGAACGACTATTCCTGGGTAATCAGCAGGATTGAAGCGAAGACGGTTACTGAAGCCGCGATCACACGTCACTAGACAACGCCCCTCTTCGCGACAGACCTCGATCAGTTGAGCATCAGGGGCTGATGTTAAATTTTGCTCTCGCACGGTTGCAACGTCGTGTCCTACAACACGTAGCCAGGTCACAATTCGCACACTACCCAAGTGTTCATCTAGTTTGATTCTCATGCTTGGGCTTCTGTTACGGTGTTCAATGGAATTTCCATCCACCCTCCCCTTGTCATCTCAGCACCATAGGCAATGCAAGCTAACACATCCTCTCGTTCAATACTGGGGTACTCCGCTAAGATAGTTTCAATGGTTTCTCCCGCAGCTAATAAATCTAGAATCATGGAGACCCAAATGCGATGTCCTCGAATACAAGGTTTCCCAAAGCAGATATTGGGATCACTTGAAATACGAGATAGCAAATCATTTTCTGTCATTGGTCATTCCCCTATGCCTGCAAACTGATCATTGGGCGTTTATTCCAATCTATAAGGTCTTGGAAGGAGCGACTTCCTTAACAAATCCAGCCCACGTCCTCTTTGGGTTTCCAATACCATGTGAGGGTTTCGAGCAAAAGAGCAGACTGACCAAAGGCAATGGTATAGGGTGGGTCGCGGTCATCGGCACGATCGCTCAAACTATAGGCTTGAAACTGCATCGGCAACCCTAACTTAGCCCGTAGATCATCTCGGCGGCGATCGGATATGTAGCAGACCATTCCACGCTGATAAAGCGCTTTGCTAACTGCGTTTTCACCTGCTGTCAATTCGAGTCCTTTCAATATCTGGACTTTTCCCGATCGCGACAATTCGCCTAAATCACCTGAATGGTAGAAATGCCAACTCTCCCTAACTTCTCGGTAATCTTTAAGATGCAGATAGCAAAGCGCATCCTCAAATCTTTTCTTGGGTAAGCCTGCTGATTTGACTTTTGCTAGAAATTCATTCTTTTCCATCGAAGCAAAAATGAAGTTGTTTAACAACCCTGGCAAGTTATAGGTCTTAAATCTGTCTCGTTCTGGCTCGTCTAAGTTAGTTGTGTCGTAAACTGCGCAATCTAGCTGACTACTACCTCGAAAGCTCCTTGCTTCATCAATAATTTTGTGCTGTTTTGCCTCTAAACATTGATTGATTTCTTTGTATCGAGATGTTACATTGACCTGAAGCGCCTTGTAGATATTTGTCTTGAAAATCTCCGCTGCATGTGGATAGTTTGCTTGCATCTGTGGCTTACGCAATTCATTCCAAACATAAAACGACTGGACAGATCCCCATCGTTTTGGATACCCTTCAAATTGATTCACAAATGACCAGGAATCTCTGATTGCTTGCGTAAAGGAAACGCGATCGCGCTCTTCTCCACTCACTAGCGGCGCTGTTTTCTCTCCGTTCCCTTCAAACAATCTTGCAACCAAAAAGTTTGGGATTAACGCGTAGGCTTGGTAAATCAGAAACCCTTCATGTCTCCCTAATCGTCCAAATCGCTGAATGAAGTTACCTGCATCAGCTGCTTCAAAGACTAAAAAATTGATCTTAAAATCAACCCCAACATCGATCGTAGAAGTCCCAATGAGCAAATCGGCATCAACGACTGATCGTGCCCGTTCGCTTTCACCTGTCAAACTGGTGTTCGGTAGGACAACTAAATTATGCTGTTTGAATAATGGCTGTAATTTTCCCAGTAGCTTATAGACTGATGCGATCGAGTTAAGAATGATTGCTCCTTTACTATTTGGATAATCTAGAAAAAACTTGAGAATTATATTCTCAGCATTTTCAATCATCCAGTCATACGCAGACCTAGCATTAGGCTGAAGACTATTTGAAAAGCTTAAATTAATTGGCTGGCTAATGGGTCGCCAATTGTTATCGTCATGAATAGGTGAGAAACAATATTTGCCTTGCTTAGTTGGCTCAATCAAGTGACAGTTTAAGCCAATTTTTGACAAATAGCTTTGCAGCAGTTCATTAGGCGTCGCAGAAAGAAATAGAAATTTACCTTGATAGCCTGTATGTTTCATCAACAGCATCGCATTGAAAACACTGGCAATTTGTGGAGATGAAAAAATGTGAAACTCATCAAAGACAAATAGCTTATAAAGATTGTCAACCTTGCGAAAAACTTTATCTGCGTTGTCGCCTCGTTTAGGGTTATTGGGAGCGCGTTTAAGATAACGGAATTGATGAATGTAGTGAAAAATATCTGGATTGGTTAGCAAAATCTCTGAATTATCTACTCGATTGATAATTCCTTGCTGCTTTGAAGATAGCTGATTCGTCTCAACAAAATCTTCTAACGTCGCTCCTGTAAGCCGATAAATTTGTGGGTCATACCGAGGATTAAATTTACTCTTATAATCCTGCACTTGACGTTCTTGATCTCTTGCCAACTCATTAGTGGGGTACATTGCCAACGTGTAATTTTTGCCGATCACTGCTTGCAAGTACGCCGCTAAGCTTTTACCATCTCCTGTCATAGCCGTATTAAACACAACATCTACAGTCGGATCGCTCAATGCTTTGTAAGTTTCTGCCTGATGCCATGAAAGCGACCAATTAGTTGGTAAAGAAATACCTTCAGGAGTTGCAACGGTTTGAGAGTAAACAGGTTTGAGAGTGATGCTGTAATCGGACATAGTCTCAAAATTTGTGTCCGTAACTTCTTGCTTGAGTTGATCATGGCACGCAAAATAGAGATAGGCAATAGCTATACGGAACAAAGTGTCCGTACATTTAGGAGATGCTGTGACGCGCAAAGGACGATCGATTACCCTTTCTCTCGAAGAGAGTGACAAAACCCAGCTAGAGGCAATCGCCCTCGAACTCGGCATGAAATGGGGCGATGACCCTAATATTTCCCGACTAATTAAGGCGATCGCTCGTCGCCAACTGTCCGTCTTCCCAAATAATGACTGGAGCCGCGACCGCATCAATACGTTAAACAAAGCCCGCAATCTCTTAATTGATGCAGGACAGATAGAAGATGCTCTGGTTCTAGCTCATCTGCTATCAGAGCGCAGCGAAACTACGATTCCGCTACGTCAAGAAATCGAACAATTTATTGCAAGACCTGCTGCACCCTGGCGCATTGAGGTAGAACGCTACATTCGGCAGCAGCAACCCTTTCGATTAGCTTATCAAGATGCAGCCGAACGGGTTTGGCACTTTACAATTGCTTATGCAGAGATTGCAAAACACGAAGATCGGCAATATCTTGATTGTTGGAGTCAAGAAACAGAAGGCAATCAAGACTTACCCGCGCTAGCTCACAACTGGTGTTTGCGGTTTGATCGAATTCCAGAAGCTGCCGTGTCACCCGTCAAAGGACGTTGGCAATTAGAACTTGATTCAATACCTGTCGAAATGCATCTTCTGCATGGACTTGCCTTTGCTTATCGCACTAAAACAGGCGCAGATGATGTTAATGAATGGCATCCTCACCTGCCTCAAGTCCGACGTGTGGTGCGGCGTGTCACCAGTACCTTTTGGTTTTTCCGAGAAGTCCGGCGATATGGCAAGGATTGCATCATCGTATCGCCAGAAGAGGTTCGCGATCGCTTTAAGCAAGAACTCCTAGTGATGGTTGAGCACTATACCTAAGCAAGCTTAGATAGAGTGGTTGAAGGTATTTTTGTGAGTTTCTATATCTAACTGTTGACTACACCCACACCTTTTGCCTTAATCATCACAAAAAACAGTCGCTAATTGGTGCTGAAATATGGATAGCGTTTAGGGGTTAGGCTGTGGATCGATCGCTGCTTTACGCGCAAGTTTGGCATAGGTTTTGACGGTTTCGTAAGGAATTTCCAGATCAGCTGCGATCGTCTGTAATGACTCACCGAGTTCTCGTCGTGCCAGAATCGTTGCCCAAGTCTCGGCGCTGGTGATGGCGCGGTCGCCACCCTGCCGCTTTTTAGTAAGGAGGAAGCGATCGGTGAGTTCGGCAATCCGCTGCGCCAACAGGGTTTCAATTGTGGGCGTGGTGGAGCTAGTTTCGCTGTGCCAACCTAGACGAGTTTGCCCCAAGCCAAAGGTCGTTTTATGTCCGGTACCACAGTAGGGGGCAAGCTGACCCAGCGCCCGAAACAGTTCTACAATATCCTTCGTCAGCGTGAGCCTGAGCCAATAGGTTGAACTGGATTGAGCCGATAAATCCGGTGACAGAACCTTGTTTGCCTGCGGTGACTTTCTCTGATTGAATCTGATGTTGCACTATCACGACATGCTGATCAATCCAATCGAGAAAATCTTCGGGGTCAACGGCTTCGTCTGAGAAATCATTCCAGCGGCGCAGATAGCTTTGGAAGATATTTCTGGGAATGGGAAGGGGTAAATGATGTTTGCGATGACGGAAGCTAGTGGGAGAGCGGAAGGAAAGCGTTAGCGAGGTTGTTTCTGCCTGCAAGAGGGCAGCGTAGGTCGTGGGGGGATGGACGATCGCCCAGCGGACAATCCGAAAGGGAGCACCTCGCAGATCGAGACGGTCTGGAAGGGCGAAGAGCCATTGGACTAGCCATTGAGCAACCAGCTGGGAGAGGGCGGTGATCACCCAGCGGTAGGTCTGATCGAGTTTGACGGTGAGGGTGCTTTGGGTGAGGGGCAATCCTTCTAGTCGAGATAAGGTGAAGGGCTTTTCGGATTGTCCATCATGGAGGTAGGCAGATAAGGCGGGATCACTCTGCCGAACTTGATTGAGAAGCCAGGCGTGGAGTCCAATCGCGTATTCCGGGTAGAGGGTACAGGGTTTGAGGGGCACGAGTTCTAGTTCGATGCCGACGAGGGCGGTTTCTGCTGCCCAGAGCGCGGTGGGTTTGGAGCGAGGACGAGACGGCATAGGCAAGAGATAGAAACAGATGGGAATTGGCGATCGCGGTGGTTTGAGTAGAGTTTTGGCTATCTGCACTTAACCTCTCCGTTCCATCAGTTTTATCATTTACTCCTATACTTTCAGCCCCCTCGCGGGGAAAGGGTCGTGAAAGAATGTCTAACGTAACTTGTGGATCTGCCGTCTCTTGGTTTCAGTCCCCTCGCGGGAAATTGATTGTGAAAGAAAAACGGATGTAGACGTCTATAAGTACAGTGAATTGCTGTTTCAGTCCCCTCGCGGGAAATCGATTGTGAAAGTAGTCATTATTACCCCCGTTTTTCTACACGGAGGAGACGTTTCAGTCCCCTCGCGGGGAATTGATTGTGAAAGTCCGCGTCCTAACGACCAAGACCAACAGACACCTGAAAGGTTTCAGTCCCCTCGCGGGGAATTGATTGTGAAAGGTGAATATTCCCGGCACGCAGCTCGGCAAGAACGAAGTTTCAGTCCCCTTGCGGGGAATTGATTGTGAAAGGTTTGCTGTGGGATTGGCATATTGGGCTATTAGCAAGTTTCAGTCCCCTCGCGGGGAATTGATTGTGAAAGGATGACACGATCAACGCTGTCCCTAATGGAGGCGCTAAGTTTCAGTCCCCTCGCGGGGAATTGATTGTGAAAGAAGAACTTCTCCAAAGGTTTCCAGAAGATCAAGAGGTTAGTTTCAGTCCCCTCGCGGGGAATTGATTGTGAAAGCAGTCGTATATCTCATTCCTGTCAGCTTTGCGATCACCGTTTCAGTCCCCTCGCGGGGAATTGATTGTGAAAGACTGCCTTCCGAAACCCGCCCTAAGCAAGCGCTCCTGAGCGGAAATCGACGCAGGTCATTTTTGAAGTTCAAAAATGCTTTTTCTCTTTCAAAATCTTGATTATTTAGCGTCTGAAATGCCCACTGAATCAGGCATCGACACAGGTCAACGAAGTCATGCGGTTTTCAAGGTTCCACAGAGATAGGACAGGAACAGCCCGTTCCACCATTATGCTGATTGTCGAAGAAACGTCAATTAGAGAAAAATTAAATATTTTTTACAAAAAATTGAACAAGGTAGATAGATCCTTCGATCATCTACCTCATCCGCTTCATCCGTTTCCCAGCCGCTGCCAAACTTATACAATATAAGCTTTAGGCGGCGGCTCCGGCGGATTGCTGCCGATCGTCAACGTCTTCGGCAAGCAATCTGCCGCAATCCAGTAGAAACGCACATTATCCTCATCAGGCTTCACCCGCTGCACTACATGGCTGTGCAGCTTTTTCATCTGGGCTAAAGGCACAAAGCACTCAAACACGCTTTTTTGCACCCGCCGCCCGTGCCCTTCCAAGAAATCTGCCAGCCTCTGGCGGCGCTTGTCGTCGGGAATATCGTAAACAATCAGCACAAGCATAAAGTTTAGGTGGCTCGAATGAACGCTTCGTAGGGTTTGGAGTCCTGTAGACAGGCTTTATAGCGCTGAATTTGAAGCTGGATCGCCCGCCGATAAGATACAGGCTGCTGCACGGCTGGATGAGTCACTTCCTCAGTGATGCGCTCTTCAAAATACTTCAAAAACACTCGTCGCGCCGTTGATTCCAGGTAAACACCCCCTTCCGCGTTCGGATAGGTAAGATCAGTCGGGCGAACCATTTTTTTGTTCACTAACGACATCACTAAGCTGTCTACAATGGGCGATCGCCACTCCTCCATCAGGTCAAACGCTAGATGCATCTCCTTGCGATCGGAGCGGTGCAGATTGCCCAGATAAGGATTTAGGAGATTTTTGGCAAAGAGTTTACCCAAACTACTAAAATATACTTGGGTTTGCTAGAAATCAAGGAACAATCGTTTGACAAGCTCTCATCTGACCGAACAATCACT
>NZ_JACXWX010000102.1 GCF_014764505.1 Phormidium tenue FACHB-886
CAACTGGGCTAATTCATCCAAACTTTCCTGCACTTCAACAGAGGTAATACCGACCATTGCTATAGGGTTAAACAACTGCTCACAGTCTAATCTATTTGCCCTGTCCCTAATTTAAATTGGTATGAGTTGTACCGAGGCATAGAGATGAGAACGGAGATTTAGTCGACGTGAGATTGAGCGATAAACGGGACATGGAAGGGTCCAAAGCATTTTTTGCTCAAGCCTATGAGGTCGCAGAACAACCGCCACAACGAGTAGCGACCCATAGACACAGGAGCTATCCCAGAGCTATAGCAGAAGAACTGGGGGAAGGGGTGGAACACGAGATCAGAAATTGCCGAGGGAATCCGATCGAACAGAGTCATCGGGGGATAAAGCAACGCTACTATCCAATGCTAGGCTTTGGAGTGATTGAAAGTGCGACACGATTTTGTCAAGCATTTGATGAAGTGAAGCAGTGTTTGCGCCCCAGAGTAAGAATGGCAGAGTTAGTGTCTCTATCGAAGCGAAGGGAACAATTTGTTAAACGAGTGAATGAATTGCAGGATTTATTTCAAGCGATCTAACCGGAAATAGGAAAGAGGAAATTTCTGATGATAAAAAGTGATCCAAAAAGTGGTGATTTAAATACCTAGATCTAACAGTTTCGTTTCTTCAGCAAGCCCTACTTAATGCCAAGTTAAAGCATCAATAATCTGTTGGGCAAGGGTAAGCGGACGAAAGGGTTTTGTAAAGACCGCCGCAACGTCTAAATCATGAAGATTGTGTTGCTCTGAGGGTTGCACTTTAGCGGTCATGAGGATCACGGGAATGGATTGAGTTTCAGGTTGTTGCTTGAGGTGTTGCAAAGTGGCACGACCGTCCATGTTCGGCATCATCAGGTCGAGCAGAATCGCATCGGGGTGATGTTGAGCCGCGATCGCAATTCCTTCTGCCCCAGAGCTAGCAGTGAGAACCTCCCAGCCCGCTCCCATTTGGAGACCGAGTGTTGCGATCGCTCGTACATCTTCTTCGTCATCCACAATCAAAATCTGTTTATGCATCGCAATTCTCACGCAACCTAATGCTTATAAGGTATCGCTGAATCGGGGAGAAGTCGGGGAAACAAGAGTGAATTCATTAAATGTTAAGCGGCAATTCAATATAGAATGTGCTGCCCTGGTTGACGGTGCTTTCTACCCAAATTCTGCCACCATGCTGTTCCATAATGTTACGACAAATGGCAAGTCCAAGTCCGCTTCCGCCTTTCTGGCGGGCATCCGAGGCATCTACCTGCTGAAATCGCTCAAAGATAGTCTGAATTTGATGGGCAGGAATGCCTCGCCCTTGGTCGCAAACACTAATACAGACACTTGAAGTGTGATTTGAACTGCAAGTCTGCATTTTAACCGTGGTTTGAGCAGGCGAGAACTTAATTGCATTACTCAGAAGATTGGTCAAGGTTTGCACAATGCGATCGGGATCAGCATTGAGTAGAATTGACATCGGTTCTGTACTCAATTGAATCTCGGAGCGATCAGCCATTGCTTGCATTTCTTCAGTTGCCTGAGTCATCAAGTCAGCGAGATTGCACAATCTCCGATTCATCGTAATTTTGCCAGAGCGAATCCGTTCGAGGTCAAGAATGTCATTGATTAAACGGATTAAGCGTTCTGCATTTTTTACACCGATACTGAGAACTTGCTGCCCTTGCTCAGTCAAGCTGCCTAACTGCCCGCTACTGAGTAAATCAAGCGATCCCATCATTGAGGTTAAAGGAGTGCGTAGCTCATGGCTGACCAAGGAAATAAATTCGTTTTCGAGACGTTTACGCTCAGTGATGTCGTTCGCAATTAGTAAAGCGTAAGTTGTTCCGTTCAGTTCAATGCGATCGAAGGATAGCAAAATACTTTTGACGCTGCCGGAGTGGGTGAGCAGTTCAAATTCTAAGTTGTGAAAGGTTTCTGTTGTTTGAAGACGATGCAGAAAAGTTGCTGAATCGTGACCTAAATGTAACTGTGTAATCGAATTGCCGATGACTTGCTCTAGGGTGTAACCACTAATACTGAGAAAACTAGGATTTACTTCAATTAATTGCCCTTCAGGAACGGTGACGATCGCGATCGGATTGGGGCTTTGTTGAAAAATGGTTGCAAATTTCTCTTCTGCGTGTTTGCGTTCGTTTTCGACGCGCAAGCGTTCACGAATTTCTTGCTGAAGTTGTTCGTTTTGAAATTGCAG
The DNA here is from genome assembly GCF_014764505.1 of Phormidium tenue FACHB-886. Lineage (GTDB taxonomy): Bacteria > Cyanobacteriota > Cyanobacteriia > Elainellales > Elainellaceae > FACHB-886. The sequence goes on from NZ_JACXWX010000102.1 coordinate 2,221, forward strand.
TTGATTTTGAAGCCGTCTCAATGTTAGATGGGTTTCAATTCGAGCAAGAACTTCTTCGATCTGAAACGGTTTTGTAATGTAATCTACACCACCTGCTTGAAATGCCTTTACTTTGTCGCTCACTGCTTCTAAAGCACTAATAAAGATGATGGGAATATCACGGGTGCGCTCGTCGGCTTTAAGCTGTTGGCAAACTTCATATCCGCTCATCTGCGGCATATTCACATCGAGCAGGATTAGATCTGGCGGCATCACTTGTGCGCCTCGAATGCCCGTTGAACCCTTTGTAACGCTGCGAACCTTGTAGTCGTGTTCAATGAGTAGGGTTGATAACAGATTGAGATTTTCCGGCGTGTCGTCAATTACCAGAATGTCAGCTTTTGGTGCAGGCATTACAGAATTTCATTGGAACTCTCACCAGATTTTAAGACGAGATCACCGGTCTCTAAAGTAATCTCAGCAAAAAAACGGATTTCCCCGATTCATGAGCGAAATGGGTTGAGAACTCCCCGGCTTCTCCTCGATCGTTGCTTACTGTAAGGAACATCAGTCAACTAGAAATTAGAGGTTACTATGTTTCATCACATTTCAATTGCCGTGAATCATCCGTTGCACGTTGCTAATGTTCTGGCAGAAGTGTTGCAGGGTCGTTGTTTTCCCTTTCCTCCCCATGAAGGAAGCTATATCGTAATCGCTGATGATGGCTTTGGAACCGGAATTGAGCTTTATCCGGCTGATACTCAATTGACTCCAGAGCCAGAACAAGTTGGGTTTTCTTCAGGAAATGCTCAAACCTTTACGTCTGTTCATGCCGCACTTTCGGTCTTGGTCTCGCAAGAACAGATTGTACAAATAGCTGAGCGCGAAGGATGGCTGGCGCGATTGTGCGATCGCCATGCCTTTAAAGTGATCGAATTTTGGGTAGAGAACAAATTTATGCTCGAATTGCTTACCCCTGAAATGGCAAAGGAGTATCTACAATTCGCTCACACTGATAGTTATGAAGCATTTTTGCATCAAGCTGCCCCCCAACTTGTTGAAGCGTAGAAATTAACCTAGAAATTAACTGGAGCGAAAAGAATCATGATGACGGTAGAAAGAGTAGAAGTTGCTCCGCAAGAGACAATGCTGAGTTTGATTGGTGGCTTTTGGATTGCTCGATCGATCTATCTCGCTGCTCAGTTAGGCGTTGCTGATTTGTTCGACGATCAACCGAAAACAATTGCCCAACTTGCAGCTGCAACAAACACCGATCCGCGATCGCTCTACCGGCTCCTGCGCGCCTTGAGCAGTGTCGGCATCTTTACAGAATCGGATCAATCTTTTGCCCTGACTCCGTTGGGTGCAACATTGAAGAGCGATAGTCCTGGCTCAATGCGCTATGCTGCAATGGCGCAGATGGGAGACGACCATTCGCTGGGTTGGAGCAACGGATTGCACAGCTTGAAGACGGGTGAGATTGCGTTTGATGCCGCAGCAGGGATGTCGGTCTGGGATTACTATGCTCAACATCCTGAAGCGGGAAAGGTATTCTCGCAATCGATGACCAGTATGGGAACTGCAATCGCGCAAGCAGTCGTCGCAAGCTATGATTTTTCTCGGTTTAATACGATCGTGGATGTGGGCGGAGCGCAAGGCAGCTTAATCTCTACAATTCTGCAAGCAAATTCTCATCTCAACGGCATTTTGTTTGACTTACCCGAAATCATTGCTAATGTCCAGGTCGATCAGAATATTCAACCTGTTGCCGGAAACTTCTTTGAGTCTGTGCCAACGGGCGGTGATGCTTACCTAATGCGATGGATCATTCACGATTGGAATGATGAAAAGTCTTCGATCATTCTGAAAAATTGCCATCAAGCGATGCCTGAGCATGGCAAGCTGTTGTTGGTTGAAAGCATTATTCCACCGGGAAATGAACCCTCTCCAGCAAAGTTCATCGATGTGATTATGCTGTTGATGACGGGCGGACGAGAACGCACTGAGGAAGAGTATCGATCGTTGTTGCGATCGAATGGGTTTGAACTGACGCGTGTGATTCCAACTCCTTCGTTGCTTAGTATCATTGAGGCAGTCAAAATCTAGCAGACGTTCAGTCTTCTGGCGCTTCCTGAGCAAGCTCGGCAATTTCGTCAAAACAGAACTTGCGAACTAACTCCGTTAATACAGTCGCTAGATTGGAGTCTGAAGCTTGCTGAACCAGTTGCAAGATTCGGTCAGCGTCAACGGCGATCGAGGCTTGATGTAGTTCTGCAATCCAATCCGGAGGCATTGTAGCGAGCATTGAACGAGTTAACGTTAATTCATGCGATGAATCAACCAGATGTTCGTGATCTTCTTCGTACAGATAGTTAACCCCAAGATGCTCAGCTAGTTTCTCAAATAAGTGAGCCTCTCGAAAAGGTTTTGCTAGAAAATCATCGCAGCCAGCCGCCAGAATTGAAGCGCGTTGTTCTTCAAAGGCACTGGCGGTTAATGCCAAAATCTTTGATCGAGTTTGAGCCGATTCAAGCGCCCGAATTTGCCGAGTTGCCTCATAACCATTCATAATCGGCATTCGCATATCCATCAAAATGAGGTGCGGTTGCCATTGCTGCCATTGTGCGATCGCATCTTCTCCATTTACGGCTGATTGCGTTTCAAATCCCACTATTGTTAACAATTGCTCTACGAAATCTCGATTCTCAGCGCGATCGTCAACGACTAAAATTCGATATTGTGGTTGCTGTGGTGCCAGTTGTAGCACTCGCTTTGAAGTCGAGGTTGGTGCAACTTCTGCCGGATTCGCGATCGCGATTTGAATGCCAAAGGAAAATGTTGATCCTTGTCCTATGGTTGATTCGATATGCATCTCTCCGCCCATTAATCGCACAAATCGGCGACTAATGGTTAACCCCAGCCCTGTGCCTTCTCGCAGTTGAGAACCGCTACTGGTTTGGATAAATGGGCGAAATAGCTGCTCAAATTCTTCTGGAGCAATTCCCTGTCCCGTATCTTGGACTTTGAATTGAAGCGTTAATTCTGACTGCACGGTCGCTTCTAGCGTAATGCTGCCATTGTCTGTAAATTTCATGGCATTGCTCAGCAAATTGATCAAGACCTGACGTAGCTTGTTTTCATCGGTTTGAATGTACTGAGGCAGATCGGGCGCGATCGCAAAATTCAACGCGAGTTTCTTTGCCTTTGCTCGAATCAGGAACATCTCCTGTAGCGTCTGTAAAAGGTGATGCAGATCAAAAGAAACTACATTCAAGGTCGTTCGTCCTGCTTCAATTTTTGACATCTCTAACACATCATTGATTAAATTCAGCAAGTGTTCACCACTGCGATTGATAATGGCAAGGGAATCGCGTTGGCGATCAGGAAGGGTAGCATCGCGTTCTATCAATTGCGAAAAGCCTAGAATTGCATTCAATGGTGTGCGTAACTCATGGCTCATGTTGGCTAAGAATGCACTTTTTGCTAGATTTGCCGCCTCCGCCGCTTCTTTGGCAATGCGTAGATCGGTTTCGGCTTTGTGTCTTGCTCGTCCGATCGCAATCAGTTCGCTCACAAGCTTGAGACAGTTGATATCTTCTTGACTCCAATTTTTTTGAAAATGAACCGTGTCTATTGCCAGAAATCCAGTCACCTGACCGCGGTAGACCACCGGAACACCAAGCACCGATTGAATCGACTGACAAGCAAATAGCTGGTGCTCGGGTCCTTCTGGCATCGTTCGAACATCAACCGTTTGCAGGGCTTGTCCTGATAGAAACTGTTGATGCAAATGGGGATGCTCAAGGACGCTCGCTCCTCTTGCTTCAGGTGTGAGCGGGGCAATTCCATCCCCACACCATTCATAAATTAATTGGCATCTCGTCTGGTCAGCGTCGTACTCGAAGATTACGCTGCGTTCTGCGCCAATATGACGCGCGATCGATTCTAAAGCAATATGAATCGCGGTTTCTGCATCCTGGTCAATAAATTGCCGAGACAGAGAGCTAAGTAAATGATCTAACCTGGCTCGACGTTGCAGAGCTTTTTCGGCCGCTTTGCGATCGCTAATATCTCGCATGATCGCTAAAACATGAGGCTTTCCGTTGTAAATACAGGTTGTTCCTTTGACTTCAATATCAATTGGATGACCATCCTTGCAAACATCAACCGCTTCACAACAGAACTGCTGCCTTAACGTCATTGCTTCGACAAAGCTATGAAACACCGGCAGACTGTCTGGATGAATATACTTCGCTGGATGTAACGCTAAAAACTCTTCGTAAGAGTACCCATGCATTTGGCAAGCCGCAGGGTTGACTTCGACCACAGTGATTGTGTCAAGATCCATGATGAACAAGCCCTCGGTAATCGCCTCAAAGATACTGCGATACTGGGCTTCTTTCTCCTGTAAAGCTTGTTGTTGAGCTTGCAATAGTGCATTTTGATGCAGCAACATTGCTTCAGCTTGTTTTTGCTCAGTGATATCGGTTTTGGTGCCAATCCATTCTTGAATGTTGCCTTGCTCATCGAGGATGGGCACACCACGCACTGCGAACAGCCGATACTCGCCGGATGCAACTTGAATACGTTGCTCTACTTCGTAGATTTTTCCAGAGTTCACTGCTTCTAACCAAACTTCTGCGGTTGCAGCTCGATCGGCTGGGTGAATACTCTCTAACCATCCCCAACCATTTGCACTAGCTTGGCTGCGTCCAGTTAGGGCACACCAAAGCGGAATATCTTCTACCACTTCTCCCACCGCGTTGGTCATCCAAACGGCTTGAGCCGTTGCAGTTACGAAAGCCCGATAGCGCGCTTCACTCAGACGCAACGCTTCTTCGGCCAATTTGCGATCGTGGATGTCTCGCGCTACGCCAATGATTTGTAATTCTCCGTTCGCTCCCAGAGTAGGTGCAACGTTGACGACTTGCCATCGGAAACTGCCGTCTTTGTAACGCGATCGACACTCAATCCCAGCGTGGGGTTCACGGGTCTTGACCATCTGTTGGTTCAGCTTAAAACACCCCTCAGCATCGTCAGGATGTAGAAATTGAGGGAATGGCTTCCCAATCATTTCTTCGGGCAGGTAGCCCATGACGTTAGTCACGTTTGGCGAAACGTAGCTAAAAATTCCCTCTGGTGTATTGACAAACAAAATATCATTGGCGTTTTCTACAATGTTGCGAAAGTGTTGTTCGCTGCGTTGCAAAGCCGCCTCGGTTCGTTTGCGGTCACTAATATCTCGAAAGAATGTAATGCGCCCATAGTATTCGCCAGTAGAAGATTTGACCGCTTTACTATGACGTTCGATCGTTCGGCCATCTTTCAACGAAAGCTCATCATGAAAGACTTCGTTCAAGTTCTGATAAAGCGCTTCGATGCTTGCTAAAAAAGCTTCTGAGTCTTCAAGCTGATCTGCAACCATCTCGGCAATCTGGCGTGAGTTTCGAGTGGGCAGAATCTGAGGCAGTCGCCAGATGTCGCAGAACTTTTGATTGTAATCCACGATATTGCGATGTTCATCTACTACTAAAATGCCATCAATCAACGCTTCTTGTTGGGCTTTCAGTAGGGCATTACTACGACGCAGTTGCTCTTCAATGGCTTTCTGCTCAGTGATATCTCGCATGATCGTGGAGATAAATTTGAGCGATCCATCTGGGTTTTTATGCGCGACAATGATTTGAGAAGCTGGAATTTCTCGTTTATCTCTCGTGACAACAGCCGTTTCTCCAATCCAGATTCCGTCTCGAAGCGCAATCGGAACAGCTTCTTCAAACAAAGTTTTAGCTGCTTCAGGCGGATGATATTCTGAAATGGGTTTTTGTAATAAGTCTTCGGCATCCCCAAATCCTAAGGTTCGACGTGTAGCCTGATTGGCATAGAGGGTTTGTCCTGCTGCATCGGCAATGCCAATTAAATCCACCGCGGATTCTAAAACCGAAATCAAGTCTTCCCGTTGCAGTTGTTGAGTTTGAGAGGTTAGTGCTTCACTCATGAATCGGTCCTTCTAAGCAGAGACTTGCAGTTTGATAGAGCGATCGTAGGGTTAGCCCGTCGGTTGGATAGTCCACTGCGGCAAAACGATAAATCAAGTTCGGAGTATCAAAACTTTGTCGTTGCAGCATTGCTACCACATCTGATAATTGCTGCTGAAACATTGCTTTTGTTGTTTGAGTGGTAATTATAAATTCACCATTTCCCCAATAGCCAAGAATTTCACCGTTGCAAAAACTAGATTGCAAGCATTGTCCAGTTTGTTTGAGAATCTGATTTCCGATCGTGTGACCTTGCTGAATATTGATTTGTCTTAGCGTTGGAATGTAGAGAATTGCAAGGTAAGTTGTTCGATGATTGCGGAGTTGAGCTTCGATCGCTTGACTCGAATAAAACTGATTTGCAAGTCCAGTAATTGAATCTTTAGTGCTTAAAGTTTGTAACAGTCGCAATCGCTCTAACCGTTGTGTGAGCCGTGAAAGTAATTCTTGCCCAACAATCGGTTTCACAACATAGTCATCGCCTCCGGCTGCAAAGATTTGTTGAACGGTTGCAGTATCTTGATGAGCGGTGAGAAAGACGATCGGTAAACTTTGCCAAGTTGGATTTGCTCGAATCGCCTGACAGAGGGCGACTCCATTCATGTGCGGCATTTCGACATCCAGAATCAGCAGATCGGGATTGATCGCTGATAAAGCTGTCCAAAATTGCAGCAGATTATCGATTCCCGTTAAGCACATTCCCCAAGGCTCAAGTAGCTGTTTCAAGGTGGCAAGAACGATCGGATCATCATCGACTGCCAGAACTGCCCAAGAGCGGAGAGATCGTTTAGAATCTTCCCCATTCTGGAAAACATCAGATTCAAAGTTCCCCCTCGCGCTTTTAGCGCGGCAAATTACAGATGGAGGGTTTAGGGGGCTTCCACCCGTTTCAACCGGAGCCGAAAGATTCAGAATATCATCCAAGCGGTCAACCAGCGATCGTACTTCTTCTACTGCTAATTCGGCTTGTTCTTCAAACTGTTTTTCAAGCTGTCGAGCAATCTGTGTTCCTTCATCTCGATCGAACATGCCTAAAACACCCGCTAACTTATGAGCCGCGCTCTCTGCTGCTTCTCGCAGTTCGATCGATAAGGGGTAAGTATAGGCTGCTTGTTTCAGCACCGCAAATCGCTCCTCCATTAGCTCGCGATACTGGTTCCAAAGCTGTGCAAGCTGGTTATCATAGGACTGCGTGGATTGCTCCAGATTGGCTTCAATTCCTTCGCGCAATCGATATCCCAAGCCATATACGTTCTCAATCCAATTGACTGCACCGCCTGCTTTTAGCTTCTGCCGCAATCCTTTAATGTGGGATTTGACGCTCTCTTCTTGAGGTGGATCGTCAAACGTCCAAAGATGCTCGATGACGTCTCCACAACTAAAAACGCGAGTTGGGTGGCGCAGAAACAGTTCGAGCAACCCATACTCTTTCGGTGTCAGCGGCAGTAGCTTCTCAGCGTAGGTTACTTGGCACGATCGCGGATCGAGCTGTAATTTACCGACCGTCAAAACTGGGCTTGCTGCCACCGTTCCCCGCCTCAACAAGGCTCTAACTCGTGCTTGAAGCTCTCCTAAGTCGAACGGTTTTGTTAAATAGTCATCTGCTCCTGAATCTAATCCTCGAATCCGATAGGTGCTGTCGTCTTTGGCAGTTATTAACAAGATCGGCGTTCCACAACCGCGATCGCGGATTTTCTGGCAGAGCGTGATCCCATCCACTTTAGGCAATCCTACATCGATCAAAATCAGGTCATAAGTTGTGCTCTCAACACATTCCCACCCAATCGCGCCATCCTCTGCTGTGTCTACTGCATAATGATGTTCACTCAGCGATCGCGTAATCGCGTCTGTTACGATCAAATCATCTTCAACTACTAAAACCCGCATACCTATCGCTCACCTAGCCGTAAAGCGATTGTAAGGTAGGTCATCCTACGTCTTGAAGCATTTTTACAAGAACGCAACAATTGAGCAAGCATAAATTAGGTTTTTCCCCTAGTGCTCCCCAATTGCTCTCTGTAGAAATCCTGATGCTTTGGGATCTCGATCCATTTGCCCATTGATACTGGTAGTGTTTTACATCGGGTGATGATACTCATTACACGGCTAAACCAAACTCGTAACGGTTAATCGACCCGTTGGGGCTCAATCTGGGCTAACACAGGCTGATTGGTCGCACTGAGGTCATCGACTTTTTTTTGATTCTGCAATCACGGTTCGGGTACTGACTTGCAACACCCTGGCAATATCCCTCACTCCACTGCCATTGAGGGGCATACTAACGGGAGCGGGTTATATGAACAATTTTCTCAGAGATGCCTTGCAGCGAGGCTTTTGCAGAGTTAATGTGTTAACCAAATACCGCCCCCGGTAGTATCAACTTGGCCACAGCTACTCCAGCTTTGGCAGATGCCCTCGTCTATCATTTGCAGCAGACTCTCAAACGATCGTCGCTCGAAGGCAGCCACGTCTTGCCCAAGTGGGTCGGGACACAGGTGGGTACGCGTCTCCCAATCCTTTAGCGATTGGATGCTCAGCGCTAGGCAGCAAAATCACCAGCAGCAAAAGATTGTACGATGGAGGTACGATATCCTTCGCTAAAGCATGGTGGCAATGGCAAATATGGCATTACTCAACGCTTCAGGGCGTTGAGTGTCTATCTCCACTAACGTTTGTGAATTTTGCATAGCCGTTTAATGGGAAACCAAGCGATCGTGCCTGGTTCCTGTTGGACGATCGCCAACCCTACCTGAAGAAAGTTCTCGACATCCACTTGCCAGATTTTGCTTCTAGGCGAACGATCAATCCAACGTTAACCCTGATTGACCCCAACCCTGATTGGACTCCTTTCGCATCCATCGGGCAGCTCCTTAAGTGAGCGTGACTAGCTGCTGCAAAACTGCTTTAGCTGCAGCTTCGGATGACGCAGGATTCTGTCCAGTAATCAAATTCCGATCGCTCGTCACATAGGGCTGCCAGTTATCTGCTTTGGAATACTTGCCGCCGTTCTTCTTCAACTCGTCTTCTACCAAAAACGGCACAACGTTGGTTAGCTCAACTGCTGCCTCTTCGGTGTTGGTAAAGCCCGTCACGGACTTGTTTTGTATCAAGGGAGATCCATCGGGAGCTTTAGTATGACGCAACACACCGGGAGCGTGACACACAGCGGCGGTAGGCTTACCTGCCGCATAGAAGGCTTCGATTAACGCGATCGAATCTGCATCCTCCGCCAAATCCCACAATGGTCCGTGACCACCGGGATAGAACACAGCATCGTAATCGGCAGCGGATACACTCGATAGCTTGAGCGTATTGGCTAAAACGGTTTGGGCAGCGGGGTCCTGCTTGAAGCGAAGCGTTGCCTCAGTTTGAGCATCCGTCTCGTCACTTTTGGGGTCAAGCGGTGGTTGTCCACCTTTGGGAGATGCCAGAGTAATTTCTGCACCTGCGTCTTTGAAGATGTAGTAAGGAGTGGCAAACTCTTCTAACCAAAATCCGGTTTTTTTACCTGTGTTGCCAAGCTCATCGTGGGATGTCAAGACCATTAGTATTTTCATTGTTATTCCTTATGGTTACTTCATTGCTAGTGCCATTTTTCTGCGTGGCGGTGGGAACATGCGATCGCATTCCATTAGATCCACGCGTGTGAGTACCAAATCTAAAGTAGCGCGATTCTCCCAAATCTGCTCTGAATTGCTAGCTCTGGGAATGGCGATCGCATTCTAGTGCAGTAGTCTCACCCACTACTTCTTCCGCGCTGCCCTCGCCATACATCTCTGCCGTGTTGCTCAACGTCGTCCCCAGCGCAAATCCAAAGCGCAGCGATCGCTGATTTAGCTTCTCCATTGCCAACTGCTACAAAGCGTCAAGTTTTTGCAACCTGTCACCCTTGCTCCCCGATGAGTGCTAAGATTCACATCAAGCTAGGGGTGCCTGAGAAGTCAGGCTGAGATTACACCCTCGGAACCTGAGACTGGGTAATACCAGCGGAGGGAAGCGTTGATTGAGGTCATGAGCACCAAGACGACGATTGATCGAGGTAATAGGGCGTTGTGAGTAGGGAATGGGGAATCAGTAATCGATGGTGGGTAATCGGTGATGGGCGACCGTCATTAGAGTGGTCGGTAACGGGTAATCGGGAGTGCGTGAGCAATGACCGATTACCACTACCTATCACCGATTACTCATTACTATTCACCCATTACCCATCCCCTCCATCCATTACTACCATCCACCTTCCACCATAATTTGCAGGCTATCTCTAGCCCACGTTCAATGTCTCATGAAGAGATAGGTACTCATTTTGTGATTGAGGTAAAAGCAATGAGAACAGAATGGATTGCAAAACGAAGCAGACAAACCAGCGTCACCCAAATGCATTACGCTCGGCAGGGCATCATCACTGAAGAGATGCACTACGTAGCGCAGCGAGAAAATCTTCCTGTAGAGCTGATTCGCGATGAAGTGGCGCGGGGGCGAATGATTATCCCTGCCAATATTAACCACACCAATCTAGAACCAATGTGCATTGGCATCGCATCCCGGTGCAAAGTCAACGCTAACATTGGCGCATCACCCAACTCGTCTAACCTACAAGACGAAGTAGATAAGCTCAACCTGGCAGTGAAATATGGTGCAGATACCGTCATGGATTTGTCTACAGGGGGCGGTAATCTGGATGAAATTCGCACAGCCATTATTCAGGCATCTCCAGTGCCCATTGGCACAGTTCCGGTTTATCAGGCACTCGAAAGCGTTCACGGCACGATCGAGAAGCTGACGCCTAATGATTTTCTGCACGTGATTGAAAAACACGCTCAGCAGGGGGTCGATTATATGACCATTCATGCCGGAATTTTGATTGAGCATTTGCCATTGGTGCGCGATCGCATCACGGGCATTGTCTCACGTGGCGGCGGCATTCTCGCCCGCTGGATGCTTTATCACCATAAACAAAATCCGCTCTATACTCACTTTCAAGACATCATCGAGATTTTCAAGAAATACGATGTTTCCTTCAGTCTGGGAGACTCGCTGCGTCCTGGTTGTCAACACGATGCCTCTGATGCAGCTCAGCTAGCCGAACTCAAAACCTTGGGGCAGCTTACCCGTAAAGCTTGGGAACACGACGTGCAGGTGATGGTTGAAGGTCCCGGACACGTACCCATGGATCAGATTGAGTTTAACGTTCGCAAGCAGATGGAAGAATGTTCAGAAGCGCCCTTCTATGTGTTGGGTCCACTTGTTACGGATATCGCACCGGGCTATGACCACATCACCTCAGCGATCGGGGCAGCAATGGCAGGATGGTATGGCACTGCTATGCTCTGCTATGTCACACCTAAAGAACACCTCGGCTTGCCCAATGCAGAAGATGTGCGAAATGGCTTAATTGCCTATAAAATTGCAGCCCACGCCGCCGACATCGCTAGACATCGTCCCGGCGCCCGCGATCGCGATGATGAGCTTTCCCGCGCCCGCTATCACTTTGACTGGAGCCGTCAATTTGAGCTTGCCCTCGACCCCGATCGCGCAAGAGAATATCACGACGAAACCCTTCCCGCTGATATCTACAAAACCGCTGAGTTTTGCTCAATGTGTGGTCCTAAGTTTTGCCCTATGCAAACTAAAGTTGATGCCGATGCCCTCACAGAACTAGAACAGTTTTTGGCAAAAGAACCTGTTAACTAATTTAAGCAGAATTTGAGAAAGTCTGAAATCCCCGGTTTCTTCTGAAAGCGGGGATTTATCTTTTTGGAGACAATAAGACGTTCTACGAGCCCTCTACTAGACCAAGAAGCCACGGCAAAACTGTCAGAACTGAGTACTCAACTTGAGGGCAGTAGCCCCTACTTGATAGACTGAAATTGTCAGAACTGAGTATTCAGATCTCGTCTGTTTTGTATACAAATATCTTTCCTTCTCTTTTCTTTGTTAAGGCAACGTCGTGAAAGCTGAGCTTGTAGCGCAACCGGCACAGCAGCATTTGGAACACGATATCGTGGGCACCGAAGGTGAAGTTGAAGGGGATACCGGTGCGTTCGTTGAAGGTGCGACAACAATCCTTGCAGCGAAACATGGCATCACCCAGGTTCATTGTGCGTTGTAAGCGAGTGGCGCGGGTTGAGCCACAATCAGGGCAGTTCATGAAGAGTTTGCTGGGCGCAGATTAGGGGCAGTAGTCAGTCTATCAAGTTGGGGCTTCTGCCCTCAAGCCGAGTACCCAGTTCTGACAGTTTCTGTTATGCGGCACTGCTTGCAGAGATAGAGCATTCATTGTCAATCCATTCTTTGATACTTTCTAGGCAATAATTCGCTGATAGTCACGATCTCCGCTTCCGTAACAATCACTTTGCAATCTGGAGCATAATCGCAAATCAATTCACGACACATACCACATGGAGGTACAACTCGACCTTTACGATCTACAGCAACGATTGTCTCCAGTTCTGTGTCTCCTGCTGCCGCTGCCATTCCGATCGCAATCACTTCAGCGCAAACCGCAACTCGCCCAACATACGCTTCCAAATGGACAGCGGAAAAAATTTTGCCAGATTTTGTTCGTAATGCTGCCCCAACGTGATGATAGTCTTCTTTGAAACGCTTGATGATTATAGAGCGAGCATTTTCAATTAGTTCTTTATCCTCTAACTCGATAGGCGACATAGGGTTTAACACACTATAGTACAGCTTGTGATGGCGAACGTGCTGAAGTGAATTTACTCATAACCTCAAGATAACTCAATCCCGACTATCAGCAGATTACCTTTTAGGTGCGACATTCATAGATAACTCAAGCTGCATAACGATCCCAATCACCCGCCGCAGATAATCTCGAACTCCAGCCGATAATCTCTTAGGGGTCGGTGTGCATTGTCGGTGTTCATTGTGGTTGTTAGCTAGCTTGAACGATGCATATTTACTTCTCAGAGAAGTCTATGATCTCAGCGTTGGTAACTCTCATGATCTCATCTGGAGTAATTCGTAACACAGCTTCTACTGCACCGCCCCCTGCATATACCTCTGATTGGCTCAGAACAAATTTTTCTATCAGGGTTCGCAGTTGTGTTTTGTGTCCAAAAGGAGGTACACCACCTACGCTAAAGCCAGTCAATTCCAGTACAGTTGATGCATCGGCGAGTTTTAATTTTCTTTTGGCGATCCCTAAGTAGTCAGCTAGTTGCTTCGTGTCTATTCGAGTTGTGCCATTAGCAATAACCAAAATGGGACTAGAGCCTGCAAGCAAAACTACCGACTTAACAATACAATCAGTCGATACTCCTAATGCTTGCGCGGCAGCTTCCACGGTCGAAGCGTGTTGACTAAGCCGCATGACTTCACCACAAATAGTGTTTTCGCGCAGGAACGTTGAGACATATTCTGGATTCATTGGTATACGAGTCTCCTTAACTTGCGTACAAATTTCTTGCACCTTACTTGGTTTGAGTTGAGACAGGCTCACAACTGCAATGGCTAATAGGATTGTGAATTAAATAACCTGTAATTCTGGTTTGGCTGTGTAGTTCCATTGCGGTAGAAGCTCGTCGAAGACAATCTTCATGCTAGCTTTGAAGCCTTCAACCAC
>NZ_JACXWX010000103.1 GCF_014764505.1 Phormidium tenue FACHB-886
AGCATAGCCGCTTCAAAACCACTGCTGCACAGCGAGCGGGATTAGCGACACGATCCTGGAATTGGCATGACATTGCCATCTATCCCACATTAATTTGAGGCACTATCCTAGAGTCTCCCAAATTTACAGGTTTTCGGATAGGCTTACAAGCAGTTATACTAACGGGAGAGGGTTATAAAACAGTTTTTCCAGAGATGCCTTGCAGCAAGGCTTTACAGAGTTGATGTGTTAACCAAATACCGCTCCCGGTAGTAAGTAGTAAAGAGCGGGCGTTGATTTCTTAAGAATTAGGCAAATTTTATCAATAACTCTACAAAATAGAAGTGTGCGATGTTATGCTTTGCCCGTGAGCTTCCAAAAGCAAGCACTGCTGTTAGACTATACGCACCGCAATTTCGTGGTAAGCGCACATCTCATGATTCAACCAGGATTGCCCAACTTACGTCATTCAGCTCAGATTCAGCAGCCCCTGCTAAAGGGTAAAATTTGGGTTGCTGCTGAACCAATGCTTCAAATCGTTTTTGCAGTTCGGGTTCCAGGTGGTTTAACTCCACCGTGAGTTTGGCTCGTATCGCTACAATCCTAAGAGCTTGTCAGCTGGCAGAACAAGTGTATTGCATCTGTAATTTAGGGGACGCTGCGATAAGTAGCAGCTTCCATAAAGCAAGGCATTGGTTTTCAATTGCTCCTTGTAATTGCTTGTGACTCCATTTGATTCTTGAAGAAGGTTCAAGAGTAGAACCTTTATGTAGGGAAAATCTACACTTTCTTATTTATAAATTGGGCTTGTTTACAACTAAGTTGTAAACACTATTCCTGCTAAGCAATAAACGAATCAACCCAATTCTTATTTTCTGCTTCACTGAAGCAGATTTATTTGGGACTCGTCTGAAATATTAATTAGCAAAAATACCACCATTAACCACGATCGATTCGAATAATCATTGAGGTTAGTACTGCGAACAATTTATGCTGCAACTTGAGTAACTGGATGAGATTCTGAACAATGATTATGAAAACAGTATCAGTAATTATTCCCTGCTATAACGGCGAACGCTATTTGGCAGAAGCAATCGAAAGTGCGCTGAACCAAACCTACCCGATTTTTGAATTAATTGTGATTGACGATGGTTCAACCGATAGCAGCAAAGAAATTGCTCTAAACTATGCCCCAGTGAAATATCTTTATCAGCAGAATCAGGGTGTTGCTGCTGCTCGTAATCGTGCCATTGCAGACAGTTCTGGCGAGTATGTTGTGCTGCTGGATCAAGACGATCGCCTGCTACCTAACGCGATTGAAATTGGTGCAATTGCACTGAGCGAAAACGCTGATTGGATGTTTACGGTTGGACCCTGTCGTTTAATTGACGAACATGGAAAACGCACTGATCAGGGACGCAAAATTCTGGAAGCTCCTGTATTCAGCTCTGTCTATCGTACGTTGTTGAGCGGCACCTGTCTAAATCCTCCTTCGCGGTTTATGTTTCGTCGTACTTTGTTTGATACTATCGGCAACTTTGACAGTTCGGTAAATGCAGCAGAGGACTATGACTTTTATCTGCGAGCGGCTGCGCTATTTTCTGGCTATAGCCATGCTCAACCAGTGGTGGAATACCGAGAACACGGCAATAGCGGCACAAATCAGACCCAATCTGCTCGTCATCTTGACAATATTTTCAAGATCTACGCCAAGCAGAACAAACTTGCTCAACGACAACCTGAAGATGCGATCGCCCATCAAGCAGGACTGCAACATTGGATTGAGTTATATAGCCCCTATGTCATCTATGACGTGACAACGTTCCTTAAACGAGGACAGTTTGCTGATGCAGCAACCGCACTGTACCGAGCAATGCGCTACCAGCCTCAAAGTCTTTTGCATTATAGCCAAGAGCAAATGAGGAAATTGACGAAGAAAAGACTATCACAAAGTTAAAGTCTGACAAGCGGCTCCGCTGAACCTGAGTGAAGGTTTTCAAGTTGCTGTTCAGCGATTTGAACGAGTTGCCATGTCGCAAATTCACAGGCGATTCGTTTACTAGTTCTACCCACTGCCACAGAATGATAAAAAGGTGATTCATGTTCAAACAGCCAATTGTTGAATCATGGAGTGAATTGTCTAGAAGTGATTCGATCGCTCAGCCAAATCAACACAGGCAAAGCATTCTTAAATCCTGGAATCGGATGAGAGCTGCTTGGAAGCTGCTGATCTTAGCGTGTTTGATCCTGGGTCTGCTGTTTAGACTGATTGATCTTGATCGCAAGGTTTATCAGTATGACGAAACCTTCACATCTCTGCGAGTTTCTGGCTATACTGAAACGGAAGCAGTGCAGACCTTGACCGAGCAACAGTTCATCTCAGTTGCAGATTTACAGCGATATCAGCAACCCAATTCTCAGCGATCAGTTGTACACACAATAGGTGGACTGGCAGCAGAGGAACCGCAACTTACACCGCTTTACTTCGTGCTGACAAAACTCTGGGCATCGCTGTTTGGCGGATCGATTGTCTCAATCCGGTTACTGAGTGCGATATTTAATCTCCTGGCACTGCCTCTGCTCTGGTGGCTGATCGTAGAGCTGTTTACTTCGCCCACAGCTGCTTGGCTAAGCGTTTCACTAATGGCAGTTTCGCCTTTTCAAATGCTTTATGCCCATGAAGCTCGTCCTCAAAGCCTGTGGCTATTGATGACGATCGCTTCCAGTACTTTACTGCTGCGAGCAATTCGTCGTCAAACGGCAACAACCTGGTTGCTTTACAGTGTAGCAATGACGCTAAACCTTTATTCCTTCTTGTTTTCAGGCTTTGTAGCAGTTGCTCACGGTATTTATCTACTCGGAATCAGCCGATTTCGGCTCAGCCGCACTGGGATTTGGGGCGGACTCGCAATTGGGCTGAGTTTGATCGCGTTTCTTCCCTGGTTACTGGCGGTTGCAACCAACATCAACCAGGTTAATGTTGCTGTTAACTGGACCATTCGCGATCAGCTTACCTTTACTGAAGCAGCCAAAATGTTGCTGCATCATCTCTCAGTCACGTTTATCGATCGAGGAGAAGTGACACTGCCGCTGCCGATTCGAACCGCCTTCAGTTTAATCAAATGGGCAGTACGGCTTCTGCTGCTCTACGGCTTGTATGTGTTATGTCGCAAAGCTCCTCTTCGCATTTCGCTGTTCATCCTAACGCTGACGCTGATTCCGCTCCTGGGGTTGTTGCTACCCGATTTGCTGCTAGGTGGAACACGATCGACCGTTCCTCGATATGCAGTGCCCTTTTATCTGGGCTTAAACCTGGTTCTCACTTTTTTGCTGACGCGCGAACTGCTGCCTGCGGTCGCGAGCAGCTGGCGGCGGCAAATGGTTTGGCGAGCGATAACAATCACCGTTCTAACAGGCAGTGTCGTGTCTTGCCTGTTGATTGCTCACTCCGATCGCTGGTGGTCCAAAATGATCAGCAACAACAATCGAGAACTCGCTCAAATTATAAATCAGGCAAACCGTCCCTTAGTTGTCAGTGATGCCGGAAGCGGCGATTTATTCTCGCTCAGCCACTATCTTGATCCCGAAATCAAACTGCTGGTACGTCCTCAGTGCTATACCTGCAAGATTAACCGAAGCTTGGTAGAACAGCCTTTTCTACCACCGATTCCAGCAGGCTACAGCGATGTATTTCTGTTTCAGCCGCGCCCAACGAAATCTTGGCTCAAAAGACTCTCTGAGAAAGCACCCTATCGTCTCATTGTGCTATCCGAGGGGTTTGATAACTGGCTGTGGAAGATTGATAGCAAGAGGAATTAGATAGCTAAGTAAAAGCAGTTGTTTCTGCTTAGCTGATTAATTTTACGGTCGCTACAATCTTAACAACAGTCTGAACTATTGCAATTAGCCGATTTTGATTGGAGCATCGATCTCAGCGAAACTGAGGAAATTGTATAAAGTTTTTTCTGACTGCTGCTGAAGTTTTGACAATGCTTTTGAAACAGGTTTAGTTCAGCTATCTCTTGAAAATTGTTTAAGCTAGAATGGTCATTGAAATTGTCCTAAAAGAAGCAATGCGGCAATCAAGTTTTTATTCTAAACACTTGTATCGAAAACGATGTTTTTACTTATCTCGACTTCTCTCAATCAGAATGGCTCTTAAACGAGTTGCTAAAGCTCTGCGTCGAGTAAAGACTTTGGGATATGAAGGGGGACTAATTGTATTTTTTTCTGGACGACTGATGATTGGCGGTTTACGTTTCTCTATCATCTTTAGACAACTGGTCGTTGGCGGTGTTCCCTGCTCGATTATTGTTGATTTTCTACAAGACCGAACTGCTCGTAGAGCATATTTTCGGCAGGATAGCAAAGCCCTGCACGATCGTCTTTGCAGCCTGGGTATTGAAGAGCGGATCAAAGATTTTTACCGTCCGCAGATTTTTGATGAAGTAGAACTCGATCGATATATCCATCAACTTCTCTATGAGCCTACAGGATACGTTGGAAGAGACTATGTTGTAAACGCTAAAGGTGTTCTTTTGCCAAAAGATGACGTTAAGGATATTACATGAAGAGATACTAAACGAACACTTCTTGTAATCACTGTATTGTCTCATCCTTCACCGATTGTAATTCCTTAAGCCATTAATATAGATATGGCAAATTTAATCAATTAAAGTGAAAAATCTAACTATACTATGTATATCTCATCAAAAAATAACTCAAAAATTAGTTTCAGTTTAATCAACATCTTTTATCTCTGCTATTTCTCCTCCTTGCGTTTCTTTTTAGCAATGATCTGTTGAGCTTACTGAATCTAGAGCGTGTTATGAACTTTTTGAATTCGCTAGAGTGAGGGTATGGAAAGAAAAGCATACTCAACGGATGTCAGTGATGAGGAGTGGGCATTTGTCGCTCCTTGCTTAACCTTAATGGCTGAGGATGCTCCTCAACGGGAACACAGTCTTAGAGAGTTTGTGTTCAAGCTACAGGCAAATATGGACCCAAAACACCGCGATCGCACTGCCTTATTAGGGATTTGTTCGGGCAAATTTGAGAAAGATATGGTGGTCACTCATGCCCGTACAGACAAGACGATTCGCCTCTCTCGTCTGCAAAAGCTATTTGCTCAGGATGGGAAAACGTTAGACGTTGCTTACGCTGGGGATGTGGTGGGGTTAAATAACCCGGGTAGCTTCGTGATTGGCGATAGGGTTTGTATTGAAGATAAGCTCAGATACTCCGACATTCCCTCTTTCTCCCCTGAACTGTTTGTCTTCCTTAAAAACGCTGACCCCACCAAGTACAAAAACTTTAACAACGGGGATCAGAACTGCAAGAAGAAGGCGCAGTACAAATCCTCAACTCAACGGATGAAAGTAAGCGCGATCCTATTCTGGCAGCGGTGGGGCAGCTTCAGTTTGAAGTGGTGCAATTCCGTTTGGCACAAGAGCATGGTGCGGAAACTCGGCTCGACCCATTACCCTACTCAGTGGCGTGGTGGGTGGTTGCCGGTTGGGAAGCGTTAGAAAAAGCAGGTTGTTTGTTCAATACTTTTGTGGTAAAAGACCGTTGGAACCGCCCGGTGTTGCTGTTTAAGAATCAGTGGAATCTGGAGCAAACTATTTCAGATCATCCCAAGCTGGAACTCAGTCCAATTACTCTACCGCCTACAGCAAACTAATTCTCAAACTAGTTATGTTCCTATGGGAAAAATCCGCCTGGATGCCTACCTCAATTTAATTCAAGGGTTACTGCACACTCCTTCTAATTGCAAAAGAGACGAAATTTTGAGAGACAACTCAGAACTCATTAATCTTCAACTGATTGAAGTCATCGATCAAGTAATAGCAGCGCTAGCGGAGAAGGGGAACAATAAGGTGGTTGCGGATTTGTTGAGCTTTAATAAAGACTTAAGTCGTCAAGTTAATACTCAAGTTCCTTAAATACAGACTGAAATTTGTCCAACTAACTTGTCCATTCATTGACAAACGTAGAGAGGTTAAAAATGTACGTCATTCAACTAAACCAACCCGATCAACGGTCTTGGCTGAAAGGAGTTTATCAAGGGTGGTTAACGTCCTGTAATACTCCATCAGAAGCACTGCATTACCAAACTTTACCTGAAGCTGAAAAAGAAGCAGATTATTACAGCGAGATGTTTCCAGAGTCTAAACTCACAGTTCAGTCCTTATTAGAGAAGGAATAGTAAAAGGGGTGCTAATCAGTTGTTCAGGCTTAGATTAAGTCCATCGAACACTGCTAAGGAGATTTCATGACCCCCAATTCAAATCTGAAGTGCATCAGTGTCTGATTTATGAGCATAGAATACCTCAAAAGGCGTTTGATAATCAAGCGACTTTCGAGGTCTGTGGTTAATCAGACTGACCGCTTTGGCTAACGCTTCTGGCTTGACAATTTTGAAGTTCGTTTGCTTCGGAAAGAACTGTCTGAGTAACCCGTTTGTGTGCTAATTAAGTCCTCGTTCCCAGGAATGATAAGGATTGGCAGAATAACAAGATACACCCAACTGTTTACTCGACTCTGCATATCCACTAAACTTTTTGCCGTTATCAAAAGTCATCGCCTTTCGCTGCACTTCTGGAACTTGAGCAAACAATGCAATTGTTACCTGATTGACCTCTATTGAGGTCTTATTGTGCCCAATCCTGCTACTAACAACTTCGAGGCTTTATCCACCTGGATGACAATTACACCATTATGATTGCCACCAATCATCGTGTCACTTTCCCAATGACCCACCTCAATCTTGGCATCAGCAATAACTGGGCGATGCTCTATTCCCACTCATTCTGAGATCTGTCCCCGCTTGGTGTTGCTGCCTCCTCGTTTGCGTCTCTTCCCTCGTCCTTGTCGTAAATACTGCTGGTATTGCTGCAATCCTTGATGGTCAGCCTAAGTACAGGACAAAAGTTGAAGAACGTGAAAGAATTCATCGCTAAACAGGTCCAGGTTCAATAGAGTTCTGCGAAGATAGTCAAGACCATAGCGAAAAATGCTCTGGGCTTTACGACCATGTTTTTTAATCGGAATTGAATGGTGTTGTGCTAACCATTCCCCTGTACGAAATGCCCAACAAAGCGCAATCGTCAGTAGGGCAATCATCCGGGAGAGGCGCTCTGGATCTTTGAGATGGGTTGCTTCTAAACAAAAGCCTCGGGTTTTCAAACAACCAAAAAGCGTTTCAATCGCCCACCGTTTAGCATAGTCAGCAATGGCATAACCAGGACGATGGGGAGTCACAACGATCAGCAAGTCTCCATCTTCAAGTCGCAGAGCTGCCACGTAAACCCAGTGCCCCCAGACCTGACGAGGTAGGCGTAGGACTTGATGTTGGTTGACTTTCAAGTTGCTAAAGACGACTTTGGCTTTGAGCGAGCGGCGACCATCATGGAGGTTGTCACTTTCACGGATGCGAAACTCAACAACGGCTTGCTCCAACAGATACTCAAACCAATCTTTGCCCACAAACTCCCGGTCTGCGGTCAGATAATCGACCTCTACCTCGGGAAACACCTCGAAAAACTCCTCTAACAGGTCAATGCGCTCCAAGGTGTTGGTGTTGCCTTTTTTGTCAAGCATCCACCATAGCAGTGGAAAGGCAACCCCGTTGTGGACAACCCCGAGCATTAAGATATTGTGGACACAACTGCCAAACTCCCAGGTCGTTCGCTCCAGGGACAACACCCAGGGTTGGGGGATCTCCATCAGACCCACAACCACTTGGGCAAGGGTGGCATAATCCAACTCAAACTTGCCCAAAAACCGTTGCAGGCGTTTATAGTTCGATGCCAGTTTGGCGGTGCTGACGAACCCTGCCGCCAGTTGAGACAAGTTCACAGTCGTGACCCGAAACAGAGCAACTAAGAACAGTGCGAGAAACGTGACTCTTGCCCCGTGCCATCCCAGAAGAGGCTGCAATGTTTTTTGGATTAGAGTAATCTGGTTCATGGGTGTTCCATGCTTTGAATGTGGTAATTCTCATGAAATCCCCTCTCACAACACATTTGCAAGCTTTTGTCCTGTACTTAGATCATATTCATTGCTTCGATTCCGCTTAACGTTCTTCTCGTCGTATTGAACGACTGGAAGCCCATCATCGGTTTGGTCAGTCACTTGATATTTCTATAGTCTTGCTCAATCCCGTTATTCAAATACTTACTCTGCCGTAATTCGGTCTGCTCCACTAGCGTTTTATCGCTATTCAAGGTTTCTACAGCAACCGGATAGGCAGCATTCTTATCCACCGTAATCACTCATGGAGCTTGAGTCTGCCCAACTGTGAGCACTTTACAAAAAAAGCAGGCGGTCGCCTTACCATCCCACAAGCGCACTCAATATAAAGTTCAGGGTATTGCCCGCTGAATCTACCGCTTGGTAAAAGTACTTTCACCCCTCTTTAACTTCGATACAAGTTTCATCAACTCGCGATGAATCATTCGTGGAATTCAAATAGCGTCAAATTCGTTTGCCTAGTTCTGGATCGTACTTCAGCACCGATCGGTTGATCGTGGAATGAGCAACTTCCACCCTCGAAGAGCGTATCAGCTCCTCCAATCTCGATAACTCAAGGAGTAGCGGTGAGTCTAGTCCTGTTCAGCGGAGCCGTTCTCAAAGAGTAGGTGGGTTTCCCGCCGTAGGGAACTGGTGAACCCAAAGGGCAACACATTGAGCAGGATGATTTCGGGCAAGAAATGCCGCCACTTAAACGGACAAGGAGTAGAATTGATGTCGACCACTTCAAACGCTTCAACAGTGAGTATGCGCATGAAGCGGGGGATGCAGTGCTGCGGAGTTTGGGGAGGTTGCTCAGTGAGGTCACCCGCATAGGAGACATGTGGCTTGTCGCTATGGCGAAGAAGAGTTTGTGATGATTACGCCAGGAGCGTCTGAAGCGGTGACCACGGCAAAAGCAGAGCAAATTCGGCAAATGATGAAGCAACGACCGGGTCCTGGGGGAGCAACCATCAGCCTCTCGTTGGGAGCAATGAGATTGAGCGCTCGTCTAACATACAAGGAGGATTGTTAATACAACAGCATAAGTTGTTGAGACGAGTGGTCGCTGCTGCCTGAATAAACAGGATACTATAGATATCGTACGATCTGGTTTTGACCAGTACAGATCCAGGGTCTAGAATGCCAGAGACGCAACACATGACCAAGCAGTTTGCCTACAGCAAACAGGAATTATCTGTTAAAGCAGCCGCACAACGGTTAGGGGTATCTCCCCAACAGATTCATAGGCTGATTAACAGCCGCAAGTTGACAGCTCAGAAAAATCAGCAGGGGAGTTATGAAATCAGCTTGGAAGATCTAGAGGAGCTGGCATCCAAGAATGATTTTCCCAGTTGTCCTCTGATGTGCCCCTTACTGCAGTAGAGACTGTATCGAGTCAATAGCTAGGTGGATAAAAGACTATACCGTATTCCCATTTAAGGGTATGGGTATGAGAAAAGGCTTAATATATGATAGGTTTAGAGCTACGCATCGAATTTATTCTCTGGGAACCTAGAAATTGCGATCTAAGGAATTTCACAAGATTAGTTCATACTGTTGACAAACGGCAGCAAATCCCTACAAGCCTCTTTCAATAGACTTTTCAGTATTTTGAGTGGTATTAGTAAGTTATTGAGGTATGAACTCGTTAACATCTACTTTGCGGGCTGCAGCAGCTTTGTTACCCAAACCCCTGTTAGCGTGACCAAACTTAGTGAGTTCGTTATATAGGGACAGTAGGACAGAATCCACGGGGAGTTTCCTCCACTCCTCCATCAGGGTGCCTCGTCGCACTGGTCAATCCGCTGCACCCGAATTGTTTGACTGCCTTATCATCACTCTACATCCAAAATCTGCTTGATTCTATCTTTGGTTTCACAAGCTGCTTTTCTAAGCTCCTCGTGGCTCGATCTTTGTAATCTCTCTAAAGCATTATCAATCTCTTGATCGCCTGGATAAATCACGTAAGCAAGGTTCTTGACAGCAAGAAGTTGGTGCTTGGGCGTTCCTTCATATAATTCACGCAACACATAATTGCGATAAACACTTAAGTAATGATTGCTGAATTCAAGAGCATTCTGACACAGCGATCGCAACCTCTGCCGCTCCGCTTCTCCGTCTGGGATGAGATAGTACCAATGATTTCGACACTGTTCATATATCTGCTCAACTAGAGGTGCCCATTGATCATTGATATACGTCTTATATAGTTGAACAGCTTCTCTCTTGCTGCCGACATACTGCTTAGTTTGGTAAGCCACCAGTGCTGTTGCTATCCATCCCACAGTTGCAATCAACCATTTACTACTTGGACGGTCAACGCCATCAGCACAAGGAATTGTTTGGCGATCGTAGCCATAAAACTCTGCTTGAATATCTGGGTAATTCAGAGGGAAAACTAAAACTTTTGTTGAGCGTGTGACCATTAAGGATGCTTGAGGTGCTCTCATTGCCCACCTCACCCAGTCATCGGAAGCAAAGGTTGGGATTTGGTCACGAATATCCTCACCATAAAGGAATTGAGTGGAATTTTTGAAATTTAAGGCAATTCCTGCATGTTCAGCCCGATGCAGATCAAGTTCGGCACCGGGTTTGATTTCCAAAAGCACAGGACTGATTTGAGCACACGATTGACTAAGGCTTACGGCTGTCATGGCTTCTGCCGGACTGCTAAATCTCTCTTTGAAGATGACATACATATCGAGGTCACTATTCGTAACCGTGCTCTGGTTCCCAAAACTACCCTCCAAATAGTAGCCCCGAATTCGGTCTAAAAAAACTTTTTCAAATACACCTACCACACCCTGAAGAATCTGATTGATTTTGGGATGCTCAGTAAGATAGGCAAGCGTATATAGTTCATCACTCATGGGATGTCTATTCTTGATGGCTCTGCCAATCCTAACTCAACTGTCATTGCCCGACCAACCATTTCAATCGAAACTGTCAGAACTCGGTACTCAAATTGAAGGTAGAACCCCCGACTTGATGGACTGGTTACTACCCCTAATCTCCGCTAAGCGAACGCTCCATGAACTGCCCTGATTGTTGCTCAGCCCGCACCACCTGCTTGCAACGCACAACGAGCCTGAGCTATGCCATGTTTCGCTGCAAGGATTGTCGTCGCACTTTCAGCGAACGGACTGGCACGCCTTTCACCTTCGGTGCCACCGACATCGTGTTCCAAGTTCTGCTGTGTCGGTTGCGCTACAAGCCGAGCTTTCGTGATATCTCAGAGCTCTTCCTGCTGCGAGGGTTCGAGTTCACGCATGAAACGGTGCGCGATTGGGAAGAACGCTTTACTCCGATTTTTGCCCAACAGCTGAGAGCCAAACGCAAGGGGAAGGTGGGCAAAATTTGGTTTGTGGACGAGACATACATCCGTGTCAAAGGTCAGTGGTGTTACTTGTACCGAGCGATCGATGAGGATGGGAATTTGGTAGACGTGATGTTGAGTGAGAAACGAGATATGGCAGCGGCAAAAGCGTTTTTTGCCCAAGCGCATGAGATAGCGGGACAATCACCGCAACGAGTGGTGACAGATGGGCTGAGTTCGTATCCCAGAGCGATTGATGAGGAATTGGGAACGGATGTTAAGCATGAGGTGAGAGGCTGTTTGGGAAATCCGATCGAACAGAACCATCGAGGGATTAAGCAACGCTACTATCCGATGCTTGGGTTTGGAGCGATTGAGAGTGCGAAACGATTTTGTCAAGCATATGATGAAGTGCGGCAATTTTTACGATCGAGGACGAGAATGACAGAGTTAGTGTCTCTATCTAAGCAACGGGAACAATTTGCTGAACGAGTGAATGAATTGCAGAAGTTATTTCAAGCCACCTAATTAAAGATAAAAGAGAGAAAGCTTGTAATGATGGCAGTGTGCAAAAAAACCACGATTTGAGTACCCAGATCTGACAGTTTCCTCATCACACCCTCATCGGTCAAGCCCTGTCCCAGTGGAGCAGTGAACGACTGTACCTCAGCCTGGATACAACCATCGTGTGGAATTGTTTTTGCATCGTCTGGGTGGGCGTGGTGTATCGGGGCAGAACCGTTCCCGTGGCGTGGCGAGTGGTGGCACAATCTAGCAGTACCGTCCGATTATGGACAATTCAAAGGGTGTTGCGACAAGCGCAAAGGCTCATGCCTGGCGATGTAGCAATTGTCCTTTTGGCAGATCGAGGCTTTGCCGATGGCAAGCTGATGAAATACCTCCGGGACAATCTGGGCTGGCATTTAAGCCTTCGGTGGGCTACGTCAACGGATTCGGATTAAACGTTCGTTTCAGTTTCAATGGTACAAAGTATCGTCGATGCAGTTGCAGCCCGGACAGGCTCACTTTACGGGTGCGGTTTCGGTCGGCAAAACGAAACCCTACCCCAACGTTTACCTAGCGTTCGCCCACGACAAGCCAAGTGGTGAAGACTGGACGATTGTGAGTGATGAGCCGACGAATGTGCAAACATGCAGCTCAATACCGTCTCCGGTTTCAGGTAGAGGAATCGTTTTTAGATCTCAAGTCAAACGGGTTCAATCTCGAAGCCTCCAGATTGCGGGACAAATTTGCCCTCACTCAGTTATGCGGGGTGATTGCCTTGACGATGCTGTTTCTAGTGCTGCAAGGAGTGAATGTGGTCGCTGCAGGCAAGCGTCGGCAGGTCGATGCCCACTGGAATCGCGGCATGAGTTATCTCAAGCTCGGTTGGAATTGAATTCACCTTGCCATTACCCAGCAATGGAAAATTCAGGTTTCTCAGTTTCTCTCAAGTCTACCTGACCCTCAACCTGCCATTGCATCCAAGCGACAACAGAATGATTCTTTCAAGCGTGACTTTACCGTCCTCAGCCGTTTTCCAGCTTCTTAGTTTTGTCAGTCAAGCAGGTGTTGTGGTAAATGTCCTTTGCTGGCATTGCTCAAAGCTCTCCCCGAAAGGCTCTTTGGAGAAGAGAGTTGAAAAGCTCATTAGATTCATTCAAACTTTGCTCTTGAGTGGCAAGTTTCTTCAAAAGCGCTTGTCGAAAATTGCAGAACTGATCCTGCAGAGGAAGCGGTGGAAGAGAGAGCTGAATTTTTCTTATGCGAGTAAGACCAAGATCTCTATTTGCAATACCGTGGGTATATCGTTGGGACTGAGCATAGCAGCTTGGGCTGTTTAAGGCAGATTCAAGGAATTCAGCACGAATCCTTTCTGTTGGTCGCAATGCAGCTATATGAACCCAAATCGCGAATGACCAATCCCAGTCAACGACCTTTGCAAAACCTGTTGTGCCACCTTTGGTTAATAAGACATCACCGCGCTGAGGCTTAAAGTATTTAACCAACTTTGTGTATGTCTGACCAGAAATATATTTAACATCTTCCAGAATCAAGCGACCAGGTCTAATGTTACGTGTAGAAATAATGGGAATTCCTGCTTCACTGTACTCAGGAGAGACATGAGGACCGTCTCGAACATCTGAAATGATATCCCCTACTGTTACTGTTTCCCAGCCCTTTGGATTCGTAACCGGATCGCCAAACATCTCCAGGAAAGCCGATCGAAACAATTCCTCAGTTAAAGCAATCGCCTCCTGCCGTTTCCGTCGAACTGCATCAGCGCGATCGAGTATGGCAGCAATGCGGCGTTGTTCTTCCAGAGGGGGCAATAATATTTGCAGTTTACGTATTTCTGATAAATTAATACGTTTGAATGTAGAGCCGGAAACAACCAAGTCAAGTTGCTGCTTTACGAAAGGAGCATTGAGTAATCGACAGAGGTACCCAGAATCTATACTTTTGGGGACAATCAGGCAAACATCTTGCCCAATAGCAAATAGTGTTTGCTTATTAACTAAGCTTGCCACCCCGAAAGTAGCGTTGCGGCTGTAGACAATGTCTCCAATCTGTGGCTGACGTTTCTCAG
Source organism: Phormidium tenue FACHB-886 (assembly GCF_014764505.1). Classification (GTDB taxonomy): domain Bacteria; phylum Cyanobacteriota; class Cyanobacteriia; order Elainellales; family Elainellaceae; genus FACHB-886. The sequence continues at coordinate 13,902 of NZ_JACXWX010000103.1, forward strand.
TTAAATCTTTGTACTCTTCATATGAAGTCTGAAGACATTGATCAAAACATATTCCTGTCTCACGAACATCTCTAGGACGTACAACAGGATATCCTTCATTTGTATAAACGGGCGTTCGATGTTTGCAATCAATAACCTCAGCCACTTCGTTCAAGGATTTCAGTTTCCACCCTATGGGCAGGACTATTTTCAATTTTGTATGTGTTTGGCTCATCTCAACAGTTCCTCTAACATATCCAAATTTGCTCGAAGATGAGATTCGAGCAATCGCTCTCTATAGCTTAAAAACATTAGCTCTTATCGTCCCTACAAAATCTGCGAAGTGGTGAGGTTCAGAACCCCAAACAGCGGAGAAGCGATCGGGCTATCTCCCTCATACACCTTCTCCTCATACAGTCCTTCCACCCACTCCAGCACCGTCACCTTTTGCTGCATCGGATCAACGATCCAATACTCTGCAATACCTCGTGCCGCATACTCCGATCGTTTATAGCGATAATCTCGATTCTCCTGCCCTGGACTCACCACCTCAACCACCAACAGCGGGGGCGGCATCTCTGGCATGATAGTCGATTGGCTGGCTCCTTCGAGTGCCGTTTCTAGTTCCTCTGACAAAATCATCACATCTGGGAAACGAGTGGTTGCCCATGAGCCACTCACAACAATCTCCGTCTTCAGGGTCAATCGTTGAGCTGGGATGCCTCTTTGAGCAAAGTAAAACACTAAAAACATCGCGATTCGACGATTCAGTTCACTTTCTGGAGGAATTTCAACCAATTCCCCATTCACCAACTCATAGAAAGTATCTGTACCGTCGTCATAGTTGAGGTACTCTTCCAGCGTCATTTTCTGGGATGCAATAGTCATAATCGCCTAGCCTTCAGCAAACGCAGTTGAGATATCGTTCATCCTAGCAAGCCCTCCAGCGCATCCAAATCTGCCCGGATCTCATCTTCGAGCGATCGAAGCTTCTGCAAAATCACCTTGGGCGGCTCATACTGCACTTCCTCATAGGCAACCTCCTTGTAGCGGTTAATCGAGAGGTCATAGCCATTCGTCGCAATTTCAGACTTCGGCACAAAAAACGCCTTCGCAGCGCGATCGGTATCCGTCTCAGGGTTGCGATGCTTCCATCGCTGCAGCAGGTCAGGAATGTCATTCTCCTGCACCGGCTGCCGCTTATCATCCAGCGATAACCCATCCGCCTCCATGTCATAAAACCAGACGAAATCCGTTCCTCC
>NZ_JACXWX010000104.1 GCF_014764505.1 Phormidium tenue FACHB-886
ATGCCGATTCGTGACTGGAAACCCGCCCTCAATCGCTTCGCTATTGAGTTTGGCGATCGCTTTCCAAGCTGAGTTTTAACCCTTGACACAATTCAGTTGACATACCCTTCTCTAGTGCAAGTTCTGCTGTAACTTTTATTAGCCGCGCATGTTGCTGAATTAGTTGTCCTGCAGATCTTATAAACTCTGCCTTCTCTCTCATTAACGCTTGCCCCTCGAAAGACCTTGCCATCTTCTCGAATGCTTCACCGTGCTTCTCAAGGATCTGTGCATGTTGCACTGCCCGCTCAAAAGCTGATTGTAGAATGCTAGAGGTAGAACTCATATCAGCTCACACAGCAGAAAGAACAGTGTCACTTCTACAGTAGTTTGCGCAATGGTGTTGTTCGTTCCCCTAAAGATGAATCTATTTGTAAACGTTTTGTATTCCTCTAACTAATACTTGTACCTTACAAGGCAGCTTGTGGCTTTAGACCATCCGAGAGCCGATCGTCCCCGCAAGGCTCTCTCTGCTTTCCTACAAAGCGAGCAAGACCATCCAGCAACAAACGCTCTTGAGGGTATTTGCATTGCTGTAAATTGCTGATAGCATGAGTGCTGCTCTTAGCACCTCTGTTAGAGTGCACTTCCCGCTATGCTTCTCAACCTTGCCCCAGTGCTGATAGATTTGCAGGTGCTAGTGGTTGACTCTGATGTTGATAGCTGCGAGCTACTGCGCTTTGCCCTTGAGCAATACGCGCTAACAGTACGAACAGCCGTGTCTGTGCCCCAGGCCCTTCACCTATTTGCCACATTCCAACCGGACATCCTAATTACAACGCTTTGGTTGCCCGAACAGGACGGCTATACGCTGCTCTCTAAGATCAGACGTCTTGAACCCGTTAGAGGTGGTAAAGCCCTTGCCCTTGCCGTCACTGCTGACACAACACAACCACTGCAACAGGCGATCGCGGCAGGATTTGTCAAAGTACTGCTCAAGCCGATCGATGTGGAGAAGCTAGCCGCAATGCTTGCCGAGCTAGTCAGACAGGAGGGGTTTCTTCCTACAGTGTGCTTGCACGGCTTCTAGCAGCTGCTCGATATCAACAGGTTTGGGAATCACTCCCTGGATTTCTCTCGGCAATTCTTGTTCTAAGAGGAGCTCGTTATAAGCTGTCACCAGCAGAATCGGAATATCAGAACAGTCGTCGTGCTGTCGGATGCGTTTGGTCACTTCCAAGCCGCTCATGTCTGGCATCATCAAGTCCAGCAAGATCAGGTCGGGCGGCGATGCAGCAACTTGGGCTAAAGCGGCAGTGCCATTCTGGGCAATCGCAACGTTATAACCCTTTGCCTCCAAAAAGCACTGCATAAACATCAAGTTGTCCAGGTTGTCATCTACAACCAAGATGCAGTAACCAGAAGAATATTCCATGCCAACGCTCTCAACTTCGCCAATTGTGATTCTGTATGCCTCTGATCGGCTTTAGCAGATCTTGCTGTGTCCTGAAACTGAAGTAGGTTCAGGACCCTAAAGGGAGAGTTCACCCTGGCGATCGCTGCTTTGAGCGCACCACCTATTGAGTATAGGCAGCAATTGGTTAAGGTAGATCGGTTTGCGAACGAAAGCATCTGCGCCCGTAGCCATTGCCTCAGATTCCTCTAGCACTGAAGAAGCCGTAATCAGAATGATGCGAGGTTGAGCAAGGTCTAGGTTTTCACGAATCCGTTTGACGACCGAGTAGCCAAGCATGTCGAGCAGGATGATGTCGAGCAGCACGATGTTAGGATGCCAGTCTTTGATGATTTCAAGGGCTGACCACCCACCCAAGGCAGTCTGCACCGTGTAGCCTTGCTCCTCTAAGTGTGTTTTCAACCAAAAAATATGGTCTTGAAGATCATCGACGATGAGAATGCGGCACATAAGCGGACTGTTTGCCAATCAGCAGGGGGTGAGAAAATTGTACGATCAAATATCAAGTTTTGTTGGGGTTCATTCAAGGCATCCTGCTGTTTTAGGCTGTACTAGGACTTCTCATGGGTAATCGTCAAGCTATGGCAGGACTAAATATACACAACCTCCAATTTTGACTTTTCCTGGCTCTATAGTTTAGCAGCTTTGCTTTTCCTGTTCGCCATCGAGCTTGGTAATCGCAACGCTATTGATTTATCTGCTATTTCAAGCGAAAACTTGTGTGGTAAGTAGATACAAAAAATTGACAGTTAGTAAAACGCAAAATAGCAACGTGTTGCAGACAAAAATACACATTATTATATATTTGATTGATATTGCTCGTATTCACGAAAAAGGAAATTTTTGAACTGATTTTTGAGAATCGCAGAGAACTATTTCAAGATTACCTGCTATGCTTTCAACTATTACTTAAGGTTGACGAGCTAAACCTGTCCTAAGATAGGTTTAGGTTGCTTAATTCTTTGCCATAAAAGGAGCTATCCCTTTATTGCTTCAGGAGTAAATGCTTCCGTGCTGCTAGAGGACTACTCGATACTTCAAGATCTGCAGATACTAGTCGTCGATGACCAGATTGAAACGTGTTTTCCGCTGACGGTGCTCCTACAACTTCACGGAGCTGAAGTTATGCTTGCTAGTTCTGTCAAGGAAGCGTTGCAAGCGCTTAAAAGCAACAGAGTAGACGTATTGCTTTGTGACATCGAGCTACCTGGAGAAGATGGCTACTCACTGATGCGCCGTGTTAAAACTTTGTTTCCCAATCCCCAGCAGCGACCTGCTACTGTGGCGATGACCGCACTTAGTGCTCAAGAGAGTTGTCAGCGAGCACTAACAGCAGGATTTGGGGCGTATTTGAACAAGCCATTTGAAGCGAATGAACTCTTGATGGCACTGTCTCCCTTGCTTGAGCCCCGCGTTAAACCTGATTGGGTTGATGCTCGCCCGGCTGTTTCAATGCAACTATATGAAGCTTTCGCGTAGAGAACACACAGAGGAAGTCGTAGACTGCTTAAAGTACTTGAGCGAGATTGTCAAGTAATAGAAGCAATTCTCTTGCAGATTGTGCAGGAGATGGGTTACCGTCTGTTCACGAAAAACCTGGACTTGAATTAAGATTAGTTTCAAGTTCTTGTAATATGGCAGTTATATGGAGCTCTATTCCAGTCCTCTACCAGACGGTCGTTGGGGCATTTACCAGGCAGGCAATCTTCTTGCCACAATCGGCTGTCCACTCGCTTGCCAAAAGATAGTAGAAGCACTCCAGCAACGGCAAAGTAAGTTTGCTAGTTTTGATGAACTCGTTCCTGCCAAAAGTAGCCGTTAGTGGAACAGCCAAAATCGTTGCTCTGCCTTGCAGGTTCAGGCTCTAGTGACCCCCAACCTGTTGCCCGTGGATGATACAGTGCAGATGAATGGGTTGATCAGCGATTGTTGAACTATAGCCGTCTGATTCGTACTGAAATTAATCTGCCAACTGGATTGGATGCAGTTGTGGAAGAAGCTCTGAAGCAGTTAACCGCTCAAGTTGTGGAGAAGCAAGCGCAGATCCGGGTTGCCTTACCACTGCTTAGGTGATTGCCCATCGTTCAACGCTCATTCAAGTTATTACCAACCTAATTGGCAACGCGATTAAATTTACAGAAGTTGATACCCAGCCAGAGATAGACATTTTCGCGACTAGCCAGCGGCAAGATAATCAAGCTGGATACGATTATCGATCGTAGACGACGGCATTGGCATTGCACCCCAACACCAGGAGTGAGTATTCGGTGTCTTTGAGCGCCTGCATGGTACCGAAAGCTACTCTGGTACAGGTATTGGCTTAGCCATCGTCCGTAAAGGGCTAGAACGGATGGGTGGGCGAATCGGTTTGAAATCGCAACTGGAGCAGGGAAGCCGCTCTTGGATTGCGCTGCCAAGCGCTGTTTCTGCATTGGCTTAAAGACCTTGCTCAATTGGGTGAAAGTTCGTGTTTTCCACACTCGATCACATACAACAAAAAAATTTAGCATAGTGTTCTGTGAACTAGTATTCTCTTATAAAAAAGCATCTATCCTGGGTTAGATATACAGGATAAATTTCGGTATATTAGGATGAGTTTTAGTCTCTTCCTTGGTGAGAGAAAAACGTCTCATGCTGAGGATTCTGTTGGTTGACGACAATCGGGACGATCGGGTACTGGCAAGCCGTCAGTTAAGGCAGGCGTTTGCGCAAGTACAAATAACGGAAGTTGGTACTGCAGCTGAATTTGAGCAAGCTTTAGCTGCAGCTGCGTTTGATATTGCCATTACCGACTACCAGTTGCGCTGGAGCGATGGCATCACAGTACTCAAGAGAATTAAGGCTCGTCATCCTGGTTGTCCTGTTATCATGCTCACCAGTATTGCTACCCAGAAGATTGTGCTGGAGGCATTGAAATCTGGGTTGGACGACTATGTCATTAAATCTCTCAGCCACTATGTCCATTTGCCTGCTGCGGTTGAGAATGCTCTAGAGCGGGTTGCAGCACAACAACGAGCAGCCGGATTGCAAGCAAGGGTTCAAACCCTGCTCAACCAGCTGGATATCGGAGTTTACCGCCTCACTTCAGAGGGAGCACTACTGGAAGGGAATGCGGCCTTTTTACGGTTGCTAGGGTTAGAGGCACTCACAGAAATCTCTGCCAACCATACCTTAGAGCCATACTTTCAGCCGCAGGACTATGCTGAACTTTTAGCGCAGCTTAAGCAGAATGGTGAAGTGCGCGACCGCGAAATTCAGCTGCGCTGTGCTGATGGCACTACTCGTTGGGTGAAAATCAGCAAAGCCTTTACCCGAGCCAATGGCATTACCATCATTGACGGGTTAATGGAGGACATTAGCGGTCGCAAGCAGGCTGAAATGCAAAGAGAAATCGAGCAGCAGCGGTCTCAGTTTTTAGCTGAAGCCAGCCGGTTGCTCGGTGCCTCGCTCAATCCTCGTGAAACGCTGGAAAACTTAGCCGAGTTAGCCGTTCCAGAACTAGCAGATCTCTTTATTGTTGATTTGGTTGAAACTACAGCCATTACCTTTTCTGAACCCATTGTTGTGGCATCAGATCCAGAAAAACGGCGTATCCTACTTGAGATGCGACGGTGCTATCCTCCGGTTGCTGATGCAAATTGTGGCGTGAGTAAAGTGCTACGGACGGGGCAGCCAGAATTTGTGACTACATCTTCTTCTGCTGCATTAGAAGAAATTGCCGAAGACGCAAACCATTTGCAATTGCTGCAGCGACTTGGTGCTACTGCCTATATCGTTGTGCCAATGATGGTACACGAACGGAAGTTCGGTACGATTGCCTTAATCAAGACTGATGCGATCCGCAGTTACGATCGCGCTGACTTGGAGATGGCAGAGGAGCTGGCGCGACGAACCGCGATCGCATTAGATAATGCTCGGTTGTACCAGGAAGCTCAGGAAGCAAACCGAACCAAAGATAAGTTTTTAGCCATTGTCTCTCATGAATTGCGAAACCCACTCAACTCAATGCTGGGATGGGCACAACTACTGCGGAAGCGACACTTTGAAGACCCAACCATCAGTCGAGCACATGAAATCATTGCTCGAAATGCCAGATGGCAAAATAAGCTGATTGAGGACCTGCTGGACGTTTCCCGTATTATTCAGAATCGGTTAGAAATCTCACGGCAACCCGTGCATCTAGCGCCGATCATTGATGCAGCCATTGAAACATTGCAGCCTAATGCCCAGGATAAGAGAATTCACATTACATCTAATCTCGATTCGGCTGTGGGGCAAGTGTTAGGCGATGCCGATCGGCTGGCACAAATTGTTGGCAATTTGCTCTCTAATGCGATTAAATTCACCCTAAATGGTGGACATGTTGAAGTTTGTTTAGAACAAGTCGGTTCCCTGGCTCAAATCACAGTCACTGATAATGGGCAAGGCATTCGTGCTGATTTTCTCCCCTTTATTTTTGAGCGATTTCGTCAAGCAGATGCCTCTAAAACGCGGGCACATACTGGATTAGGGTTGGGTTTGGCAATTGTCCGTCACTTAGTTGAACTGCACGGTGGAAGTGTTTACGCTACCAGTGAGGGTGAAGGCAAAGGTGCTACGTTTACCGTACAACTGCCAATCCACGCCGCTGCATTCCTGACGTCTGCAGCTCCTGCGACCGGATCTCAAGACGTTCGAATTGCAGCCTTAGCCGGACTACGGATTCTAATCGTCGATGATGATTTAGACAATCGGGAGTTGATTGCCTTCATTCTGGAGCAACAGCAAGCTCAGGTGACAACGGCAGAATCTGCGGCAGTCGCGTTTGACATCATCTCTCACACAGAGATTGACCTGCTGATTAGTGATATTGGGATGCCTGGCGAGGATGGTTATTCCCTAATCCGACGAATCAGGACACTTCAATCCCCTCAAAAACGTCGACTGCCTGCGATCGCTCTGACTGCCTTTGCTAAAGAAGAAGATCAACAAGCCTCGACTGCCGCAGGATTTCAACGGCACCTCTCGAAGCCGGTTAGTCCAGAAGATTTGATTGAGGTGGTTGCTAATCTTGCTGTCCTCTCACGATAGAGGGGTAGCAGGATTCCAGGAATCTCTATCTAAGGTTAGGGTTGCTTAACTCTTACATTAGGAACGATCGCGAAGAGCACTTTGCCCTTTGCTGCTTTACTCGTTCTCTAGTATTTCTGTGTCTGCTGCCGATTTAAAGCCTTCATCTGAAAGCGGTTTGTAACCCTCCCTGAATAAGACAATCAGGAAAAGTTCATGCAGTGAAACTACGTCTGTAGATAGATGAGTTTCTGCATCTAATTCCAGTAAATGAGCATAGCAGATGCTATATTCCACTAATGCTCATGCAGCTTCCGCCCTCAACTGCCCCATTGCCAACGGTCATTGCACTAAAGCAACCAGAGTCTGGCAAACTCATTCGGGAACTGCGGCAACTCACTGCACTTAGCCAAGCGCAATTCGCTGCCCTGTTAGGCGTTGCTTACAGCACCATTAATCGCTGGGAAAACGGTCATGTTCAACCTTCTCTGCTGGCGCTCAAACAAATTAAAGCGCTTCTGGAGCAGATTGACCGCTCTTCGGTCGGGGAGATGCAAGCACACAGTCAATTCCTGCTTGCCCAGTACTTTCCCATAAGGACGCAAGAGAATGAGGTGTGAGACTGAGCCAGTTGAGTTAGAGCACGTTCTCATCACCCAAGAATTGCCTCAGCGCCCATCTAGAACTCCTGCTTTAGAGGTTGAGAATAAAGCCCTTCGCGCTCTAGCACGTCAATTGGCTCAATCGTCACAAACCCTGCTCAATGAGCTGGTGGCACTTGCAAAAGACCTCTGCCAAGCTGGAAGCGCTGGAGTCAGTTTGCTAGAAGTGACTGCCAGCGGTGCAGAGGTCTTTCGCTGGGGGGCTGTAGCCGGAGCATTAAGCCAATCCGAGGGGGAAACAACTCCAGGTGACTTTAGTCCCTGCGGAGTTTGCTTGCAACGGGGTGCTCCTCAGCTCTACTTCTATCCACAGCGATACTTCACCGACTTGCAGCCAGCACAACCTGAAATTGTGGAAGGGTTAGTCATTCCTTTGATGGTAGGCGAGCGACCGTTAGGCACCCTCTGGGTGGCCTCTCATGACGAACAGCGGCACTTTGATTTAGAAGACGTGCGCCTGATGAGCAGCCTTGCTGACTTTGCGACTGCTGCGCTCCAAAGCAGTCGTGCTCGTCAAATCGGTGAAGACACTATCAGCGAACAGCAACGTAATGAAGCTGAACGCAAACAGGCAGACGCTGCAGTGAGAGTCAGCGAGGCCCGCGCACGGCTTGCTATCAAGGTAGGACAACTGGGTACCTGGCACTATGACCCAAACACAAACTTGGTTGAACTAGACGAGCGAATGCGCGAGATTTGGGGAGAGGCAGAGGACGCTGTCACAATTCCGCTGTCTCAGGTGATTGAACGCATTCACCCCGATGATCAAGAGCGTGTCGCAACCGCTGTTGGTGCAGCCCTGCATCCGCACTCGTCGGGTACCTACGACATCGACTATCGCATTGTCTGGAACGACGGCACCGAGCGGTGGGTGTCCGCGAATGGGCTTGCCCAATTCGAGGGCGAAGGTGAGGCACGGCATCCTGTTGGGTTCCTCGGCACTGCTCTTGACATCACGGATCGTAAGCAAGCAGAAGCTGCGTTAGCCGCTCAAGAACAACGCTACCGCTATATCTTTGAGGCGGTGAGTATTTCGATCTGGGAAGAAGATTTCTCTGAGGTCAAAGCTGCAATCGACCAACTCAAAGCCGCAGGCGTTCAAGACTTTCACCAGTATTTTGTGGAGCATCCCGAATTTGTGCAACAGGCAGCCAGCAAGGTGCACCTGCGAGATGTGAATCAGGCAACGCTGCGAATGTTTGGAGCGCAAGACAAGGCAGCGCTGTTGGGTTCTCTAGCGCAGATTTTTGTTCCTGAAACCCAAGAGGCATTTATCGGAGAACTTTTAGCAATTGCCACTGAAGCCCCCCTGTTTGCCACAGAAACGGTACTGCAAACGTTGCAGGGAGATCGCTTCGATGTATGGGTGACGATCACCTTCCCAGCGAGTTCAGAACCCTATGACCGCGTGTTGGTTTCCCTGCTCGATATTAGCGATCGCAAGCGGACAGAGGCAGCACTACGCAATAGCGCTGAACGATTAAGTGTGGCATTAGCGGCAGCAAAGCTCGGAGATTGGCGTTGGGATGCAGCAACCGACCTCGTCACGTTTTCAGAGCAAGCCGCTAAGATCTTTGGCATTCCACCCGGTCCTCATCTGACTTGGACACAGATGCAAACTCTATTGCATGTAGCCGACCAAGCGAAGGCACGCTTACAAGTTGAGCAGGCGATCGCCGAGCACAGTGACTATGACATTGAGTACCGCGTGATCCAGCCTGAAGGAACCGAACGATGGGTTGCCGCCAAGGGACGTGCTCACTATGGACCTGCAGAGCAGGTGGTAGGCATGCTAGGCGTCGTACAGGACATTACGGGTCGTAAACAGGCAGAGCAAGAACGGGAACATCTATTAGCCCGTGAGCAGTCTGCCAATCAAACGCTGCAGCGGTTTATTGAACATACTCCCACGGCTGTGGTGATGCTGGATCAACAGATGCGCTATCTCTTTGTCAGCCAGCGGTGGATGCAGGAATACGCGCCCACTTATACCGACCTCAGGGGACTCTCTCATTATGAGGTGATGAGTGATATTCCCGAGCGCTGGCGAGCGGTGCATCAACGCTGTCTAGCTGGAGCAACAGAGCGCTGTGAAGAGGATTATTATGAGCGGGCGGATGGTTCAGGTCACTGGCTCTATTGGGAAATTCTGCCCTGGTATACCAGTGGAGGAGACATTGGTGGCATTATCCTCTTTGCTGAAAACATTACTGAGCGTAAGCGAGCAACCCAGGAGCGCGAACACTTGTTGGAGCGCGAACGGGCGGCTCGGGAAGCAGCAGAAACAGCCAACCGGGTCAAAGATGAGTTTCTGGCAGTGCTCTCTCACGAGTTGCGATCGCCTCTCAATCCAATTCTCGGTTGGTCTAAGCTGCTGCGAAGTCGCCAATTGGATGAACAGAAGACAGAGCGAGCGTTAGAAGTGATTGAGCGCAATGCTCAGATGCAAGCCCAACTGATTAACGACTTACTGGATGTGTCTCGCATTCTGCGCGGCAAATTGAGTTTGGATGCCCAGCCGGTTAATCTAGTTACCACCATTCAAGCAGCAATGGAAACAGTTCGACTGGCAGCAGAAGCTAAATCTATTCAATTGAATACCCAACTTGAACCAGATGGCGGACAGGTTACAGGAGACGCAGGGCGCTTACAACAAGTGATTTGGAATCTTTTAACCAATGCCGTCAAGTTTACATCTGAGGGAGGACGAGTAGACATCCGACTCGAACGCATTAATTCTCAAGCCCAAATCACCGTCACTGATACGGGAAAGGGCATCCCCCCTGATTTTCTGCCCTATGTCTTTGAGCATTTCCGTCAGGAGAATTCCGCCACCACTCGACGGTTTGGCGGGCTGGGGTTAGGACTGGCGATCGTCCGCTACCTGGTAGAACTGCACGGAGGGACCGTTCAAGCAGACAGTCCTGGTGAAGGGCAGGGAGCCACCTTTACTGTCTGGCTGCCGCTGATGCCACATCAACCGATGACCAATCCAGACACAAAACCTTCTGAATCCTCTTTAGATTTACAGGGTATCCAAATTTTAGTGGTTGATGATGATGGCAATACTCGCGAGTTTCTTGCCTTCTTGCTAGAGCTACACGGGGCAAATGTCATAGCTACTGCGACCGCAGATGAGGCACTCACAACATTAACCCAGTTCAAGCCAAATGTGTTATTGAGTGATATTGGCATGCCTCAGATGGACGGCTACATGCTGATGCGGCAAGTGAGAGCCTTACCGCCCGATGAAGGGGGACAGCTTCCAGCGATCGCGCTAACTGCTTATGCCGGAGAAATTAATCATCAGCAGGCAATGACAGCAGGGTTTCAACGACATCTTGCCAAGCCCATTGAGCCAGAGGTGTTAGTCAGAACGATTGCTGAGTTAGTGAAGCAACGGCAGCCAAGCTATTGAAGGTTATACAAGACTTGGGTAATCGTAGGGAGGGTCAAGTTGTCGTTCTACCTTCTAAAGCAATTCCGACTTTGAATCAGGAAGATAGCGAGAACGATCCTCATTAAAGGTCATCAAACCTTTACTTCCTCTCTTCTGTCTCCATCAGAGGACGTTCGCCACACTCAAAGGCGTAGCGAACGAGCTGAGCACGGCTTTCGAGCTGGAGCTTGCTGAGAATACTACTGAGGTGACTTTGCACGGTGCGGGAACTCAGCAAAAGGCGATCGGCAATCTGCTTATTGGTGAAGCCCAAACTCACTTCCCAAAAAACTTTTTCTTCAGCCGGTGTTAGCGGTAGCGGTGCTGAATCAGGATCTGGTTTGGGGGATCGCTGCATCAGCCGGACAATTTCTGAGTGGAGGCGACGCGATCGCTCTAGCTGCGATTCAATCTTGGCGACTAGCTCCTGCGGTGCAAAAGGTTTGACTAGATAGCCATCCGCGCCCATTTGATGCCCTTGCACCCGATGGTTTACCTCGCTTAATCCCGAGAGAAAGATAAACGGGATGAGCTGACCTGAGCGCAATGAGCGCAGGCGACGGCAGAACTCTAGACCATCCATTTCTGGCATCATGATGTCGGATACCACTACATCAGGCAGGGTTTGCTCAATGCGGGCGAGCCCTTCTGAGCCAGATTCTGCATCCATCACACAATAGCCCCGATTTTGCAAATAGCGCCTGAGCGCAGTTCTGAGGGTAATGTCGTCATCGACAATCAAAATCTTTTTCATTGCAGCGTTGTTGTAACTATTGTGAAGAGGCGATCTGAGCGATACTAGCCCTCTAACCGAGTAATCTAAATCTTGCACTCAAAAGCTTAATTAACGGGCTCTTCACGGGGAGGTTAATAGAGCTTTATCTAGCCAAATGATAATCATAGCCTTGCTTAAGGGAGCACTTCATGACTCTTTTTATTTCAAGCAATTGGTTTTGGAAATACCTGTAGGCAAAACGTTACGATTTGTTTACAAATGCGCTCAAATGTCTGTTTTTGCTTCGATGTTCGTCACTTTTACTTGATATAGAAGTGGTAAAGCCATTGCCATCGCTGTCTCTGCTGACACAACGTAGGCACTGCAACAGGTGATCGCGGCAAGATTTACTGAAGTACTTGTCAAGCTGGTCGACGTGGGGAAGCTCGCTGCACTGCTTGCCGAGCTAGGGAGACAGGAGTTTTCTTCAACAAAATGCTCGCACGGTTTCTAATAGCTCATCCAAATCAATGGGCTTGGGAATCACGCCATTGATTCCTGTTGGTAATGCTTGCCCTAAACCTGGTTCACCATGAGCTGTCACCAGCAGAATGGGAATATCAGGATAGTCGTTGTGATGTCGGAGGCGATCGGTCACTTCCAAGCCATTCATGTCCGGCATCATCAAATCTAGCAGAATCAGGTCGGGCGGCGATGCAGCGACTTGAGCTAAGGCTGCGCTGCCATTCTGGGCAGTCACTACCCGATAGCCTTCCGCCTTCAACAAGCACTCCATAAACATCAAGTTGTCCAAATTGTCATCGACGATCAAGATGTAGTAATCTTCCATACCGCCGCTCCAATTATGCCAAATAGTGCTTCTCTATACCTATGATCAATGTTGGCAGGTCTTGCTGCGTCCCGACACTGAAGTAGGTTTAGGGACCTAAGGGAGGAGTTCACGATTGTCGCTGTGGGCACACAACCTTGTAATTAGAGGCAAGAGCTGGTCAAAGTCGATCGGTTTGCGAAGGAAGGCATCTGCTCCCGTAGCCATTGCCTCAGACTCCTCTAAAATTGAAGAAGCCGTAATCAGAACAACACGAGTGTGAGCAAGGTCTGGCTATGAAAGTCAGGCAGCACCGTGAAACTCTTGCTGCCAATATCCACGCACTCTAGATCGGGTGGAGCGGCGCAATGCAGAAGTGAGGGTAATCGCCTCATTGTTGCTACTCACCTGGCTTCAACCATCACTAATGCTGTCACAAAGGCAATTTGCTGTTGTGCATCCCCATCCGTCACTACCCAGCCTGAACAGTAGTCCCATTGCGCTAAAGCAGTTTTAATCTCTTATTGTAAGGTGGCTCTTGTGTCTGGTTATTACTGCATTAACCTAAGACCGCTTAATCAAGCTGTCCACTTTTTTAGGGCAAGGTCACTTTGGTGAAATCGCTCTTTGCACGCGTCGCCACACTGCATCGGGTAGACGGAAATCGGGATGAATCTCGCTTAGGCTGATCTGGCTGCGACCTCTAAAACAACCTCTCTATCAGCTTCTTGTGCATTCTAGAGGTTTTCGGGCAGGATCTTAAGTCAATACTTTGCAGTATTAATATTTGCAGTTTCAGCAAAAGATTTTTATTTGAAATATTCACCATGCTTTTTTATTCAAAATCATCTATCTCAAGCCGTAGAAATTGTCATAAACAAGTCGCTTTTTCATCTACTGAAGGCTCGAAAATTAATCTAACAACCGTGCTTGCGTTTGATAAAGTACTAGGTATTGAAGAAACCTATCTTGATGTAGTAGGCAATCCAAAAAGTCGGAAGAAGGTTTTAGCGATCGATTTCTGCAGCTGGAGAATGAAGATGACGAACGATTTAAAGTCTGTTCTACCCACACCCACTAAACGACGATTTGCCGCTACTTTTCGTCTAGTCAGACCCATTAGCTTCTGGGTACAGTTAGCATTAGGTTTTGTTTCTGGCTTGGCTTTGTTCCTGGCAATAACTAGCCGAAACCTCACGGTTCAAGTAGCAGCAAATCCGCTAATGAGTTCTGGCGTCCTTCTGGGTGTTGTTGGAATTGCCGTATTGGGTTTTCGACTCTACTGGACTTTCCGCTATCGGCGGTTAGCTAAACTTTTGCAGTCGCCCGATCGCACACTACAACCGAGCCGAGCGGCTGTCATTCAAGTTCTACAAATTGGCTTGATCGTTAGTTTGGTTGGGCTAGTGCTGGCTTTTTTAGCCTCTGAATTAACGCTTGCTGTTGTGGTCGCAAAAGTCGTTGCAATTCCTCCAGGAATCGCAGCTTATCCTCCTACCAATTTCATTCGCCCCCTCGATATTTTTGTCGTATTAGCAAACGTTACATTGATTGGCGCTCACCTGGTTGGCAGTATAACCTCGCTGGGGCTGATTAACTGGTTAGAGGATTAGAGCAATGCCAAACTGCCCAATCGTGTTTAGCAGCCGCAATCGCTTGACGCTTCGACCGCAAGGTTCAACCATTGGTCACAGGCGTTAAAGACAATAAAGGGTCATTTGCTCGTTTCTTAAGCATGATTAGGGACTGACAAGCTTTTTTAGCAGTCCACGACCGCTTGAAGCCGCATTCTCTCGTTCTGCTGGAGCAGAACGAGAGAATGCGGCTTCAAGGGCTGAGAGCTCTGCTATACATGAGTTTTATGCTGTATGCTCTTTGTCAATAACCCACTCCGCTGCAAGCGGACGGAGTATTTCGGTTCAGGTCGAGCCTATACGAACGCTGCAAGCGGCAGGGAATTAGACCCGGTACAGATTAAAATCATTGCTGTACTCAAAATGTAATTGTAATAATAAACATAATTTATAAACTATAAGTGAACAGAGTCGATCGAACAATGGATATCAAGCACAGTTAATCGAGAACTTTTTGAAGTGCTTACTTAAAATAACGAGATGGACACAAAGCGTTCGTCACTAAGAAGTTTTTGCGATATGGCCTTCAAGAAAAGTGCGTTTTTGCAACCGGTTGTGTCGCAAAAAATTTTAGGGGCG
This sequence comes from Phormidium tenue FACHB-886, assembly GCF_014764505.1. GTDB lineage: Bacteria > Cyanobacteriota > Cyanobacteriia > Elainellales > Elainellaceae > FACHB-886. Next base: position 14,361 of record NZ_JACXWX010000104.1, read on the forward strand.
CTATAGCTAGAGCCTGAATGCAGAATTTTGAGAAGCATTTGTCCTTTAGTTAGTGTCTTCAAAATTTTTTGCGACACAACCCAATCAGGAAAGTGCCAAGTGTGTGGATTGTATTTTCAGTCAGAGGATCTGATGGAAGTTCACTATGTGGACGGCAACTCTGCCAATTATCAACAGAGCAATCTGGCGTTAGGTAATGTTCTAGACGTGTGGAAGTGGAGTTAGATGGATAGTCCAAACTCATAACGATTGATGAACAATCCAATGACAACATCATGTAACCAGATGGACTTAGAGAA
>NZ_JACXWX010000105.1 GCF_014764505.1 Phormidium tenue FACHB-886
CGCCCTAGTAGGTGTTGGATGGCATAGGGAGTGGTGTCCCCCACTTGTTGGGCGATTTGCCAGCCATTTTTACGTTCTACTGAGCTGAGCAAGCCTTGCAGATAATCCTGAGCGTGTTGTTTGGTTTCAACACGTTTGAAGGGAGGCGCAAACCGTTGGTTCAAACGATTAAACTCATCTGCCCATTGCTGGACATCTTCGGTTGAGATTGGAGTCACGCCTGTAGCTAGAACAGACGGATACGAGAGAGTCACAAAAATGCCTGCGTCCCTGACTACATAACTATTCTAGCTAATCTACAACTGTAGTACTAGGCTTTGGAGCGATTGAGAGTGCGAAACGATTTTGTCAAGCATTTGATGAAGTGAAGCAGTGTTTGCGTCCGCGAGCAAGACTGGCAGAGTTAGTGTCTCTATCGAAGCAACGCGAACAATTTGTTAAACGAGTGAATCAATTGCAGGATTTATTTCAAGCCATCTAATCGAAGATAGGAAAGAGAAAGTCTGTAATGATAAAAAGTGATGCAAAAAGCGGTGATTTGATTACCCAGATCTGACAGTTTCGCTCCAACCTGCTGTTAACCCTTCTAGCATATCTCTTGAATGCGTGTCTATCCTATTCAAGGCGTCAAGCTCAAGCAGGTTACGAAAGATTAACCAATTCTTCAGATATTTTAGTTGAAGTGGCTTCCAGGGTGCTTTAGCGCATTTAATGAAAGTTATACCTCTGCATTCAATTCTGCGCGATCGATGAGCTGTTCTGATGAATCCCCTGATATCGTGAGCCGTCGCTTAGTTGCCGAACTCGACGATCAAAGTCCTAATGCACCCCAACCGATCATCCATCGCTGGGCATTGCTGGTCGGGATAAATCGCTATGTTGATCCGGCGTTTGCAGGACTGCGGTTCTGTGTTAATGATGTGCAAGTGCTAGAACAACTCCTGACTCAGCTTGGCTACACGGTAGTTTGTCTGCACGATCAGCTAGAGCGAGATGACCCGCGCTTTCCAACACAGGATAATGTGATTGCTGAACTGACTCGACTTTGCAAAAGCGTCGGAGCACATGACCTTTTGTTCATACATTTTGCCTGTCATGGAACACTGATCGATCGTCAGCCCGTCCTCATCTGTTACGACACTCGCTACACCACACTGAACACAACAGCGCTGCCCTTAGCCCAGATCGAGACCCAAATGCGGCAAAGCAAAGCTAAGCGGTTGATCTTGACGCTGGATGCCTGTCACACAGGAGTGGAGATCGGTCGGGATGTTTCAGATCCTGAATTCATCCGCAATGCTTATGACTTTGCTGAAGGATTTGCGCTGATTGCCGCAAGTACCGCAGAGCAGGTTGCTCAGGAGTGGCAGGAAATGGAGCATGGGGTGTTTACTTACTACCTGTTAGAAGGACTGAGTGGCAAGGCAAGCGCACAAGGGCATGAATTTGTCACCATTCATGATTTGCAGACCTATGTGCTAAGTAGCTTACGGTGCTGGAATGTGCAGCAGGGAGGGCGGATTCAAGAACCCACGGCACGAACCGAAGGACTGGGCGACATGATTTTGGCAGACTATCGGCAGCACTCGTTGACCTTGCCCTTGCCGCCTCGGCAGCCAAATCGCACCCGCTCGGCAACTCCACCTTCTGCACAAGCGTTGTTAACTGACTATGTACAGGCACTGGAACTTTTCAGCCGTAATGCTTCCCCTGCCGAAGAGCAAGCTCTCGCCCTGTTGCAGACCCGCGATCGCATTCCTGTTGCTGCTCTCTCCGCCACAGAGCTAGTGAAGCTAGAACAGTGTGATCGTCAATTGAAAAGTCAAAAATCACTGATCCTGCAAACGATCGACTTAGCCCATTGGCGCGACACAACTCATCCTCCAGAGACTGCTTGGTGGTGGTTTCTCGAACCTGACTCTCCTCATGCCTGGGTGGCACAATCCGGTTGGATTTGGACAGGGCTAAGCACGATTGCGCTGACGGCTTCTGGAGCGCTGGTGCTGAATTTGTGGTCTTACTTCTTTGCGGCGGGGGTCGCGGCTGCCAGCACGAGCGGCATCGTGCTAAACAGTTTCCTGACCTTGGTTACAGGCGGTAGTGCCCTGACTCAGGTGAAGCAAGACGGGCGCGATCGGCTGTTTACCGCATTGAAATTGCCGAAGTGGATTTGGCAACCTGCCAGCAGCGGTGCGGCAGTCATATTGATGTTGATGCTGGTCGGCGTTCGTACCTCGTTGCCGCTGCTGGCAGTACGGTTTCAGCAAGCCGGAGAGCAAAAGCTTCTTGCGGCTGATCCAGATCTCGATGGGGCGCTGGCGGACTACCAGCAGGCGATCGCCCTCAATCCGGGAGATGCAGAAGCTCACTATCAGTTAGGGGTACTTTATGAAACACTTCAAAAAAATGAGCAGGCGATCGCCTCCTACCAGCTAGCGCTCCAGAGTGGCTCCAGTACCAAAAATAAATCTACGCTGTTGAGGGCTGGAAATAACTTAGGACGATTGTATCTACTGAAGGGTGACACCAACAAAGCTTTTCCACCGCTGGAACGCACGATCGGTTTAATCAAGGCGAATGACTTGAAAACTAATCCAGATATTAAAACAGACTACTACAGTGTCTTAAAAAACATGGGATGGCTGCGAGTGTTGCAAAAGCGCTATGTTGAGGCTGCGCCCCTGTTGCAACAGGCGATCGCCTTTAATCCAGACCGTGCTGCTGCCCATTGTCTACAAGCCCAGGTTTTTGAAGCACAACGGCAAAACCAGGACGCGCTGCAAGCCTGGGAAAAATGCTCTCAGTTTGCCGTCCGTAGTTTTCCAGAGGAAGATCAGTGGATTGGACTAGCAAACAGTGCGTCCGATCGCCTTACTCCTAAAGGAGCGCAGCCATGAAATGGAGAATCCTGGTTTTGCTGGCACTGCTGGGGGTGGGGGCGATCGCACCTGCGGCAAACGCATCCGATCAGATCATTGAGGCACAGGGACGAGTAGAAATTAAGCGGAGCAATGCCTCAGGTTATCAGTCGGCAGCAGTGGGGACACAGATTAACATAGGCGATCTGATTCGTCCAGTACGCGGGGCACAAGTGGTAGTTCAATGTGCCAATCAAAACCTCTGGTCGGTTCCAGCTGGCATTGCGTCAGGGCTAGGGGCGGGCTGTCCGGCAAGTGTGTCGTCACCTGTGCGAGGGTTAGGTGCGAGGGGAGAGAGTGATTTTCTGGCGTTCCTCAACGGCGATTTTGTCTATGCTACGCAGGTACTCAATCGCTATCCCCTCTTGCAGTGGGAGCCTGTACCGAACGCCAGACAGTATCAAATACAGATTAAGCAGGGCGGGACTGTTGTTTGGCAAATAGAACGCTCAGCAGCGGAAAATCCAGTAGTTCGCTACGAAGGAGAAGGATTGCAAGCAGGGATCCTCTATCAGCTAGTGGTGACAGCCGTTGGCTTTCAGGGAGCAGAACGATCGACTGTTCTGGCGTTTCAACTCATGAATGATTCTAAGCTAGAAGCGCTCGAGGCGACGATCGTGCAAATTGAATCACAGGAATTGAGCGCAGAAGGAAAGGCGATCGCGCTTGCCTCTGCTTACCGCAGCGCTACGCAGATCAATGAGGATGGTGCTGCGGTGCCGGGGCTGCTATGGGAGGCAATTGCGGCTTTGGAACCGCTCGTGCCTGTGAGCGAGACGGCTTATACCCATCAAATGTTGGGCGATGCATTGCTCCAAGTGGGGCTGCTAGACAAAGCAGAAATGAGCTATCGGCGGGCAATTTCTCTGTCGCAAGGAGGACAAAACCGCGAGATCTGGACGGCAGCTCAGGTAGGACTGGCAAATGTTGCGGCGGCGAGGGGCGATCGCACAGCGGCAAGGGAAAGTTTGCTAGGAGCAAAGGTGGGGTATTTGCTGCTGCAAGAGGGCGATCGGGCAGACTTGATGAGTGAATGGCTGAGCAAGTTGAACCTTTAGCATCGATAAAATCTAAACGACCTCAAATGTGATCGACAACGCTGCCATTTCAGACACGCTTAACTGAGCACTAACCGCTGCGCCTGAGTTGCCGCGATTGCCGCTTAAATCCGACAGCAAATCCCCGATCGCCTCGACTGAAGGTGCGACAAACCCCCGCTGTTCTGGGAGCTGCTGCTCGATTGCTAGAGTTCGCAGCGCCAAGAGCGCCTGTCGCAGGGGCGATCGGCTGGCGATAATTAGCGCTTCTCCAATGCCAGGTGTTTCAGGCACAAATTTGAACGGATCGTTTTTGTCTGCGTCAGGCAGCAGCAACGTTTGACCCGCAGCAATTTGAGTGGTGTCTTCTGCTGCCGTGAATTGATTGGGAAACAACACGCTTATTTCTCCAGTCGGCGCGATGATCAAAATGCTGACATAGAGCGGCTGCGATTCACGGTTCACCACTCGGAAGCGGAATGGCGAGCCAACGTTGATTTGCCGAGAGGTGGACTGGAGAACTGAAGCCGGAACGCTGCCACGAACGGTGAAAGACTGACCAACCAGCACAGCTGCCTGATCTTCACGTTCGATTGCTGCTTCGATGCTGAGACGCGAAGAATTCCCGTTGAGCATCAGCTTGACAATTCGTGCTGCTACCAGAGCCGCAAACTTGGGAGAGAGGCGATCGATCGCTTGCTCCACTGACTCATTCGATTCACCAAACGACGCCGGAATGATTTCGTCCAGGCTTTGTGAGAATAGCCCAACGCTGCCTGCTGCCGGAGGCGCTTGCTGAAACAACTGTCGATACTGTGGGGTCATGCGACTGAGGATGTACTGTACTCCTCCCCCGTAAGGAGTATCCCCTGTCTGAGCTAGGACAGGCTCAATCCGTCTGAGCGATCGCAATTTCTGCTGCACTTGGACTGCTTCTGCTCCTAGAGAAGGATCAAGCCCAATCCGCAGCCTTAAGTCACGCGGAATCACCCTTGTCGCTTCTTGTAGGAGTGTGCCAGGGGCGATTGTCCCCGATAGCAACACCTTTCCCACCAAGCCGTTGCGAGAGAGGAGCTTAATGTCACCTGCGCTTTGATTCGTTACGGACGTAAAGGTTGCGCCTGCCTCAAACGCAATTAGCTTATCTGGGTCAACGCCGCCCAGCCAGATCTTGCCGCGACTGCCACCTTGCCCCTGTACCTCTGTCAGGAGTGCGTCGGCAGGAGCAGCTTGAGTGGTATCAAACTCACTTTTATCAATAAAGTAAATGGGCTGCTGTTCAAAGCTGCTGTTTGCCTTCACGTCTTGCAGCGGTGATTGGGTAAGGTTGGCTGCTTCCAGACTGCGACTCACGCCAGTCACGATCGTCTGCACCGAGTCGGTTTGCTGCCAGAGATACTGCGTCAGGAATCCTGTAAACGCACCTGTATGGACATCATTGCCAAACGTGATATCCAGTGCCTCTTGATTGCGCCGCGCTGCTGCAATTACAACCCCTTTAGCAACGCCGAGATTGCGTCGCTGACTAAATTCTTCTGGGTTGATTGCTAACTCTGTTAACCAGCGCTGCTGATAGGCAAGTTCAATTTCACTAGGGGGTCTGTCTCGTGGGATCGATCGCACTCTGGCATTTCCCCTCGTGCCGCCGCCAGAATAGCAGCAGTCCAGCACTACAGTGACGTTCTCTGTATTGAGGGCAGACATCAACAGAAACAGGCTTCTGCCCATAATGTCTGCCTCTTGCAAACTGTCATTAGGCGATGGCACCAAGGCGCTATTAAATTGCTCTAGTTCCCCGTTTGCCAAACGTACTGGAGTGGGGTCTGTCAGCCGAGACCCATGCCCAGAGAAGTGAAATACTACGACATCATTAGGCTGCGTGTTGCGAATCAGATGATCTTCAAAGGCACTTAAGATCGCCTCACGAATTGGCTTTTGAGGTGTTTCATCGGTCAAGGTCAGTACATCGTTAGGGTGGAAGCCAAATCGACCGATGAGCAACTGTTGCTGGCGCTGGACATCAGCAATACAGCCCTTCAAATCAGTCAGGCGAGGGTTCTTCTTGTACTGATTCACGCCAACAAGCAGCGCTTTTTTGCGGCGAGTTGGTTGCCCTAGCGCTTGAGCGTAGCGAATACTTTGATGCTGCATTTCGAGCTGACTGAGTCCACATGTGGCAAGAGCAGAGCCAGTAAACTGAAGAAACCGGCGGCGATTGATCATGAAGCAACGCTACTAAAGCAATTTTTTACAAAGAAAAAGCAACATAAAAAATTTTCTTGTATACCAGGTTTCAAGGTACACAAGAAAAACCCTAACCAGTTAGGTTACTACCGGGAGCGGTATGTAGTTAACATGCCAATTCTGGAAAAGACTTGCTGCAAAGCATCCCTGGAAAAACTGTTCACTATAACCCGCTCCCAGTAGTAACAGACCTAGCGACTGCGGCTTCTAGGTCTAACGTAGACGATCCTGTTGGCTACCGTAGCAGAGGCGAAGGTATCCAGGTTAAAGCCGTCGTCTGCGTTACTGCCGCTACCACATCCGCTAGGAGGACATAGGTTTTGAGTAAAATCAGTGGACTCTCCAGTATTTACCTCAAAGAACTTGTCAGTTCTTTCATTACAACTACTTTGATCCTGTAAGGTGAACGGTTGGTTGCTTGTGCAGAAGGTATGATTGTTCTCCCAAACAGCAGTCCTATTTGACGTGTGGGCATGAACATAATAATAATACTCATCCAAAGGCTCTGCAATTACAGTAGCACACTGCCCCGAACTAAGTTGCCACCAGCCTTCTGCCCACCATTGCCCGTTGCTCCTATATCCGATCGCTGTCCACACAGTCTCCGATGTGGCATTACAAACTTCAAAATAGGCTTGAGCTGGCTTAGGTGTAGCAAGAACAGCGCCTACTGCTAAGGTCAGGGCTGTGGTCGGAAAAGCCAGCCACTTCCAAAATTCTACTTGTTTCATAGCTATAAAGAGGTGAAGAATCTCAGGTATGTAGCTTTAAATAATATGCAAACACATTCTCAGGCATGAGCTGTGTCTCTAACTTTCAAAATACCGCCTGCACCCTGTTTTTAACTTTTAAGTTGTCAGCTACAGGTATTCCATAAAGTCACTCTACAGGGAAAGAACTTAAGCTCCAATGCCCTTCAAGTCATCTAAGGCTAATACCTTAGATTTTTCAAGTTTATCCAAGATTTTCAGGATTCTATTTTGATTCGCATAAAGTCTTTATAAATAACGCTTATTTTTGTGGACGTTGTTGCAAAACTTGAAAATATGATGCTGGGAGTATGTTTCTAAGAAGCAAAAATAGGCGTTGCATAATGGAGGGAGGAATTAGGGTTGGTTTTGATGCAATGCCCAGACTGTCAATCCACTCATATCCGTAAACGCCAAGAGAAGGGGTAAGTAAAATTACATCTGTGTCAGTTGTAGTCGTCAGTTCACAGACAGCTACACCGTGGCTCCAGGATACAGTGACGACATTAAGCAGCAATGCTTACGCATGTATGTTAACAGGATGGGCTTTCGAGGGATTGAACGAGTCACAGGTGTTTACCATACAACTGTAACTTACTGGGTTAAACAGGTTGGAGAACACCTGTCAGATGCGTATGACCCAGAAGCGGTTCCAAAAGTCGGTGAACTCGATGAACTCGAAACATTTGTTGGGGCTAAAAAAGCAAGATCTGGCTGTGGACAGCAGTAAACCACTTTAGAGCAGGTATTTTAGGTTGGGTGTTAGGTGATCATAGTGCAAAGACGCTTGAACCGTTGTGGGCAATCATTGGAGCATGGCAATGTTATTTCTATATGACTGATGGTTGAGTGTTTATCCAGAATTTATTCCAGCGGGACATCGGATTGTGAGCAAAACCTATATGACACGAGTCGAAGGGAAAAATACATGCTTGCGGCACTATTTAGCACGATTACATCGCAAAACATTGTGCTATTCCAAATCAGAAGACATGCTGAGACGTTCAATCAGCTTGTTACTTCACTACTTGAGATTTTGGAATGTCCCGATTCCTGCTTGATTCCTCCCGCTATTCAGCAACGCCCAAAAATATTTATACTAAGTGAGCATAAGTGAAATTTAACGTCTATTTGAAAATGTATCGAAATTTATCAAAATCACTTAATTTTTTGTTAAGTTTAGCTGTACTAACTTTGTGGATGCTACCAGCCTTTGCTCAAACTAAAATGCAAACTCTAACAGAAGCAGAATCAATGAATCTTCAGGATTTGCAGCAACAAGCCAACACTTTCTTTGATCAAGGGGTAGAACGATTTGGCTCAGGAGAGCTTGAAGCTGCATTGCAGCATTTTCAGTCAGCGTTGACGCTCTATCAGCAGATCGACGATTACGAAGGTGAAGCGCTGACGCTCTCCAACATTGGGGGTGTTCATCAGAGCTTAGAGCGCTCCGAGGATGCAATAAACGCTTGGAAGCAAGCTCTTCCCCTTTATCGACAGCTTGGCAACCGTGAAGAAGAAGCCCTGACGCTGTTATACATCGGCATCGCTTACCGAAGATTAAGCAACTATTCTGAAGCGCTAATGGCTTATCAGCAGGCTTTGGAAATTCGCGCAGGAGTGGGTGACACCATAGGTCAAGGCGAAGTTCTAATTGAAATTGCAGATCTTTATCTGAATCAAGCGCAATATCTAAAAGCACGAGAAACCTATCATAGTGCGCTAGAAATTTTTCAGAACTTCGATCGCTCTAATTATTTGGCGCTAGTTCTCGGCGGTTTAGGAATTGTTCATAACGAGTTAGGTGAGTATGAGCAAGCGATCGATTTCTACCAACAGGCACTAAAAATACAGGTGCAAATAGAAGATCGAGCGGCACAGGCAATCACCTTGAACAACATCGGACAATCTTACTATCGTCTCAATCGCTATCATGAGTCTCTGAACTACTACCAGCAAGCTCTACAGAAGAGCAGAGAGTCTGGTAACTCAGTCGTGGAAGGCAATGCTTTGAACAACATCGGCGTTCTCTACACCCAGCAAGGGAAATACGCTGAGTCTATAGACTCTCTCAATCAAGCCCTAGCAATTTATCAAAGAATTGGCGATCGAGTACAGGAGGGCAATACGCTCGATAGCATTGGAACTGCCTACAAAGGCAAAGGACAATATACTGAAGCATTTGCTGCCTATCAACAGGCTTTACTTATTCTTAAAGCGGCAGGTCAACGTGGATTTGAAAGGGCAGTTTTAAGCAATGTTGGATCATTACTGGAGGAAGAAGGTCAACCGCAACTTGCAATTATTTTCTATAAAAAATCCGTTGAGGTCACAGAAGCAATCCGTCAGGATTTACAAGGATTAGAGCGTGACCAGCAAGAATCCTATGCGCGAAGTGTCTCAGAGACTTATCGACGGCTGGCAGACTTGCTACTCAAGCAAGACCGAGTTTTAGAAGCACAGCAGGTCTTAGATTTGCTCAAGGTGCAAGAACTGGATGATTACCTCCACAACGTTCGCGGCAATGCCCAAACTGCTAGCGGCATCGCTTTTTTTCAACCCGAGCAAGACATCCTTAGTCGCTATACAACTCTCCAGCAAACTGCGATTGAGCTTGGGCAAGAACTAATGCAGTTGGATCAAAAAGAGCAACAGGGGCAGCTAAGCTCTACAGAACGGCAACGCAAGGATGAGCTTGTGCAACTTCAGACTGAACTCAACCAGAAGTTTAACGAATTTGCCAGTAGCCCTGAAGTGCGGAATCTGGTTGAACAACTCAGCTTTGATGCGCGCGAGCAGACTCTTTCTCTAGGTGCACTCGATCGCCTCCGCGATGATCTTGGAGAACTTAACGCTGCACTACTCTATCCACTAGTTCTAGACGATCGCATCGAGCTAATTATCACAACTCCTAACTCTCCTCCCCTGCGTCGCACCGTTGAAAATGTTGGACGGGAAGAGATCAATGCAGCAATTGTTGCTTTACGTCAGGCACTCACAAACCCCAATACTGACGCGACTACGCCTGCTCACAAGCTCTATAGCTGGCTAATTGAACCTATTGAAGCCGATTTGAAACAAGCCAACATCCAGACAATTATCTATGCTCCCGACGGACAGCTTCGCTATATTCCTCTCGCTGTCCTCTATGATGGTGACCAATGGCTTGTGCAACGCTTCCGCGTCAATAACATTACCGCAGCCTCTCTTGAAGAACTGACTACCCAACCTCAAGACATGCCTCGCATCCTCGCTGGAGCTTTCGGTGATGAAGAGATTGTCTACCCCATTCAGGTTGGGCAAGAGCCGGTTGACTTTCGGGGCTTACCCTTTGCAAGGGAGGAAGTGGAAACTCTTTCGAAAGCGCTCTCTACTACCAAAGCACTGGTCGATCGTGCCTTCTCGCTCAGCAACGTCCAGCCTTTATTTACCCAATATAATATTCTTCATTTTGCTACCCATGCTGCTGTCATTCCCGGTGATGCAAGCCAGTCTTTCATTCTGTTTGGTGATGGAAAAACTGCCACATTACGTGACATAGAAAGTTGGACACTGAACACAATTGACCTGGTAGTGTTAAGTGCTTGTGAAACTGGATTAGGTGGCTTCAATAATAATGGTGAACAGATTCTAGGACTAGGTTACCAATTCCAAAATAGAGGTGCTCATGCTGTCATTGCCTCACTCTGGTCGGTTAACGACAAAAGTACTGAAATCTTGATGACTGCTTTTTATATTGCCTTAGAGCAAGGCAAGAGCAAAGCCGAGGCATTACAGCAGGCGCAAACTGCTCTAATTACCAATGACTTCTCAGCAGTCGGCGGTGCTCGCGGCTTCATCGCTATCACCGATCGCAACACAAATGCGGCCGTTAGCAATAGCTTACGCCATCCCTACTATTGGGCACCCTTCATCTTGATTGGTAATGGCTTGTGAGAAGAAGTTTCATGTCAGGCTGTGTCTTAGTGGAGCAGAAACAAAAATAACGGATTTGTAGAGCGCTGGCAGATTGCGAGAAACCGACCCAATTTCTTCTATACGGTTTTCAGCTCTATCGTATAGAAAATTTCGGCAAGGCTTCATTTTACATCGGGTAGCAACTCGCACTAAACTACCCGAAATAAGAATAGAATGCGACAAATCTCCTCAACCCCATTACTGCAAATCCCGCCAATAGCAGACAATTATTACAAATGAGCACCTTCTACTGCTCCTTCTAAACACACAACATCTCATTCCTATCTCTATAAATACAGATGAAACCGCCTTGTTAAAAGCAGTCTAGCAATTTCTATAATATACTCAACTCTCCTCTATTTGCCTATTCTTGCTTCCTTATTTCTTTTAATTACATAGGAATACAACAGTGAATTTGGTTGGATATTAATAGCATAAGAGTATGTCTAAGCATGTACTTCGCTATTTGTTGATTTTTGTTGTCTTTTTATTCTCCTTGCTTACCTAACTACTCACTCTACATCAGCTTCAGCTTTGTTAAGCACTTTTATCGCAATTGTGTCGCTAACGTTGCTCTTACTTTATTCCGCTTTATCTTCTGTAACATTCCTTCTCCTTAGTTGTGTACTCCTGTTTCAATCTATCTTCCAACTCAATCCACACACCTTCTACTAATAGCACTCTATCTCCCTCATATCACCACTCTCAACCCTATCCTTATTTGCGAAAAAAGATGTGTCTAAGGGATAGCCAGTATGAGACGAAATTGGCTGGAGTAGACACCGAGAAATCAAATTCTGACTTGCGTGCTTCCCACCGGAGTGGGAGCGACAGTGAGCGGTGCTTGTAGGTGTCTAGGTCAGACTGTTGGGCAGGCTCAAAGCACCAAGAATTATCGACCTCAAGTCCAGCCTTAACGCCGAATCTACCATATTTCATGAGTGCTGGTGCACACAGTTCATGAGGACTGTTGACGAATCAGTCAGAGAAAAAAGCCTCTGAAACCTTTGTTCTTAGATTAACTGTTCTTAGGTTAACTCAGTATACAAAGTGCTCGATGCTACAGTCTTTGCTGTGGCTAGAGTTCGGGATTACTGATTTTTTCTCATTGATTCGCTGACAGTATCGAATCTTTACCATTCCCCCTGTAGAGGGAACGGATTATAGATTTTCTTAATGCAATTCCTAATGCTCGTTAGTAGCTTTCAACGAATACAGGGTTTACTGTAGAAGTATCGATATTGATGCAACGTTTCTGCAACCAGTAAACAGTAATTCGTTATCTTCTACAAGCTCAATGGCACTCGATACTCTCTTGATGCTGCATACAAACGCAATCATCGTGTGTAACGAACTAGTGGCATTTCTAGGAGTTTCTCCTCTGTAATCAGAAAACAGTCCAAGCAAAAATAGATATGAAAAACGTACTTCATCTGCTTACCATTGTAACTTTAGCTGTTCCTTTCTGACGACAAAGAGTCACATAGTATGAAATTAATGTAAGGCAAAGCTTTCGGCTTTTGAGGGCTGACACTGTTTTTTGCTGAATTATACGAGAGAATTTGGCTTTGAGCGATCGCTGACCACCCAGAAAGGTTTGTCAATTCGTAACGATAGTCAAGAAATGAGCAGATGTCCCTTTATCGTTAGAGTCGTTGCCATATCCCATCAACACACAAGTACTCTAAGTAGACACTAGGACACAATTATGCAGGATTGCGTACGTTAAATTTCTTTTTCTGCATCTTCGCTATTGAATCTGTTATTTTGCTTTTGCACAACCTTACTAATTAACACCTTCAGAGTGAGAGAAACATAAAGGTAGCTATGGGAAAAATAGATGTGCTAATTGAAGTTCAACGTCAGCAACCGGAGGCATTTGAACATTTTAGAGCCGCAATGGATTCCGAGATTGAAGCGTTGCGGCAGGGTGAGAATTTAGTTGCTGATTTAGGAGGAATGGGACTAGAAGTTTTAGGTGAGTTCGCTCCTGTGCCCATGTTTGCTGAAAACACTGTAAGAAGTGAGACTGATGGATTTGCAGCTTTCGCTGCACCGACAGAAAATCCTGATGTATTTTCTGAAACGATTGTAGTGACCTGCCAAGTTGAGCGATCCCTATTAAGTACGTTGCGTGATCGACAAGATGTTCAAGTCTTTCCAAATTCGCTTTTGACATTATTTAGCAAGGAGAACGAAGAGAATTTTACTGAAAACTTGGACTATCATCCGTTCGACCTTGCTCCCTCTTCTGGTGGTGTTGATTGTCGGATCTTCCGTCCTGCTGTAACACGCGGTGTTATACGCACACTATTAGGTGTAGCAAGAGTTTGGTCGGATGGATTCCGAGGGCAGAATATTATTGTAGGCATCATTGACGAAGGAATCAATGGGGAAATTTATCCTGTAGTAGGTGGTTTCATTCGCCCTAATAATCCACGACCGGGGAGTGCTGGCATTGGAAGCCATGGATCAATGTGCGCTGCTGATGTTCTCGTAGCGGCTCCTGCAGCTAAACTCTACGATTATCCATTTTTGGGGCAACCGCGATCAGGTGGTGCACTAGCAATGTTTCAAGAAGTTTTGGATCAGCGGCGCAAGGACGGAACACCTCACATAACTAATAACAGCTACGGCTTTATTGGCCGTCCTTCTAGGGAAGATTTTCCTGATCATGAAATTTACGACTTGAATCATCCACTCCATCGTAAAATTCGCGAGGTAGTTGCTTCAGGTTGCCCTACGTTTTTTGCTGCTGGAAATTGCGGAGAGGACTGTCCTAGCACCGCGTGTCATGTCAGCGGTATTGGACCTGGAAAATCTATTCATGCTTCCAACAGCCTAGAGGAGGTTATTACGGTTGCTGCAGTTAACAGCATGCATGAACGTATTGGTTATTCCTCACAAGGACCAGGTAATTTTGCCGATGGGTTTGAGGAAGTTAAACCAGAGATTGCTGCTTACTCACACTTCTTTGGTAACTTTGGTCCAGGTCGTCCTGCGGGTGGTGATCTATCCAGCTTTGATAATGGCACGTCTGCTGCAACACCGGTAGCAGCAGGAGTAGGAGCACTTTTGCTTAGCGCCTTTCCTAACTTAACCCCACAGCAACTCAAGGATGTTCTTATTCGTGGTGCCATTAATATTGGAACTCCAGGATGGGATGCTGGTTCTGGTTTTGGCATTATTAATGCAGCTGTGAGCTATACACTTTTGAGAAATGTCTCAATCTGAAGGAGTACTAACCAATGCAATGGCTGATTACACTTAAGAAGGAAGTTAGTCCTAACCAACTTGATTCACTGCTTGCACAGTGCGGGAGTGAGCGCTCGGGAACACCTCCTATACCACTGAATGATGAACAAGTTATTGAAGTGTCAGGTCCACAAGATCTTCCACAAAAACTTGCGTCTGATGAGCGGGTACTCAAAGTCAGCCCTAACTCATCCTTTACGCTCTACTAGAGATTCTGTAAAAAATAAATAACCTCTCAAGAAACACTCTCAGGGTTAGAGGAGTGCTATCTCATAGTCACATCTTTCTCAACAGCCGTGAAAGCTATCCCTTAGTCACATCTTTCTCAACAAAAGTGAAAGGAGGCTATCCCTTAGTCACATTTTTCTCAACAGTTGCGAAAGGAGGAGAGAGTGCTGATATGAGAGAGATAGCTATCCATTAGTCACATTTTTCTTAACGATCTGAGCGAGAGCCAGAAATATTGTGAG
>NZ_JACXWX010000106.1 GCF_014764505.1 Phormidium tenue FACHB-886
CTTGCACTGGTCAACCTGGCGACGAATTCACCAAGCCGTTGCCAGATTTCATCACTACAAACGTCGGTCTCTTGCAACCGCCCCAAATCTACAACTGTAGTACTAGGGTATGGGCGGGTAAAGCATGACCTTGCGCATCTAGGAACAGTCCCAAGAGAGCCTTGAGACGAGTACTTGCCGCAATCGGGTGTGCGTTAAGCCTTTGTTCTTAAATTCAGTGGTTGACGTTGTAATTGTTAGCATGGTTCAAAAATTGGCAATTTGCTCAACAAAACAGGCAAAAGCTAGCCATCAAATTCGATAGCTTACTAGCACTAACAAACAAGTCAGATATGAATAGAGCTTATTGACTTGCAGCAACAATGGCTGTCATCAACTCTGTCATTTTCCAGCGTCCGGTATATCGAATGTTATTGATAAATAGGGCTGGAGCAGTCGTTACTCCACTTTGTATTCCGCCTTCAATATCTTCATTGATGCGATCGACATGCACTTGTTTAGGTAACTCTTTGAGAAACTGAGGAATATCAAGCCCTAAATCATTGGCGTACTCGACAAGATAACCGTCCTCCAACCTTTGTTGATGGTCAAATAAAGTATCGCTCATTAACCAAAACTTTCCTTGGGCGGCGGCAGCTTCGGCAGCTTGGGCGGACCGTTGAGCTTGGGGATGAATCTGTGCTTGGGGAAAATGACGGAAGATGAAGCATAAATAATCTTCTCCAAAAGCAGCACTAAGCTCTCGTTTGATCCCTTTAATCATCTTGTAAACGTCCGCACTTCTAGGGCATTGATAGTCTCCATACATCACCAGCACTACCCTCGCACTCAGTACACCTTGAATCCGATCGTGGCTTGAAGGTGGTACAAGTAAGGAACTGTAGCTGCGATCGCCGTTCATCTTTCTACATCTGCATCAAGCATGGAATCTTGCAATTTACTTGCTCAATCCATTGACTGCATCTTTGCTTGCATACATTCAATGTAGGTGATCGCCTTCAAGCTGTCGTCTATAGCGAGTTAACTCTTTTACAGTACAAATTGATAGAGTAACTATGCGACCGCAGAGTAGAAGGCTGACTATAACTTAAGTTAGAATCCAAAGTCGATCGAAAGTACATCTTATAAACTAACAATGCCGCGTTTAACGGCAACAATCACCGCTTGGGTGCGATCGCTCACGTCCAACTTATTCAAAATCCGATTGACATGAGATTTAACCGTGCCTTCCCCGATGCTCAAAGCAGTCGCAATATCGGCATTACTCATCCCCTGAGCGAGTGAGCGGAGTACCGCTAGTTCTCTTTCACTCAGTTCTGAATTGCTGAGGTGCTGTACCAACTTTGCTCCT
The DNA here is from genome assembly GCF_014764505.1 of Phormidium tenue FACHB-886. Classification (GTDB taxonomy): domain Bacteria; phylum Cyanobacteriota; class Cyanobacteriia; order Elainellales; family Elainellaceae; genus FACHB-886. The sequence goes on from NZ_JACXWX010000106.1 coordinate 1,352, forward strand.
ACATCAGGCGGAATGTACTTCTGCCCCCGATGAACGGTACGAATGGCATTCAGAAGCTCGTCCGGTTCAGTGTCTTTCAACAGGTATCCTTTTGCGCCTGCCTGCAATCCTCGATAAATATCTTCGTCACTATCATATGTGGTCAGTACGATAATCCGAGCCGATTTAGCAGTAGCACAAATTGCACCGATGGCGGCAACTCCTTCCACTTCCGGCATTCGCAGATCCATGAGCGTGACATCCGGTTGATGTTCCCCAAATAGCGCGATCGCTTGTCCCCCATTTTCAGCTTGGGCAATCACCTGCATATCTGGGTCACGGTTAATAATCGTGGCTAATCCTTGCCGAAAAATGGCATGATCGTCCGCAATCAAAACTCGAATCGGGGGTGTGGGGGGTGGAGTAGTCATCACCCTACACTCCAACGACTACGATAATCTCTGTTCCTTGTCCAGGTTGGCTCCTAATCGTGAGTTATGCGCCGATGCGCTCTGCCCGCTCGCTCATGCCAAGTAAGCCAAATCCCTCAGAGGCTAGAATACTGCCAACTCCAAAGCTCTGTCCATTGTCTTTCACGCGCAAGCAAAACTGGTCGCGATCGTAGACTAGCTCCACTCGAATTTCGTCAGCATTGGCGTGTCTAATCGCATTGGTTAATGCTTCCTGCCCAATTCGTAGTAAGTTATTCTCGACTTCAGTGGGTAGAGAATACACTGCACCCTCAATCTCATAATATGAAACTGTCAGATCTGGGTCAGGACTTACGCATTGACAGAAATGACGAGATGGGGGTTCAGGAGAGCTAACCCAAGAGGGGTTCTTGGACAATGAACTAACGGGCAACTTCCTGATACAACCTTCGTTGCAGGGCATACCAGTTCTCTAACTGTTGATGCCAAACTTGCAACTCCAGTTCAATAAACGCTCGCAAAGCATCAAACACATGAGTATGAATGCATTCGCTTAGACGTACACGAAGTCGTTGTAGCCCACATACCTGCTTGCTAGCACGATGAAAACATTTGATGTCCCAGGCAATCGAGTGCAACGCCTCAAATTCCTCCTTTCCAGCAGCATCTAGCACTTCCGAATCTGGGGAGTAGAACCGGTAATAGCGACAAGAGTCGTCTTTGAATCTCGGGCATTATACCTTGACTACACCGACCCCTTTGAGATGCACTCGTAACCCTTGCTCGGGAATCGTCAGACCGTCAACCCGTTGATCAGCTTTGCCTTCTAGTCGCACCAGTCGATTCTTGGCAATGCCGACGAGGAATCCCCATTGGCTGTCTTTGACCCAATTGAGATTTGCCTTTGCAGCATATCAAGCGTCGCTGGTGAAGGACTTGGGTTGCATTTCCCACTGTCGCACCTCTTGAATCATCTCCTGAAGATACTAATTTTTCGTTTTTCCCTCCCGTTTGTCATCAATGCGATAGTTGATTGGCACCCTCAACCCGTTAGGACTGCTGTAGTAGAGGGTGATCAAGGGAATGCTCAACACGGCTTTAGCGTGCTTACTGCTCCAGTAATAGCCCACTCACTCGGTCGTCTTGGGGTTGCTATAGGGCTTTTCGATCACGGTGTCATCGCTACTGATCGCACCTGCGAGCGAGTCAATCCAATCGTGACTGGTGATGAAGTCAAATAAGTCTTTGGATTGGTAGCGTTCACGCTGGAGGAAGCGGTTGATGCTGTCGTGGGAGACGGTTTTGAGGATCTCTGCCATTTCGCTACAGCCTGAGCCTTGCGGTTAAGCCAGGAGGTATCGCACATAGAGGTCGAGGGTGCAGTGAGCGGTTGAGGGTTTAGTGGGAATTTGCAAGGGAGGTCAGGAGTAACTGCTTTTCTTCTTCAACCCATAAAATCAGCTCTTTGTCAATGCGTAACCCCTGCAATATTGACAATTAAGATTCGAGTACTCAGATCTGACAGTTTCTTCTAGAACACTACTCTCATTGCAAAGGCTCGGTTCCTAAACTCGATTTAAATTGAGTAGGGTGACGATCGCACTGACGAGTTGTTCTAGCTTTAGTGGTTTCGTCAAGTGCTTTTGATATCCAGCTTGCAGCGCTTTTTTCTGATCGATTTCTGCGGCATAAGCCGTGAGAGCGATTGCGGGAATTATTCCGCCTTTGGTTGGTGGGCGTGATCGAATCTGCCCCATCAGCATATAGCCATCCATTTCTGCCATGCTGATATCACTGATAATCACATCTGGGAGTGATCGATCCAGGGACTGTAACGCTTCTAATCCAGAAGCAGCCGCGATCACCGTTGCCCCGTGTTGCTCCAGCAAGAAAGTCTCAAACTCGCGGGTATCCCTATCGTCATCTACGAGCAGAATTTGCACATTTTGCAGGCGCGTTTCTGAGTTGATTTGAGCCTGGGTAGGTTCAAGATTGATCGGACTTGCTTGTGGCAGCATCGGCAACTGCACAATGAACGTTGCACCTTGCTGCTCGCCTCTACTTTCTACTTTAACCGTGCCCCCGTGCAGTTCCACAATTTGCCGCACGATCGCCAACCCCAACCCTAGACCGCCAAACTGGCGAGTCGTGGAGCCGTCTTCTTGCCGAAAATACTCAAACACGTAGGGCAGAAATGGTGGATTGATTCCCTTTCCCGTATCGATGACTCGAATTTGCGCCATCGCCTTGCTCAAGTTGCCTTCGGCAGGAACTTGCCTCAGTTGAACCGTCACCTGTCCGTCGTTATCTGTGAATTTGACTGCATTGGTCAGCAGATTCCAGACCACTTGTTGCAACCGGGCAGCATCGCCAGAGACCGGAGCAACGTCTGGGTCAAGGTCAAGCGCGATTTGAATATTTTTCGCGTCTGCCGCTAAACTCATGGTTTCAACGGCCGCAGTAATGACAAATGCCAAACTGACCGGAGACGCGCTTAAGCTCAGCTTACCGTGCATGATGCGGGAAATGTCGAGCAAGTCCTCAATCAGTTGCGCTTGTAGTTTCGCGTTACGTTCGATCGTGGCTAAGGCATCGATTTGACGAGCCGGATCAAGTTTGCCGTTTCGCAACAGGCGGGTCCAGCCCAAGATCGGATTCAGAGGCGATCTCAATTCATGGGACAGCACCGCCATGAATTCATCTTTGATGCGGCTGGCTCGTTCTGCTTCTTCTCGTGCTGCCTGTTCGCGTTCTAAAATTTGTTTGCGCTCCGCTTCAGTCTGTCGCTGTTCAATCAAGTCGGCAGCTTGACGCGCTAATAGATCCAGAAAACGGAGTTCTTGCTCAGTTAATTGGTGGTGTTTACGCCAATGCGTTGAAACCATACCGATCCGTTTACCTGAACGGCTGATGAGCGGGGTAGATTGGGCAGAAATTAACCCACTCTTGAGATGCAGACTGAGAGATCCGTCAGGGTCTTCGCTTTCTGGTGCATCAAAATCTACAAAGGCTCGCTTGCCCGTTGCTAAAACCCTACCGCAAGACGTGATTGAACTGGCATCCATGCGCTGAAGACGCTCGGTAACAGTTCGATCGAGCCCCTGGGTGGCGAGCAGCACTAGCTCTTGGGTCGATTCATCCAGCGCTTGAATTGAACCGGCATCCGCTCGTGTCAGGGTAATTGCAGCAAAGACAATTTCGTCGTAAAGCACCTGAGTGTTGTCTTCAGCGATCATTTGTGCGCTCACGTTGCGCAACAACCGGGTATTTTCCAAATCGCTGGTAATGATGGCTTCTGCCTGTTTGCGATCGCTGATGTCGGAAAACACAATCGCCACCTGGCACATGGCTGCATCGCCGACCCGCGAAATCAAAATGTCAAACCAACGATCGAGCGCGTCCGAGCGCACTTCAGTGCGAATGGACTCACCTGTATGTATGACTTGTGCGTAAAGATCATTCCAATACTGTTCCAGTCCCGGTACGAGTTTACTTGTCCTTTTGCCTTCTGAGTTGGCAATGCCAGTCTGCCGCTCGAAGGCTGGATTTGCTTGCAAAATGCGGTGATCAAGCGGTTTGCCATCGGCATCGAAGAGTACTTCAATGGTGCAGAAGCCTTCGTCGATCGACTCAAACACAATGCGATATTGTTCTTCAGATTGACGTAGGGCGACTTCTGCCTGTTTGCGTTCGTCTTCGACGCGCACGCGCTCGGTGATATCTACCGCCGTTGCGTAAAGCACTTGTGCTTCTAGATGAGGCTGCGCTCTCCAGAGCAACCAGTGGTAGGAGCCGTCTTTGTGTCGATAGCGGTTTTCAAACGCAAACGTTTCATTGCCTGATAACACGCTGACGCTTTCCGACACAGATGCGAGGATATCATCTGGATGCAGAAAATCAGTCCAGGGGCGGGATGTCATTTCCTCAGGTGTCCAGCCGAGAATACGCTCAAAAGCTGGGCTGACCCAGTGGAAATAGCCGTGGCTGCTCATAATCACTTGCAAATCTGACCCGGCAGCAAGAAACCGATCTCGTTCCTGCTCAACTTTTTTGCGTTCAGTAATGTTGGTAAACAAAACGGCGAACTGATGGTCTTGCGGCTCGCCGATGCAAAAAGCGTTGATGTCAAACCAACGATCTAGAGCACTTGCGTAATTCTCGAATCGAGCAGATTCCCCACTTTGTACGACTCTGCCATAGATTTCAACCCAGTAAGCTTCAAGGCTGGGAGCGAGTTCCCGCATCCGTTTTCCTGTGGCTTGCTCCAATCCGGTGAGGTGTTCAAACACTGGATTAACTTCAAGAAAGCGGTAATCAGCGGGTTTACCGTTCTCATCAAACAGCATTTCGCAGATGCAGCAACCCTGGTCGGTCAACTCGAACAACGTCCGGTATCTTGCTTCGGATTCACGCAGTGCATCTGTTTGGGTACAGTTTTGCGACAGTACCGATGCGTGCGGCATCGCTTCGGGTCTTTGAGCTTGATTGAGTTCAGCTAACCGACTTTGTACTGCTGCTTTCAAGCTCTCTGACCAAGTTTCGATCCCACCCAGTGGCGTTTGCGACCAGTTATACGATCGTAGTAACGCACTGATCTCGCCGTTCCCTGCAAAAGGGGAGTCAGCAATTTCCTTTGGTTCCTCCGCCCTCATGCTTTTAGCTCTCTTGCGGGAAAATATTTTCCTCGCATGGCCTGACTTCGTTCCCGTAATGTTGCATCGGGCGACTGAGACAACTGATTGAATAGCATATCAATTTGCTTGAGTGCTAAGGGTGAAGGCGTAGCATGTCCATTTTCCCAACGGTTGATCGTGGGAAAGGAGACGCCAAGCTGAGCCGCAAACTTTTCCTGAGTCAGCTTCAAGGTCTGCCGGAGTTCTCGAATCAGCTGACCAATAGCTGGCTGTTCGATCCCTAAATAGTCCTGATGAAAAGCCACATCGTTCATACTTTATAAAGTCTTATATCTATATGAACGTCGTTTATTTTGAGAAGAAATCAATCCATCTTAGGGTAGGAGTGGATTTAGGATTGCAACAGAACATCGCCTTTGTAGCCTTAGCTTTAGCAACGGAAATTTTTTGGTCGTTAAGGCTGAAACCTGTGCTGGCGTAGCTCTCGCAGTTGCTGTTTCTTGCCAACCTGCTTCTGGTTAAAATGATACCGCCCATAAACAGTGATGTGAGCATGACGAGTGGGACAGATATGTTTCAACTCTTCGTCCCCTAGAAATTGCCCCTCTTGCTTCAACTGTTGAACCACCTTCTCGATGTAAACCGAGTTCCAGACGATTACCGCATTCGTCACTAAGTTCAGGCAGTCAACCTGATTGGCGTAACATAGCTGAGATCGCAGGCTATGCAGTGCCTCCCCTGAAACTGTCAGAACTGAGTTTTCAAATTCTTATTCTCAATATCGTTGAGGGTTTTCTGAATAAGCTGAACAAAAGAGTAAGGGTTTCACCGAAAAAGGTGAAGTCAAATTCTCAATAAGGAATCATGAGTATTCAGTTCTGACACTTTTGCTCAAGACGCTGCGCTTGTTTTATGGCTAGTTCCCTCTCGATGGAAGGGTTAGGCATGCCGGCGGTAAAGCGCCAGGGAGCCTGCAAGGGACAAAAGCGCACCGCCACAGAGGCGATCGAGCCACACAACGCCGTTTGCTCGAAGAACACGAATTGCCTGAACTCCCGCCAGAGCGTAGGCGAACATGACTGCGAAATCGATGGCAGCAAACGTTAAAGCCAGCGTGACGTACTGAGGAAGCTGTGGCTGCACGGGCGACACGAACTGCGGCAGGAACGCAGAGAAGAACAAGTAGCCTTTGGGATTGGTAACCGCGACCAGGAAGCTACGCAGGAAGACTGCGCGGCTGGAGGGGCGCTGCGATGTACCAGCCTCTCCGGGAATGGCAAGCGTGCCTTTCGAGCGAAGAAGGCGAAGTCCAAAATATGCGAGGTAGGACACGCCAACCCACTTGACGACAGAGAACCAGAACTCGGAGGCTGCCAGCAGCGCGCCCAGTTCGATCGCCACCGCTGAGATAAGAACGAAGTCAGAAAGCACGGCACCGAGCATTCCCGGAACTGAGGCGCGAAGACCATAGCGGAAACCATTCGTGAGTGCGAGTGATAGTGTGCAGTGCCCCTGCCATCAAGGGAGATTAGCTTTCGTCTTTACCGCGCCGCTTCCTTTCCTTGTCTTCGGCGCCACGGAGCGCCACCCGTGCTGAGTGTATGCCTGCCCAGAATCCCAGGACAGTGCCTGGCAAGATCTTCCATGAGAGACCCACTCCAACGAAGGCGAGCTGCGGGCTGGGTGAGAAGAGTACAAGAACAAAGAGCCCAACTATGATTGCCACACTGATGAACGAGAATAAGAACGAGACCATTGCCAAGAAGTACTTCATCGTTTCTTCCCACTCCGCCTTAAGTGAGCGCCGAACGCTCGGCATCACCCGCCCCTCTGAAGGAACATGAAAGCCTGCATGTCGCGGGTCGGGTGCATGCCGTTGTTTGCCGGTGCCCGCCAGAGAGCAAACGCCCTCACTGGCTATAACGTACGCTCCATCAGGATATCCCTTTGTGGGTCTGAGCCCAAATGAAACACGTGCTCGCCGACCGCGCAAAAGTTCCACTTGCGGTAGAACGCCTGCGCACGCCCGTTCCGCTCCCACACGCCGAGCCAAATAGTCTCGTGCCCTACCCGCCGCGCCCCGTCTACGCACGCGCGCATCAACGCCTCCCCGACGCCGCGACCGAGCCATTCCCGCGATACATACAGCCGCACCAATTCGATGGGCTTAGGTCCTTCGACGCCCTCCGCCGGCTCGCCTGCATGCAGTTGGGCGTAACCCGCTGCGATCCCGCCGACTTCCGCAATGAAGAAGATAGAGGCAGGATCGTTCAACTCAGTTGTCTGCTGCGTCAGGTTGAAGGACGCGGCGAGGTAGGCAGCTAGGTCTTCCGGGCTGTTATCGGCGGCGAACGTCTCGGAGAAGGTGCGCGCGCCCAACTCGGACAGCAAGCCTGCGTCCTCAGGGTTAGCGCGACGAATCGTCAGGTCGAGATTTTGACTCATACTATTTACCCTCACGCCAATGAAGACATCGAACGGCTGCGGTCAGCGGTTGCAGTAACCTTCAACTCAGCACCAACGGCTTCTTTCAATCCATGCACCGCAATTATTAGGACTGCAGCTTCACGTGCCGGTACGCGTCTACCGCTGCCAGAAGCCTTGCTCGATGCCGCCCTGGATATAGATGGAGAAAGTGCCATGCCCAGGGATCTCTAATGGCGGATGAGCTATCTCGCCGCCGGACTCCACCGCCGCTGCGACAGCTGCTTCGATGTTATCCACCAGCCAGTAGGGCCGCACCACCGGACCTTCGGTCTCGCGTAAAGGCGCTCGTACCCCCACCAACCCACCTCCCAGCAGTGCGGCTGTCCGTGCGTTACCGAGCCCGGGATCCGGCTTGCCGAACTGCACCCCATTGGCTGCTGCGTACGCGGCGCAGACCGCGTCGACCTCTCTAGTCACGATCTCGAGGTAGTGGATCTGCATGGCTGTTTGCCCTCCAGTTGTCAATGAAGTACTCGATCGGACTAATGGCGCAGTTGAACGGTGGCAATCAACCTTTGCGTCCTAACCAATTGTTCCCACTCCGTCTTTCCAACGTAGTGTTCGACTGCGGCTAGTACATCGCCCACATCTGCTTGATTTTACAGTTGAGCACCCTTTCAATTGCTTGTAGTTCATCATCTGTTAAATCTCTCCCAAAGTCTGGATTACGTGCTGATAAAACAAATCGAGCAAACCCCGCTGGCATTTGATAACGAAGATTATTCAATGATGTTTGCTGATGACAACAAGGTAAAGTAAGTAGGTAGGCGTAATTAAATTAAAAGTGTTCCCAGACTACATAAAGGTTTCAAGGCAACCTATCTTACGTTTAATTTGGCCCACCTACTTAACAGAGAAATTCTCAAATTTTGAAATACTGCCTCATTGCTAGCTCGTTGGAATGCCGAACATTGATAGAAGGCTATCCAACTCTCCAGTGCTCAGCAGTCGAAAACGAGCCCCCTTCATTCCCGACGCAACACCTCGTCTGTGCCCGTTTCCATGGCGTGTTAAACTGCGGCAGGACGCAGCATTCTACAGATTTTTGGAATAAACTGCCAGCCTGCAAGGTCTGCCTTGGCTTATTTTTCCCGATCGCCTCACTCTTTTGCGACAACAAAAATATTCGTTCCTCCGATCACCCCCACTGCCCCAATTCAAGAAGCTGACTGCATCTGCTTAGCAACTTTGATTACCTGATCAAGCACCCGCATCAAGTTGCCTCCCCAGATTTTACGAATATCATCTAGCGTATAGCCCCGAGCCAGTAACTCTTGCGTAATATTGGGCATCTGGGATACATCTTCAATGCCAATCAATCCGCCACCCCCATCAAAATCAGACCCGATGCCCACATGGTCAATGCCCATAATGGACACCATATGATCGAGATGATCGATCGCATCGCTCAACGTCGGTTTGATTTCAGGATACTGGTCATTGATAGCCTGCAATCTCTGCAGCAAGTCAGTCACCTCATCCTGATTCAACCTGCCTTGGAGCCTTGCAGCCCGCTTGTCAGCTAGCTGAGCCAAAGCCGCCTCTCGCAACGGATTCTGGGCAATGGCTTTAATGTAATTCCCTAACAAGCACAGTTGCACCACACCCCCATTCGCTTTAATCGCTCTGAGCATGTTGTCATCCATATTGCGCGGTGTATCTCGCAACTTGCGAGCACTGGAATGGGAAGCAATAATTGGGGCTTTCGTTAAGTGAATAACATCCCAAAACGTATCGTCATGGACATGAGAAATATCCACCATGATCCCCAAGCGGTTCATCTCGTGAACGACCGATTTGCCGAAAGGACTCAATCCCCGCCACTGTTGCTGATTATCTGTGGAGGAATCGCCCAGTTGATTGTTTTTAGAATGAGTCAAGGTAATGTATCGGATCCCTTGCTCATAGAAAGATTGCACTGCCTTGATATCGGTTCCTAACGGATACCCATTTTCCATCCCCAGAAAAATGGCTCGTTTTCCCTCTCTTTCCAATCGATAAGCATCCTTTGGAGTTAAGGCGATCTCTGCCCGATTAGAATGGGCTGACAAAAATTGATAGGTTCGCTTAATCATCTGGTTTGCTAAGTCTTTGGCTTGAGCGTACCCCTCATCTGTGAGACTTCGCTGTGGGGTGAAGATAGACATAAACGCTCCATCCAAGCTACCGGCTTCCATACGAACCAGATCCCATTGTCCACTATTGAGTAATTCCGCTTTATGCCCAATACCTGGATCAAAGCTTGGATTCAATACTTGACGAATGGGCCAATCGACATGACTGTCAATTGTCAATACGGATTGATGAACAATTTTAGCCTGCTCATTGTCTAAGTTGAGGGAGATATTAGCATTTCTCGAGATATTCGCATGGGCGATCGTCCACCACGATGTGACAACCAAAGCCAGGATAAATAGAAACACCCGCCTGAAAAAATAAGAGGTCATAGCTACTTTATAAATATTGTCTTAGGCTCTTGGTGAAATTGTACTAAATCAAGGTTACTGAGTAGAGAATGTTGCAATAACCCCAATCAATGACTAGAGGTTTTAGCTACTACCACTAGTGTAAGCAGCCTAACGACCAAGCTCACCGGGGATACCGACAATCTTTGCATTTCAATCAATCATGCTGCAAATTCCGCTGCAGCGACTTGCTGGACTGCTGATGCGACACGTTGGCAAAAATTTTTCGGTTGGCAAAAATTTTTCGGAGTCTGGATTGTTACGAAACGGTACTCTTCTTTGACTTATTTGTAGAAGACTATATCTGAGGAACGTATGAATAACCTTTCCTTCGCCCTGTCCGCTTCTCAGCCAAAAAATCTTAGACTTCAAGATGCAGTCTCTTCTTTAGAGAATCGAAAACTTCAAAACGTTTTTTCCTGCTTCGTTTCATAGCTAGAGATAGGATATCGTGCCATTACTGTCACCGCTATTTCTTGAGAAAGAAGTAGCAAGTCATGGCAAACCCAACAGCAGTAACAAACCTCTTCACCCACTTTGGGTTTAGTTGACGAGCATAGTAAGCACCGCTATAGCTTCCCATCACTGATCCTGCTGTCATGATCAGCGCTTGGGGCCAAGCAATAATTTCAGCAAACCCAAATGTAATAACCGCAAAACTATAGCTGCAACTAATTAACAACAATTTCAGAGCATTCATCTCATGCATATCCTTTATCCCCAACATCTGTAAGGTAGCAAGAATCAAGAAACTAATGCCCAAACCGTAAAATCCACCATAAATAGCAACAACAAAATAGATAAAGGCTATTCCAAGCAGATGATGCCAATTCGCTTGGTCTACCTCTGTTGTTTTGAGCTGTATACGAGTTGCAATAGAGTCGCCAAACGTGAAAAGCAGCATGGATATCAGTAGTAGATACGGCACAAGTCGATCGAACGCCATAGTTGGAGTGAGCAGAAGTAACATTGCCCCCAATGTTCCACCAACCAAACTCACACTGCTCAGGAGCCAAGAGAGGCGTAGATGATTCTGCAATTCTTTGCGATAAGCAGTAACGCCAACGATATGACCCGGCCAGGAAATGAATGTGCCTGTCGCATTAGCACTGATAGATGATAAACCAGCGAGTATGAGCGTTGGAAATGTGATGATCCCCCCGCCACCCGCAACAGAATTTAAGGCTCCGCACACGTAGGCAATTGGAAACAGAACGCAAGCCTGTGCAAAAGTCATATCTACGGAATAAAGCGAAGAGGACTTCAGAATTTTACAGACAGCCTTGTCGTAAATCAACCTTCGCTACTTGTGGGTATGCTTCAAGCTAGTGCCTGTTAAATATCCGGAAGCAGCCCAACGGCAACGCTGAGCGGCGATGAGAGAATTATAAACGCAGCAAAAAAACGCTGTTTGCCGCTCTAACGCCGTGTTGGACTGCGTTTCAACTCACAATCGAAATTCCTACCTCAAGGATTTAGCGCCGACTTTGACGATATTCCTCCAAGTCGTCAATAACATTCAGAATTTTAACGAAGCGAGAGCCAAAGTCCGTCAATTTGTACTCTACACGTGGCGGAATCTCCGGATAAGCAATCTTTTCAAGAATGCCAAAATTAAGTGACTGATTTCAAGGTGGGAGATGAAGTGTATTACTCGCCGCAAGTTTTTGGAGAATTCGGTAGCTACGCTCAGTATCATGTGGCTGATGCAGCGATTGTCGCACTCAAGCCTGCTAATCTATCGCACATTGAAGCAGCTTCTTTTCCGCTTGCAGGCGGAACGGCTTGGGATTGTCTAGTGACTAGGGGCAATCTACAAGTCGGTGAAACAGTTCTCATTCATGCGGGTGCGGGTGGAGTGGGTTCGATCGCAGTTCAACTCGCCAAAGCAATCAGGGCATACGTTTTCGCAACGTGCAGTGCTAGAAATCGAGATTTCGTGACAGAACTGGGTGCAGATCGAGTAATGGATTACAAAAATGAAGATTACGTAGAAGTCATTCGTCAAGAAACGAATGGACTGGGTGTGGATTTAGTTCTAGATACGATCGGCGGAGAAACAATTCAGCATAGTCTAGAAATCATTTGTCCCTTCGGTAGGCTCGTCAGCATTGTAGACATTGCAATACCGCAATCGCTCCTTGAAGCATGGGGTAAGAATCTGACGATTCATTTTGTTTTGTCACCCCAGTACCGAGCAAAATTAGAGGCTTTGACAAAACTAATCGAGCGTCATCAGCTTCGCCCAGTGATTGATTTAGTATTGCCTTGGGATCAGGTTGTTCTGGCACATCAGCGTCTAGAGCAGGGAGGAACACGGGGCAAAATTGTGCTGGAATTTACAGAAAACTAGACCAGCTTTACCGATAGCTTCAAACCATTGCTGGACAGATAACCCTTCAATAACTCCACTCCACGTACCTACAAATCACCTTGCAACTACCGCCCTTACCAATGGCTTAAGCAGCCCAACTCTGTATTAGACGGAATTGATTCGAGCTATCTACCCTATAGAGGCAATTAGCCCGAATCAATTCTGCCTAATCCCCCAAACAGCACTGTACTGCCGTGCTCAAGTCTGAAATTTCTCGATCTGGATTGAGATCTCGTCTGGGATCAGAGGAGAGGGTGAGGAGTTTTGGCATTGCTTTTCCCTTGGGGTATGACGATTATAGGCTGCACTCGTTTAGTCCTTGTGAAGCCGATCTGGGTAGGAGGATCTGCCAGAGCGCGCAAAGTAGAAGGATTGCGAGCGTCAGAAGCCGCTGCCCTGAATGCAGAGCACTGGAACGGCAAGCGGCTGAAGGTGCATCACTATTTTGAAACTTTGCCGAAAATGATGATTGAGCTGTTTTTTGTAGTACGGCGCCAAACCGTACCGGGTATGTCAATAGGTTTGTGTCAAGGGTAGAAAGCTAGGTGGGAAAACGATCGCTAAACTCAATAGCGAAGCGATTGAGGGCGGGTTTCCAGTCACGAATGGGCATGGTCCACTTTTTGGCAATGTTCCCAATTGCCAGATAGATAACTTTTAGGGCAGATTCATC
>NZ_JACXWX010000107.1 GCF_014764505.1 Phormidium tenue FACHB-886
TGTTGAAGAATGGTTTCCATGACCGTCTTCTGATTGTTTTGCTACGCCCTTTCTTTCAGATTTTGTCTCCTTTGGCAACCCTTATTGAGAATGGTGCAAGATCTAAGTTCTCCTTTATAAGAGCGATCCTTAGCTAAACATCTGAGGTAAGCCACTGGTTCGACCAGTGCGACTCGACAAGCTTTGAGCGTTCCAGCAGTAAAGTAACTCCTACAAATGTTGGCGGTGTCAAAGAAGTTGATGCCTACATCTAACGCTTGATGTACCGAGGCTTTAACTTGCTCTGCTTCAATGCCACCTGCATAAGTTAGCCAGGAACCGAGGGAAAGTTCTGAAACCTCCAATTCACTATGTCCCAGTTTGCGATACCTCATGATGGATCTCCTCTGTAAATGCAACTTATGGGTCAATTTTCTGTAGGAGTCTGCTCACCATCAACTCTGAGGTTAGCTCATTGATGTAGCCAGCTAAGAAAATAAATGGCAATGGATGAAAGTGGAAGACATGAGCGCAACCTCATTGCCTCAATTAACACCAACCACATAACCGCCATCCACCCGCAGATTGGCTCCATTGATATAACCGCCTAGCGGACTAGCAACCAGAGCAACCAGGCTAGCAACCTCTTCAATTCGACCAACACGTCCGGTTGGGTTGGGTAGTACCTCTCTCACCACGTTGCGTTCAATTTCATCCCAATCATCACTCCAGCCCTTCGTCTTGGCATATCCACGCCAGAGCTGCTCGAATCCAACGGTCATAATTGGACCTGGACTAATTGTGTTGGAGGTAATACCAGTCCCTGCAAGATCTTTTGCTAAGCTCACACTGAGGTTGTTAATTGCCGCTTTAGCGGCTGAATAGTCGGGTCCAAAGGCGTAAGGCTGTACCCCAGCAGAGCTAGAGATCTGGATAAATCGTCCCCAGCCAAGTTCTTTCATCTGCGGTGCGAGGTGCTGCACCAAGCGAACCATTGACAGGACATCATGATTAAACATATCTGCCCACTTGCTGGGCGAAGATGCCATCCAATCTACCTGCTCGTAACCACCAGCATTATTTACCAAAATGTCAATACCGCCTAGTGCAGCCAGTGCTGCTTCTGCCACTCTTTGGGCATCTTCATCCTTTGAAAGGTCACCAAGTGCCACGAAGGCTTTGCCTCCAGAAGCTGTGATTTCTTGAGCAACCCGATTCGCTTGCTGCTCTTTGCGACCCTGCACGACAACCGCAACGCCTTCTTTTGCTAACGTTTTGACAATGCCTTCACCAATTCCACCGCTGCTACCTGTCACGAGTGCTCGCTTTCCTCCAAGTTGCAAGTCCATAATAATTTCCTCCTTGTCTTGAGATGAGGTTTGTTTCACCTCTTATTGCATAATTTCAGGTTAATCTGTAACTGACCTTTGAAAAAGCAGCTACCTTTCACAAGACTTATTCCTATAATTCATTAATCAAGTAGACTAATGCTTATGGATAAGTTCAACGACATCAACATCTTCGTTAAATCTGCCCAAGCCAAGAGTTTTTCTGCCGTAGCCCAGCAGTTGGGGATGTCTCCATCGGCAGTGAGTAAAGCCGTTATGCGGTTAGAGGAGAGTCTAGATATCCGCTTGATGAACCGCACGACTCGAAAAGTTACGCTGACGGATGATGGAGCCGCATTTTATGAACGCTGTCGGCAAATCCTGGGTGAGTTGGAGGAAGCAGAATTAGAACTCAAGCGATCGCAAGCAACTCCTGCTGGAACACTCCGCATTAACATTACTAGCGAATTAGGACGACTACATATTATTTCGGCTCTACCTCAATTTCTGGATCGCTATCCGGATCTCAAGCTCGATGTTTCCCTTAGCAATCGCATCACTGACCTGATTGAAGAGGGAATTGATGCCGTTGTGCGGATTGGGATTGGTCCAGATAGTCGTCTGATTATGCATGGGCTTGCAAAGGCGCGCTTTATCGTCTGTGCTGCTCCAACGTACTTGAGACGATACGGGACACCTAAAAACTTGGAGGACCTGAAGCGTCACAACTGCATCAGTTTTGTTTCTCCCTGGACAGGGCGAGTATTTGACTGGCAATTTCAGCAAGATGGGCAGGAAATCCGTCTACCTGTAGAGGGCAATCTTCTGCTGAATGATGGTGAATCGCTTCTAAATGTTGCTCTTGCAGGGGTTGGGCTAGTTCAGGTTTACAACTATATTGCTGGGGAGGCGATTGCTCAGGGTAAGCTCAAACCCGTTTTGGAAAAGTATGCAGCCCCAAGTTCACCGATTTCGGTTGTTTATCCTCAAAAGCGACATCTCTCAGTTAAAATTCGTGTTTTCGTTGATTTTATGGGTGAATTAATGAAACGGCTGCGGCAGCAAAAAATCGTTGAGTAGAAGCTACTGTTGAAACCATTCGGCAAGCAGAAATACAACGTTATGAGCGTGGTACTGTCGAGTTTCAAATTAAATGGGCTCTTCCCATGTTTTGGTGATGAGGAAGTAGGAAGTTCGAGTACAACCTGGCTCAGCATAAGGGATAAGTGCAGTTTTTGAGGTTTAGAGTGTTTGAGAGCGAAAAGATAGAATTGAGAATCAATTAGAACATGAGATTTAGCTGAAATTGAGCATGAAAAGGTGAATGCGTTGACGCATAACGCACAAATGGGTGCTCTGCTGATTGGGTTAACTGGCAAGCAAGAATCGTCGTTCCAGCAGTTCGATGCCAGCGCGACCAGGTAGAGTCGAGGGAGACTATTATGCCTCGCCCCTCTCTGTTAGATCTGGACGTGCGCCTTTCGGTGCATCCAGCTCCCGACGTTCTTAGCTTTCGCTTTTGCTCATGTGATGAAGTATGTGGCAGCTCTGGTGGACGGCTAGAAGATTGTTTCTCTTCCAGTTGTTATGATTTCCATCTACATGGTGTAGTTGTACTTTCTCGTCACTGAGACATTTTAATCCACAGTATCCGCATGTATGGTTTTGCCTTTTTAAGGCAATAGAGGTTTCTCCTTCATAGAGTTTACTGTTACGTTCACTCCAATAGGTTAAGTCTCCATCAAATGGAGATTTGTCTCCTTTGACATTGACATGTTTGTTTTCGGAGTAGGGAACCGATGGGAACGCTTTATCTAGTAATTTCTTACTGGATTGATAGTTTTGTTTGGTTTCCCTGTTGAACACCTTGAACGCTCTATGCTGGGTGCGATACAACGAAAATCGTGACCCATCCATCTTGCAAAAGCGGTGGTAGTTCCTCCATCCTCTAACTACGGGTGCTAGCATTCTTGCTTTGTCCGTAGCACCATAATTCGAGCTATTGACAATGGCTTTTACTTTCTTACGGAATGCTTTGAAGTTGTCCACTGAAGGGACACATCTGAACTTTCCGTTGCTCTGCACTCTAAAGTGCCAGCCGAGAAAATCAAAGCCATCTATCGAAGCGGTTATTTTAGTCTTCTTTTCGCTAACATTCATTCCGCGTTCTGCAAGAAATTGGCTGATTTTGTCAAGTATTTGTTCTGCGTTTTCTTCGGGTTTGAGGATGATCACCATGTCGTCAGCGTATCTGACTGATGGATGGATTTCCTCAATTCCGTTGAGTGCTACATTCGCTAAGAGGGGACTGACCACTGAGCCTTGTGAGGTTCCTTGTTCTGGATATTCTGGGTTAACTCCTGCTTTAAGACATCGAGCGATTCCTTGTCTGATCTTTCTAGGAGCTATCAGTTTATTCAGAATTGCAGTGTGGTTTATCCGGTCGAAACATTTTTCGATATCAAGTTCGATGACTCGTTTATCGGTTCCTTTTGCCTTGGAGCTTAGATTCAAAAATAGGTACTTTTGTGCGTCATGCGCTGAGCGTCCTGTTCTAAATCCGTAGCTTCTGGGGTGGAAGGTTGCTTCGTGTGCTGGTTCCAGGGCATACTTCACCAGGCATTGCCAAGCTCTGTCTGCAATGGTAGGGACTTTGAGGGTTCTAAATCCATCCTTTTTGGGGATGGGGATTTCTTTTAACTTCTGGTGGTGCCAGTCGTTATACTGGTTGCTAAGCCATTGGCTTAGGTTTAACCGCTCGAACGGAGTTAGAGAGGCTTTACCATCTATCCCTGCTGTCTTTTTGCCAGCGTTTAGCTGGGTTACTTGACGGACTGCCAGCATTCTTGCCGCATAGGATTTCAGTATCAGCTTTTGGAGTGACTTCGCTTTCCGCTTGTCTCCTGCCCGAACAGCTTTGTACACACGCATTTGTAGGCGGAACAGTTCGCGCTGGAGTTTCTTCCAGGGTGTCTGTTTCCAAGATTCACTCGCTTTGAGGCTGTGTCCAATCATGCTCTACGCTTGTTTGTGTATTCTGAACACCTTGCAGCAGTTACGCTACATCCTGCCCTAGAGGTGGGGTTTCCGTCGCTCGTCTGACCTACTTGGGATTCGACCTTCCCCACGACCCACCTCTAGTTTCTCTTCGTTCCCTCAGTCGATTGTTTTGTTCCTTTAGGTGTAGCCACTTCGACTGCTGAATTCCCTAGACTCTTGCCGTTATTAATGTAGAATACGGCGGGAATGTTCTCCAGCGAAGTCAGGGTTTTTATGTTGCGCCCTGCTCACGACTAAGTCGCTTTTCTAGGCTCTATTTCACCGTGGAAACTCCCCGTTAACCGCAGTGCCATCCCGCAACGGATGTCTGGTTCAGTCCTGTTCCCAGCTTCACCCTGTAGAAACCGAGTCTACTCAGTGTGGGCAGATTAGGAGTCACGCCTGAGTCTGGCGGGAGGGACTTTCACCCTCATCAGACCGAGAGTTCAACCGTTGCCATTTCTGGCTTTGGTTGGTGAGGTTATTGACGGACTGGATACCGTGATTCGCCTCACAACGAATCGCACTACATCTGGCGCTTCAGCATTTTGAGCCGATTAATCTGCCCCTCTACCTGCCCATTGCTAGTGGTAAAGGTCACACCTGCCTTGACCGCATCGTAATCATTGCGTAAACTCCGGACAAAGCGGACAAAGGACGCAAGACCGCTTCCTTCAGCCTGTTCTAGCCACCCGTCGAATTGTTCAAACTGTCGCTGCCGGACGATCTGAGCAAACGCTTGCGCCAGCGTAATGGTAGGAGTGAGTTCAGCTTGTTCAACCAGACGTTGCAGCAACTGTTTTTCATCTGCTTGCAGCGTTTCAGCTCGCCGGAGCACTAAAAAGGCGGCTCGCCTTGAGGTGAGCGGCGGGCGAGACGAATCGACCACGGCGGGCAGTCGATGGGACGGATACTGCCGTAGTCTCACGCCTTGGGCTTGGGCTAACTGCCGCACATAGCGACTCACCGTCATGTAGCTTCCCCCATAACCCTGCTTCTGGATCTCTCGAAACAGGACTTTCACCTGCCTGTGTCCCTGATTGTACTGCTCCAGTAGATGGGGTTTGTAGGGGTTTAACAAACTCCTGCCCCGGTCACTGCGTCCTTGCCGCTCGGGGAACGTGGGACTGCTGAGGTAGCGTTGTACGGTGCGACTACTCAGCAACACCCTTCTGAGCAATCGCACGAGTAGACCAGCCTTGTTGATGCAGTTGCTGACTCTTCTGATAGGCTTTGAGCCGTTGTGAGCGCTTCTGTTCGGCACGTTGTCGCGCATCCGGTGGTGACGTAGCTGGTGCGATCATCACGGCTGTACCCGATGGCGCAGCCGCCAGCCGTTGAGCAGTATCCACGCTATTGAGAACTCCACTGTGCTGGTTCAAGGCTTGTTCCAGGACTTGGGTAAAGTTCTGCAACAGATGAAAGCGATCTGCCACCTGTATTGCCTGGGGTGCGCCTTGATCCATGCCGCTGCGATACGTGGCAGAACGGTCCCGCGATAGGACTGCCACGCTCGGATGTTGCTGCAGCCATTGCGCCAAGGTATTGGCTTCTCGATCTTTGAGTAAGGCAATCGGTAGCTGCCGTTCCAGATCCACCAGGATGGTGCCATAGGATTGCCGTTTGGCAAAGGCAAAGTCATCCACGCCCAGCACCGTTGGGGAGTGGAACGCAGGCAGGGGCACTCTCGAAAATAATGACAGCAGCGTGTTGTCTCGGATGCGATAGCTTAACTGCTGCCCCATCCGCTCTCCCGCTTTTCCACCTAACTCGACCACAATCGCAATCAGATGCTTTGCCAATTGCACAGTCCGTCTTGTCTCGGTGCAACCACCTGCGGCAATCGCTCAGTAAAGATACGCCGCTTGCATCCTGGAGTGAGGCAAAAGAATTTGCGAACCTGAAGTTGGAGTCGCAAGGCAAAACCAGCACAAGGAAGATCCTGAAGCGTTCGGCAGTAGCGACTATGAACCCGATGGCTCCCTTTCTGGCACAGTGGACAAGCAGCAGTCATTGGGGTGGAGGTCACGGTCAAACAAAGGTCCGCCGCCGCCCGATCCAACTCCCAGCTTTCGAGTTGGAGATGCGTGGGGTCGGGTAAAAGTTGTTGAAAGAAGATCGATTTCTCCTGATGACAAAGGCTACAACTCTATCCTGCCAAAGCTTCACCAAAATATGGGAAGAGCCCAAAAAGCGTGTTAAACGACATCAAGCATCTGTTGACTTGATCGGTCAGTCCATTTGCATGTGGCATTTAATACACCCACATCACGAAAAAGCGAGAGACGCGACAGCAAGCATTTGGCAGATATTTTCCAAGTTGAAAATATTATTGTGGATGTTGTCGAAATGGAGTGTGATCGCTCGTCATAGTAGTAAGCCCGAAACAAACGAGGCTTTTTCAACCCATTCTCAATAAAGGACAATCGATGAAATACGCCATTCTGGTTTACGAAACCGAGACGAGTTTCGCCAATCGCACCAACGACCAGCAAGAAACCTACTGGGGAGCTTACAATGCCTACTCGCAGGCACTTGCGGAAGCTGGGGTAATAGCGGGTGGTGCAGCCCTGCATCCCCCTCATACGGCAACTGCGGTGCAGCTTCATGCAGGACAACGGAAGGTCCAGGATGGTCCCTTCGCAGATACCAAAGAACAGTTGGGCGGTTTCTTTATTATCGATGTCCCCAATTTAGATACCGCTTTAGATTGGGCAGCCCGTTGCCCTGCCGCCAGCAGTTGCGGTGTAGAAGTGCGTCCCTTACTTCCCATGAATGAGTAGGCTCACAGAATGAATGCACGCCGAGCCGCAGAACTGGCAGCCCGTAACTCCTATGGACGATTAGTTGCCTGTCTGGCAATTCAATCAAAGGATCTCACAATCGTTGAAGATGCGCTCGGCGATGCTTTCCTGGCAGCGCTAAAAACCTGGACGGAACGGGGAGTACCGGACAACCCAGAGGCGTGGCTACTGGTCACTGCTCGTCGTCGCCTGATTGATCAGGCTCGCCAGTCCAAAGTCAAAACATCCGTGATCAACACACTCAAACTGTTCTCAGAGGAGGGGAGAGACGATCCAGAGATGAAAGTTGCATTTCCCGATGAACGGCTCAAATTACTGTTTATCTGTGCTCACCCCGCGATCGCCCCCGAAATTCGCACACCTCTGATGCTGCAAACTGTTCTCGGTCTAACTGCAGCTCAGATCGCGTCTGCCTTTCTAGTTGCCCCTGCAACTATGAGCCAACGACTGGTGCGGGCTAAAAGCAAAATTCGCGATGCCGGTATTGAGTTTGAATTGCCAGAAGAGATCGATCTTGCCATGCGGTTAGAGGCGGTCTTGGAAGCGATTTACGCTGCTTATAGTAATGGCTGGGACAGTATCACAGGAGCTGATCCTCGCCAAAAAGGGCTGACCGAAGAAGCGATTTGGCTCGCACGCCTGTGTGTGCAGTTAATACCGGATGAACCCGAAGCACGAGGGCTACTTGCGCTGATGCTGCACTGTGAAGCTCGTCGGGATGCACGACGCACCGCGCAGGGTACTTATGTGCCTCTTTCAGAGCAAGATGTCACACTTTGGTCAAAGCTATTGATCAAAGAAGCAGAGAGTGAACTGACTCAGTCCACGACATTTAAGCGACCAGGACGATTTCAGTTAGAAGCGGCAATTCAATCGGCTCATGCTCAACGAGCATTCACAAGCACCGTAGATTGGAATGCACTAGCACTCCTCTATGAAGGACTGATTCAGCTTGCACCGACTCTTGGTGCATTTGTCGGACGAGCCGCCGCGATCGCAGAAGCAAACGGAACAGAAGCGGGATGGGCACTGTTGGAGTCACTGCCAACGGATGCTGTGGAGAACTATCAACCTTATTGGGCACTCAAAGCGCATCTGCTCATGCAATTAGGTCGAAACGCTGAGGCGAAGATCGCCTATACCCGTGCGATCGGACTGGTAGAAGACCCTGCTATCCGCCAATTCTTGCTCCACCGGTCTCTTTGCTTCTGACTAATCCATTTATTTTCTATAGAAGCCAAATATCGTGGGATTTTGCAAGACCGAATGAAGTAAGCATCTATTCCTTTTACAGCAAGGGTTTTAACTCTTCTTTTAGGCCTGTGGGTAGCGAAGCTGCGCTAGAGTGCAAAGTAGACTTTTGTCTGCTAATTTGGCACGCTGATGACGCTGAAACCCTGATTCTGTCGTTCAAATATCGTTGCTCCAGAGTCAAAACCACAGCGAATTGGAACAAGTAATTTAGAGGCTGAAAGGCTTACTATACAAGCTTTTCTCTTGCCACTTTGCACTCTAGCGCAGCTTCGCTACCCACAGGCCTTCAATCAGCAGAGTCTATTAAATGAGTGACTTCACCAACTAATGCTTCTGGTGAAATGGGCTTTGAGAGGTGGGATTGAAATCCGGCTGCCAACGCCTGTTGCTGATTGACTTCACCTGCATAAGCTGTGAGGGCGATCGCCGGAATGAGGCCCCCTTTCCTAGGAGGTCTTGATCGGATCTGTTGCATTAGCATATAGCCATCCATTTCTGGCATTCCAACGTCACTCACTAACACATCAGGAATAAACTGTTCCAACGCTTGTAATGCTTCTAAGCCAGACGCAACGGCTGTCACGGTTGCCCCACTTTGTTCTAATAGAAAAGCCTGAAGCTCACGAGTATCTGGTTCATCGTCCACCAACAGAATCTGACGACCTGCTAAAGGTACTTCTATGTTTATTTGATTGGAAGTTGGCTCAGATGAGATCGATGCTGTCTGCTGCATTGTTGGCAATTGCACAATGAAGGTTGCACCCTGCCCTTCCCCCTGGCTCTCTGCCTCCACTGTTCCCCCGTGCATTTCGACAATTTGCCGCACGATCGCCAGTCCTAACCCCAATCCGCCAAATTTGCGCGTGGTTGAGCCGTCTTCCTGTTTGAAATATTCAAACACATGGGGCAGGAATGGTGGGTTGATGCCTTTGCCCGTGTCAATGACTCGAATCTGAGCCAGCCCGTCGAGTTGCTGCAGTTCAACGGTCACTTGCCCACCACTGGGTGTGAACTTGACGGCATTGGTGAGTAAGTTCCACACCACTTGCTGCAAGCGAGCGGCATCGCCAGAAATGGAAGAGACCGCTGGATCGAGGTCAAGTCTTATCTGAATATGCTTGGCTTCTGCCGCCAACCGCACGGTTTCGACCGCCGCAGAAATCACAAAGGGTAGATTGACTGGAGCTACGGTTAAAGACAACTTGCCCTGCATAATGCGAGAAATATCAAGCAGGTCTTCGATCAGTTGCGATTGCAGTTTGGCATTGCGCTCGATTGTTCTCAAGGCTTCGACTCGACGGGCTTCATCAAGTTTGCCGTTTTGCAGTAAGCACGTCCAGCCCAAGATTGGGTTGAGGGGCGATCGCAACTCGTGTGACAGCACGGCTAAAAACTCGTCTTTGACCCGGTTAGCGGTTTCAGCCTGTTCTCGTGCAGTCTGTTCTTGTGCCAGCAGTCGTTCCCGCTCAGTCTCCGCTTGCTTTTGCTTGGTAATATCGCGTGAGACCACCAGCAGTTGAGTGACTTGTCCAGCACTATCCCGCACAGGTGTAATGAGAATGTCCCACCATTTTGGCGTGCCCTGATGGGTAGGACGATAGCCTTGAAACTGTCCTGTGTTGCCCGCTTTGGCAGCGGCGATCGCAGTCTTGGCATTTTCACGATCTTCGCCTTGCCAGAAGTCAAGCCAGCGGGTATTCAGAACCAGCGTCGGATCATCAATTTCCAGCAGACGTAACCCACCTGTGTTCACATAAACGATTTCACTGTTGAGCGTTAACACTTTGATGCAGTCTTTGCTGCTGTCTAAAATGCTTTGCTTTAACTCCTCACTGTCTCGCAGCGCGGCTTCGGTTTGCCGACGTTCAATCAGATCAGCAGCTTGACGCGCCAGTAGATCGAGAAACCGTAATTCTTGATCGCTCGGTCGATGCTGCCTGCACCAGTGAGTCGAAACCATGCCGATCGGTTTACCGGAGCGGGAGATCAGCGGCGTAGACTGAGCAGAAAGGTAGCCTGCGTTGACGTGCATTTGCAAAGAACCATCGGGGTCGTCGCATTCTGGGACATCAAAATCAATGAAGGTACGAGTTCCCCGAGTCAGGGCAATGCCACAGGATGTGTTTGAACTCGCATTCACTCGGTAGAAATGATCGGTCATGGTTCTGTCAAAGCCCTGGGTTGCCAGTAATAAGAGATCTTGCGTGGCTTTGTCTAGAATCTGTACCGTGCCTGCATCAGCTTTCATCAGCGCGATCGCAGTTGTCATAATTTCGTCATACAGCACCTGAATGTTGTCTTCGCTGATCAGTCGTGCGCTTAAGTCGCGCAGTAAGCGGGTATTTTCGAGGTCGGTGGCGATGATGGCTTCGGCTTGTTTGCGATCGGTGATGTCGGTAAACAGGAGACAAATCAGATTTTGACCAGGCGCACCGCTGGGAACCGCATAAATGTCAAAGACGCGGTTCATGGAGGGAACATCGGCTTCAAATCTGACGGACTCGCGCAATTTCACCACCTGGTCGTAACACTCTCCCCATTGGGGTTCGAGGTCTGGCACAAGCTCACGGATGGTCTTCCCGACTGCATTCGTTAAACCGCTCTGCTCCTCAAACGCCTCGTTAACTTCCAGGTAGCGGTAGTCATACGCTTTGTCGTTTGCATCAAACAACACTTCGAGCAGACAAAAGCCCTGGTCAATTGACTCAAACAGCGTCCGGTAACGTTCTTCTGATTCTTGCAGGGCGGCTTTCGCTTGTTTGCGATCGGTTAAATCAATGGCAAAGAAAATACCGCTGTTGTCATCATCCAGAAATGATGCAGCACCGATCAAAATCGGAATTCGTCTGCCGTCTTTGCAAATGTACACCTTCTCATAGGGCACGCTAACGCCCTTGGTGGCGATTTCGTTGAGGGCAATTTCGTCCAGCGAGCGATATTCTGGTGGAGTCAAGGCTTGCCAGTTGATTTGCCCCGTCTCCAACTCCTGGCGTGTATAGCCAATCATATCGAGCAGGGCATCATTGGCTTGAGTAATTCCGCCTGTCATCGTCCAAATGGCGATGGGTACCATGTTGCATTCAAAAATCCGCCGAAAGCGAGTTTCGCTCTGGCGCAGTGCTTCCTCAGCGCGGGCACGTTCGACCGCTGCCCAAGTGCGCTCAGCCACTTCTTCCGCCGCTGCAAGGTCGTTGGGTGTCCAAACTCGCGGTTCGATGGTGTGAACGGCAAGACCTGCAACGAACTCACCCTGCTTAATCAAGGGAACACCGATGTAAGCCCCAATCTGAATGGCGGCAAATGCGGATCGCTGCTCTAACGACAAATGCGGATCGGCTGGCACATCAGACGAAGTTGCAGTACGACCCTGGCGAAATGCTGCAAGCTGTCTTGGATCAAACGAGTCGATTGGGTAATGTCCGGCAATGGGCTCGGAGCCATTGACGTAATCCTGCTCAACCACATAATCTGCACCACGCACCTCGAAGTATGCCACCCGGTTCGCACCGAGATATTCGCCGAGTACCCGACTCGCGATCGCTTGAATCTCGATCGGATCACTTAGTGAGCGCAGGGCATCGGCGAGAGCGGCACGAAACGCATTCAAACTGGCAGTGTGCTGCAAAATTTCTTCGGTTCGTTTGCGTTCGGTAATATTCTGAAACACGACGGCAAATTGATTGCTCTCTGGGGCATCGATCGCTGACACGTAAACATCAAACCAGCCATCCAACCCTTGGACGTGGCTTTCAAATCGCGCTGATTCTCCCGTTCTCACCACCCGCGCATACGTTTCCAGCCAGAACGGTTCGAGATTTGGGATCAGTTCGCTCCCGACTTTGCCTGCGACGTCCTTTAATCCGGTCAGGCGCTCAAAGGCAGAATTGATTTCGAGTATCCGATGGTCTTGAGGATTACCCATTTCATCCCAGATCAGTTCGCATACGCAGAATCCTTGGTCGATCGCCTCAAACAGGGTGCGATACTTGGCTTCCGACTGGCGCAAAGCAGCTTCAGTCGCATTCTGTGGAGGGTTAGAATTTAGTACGGACTTTTTAGTCGGCTGCGCCCGATCGAGTTCGGTCAGGACAATTTGCACTGCCGTTTTCAGATCTTTTGACCAAGTTTCGATCGCCCCTAAGGGCGTTTGTGACCAATCGTGCGATCGCAAAGCGTCTCCGAAGGAGTCTCGCAGCAATGCTCCCATCTCACCGCCGCCAATAAATAGGCTTTCAGCCGTTGCCTTACCGTTCTTTTCCCTCATACCTTTCGCTCCTTATGCCTTTAGCTTCGTAGAGGGAAAGTATTTTCCACGTATTGTCCTGCCTTGCTCACTTAAAGTTGCATCAGGTGACTCAGACAATTGGTTGAGTAAGATGTCGATTTGCTTGATTGCCAAGCGAGAGGGCGTTGCATGTCCGTTTTCCCAACGATTGATTGTTGGGAAAGACACTCCGAGCTGAGCCGCAAACTTTTCCTGTGTCAACCTCAGAGTTTGCCGAAGTTCTCGAATCAGTTGACCAATGGCTGGTTGTTCAACACCAAGGTAGTTCTGATGAAAAGGCATACGGCTCAGCGTTTATAAAGTTCTTTATTTATATAGCCTTGGTCAGCTCTAATAAAGAGCAATCTACCTTGAGACACAAACTGATACCCAAACCCCGACTTTGGCAGTGGTTTATCAACCTTGAGCGTCAGTAGATAAATTCAGTCTGAGGAGTTGTTACTGCTGTGCATCGAATGTTGAGACAGGTTCGTTAAGCAGTGTTAGTTATATCCTTTTTTCATACAATTATTTATAAGCAAGGCTTGTAGCAATCCTGTGGTGGCATATGACAGCTTCGCCAGTTTGAACCTTCTAGTCATGAATAACGCAGAGGAATTTGTGAAAAGGTATGTTGCCAAAGTAGTCTTTGCAAGTAAAACCATCCTTTTCTTGCCACCACAGATGTATCATCGTACAGTTCTAGGAGCTGTGAGAGGTACAGCATTTACCTCTACTAAACCGGAAGTGATCTTAGGCGGTGCTGGCAAAAGTTCTCAATCCATTTCTACCCCACCAAGTAACCCCATTTAGGTTTCCCTATAATACCAACTTTAGACCATAAGTTGGTATTATAGGGCTGCTCTTGAATGTTAGAGCGCCATCTTGAGCTTGCTCAACCACCACCCTCCACTTATCGAAAGTTGGTAAAACGATCGAGTGAGGTGAAGGGTAAATCCAGGACTTCCTAAAATCTCTGCACCATCAGCAGCCTCCCAACCTCGTGACCGATTCACTTTTTCCTGACATTGCCCGCTACAACGATTTCTTCGACGCGCTCAAGGTACGCATTCGGACAGCGCAACTCCGGGCATCCCTGGCAGTCAACCAGGAACTGATGCTGCTTTACTGGCACGTTGGTCGAGAAATTCTCAAGCGCCAGCAAGAAGAGGGGTGGGGAAGCAAGGTCGTCAGTAGGCTAGCTCAAGACCTGAAGCGAGAATTTCCTGATATGAAGGGCTTCTCGCGAACGAATCTGCTCTACATGCGAGCTTTTGCAGAGGCTTATCCGGATGAGGCAATTGTCCTGCGCAGCGCAGGACAAATTCCCTGGCGACACAACCAGGTGCTTCTGGATAAGCTGAAAACGTTGGAAGAGCGGCTCTGGTATGCCCAGAAGTCGTTGGAGGGTGGCTGGAGCCGCGACATTCTGGTGATGCAGATCGAAACTGGATTATACGATCGCCAGGGCGGTGCCATCACGAATTTTGAACGAACCCTGCCCAAGCCTCAATCAGACCTGGCGCAGCAGATCGTTAAAGACGGGCGCATCTAGCGGTTGGGGGAGTACAGCGTGGGGGTCAGAGGGAGATCACTAAAGACGGAATCGAATCTCCCATTCACCCAAGCTAAGCGAAGATGTAGTAAATG
>NZ_JACXWX010000108.1 GCF_014764505.1 Phormidium tenue FACHB-886
GAATAATCAGCAGCAAAACGAGCCATAGCTCATGGCGTTGACCTCGAGCGGCGCGAAACTCTGGGATGCGTTGCAGGTGTTCGATCAAGCTCATGGGAGTCAAGTCACAACACGCTCAGTTTAATTTTTCTACTTTGACTTTGAAACAGCCCTGCCTGATGACCCCGACTATCCTGTCATTTGCCTCGACGAGAGCACCAAACAATTAGTCAAAGAAACGAGGATTCCTTTAGCGGCACAACCGGGTCAACCGGAACGGATTGATTATGAGTACGAACGGAATGGGACCGCCAATCTGTTCATGCTGTGTGAACCCATTACGGGTTGGCGTCACGTCGAAGTAACGCAGCAGCGAACGTCCGTAGATTACGCCCATCTGCTCAAAGCTTTGGTGGACGATTTTTGTCCAGAGGCGTTGCAAATCACCGTGGTGCAGGACAATTTGAATATTCACTCCCCTGCTTCTCTCTACAAAGCGTTTGAACCCAGTCAAGCGCAGCGAATTCTCCAAAAACTGGAATTTTGTTATACCCCTAAGCATGGGAGTTGGCTTAATATGGCTGAAATTGAACTGAGTGTCCTAGCCCGTCAATGCCTCGCTCGCCGTATCCCAGACTTCGAGACCCTGCAACAAGAGGTTGCTGCATGGCAGAATCAGCGGAATGAAGAGGAAACCTGGATTGATTGGCGCTTTACCACCCAAGATGCGCGGATCAAGCTGCACCGGCTTTACCCGTCAATTAATAATTGACAGACTACTAGTTTCCCAATTGCGTCTGTTTGGGCTTTGAGTAAATTCTCCACTAATGCAATCACGGCCTCTTCACCCTGCCGATAGGCGGCACGGATCACTTCCCGAAGTTGCTCTGATGGTTCAGGTGGTTCCTTCATTGACAACACTCGATTGCCCTGATTCCTGATTCCAACAATAACTCAGTTATTTCCTTTCCACTCAAACTCAGCGGATTTTGCCTGTGTAGTTACGTGAGATTTTTATATTATTTTTATACCCTTTATCTTTATACCTATATAATAGAGCTGACGTAATTGTCTACAAACAACTGAGAGTAATTCACTTTTTGCTATCAGCAAGAAGTTGATTGAAGATATAACAATTGGTTCATTTACTACAGAAAGAATCGAACATTCACTTGCGGCTCAAGAAGAATTTTCTGGACAACTTCATTAATACAAGTGATTTAACCTTCGTTGAAATGCAGCAAACTGATTGTAAAAATTTTCCGCCCTTCGGTAAAAGCTTACATGTTGATCTATACGGCGTGAGCCAGAAGATTTGTGATGATTTGTCCTTCTGCTATCAGCTGTTGGATGATCTGACCTACTTCCTCCAGATGCACAAGCAAGCACCTCCTTTTATTTTTAGATCGCCTGAAGACCAGTTTCCTGAAAAAGCAGGACTGTCAGGCTGGGTACCGCTAATCGAATCAGGAATGTCGATTCATACGCTGACGCTACGCGAATTTGTCAGCCTCGATATTTATACCTGTGGCAATCTTGATGTCGAAAAAACGATCGCTTTTCTGTATGACCGACTTCAGGCAAAGTCCCATGAGCAGCACTATCTGATCAGGGGAGTAATGTATCACACCGAAGGTTGATGAGGTCAAAAGTTCACAGGCGATCGAATGAAATGTCCACTTCTATCAAGCAGAATTTGATATTCTGCATGTTGCTTGCATTATGGGAGATTGAAATCTTTAAAACCTCAGCTGCCTGAGAAATACCGCTCCGGATCAATCTCTCTACCGCCTATCAAAAATTTAGATATTTATTGCTTGGTTTAAGTCTTTATGAAATTGCTATTTTTCAATTGTCTTTTTATGCAATTTTCATACATACTTTAACCGTCTTTTCATTATAGAAGCTGTAAAACGCTTCTAAGTATTGCATCAGCAGCTTTGAAGTTTTTTACTTAATTACTTGCTTAAAAATTATGTACTTGTTAATAGCAATTATTGCGGCGCTCTTCTACACAATAGGTGGCATTTTTATGAAACTATCAGAAGGGTTTTCGCATCCAGTTCCTAGTCTATTGGTATATCTATTGTTTTTAATAGGAGCTAGTCTGCAGATTTATATTACTCATAATTCTCATTTAGGAATTACTTATATATTGGTACTAGGTTTAGAAACAGTTTGCGCTCTTCTCTTTAGTCTTCTCATATTTAAGGAAGGATACTCAATACTATCCATTATTGGTATCTTCCTAATTGTATTGGGTGCAGCATTTCTACGAGCAGAAGCCAACTAAACAACACTGTTGCTTATACCCGTTTAAATTAATGACTTAACAGCAATAGCAGATAAGGGGCAGAACCGTCCTATCCAATGTTATCTTCTGCAATCTACT
This sequence comes from Phormidium tenue FACHB-886, assembly GCF_014764505.1. Taxonomy (GTDB): domain Bacteria; phylum Cyanobacteriota; class Cyanobacteriia; order Elainellales; family Elainellaceae; genus FACHB-886. Next base: position 2,372 of record NZ_JACXWX010000108.1, read on the forward strand.
TAGTGGCAGAACCAGACATCGTTAACAGTCTACTGACCTTGCTAATTAAATCAACCGTCGCAAACCCTTTTGTGAGATAGTCGGTCGCGCCCAAGCGTCTAGCTTCGTTAAACCACTCCTCCGACAATCGGGATGACACTACCAAAATTGGAACTGTAATTCCAGACTGGCGGCAGCGATCGATCAGCGTAAACCCATCCATGTTCGGCATTTCGATATCTGTAAGAATTAGACTTGGGTGCGGGTTTTCTTTCAGCCAGTTCCAAGCTTCCTGCCCATCTACGCAGGTATAAATCCTGTAGCCATTTGCGCTCAAACTTGCCTCCAGCCTCCGCCGCATCAAGGTTGCATCGTCCACCACTAAGATTGTTTGTAAGCGGCTCGCTGTTAGCTCTTCTGAATCAGTAGAATCGATCGTCTCTGGTGCAACTTGCCGTGTAGGGAGGTCCAGCCACCATTCTGCCAACGTTCGGGCTTCCAACACAGGAACCAGTGAACCGTTCACCTGCAAACTCACCCCCAGTATCCCAGGGGGAACAACCAGCGGCGACGGGAGCAAATTTATCACTAGCTCAGTCTGTTCTAACAGTTCGTCTGCGAGAAGCCAAATTCCCTCAGCTGAAGAATCTTGAGTATTTTGAACCTGATTCGTCTGGGGTTGAATAAACAAACAAACGGCTGTCTCTGCCAGCGATCGACCTGCTAGATGCGGCTGCCAATATTCTAAAAGATCAAGTGCAGGTACAGAACTTGCTTCATTCTGAATCACCCATCGATAAACAGAATCGATTTTATGAGTTTCAGTTGGATGCTGGTCAGAACTTGAACTGCTATTCTGAAGTTCAGTTTGAACAGCATTCTCACCTCCCAGCAGCGTGATCGTTCTAATTTCATCCTCAGGAATTGCAAAGGTATAATCGCCTGCCTGCACCAGCACACAAGGTACTAACAAGCGCGGTGCAGGAAACTGGATCTGAAAAGTGGTGCCCGTTCCTGGCACTGTGTGCAAACCAAGCTGTCCGCATAAGCCAGCGATCTGCGCTGCAACCACATCCATTCCTACTCCACGCCCGGAAATTTCATTCACTTCTGCCTCGGAACTAAAACCAGGCTGGCAAATAACCTGCAGCAATTCTTCAGACGTTGCCGTTTGAGTCAGCGGAAATTGAAATGCTGCCGCCCGCGATCGAACTGCCTCCGCATTAAGGCCGCGACCATCATCCTTGAACTCTAAAGAGAACTGATTGCCACGCCGTCTCAGCGATAAAACGATTGTGCCCTGTTCGGGTTTCCCTTGGGCAACTCGCTCTGTCGGTGTCTCTAAACCATGATCGTAGGCATTCCGAACTAGATGCAGCAGGACTGGCTCCAATGCGCGAGCAGTACTGACATCCAGTTCTGTTTGCTCTCCTAAAACAATCAAACGAGCAGGTTTACCGTAGCGAGTTACCAGATCCCGCAGAATCGCTCTGGCCCGAATCCCCAAGGTTTGAAATGACACCAGCCGACTGTCTTCGATCGTATTCTGCAGCTTCAACACACTGCCGTCTACCGATCGGAGATTCTCGGTTATCTGTTCGGTCATCTTTCCGGCTTCTGCCCCAATCTCGGAGAGGCGCAAGTTCGTTTCCAGCAGACGGTTAATCACCGTGTAGCCCTGGCGATAGCGTTCGGGGGTCAATCCCTGTGGAGGCTGCTTGCCCTGCAAATCTAACAGAGCATAGTCATCCTGAATCTGGCGGAGGTGCGTGATCGACTGTACACCCTCCTGTGCTAGCGCAACCAATTGAGTGAGTTGATTTTGCAGCACTTGATACAGCCCCTGTGTCGATCGAAGAGCAAGCAGCGTTTCAACCAAATATTGTGCGGATCGATCGAGTTTTTCTAGCGATACCGGAATCTGCACTTTAATAGGATCAGGTATCGTTTCGGGCTGAGGAGCTAGCAGATTGCTCACAGCAGGCTGTGGCTGACGCTCTGGAATTTCTGTAGAAACTTCGGCTGCATGTTCAGACGCTGCATCGAACGTTTCAAGCTCAGAAGGGACAACTTCAGATAAGCTGTCCTGACTTGGAGCTGCGAGATCGAGCCAGTCTTGAACTGATGAGAAAGCCAACAGCTCCGACTCACTACTCTGCAGGGAAAATTGCTCTACGTCGCCCTCATCCTGTTCTGTCTCAATATCTAAAAATTCATTTTCTAAGAGTTCACGCTCCAAAAATTCGCCAACATCCAATAAATCAGATGAGGTATCTCCCCACAAATTCTCATCAGCACTGGAGTGATCGATAGCAATCGCCGTCGATGAATTGCTTGTAGTGGCGGCGATCGGCATTATCCAGGTAAATTCAATCGGGTTGCCGCTTTGCTTTGCACAGGTTTTAAGCGCCTGAAAAACCAGAAACCATTGAGATTGCCACGCCTCAATAGTTGGGCAGGCAAACAGTTCTTCAGCTTGGTGCAGCAGATCAGTCCAGCCCGTTGCAAACTGTAGTTCATCCCCAATTTGATAGAGCTGGTTTAGAGTTTGCCGAGCCTGATCGATCGTTGCAGCGGAAACAAATTCTTCTGGGGGCAAGCGTTTTTCAGACAGGCGTTCTAACGCGATTTGCAGCTCCAACACCACCATATCCAGCCCTTGTTCAGCAAAATCCTGGTGCAGTTGCCGCTGTGGATTCCAATGAGATAGATACCGCGTTCGCACCTCTTGATGCAACGTTTCAACTCGATGCAGAATTGGTTCAATATCCACCGTGTCTTGGACGAGAACTCCTGTAAGCAATTCTCCTCCTTCCAGCAATGTCTGCTGGAGGTGGAGGTCAGCCAGCGGGGGGGCGACCTCCAAATAGCGTAGGTCAGACAGCAGATCTTCGAGCGCGGTTGCCACCCGCAAAACTGCCTCGGCTGCCACGGTGACGGCTCCGCCTTTAATGGTATGAATGCAGCGATAAAGTTCCTGAATATCTGTCTTCCAGGTTTCAGGCTGGAGTGTTTCAGTAAGCTGGCTATATTTTTCCAGATAGTTCTGTGTATCTACAACAAATAAGCCGCGAAGCTCCTCCTGCAGCTCAGCTTCCGCGATCGCATCGACTTCTAAAGATGAAGGATTGACTTCTCGAATCGACATAGTTTGTAAACCAGTCTTACTGTACCAACTCTCAATTAATGAAGGATAAGTTTTTGTTGGATGCTGTGCTCCGCACAGCATCCAACAAAAACTTATCCTTCATGCGAGCGCAAAGCGCTATAAACATTAGATGTCCCATTTGCAGCCGTTCCTACCAGCCGCGGTGATTCAGATTGCGATTGAACGGGCTGAAGCTGGAAGAATTCGACCTGATGCAGTAAGGTTTGCACCTGCTGCTCAATTTGCTGTGCCTGCTCCTGAGTCAGCTCTGCCCGATCGAGCGTTGTCGAAGCGATCGTTGAAATCTGACGAATAGAGGCTAGAGCTGTTTGTGCTGTTGCCGCAATTGCCTGATGAGAATCAGTAAACTGCTGCCCCAGTTGAGCCACACAATTGCTAATAAACTGCACCTGCTCAAACAATTGCTGCGATTGACCGACGCCTGAGTCAAACTGGCTGAGTTGCTGGCTCATCGCTTGAATGTCGTAGTCTAGCCCAGACACCACCGTTTGAATCTGATCCGTTCGCTGTTGCAGCACAACTAAACTTTGATTAGTTTGGGATGCCAACTGATTCACCTGCGCTGCGATCGTCTCCAGCTCGCGCGTAATCACAGCAAACTGCTCTGGGTCTTGTTGTCCAGAGGCACGACTTGCCAACATCGAAGCATTTGCAGCCAGAACACGTGTCATTGCTGCAATCCGCTTTTGGTCTTTTGCAAATTGAGTGGTTAATTCCACATAGTTGGTCAGCGTTTGTGTTCGTCTGATCAGCTGGTCGGTGCCCTGCTGCAGCGCATTGACCTCCTTCACCATGCGGTTAATTTCAGGCTGCCCTTGGTTAATTGCGGTACGCGCTTCCTCAACTGCCTCGGTGGTCGCGATTGCCTGATGGGCGGCATCTTGAGCAACTGTGTTCATAGTATTGACCCAAGTTTGCACTTGGTCGGCTTCCTGAATTTGCTGTCGGGCAGCATCGCTCACCCAAATCGCAAGCTGTTTGACCTGTTGCGTGTCCCGCGTTACCGCATTAGTATGGCTCAGCACACCACCCATTACTTCACCCAAGCGATGAATTAAGCGGTTTAGAGAATCTGCAACCGTGCTTGTCTTTTGAGAGCCAACCTGCGCCGCGACCAACAGATCGCCCTGTGCAACCGAGTCCACTACTCTAAACAAATGCTCGACCTCAGCCTGCAGCGTTTTCTGCTCTAGCTCGACGATCACCCCCTGCTTAAGCTGCGCTTCTAATTCAGAAATCTGTTCCGCATCCTGCTGAATTTGTACCTTGCCCTGTTTGACCTGCTCCAGCAAACTGAAAAACGATTCAGAAATTTGAGCAATCTCATCTTGGGCTACCGGCATTAAGCCATTGCTGGTATCTAGTCGAGCACATTCATCCAGCAAAGGACGCAACCGCCGATTGAGCGATTGCATCGTCAGAATCAGAACCAGCAGCAGCAAACCCGTAATCAGCACAGTGCCGCCAATGCTAATCCATGCCAGCGGGCTGAAGACTGCCTCATAAGGCACGAAAGCGACGGCTATCCAGCGATTCTGTGGCACCCGCGCGTATGCCCAGTAACCCTTCTCTCCTTCGACTAGCCCTGATTGACCCTGAAGGATTTGCTGCCATACCTCGTTAAGCCCCCCGATCGACTGGTAGGTTGCCTGACTGGCATTAGTCGATGCTGCTGGAGCCGACACTACTTGCCCCTCTGGAGACAGTAGCGCAAAAAAACCACTTTCATTGAAAACCGAACCTGATATCGACTCTTGTAAAAGGTTGCTATTCACATCGACAAATACCGTGCCCAGCCACTTGCCGCGATCGTCAAAAATCGGTGAGTAATAGCTTGTTTGCAGCCCACTAGCAGACTGATAAGGCAGTGTCCAAAGGTCGGTTTGGGGCAGAAAGAAGTTTTGGTAGCGATCGGATTCGGGATAGAAATTTCCTGCCTGCGTCCCGTCTACATAGCGGATCCCCTCATCAGGTGCAGGCAGCGGTTGACCCACCGCATTGGGATCATCCGAATTTAAGAGAAAATAGGAGAACAGCCACTGTTGATCCGGTAAAAGTCCATTCAGGCTTTGACCAAACCCTAAACCCGTGACGGCAGTAGAGCGAGACTTGAACAATTGAAGCGTCAGCCTACGATATGTTCCTGGAGTTTTAGCCTCCTGCAGATGCAGCGTTAAAAGGCTAGTGCGAAGGGCTTTCGCTAGCGTACTTGCCTGAGCCAAAGTAGAATCAACCGCATAGACTTTACTGTCTAAGTAGTTTTGAATTTCCTCTTCTGCTTGATATTTGACAACTTCACTCAAAAGAAACGTTGTGCCTGCAATACCCAGTAAGGCACTGCCCAGCACCGGAAGAAATATCTTAAACCCGATAAATCGAAAGCGCAACCGACGGAAAGGCGATCGTTTCGCCCCCGCTTGCAGAGGACGCGGATTGTTTTGAGAGGGCTGCGATCCAGAAGACTGTGAATCCTGTGACGTAGATGTCATAAATAGGATGGAAAATTGGGCTTGAGCGGGTTTAAGGTCAGCATGATGAATAGAAGCACCCTTATACATTCACAGTGGGATTAACTAATCAGGAAGAAGTCGAAGGAAGAGGCAACTCGATCGCTGTATCTTGTTGTTTGTTTGGAAGCTGCTCAGCTTGAGCATCCGTCTGATTGTCCGTTTGATTGGATGAGCCGTCGATGAGCTTGACAGGCTGATTCGGTGAATCAGTTGAAATGCCATTTTGTCCATTTGTAGACATACGGTTCGATATTTCACCGGACAGACTCAGTGAAACATCATCCATAAAAATAGATGACGCTGTTGAATCTGGTAACTGATCAGGCAATTGAAAGAATTTCACACTTTGGAGAAGCTGACTAGATAGCGCGTTGATCTGATCCGATCGCTGCCGTGATACCTGGGTTAATTCCGCTGTTTTCGTAGAGAGCGCCGCAATGTCTCGCATCACTGCAGCCGTTGTTTGCGCTGCGGTAGCAATCCTAGCGTTAAACTCAGCCACTGCCCCACCTGACTGCACTGCCTCGCTGGCAACCATTTTCACATCGCCAAACACTTGATTCGACTGATCCACCCCCTGGGTAAAGTCACGCACCAGCTTGCCCAAGCTTTGGACCTCTGAATCGATCGCTGAAACTACACTATGAATCTGGCTGCTTCGCTGCTCTAGCGTCACCAACCCCTCATTGGTTTGCTGCGCTAACTTACTTACTTGTTCTGCAACCGAGTCAAATTCGCGGGCAACTACAACGAACTGTCTGGGGTCTTGCTGCTCAGACGCTCTGGCTGCAACCAGAGATGCATTCAGAGCCAGCGTTTGAGTCACAAAAGCAATCTGACTTTGGTTCTGCACAAATTGATCTGTCAGTCCCACAAATTCTCCCAGCGTTTTCATTTGCTGCATAATCCGGTCGGTTCCTTCCTGCAAGACATTAATTCCTTGCGTCATTGCTGAAATTGCCGTTTGTCCTTGCGCTACCGTTGTCGCTACCGTTCGCAGTGATTTGCTAGTTGTCTTCACTTTTTCAGCCGAGTCGTTTGCCGTTTGCTCAATCTGTTCAGTTAAATACAGGACTTCGCCAATTGCCTTAGCCTGCTGTTTCGCGTTAATGGCGATCGTTTCGGCTAATGCCTTCTGTTGGTTTGCGCCTGTCGATACCTGATGGGCTGCCTCTAAAACTTGATGTAGTACCGAAATCAACCGCTCAATCAAACGGTTAAACACATCTGAAACCAGCCCGATAATTCGATCGCTGATTTGTGCCTGCACTCTCAAATCGCCGCTGCCCACCGAAGAAACAACCTCTAGCAACTGCCCGATTTCGCTTTGCAGCATTTCACTTTCCAGTGCCAAAGCCACCAAGTTAGCAATCGAATATACAAACGTCTGTTCTTCTGGCTTCCATTGCCGCTGAGTGCCAACCTGTTCACAGCAAATCACTCCGACTCTGCGCCCTGAACTTTGAATTGGGAAGTGCAGCAGGGAAACAATGTTGAACGGCTCAAGATAGTCTGCTAGCTCGATCGTGCGGGGATCAGTTTGAGCATCGATCGCATCCAGCAGCTCATCCCTGACTAGCACCTCAAAATACTGGGGCAAGTCCTTTAACTGTCGGCTAAAACCCTCCAAATGGCGATCTGAGCTGTGCTCATAGAGGTCAACACAATCCAGCTGAGATAGATTCGAGTTGTAGAGCCAAATGCTCGTGCGTTCCACGTCTAGCGTTTTAGCCAGCACTTCTGTAAATCGGTACGAGACCTGCTTCAGATCGCCCTGCACAAGCGATTCATCGCGAGCGAGTTCTGCCACAATTTGATTCTGCTGCTGCAATTGCGCTGCGCTGTTCTGCAAAGACGTTTGATAGCTTTGGAGCTGATCCAGTACCGAATTAAAAGTTGTGGCTAAGTTAGAGAGCTCATCACGCCCCGCTAGTGCAACTCGCTCATTCGAGATGCCGCTACTGCCAATTTGAGTTACGCCGCTGCTGAGGTTGCTCAGGCGCGACAAAACATTTTTCTCCAAAAACAGCAGGATCAAAACGCTAAACACTGATCCTGTCAGGAGAATTGCCAGAATCAGGTAATTAGAGGTAGCTTGCCCTTGAGCATAAACATCTCTCGATTCAGTAACCCGCAGCAGAAACGTAGGCTTGCCTGTAATATCTTTGATCAACGCATAGCCTGCAACCATCTCTTCGCTCAAGGGCTGTATGACGACCGCCTTTGCTGAATTTCCTGCAGTCAATGCCTGTCGAGCTTGTTGAAAGTCAGGCGGAAGCTGGGAAGAGTCCAACCGTTCAAGGGCGACATTCGGCAACTTGGTGCGCTGACCCAGTTCCTCTAGCAGTTGCTTATTGAGGTAACGCCCCATGATGATGCTGCCACGAACCGGACCTTTGCCTTCAGATGTGGTAATTGGGCGAGAACCAACCAACATGGGACCTTCAGGAAGTTGAATCACGCCTGCGATCGCGCTCTCGGTACCCGAATGCTTGAGCAGCAAACTTCCAGGGGTTAATTGGTTGAGCAATGCCTGAGAAACTGGAGCCTCTTTGGCAGCAGCAAGATCTGCCCCTAAAGAGCAAGCAACCTTGCTTGACTGATCCACGCAAAGGATAGCGTTCATCTTTAGGCTTTCGATATAGGCACCGAAGCTGCTCTCAATATAAGCTTCGTTCTTATCTTCAATAAACTTGTAGGTTTCGTCCCACTTGGCATAGTCCAGCGCAGATCGGGAAACGTCATCAATCTCCTGCGATAAGACATCTAGGACTCGCTGAACATCCTGATCAGTCTGCTGTTCTTCTAGCTGGGCATAGCCACTTGTCAGGAGCGTTCTGGAAATAACATAGAAGCTCGCTGAAAGCCCCACGAGTCCCGCGCTCAAAACTAATAGCACCTTACTTCTCAGTTTCATGGGGTTATATGCCTGTGTAAACTACCGTAATTCTGTTTGCTATACGCTAATTGCACTCATTTAACGGGGTTGCCAGAGCGCTGATGGCACATCTTCTAGCTGAAATACTCGGACTTGGGCTGGTAGCTCAGTTTGAGGCGCACTGACAAAACGCTCAACTACGCGATCGACTGTCACCCCCACGCCAGCAAGCTTGTTCGCTGTCTGGTTAAGCCGTACTGCTGTTAAAGTGTGTTTCATTTTCAACCGCTGGGCTGCCGCTGCTGTTTCTGCCCGGCTCTCCAGTGGTGCAGCGACCAAGGGAACAATATCACCCTTGTATTGCAAAACTCCCAGCAGCATCGGGTCGTAAAAGGGCAAAGAGAGAATATGCGACTGTTCAACAAGAATGAGCTCAGACACCCACTGCAGCGGAAATGCTAATTGCTGTTGTCCAATTTGAGCTATTAGGTAGCGATGCTGAGGCGGAGAGGTAAGCAGCTTAGGTTCAGCATCCTGTCTGGTGTTGAAGCCAATGTTCTGATTCAATCCAGAGTTAGATTCATTATTAATTTCAGAGACAACACGGCTTGCTTGAGCATGACCTCCAGCGTTTTCAGACTCTTCAGGTGTTTCGGCAGGGAGGGGGTTAACAGTAGTCATAGACACTTTAGATTCTGCGTAAAGCTTGCTCAAGGCGCTCGCGTGTGATGGGTTTGGTCAAATAGTCATTCACCCCAACTTGCTTTAGCCCATAGCTCACTTCCAATGCCGTTCTCTTGCTTGAATAAAAGATGACGTGCTGATTAGAAGTCCGTTGGTTTAAGCGCAGCTCCCGCAAAAACTTATAGCCATCCTTCTCCGGCATCACAATATCCAGAAACATTGACGCATAATTCCCGACTTCTAGCTTCTCAAGTACGCCTGCAGTGCTATCGTGTACTTCAACTTGATGTCCTAAATCCTCTAGCATAGAAGCTAAAAACCGTCGATCGACTACGCTGTCATCCACGACTAAAAATCGCATCATCGTCCCTCCTAAACTGAACTGTCCTTAAGCCGATTGTGACTCTAGCCCTGGTCAACAGGATGGTTTAGCTGCCGGGAGGACAGGGGAATCATTTCGTCCAAGAGCAGGCGAAGCTCCATTTGAAATTGAGGCACCTCGCTAGACATCGAAGGTTTAGTCAAGAATCGGCATCCGCTCCAGCGTGCTCGCCAGTTATTCGTCAGGGTTTTCTCAGCCGTTAATATAATCAAGGGAATGCTTGTGAATTCAGGACACCGACGAATTTGTTTCACTAAATCAAACCCGCTGATAGCCGGCATATTGACATCCAGAAAGACGATCGCAGGATTAATCTGCAGCATCGTTTCAACCACAACTTTAGGATTTTCGGATGTTTTCACCACATATCCCCATTGCGTGACTAAGTTCTGAAACTGTCTTAGCAACACTGGTGAATCATCTACTACGAAAATTCTCGGTACAACAGTTTCAGGCACTACACCTGGCAGCGCATGATTTTGAGGTACGGCAACCGGAAACGTTTGTGGAACAGCCGATGAGGTCAGTGTGATTAGTTCTTGACTGATTAGTTTGGCAAAAATTTTGGCAATTTCTAATGAGTCTTGGGCAAAGGCAGCAGCAATTTTCTCTAAAGTTTTGCCCTTAGAGGTCAACGCTTCTAGACGCTGCTTTTGTTCTACGGTCAAATTTGAAGCCTGAACAGCAGACTGATTTAGAACGGGAATACAACTCATTGAAGGGATTTGAGCCTGGAGCCTATTCCACCAAATCTGTCGCTGTTTTGCTTCAGATAATAGTTCTTGCAGATCAAATCCGGCGATTGGCACCTGCTCACTAAGCTGAAAAGAAGGAATAAATTGGGCTTGTCCTGAATACTCAAATAAATATATATCAAAATCTGCTAGAATCTTTAAGCGCAATGCTTCTATCATTTCCTGAGGGCTGAATAAGTTCAAGCGATAGCACTCATCTAATAATCCAAGCACACTAGCAGATTGCACTTCCTGCAGCATTGCCTGCCACTGTTGCTGTATTTCACGTATAGAACGTTTTGCTATATCGCTTCGTAGACGAGGAATATAGCGCTGAAGCAAGTTAAGTAACGCTTCCCAGGATATTTTCTGCTTTGAAAAGACAACTTTTCCCTGTAATAATCCGATATAAAATGGTTCTACTTGAGGATTGCGATCGGGAATTAAAAATTCGCAAAGCCAATATCCAGTTAGCCTTTCTTCTGAGGACTGAGTGAGTTTTTGCGCCAACTCCTGCGCTTGAAATACGAAGCTATTGGATAGTGACATCACCATAGGTCAATCAATAGAAGAATCTGTAGATCTGTAGCGCGAAATTAAAAACATCAACCCTCAGAGCTAAGACGAGGTTGACTTAATTATGTTATGCCGATAGCAGCCCACACATAGCGAGGGCTGATAATGCATAAGAAGATAGGCTTATCTAAAAGGTAGAAAAACTTGGAAGACTCACCCTAACTTGCCTGAAACGCCCACATGGCAGTACACCCTACTTTCAAGCAATTTAGCAATTCTGCATCAAAATCATACCATAGACGCAGATAATGCTTTAAATCTAGTGGCTTCATAAATAGTTCATAAAATCTTTATCTTTAACCTAATCTTTAACCTGTGTACCACCTTTGTGGTTACCCTGCAACTGGTTACGGGTTTTGGCTAGACCGCCGCTGCTTCAGGTCAGGGGCACATTAGCACTAAAAGCGGCAAAGTTCAATTAGTCATCTAGTCTCTCAATCATTCAAGCATGGTATCGATGGAATCCAAGTGCTGATTGAAGTAAACCCTTGAATTTGGACAGAGGATTGAAGATTTTAAGAAAGTACCTCCTTTATATCATGATTCTCCTTTTTCTGCTCATTCCATCTATTTTCATATTCATCAGGTGTTAAATATACTAATGATGAATTCATTCTCTTCTTCATGTAAACATCATTCAAGAATCGCTCACTCTACTGATATGCCTCCGTAAAATCCTGATGCTCTGATAGGTCAACTTCCTCTTTCTTTATCGTCCGCATTAATCGTTCGGCATATCCGTTCTGCCAGAAACTGTCAGATGCCCCTCCTGAATTTGCCTCTAGACGTACAGAACGCGATTCGCGCCGGACAACTACCCTATAGTGCGGGTAAACCTTATAGTGCGGGTAAGTTAATGGCTCGAATTACAGACAAAGATCAACGTCAGGTACTTCTAGAGCAGGCAATCGCCTCTGGTTGGACAAGGGAGCAAATTGCAGAAGCAGTTCGATCGCATCTTGAACCAAAATCTGGTCACTCTGACTCCAGTTCAGACCCAACCACAAAGTTTCGGGAG
>NZ_JACXWX010000109.1 GCF_014764505.1 Phormidium tenue FACHB-886
TAGAGCGTTCATGGAGCAGAGATTGGGGTAGTAGCCAGTCTATCAAGTCGGGGCTTCTGCCCTCAAGTCGACTACCCAGTTCTGACAGTTTCAACTGGAGTGAAAGTTTACGGGGAGGGGGAATGGAAAACCCGACAGCATGGCTAAGTCCTGCGGACAGGCTCCGCCAACAGCAAGCGACGGACTATAGCCTGCGGCATTCAAGAAAGGCGAAAGCTCCACTTGGGTGTGGATGAATCAACTGGAGCAATCCTGGCGGCAGTTGTCACGACTAATGATGTTCATGATGGCGAAGTCGTGAGCGATATTCTGGATCAGGTTGACGATGAGATCGAGCAGGTAACAGCCGTACGCCTAAGGCGGGGCGAAGCCCTAGGAGCTTATGACCACCGTCATTGTTATGACAAGATTGCCCAGCGAGAGGCTAAAGCAGTGATCCCTCCCCGCACCGATGCTGTGATTTGGCAACATGGCAATTGCAACGCTCCGCCCCATCCCAGAGATGAAAATCTGTGCTACATCCGCAAGCATGGTCGCAAGAAATGGAAGCGCGATTCCAACTATCATCGCCGTTCTTTGGCAGAAACCACGATGTTTTGACTCAAAGCGATCTTTGGAGGCAAGCTTCGTTCTCGCAAGTTTGACAATCAAGCAGCGGAGTTACTGCTTCAATGTGCTGCACTCAACCGCATGATCCAGATTGCCAAGCCTGACTCTGTTTGGGTTGAGGTCTAATCATTCATTCAGTTATCTAACTCTTTATCCGTTCCTGCATCCATACAACAACGCCATTGCCAAGTTAATAGGTTTGGAACTCCCGCCGCATTGTTTCAACATGGCTATTATTGGGCAGATGACTTATTTTGGATTTAAAGATCAACTCGGCAATCGCAGATTTACAAGACAATGCCAACATGCGGCAGAAGTAGTAGAGATGTTTGGGCGCTAAGATTCCGGCTAGCCCAAATCCTTTCCACTGGAATAAGGCATACCAGATGGCAATGTAAAAGTAGGCATGTTTCATGCTGACAAAGACATTGCAGCGTCGAGGTTCAAATTTCGTGTTTTCTAAGAAGTTGTCAAAGTGCTTGAGGGGGGTATAGTCTCCTACTAACTGATCCGCACGGTAGGCATCCATTAAGCCAATGTTGGCGTTGCGATCTACTAGTTGATTAAACTGTTCACATAAATCTGCGAACAACCCATCTACATTACCGTTAGCAATCTGAATATAGCGGGAAATAAATCTTAGATCTAGATGCCACTTGCCGATATACATGGGAATATGCACGCCAAACCACCACATATACTCAAAGTAGATGCGCCAACTCATGATACTGGCATGACCAAGCTGACGATCATGTCCTCGGTAAAGGCAATTGACACTGCGAGCATAAGCTTGGTTAAAGTCATTATAGGCAGCTCGTTTTTGCTCTACGTCTGATTCTCCTGCAAGCTTTGCTCGAACAATCTCAGTTACACTTTCTATAGAAAACGCGATCATGGTCGTTCCGTAAGAATAGAAAGCGTCAAAGATATGAGCAGCATCGCCAATCACATACCAGTTGTCAGAGGAAAAGAGGGTTTTACTGCGGTGAGCCAATTTTGGCCAGTAATGGAAATCAACAATCTCACCACTGTCGATCGTTTGTGCTAAAACGTTGTGGTTGGCGTTGAGAAATGCACGAAACTTATCAGGCGTATTGATGCTTTCAGCAGGAATGACTGAATGATGATGCACAACTCCAATGGATAGCTCCATCGAATGTCGATCGATTGGGATCATCCAAAGCCAATGCCCTTGTCCAAAGAAATGATTAGTGGCGTAGTAGGGGCTAGAAGACGTACTAGTCGAGTTCCGTCCGTTGTGAAAGATGGTGCGATCGACATTTTTCACCCGTAGCCAGGCAGAACCGCTGTTTAACCCCAACAGATCTTTGGGATCAGATAAAAGGTTATCAGTTTTGCGCCCAATCAAAAACTTGCGGCCTGCGGCATCGACTACATGCTTGGCAGTGAGTGTGAGCTGCTCATCTCCTCTTTTGACATATACAGTTTTGGTCGTGTCATTGGGAGTTAAATCCATTTCAACGACTCGTCCGTTGTAGAATACAGCTCCCATATCTTTATTCATTTTGAGCACGTCCTGCTCAAATTTGGCGCGATGAAGATGAAAGGAGGCGATTGGGGTTTGGCGGTTTGCCCAAACGTGATAGTAGTCGTTGAGGCTTTGCGTGCAGTCTGGCTGTTTAGACCAATGAAAATTTAAGCCAGATTTGGGAGTGTGATTTTCGATCAGATACTCATGTAACCCCAACTCCTTACACAGAAAGAGTGCTGCAACTTCAATCAGCGATTCTCCTATTTTTAGGTCTTTCTCCTCCGATCGCTCAGGAGATCGAGGATCAACGATCGCTACTTTAATTCCCGGAATGTTGAGCAGCAGATGTCGAGCTTGGCAGACTCCGGCAAAACCAGCTCCCATAATGACGACATCGTAGTCGTGAGATTGAGCGATATCAGTACTCATGCGGTTTCTTCCAATTGATGGTTTTGCAATCAGTAGCGATCGAGAAGTTGTGCTGAATTGAAGTTTGTTTTTGCATAGAAAGCATAACTTTCCATGCAAAAACAGGCGCTTAAGATTGTTCCGGTGTGGCAAGCCAGGGCTGAAGTTCAGGACGATAGCGATAGCTTTTGAACTCTTGACGCATACGTTCCACTTCGGTGTTATCCGGTAATCCTCTGGTTTTGAATATGTAAATCAGTTCTCCAATGCTGGCTTGTACGACCAATCCTAATAACCTGAAGACGTGATAGAGATTGCGGGGGTGCAACACACCTGCCCAACCAAATCCTTTCCACTGAAACAAGACATACCAAACTGCAACATAGAAGCAGGTTCGCTTTAACCCTGCAAAGACATTGCACCGCAGCGGTTCTAGTTTGGCGTTTTCCAGAAACGGATCGAAGTGCTTGAGCGGATGATAGCCACCAATCAGCTGATCGGCGCGGTAGCAATCCATTAGCCCTAAATTAGCATCGCGTTCTACAAGTTGATTGAACTGCTTACAGAGATCGGCGAATAGTCCGTCTACATTGCTGTTAAGCGTCTTGAGGAAGATGGGAATGAATGTCAGATCTAAATGCCATTTGCCGACATACATGGGCACCTGTACACCAAACCACCACATGTATTCGAAATAGATGCGCCAACTCATGACGCTGGCGTGACCGAGCTGGCGATCATGCCCTCGATACAAACAGTTTACGCTGCGGGCA
Organism: Phormidium tenue FACHB-886; assembly: GCF_014764505.1. Lineage (GTDB taxonomy): Bacteria > Cyanobacteriota > Cyanobacteriia > Elainellales > Elainellaceae > FACHB-886. The sequence goes on from NZ_JACXWX010000109.1 coordinate 3,283, forward strand.
TAGGCAAGGTTAAATTCGTTGTAAGCGGCTCGCTTTTGCTCTACGTCTGGTTCACCTGCTAATTTAGCTCGAATGATTTCGGTTACGCCTTCGATCGCCAGTGCGACGGTGGTGGTTCCGTAAGAGTAGAAGGCATCAAAAATGTAGGCAGCATCTCCAATCACATACCAGTTATCCGGTGAAAACATGGTCTTGCTTTGATGAGCCAGCCTACCCCAATAGTTAAAGTCAACTGCTTCGCTACTCTCAATGATCTCAGCCAAAATCGTGTGACTAGCTTTTAAAAATGCCAGAAACTTCTCTTGAGTGTTGACCTGTTCGGCAGGTAACACCTTGTGATGGTGAATAATGCCGATCGAAAGTTCCATTTCATCGGTATCGATCGGAATCATCCACAGCCAGTGACCTTTGCCAAAGTAGTGATTGGTGGCATAGTAGTGGCTAGTCGTTGCCCCTAAAGGATCATAGCCACTGTGAAATAAGGTGCGATCAACATTTCTAACCCGCATCCAGGCTGAACCTGTGTCCAGCCCCATCAAGTCTTCAGGACCAAACACAAGGTTATCGGTCTTCTTGCCAATGATAAACCGCCGACCTGCTGCATCAATCACATGCTTGGCTTTTAAGAAGAGGCGATCGCCCTCCAGTTTTACCTCAACCGTTTTGAGAGCATCACCAGGTGTCAAGTCTACATCAACCACCTGACCATTAAAAAATTCCGCTCCCATGTCCTGATTCATGCGAAGCAAATCTCGCTCAAGCTTGGCTCGGTTGATTTGATAGGACGGAATCGGCACTTGTCGGTTAGAGCCAGCATGATAATAATCATCCAGGGTTGCAGTTTTGGCTGGGTCTTTTGCCCAGTGGAAGTTTAACCCCTGTTTGGGGGCGTGATTTTCGATCAGATATTCGCGCAGCCCCAATTCTTTTGCCAGAAACAGGGAGGCAATTTCGATCGTCGATTCGCCCACTTTTAAGTCTTTGTCGGTGCGGTGCGGTGGGCGAGGATCAACCAATGCGATGCGAATATTGGGAATAGTCAGCATTAAGTGCCGGGCTTGGCAGAGACCTGCAAATCCCGCCCCCATAATCACAACGTCGTATTCAAGATACTCAGTTTGAAGCATTTGTTTCTCCTATCGGCTTAGTGCGTGTCGCCTTTTTAGCGTTCATCTTTCGATTTAGAGCTGTAGCAATCGTTAAGCCACGACAAAGAAGTTTCTGTTGCTCAGAGCTAGGCTAGGCGAAAGGCTAGCAATTTGAATGGCGGCAGTTGCATCTGAGCCGTCAATGTCGAAAAAGAGAGAGCCTGTTTCAGCGTTGTAGATGAAGCGATCGCTAGCTCTGGTCGCAGCAGATCCAATTGAGAATTGAGTGTCTGCCAGTGGCGTATTTGCAGTCAATCCACCTTGAAAGTCAGCGGCAGAAACCAGGAAGGCATCTTCTGTGATCACAAAATCAAGGATGTTGTCTTCTCCCGCTGTTGTTAGCACAAATGCATCCGATCCTTGTCCTCCCAATAATGTGTCTATCCCTGGGCCGCCCAAAAGCACATCATTGCCATCACCGCCGATCAAGATGTCGTTGTGATTTCCACCAATGATCACATCATTGCCTGCTTCACCGTATAGGGCATCGTTGTTGTCTCCACCGTTGAGGCGATCGTCTCCATCTCCTCCAAACACAACATCGTTGCCAATATCTCCCACCAAAACATCGTTGCCAGCATTGCCAGACAAACCATCATCACCAGCACCACCATTGAGGATGTCATTGTCTTCTCCACCAAACAGGGCATCGCTGCCCGCATCCCCCTGCATGGAATTAATCCCGCCGCCGCCAAACAGGGCATCATTACCAAGCCCACCCAATAGGGCGTCTTGCTCGGCTCCACCAAACAGGGCATCGTTGCCATCTCCACCATTTAGGGCATCCAATCCGTCTTCACCAAACAGGGTGTCTTCACCATCTCCACCATTGAGGACATCTACGCCTGGACCGGCAAACAAAGCATCATTATCCGTTCCGCCGTTTAAGGCATCGTCTCCTTGCCCAGCCACTAATAGGTCACCGCCTGCGTCACCGTTGATCGCATCATTTGCAATGCTGCCCAACAGCAAATCACTACCGGGTGTACCGTTGACAAAATTAATGATGAATTCTTCCATGATTTATTTTCTTAGATTAGAAGATCAGATTGAGAAGATCAATTGATTAAATTTCATCCTGAACCGCCGTCTCGCCGCCCCGCTTCAACCATTTTTGAATGCGGGGTCCTTGCCACATCCACAACCCGGTCAAGGTTAGGAGGGGAAAGATTACAACGCTCATTACCAGTGTGAAGGTGGAGTTGCTTCGCCACGGGGAATAAATAAATGCGCCCAAGCCAATGGAGGCGATAATGTGGATCAGCCGCAGCTGGCTGTGGAGCTGCTTTTGATTAAACGACATGATTAGGCTCCTTTAATATCTAATAGAATTCATTCCAGGTGAGGAAATGGAGCAATCGACTAGCGCCTGCATGACGCTGGAAGGTAACGGAGCAGCCACAGGAGATCCGTCTGCACGACGTTCTACCCAGACGACTTCTTGCTGCCCGATGTGTAATTTTTCCAGGCTGCCATCAAATTGTTCTCGGAAAAATTCAAAATTAAACGTCGCCCCACATTCAGAAACCGAGCGCACATAAAGCTGAGTTTTAATTCGATCAAACGGCATTGCTTCGCGCAGGTAATCCATGCGGCTATACAAACAGAGCATTTCTCCAATCGGATTGGAAACTCGCAGATATTCAGGGGCAACACTGTAGAGGAATAGATCGAGAATTCGTCCTTGCCAAATAAAGTAATTGCCATAGTAGACATTGCCGACCAAGTTAGATTCTTCCAGCGTTGTTTGAAATACCTCAGACCGAAGCAACATTCCAGAGCGGCTTTGATGCAGAGGGGCTTGATAAACGATCGCCCCTAAATCTAACTGTGTGAGAGTTGTTGGCAGTGGCGGCAGGTTGAGAATCTTGGGCTGTGTAAGATCCAGGAGAGCAGATTGCCTGGGGGCAAATTGCTCCAGATACTCAGCAAGATAGGCAGGAAAGGGCATTGGTGAAGGCACACCATAGCTCTTGAGCTGCACCCAAGTGGCTCTGACCTCAGTGATTGCCAACCGCTCTAAAGAGCCATCGGGCAAGACTTTGCAAAACTCGATGTAGGTTGTAAACGACGAACCCGTTACATCGCCCACCCAGGCTCTCGCTTGCAGCACGTCATAGGCAGTCGCCTCACCCAAGACCCGCAGGCTAACCGCGTTTGTCACCATGCCCCAATCGCCGCTAAAGAAATCGCTCAGCACTTGCGAGGCAATACTTTCCATTGGCAGCTCACGGATTTTGCCAATCCAACGAAAGTACTGTGAAAAATAAATGCGACGGCTGATGCTGCCACTTTCCTTGAAACTGACTTGAAAGCGCTGTTGGTAAACGGGCTGTCCTTGCGGACCATCACTGGTGTAGCCAGAGAAATGGCGATCGCAATGGTCTAACTCAGTCACCGGAGCAGATGCCCTCGCTTGAGTTAACGGCACCACGATTGCAATCATGCGCTCAGGAGGACGAGTCAGCCGAATCGGCACCGTCACTACTCCACAGTCGCCTGCTGGCATAGAGGCATGGAGTAATACACTATCGCCCTGTTTCTTAAGAATTGAAAATTCTGGGTTTGCGCCGCTATACGCTTTACGAACCGCTTCGAGAGCTGACCAAATCCGCATTGCAGCCCGATCGCGAGTATCACCCTGCTGCACCAATTCATCAATGATGGGGCTATGAGCATCACTGAGCAACGCCACCCAATCGTCTTGATCACGAGGGATAATGGCTTCAATATCGCAGCCTTGTGGCGATGCTCCAACCACACATAGGCAGTAGCGATCGCAATGGGAGAGCGATACATCAAAGCTGGCGACGCTACCTGTTAACTCAGGTTTACCCGAAGGCTGCGATCGAATGCCAAAATCAAGAGCCTCTGAGGATGACAGACCTAACTGATCCCGTAACGCTCGCTCAACAATCAGTTGTTCGTGTTGGAGCCGCTGGTCTCTGGGTTTTGCCTGCAAATTGGGAGCGTAACCCAATGCTATGGCAGGTGGAATAATACCAAGCTGCTGAAAGGTTGTACCTAGAACAGCCTGTAACTGGTGTCGATCGCGGGTTTCAGGAAATGCCAATTGTTCGGCCGTTGGGTTTTCTGGATGTTCTTCTAATATCCGCAGGCGATATCCAGAAATGCGCTCAGTGATATACCCTTGTTCATTAGTGGCAATCACTTCTGCATCATACTCGCGCCCGTCTTGTTGCAGCAGTTGAGCTGTGACGATCCTGCCGCGATCGCTTGCTTCCTGCTCCAAAGCCGAATTTTCAAACCACTCAATCTTGGCGATATGAATGGGCAAACAAATATTTTGCGGAATGGTGAGTTGCACTGACTGAAGCAGGACATCCCTGAAATAAGCATCGCCCAAAAGCAAGCATTGCCCCAACTCGGTTGAAAAGCTGTCTATTCCTAACTCAGTGTTAGGTTGCACGTTGGACTGGAAAACAGCCGTATTGGATGTGAGCGCAAAAATTGCTCCCATTTGCTGAAACCGTTTTCCCTGGAAAAGTAACCCTTCATAGAGGTCAACTTGAGGATTGATTTCCAGTGCCTTGTCTGCTAGAACGGGATCTGACTGCACCGTTTGCGCTCCTGGCATTAATTCACCAGATGCAAGTTTGCCCAACACGACGATCGCGGCAAAGTGATCAATGCTGAAGTCTGTTTGCTCAGTCCGAATGCTCACGCAAATCTGCTGTTCGCCGTTGCCTGACGCCTCCATGACTTCGGCATAGATCTCGATCTCAACCCCCTGCGTTGGGTCAACCACAACCGGACGCTGCAAGGAAATATCCTCGATTCGCGCGATCGCTGGTTTGAGATTGCCCGTCACATACGCAACCGCCTGTGCCATTGCTTCCAATCCAAACACCGTTGGAAACAGGTAATAGCCTCGCCAAATATGGTCTTGAATGTAGCGATCGCGTTCTAGGCTGAGATGAGCCCGGGCAACCAACTCTACCCCCGGTTCAACATAGCGTACCTGCTCAACAAACCGTAGATTGGTCGCATCTGGCAGTGGAGTGGGCGGCCAGGTATCTAGACCTGCCAAACGAGCCGCAATAAGCACCTGAGTTGTACCCGGATCGGCTTCCATCAGCCGCAAAAAGCGAGATACGCCTTCTTGGACAGGAATTGCAGAAATTCCCATGCGCTTTAGAGTCTTGACGCTTCCCATGCGAGCACCCATGCCGACTTCATCCCAAATGCTATAGGCGATCGAAAGCACCTGAATGCTTGGGTGCGCCTGCTGAAAACAACACAGTGAAATATCTAATGCTTCATTTGCGAAGCCATACCAGGCGTTTCCGGGCATTCCCGTCACCGCGATGATCGAACTGAAGGCAACAAACATCCGTAGCGCAGTCGGATCGAGTGCTTGCAGCAAATTATGGGCTCCAAGCAATTTGGGTGAAACCTCAGCTTGAGCCGCTTCCAGGCTCGCTTGTTCAAGCAGACGTGGCTGATTGAGCCCTGCACCATGAATGACAGCCGTAATCGATCCCAGTTCGGCGCTAATGGTCTTGATCAGACTAGCAATCGCATCTCCATCAACAATGTCGCAAGAGTAATAGCGGCAGGTTAGCCCAGCAGCTTGGCAGCGAGCTAGCGTCTGGCGTACTTCAGCATCTGTAGCGGCTGAGGAGCGACCAACCAACGCCATTTTTACCCCATGAGCCTGGGCAAACGCTAACGCACATTCGGCAGTAATGCCCTTAGCGCCGCCCGTAACCAGGACAACATCCTGGTCTGACCAGCCAAGCGATCGCTTGTCGTTTGCATCACCCTGTGAGAACCGCTGCCGATATTGTGCAGGTTGCTGTACACGAGCTTGCGGCACTCGTCGCACCTGATTAGCATCGTAGCCTACCGTGGCGATCGCCTCAGTGCCAGACAGTTCTGCAATCGCGAGATCGGCAACTCGATCGGGTGCAAGTTCTGAGGCTAAATCAATGACTCGAACTCGCAACTCAGGGCGCTCAAGATGCAATGTACGGGCAAATGCTGCCGCGCAGGAGCTGGCAGGATGCGTTTTTCCATTCCGACCAAAATTGCCGCCACCAAATTGCACGTAAGCAATACAAGCATCCGGCTGAGATTTGGGAGTGACAATACTTCTGAGCCGCGCCATCATCTGCGGCAACGGCAACGCAGCCGAGGTATTTGATTGTGGCAAAATCGCCAGATAGTGCGAGAAAGAATTCCAGCCATTCTCTTTGGCTGTGAACTGCTGATAAGAAATGGATTTGACCTGCGCTCCTAAACCGCTCAAGTGATTCTGTAACGCTTGAACTACCGCACTATCAACGGTATCGGCAAGGATGAGAACCGTTGCTAACGCCCAATTCTCACTAGGGTTAGCAGGCAACGCTTGCGGCACAAACTCGATCGCAAAGTGCCTGACCCAACTAGAGCGGTTGATAGGGTTTGTACCACTGTCTGTAGCTGCTTCGATCGTAGGAGTCGATACAGTCTGAGGTTGAGCAGCTTGCAGCGTCGTCACCACATCAGCCAGCGTGGCGTTTGCCAACATAGAGGGGTCTAGCTTGCCGCCAACGCCCAGTCGTTTTGCAACCGTGGCAATTAGATCGGCTGCCTTGATCGAGTCAAGATTTAAGTCATCCAGCAGCCGCAAATTTAGGGTTAATGTTGTTTTAGGAAATCCAGTGCGTTCCTCGACTAACCCCAGCAGTAGCTCAGCTATAGCACCAGATTCAGCGGGAACCAAAGGAGCTTGAGGAGGCACATCGATCGCCTTTTCATTCATGCCGCCATTGGTTGTTTGAGCTGAGTGAATGGCTGAGCTGTAATTGGTTAAATTGCGATCGTTTAAGTGCGGCAAGGTTTGCAAATCCGCCCGAATCACTTGCGCTAAGAATGCGCCCCGCTGAACAAAATAATTGGACAACGTTTCCGTCCAATCGAAATCTGACGGTGGGGCAACCATCGGATTGAAGGAGTCCTGATGTCCATTCTGCGACAACTGCTGAGGTACTTGAACGTTTGCGGAGCTTGGATTTGTGGCAATCGGCACCTGGAAAGGTCGCTCGCAGGGGTTTTCAATGAACTGCCGCTGAGATGCAGGTATAAAGGGACGGACTAACCGATTTTCATAGAGCGCATCCCAGTTAATTTCACCCCCCTGCACAAAGAAAGTGGCTAAAACTTGATTGAGGTCGCGATCGCTCCCTGATTTTGATTCCACTGGTAAGCAAGGAGTTTCACCATTGGTGATCGCGTTTGCCAATCCCGACAACACCCGCCCTGAACCCACTTCAATTAGCAGATCGCACTGAGGTGACATCGCCTTGACCAGCGAAATGAAATCAACTTGTGATGTCACCTGCATGGCAAAGTGCTCTCGCAAATTGATTCCTAAATGAACTTGAGCATCACGCACGCTGGAAAACAGCGCGATCGGCAAAGAACTCAATGTTTCCGGTACGGGGGCAGTATCTCGTAAATAGTCTGCCGCTGCTGCAACCTGTGGAGAATGAAAGGCATGGGACACAGGCAGAAGATGGGTTTGAATATTCTGAGCGGCTGCCAGTTGAACGACAGTTTCTACACTGGAGCGATCGCCCGATATTACAGTCTGCTGGTGGCTATTCATATTCGCGACCACCACATCACTCTGCACAGACTGCAACAGCGATGTGGTAACCAGCTCTGAACAACCCAAACTCGCCATTGCCCCGGCGCGATCGCTAGAGCCTGAACCAGACATCGCCTGACCCCGAATCGCTGCTAACCGCAGCAGTGTTTCTACGTCAAACGCTCCGGCTGTGTGAAATGCAGTAAGCTCTCCTAAGCTATGACCACCCACAGCAAGCGGCTTAATACCTAACTGTTCTAGATAGCGGCTCCAGAGCACAGATGCTAAACAAAGGGCAGGCTGTGCCACCTCTGTCTTTGCCAAGTCTTGCTGCCACTGGGCTAGCTCTGCTGAATTTACTGCCTTCTCTAAAGAGCGATACAGGACATGACTAATGGGCTGAGCCAGCCGATCCTGTAGCCACTGATCGGTCTGGATCACCAGCTCCTGCGCCCAGCGATGCCGCTCGACCAAGACACGTCCCATGTTCAGCTTTTGCGCTCCCTGTCCAGGAAAGAGGAACCCAACTCGATCGCGCTTGACCGCATTGGAAATTCACAGTCCTTGCTGTGGGAAGGCTTGAATTTCTCCGGAGTTTAAAGGCTGTCGATCTAAGATGTGCTCAAGCTGTTGCAGTCGCTCTATTAGCTCGTTGGGTGTGCTAGCAATAATGGCAGCTCGAACAGGTTGAGATTGAGTTAGCGTTTGAGCTAAATGTGCTGCTAAATCTGTCATTTCTGCCAGACTTATGCCTTCTGCCTGGTATATAGCGCCTCGAACTCGTTCAAGCAGCGTTTGTACAGAGTTAGCACTGAGGACAAAGAGCTCTGTGTCTTGATGAGAAACCAGAAGCGATCGCTCCTCTAGCGCTGGCTTTAAGTGAGGTGCAGGCGCATCTGCCGAAGACAGCGTTACATGAGAATTGATGCCCCCAAATCCCATTGCTGACACCCCAGCATGAAGCGTATCGGTGGTAGGGCGAATAGCGCCCGTCAGGATGGGATAAACACAATTTGCTGAGGAATCAAACACAGGATTGGGGTCTTTGCAACCAGCGGTAGGTGGGATGATTCGCTGATTGACTGCCATAACGGCTTTGATCAAACCACCAATGCCCGCAGCTGCCTTGGTATGCCCCACAATCGATTTAAATGAAGTCACCCCAATCGAGCGAGGTGCAATCTCCCCGCCCGCACGAACGGCAGCCGCAATGCCTTCCAGCTCAACCCGATCGCCGACGGCTGTCCCCGTTCCATGCCCTTCAATAAAATCAAGCCTGTGTGGACTATACCTGGCCTTCGCATAAGCACGACCGAGTGCCTTGGCTTGTCCTGCTTGAGACGGGGCTGTGATGCCACCTTTGCCATCTGATGAAATGCCCCAGCCATTGAGCACAGCATATACATAATCACCAGCCGCCTGGGCATCCTCTAGTCGTTTGAGCACGACAAAGCCACAACCTTCACCGGGAATAAAGCCACTCGACCGGCGATCGTAAACCGACATTCCATTCGCAGTTAGAGCCCCGACCTTGGCAAAGCCAATCAACTCAAATGGGTCTAAACTGACATCCACACCACCCGCTAACGCCAAGTCCAAATCTCTATTGCTCAAGGCATTGGCAGCCGTAATCACTGCCAGCAAAGAAGAGGAACACGCACCATCAACCGTGTAGCCCCCTCCGTCTAGGTTGAAGGCATTGCAGATGCGACCGGCGATCGTGTTTGACAGTCCTCCGGCTAGAGAATCTTCTGTAATGGGAGCAAAAGCAGACTTGTAAATCTGCTCCATCGTCTCTATCAACGCTTTGGCAGTAGCTGAGGATAAGTTCTGAACTTGAGCTGCCGTTTGTAATGCCCGTCGAGTATAGGGCCAGCGCAAACGGAGTGTGGTTGTGCGAGTCTGCTCACCTGTGAGTGTATTGCCGACTATAACGCCAGTCTTTTGAGTGGGCACTTGCTCACGAGAATAGCCAGCATCCTTCAGGGCTTGAGTGGCTGTTTCCAGTGCCAGCCAGTGCACAATATCAGTTGAATCAAACGCAGCTTTAGGGATGCGCCAGTTCACCCAATCAAATTCAAATCCGTCAATGACGGCAGCCCGATCGCCATAGGTTTTGTCAGGTGCCGCTGGATTTGCATCATAGTATTCCAATAACGGTAGCCGCTGCTTGGGCAAGCTGCGAAATTGACTCCGTCTTGCCAAAACATTTTCCCAGAGAGTAAGTAAATTCCCTGCACCTGGATAGTAAGATCCTAGACCAACAACAGCTATCTGCAAATTAGAAGTTTCACTCGTTTGAATAACGCTGCTGCTCATTACGAAAATCCGTCCTGAAATAGGTAGGCGCTGATGATATGGAGAATGGGAACTTGGATTAATTGCATTCGACTAGAAACACTTGCTACAGCGAACCTGATTGAAGCTTGCATGGAATGCACGACGAAGTTCTTGTCTGAGTCAGAAGCTCACCATCCTCCTGCTCAAAATCTACATACAACCGTTGTAGTAAAAAGAACTATCAGAGTGAGCGAAAATAAGGGAATACCTAAAAACAATTTCTCGAATTAGAAAAAGTTCTGTTGCAAATTCAAGTTCTATCAGCTTATACACTCAAACCCCATAGCACAAGGTGAATCAATAAATTTTTGAAGAATATGTTAAAACTCACAAGTGTTGAAAGTGTATGTAATCAATCTCCTAACGCTTGCCCAAATTTATATATGACACAAGCGAACAATTAAAGCAAACAACCGACTACCCGGACTCTTATCACAAAGCGCTGTTTTAGTCTTTATTCGTTAGACTTTATTAACTTTTTCTTCTAACGCGCTTGAAACAATTAGACATTTAAAGATCTGTAGCTTCAACGACTTTTTTAAGAATTGCAAAATATTCTATTGTGTAGCGAGTTTTAATTAATTACCATCCAAACTATTTAGAACAGCGATCGCAGAACCTCTAATTTTTTAAGCAGCCGATGCTAATGCATAATAATTTGCAAAATGCTTAAGACTTAGCAAATTCAAGGGTTGTGTCGCAAAAACTTATAAAGGACAACCGATCGGTATCGTTTGCATTCTCTTAAGCAGCAATTCCAAAGAGCGCTTCGATAAATCTGACCTGAGAGACAATA